>DATHNT010000020.1:0-118993 GCA_035485715.1 Solirubrobacteraceae bacterium | reverse complement strand
GTGATGGTCTCCGAGAGCGCGGTGGGCGCGATCACCATGCTGAGAAAGCTGTGGGCGGCCAGGTAGTCCTTCTCTTCGGGCTCCTCGAGCCAGCGGATTCTCGGAGTGTTTGGCACCAGTCGAGTCTAAGGGCTTCGCGGGGTTGGAGGCGGCGCTGCTCCTGAACCCCATCCAATACCAAGGCGAACCCTCACCGAGGGACCTTTCGAGCGGCCGGAGCCTCGACAAAGGGCTCATCGCATGGGGCGGGTAAGTCTGGTGGTCTAGCTTTGGGTGGGCCGGCGCGTCGCCGATAGCACCAAGCCGTAGAGCAGGTGGTGCTCTAATTCATATTGTCCTCAGCGGCGGGCGAGTCGCCGTCCGCTCTCTGTGGTGGGGGGTGTGTAGTTGAGCTCGTAGTGGTGGTAGAGGGCCGACTCATCGGCCTGGGAGAGCTCCTCTCCGTGTTGCTCGATGTTGGGTGCGTCCTGGACCTGTTCCTTGGTTACCGGGACCTGTAGCTCGTCGGGGCCGACCTTGATCCCACCGAGTGGTACGAAGGTCAGATGGCGTCCGATGAAGCCCTCCTTGACGGTCGCGAACTGCGGCTCGTCAGTCTCAACATCGACATAGACATCGTGTAGCTTACCGATCTTCTCGCCGTTGCGGTCAACCAATAGCTTTCCGTGCCAGTCCGCAACGCTCCACTCGGCCTCTTTTTGTTGCTCGTTCATTGCTTGTTCCTTCTCGGTTTTTGCCGACTGGTGGTTTTTGCGCGAGTCGTTGGACGCTCGGAAGCCGGGATCTCCTCCTTTGCAGTTGCCTTCGTCAGCCGCGGTATCTCCTTCTCCAAGAACGCTCGCATACGCTCCTCCTCGCGACGAATAGCGCGAGCCAGGCGTTGAGTATCCTTGTCTCCGAGCGTTTCGGCCAGGGTCTCGATCGCGGTGTAGGTGGCGATCTCCTCAGACTCGCTGGTGTACTCCGTCTTTGCGTTCTTGAGCTGCTTCTCTTGTTCACCGGTTCCCCGCAATGCATGCAATGGGCCCTGAGCAAACGCGACCGCTTTTTGAGCCCCGCTCAAGATTGTCTGGGCGGCCTCGGCGATAGGCTCAGGTCCTGGAGCAGATACCGTCTCGGCAGTTCCACCCAACGTTTTGATGCGCTGCTTGACTTCGCGTCCATGACGCTTCGTTTCTGAAAGGTGCTCCTTCAGGCGCTTCTTGTAGGTCGCCTTGGTGGTCATTGCGAGATGCGCGTCCAAAGCTGTCTCCAGACGCTTCTCCAGACCGTATGCCTCGTTCAGATATTGGATCAGCTTGGTACTACCGGCTGATAGTTCGGCCATCTCGATCTCCTTGCTCTAGAGGCGGTTTCGTCGACCGCGATAGGGACCCATGAACAGCAGCACTACCACGATGAGAAGCAGAAAAACGAGCGGGCTTATAAACGCGCCGCCAGCAAGGCTGAGAACGATCAAGGCGATGATTAGGAGCAGAAGCAGATCCATCTAGTCCTTTCGTTGAATATCTACGATTGCTTGCCAACTGGCCCGTGAGATGTTGCGCATACACCGTCCAATGTCCGGCTTCGTCTGGCTCCTCAGGGCATCGGGCGCGGCCCGCAAAACGCGCTTGTTTTCTCTAGGCGACTTCCTTCTCGACTCCCCGTGGGGCGGCATGAAGCAGCCCTGGCGCGGGCTCGGCAGGTGGGAGATCGAAGAGCATGACCTGCTTGCCGACTTCTGTCAGCGTAAGCATTCGGTCGACCTGGGCGGGCCCCCGCAGGATCAACAAGCGGCCTTCCTCTCGCTGGGCATCACTGTCGACGTCGAGGATGACG
This sequence comes from Solirubrobacteraceae bacterium, assembly GCA_035485715.1. GTDB lineage: Bacteria > Actinomycetota > Thermoleophilia > Solirubrobacterales > Solirubrobacteraceae > Palsa-744. Next base: position 117,172 of record DATHNT010000020.1, on the reverse strand, counting down.
TGAATGCCCGAGCTGTCGATGAAGGACAGCTCTCGCAGATCGAGCACGACCAGGGGCACGGCTCGCTGCGCCTCTCCCAGAGTCCGGCGGAACTGTGGCGAGGTGGCTAGGTCCAGTTCCCCCGCGACTTGAACCCAGGCTGCACCCCAATCACATATCTCCCACGAGCAGACGAACGGCGGCGTAGCGTACTGACGTGCGTGGGCCGGGCTTCTAACGGCTGAGGCTTGGGGCATCGGGACCTCCTAGCGGGTTGCATGAGCAAACGCTGGAAGTCAGGTTGTGTTGCCGTCCCTTGGGGGCGACCGCAGTAATGCCCTCCTTCACTAAATATAGCGCCGATCGTGCGGGGGTCAAGCCGCGAGCGTCTTCCCCTAGATGGGGATGGGGGATGTTCCGGTGCCCGGTATCTCGTGGTCGTCGACGAGATCGGTGGGGGCGAGGATAAAGACCTCGCACATCAGGTCCGGATCCTGCTGGTTGCCGCTCATGAAACCGATCACACGCTTCCCCGTGGCGTCTTCGATGACCCTCGCGAACCGCTCGCGCATGACCTCCTGGAACTCCATGCGCTGCTGAATCACCGCCTGGCCGCGGCCACCGTCGAGCAGCGTCTGCTCGACGCGTGAGAAGCCTCCTCGCAGCACACACACCACCAAGTCGTCCTCGTAGTAGGACTTCGCACGGGTCGGACCACGCCCGTAAAACTCCTTGAGCAGCGCGACCATCCCGTCGGAGATCGCCGTGAGTACATCTCCATGGCTGCTCGGCTTGCTCTGGAGACCGCCTAGTGGATTCATCGCTCATGAATCTTAGCTAGCTGGGTTGCTCAAAGATGCGAACCGCATCGCGCTACGCTGAAAGCTGATCGCTCGTTGGGTTCTCGCCCTTCTGCCTCGCGCGCGGACCCCACCGGAGGACGAGAGAGACAGGCCGCATGGCGGTACCCGACCCTCCGTTCGAGGGCGATGAGCTACTCGCAGCCGTGACTGAGGCGATGGTCGAGCTGCATCGCCGTTACTACCACCGCGAGCCCGTCACTGCAAAGACCCGGATGCTCGGCGACGACCTCTTGGCCTGCGTACTCGGCGGCGTCTACACGGACGTCGAGCAGACGATGATCGAGCTCCAGCGTGCCCCGGCCGTGAGAGACACTCGCAACGCTTTCCAGAACGCGATGCAGCAGAAGTTCATCGAGGCGGTGGAGCGCCTCTCCGGTCGCGATGTCACCGCGTTCATCTCCGACAGCCACGTTGGTCCCGATATCGAGATCGAGCTATTCATGCTCGCCGCATAGGCCGAGCATGTTTGACCTTGTCTTACCATGGCGGTGCTCTACCAGCTGAGCTACGTCGGCGCGGCCCGCGCATCGTAGCGCCGCGACGCTGGCCTCGCCACATGCGCCGAGCACCCACGCTCTGGTATGTGCTTCGAGGAAGAGCCGTTCCTGAGGGGGGGGGGTTGGCCACGGCGGCCTGCTCAGGCTGTGGGAAGTGGGGCTCGTCGCGCCCGTGCGGCTGCGTGGCGCAGTATGCGGGGCACGACCTGGCGGTGGAGGATCGATACGGGTGGCCAGATGATCGCGGCGATCCGTCGGTCGTAGCGGACGTATGTGGAATACGTCACGCGAGAAGGCTCGGTTCGGAAGACGAGGCGGGAGGTGAGAAACCACGAGCGCGACTCGATCGTTATGGAGTCTGGTGACCTGTCGATGATCGCCCAGCCGAGGACGTGCTCAGGCGAGGGCCGGGGGCCGAATCTGAGGCCCAGCCCGTAGCGGAAGCCGCTCACGAGAAACCAGCGCACGGGCCCCGGCGCGTCCTCGAAGACCGCGCGGGCCCACTGCTCAGGGGTGCGATCGTCGGCCGGGGCACGCGGGGCCGCGAAGAAATCGTCGTAGTCGTAGTGGTATCCGGAGAGGCTGCTCGACATTGGTCGTGCGGCAGCCTACTTGCCTGTTAGACACGTGTCAAGTAGTGTGTGGGGATGGCATCTTCGAGCGTGGGAACGGCGCCAGGCGCGCAGACGAGGCCGAGCGTGGGACGCAGGCTGATGCCCGCGGCGCGGCGCGATCAGATCCTCGACATCGGCGCAGAGCAGTTCGCCGCCCGGCCGTATGAGCAGGTGCACATCGTAGATGTCGCCGCGATCGCGGGCATCTCGCGCGCGCTCGTCTACCGGTACTTTCCGACCAAGCGCGATCTGTTCGCCGGGGTCTACAAGCGAGCAAGCGAACGATTGCTGGCTGCCAGCGAGATCGTGCCCGGCTTGACGCTTGCCGAGCAGGTCCTCGCGGGGCTTGAGGCTCACTTCGACTTCTTTATCGAGAACGCGCGGACCGTGCTCGTCGCCAACCGCGGTGCCCTCGCGGGCGATCCCCTGATCGAGGGGATCATCTCCGAGGAGCTGGCAGAGCTGCGCGGACGGATGCTCGACGCCGGCGGGCTGCAGGGTCGTGAGCGGGTGCGCGCTTCGATCGCGCTCTCGGGCTGGCTCGCGTTCGTGCGCGCTGTCTGTGTCGAATGGCTCGCCGACTCCGACCGGACCCTCACGCGCGAGGACGTGCGCGAGATGTGCCTGAGCGCCCTGATCAGCGCGCTTGGTGGCGAGACGACAGAGACGACCCCCCCGGAATTGGAGTGAACACGATGATCCAACCCTCGACATCGACACTGGAGCGAACAAGATGAGCCAACAAGTGACACCACTCTCCATGCAGGCCAAATCGGCTGCAACGAATGGCACCGACCCGCCTGCCACAAATCGCGTCCCTTCGTCCACCGGGAGTCCTGAGGAGCGCTATGTCGCTCGTTGGCGCGAGGGATGGTCTTACGGCGCCAGTCAGCGTTGCCTGGACGAACACGCGACCACGATCTTCGACGAGCACACCCTCTACATCCAGCCCTTGTTTAACGCGGTCAGCGGCGAGCGCGGCATGCGAGAACTTTTCGAGGGCATCTTCGCGCTGATCCCCGACCTGCGCGCCGAGCTCGACCATTGGGCAGTCAATGAGAGTGTCGCGCTGATCGAGTTCACGCTCACGGGAACGATCGGCGGCAAGCCGATTCGTGTGCGCGGCGTCGACCGCATGAAGCTCGACGGCGACAAGCTGGTGCTGCGCGAGACCTATTTCGACCCGCTGCCGCTGCTGATCGCGCTGTTGACCCGGCCACGAGCCTGGCCACGCGCACTGCGCAACATGCGCGTGCACCCGCTGCCTCGCCTGCGCCCCAGCCGGACCCCACGAGCCTCCAACCGAAAGATGAGTGAGCAATCATGAGTAACGACGTCAGTAACGGCACCGCGACCCTCGGGAGCGGGGCGACGAACGGTGCCACGGTACCCGGCACCGGTGCCACGACCGAGTTCGAGACCAACGGGCGAGAAGTCCGCGCGCGCACGGCCCCGATCGATGCCGGGGGCTTCGTGGCCGAGGCCGAGCGTATCTCCAACGCGACGAACGTGCAGGAAGCCCTCGGCATCTACGCTCCGGATGCCCTGCTCGAGAGCGTGACCGACGGGACGCTGCTCGTCCATCGCGGCTCCGAGCTGGGACCCGCGATCGAGGTCATGTTCTCCGTCGCGCGGGCACGGTCGGTGCGCGTCAGCAAGCAGCTCGTGGCGAGCACCGAGGACACGATCGTCAACACCTGGCAGGGAACCGTCGGCCGCCGGCACAAGACGCGCGGCATCGAGGTATGGAGATTCGACGCCGACGGCCTGGTCTGTCACCAGCAGCTGTACACGTTTCTCGACGTTCGCCCAGACACAGACCCGATCCAGCGCCTGCGCTTGCTTGCGCTCTACCCGCGTACCGCGCTCGCCTTCCTGAGAGCCCAGCTACGAGCTGGGTGAGGGGCCGCGAGGGGTCAGCACGAGCCGCCGACCGCGCCAGGCGAACATGCGTTCGCAAATACCGTCCGGATTGCTGAGTAGCTTTTTCGGCGTCTACGAAAGGGCGGACTCGGCGGCCGGGAGGTGACGGCGGTCGGGATCTCGGCGTAAAGGAGGGCCGTACGAATGAGCGGACGCGGTAGCTGCGTCATGGCAGAGCAGGAGTGGCAGGCGGAGGGTGCGATCCTCGCTTTGCTGTTGAATTTCGAGGCGGGCAGTTTGTGGTCGGTTGAGGAGCTCAACCGCCAGCTGAGCTCCTCAAGCCTGGAGGTGATCGACGGGCTGGCGAGCCTGCAGGCGGCAGGCTTGATCCACCGGATCGGCGATTACGTGTTCGCGACGCGAGCGGCCTCCACTTTCGACCGACTCGAGCTTTGAGGCTCGAGGAAGAAGCTCAGTTGATTCCCTCGAGCAGCTCGGCGGGGGAGGACAGCTCTAGGCCGCGAGCAAGGATCACGATCGTCTCGAGTCGCGGCGAGCGCTTGCAGCGCTCCAGCAGACTGATCTCGGTTCGATGCAGGTCGCACACGTCGGCAAGCGCCTCCTGGGAGAGCCCGACGCGCCTGCGATGGCGGCGTAGGTTGGCGGCGAACTGCTCGCGGACGGACTCCATAGACGACACTGTCGCTGGCCGCAGACGGAAGGTCTACAGACGAAAGTCGGCGCGCCGTCTCCAGCCTCGCGCCGCGGGTCCGGGTGGCAGTGCCGGTGTGAGGCAGCCTCTGGCCAGACTCGCACTGGCGCGACCGTCACGCGGTCGCGGCGGCATGTACCTCATGAGAGGAGTCCACTGTCGTCACCGGGATGCCCATGCCGGAAACCTTGCTCGCCAAATCGAGCCTCAGCCAACGCGCCAGCCGTGGGCTGGGGGTGGAAATGATGATCTCGTCGAAGCCATGCAGGTTGATCGCATCTTCGATGGCTGCAACGGGGTCGGGGTCGCCGACCAAGCCTTCCACCTGCACCCCGGCTGCCGCGCTCAGCGCGGGAAGGTTTCGGTCGAGTGCGCTCCGCGCCTCGCCGCTGCCCTGGTCATTTGGATCGACCACCTTGTGCAGTCCGTGGGTGCTGTTGGGCACGAGCAGCGTGAACGAGCAGGGGCCGCGTCGGGCACGCTCGGAGACGGCATCTAGCAACGGCTGTGTGACGGACGTCTTGTGCTCGACGACGAGCACCTTTGGTTGGGTGGCTTGGCTGGAGGACTCCATGGTTGGAACTCCCTTCCGAGTGGCTGCGCTTTGGGTTTGACGAGATGGATCGGGTCTCCTAACACTTGGTTACCCTTCCCGCGATGCGCGTGCACCTATCCGAGGATGAGATCGAAGTTCGCCTGGCCAGGGCCGAGAAGGCGCTCGGACTGCTGCGCAACATCAAGGTCGCCCGTTCGGACGTCAGCGACGTGCAAGTCCTCGACGATCCGCTGCGCGAGGTGATGCGCTCTGGCCTGAAGGTCGGCCTACGCCTGCCGTGGCTGTACTACGTCTGCCGTTCGATCCGCCTCGATGAGGCATGGGCGGTACGTCGCGGTGTCCCCGCGCTCTCGTTCGCAGTGCATAACCAAGGCGCCCTAGAGCACGTCACGGTCAGCACCCATGAGGCGCGCGAGCTTGCAGGGCGTCTGGGGGTCTGACCGGCGAGAGATTGTGGGGCAGAGAGGGCCGGGGCGGAAGTGGTGGGGGCAGGATTCGAACCTGCGTAGGCAGAGCCAATCGGTTTACAGCCGATCTCCTTTAACCACTCGGACACCCCACCAGGTGCCCCGGCGATGAGCCGCGCGGGCGAGAGGAAGATTGTAGTGACTGGCGGCGCGGCGAGGTCGATCGGAGTATCGCCTCCGTCGCGAGAACCGACTCCCCTCAACTGGCCTCGCGCAACTCCTGGGCCTCTGGTAAAGCCTGCAGCTTCTTCAGCGTGCGGCTCTCGATCTGGCGGACTCGCTCGCGTGTGATGTTGAAGGCTCTGCCGACCTCGTCGAGTGTGCGCACGCGGTCGCCTGCGATGCCGTAGCGCATTTCCAGCACCTCGCGCTCGCGGCGGGGAAGGGAGGCGAGCACACGCCCCACGCTCTGGCGGCGCAGCTCCTCCGCGGCGAGATCGAACGGCGAGGCCGCCGTCGCGTCCTCGACGAAGTCCGCCAGCGCCGAGTCTTCCTCGTCGCCGATCGGCTTCTCCAGGGACACCGGTTGTTGAGCCATGCGCAGCACCTCGCGCACCTCGCCCGTGGAGCACTCGAGCTCGGCCGCGATCTCCGTCGCGGACGGATCGCGACCGAGTCGCTGGATCAGCGCGCGCTCGGCGTAGACGACGTTGTTCAGCCGTTCGGTCATGTGCACGGGAATACGGATCGTGCGACCCTTGTCGGCAATCGAGCGCGTGACCGACTGGCGAATCCACCAAGTGGCGTAGGTCGAGAACTTATAGCCGCGTCGGTAATCGAACTTCTCAACGGCCCGGATCAGGCCAAGCGAGCCCTCCTGGATCAAGTCGAGGAAGGTCATGCCTCGCCCGACATAGCCCTTGGCGATCGACACCACAAGCCGCAGATTGGCCTCGATCATCTGCTGCTTGGCCGCCACCTCGCCGCGCTCGATGCGCTTGGCAAGGCATACCTCCTCCTCGGCGCTCAGCAGCGGAACGCGTCCGATCGCGTGCAGGTACAGGCGCAGAGAATCGAGGCTCGGATCGACAGTCAGGTCGATCTCGGCCTCGCGCAGCTCGTCCAAGCGCGCCGCAGCAAACCCCTGTTCCTCGCCCTCGCCGAGCTCGGTGCGAACCTCTTCCAGATCGACCACAGAAGCCTCCGTAGTCGCCAGCAGCCCCTCAGTGCCAATGCTCATGGTCGGACCCCCAGGATCCTTGTGACTCCTCGCCGGAGCAACCCCCCCCCCGCCCCGACCTCCCCCATCTAGGACTTCCACCAGCCTCCTTGCATATCCCTATTGATTCAAAGCTACATTCGGATTGATACCAGATGCGGGGGTCGCCGCGCGCCGATTGTGGCGAGAAGTGCAGGCAAGTCATGCAATATGACGGTGCGGACAAGCCACCACAGCGCTGGCTCCGGCGCTCGCGCCATCGCTGAAGCTGAGATGCACCGCAAAGGGAAAGCCTCCGCGTGGGCAGCGCGCGGGTAGCAGGATGCCTCGAGGGTGGAAGCTGATGGTCCTGCCGCCTACGTCTTCGCGGTAGGTGATGCCGGCAGGCCCGATCGTCGTTTGCAACCCGAGCAGCGCGATGTCGGGACCGTAGGGAACGCTCGGCACGAGCGGCAGCTTCGTTTCGATCACTCCGCCGAAGCGGGGACCAGCGGGTAGCACGAGGGCGCTGAAGACGACTTCGGCGATTACGGGATATTCGCCGACGGTCACGAACAACAGCTGTGGGTTGCTGTTCACCAGCGGGCCCGAGAAGAGCGTCACGCTCGTGTGCTCGGTCACGAAGCTCGAGCCGAACGGCACGGCTGTCATGGCGCTGCCGTGGCCCATCAGCGAATTCGACGGGCAGCCCGCGCGGCCTAGCAGTTCCAGCTGCGCGGGCTGACAGTTCTGCAGTCCAAGTTCGCTGCTGCCGATTCCCAGCCCCGGCGGCAGGAAGAACTGGATCGCGGTCGCGGCGAGCGGCGCTTCGCCGCTCGAGTAGGCGACGTGGAAGCCGATCTGGATCGTGGTGCCCTTGCCGAGACGCTCCGGCGAGAACGAGGCGGCGAGTCTCACAGAAGGTGCCGCCTTCGCTTGCGAGGTCGTGACGATCGCGCCCGCGGTCAGAGTGCAGGCCGTCACAGCGCAGGCGGTCATCGCTCGGGTGACCATCGTCCGGATGACGGCCATTGTGTACGCGAATTTCAGCAGTAATGCTCGTGAGCTATACCCGCGCACGGCGAACAACTCAGTAGCTCAACGTGCCAACGGTCTGGACCGTGAGCGCGCTGGTGCGACGGTCGATCACCCCGTAGAGCTTGCCGCTGCCATGTGCGTGAGCGTAGCTGCCGGTGCCATGGCTCACCGAAAGCGAACCGCCGAAGCTGGCATATCTGCCAGAGGAGTGCAGAGCTGCGCGCCCGCTGCCGTAGATCGTCCCGTATTTGGTTTGGATCGTGAACGAGGCGAGGACAGTGGAGCCGACGAGCAGGCGGACTTTCGCCAGTCCGGGCAAGGTGCCGGCGGCAGCACCTTCCTCGAGCAGCACCGAGCCGAACGCTTTGAGCAGGTGCAGGTGGCCGGTGTCGTCGACGCTCAGGGCCCGCGCGGTGTGGCCCGCAAGACCAAAAGCGTAAGCGGGTGCCGGTCGTGTCGACGAGGTTGCGTGCGCGGTCGCACCTGCGGTGGTGGCGCTCGCAAGGGGAGCGGCGATGGCGAGTGCGGCGCTCGCGCCCAGGGTTGCTGCCAGTCGAAGTGAGCGCATCTCTTTGCAGATCATCGTGCGGCCCCCTTGCCCCTCGCCGGGGTGCGACGACCCAGGGCGATCCCCAGGATTGTGTGGAGAACGATACCGCGTGCCGGCGAGACAGTGCCACTTAGAAGACAATCGTATCCCCCCTTGCCAATGACCGCCAACTGGGGTATGTTTCGAGAGATCGTCGAAAGTCGGGGAGTCAAGGCGGCGTATGGTCGGAGCGGCAGAGGGTAAGGCAGGGACTGCCAAATGGATACGGGGACGTTCCGCGCATCTGCGCGGGGCATTGCTGGGTTTGGTACTCGAGCGTCCCAGTCACGGCGGTGAGCTGGCCAACCGTCTCGCGGTGCGTCTCGGCGAGACGTGGCGGATCGACTCCAACGACGTCTACCGGCTGCTACAGAACCTGCTGGACGAGGGCCTGATCGAAGTTCGCGAAGAGCCAAGGCGCGACAAACGCCTGGGGACGCGCATCGTCTACCACCCGACCGAGCTGACCTCGGCAGCGCTCACACGCTGGATCGAGACGTTGCTGCCAAGAGAGACATTCCGCCTCGGCCTACACGCCAAGCTCGCGGTGGCGCGCGAGCAGGACGTGCCCGGTCTGCGTTCGGCCTTGGCGCAGCACCGCCGCGAATGTCTGACGCTCGCGACGATGATGTGCCCCGGCGACGGCGAGCCAGGTTCGTGGGGCGCCCTGTTCATGGACTGCACGCGCGACGGCATCCACCAGATGCTGCAAACCGAGCTCGATTGGGTCAACCGCACGCTGCGGCGGATCGACGAGTATGCGGCCGGGCACGCTTAAGATGCAGCGGTATGGGCCCGGGCAGCCTTAGTCACAGGGAGTTGCACGCGCCGTTGCTGTCGTTCGCGAACGTCGACAAGCGCCGACGCGAAGGCGAGCGCGAGAGCGTCGTGCTCGAGGGCGTCTCCTTGGAGCTACAGGCAGGCAGCGCGCTCGGCATCTACGGCCAGCGACGCTCGGGCAAGTCGACGCTGTTGCGCCTGGCGGTCGGGCTCGAACTGGCCGATGGGGGCAGTGTGCGCTTCGAGGGCCGAAAGCTCGCGGCCATGTCCAGCGGTGAGCGGGCGCGTCTACTGCGCGGTCCGATCGCGCTGCTTACAGGCGACGGCTGGCTGCCAAGCCCGGGGGAGACCGTGATGGACCACGTCGCCATGTCGGCGGGCAGCGCCGGCCTGTCCCTCCGGGAGGCCCGTCGCCGCGCGCTCGCCGCGCTCGACCGTGCCGGCGTGGCGGGCGTGAGCGCCGAGGAGATGACCGTGTCGCTTGCACCCGATACGCGCGCGCGGGTGATGCTGGCCCGCGCGCTGGTGCGCGAACCGCGACTGCTCGCGGTCGACGAGCCAGCCCCGCTGCCGGCTCTGCTGGAGCGCGAGCGCTTCTGCGCGCTGCTGCGCGAGGTAGCCAGAGAGCGCTCGATCGCGCTGCTCGTGGCCTCCGAGGAGCTGAGCGCCCTGCAGGGCATCGGTTCGCTCGCGTCGCTGTCGGCGGGAGAGCTGTGCTCGACGGAGGACAGGGGCACCGTAGTGGAGTTCCCGCGCCGGCGTGCCGGGGCCGGGGAGAGCCCGTGAGCGCCGGCGCGATCGAGGTCTGGTGAGCGAGGGCGCGCTGGAGCTGCGCGAGCTGGTCAAGCACTACTCCAGTGGCGGGGAGACGGTGCGCGCCGTCGACGGCGTGAGCCTGTGCGTAGAGCCGGGCGAGTTGGTGGCGCTATATGGCCCGAGCGGCTCGGGCAAGTCCACGCTGCTAATGCTGATCGCCGCGCTGCTCAGACCTGATAGCGGCAGCATCATGTTCGGCGGACGTGACATCGCCTCTCTGTCTGCGGGACAGGCGGCCGAGTACCGCCGCGACGAGGTGGGCCTCGTCTCACAAGAGTTCCATCTGATCCCAGGTGCCACGGCGCTGGACAACGCGTTGATCAAGCTGCCGGTGCTCGGTTTCAGCTTGAAGGAAGCAAGGCTGCGCACGCTCCCATGGCTTGAGAGGGTGGGATTGGCGGGGCGTGCCGAGCACACCCCCGAGCGTTTGTCCATGGGCGAGCGCCAACGGGTCACGATCGCGCGCGCCTTGGCGGCGGAACCGAGACTGCTGCTGGCGGATGAGCCAACAGGCAACCTGGACTCTGCTCGCACGAACGAAATCCTCAAAATGCTGCGCGAGATCTGTCGCGAGAGCGGATTGCCGGGACTGCTCGTAACGCACGACTCCGACGCTGTCGCGTTTGTTGACCGGGTACACACGTTGCGCGACGGGCGTCTACACGAGGGCCAACCTGACCCCAGGGTGCGATCGGTACGCGTGGGAGTAGACGAGCGACGAGTGGTCGAAGGGCCGGCGATACGTACGCGAGTGGGCGAGGCGTGAACGATGACTGTGCGGTCAGGAAGACGCGAGGGATGAGCCGGCGATGAATCCGCGAATCCTCGGCGTGCGCCTGGACATGCTGCTGTACCTGTACCGCCGGCGCCTGCGCGCGCACCCGGTGGCGGAGCTGCTTGCGGGTGGGGGAGTGGCGATCGGCGTGGCACTCGTGTTCGGTGTGCTGCTGGCCAATGCCAGCCTGACGAGCTCGGCTGGCCGCCTGATTCACGGTCTGACCGGCTCCGCACGCTACGAGCTGGTTGCGCGCTCCTCGCAGGGCTTCAACGAAAGCTTGGTCGCGAAGGTCGGCGAAATGGAAGGCGTGCAGGTGGCGGCACCGGTGCTGCGCGAGAACGTCACGCTCAGCGCCAGGCACGTCCAGCAGCCGGTGCAGCTGATCGGTGTCACACCGAGCATCGAAGCCCTGGGCGGGGTAGCCACGCAGGAGTTGGGCGCCGCGACGGTGCTGCTCAAGGGCGGCCTGGGCTTGCCGAGCGGTGTGGCAAGCGCGCTGGGCGCCCAGCCGGGCCAGGCGCTGCGGCTTGCGAGTGGGGGAGTGGTGCACAGCGCGAACATGCGCGTGCTGCTCGGCGGCTCGGTGGCAGGCGCCTCGGCCAGCCCTGTGGCGGTGGCAGTGCTGGGCGTGGCGCAAGGATTGGTGGAAATGCGCGGCAGGGTGAGTGGCATCCTGATCCGTCCGGCCCCAGGCGCGCAGGGGACGGTGTCAGGTGAGCTGTCGCGTTTGGCGGCAGCAGAACACCTCGACGTGCGCCCGGCTGACGACGAACTGCGCCTGCTGAACGTGGCGACCGGCCCGAACCGCCAGTCCACTTCCCTGTTCACGGCAATCGCGGTGATGATCGGCTTCATGCTGGCACTCAACGCGATGCTCTTGACCGTGCCGGAGCGTCGCCGCTTCATCGCCGAGCTGCGCATGCAAGGTTATGACGCACGCCAGATCGTGCTGCTGATGGGGATGCAGGCGCTTGTGCTCGGCCTGGTGGCATCGCTGGTGGGAATCGCGCTGGGATATGAGCTCTCGCATCTGTTCTTCCAGCAGGTCCCGGGTTTCCTGACGGCGGCTTTCCCGATCGGTGCAGAAGAGGTCGTACACGCGGCTACGGTCGTGGCGGCGGTGGCATGCGGGGTATTGGCCGCCGCTTTGGCTTCCCTCTCGCCGCTCTTGGACCTGCGAGCGGGCAGGTCGATGGACGCGGGCGTGTACCAGATGGGTGCGCACAGCGAGGTGGTGGGAGAGCGGACGATCGCCGTGCTGGGTGTCGGCGCAGTGTGCCTGATCGCGGTCGCAAGCGCCTTGGCGCTGCTGGCCCCGTCGCTCACGATCGCGGCGGGTGTGGCGCTGGCGCTGGCGGCGGTCTGCCTGATCCCGGCGGTCTTCTGGATGTTGGCGCGCTGGCTGCCGCGCGCGGGCGAGCGGATCCATTCGAGCGCGCTGATCGTTGCGATGTGCGAGCTGCGCGCGACGACGACGCGCTCGGTAGCGCTGGCGGGAATCGTGTGCCTTGCGGTCTACGGCGGCATCGCGATCGGCGGCGCCCGCCGCGACCTGCTGGCGGGCATCGAACGTGCCACCGATCAGTATTTCGCGACCGCACAGGTATGGGTGACCTCGGGCAAGGACGTGTTCAACACGAACGCTTTTGCCCCGACGCGCGCGGAGGCTGAGATCGGGCGTGCGCCGGGTGTCGCCGCGGTGCGCGTCTATCGGGGCGGCCTGCTCGACGTGGGCGAGCGGCGCATGTGGGTTAGAGCCAAGCCGGCAAACGACGAAGCCTTGCTTGAAGCGAGCCAGCTCGTGCATGGCGAATACGCTCGCGCCACTCGCTTGCTTCGTGCGGGTGGCTGGGCGGCGGTCTCGAGCGAATTCGCCGGTGAACGCCATCTGCATGTGGGCAGCTACTTTTCGTTGCCGACGCCAACGGGCGAAGCGCGTCTGGGCGTCGCGGCGATCACGACCAATTCGGGCTGGCCGGCGGGTGCGATCACGATGATCGCGGCCGACTACGCAGGTTTGTGGCACACGAGCGAAGCGGCGGCTTTGGAAGTGGTGACGAAGCCGGGGGTGAGCCCGGCGGCGGGCAGGCGCGCGGTGCTGGCGGCGCTCGGCTCGGGCAGCGGCTTGCAGGCGCGGACGGCCAAAGAACGAGCAGCCCAGAGCGCCGCAAGCGCACGCCAGGGCCTGCGCACGCTGGAAGAGATATCGACACTGTTGATCGTGGCGGCAGCTTTGTCGGTGGCGGCGGCGTTGAGCGCCGCGATCTGGCAGCGCCGCCCGCGGCTGGCGGCCCTGAAGATCCAGGGTTACGACGCGGCACAGCTGTGGCGCGCGGTCCTGCTGGAGTGCGGCATAACGATCGGCGTCGGCGCGGTGGTGGGAGCGTTGGTGGGCGTTGCGGGCCACGCGCTGGCTGGACACTTCCTGCAGCTGAGCACGGGCTTCCCAGCCCCATTCTCGCTTGGCCCCGAGCAGGTGCTGCTTACGATCGTGCTGTTCGGGGGGATCGCGCTCGCGGTGATCGCGCTGCCGGGAATGCTCGCGGCACGCGTGTCGGCGCGGGCGGTGCTGCAGGAATGACGTTTCCCGTGTGCTCTTACGGCCCCATTATCTCGTCGAAGTGACGGATGAACACCACGACGCAGGTCACGAACATGATGAGGACCGGCACCCAGAGCGGGGCGCCCAGGACGAGCGCGCCATCGATCAGAGCGCCCATCAGCAGGGATATAGCGATGTCGTAGCGGTCGATGATGTCAAAGCCGGTCATAAAACCACCTTATCGATGAAGACAAGAGCGTCAAGAGTCCGCCCACCATCCCCACCCCAAAGCCAATGCCCAGACCCTGATTGATTCGACGCGAAAGGGAATCAGGTCTGCTCGGGATGAGTAGCGCCACCGCTGCGGGCAGGCCTGAGAAGAAGACCGTGCAGCCCCCGAGAACGCCCGCCCAGGCGAGCAGGCCGTTGACGATTGAGGTTCCCAGCGAGGAGTCGGCCTCGCAGAGGATGTGGATGATGGCTGGTGCGGGCATCGCGACCAACCTACGCCGTGACTGCGACGAAAATGGGCTGCTGGCACCCATCTTCGTCGACAAACCCCTATTCCACGGGTTTTCGCTCTGCGAAGTTGGCCCGATATCGCTCTTGTCAGGGCTAGTCGATCCGCTGGGCGAGCGCGGTGGGGCCGAGGTCGATTACGATGCTGTGCTCGAGCGACTCGTGGTTGTCGCCTTTGCCGGGAATGCTCGCCGTGCGCGTATCGGCGCGGGCTGTGCTGCAGGAATGACTTGAACTAGCTGCCGAGCGCAGAGTGGTGACTTCGCACAAGCGGATTCCTGGGGTCATTGCTGCTCCCCTGTCACTTCGATCAGTCAGTCACGTGGCGATTGGTCATCTTGAATTTTGACATCTCTAATTTCAAGTGCGCAGATTTCGACTTGTATAGCTGTGCCGCCGAAGCGAAGATCGCTTTGCGCTAATCGGCGTAGATCCAAAATTGGATCGTGGGGCCTCCGTTCGTTTGGGATTGAGGCGCCGGCCTAAAAACCGGCGCCGGGACGCGTCTCTTTTGACGGATGGCGGCCCCGGCGCCAGATGATGCGAAAGGAATTCTATCAAATGAGATCTAAGTTTAGGACAGTTGTGGTGATGCTTGTGGCTGTGTTCGCGCTGAGCGCGGTCGCGGCGGCGTCGGCTTCGGCGGCGCTTCCGGAATTCGTGGTATTCGGATTGCCGGGCATTCATGCCACAGGCACCGAAACAAAGCTGGAAACCAAGGCGGGCCTTATGCTGACATGCAAAGGGTCGTCTTTTGGTGCCGAATATTACAACAACGTTAAATTGGATCATGTAGTGCTTCGTTACACCGGGTGCAAAGTAGCTCTACGTGAACTTCCCGGTTCCTCGTTCGCGTGCAAGAGTTCGGGAGCAAAAGCCGAAGAAATCGTCCTCAAAACGCTGACGATAACGCCCGTATACACCAACAAAGCAGGCAAAGAAGCGGGTCTTCTCTTCAAGCCGGAAGCAACTGGCCCAATCGCCGAAGCTGAATGTGCCGGGCTAGAGAAATTGAAGCTCAAGGGCTCAGTTGTCGGCAATGTTACGCCGGTCAACAAAGAGACGGAAACGTTCACCATCACATACGCCCAGGAAAAAGGCGTGCAGAAGCCAACCGAATACGAACAAGAAGGTAAAAAATTCACAGGCTTCCTGGAAATGGAAGGAACCGGACTTGAAAATTTCGCCTACGAACAGACCGGTGAGCAGGCGACGGAAACGATGACGATGGATGTGCGTTCGGAAATCAAAGCGTAGTCACAAAATAAGTATGGCGAGCACAACGTGAGAATGGCAGTGTGGGGGTGGCGGGGCGTCGCCCCCACGTCTGCCTCGTAAGCAGGCTTGCGATGCGCAGGTCGCAGTGCAGTGGTCTGGGTACGGAGGAGGACAAACGGATGAGAGGGAGGGATCGCATGAGGTCGAGTCTGAGAATGAGAACGCTGGTGGCGTGTCTATGCACGACGCTCGGCCTCCTGGTGCTGACTGTCACGACTGCAAGCGCGGCGGTGACGCATGACCTGCTCTCGCAGATCACCGAAGTTCCCTCCGAAGGGCCGCACGGGGAAAAGGTGGCCCTGCCAGGTCCTCTCAGTGGTGTCAACGCCACCACATTCGACTCAGGGAAGCTGTGGGTCGCCGAACATATCGAAGGAACCAACAATTTCAGGCTCGACGAGTTTGCACCATCGGGCAACTTTCTTTCTCAGCCAGCCAAGCCGATCGGACTCGAAGAATTGCAAGACGGGGTCGCGGTGGGGCACGCCAACGGCGAATATGCGCTCTACGTCGGTAGTACGCTTTCCACGGGCGAACCCGAAGGTGCGGTGGCTATACTGGACGAATCGGGTGCGCTTGAGTCGACTTGGACCGGTGTGGCCACGCCGAGCAAAAGCTTCGGCAACAGGGGAGTCCGTGACGTCGCGGTGGACAACTCCGGTTCGCCGGCCGATTGGGCCGCTGGCGATGTGTATGTGGCCACGCTACAGGGAATCGATGTCTACGCACCAGAAGCCGGTGGTAAAGGTGCTGAACCAAAAGACCTCGCCGCGCAGCTGACGGGGACATGTCCCTCGGCGGACACGACCTGCGGGCCCGTAGAAATCATCCCATTTAATAATCCGCAACGAGTCGTGGTGGACCAATCCAATGGTGACGTATTGGTAGATGACGATCGTGAAGAAGGTGGGGAATATGTCTCGGTACTCGACCTATTCAGACCGACAGCGTTCGGACAGTATGAATTCATTACGCAGATCAGCGGGCCGCCAGGCAAACTCTTCCCGAGCGACACCGTCCCTGCGGTAGATGCTTTGGGCGCCATCGACGTCGGCTATGGAAACGGTGGCGGCGTCGAGCAGTTCCAGATGGAAGGACCGAGCGACGATACTTTCACTTACGTAGGTAAGTTCCCGTTCGGAGCGGAAATAGATAGCCTGACGTTCGATCCTGAAAATGACAATCTATATGTCGGCTACGGCAACCAGAACACAAGCGTCGGAGGTATCGATGTCTTCGGCCCCGACATCGCGATCCCGGACGTCGAAGTAAGCGAACCGCCGTCGTATATTACGCCGACGGGAGCCACGCTCAGGGGCAAGGTCGACACCGACGATGCCGGCGAAGCGAGCTGTGAATTCGAGTATGGAACCACCACCGCCTATGGGCTGCGTGCGCGATGTACCGCTAACATCGCCAACGGCTCGGCGGCGGCGGAAGTCGAATCGATGCCTATCACCGGTCTCTCGCCGGATACGACCTATTACTACCGCCTGGACGCCACTAACATCGCCGACACTCACACCAACACCGGCCTGGGCCCGGAAGACCTGGGCCAGTTCACGACCGCCGGCGCGCGCGTCGACAGCGAGTCAGTGTCCGACGTCGGTTCGACGTCGGTGACGTTCGAAGCGACGATCGAACCGAACCACGCGCCCACGACCTACTACTTCCAGTACGGCCCGACCACCGCGTACGGCGGCGAAGCACCGCTGAAGCCGGGCGCGACGATCGGCGCGAGCTCGGGCGAAGTTCCCGTCAGCGAGCATACGGCGGAAAATCTGCTGCCCAACCACGAATACCACTATCACGTCATAGCCGTCAGCGAATTGGAAGGCAAAGCGGTGCAGTTCGAAGGCCCTGACAAGACATTCACCACCGAGCACAGCGGTGAACCGCTGACGCTCCCGGACGGACGCCAATGGGAACTCGTCTCCCCACCGGATATACATGGACAGATAGCGCGTGCCTATGTTGATCCGGAACGGGAAGTCGGCCAGTTCGCGTATGTAGAGGAGGCCTCCGCAGGTGGCAGTGCCATGACCTACGCGACAACCGGTACGCTCGATGCCCAAGCACAGGGCTCGACGGTGATCGAGCAGGTCCTGTCATCGCGCGGATCGGCGGGCTGGTCTTCGACGGACATCTCCACATCCCACACTGACCTGACGACTGATTCTGTCGCCCACGGAAACGTAATCGACGGAAATGACTTCTTCTCCGAAGACCTCGCGACCGCACTCGTCCAACCGGTCGAACTCGGTGACGAATTCACATCTCCAACGACCTGCGCGGCCAGCGGCTGTGCGTCCGCGACATTCCCGGAGGCAAGCGAATACACACTGCTCGAGCGCCACGACGATACGTGCGAAAGTGAACCAACGCACTGTTACGAACCACTGGTGACCGAGACGCCCGGCTATGACGACGTACCGACCGGTGCGGCCTTTGGGATCCAGTCTCTCACTCAAGAACACCATTCTGTGTTTGTCAGCGCGACTCCCGATCTGCAGCACGTCGTGCTGCAGTCTGAAGTGCCGTTGGTCGCGAGCGCCACGGACCGGAATGAATTCTACGAGTGGTCGGCCGAAGCCCCCGCGACGGAAAGGCTGAAGCGCATCACCGCGTTGCCCAAGAGCGAAGGCGGCGGGCCGGTACCGGATGATGAGCAGTTGAAACTTGGTAGCCCTCCCGGGCACAGTAGTGAACTTGCCGGAGGTTGGCACGCGATCTCAGACGACGGTTCGCATGTCTTCTGGTCGACGGATCCGGTGGGCAGTGGGCAGAACGGTGGACCGATCCGTCTCTTCATGACTGACACCGCGAAGGGTGAAGGCGAAACGATCCGGCTGGACGTTCCCCAGCCGGGCGCGCCCAGCGGCGGAACGTCGAAGCCGATCTTCCTGGCAGCCAACAGCGAAGGCACAAAGGTGTTCTTCGAGGACTCCCAGCCGCTGATGGCGAACTCGGGCACGGGCAATGACCTATATGAGTGCGCGATCGTCGAAGAAGCAGGCAAAGACGCCTGCAAGCTGAGCAACCTCACGCCCGAAGACAAAGGCGAAAGCTCGTCCGTTACCGGTACCTTCATACCGGGAACCAGCGAAGACGGCTCGTACGTCTATTTCAGCGACACCGGTGTGTTCGGCTCGGGAAGGAACTCTGAGGGTCAGGTACCTGTCCCGGGTGGGCGCAACCTCTACGAGTGGCACGAAGGTGCGGAACCGGCACTCACGTTCATAGCAACCGTCGGCGACGCCCTGCCCGAAAATAGCGATGCCGGCATGGCGTGGGGATGGTCGTCCATGTTCGAATTTGACAGTATCGGTTGGTTGTCGGCGCGTGTGTCGCCAAATGGCCGCTACCTGGCGTTCACTTCGGCTGAACCGTTGACCGGCTATGACAATCGCGACGTGTTGACGGGAGCGCGGGATCAGGAGATGTACCTTTACGACGCCGAAGCCAAACGACTGGCGTGCGCGTCGTGTGACCCGACGGGCGCCCGCCCTGTCGGCTCGGCGGTAGTGCCAAACCCAGAGGGTCTCCAAAACCCATATGCGCGACAGGCGATCTATCAGCCGCGCTACCTTTCCGACAGTGGCCGGCTGTTCTTCAACAGCCCCGATGCGCTGGTGCCCCAGGACGTCAACGGCCAGCGCGATGTCTACCAGTATGAGCCCGCGGGCATCGGTAGTTGCTCGTCGGCGTCGCCCACCTACAGCGAACGCTCCGGCGGCTGCGCCGGCCTAATTTCCTCGGGCACCGCAAGCGACGAAGCGACTCTCTACGACGCGAGCGCAAGCGGCGGCGACGTGTTCTTCACGACGAGCGCGAAATTGTCGGCGCAGGCCGAAGGCAATGCGATCCTGATGTACGACGCGCACGAATGCACTCCAGCGGCGCCGTGCGTTCCGGCGGCCGTGGTGCCGCCGCCGTGCCAGACTGGCGATTCCTGCAAAGGAGCGCCGACGCCTCAGCCCTCGATCTTCGGACCGGGTGGCAGCGCGACGTTCAGCGGGTCTGGAAATCCAGGGCCGCAGGTCGCGCCCGTGGCCAAAGGCAAACCGGCCCTGACGCGCGTGCAGATGCTCGCCAGGGCTTTGAAGGCCTGTAGGAAAAAGCCGAGGAAGAGGCGATCGGTTTGTGAAAAGAGCGCCCGCAAGAGCTATGGGAGGAAGAAGTGATACGCCGTCAATTCAACAGCCGACGTTCAACGTTCGGGACGTACCTGAGCATCGCTTTTGCGCTCGTCGCGATCGGGGTGGCGCTGATTGGGGCGACGTCGGCATCCGCAGCCTCGCCCTGGTGGCATCTGAACGTCAGCTCTCGTCCGACCAGCCTCAAGGAGGGAAGGGCAAAAGACGAGGTGCAGGAACTGAGGGTCGAAGCAACTGGCGGCGAAGTCACGGTCGTTGAACCTGTCAGCCTCGAAGAACTGGAGGCGGGGAGGGGATTTGCGGCGCTGAAGTATGTGGGCTTTCCGTACGCTGCTGAACACGGCGTAGTGCAGAGTGCCTTGGAAAAGATCTACGGTGCCGGCAGCGTCGAAGTTCAAGGGGGGCCGGGCGACGCGACAGGCTCAAGCCCGTACATCGTTACTTTCACGGGAAAATTGGCTGATCAACCGGTACAGAAGATGGAAACCTCACTGCAGCTTTTCGGCCTCACGGGAACCGCGACTGCCACCGAGAAGACCAAAGGCCGTCCCGACGGCGAAATTGTTTTGAATCTGAGTAACGTAGGTGACGCGCCGCTCGATGCGAAAACCAACCTCGTGACGATCACCAACAGCCTGCCCCTGGGCCTCGAAGCGGTTGCGATAAGCGGCGAATCGACCCAGAGAAGCATATGTGACGAAGCTAACGTGTGTAGCAAGTTTGATAAACGAAACACAGAAGATACGTTGCACTGCATTAGTGTTTCGAGCTGTACGTTCGAAGGTCCGCATCTCGCTCCGTTTGAAACGATTGAAGCGCGCGTGGCGGTCGCTGTCAAGCCGGGTGCCGCGACAGGGGGAGAAGACCGGGCTACGGTCTCCGGCGGCGGAGTGCCGAGCGTCACAAGCGCTCAACGTCTGACGATGGGCGGCGAACCGACATTCGGCATGCAGAGCTATGAACTGAACCCTGAACAGGAAGGCGGTGGCAACGACACGCAGGCGGGTTCGCATCCCTTCCAGGTGACCACGACGATGGTGCTCAACCAGACGGGTACAGACGCGTCGGTAGCGTTTGCCAAGGATCTGAACTTCAAGCTGCCGGCGGGTCTGCTCGGCAATCCGACTGCCCTTCCCAAGTGCAAGCTCGATCAGTTTTACAAAGAAGAAGTCTTTGGCAACAGCACGGATATCTGTCCTCCCGACACGGCCATCGGAGTTGCGCTGACGGGAATCGATTCGGTTACTCGTCAGAGCGAAACGAATCCAATTGTCATTGAGACGCCGATCTACAACCTTGAACCGGAAGCGGGAGAACCCGCGCGTTTTGGCTTCAACGCCGGTGTTCCGGTCCTGCTCGAAACTTCGGTCCGCACCGGCGGCGATTACGGTGTGGACGTCCACGTGCGCGGCTTGAGCGAGACGGGGAACTTCGACTGGAGCCAGGTCACCTTTTGGGGAGTGCCAGGAAGTTCGACACACAGCAACGTGCGAGGCCTGTCCTGCCTTAAGGTGGAGCAAGAACGTTCACTGGCCCTAGGCGTAGGAGAAGAAGGTGAAGAACCCTGTCGACTGGAAAGCAACGCCAACCCGCAGCCGTTCCTATCGCTGCCGACCTCATGCACCGGACCGCTGGCGAGTAGTGTGGAAACCGACTCGTGGGTGAACCCGGGAGTGTTCAAGTCGTTTGAAACGACCGCGCCGACACCGAGTTTGGACGGCTGTGACCGTCTGCCGTTTTCGCCGTCGATCTCGGTGACCCCCGACGGCCAGTCCGGGAGCAGTCCGACCGGGCTGGCAGTAGCGGTGCACGTCCCGCAGGAACTCGTGCTCAGCCCGAACGCGCTTGCTGAGTCCAATGTCAAGGACACGACGGTCACGCTGCCCGAAGGCGTGGCGATGAACCCGTCGGCAGCCGATGGCCTGATGGCCTGCTCGCTTTCGCAGATCAATCTGGAAGGCGATACGCCGGAGGCGTGTCCCGAAGCGTCGAAGGTCGCTACGGTGGCGATCAAGACACCACTGCTACCCAACGAACTAAAGGGCTACGCCTACCTGGCGACCCAAAACGAAAACCCGTTCAGTTCGCTTGTGGCGCTGTATGTGGTCGCGCAGGACCCAGTGTCAGGAACGCTCGTAAAGCTCGCGGGCAAGGTCGTGCCTAACCCGGTAACCGGCCAGCTGGTAACGACATTCGAAAACACGCCGCAACTGCCGTTTGAAAACTTCGAAATCCACTTCTTCGGAGGCGAACGAGCACCACTGGCCACCCCCTCCGTGTGTGGCGCTTACACGACGACCGCATCGTTCCTACCGTGGACTGGTGAAGAAACACAACGAGCCAATGCGCAGTCCACGTTCAACATCACAAGCGGCCCGGGCGGCTCGCCGTGTGCCAGCCCGCAACCGTTCTCCCCGTCGCTAACGGCCGACACCACGAACGTGCAGGCGGGCGCGTTCAGTCCGTTCACGATGACGATGTCCCGCGCTGACGGCCAGCAGAACCTGCGCTCGATCAAGCTACACATGCCCCCGGGCCTGCTCGGAGTGCTCTCGAGCGTCAAGCTGTGCGGCGAAGAACAGGCGAACCTCGGCATCTGCTCTGAAGAAAGCCTGATCGGACACACGATCGTAAGCGTCGGCGTCGGCGGACAGCCATATTCGGTGACCGGCGGGAAGGTGTTTATCACCGGCCCGTATGACGGGGCCCCCTACGGCCTGTCGATCGCGACCCCCGCAAAGGCGGGCCCGTTCGACGTCGGCCAGGGACCATGCGACTGCGTCGTCGTCAGGGCCAAGATCGAAGTCGACCCGCTCACCTCCCAGTTGACGGTCACAAGCGACGACTCCGGCCCGTACAAGATCCCAACGATCCTCGACGGCATCCCACTACAGATCCAACACGTCAACGTCACGATCGACCGTCCCGGCTTCACGTTCAATCCCACCAGCTGCGAAAAGCAGTCGATCACCGGAGCGCTCACAAGCGAGGAGGGCGCGACGTCGTCGCTATCGGTGCCCTTCCAAGTCACCAACTGCGCGGCACTGGCGTTCAAACCACAATTCAAGGTCTCAACCCAAGCTCACACGTCAAGGAAGCTGGGCGCGAGCCTCGACGTGAAGCTCTCCTACCCGGCCGGCTCGTTCGGCAAGGACGCCAACATCGCCAAGGTCAAGGTCGACCTGCCGCGGCAACTGCCGTCCGAGTTGAAAACGCTGCAGCACTCATGTCCGAACGCGGTGTTCGAAGCCAACCCCGCGGGCTGTCCCGCAGCTTCACGGGTTGGGGAAGCGAGCGCCAGCACGCCGATCCTCGCCAGCGCCCTCTCGGGTCCAGCGTATTTCGTCAGCTACGGAGACGCGAAGTTCCCCGAACTGGTCGTCGTGCTCACCGGCGACGGAGTCACCGTGCAATTGCACGGTGAAACCTACATCAGCCACGCCGGGATCACGAGCAGCACGTTCCGCTCGATCCCCGACGTACCGGTCAGCTCGTTCGAGTTGAAGCTGCCCGAGCGCGAATTCTCCGCGCTCGGAGCCAACGCCAACCTGTGCAAGGTCAAGGGCGGCCTGAAGATGCCGACAGCGTTCACCGCACAGAACGGCCTCGTCATCAAGCAGACCACGAAAGTCGGCGTCACGGGCTGCCCCAAGGCAAAGGCGAAGAAGAGCAAGAAGACCGGCACGAGCCCCAAGAAGAAATAGGAGACGAGGTGCAGCCCTCGAGGAGAAAGGCCGAGACGCGCGAGCAGCGTTCCGGCAATGGCCTTGGGGGCCGCGAGCGGCTACTGGACGTCCAGCGAGGACGGATGATCGCGGCGATGATCGAGGCCGCCGCCGAGCAGGGAGCCAGCAAGCTGTCAGTGGCGAGCGTGGTTGCGCGCTCGGGCGTCTCGCGGCGCACGTTCTATGAGGTGTTCGCGGACGGGCAGGAGTGTCTGCTGGCGGCGCTCGAGGACTCGCTCGATCGGGCGCGCTCCTATGTGGCCGAGGTTTATGACCCGCGCGATGCGTGGCGGGTCAGGATCAGGGCGGTGTTGCACGCGCTGCTGGCGTTTTTGGAGGACGAGCCGGCTCGGGGCTGGTTGCTGGTCGTCGAGGCACCGGGTGCGGGAGACGAGGCTCTGGAGCGCCGCGCGCAGGTGCTGGCCCAGCTGATCGAGGGGGTGGACGCCGGCAGAAGCGACGCCGAGCGCGGCTCTGCCGTTACGCCGCTGACGGCGGAGGGCTTGGTCGGCTCGGTGCTGGCGGTCGTGCACGCGCGCATGACTGGAGGCGGCAAGCTGGACTTGGTCGAGCTGATCAACCCGCTGATGAGCATGATCGTGCTGCCGTACTTGGGGCCGGCGGCTGCGCGCAAGGAGCTGACAAGGCCGCTGCCCAAGCGCGAGCGGCGCGCGCCGCAGGCGGCGGACGGGGCGAGCCGGCTGAACGGTCTGCCGATGAGAATCACCTACCGAACGATGCTTGTGCTGAGCGTGATCGCCGAGCAGCCGGGCGCCTCCAACCGCCAGGTCGCCACGGCCGCCGGCGTCGCCGACCAGGGACAGGTGTCGAAGCTGCTGCAACGCCTGGAGCGGCTCGGCTTGATCGTCAACGCCTGGGCCGGCCAGGAGCGGGGGATGGCCAACCAGTGGCAGCTGACCCCAATGGGGGCGGAGATCGAGCGGGCCACAAGCCGCTCGCATCCCATCTCGGGGCACAAGCACCCCATGTCGGAGCACCCCCCATTTAGGCGGGCAGGCAAGCGGGACACGGGCCGCTGAGATGGGCCCCACGGTCGCAGGCAGCTTTGCGTCCGGGGCCACGTTCGCGCGGGCCACGCGCACCTATTGGGGCAGCGTCTTCCCGCAGGTAAGACGCGAGCTGGCCGGTTGGCGCGAGCGGGCGCAGGAAATACCCGATCCGGCCCTGCGCGCACAGGCGCTCGAAGCGCTGGAGAAGCGCGGCAACATGGAGGGCGCGGCCGCGTTCGCGACATTCGTGGGGCATGAGCAGCGCTCAGCAGTCGTGCGGGCGACAGTCGCCTTCCAGACGGCCTACAACCACCTCGACACGGTCTCCGAGCAGTCGGGAGAGATCGGGCCGGCGCAGGCGCTGACTTTGCACGAAGCGCTGTTGGCGGCACTGGCATGCGTCAGGCCGGGAGGGCGGAGCAGCCGCGGGAGATCAGGAGAATCGGGACACGACCACGAACGCCAAATCCATCCCCAAAAAAACAACGCAGACGGATATCTGCAAGCGCTCGTCGAGACCTGCCAGGAGGCATTGTCGGAGCTGCCCTCGTATGAGGTGGTTGCCCCAGCCGCAAGACGCGCGGCCGAGCGCGTCGTCTCTTTCCAATCCTTCAACCGGCGCGAGCGTGGCGACATGGAGCACTGGGGGCTGGCACAGACGCCGCGGGACAGCGACCTGTGCTGGTGGGAGACAGCCGCCTCGGGCGGCTCCTCGCTGGGTGTGCACGTGATGATCTCGGCGGCCGCCGAGCCGGGGATCAAGCGGGCGCACGTCGATGCGCTGGAGCGGGCTTACTTCCCGTGGGTCGGAGCGTTGCACTCGATGCTCGATCAGTTGATCGACGTCGAAGAGGACGCAAGCAGCGGTCAACCAAACCTGATCGAGCTGTACGGGTCCCCGGCAGAGGCCGCGGAGCGGATGGCGCTGCTGGCCGGGCGGGCTCTGGAGTGCGCGCGCGGGTTGGAGCCAAAGCATCGGCACGAGCTGATCGTGGCCGCCATGGCAAGCTTCTATCTGGCCGCGCCGGAGGCGCGAGTCGGGGAGACCGTGGTGGTCACGCGGGCGGTGCTGGATGTGTTCGGGCGGCTGGCCTGGCCGGCGCTGGCGATCTTTCGGGCGCGGCGGGAGTTGAGCCGGTTAAGCAGGCGATTCGAAGGCAGCGGCGGGGCGGCTCAGGGCCAGTCGATGAGCTGGCCGAGTTCGGCAGGACCGAGGTCGATCAGGGCGCTGCGCTCGATCGGCTCGTAGCGGCCGTCGGCGAGCCCAAGCCAGTGGACTTGGTGGGTGTCGGGGTCGACGATCAGCACCTCGTCGACGCGGTGGGCGGCGTAGAAGGAAAGCTTCTTCCAGGTCTCGTCGCCGGGGGAGAGGATCTCGAGCACAAGCGCGGCGGTGGGGTGCCACATCTCGGCGGCGCCGGGACGGTGGAGGCCGCCGTCGGGCACGCGGAAGTCGTTCTTGGAGTCGCCGAGGTTGAATATGGAGACGGTCGGCTGCAGGCCCGCCACGCGGGCGGGCGCGTCGAGGATCACGGCGAGCTGCTGCGCGAGATCGGCGTGCTTATGCGCGGGCGCCGGCACCATGTGCAGCACCCCCTCCCAAACCTCGTCCATGCCGTCCTGGCCGAGGCGCCTGCGGCGCTCGAGCAGAGCCTGCAGCTCGGCGGACGGTGGGTCGTTGATCAGCGTGTGCATCGGCAAGAATTTTAGCGGTGAGGACAGGCGACTGCGCGGGTGGCATCCTGGCTTCTAATCCGACCGCCGTCGCCAAACGGGACGCTCACCGGGGATTTGAGCGTGTGTACTACGCTTGCCGGGAGCATGGCTCAAGCGACAGACGTGCACCAAGCCTCCAATTCGCCGCAGGCCATCGCTGAGGATGTCCAAGCGCGCGTCCCGTCGATCCCGGTCGCCCTCTCGCGTGTCGGGGTAACGGGAGTCGAGAAGGTCATCCGCATCCGCGAGGAGCTGTTCTACGCGCGCCTGGAGTGCTTCGTGGACCTGGGCTCAGCCCAGAAGGGCGCGCACATGTCGCGCTTCGAGGAGGTCGTCAACGAGGCCATCGGCGAGGTGGTTCTGAAAGAGGCCCCGTTCCGGGCGGAGACGCTGGCTCAGCACATCGCCGAGCTCGTGCGCGAACGCCAGGGCGCCGAGCGGGCGGAGGTGACGATCGCCGCGCGCTACCCGGAGCACAAGCCGGCCCCGGTCTCAGGTGTGCCGACGCAGGAGATCTACACGCTGTTCGGCCGCGCTGTGGCGTTGCCTTCCGGGACACGCCGGCTCGTGGGGGTAGCAGCCACGGGCATGACCGCGTGCCCGTGCGCGCAGGAGCTGGTCGCTGCCCGCGCGCGCGAGCGCCTGCAGGCAGAGGATTTCAGCGACGAGCAGATCGAGAAGGTGTTCGAGAGCGTCCCGGTCGCGACCCACAACCAGCGGGGCCTCGGCACGCTGCACATCGGTTGCCCGGAGGAGTGCGAGACCGAGATCGAAGCGGCAAGCCTGCTCGAGATCGTCGAGGGCTCGATGTCCTCGGAGATCTACGAGTTGATGAAGCGCACAGACGAGGTGGAGGTGGTGGAAAAGGCCCACCGCCGCCCGCGCTTCGTCGAGGACTGCGTGCGTGAGATGGTCGCCGCTACGGTCGAGCGCTTTCCAGGTTTGCCTGACGGCGCGTTCGTCTCAGCGCGCCAGGAGAATCTGGAGACGATCCACCAGCACAACGTGATCGCCGAGCGCTACGGCCTCATGGCCGAGTTGCGGGAGGAGATTCGGACGCGGGAGCCGTCGGAGCATCAGACGACGCTGGACGAGTGGCTCGGCGGGCGTGGCCAGTAGGGCAGATCCTCTGGCTTAAGACGGCGCTGTTGGGGTCTCGGCGCCAAATACCGTCGCAAGCACGCAGTAGCTTCGTTGGCATGTTCTGGATCTACTCCCGGCACCCAGCGGGATCATGAGCTTGAAGAAGGATCTCAAGGCGATCCTCGAGGCAGCCGAACGGCAAGGATGGAGGGTTGAGTTGGAGCGATCCGGCCATTACAAGCTCTATGCTCCTGACGGCGAGAACATCGTCACCACAGGCTCCACGCCGAGCAAGCCAAGCGCGTTGCGCAATCTGATCAGCCTCATTCGCCGCTATGGCTTCAAGTGGAAGGGCCGTTGACCATGGACTATCAGCTCACCATCACGTTTGCCGAGCTAGGCCACCGTGCCGAATTGCCCGATCGCCTGCTCACGATGCTGCTCGAGCGGCTTGCCGATACGGGTCCGACGCTTGCGCACAACCAGGCAAACGGCACACTGACGGTCCTGCTCTCGTTCGCCTCGGTCGCTCCGTTCGAGGAGGTCTCGCGCTTGTCAAAGGCGCTCGGGCTGGCGTTGCTCGATGCAGGCGTGGAAACGCCACCGACCGTAATCGACGTTCACGTCGCCGCGACCCACGAAAGCGATGACGATCCTACGGCTCTTCCTGGTGTTCTTTCGTTGGCCTGACTGGCTAAGTCAGCACAACATGATTGCCGAGCGCCACGGGTTTTATGGCCGAGTTGCGGGAGGAGATTCGGACGCGGGAGCCGTCGGAGCATCAGACGACGCTGGACGAGTGGCTCGGCGGAAATAGTCGAGGCCCGACAGCACCGTGATCGCCACCATCAGGTAGACCAGCAGCGAAACCCAAAGAGGGGACCCGGGCACGGCGATCACGGCCAGGATCGCCGCGATCTGCACACAGGTCTTGAGCTTGCCGAACATCGAGGCTTCGATCACGACCCCCGAGGAGGTGGCGTTCATGCGCCACATCGTCACGGCAAGCTCGCGAGCGATGATCACCATCGCGACCCAGCCTTCCAGCCGGTCGAGCGACACGAGCGACAGCAGCGCGCCAACGATCAAAAGCTTGTCGGCAAGCGGGTCCATCAGCTTGCCAAAGGTCGTGATCGAGTCGCGCGAGCGGGCAAGGTAGCCGTCGACGAAGTCGGTCAGCGAGGCCAGCGCGAACACGACGGCGGCCAGCACGTCGCCGGAGGGCGTGTTGCCGAGCAGCGCAACGACCAGCACCGGCACAAGCATGATGCGCAGCACCGTCAACAGATTGGGGAGGTTCAAGGGCATCATCGATTGTGGCCATTATGGCCACAATCGCAAGCGTTGGCCGGGCGGTCGGGCGGCTTGGCGTTGGGCCGTCGGTACCACCTCCTCAGGTCGTGACCGGATCGCAGCCTCGCGCTCGATAGGGTGTGCCCCATGCCCTTGATCCCCATGGTCATAGAGCGCACCGCGAGAGGCGAGCGCGAGTTCGACATCTTCAGCCGCCTGCTGAACGAGCGCATCATCTTCCTCGGCACGCCGATCGAAGATCAGGTGGCCAACCTCGTTGTGGCCCAGCTGCTGCACCTAGAGTCCCAGGACCCCGACAAGGACATCTCGATCTACATCAACTCCCCAGGGGGCAGCGTCTACTCGGGTCTGGCGATCTACGACACGATGCGCTTCGTCAAGCCCGATATCCACACGATGTGTGTGGGCGTGGCGATGTCGATGGGCTCTCTGCTGCTGGCGGGAGGTACGAAGGGCAAGCGAGCCGCGCTGCCCAACTCGCGCATCCTCATCCATCAGCCTTCGGCGGGCTTCGAAGGCCAGTCGACCGACATCGAGATTCATGCCCGCGAGATCCTGAATGTGCGCGAGCGCCTCGATGACATCTACGCCGAAAACACGGGCCTATCCAAGGAGCAGGTGCGCGAAGACATGGAGCGCGACCGCTTCTTCACGGCCGAGCAGGCTTTGCAGTACGGCCTGATCGACCGCGTGCTCGAGCCTCACTAGATCCTCGTCCGTGCGCCTGCGGTGAGGCCCACGCGGCTACTGCAGGTTTCTTTCAGACGATTGCGTGCTCGATCGAGCCGAGCTGCTCGATCTCGATACGGACAACGTCGCCGGCGGCGAGGAAGCGCGGCGGGTCGAGGCCCATGCCGACGCCGCTCGGCGTGCCGGTGAGGATCAGGTCGCCGGGCGAGAGTGTGCAGGTCTCCGAGATGAACGCGACAAGCTCGGGAATCTTGAAGATCAGGTTCGAGGTGGAGGAATCCTGGCGCGGCTCGCCGTTGACCCAGGTGCGCAGCCAAAGCGCGTGTGGGTCGGGAACCTCGTCGGCGGTCGTGATCCAGGGACCGTAGGGACAGAAGCCGTCAGCCCCCTTGGCGCGCGTCCATTGCGCCTCCCGCCCCTGCAGATCGCGCGCAGTGAGGTCGTCGGCGACGGCGTAGCCGCCCACCTGTCCGTCCGCGCCCATCACGACGGCAAGCTCGCCCTCGTAGTCCAGCCGTTTGACGACGGCCGGGCAGTGCACGGACGCGCCGGGTGCCACGACCGAGGCCGGCAGCTTCGTGAACACCAGCGGCGTCTCGGGAGCAGTGCCGCCGATCTCGGCAACGTGATCGGCGTAGTTGAGGCCGATGCCGAAGATCGCACGCGGCTCGGGGACGGGGGCCAGCAGCTTCACGTCGGCTAGCGCGAAGGACGGCCCGTCCGCCGCGGGCGCGCCAGGGTCGCGCAGGCGGTCTAGCAGCGTGAAGCGCTCGTCGGCATAGGCCACGACCTGCTCGCCACGCACCTCTCCAGCGCAGGGATGGGAGCTGCCGGGTGCAAGGAAGGTGGCGAGACGCATCGGCTGGAAAGCCTAGCGGGTGGGTTCCAGCCCGAGAACCAGCATCAGCGCCAGCTCAACCTCATCGAGTGTCGTCGGTCTCGCCACTCCCAGCCTGCGTAGCAGGCGTGAGCGCGCCACGCCCCTAACGGCTCCGCAAACGGCGCGACTTGGTTGTTCGACGCCCTCTGCTTCGGTCACCTCCGGACGCAACGCCGATGCCGGGACAGAACTCGACAGCGGTACCACTACGATCGGCTCGCGGGGCGACCCGGCGATCACCCGATCGTCTGAGACTACGATCACGGGACGGTTCTTGCCGGGCTCACCGGGTCTGGATGCTCCAAGCGACGTGAGCCACACCTCGCCGCGGCGAGGCTCAGTCGATGCCATCTGCCAGCGTCGCCTCCCACAGACGCATCTCCTCTTCTGCCACAGGATCTCCGATTTCGGACAGGCGAGCACGCCGCTCCGACTCGAAGATCGCCTCTCTTGCCCTTTCCTGTGCGATCTCGGCGAGCAGCGCCGCCAGTGAGACCCCGCGTTCGTGAGCCTGCGCGGCAAATCTGTCGCGAGTAGTGCGCGCCACACGTATGGTCGCGGTTTCAGTTGCCATAGAAGCCCGATCATAGCGCCATCTCACGGCGCCTTGAAGCGGACACGCGGTCGCAGCGTACAACCGTGACCCACACTATTGTCAGCAGGCGAGATGAGCCGTCTCACTTCCACAGAGCGGATCGCGCTCTCGACGATCGCGATCTTGACGGTGATCGCGGGCGTGGCTAACTATGGACAGTGGGCGGCGGTCCCGCGTTTTGCGGTTGCGACGCTGGCGCTGGCGGGCTTGGCGTGGGTGGTGTCTTTCGCCACCGAGCAGCTCGGCGAGCGCTTCGGGCCGGCGGTCACGGGAATGATGCAGTCCACGCTCGGCAACCTGCCAGAGCTGTTCGTGGTCATCTTCGCCCTGCAGAAGGGCGAGTTGGTGGTTGCGCAGACGGCGATCGTCGGCTCGATCTTCGCCAACGCGATGCTCGTGCTGGGCCTGGTGATCGTGGTCGGCGCACTGCGCGCCCCCGACGGCGTGATGCGCTTCTCCCACCGGCTGCCACGCGACACGACAACGCTGCTGCTGGTGTGCGTGTTCATCATCGTGCTGCTGGGCCTGTCGCTCGCCGCGCACGATCCTGCCAGCCACCACGTGGATGTGATCTCGGCGGTCGGGGCCGTGAGCCTGCTCGTCGTATATCTCGCCTGGGTAGTGCCCTACCTGCGCGCCGACAAGCTGCCCGGGGCAGAGGAGGATGCGTCCGAGCCCGAGCCCGAGCGCGCCGGACCGCGGCTGTCGCTGCGCGTGACGCTGGCGCTGTTGCTCACTGCCGGCGTCGCTTCGGCATTCGTCTCCGACTGGTTCGTCAACGGCCTGGAGCCGGCGATCGTCCAGCTGAAAATCTCCCAGGCGTTCGCGGGCCTCGTGATCGTGGCGATCGCGGGCAACGCCGTCGAGAACACCGCCGGGATCGTGCTGGCCTGGAAGGGCCGCTCGGATCTGGCGATCTCGGTCGTCAAGAACTCCGTCGCGCAGATCGCGGCGTTTCTGTTCCCGCTGCTGGTGCTGATCTCGTTCCTGCTGGCGACAACGCTGACGTTCGCGCTTGCGCCGGTTTACATAGGCGCGCTGCTGGTGATGGCGCTGGCCATGTGGCAGATCACCGGCGATGGCGAAGCGGCAGCCTTCGAGGGCTGGGCGCTCGTCGCGTTGTACGTGATCCTGGCGACACTGACGTTGTACGAGTGAGGTACGAGGTGCAGGCTCGCTCCGATGGCGAGATTAGACTCGCCGTCCCATGACCCGAAAGCGCGACATCAAGCAATTCCTCCACGCCTGCAAGGAGGCCGGCTTGACCGCCTCTGAACGCTTCGAAGCAAGCGACGCGCTACACACCGAGAAGGCGTCAAGCGGCCAGGAAGACATGAGCTATGGAGAACTGTTGGCGTGGGTGCGAGAATGGAAGGACTCATGGCGACCGTCGTAGCCCTCGATGCATCACCGACAACTGTCCTGCGCTCAATGCGGGGGTCGATCATCGATGCGCGGATCGCCTATCCAGATGTCTTGCATGTTGAAGTTCGCGACTTGCACGGAGAGCTTTGGCGCTTGGCCACCCAAGACGCCGAGTGGTCGCCGGCCGACCCGACGCGGCTCGTCGGGCGCTCGATTGACGATGCCAGTATCGACGAGGAATCTGGCGAGCTGCGCTGCAAGCTTTCGGATGGCTCATTGCTCGACATCAAGCCAGCCGCAGCCGAGGCGGACGATGACCCGCCCTACTGGGAGCTGATTAGCCCAGCGGGCGTTGTCCTGGAGTTCGGGCCAGGGGTTCGCTGGCAGATCAGTAGCGCCCACGCTCCAACAGTTTCACGTCGCTGATTGGGGAGCGCGTACCGATGACGATTGGAAGCGCGTCCAGGTTGATCAGCCTTTCAACAGCCCACCCACGAGCGCCCCGGCGACGCCGCCGGTGGCGGCCGCCCCGGCGTTGCTGTTCTCCACGCCCTCCTGCGGCGAGATGAACATCGTCTGGATCGCAAGGCGCCCAGGCCCGGTGAAGCGGTTCCAGGTGAGCTTGCCGCCGCCGCCGAACATGCCCGACTTGAGCCCCATCGTGATCGCCTCGAGCTTCACCGTCGGGTCCTTGTAAAGCCAAGCGCCGGGCTCGACGTCGAGCTGCTCGCCGGCGTCGAGCGCGACGACGAACACGTTGCCGTGCCCATGCAGCCAAACCAGGGCATCGCCGCCCGTCGCGCGGAACTTGTCCATGAAGAAGCCAGAGCCGCCCAGCAGCATGCTCTGCACACCCTGGATGCGTTCGAAGCTGTAGTCGAGGTTGTCGGTGGCCGCGACGAACTGGTGCTCGCGCACGTCGAGCCCTTCACCTTGGCGCAGGTGCAATGGCACGACCTGCCCGGGCGAATCGCGCGAGAACGCGATGCGTCCAGCGCCGGCCGTACGCGTCACGAAGAATTCCATGCCCGCGATCTTGCGCTTGACGGCGCCCGGAAGCTTCTTCAGCTCGACATTGACCTGCGTCTGCTTCCAAAGCAGCACGTGGTGCTCGAACATCACGCTCGCCTGCCCGACCTCGACCTGCAGCTCGGGTACCAGTCCCCCGCGAATGTGGTAGGTCACGCCCGCAAACGTTTCGTCTTGGACGACCGCCTCGATCGGCTCCGGCAGGTGCATGACTCGTGTCTCCTTCTCGTGTTGGCGGCGGGAGTTGTCGGTTGGCGACGGGATCGTTGGCCGCTATTTAGGCGATGCCCCCCGCGCGCGCAGGGGGCATCTGCTCTTTGGAGTACCCCTCAGCACGCTTATCGGCACGCCTTCGCCGCACGTTAGCCGCCGTCCCGACCTCGGACGAGGGCGCGCAAGTGTTCGCGATTGGGCTTGGCCCCCGCGCGCGCGAGGGGAGCGTCTCGAGGCTGGGCGCGCTAGACTTTGCTCAACCTCGCGCCTGGGCGGGGTTTTTCTTTCGTCTGGGCGCGCTCGTCGACAACCATCCAGGGATCTTTTTTAGACTATGGCTCGCGGAGACGTTCGAATCGCTATCACCCTCGCCTGCGAGGAGTGCAAGCATCGCAACTACCAAACGAATAAGTCCAAGCGCAACAATCCGGACAGGGTGAGCTTGCGCAAGTACTGTCGCTGGTGCCGCCGGCACACCAGCCATCGGGAGACTCGCTAGCGCGGGAGCGCTGCCGTGGCTCGTGACCGCAAGCGTGCAAGGCAACGTCGCTCAAGGCCCATCCGCGAGGGCGCGTCGACCCCATCCCAGAATCGCCCGGTCCGCGCCGACGTCCCGGCTGCGCTCTCTCATGCGGGCGACGTCGACGAGTTCGACGCGGCGCTCATCGCCGGCGCCGGTGGCGTGCCGGCCGAACAGCCCGTTGAGACCGAGCGCAATGGCGAGGGTTCTCGTGACGCATCGTCGGCTGACCTGGTGCCCGCGGGCGGTGGACGCGGCGGTCGTAACGGCAGGGGCGACGAGTCGGTCCTCGACGAGCTGCCAGAGCCTGCGCCTCCAGACGGAGCGACTCCGGCTACCAAGCCATCGCAGCCGCTCCCACGTCGCGCAATCGCCTTCCTGCGCGCCAGTTGGGCCGAGCTGCAGCGGGTCCAGTGGCCAGACCGTCGTCAGGTCACTCAAGCGACCGCTGTCGTCCTCGGTTTCGTCGCGGTTGCCGGGCTGTATCTCGGTGCCGCCGACTGGGCAGCACAAAAGATCGTCAATTTCATTCTCTAGGTAAGCGCTCTTCTTCAAGTAGCGCCAGCAGCGTCTCTCGTTTTGCTCTGTCTTATCCACCAATTTGAGCTGTCAGGAAGCTGAATGTTTCGTTGGTATGTCGTCAACACCTACTCCGGTCACGAGAACAAGGTCAAGCACAATCTCGAGCACCGCGTCGTATCGCTAGGCCAGCAGCGTGCCGTGCGCACGGTCGTCGTTCCCACCGAATCCGTCTCGGAGATGAAGGACAACCAGAAGATCACGGTCGAGAAGCGAACCATGCCGGGCTATGTGCTCGTCAACATGGAGCTCAACGAGGATTCCTGGGGTGTCGTCAAGGGCACGCCGGGCGTGACCGGCTTCGTCGGCTCCTCGCAGGAGCCGGTGCCGCTCACCCAGGTCGAGGTCGATCGCCTGCTGCACAAGGAGGTCGCGACCGCCCCGCGCACACGCGCCCAGTTCACGATCGGCGAGACCGTCAAGGTGGTCTCCGGGCCGCTGTCCGACTTCTCCGGAGAGATCTCCGAGATCAACGACGACGCTGCCAAGCTCAAGGTCCTGGTATCAATCTTTGGTCGCGAGACACCTGTAGAGGTAGGCTTCGACCAAGTAAAGAAGCTCTAGGAGGCCCGCTGGCCGGCGCGCTACGGCGTCCTCAGTCGCTCATGTGCGAAGCACATTTCGCTCCTTGCGTCCTTGTATCGCTTGACCAGCGAACGTCCTAGACGCCACTAGTTGGACCGGAACGCTTAGAAAAACAACCCAAGATAAGCTGAATATCCAATGGCCAAGAAGGTATTGACAACAATCAAGCTGCAGGCACGCGGCGGACAGGCGAGCCCGGCTCCGCCGGTCGGTCCTGCGCTGGGCCAGCACGGCATCAACATCATGGAGTTCTGCAAGGCCTTCAACGCGCAGACGCTCAGCGATACCGGCACGATCATCCCGGTCGTCATCACCGTCTACGAGGACCGCTCGTTCACGTTCGTGACGAAGACACCGCCGGCAGCCGTGCTGATCCGTCAGGCGCTCAAACTGGAGAAGGGCTCGGGTGAGCCCAACCGCAACAAGGTCGGCAAGATCACCGATGCGCAGTTGCGCGAGATCGCCGAGCGCAAGCTCGCCGATCTCAACGCCCACGACGTGGACCAGGCGGTAAAGATCATCGCCGGCACAGCTCGCTCGATGGGCGTGGAGGTGGCGTCATGAGCGCTCATGGCCGTCGCCACACAGAGGGTCTTCAAAAGGTCGATCGCGACCGCGAGCACGCCCCCGCCGAGGCGGTCGCGCTCGTCAAGAGCCTCGCCAGCGCCAAATTCGACGAGTCTGTCGAGATCCATGTGCGCACAGGCTTGAACGTGCGCCATGCCGACGAGCAGCTGCGCGGCACGATCGCTCTGCCCAACGGCTTGGGCAAGAACGTCAAGGTCATCGTCTTCGCCCAGGGCGAGAAGGCTCGCGAAGCCGAGGCTGCCGGCGCAGATGTCGTGGGCGCCCAGGATCTGGCCAAGCGCATCGAGGAGGACGGCTTCGACGACTTCGACGTGGCGATCGCCACGCCCGACCTGATGTCCGTGGTCGGACGACTCGGCCGTATCCTCGGCCCGTCGGGCAAGATGCCAAACCCGAAGGTCGGCACCGTCACGATGGACGTCGCCAAAGCCGTCGAGGACTCCAAGTCCGGCAAGGTCGAGTACCGCACCGATCGCACCGCGATCGTGCACATGGTGATCGGCAAGGCCTCCTTCGACGAGCGTCAGCTGCTCGAGAACTACGCGGCCGTCGTCGAAGAGCTCGTTCGCGCCAAGCCTTCGGCGGCAAAGGGCCGTTATCTGTGCACGATCACGATGACTTCTACCATGGGCCCCGGGGTCAAAGTGGACCCGGCCCGCACCCGCGACATCGTCGAAGAGGCAGCCGCGGCCTGATTTAGTCAACGACTCACCGCCCGAGACCCCCGGCGCCGCCGGCCGATCTGCGATCGGCATCGGCAGAGAAGACCGGGGCAGGTGGAGCGAGCGATGGCGGTTCATCCCCGCTCTCGACGCCCCCCTGCACTTGGGCGTCTGAGCTTTTCAAGAGAGCAAGGGATCAGATGAACCGAGAGCAGAAGGCAGCGACGATAGAGGCGCTCGCAGCGGAGATCGACGGCTCGGACGCCGTCTTCGCTGTCGACTACCGAGGCATCTCGGTTGCCCAGGTGGCCGAGTTGCGCTCCAAGTTGCGCGAGGTCGACGCCACTTTCACGGTGGTCAAGAACTCGCTCACCGAACGCGCCGCCGACCAGGTCGGCGCCGAGTCGCTCAAGACGCTGCTCTCGGGCCCCACCGCACTTACCTTCGTGCGCGGCGATGCCGCGCTGGCGGCCAAGGCCGTCGCCGACCAGGCTCGCGCCACACAGCTCCTGCCCTTCAAGGGGGGCTTGATGGATGGCGAGGTGGTCGATGCCGATCAGATCCGCGCCATCTCGCGCCTGCCCTCGCGCGAAGTGCTCTACGGCCAGCTCGTCGGGATCGTCGCCTCGCCCATCTCGGGCCTGGTGCGCACGCTCGGCGGTCTTGTCGGCGGGCTTGCGGTTGCGCTCGGCCAGGTGCGCGAGAAGAAGGAGTCGGGCGAGATCCCGGCCGGCGAGGCGCCCGCGGCAGAGGCTGCTCCTGTAGAGGAGACTCCGGCGGCTGAGGAGACTCCTGCTGCTGAGGCCCCGAGTGCCGAGGCTGTCGCCGATGAGGCGCCGGCAGCTGATGCTCCGCACGCCGAGGAGACCGCTACTGACGCCCCGGCCGAGGAGAGCGCCGCGGCGGAGGAGCAGCCCGAGGCAGAGGCCGCCCCGGCCGAGGAGGCCTCGACCACAGACCAAGCTGAGCCGGCAACTGAGCCGGCACAAGACGACAACCAGACGGACGCTTCGGGGCAAGAGCCCGAGAGCGCCGAAGCGACCAAGGAGGACTGACCGATGGCAACAAGCACACAGGATTGGATCGAGGAGCTCAAGGGCATCTCGGTGCTGGAGCTCGCCGAGCGCATCAAGGCGCTGGAGGAGGAGTTCGGCGTCTCGGCGGCGGCAGTGGCAGCACCGGTAGCGGCAGCAGGCGGCGGCGGTGGTGACGCCGGCGGCGAGGACGAGGGTCCGACCACGGTCGACGTGATTCTCACGGCGTCCGGCGACAAGAAGATCCAGGTGATCAAGGTCGTGCGCGCCGCCACCGGTCTCGGCCTGAAGGAGGCCAAGGCACTCGTCGACGAGGCTCCCAAGCCAGTCAAGGAGGGCATCGAGCGCGAGGAGGCCGACAAGCTCAAGGCCGAACTCGAGGAGGCCGGAGGCAGCGTCGAGTTGAAGTAGCTCAGAGCCTGCCCTGGCGCCGAGGTCGTTCGCGCCAGGCTTCGCCGCGGTGGGCCAACGTTCGTTGGGCTAGGTGCTTTCGAGAGAGAGAGCGCCGCGCCTTACCCCGCTTCTGGAGTGCGATGGCTTTCAAAATGCGATGCCCCCCCCCGCGCGCGGGGGGCATCGGTCTTTTCGGATCTCCCCCAAGCCCCGATCGCCGGTTTTCCCAAAATCGGCAAATCTCCGGTAGAATCCGGTGCGCTGGCCGATAGTCGCAGCCACCCGAAGCGACAGACACCGCGCCACATACGCGGTGATCAGGGGTGGGGTCCGTGAGCGCCGGCTGCCCCACTTGAGGGCGGCGCTTCTCTGTGCTATCTTTGCTGGTCGCGCGTTTGCGCCCGCCTTTGCCCGTCTCTCGCCCTCCGAAGGAGTCATTTCTTGGCTGCTGTTGATGCTCTCCGGACGCGCCGGTCCTTCGCGCGTCTGTCCAAGTCTGTCGACGTACCGAACCTCATCGATATCCAGCGCCGCTCGTTTCTATGGCTGACCGATCCCCAAAAGGGCGGTCTGCGCGAGACGATCGACGACATCTCCCCAATCGAGGACTACACCGGCAACCTTGCCGTGCAGTTCGGCGAATTCGTCTTCGACGAGCCCGTCGCCTCGTTGGAGCAGTGCCGCGAGAAGGATCTGACCTACGCCCGTCCGCTCACCGTCACGGTCGCGTTCATCAACCGCGAGACCGGTGAGATCCGCGAGCAGTCGGTCTTCATGGGCGACTTCCCGTGGATGACCGAGCGCGGCACATTCGTCATCAACGGCACCGAGCGTGTCGTCGTCACACAGCTCGTGCGTTCCCCCGGCGCCTACCTGATGGAGCCCAAGGACCGCGAGAAGCAGGTCTTCATCGCCAACCTGATGCCCGCCCGCGGCTCGTGGCTGGAGCTCGAGATCGACAAGAAGGGCAAGGTCTTCGTCCGCATCGACCGCAAGCGCAAGCTGCCCGTGACCGTGCTTTTGCGCGCGATGGGCTACGCGACCGATGAGGAGATCCTGCGGCTGTTCGAGAACTCGCACTACATCCGCAACACGATCGAAGCCGACACCGAGCAGACGCGCACCGAAGAGGGTGCCCTGATCGAGCTGTTCAAGAAGCAGCGTCCGGGCGAGCCGCCGAGCGTCGAGAACGCCAAGGCGCTGCTCAACCAGCTGTTCTTCGATCCCAAGCGCTACGACCTCACGCGCGTCGGTCGCTACAAGCTCAACTCACGTCTCGGTCTCGACATCGACATCGACACGCGCACGCTCACCCACGACGACATCCTCGCGCTCGTCAAGGAGCTCGTCTCGCTGCCCAAGCGACTCGGCATGCCCGAGGAGCCGGAGATCGAGATCAAGGACTACGCGGCCGAGGCGACGAGCATGCCGCGCGAGCCCGTCGAGGAGCATCTCGACGAGTACGAGCACTTCGGCAACCGCCGTCTGCGTACCGTCGGCGAGCTGATCCAGGAGGCCTTCCGCATCGGTCTCTACCGCATGGAGCGCGTCGTGCGCGAGCGTCTGACGACTGAGGACGCCGACACGATCACGCCGCAGACGATCATCAACATCCGGCCTGTCGTGGCTGCGCTGAAGGAGTTCTTCGGCTCTTCCCAGCTGTCTCAGTTCATGGACCAGACGAATTCTCTCGCCGGGCTCACGCACCGCCGGCGTCTGTCGGCGCTCGGCGCCGGTGGTCTGACCCGCGAGCGCGCGCCGATCGAGGTGCGCGACGTGCACCCCACCCATTACGGACGCATGTGCCCGATCGAGACACCCGAGGGTCCGAACATCGGCTTGATCGGCTCGCTCTCCTCGTTCGCCGAGGTGTCCGAGTATGGGTTCGTCACAACCCCCTATCGAGTCGTCAAGGACGGCATCGCCACCGAGGAAGTCGTCCGTCTGGACGCCACCCAGGAGGAGGAGCAGCTGATCGCTCAGGCGAACACGCCGATCGACGAGAAGACCGGCAAGCTGCTCGACAAGGAGATCCTCTGCCGCACCCAGGCCGGCCAGTACGTGACGGTCGGGCCCAAGGACGTGGACTTGGTCGACGTGTCTCCCGAACAGATCTGGTCGGTTGCCACCGCGATGATCCCGTTCCTCGAGCACGACGACGCCAACCGTGCGCTGATGGGTTCGAACATGCAGCGCCAGGCAGTGCCGCTCTTGAAGACCGACGCCCCGCTGGTGGGCACCGGTATGGAGCGGCGTGCGGCGCTCGACACGGGTGACGTATTGCTGACTCGCAACAGCGGCACGATCGACTTCGTCGACGCCAACCGGATCGTGATCGAGACTCCCGACGGCAAGGACGAGTACGAGCTGCAGAAGTTCATGCGTTCCAACCAGGGAACCCTGATCCACCACAAGCCGCGTGTCAGCTCCGGTCAGAAGGTCAAGGCCGGCGACGTCTTGGCCGACGGCTCCTCGACCGACAAGGGCGAGATGGCGCTCGGCAAGAACCTGATGGTGGCCTTCATGTCCTGGGAGGGCTACAACTTCGAGGACGCGATCATTCTCTCCAAGCGCCTCGTGCAGGACGACGAGCTCACCTCGATCCACATCGAGGAGTACGAGATCGACGCTCGCACGACCAAGCTCGGCGACGAGGAGATCACGCGCGACATCCCCAACCGCTCGGAGGAGTCGCTGCGCAACCTCGACGATCGCGGCATCGTGCGCGTCGGGGCCGAGGTGGCCTCGGGCGACCTGCTGGTCGGCAAGGTCACGCCCAAGGGCGAGACCGAGCTGACGGCCGAGGAGAAGCTGATCCGCGCGATCTTCAAGGAGAAGGCGCGCGAGGTCAGGGACACCTCGTTGAAGGTGCCCCACGGCGAGGGTGGCGTCGTGATCGACGTGATGACCTTCAGCCGCGACGAGGGCGACGACCTGCCGCCAGGGGTCAACGACCTCGTGCGCGTGTTCGTGGCCAAGAAGCGCAAGATCTCCGAGGGCGACAAGCTCGCGGGCCGTCACGGCAACAAGGGTGTCATCTCCAAGATCGTCGACCAGCAGGACATGCCGTTCCTCGAGGACGGCACTCCGGTCGACGTGATCCTCAACCCGCTGGGCGTGCCAAGCCGCATGAACGTCGGGCAGATCCTGGAGACGCATCTGGGCTGGGCCGCGGCACAGGGCTGGTACGACGACGGCACCGAGGCCTACAAGGAAGCCGATGCGAACGGCGGCAAGCGCCGTGTGTACGTGTCCACGCCGGTCTTCGACGGGGCGACCGTCGAAGACGTCGACACTGCTTTGGTCAAGTGGCAGGACGCGCACGAGGGTCGCATTCGCATGGACGTCGACAAGTCCCGTCGCGTTGGCGAGCAGGCGTCTGGCAAGATGACCCTGTTCAACGGTCGCAGCGGCGAGCCCTTCGCTGAGCAGGTGACCGTCGGCTACATGTACATCCTCAAGCTGCTGCACCTCGTCGACGACAAGATCCACGCTCGCTCGACCGGTCCCTACTCGCTCGTCACCCAGCAGCCGCTGGGAGGCAAGGCGCAGTTCGGCGGTCAGCGCTTCGGCGAGATGGAGGTTTGGGCGCTGGAGGCATTCGGCGCCGCCTACACGCTGCAGGAGATGCTCACGATCAAGTCCGACGACACGGTCGGACGCGTCAAGGCATACGAGGCGATCGTCAAGGGCGAGAACATCGCCGAGCCATCGATACCCGAGTCCTTCAAGGTGCTGCTCAAGGAGATGCAGTCCCTGGCGCTCGACGTGGGCGTCGTCTCCGAGGAAGGTCAACACACAGAGCTGCGCGACGAAGACGACGACCTGCTGCGCGCTGCGGAGGAGCTCGGTATCGACCTCTCCGGCGTCAGGGCACCCACAGGCGAGGTCACAGAGACCGAGCCCGAGGCTGAGGGCGCGGCCGTAGCCGATGGCGAGGTCAGCGAGGATGGCGAGCCCGAGGCGGCGCTCGACATAGAGGGTCTTATCGAGGACGGCATCGCCCTCGAGGAGATAGACGACACCGGTGCGCCTGTTGGCGAGCCGGCCGAAGGGAGCAACTAAATGATTGACATCAACAACTTCGACGCTATTGAGATCTCCCTCGCCTCGTCCAAGCAGATTCGCGGCTGGAGCTCCGGTGAGGTCACCAAGCCCGAGACGATCAACTACCGCACGCTCAAGCCCGAGAAGGACGGTCTCTTCTGCGAGCGCATCTTCGGTCCCACCAAGGATTGGGAGTGCTACTGCGGCAAGTACAAGCGCGTGCGCTACAAGGGCATCGTGTGCGAGCGCTGCGGCGTCGAGGTCACGCGCTCGAAGGTGCGTCGCGAGCGCATGGGCCACGTCGACCTAGCCGCTCCCGTCAGCCACATCTGGTTCTTCAAGGGTGTGCCTTCGCGTATCGGCTACCTGCTCGACATGGCGCCCAAGGAGCTCGAGAAGGTTCTCTACTTCGCTGCGTCGATCGTCACATGGGTCGACGACGAGGCTCGCTCCAAGGACCTCGACACGCTCGAGAAGGAGGTCAACAAGGTTCTCGACTCCTACGCCGCCGAGCTGCAGGAGCGCGTGCTCGAACTGCGCGAGTCGCTGGCCCGCCGCGAGAAGTACCTACAGAGCGGCAAGCAGACTTCCTTCAACGACGAAGACCACCTGTGGGCAGACTCGCTCGATCTCAACCTCGCGAAGATCTCCGACGAGGAGCGCGACAAGCTCGTCAAGGAGCTCAACAAGACCTTCGAGGCCGACATCGCCGACACCGAAGCCTACGTCGAGGACGGGGCCGAGCGGATGCGCAACGTTTGGGAGCTGTTCAAGACGATGGAACCCAAGCAGATCGAGCACGACGAGACCACGTTCCGCGAGCTCAAGGAGCGCTTCGGCTCCTCCTACGGCTTCGGCGAATACTTTCGTGGCGGCATGGGCGCCGAAGCGATCCGCGACCTGCTCCAGCAGGTCGACCTGGAGGCCGAACGCACCGAACTGGAGGAGCAGGTCAAGACCGGCAAGGGCCAGAAGCAGGCACGCGCGGTCAAGCGTTTGAAGGTCGTCTCTGCGTTCATCCAGTCCGGCAACAAGCCCGAGATGATGGTTCTCGACGCCGTTCCGGTGATCCCGCCGGAGCTGCGCCCGATGGTGCAGCTCGATGGTGGACGCTTCGCGACCTCCGACCTCAACGACCTCTACCGCCGCGTCATCAACCGCAACAACCGCCTCAAGCGGCTGCTCGACCTTGGCGCGCCGGAGATCATCGTCAACAACGAGAAGCGCATGCTGCAAGAGGCGGTAGACGCGCTGTTCGACAACGGCCGTCGCGGCCGCCCCGTCACCGGGCCGGGGAACCGTCCCCTGAAGTCGCTCTCAGACATGCTCAAGGGCAAGCAGGGACGCTTCCGTCAGAACCTGCTCGGCAAGCGCGTGGACTATTCGGGACGCTCGGTGATCGTCGCCGGCCCGTACCTGAAACTGCACCAGTGCGGCCTGCCGAAGATCATGGCGCTCGAGCTGTTCAAGCCGTTCATCATGGCGCGCCTGGTCGAGCGCAAGTCCGCACAGAACATCAAGGCGGCCAAGAAGATGGTCGACTCGATGATCGGCGAGGTGTGGGACGTGCTCGAGGAGGTAATCCACGAGCACCCGGTGCTGCTCAACCGCGCACCCACGCTGCACCGCCTGGGCATCCAGGCGTTCGAACCGCTGCTCGTAGAGGGCAAGGCGATCCAGGTTCACCCGCTGGTCTGCCATGCCTTCAACGCCGACTTCGACGGC
The DNA here is from genome assembly GCA_035485715.1 of Solirubrobacteraceae bacterium. Taxonomy (GTDB): domain Bacteria; phylum Actinomycetota; class Thermoleophilia; order Solirubrobacterales; family Solirubrobacteraceae; genus Palsa-744. The sequence goes on along the minus strand of DATHNT010000020.1, from coordinate 74,233 downwards.
GATCAGATGGCGGTCCACCTACCACTGTCGGCCGAGGCCCAGGCGGAGGCGCGCATTCTGATGCTGTCATCCAACAACATCCTCTCGCCGGCACACGGCGCGCCGCTGGCGACGCCCACCCAGGACATGATCCTGGGTGCCTATTACCTCACCTATGGCCTCGAAGCCGACGAGCTGTCGAAGATCGACAGGGCCACCTACGAGCCTCGGCCGCACGTGTTCCGCACCGCGCAGGAGGCCGAGCTCTCCTACGAGGCCGGCGTCGTCAAGCTGCACGACATCGCCGAGTTCCGTCCGATGGGACGCGAGGGAGGGCACCTGCTCACGACGGTCGGGCGGATCATTTACAACGACCGCATCGAGCGGGCGCTGGCCGAGGCGCTCGGCGATCAGTTCGATGCGTCCAAGTACGTGTACGTCAACCAGTCGATGAAGAAGCGCGACACCACGCGTCTGATCGACGCCTTGGTACAGACCTATGGCGCGACCACGATCTCCCTGGTCCTGGATGCGTTCAAGGACCTCGGCTTCAAGTACGCCACACAGGCGGGAATCACGATCTCGAAGAACGACGTCGTGATCCCACCGGAGAAGCAGTCGATCCTCGACAAGTACGACAAGCTCGTGGGTGACATCACCGACCAGTACGACATGGGTTTGATCACTCAGGAGGAGCGCCACGAGGCGGTCGTGGAGAAGTGGAACGCGGCTACCGACGAGGTGGCCGAGGCGATGATCCAGAACCTCGACACGCTCAACCCGATCTTCATGATGGCCAACTCGGGCGCCCGCGGTTCCTTCAAGCAGATCCGCCAGCTGGCGGGTATGCGCGGGCTGATGGCCAACCCGAAGGGCGAGATCATCGAGCGGCCGATCAAGTCCAACTTCATGGAGGGCCTGTCGGTCCTGGAGTACTTCATCTCCACGCACGGCGCGCGAAAGGGCCTGGCCGACACCGCCCTGCGTACCGCTGACTCGGGCTATTTGACTCGTCGTCTGGTGGACGTCGCGCAGGATGTGATCATTCGCGAGGTCGACTGCGGCACCGACGAATACATCGAGATGGCCGTCTGGAACGAGGGTGGCGAGCCCAACGAAAACCTCGTGGGGCGGACCGCCGCACAGCCGATCACCACCAAGCGCGGACGCATGCTCGCCGAGGGCGGTGAGGAAATGGGACGCCAGCAGCTCGCCGACGTCGTGGAGGCATTCGTCGATGAACACGAGAAGGGCGTGCCTGTGACCGTTCCCGTGCGCTCGGTGCTCAAGTGCAAGGCTCCCAGCGGGGTCTGCCAGGCCTGTTACGCCCGTGCGATGGCCACCGGCCAGACGGCACAGATCGGCGATGCCGTCGGCATCGTCGCAGCGCAGTCGATCGGTGAGCCCGGCACGCAGCTGACGATGCGCACGTTCCACACCGGCGGCGTCGCCGGTGCGGACATCACGCACGGCCTGCCGCGCGTGGTCGAGCTCTTCGAGGCGCGCAAGCCCAAGGGCTTGGCCAAGATCGCCGAGCAGGATGGCATCGTCTCGATCGAAGAGACCGAGAAGGCGCTCACGGTCGTCATCACCGACGAGGCCGGCGAGGAGCATCGCCACGCCTTCCCACGGCGCACACGGCTGTACGTGGCAAGCGGCGAGAAGATCGTGGCCGGCAAGCAGCTGAACGAGGGTTCGCTCTACCCACACGAGCTCTTGGCGATCCGCGGACGCACCGAGACCGAGCAGTACCTGGTCAAGGAGGTTCAGGAGGTCTACAAGTCACAGGGCGTGGACATCAACGACAAGCACATCGAGTTGATCGTGCGTCAGATGCTCAAGAAGGTCAGGGTCGACCAGAAGGGCGACACCGACTACCTCCCTGGGCAGTTCGTGGACCGCTACGAATTCGCGACCGCCAACGACGCCGTGATCGCCAAGGGTGGTGAGACCGCCCAGTTCGAGGACATCATCCTCGGCATCACCAAGGCGTCGCTGAACACCGATTCGTTCCTCTCGGCGGCCTCCTTCCAGGAGACCACCAAGGTGCTGACCGACGCCTCGCTCGAGGGCAAGATCGATCGTCTGAACGGCCTCAAGGAGAACGTGATCATCGGCAAGCTGATTCCCGCGGCAACGGGACTCAAGCGCTACAGGCGGATCGAGATCGAACCGTCCGAGCCGATGCCGCGCGCGATCGACGACGTCGGCCTGCTCGACCAGGAGGAGATCGCGGCCGAGCTGGGCCTGGCCGACGGTGAGGCGCTCAGCGCCGGCTACGGCAGCGAGTTCGACGCCGATCTGGCATCGCTCGAGAAGATCGGCGCTGGCAGTTCAGATCCCGGTTTCGTCGAGGGCCTCGGCGAGCTCGAGGTGCCCGAGGAGTCGGGAGAGTAGGTCTCCCTGAGAGCGGCTCTCTCCCTAGGTCTAGACCTAGGGAGAGAAAATCTCTCCCATCGTCTTAAGACAGCGGCACATGTGCCGTCCCGCGGGGCCGCACATGTGCGGCCCCGTTCCGTTAAGGGATTGTTGGATCTTGCAGCGAGTTCGCCCAGCGCTCCAGCGTCTCCGCCTCGCGCTCGGTGAGCCCGCTCGCCGGCAGTGTTTGCACGAGCAGGGTCGGTGCCACCCGGGCTTCAGCCCAATCGTGGCAAGCATCGTTGAAGGCATCGTCGATCCACGCCAGCGGCCTGTTAGTGCTCGCGTAGGCATCGATCGCGTCGAGCTTCCAGTGGGCGTTCGTGCGCCCCACCGCACGATCGAAGCTCAGGTAAGGCAGCGTCGGCAGGCCCAGCAGGTGGGGTAGGTATTCGTTGGCCTTCTCCTCCCAGCCGCTAGCCCATACAAGCTCGAAGTCGGAAACAAGCCCGAGCAGGTGCTCGGCCGCGCTGGACGAAAGAAAGTGGGGTATGCCGTCGATCGAATGGAACGTCCCCCCGGGCCGCGCCCCAGGGTCGAAGGAGAACAGCGAGATCACGCCGTCGATGTCCACGAGCAGCAGGGGACGGTCCTCCAAATCGGGATTCCCCCCGCGCGCGCGGGGGTGGGGCGCTATGTCGGGTTGCTCATGGGGCGTTGACGGATGGTGCGCAAAAGCGCGATGCCCCCCGCGCGCGCGGGGGGCATGGGCGTTTTTTGCGATGCGGCCCGGCGCATGGCCCGCGCCCGGCTTCTGCCGCGAGTCTTCTTCGCGCGCTGCTCGTTTGTCTTTAGCTTGCACTGAGGTGATCACCGGTAATCTGCCTGGGACGCGACAGGCCAGTAAAGCATCCGTCGTCCACTGCCGATGGATCAGTCCGTCGCACCTCTAACAAATGACTCTCGATCTAGGCATACTCCTCTCGCTGGCCTGCGCTTTCGTGGCCAACCTCGGCTTCTTCTACAAGTACCGAGGCGCCAACTCGGTGGCCAGCGTCGATGTGCGCCATCCGCTGCGCTCGATCCGCACGCTCTTCTCCTCCGGTTGGTTCGCGATCGGCATGATCGTCGCGACGGCTTCCTGGGCTTTGCACGTGGCAGCGTTGGCACTCGCGCCGATGTCGGTCGTCCAAGTCGCGCTGGCCGCCGGGGTGGTGTTGATCGCCGTGATGGCCGATCGCATGTTCGGCTTCGAGGTCGGCCCGCGCCAGTGGCTCGGCTTGTGGCTGATGGCGGCAGGTCTGGTGATGCTCGGCTTGACCTTGCCCGCGATGCACGGCGCGCACTCGCAGTTCTCAGATCCGGCGATGATCTCCTTCGAGGCCGGTCTGTTCGGTTTGGGAGGCTTGTTGATCATGGGCCCACGCATGGGCGGCCCGGTCGAGCATCACGGCATGATGCTGGGCGCCGCCTCCGGAATCCTGTTCGGCGTCTCCGACACCTCGATCAAGGCATTGACCGGCATCATCGGCGCCCACGGCCCGCTTGCTGTATTGCTGAGCCCATGGCTGGCCGTAGCGGTGCTGGCTTCGATCGTCGCGTTCTACGCCTCGGCAAAGGGCCTGCAAGAGGGAGAGGCAGTTCCGGTCATCGCGGTCACCGGCACGGCTGCCAACATCGCCGGCATCGCCGGTGGGATCCTCGTGTTCGGCGATCCCCTGCCAGGCAGCCCGGTTGGCATCGTCTTGCAATCGCTCGCCTTCATACTCGTGCTCGTGGCCGCGGCTTTGATGCCGGCCCCTGTGCGCGCGGCGGGTATCGCCCCCAGCACGTGAGCCGGGCCTTGCCCGGGGCTTGCTGCTAGGATTCCGGCCCGAATGCCAACCACCTCGCAACTAGTGCGCAAGGGCCGCGTTGCCCCAAAGAAAAAGCTTGCAACCCCGGGCTTGAAGTCCGGCAAGGGACGCAAGAAGAAGGTCGCCGCTCCGCAGCGGCGCGGCGTCTGCACGCGCGTGTACACGACGACCCCGAAGAAGCCTAACTCCGCCCTGCGCAAGGTCGCCCGCGTGCGCATCGCGGGTTCGATCGAGGTCACGGCATACATCCCGGGCGAGGGCCACAACCTGCAGGAGCACTCGGTCGTCTTGGTACGCGGCGGTCGTGTCAAGGATCTTCCGGGTGTGCGCTACAAGGTCGTGCGCGGCACGCTCGACGCGGCCGGTGTGAGCGATCGCAAACAGGGTCGTTCCCAGTACGGCGTAAAGAAGAAGTAGCGGGGCTCCTAGACCATGCCACGTCGCGCAGCCGCCCAGGTGCGTCCGCTTGAAGCGGACTCCATCCACCGCTCGAAGCTTGTTCAGCAGATCATCAACAAGGTGATGCTCGACGGCAAGAAGTCCACCGCCGAGCGGATCGTCTACGACGCACTGGCACTGATCGGCGAGCGCTCCGACAAGGACCCGATCGAGCAGCTGGAGGCTTCGATCAAGGCGCTCACGCCGGCGCTCGAGGTCCGCTCGCGCCGCGTCGGTGGCGCCACCTACCAAGTTCCCGTAGAGGTCCCGAGCGCCCGTGCCCGCACGCTGGCGGTGCGCTGGCTTGTCGAGTTCGCCCGCGCACGGCGCGAGAAGACGATGGCCCAGCGCTTGGCCAACGAGCTGCTCGACGCCCAATCCCAACAGGGTGGCGCCTACAAGCGCAAGGATGACATCTACCGCATGGCGCAAGCCAACAAGGCTTTCGCCCACTACCGCTGGTAGACACGCTTTTCCTCGGGTGGTGACTCGGGGTCGAGGGGACAAAGTAGGGCTCGGCAGTTAGGTCGGGCCGGTGGTGGACTCGTTGGTTGGTTTACGGGCCCCGTGAGATGACTCGTTGTCCTTAGTGGCGGCCTGTGGGGAATCGTTCCAAAACACAGGTTCCAAAAACTTAAGGAAAAATGGGTTGAAGAAAGAAGGTTTGGTACCTAAACTTTCGGTACCAAATGTCTTCGCGTCAGACAATCGAGCAGGGCGACCCCTCCGCTTCGACAAAGATCGAGCGCCATGTATGGGTTGTTTGCGGCGTCGTGATCCTCGGGATGATCATGTCGATCCTCGACACGACGATCGTCAACGTCGCGCTGCACACGCTCTCGCACGACCTGCACAGCCCGCTTTCGCAGGTCCAGTGGGTGATAACCGGCTACCTGCTCTCGCTAGCCGCCGTGATCCCCGTCACGGGCTGGGCCGCACGGCGCTTCGGCGCCAAGCAGGTCTACATGACCTCGCTGGTCCTCTTCACCGCCGGCTCCGCGCTGTGTGGTCTTGCCGACTCGACGACCTCCTTGGTCGCTTTCCGCGTCCTGCAGGGCGCGGGCGGCGGCATGATCATGCCCGTCGCGATGATGATCATGGCTCAGGTCGCCGGGCCGCAGCGCATGGGTCGCGTCATGGGCTACGTCTCGATGCCGGCAATGATCGCGCCGATCCTCGGCCCGGTCGTGGGCGGCTTGATCCTGGAGAACCTGCACTGGTCCTGGATCTTCTTCGTCAACGTCCCGATCGGGCTAGTCGCCTTCGTCTTGGGTTGGCGGATGCTGCCGCACACCGACTCCGGAGAGGCCGGCAACCTTGACATCCTGGGCCTCGCACTCCTCCCAGCGGGCTTCGCCGCCTTCATCTACGGGATCAGCGAGCTCGGCTCGGGTTCGGCCATGGGCTCGGGCAAAGTCATCGTGCCGTGTGTCCTCGGGGCGGTGTTGGTCGTGGTCTTCTGTTTCCACGCTCTGCGCGTCGAGCGTCCCCTGTTGGACATCCGCATGTACGCAAACAAGGTCTTCGCGGGTGCCGCGTTCACCAACTTCGGCCTCGGTGCCGCACTGTTCGGGGCGATGATCCTGGTGCCGCTCTACTACCAGGAAGTGCGCGGGCAGAGCGTCATCAATACGGGTCTGCTGACCGGCCCCCAGGGAATCGGCGCGCTGATCGCGATGCCGCTGGCGAGCCGTCTCACCCAGCGCTTCAGCGGCGGGCGCGTGGCTATGTGCGGCGTATCGCTGCTTTGCATCAGCACAGTGCCGTTCACGTTCATCGGCGCCCACACCTCGATCGTGGCCATCTCGTTGGTGCTCGTCGTACGCGGCCTGAGCATCGGCCTGTGCTTCATGCCGGCGATGAGCGCCGCCTTCTCGGCGATGCGCCCCGATCAGATCTCCGATGCCACCCCGCAGATCAACGCCCTGCAGCGCACAGGGGGTGCGATCGGCACGGCGGTGCTTGCCGTCGTCCTGCAGCGTGCGGGAGCGGGCGCGCGTACCCCGGCTGAGCTTGCAGGCGCATTCGACACCGCCTACTGGTGGGCGCTGGGGATCGCAGCCCTGTCGCTGATCCCGTGCCTGATGCTGCTGCGTGCCGAGCGTCCCCAGAGCGAGCCCGAGCCGGTCGTGGAGCGTCAAGAGGCGCTCGCCGATCGAGAGGCGCTCGCCGACGCTGTTGGAGTCTGAGCGAGCCAAACGCCATGCCACGTACAACCGAGCCCTCCTCCGCCACACAGGCTTCCCGAGCACAGAGCGCCGGCGCGGGCGGAGGGATTGCCGAGGCGGACCGCGAGCCCGAGCTGGTCGAGCTTGGCAAGGCCTTCCGTCACGTCTTTCGGGCGCTGCGGCGCCTGCGCGGACGCGACACGCACCTGATCGGCTCAGAGGTCAGTCACGCCCAAATGGAACTATTGATCGAGCTCAGCGAGCGGGGCCCGTTGAGCGCGAGTGAGCTGGCCACCGCGGCGCAGCTGACGCCTGGCACCGTTACGCAAATGCTCGACCATCTTGCCGAGTGCGGCCATGTGCAGCGAACCCGCGCGTCCGACGACCGCCGTGTCGTCGTCACATGTCTCACCCCCCAGGGAGAGGGCAAGGTGCAAAGCAAGCGCGCCACGTGGCAGGCGCGTTGGGAGCAGGCGCTCGCCGACGTGGACGCGGAGGAACTACGGGTTGCTACACGAGTCCTGGAGCGCTTGAGGATGGTCTTCGAGGACACGCCGGCCGAGAGCTGATGTGCGGACTCACGGTAGTCGCCTCCTAGCCCCGACCACCGCTTACTAACGCCCCATTCCCTCTGCTATAGTCGCCGTCTGCGGGCGAGACGGACGCTGTCGCATGAGCACGTTCCAGCCGCGCAGCAAACAAGCATGGAGACCTTGAGCAAATAGAGAAGCGACCCGCCCGAGCACCGGCAGCGCGTGGGCCCGAGGGGCCCATTTTTTTGCCCTGAGCCAACGGCGTCAGCGGCATCGAGGCTCCGAGTCCAGTCTGCACACACAAACACACCTGTCCCCTGCATACCAAACGACCTTCGACACCAAGCGCCCACCAGACACCAGAACAAATGCCACGCAAGTTTCCTCTAGAGAGAACCCGCAACATCGGGATCATGGCCCACATCGACGCGGGCAAGACCACGACGACCGAGCGCATCCTCTACTACACGGGCCGCACGTACAAGATCGGCGAGGTCCACGAGGGCGCCGCCGTGATGGATTGGATGGAACAGGAGCAGGAGCGCGGCATCACGATCACATCAGCGGCCACCACGGCCGAGTGGGACGATCACCGCATCAACATCATCGACACCCCGGGTCACGTCGACTTCACCGTCGAGGTGGAGCGCTCCTTGCGCGTGCTCGACGGAGCGATCGCGCTGTTCGACTCTGTCGCCGGCGTGGAGCCGCAGTCCGAGACGGTCTGGCGTCAGGCCGACAAGTACCACGTGCCGCGCATCGCCTACATCAACAAGATGGATCGCACCGGCGCCGACTTCGAGCAGGGCGTGCAGACGATGATCGACCGACTCGGCGCCCACCCCGTCCCGATCCAGCTTCCGATCGGCGCCGAGGGCGACTTCGCGGGCGTTATCGATCTCGTCAGGATGAAGGCGATCGTCTACAAAGACGAGCTCGGTACCGAGCAGGAAATTGTGGATATCCCGGAGGCCCTGCTGGAAGCGGCCGAGGCTGCTCGTGAACACCTCCTGGAGGAGGTCTCCCACTACGACGATGCGCTGCTGGAGCTGATCCTCGAGGAGGCTGAGGTTCCCGAGGACGTCCTCAAGCCGGCGATCCGCAAAGCCACGCTCTCGACGAAGCTGACTCCCGTCCTGTGCGGCTCCTCTTTCAAGAACAAGGGCGTGCAGCCGCTGCTGGATGCGGTTGTCGACTACCTACCTTCGCCGCTCGATGTGCCGGCTGTCGTCGGCCTGGAACCTGTCAAGGGCGACGGTGAGGAGCCACAGATCGAGCGCCACGCCGACGACTCCGAGCCCTTTACGGCGCTTGCGTTCAAGATCATGGCCGATCCCTACGTCGGCAAGCTGACCTACTTCCGCGTCTACTCCGGGAAACTCGAGGCAGGCTCGCGTGTGCTCAACGTCAACAGCGGTCGCGCAGAGCGCGTCGGGCGCATCCTGATGATGCACGCCAACGAGCGCGAGGAGGTCTCCGAGGTCTACGCCGGCGACATCGCCGCGGCGGTCGGCATCAAGCAGGTCATAACCGGCGACACGCTGGCCGCCCCTGAGGCTCCCATAAAGCTTGAGAACATCACCTTCCCCGAGCCCGTCATCAAGGTGGCGGTCGAGCCCAAGACGAAGATCGACCAGGAGAAGATGTCCGTGGCGCTCGGTCGTCTGGCCGAAGAGGATCCGACCTTCCAGGTACGCACAAACGAAGAAACCGGCCAGACCGAGATCTCGGGAATGGGCGAGCTGCACCTCGAAGTGCTCGTCGACCGCATGAAGCGCGAGTTCGGCGTCGAGGCAAACGTCGGACGCCCGCAGGTCTCCTACCGCGAGACGATCCGCGGGACGGTCGAGAAGATCGAAGGCAAGTTCGTGCGCCAGACCGGCGGCTCGGGCCAGTTCGGTGTCGTCTACATCAACCTTGAGCCGGCTCCCGGCGAAGGCTTTGAGTTCATCAACAAGATCAAGGGCGGCGCGATTCCTTCCGAATACATTCCCGCCGTCGGCAAGGGCGTCGAAGAGGCACTTGAGAACGGTGTCAGGGCCGGCTATCCGATGGTTGATGTGCGCGTCACGCTGGTCGACGGCAAGTACCACGACGTGGACTCCTCGGAGATTGCCTTCAAGGTGGCCGGATCGCTCGCCTTCAAGGAGGCCGCCAAGCGTGCCAAGCCGGTGCTCTTGGAGCCCGTGTTCGCGGTCGAGGTCGTGACGCCAGAGGACTTCATGGGCGACGTGATGGGCGATCTGTCCCGTCGCCGTGGGCACCTGCAGGGTTCCGAGCAGCGCGGCAACGCTTTGGCGATTCACGCCAAGGTTCCCTTGAGCGAGATGTTCGGGTACGCCACCGACCTGCGTTCCAATACACAGGGCAGGGCCAACTACACCATGCAGTTCGAGGGGTACGAGGAGGTACCGCCGAACATCGCTGAGAAGATCATCGAGCAACGCACCGGCGAGCCGGTGCCCGCGTAGGCACAAGTCAAGAAAATCCCCGTTTAGATAGATTTCCCAGGTTCGCCCTACCAGCGGCGAACATCCAAGTCGATTTAGGAGCGAACACAAGTGGCGAAGGAGAAGTTCGAGCGCGACAAGCCGCACGTCAACGTCGGGACCATCGGTCACATCGACCATGGCAAGACGACGCTGACCGCTGCCATCACGACCGTGCTGGCGGAGAAGATGGGCGGCGAAGCCCGTAGCTTCGAGGAGATCGACAACGCTCCGGAGGAGAAGGAGCGCGGGATCACCATCGCCACATCGCACGTCGAGTACCAGACCGAGAACCGTCATTACGCGCACGTCGACTGCCCCGGGCACGCCGACTACGTGAAGAACATGATCACCGGCGCCGCCCAGATGGACGGGGCGATTTTGGTGGTCTCCGCGGCCGACGGCCCGATGCCCCAGACGCGTGAGCACATCCTGCTCGCCCGCCAGGTGGGCGTTCCCTACATCGTCGTGTTCCTCAACAAGGCCGACATGGTCGACGACGAGGAGCTGATGGAACTGGTCGAGGTCGAGGTGCGCGAGCTGCTCTCCGAGTATGACTTCCCCGGCGACGACATTCCCTTCATCGTCGGCTCGGCCCTCAAGGCGCTCGAAGGCGATGAGGCTTACAAGGACAAGATCGTCGAGCTTGCCGCAGCGCTTGACAGCTACATCCCCCAGCCGGTACGCGAGCTCGACAAGCCCTTCCTGATGCCCGTCGAGGACGTCTTCACGATCACGGGTCGTGGCACAGTCGCAACCGGTCGCGTGGAGCAGGGCATTGTCAACACCGGCGACACGGTCGAGATCGTGGGGGTTCACGACACCACGACCACTGTCGTGACCGGTGTAGAGATGTTCCGCAAGATCCTCGACCAGGGTCAGGCTGGCGACAACGTCGGCTGCTTGCTGCGTGGTACCAAGCGCGAGGAGATCGAGCGCGGTCAGGTGCTGTGCAAGCCAGGCTCGATTACGCCGCACACCAAGTTCAAAGCTGAGGTCTACATCCTCAAGAAGGAGGAGGGTGGTCGTCACACTCCGTTCTTCACGGGTTACCGGCCGCAGTTCTATTTCCGCACGACCGACGTCACCGGCGTGGCGAAGCTGCCCGAGGGCGTCGAGATGGTCATGCCCGGCGACAACGTCCAGATGGAGATCGAGCTGATCCAGCCGATCGCCATGGATCAGGGCCTGCGCTTCGCCATCCGAGAGGGTGGGCGCACGGTCGGCTCGGGCGTGGTCACCGAGGTCATCGAGTAGTACAGAGGGCGCCTCGCACTCGCGAGGCGCCTTTCATTGGCAGTCAGATACGACGAATTTGAGCTCCGCTGTAGGGAGCGATGAAGGCGGATTTCTCCAGTATCGAAATCCGTTTTCTCGCTCGCTCCAGTTGCGGAGGAGTTGGTTGGGCGGACGTCGCCCAAATGTAAGAAGCGCAAACAAGCTACGAAAGAACCGCTGAGAATCCAGATGGCAGCCGTAACCCAAAACAAGATCCGCATCCGACTGAAGGCGTATGACACCTCCGCCATAGAGTCGGCTGCCAAGGAGATCGTGGAGACCGCCGCACGCACCGGCGCCACGGTGTCCGGCCCCGTGCCGCTGCCGACAGAGAAGAACGTCTACTGCGTGATCCGTTCGCCCTTCAAGGACAAGGATTCCCGCGAGCACTTCGAGATTCGCACACACAAGCGGCTGATCGACATCCACCAGCCGAGTCCCAAGACGGTCGACTCGCTGCAGCGCCTGGACAACCTTCCAGCGGGCGTTGACATCGAGATTCGTCTAGCTACCTGATCCGGGCATGCCAGCGATTCTCGCCAAGAAGCTGGGGATGACCCAGGTGTTTCAGGACGACGGCAGCGTTGCGCGCGTAACCGTGCTCGAGGCCGGTCCGTGCCCGGTGACCGCGGTGCGCACAACCGAGCGCGACGGTTACGACGCCGTGCAGCTGGCTTTCGGACAGACAAAGGAGAAGCATCTCTCAAAGCCCGAGCTAGGCCATTTGAAGAAGGCCGATGCCGCACCTATGCGCCATCTCGTCGAGTTCCGCGATGAGGGCGCCGACCTGCAACTGGGCCAGGCTGTCACCGTCGACTCCTTCGAGGTGGGGGGACGCGTGAAGATCGCCGGTATCTCCAAGGGCAAGGGCTTTCAGGGCACTATCAAACGGCACAACTTCAAAAGCGGTCCCAAATCGCACGGCTCCCACAATGTGCGCGCGCCGGGCTCGATCGGTGCTTCAGCCGATCCGGCACGCGTCCGCAAGGGAATACGCGGACCGGGCCAGATGGGCAATAAGCGCACCACACAGCCCGGCCTTGAGATCGTGGCGGTGGATACCCAACAGAATCTCCTGCTCGTACGTGGATCGGTACCGGGGCCGCGCGGCGGAGTCGTGGAGGTGCGTGGTGATGCTTGACGCACCTGTGCTCAGCCCCACCGCCGCGGCGGGCGCCTCCAAGAAGGTAAAGCTCGAGGAGTCGGCCTTTGGCGCGGGCTTCCACGGCCCGCTGGTGCACCAGAGCGTGCGCGCCGAGCAGGCCGCACGTCGGCGTGGAACCGCGGCCACCAAGACGCGCGCAATGGTCTCCGGCGGTGGCGCCAAGCCGTGGCGCCAGAAGGGGACGGGCCGCGCGCGCGCCGGTTCCAGCCGCTCCCCGCTGTGGACCGGCGGTGGCGTCGTGTTCGGCCCCCAGCCGCGCTCCTACACCTTCAAGGTCAACCGCAAGGAGCAGCGGGCAGCTCTGCGAAGCGGTCTCTCGCTACACGCCGATCGGGGATCGTTGGCGATCCTTGACGCTGCGGCGTTCAAGTCACCCAAGACCAGCGATGCGTTCGATTTGCTCGAGGACTGGAATCAGCCACAGCCGACTCTGGTGGTGCTGGTCGCAGAGGAGTCGGCAGCTGCGCTGTCATTCCGAAACCTCGCTCGGGTGGCAGTGCTTCAGCCTGAGAGCGTCGGCGTAGCCGATCTGCTCGGCGCGGCCTCGCTGCTCATCTCCGAGGCTGCACTGCAGGAGATCACCGCCCGCGCGGCTGCGCCCAAGAAGGAGAAGGTCTAATGGAGCCTTCTCAGGTGATCATCAAGCCGGTGCTCTCCGAGAAGAGCTACGTGCTCTCCGCAGCGGGCAAGTACACCTTTCGGGTGCACCCCGACGCTCACCGCACCCAGATCCGTCAGGCGGTGGAAGCGTTGTTCGAGGTTCACGTGGTCGAGGTGCGCACGCTCAGCGTCAAGTCCAAGCCAAAGCGTCGCGGCACCACCCGCGGTCGCTCGCGCGCTTGGAAGAAGGCAATCGTCGCGGTTCGTGCCGGCGAGAGCATCCCGATCTTCCAGGGCTTGGAGGGCCTGAACGAGTAGTCATGCCGATTCGCAAGCCCAAGCCCACAAGTCCCGGACGACGTTTCGCGTCCTATTCCGATTTCGCCGAGGTCACCAAGACCGAGCCCGAGCGCACGCTCGTCGAAGGCTTGAAGAAGAGCGGCGGCCGCAACGCTCACGGGCGCAAGACAGCGCGTCACCGTGGTGGTGGCGCCAAGCGCCTGTACAGGCGCATCGACTTCAAGCGTCGCAAGGACGGCGTGCCTGCGAAGGTAGCGGCGATCGAGTACGACCCCAACCGCTCTTCCTACATCGCGCTGCTTCACTACGCCGATGGCGAGAAGCGCTACATCCTCGCGCCGCAACGGCTGACGGTGGGAATGACGGTCGCCTCCGGCGAGGAGGCCGAGATCTCGGTCGGCAACGCGATGGAGCTGGCTCGCATGCCCGTCGGCACCGTGGTCCACAATGTCGAGCTGCAGCCAGGTCGCGGCGGTCAGATGGCGCGCTCCGCCGGAGCTTCGATCCAGCTGATGGCCAAGGACGGCGACATGGCCACCCTGCGCCTACCGTCCGGGGAGATGCGCATGGTGCGCGCCGAGTGTCGAGCCACCGTGGGTACGATCGGCAACGCCGAGCACCAGAACGTCAAGGTCGGCAAGGCGGGTCGCAAGCGCCACATGGGTGTGCGCCCACAGACGCGCGGCGTGGCGATGAACCCCGTAGACCACCCGCACGGTGGCGGCGAGGGCTCGACCACAGCCGGTCGTCATCCGGTTACACCTTGGGGTGTGCCGACGCTCGGCTATCGCACACGCAAGAAGAACAAGGCTTCGGACAAGTACATCGTGCGCGGTAGGCGACGCGGGAAGGGTAAGCAGCGATGAGCCGCTCAAGCAAGAAGGGCCCGTGGGTGGAAGAGCGCCTGATGGCTCGCATCGAGGCCATGAACGCGGCCAACACGAAGAAGATGCTCAGGACTTGGTCGCGCACCTCGACGATCTTCCCCGAGATGGTTGGCCACACGCTGGCGGTACACGACGGCAAGAAGCACGTGCCCGTGTTCATCAGCGAGTCTATGGTCGGCCATAAGCTGGGAGAGTTCGCGCCCACGCGCATGTTCCGCGGGCACGCTGGTTCCGGGAAGGTGCGATGAGCGCCGAGAAGCCCACTGACGAGCAGCCGCCAGAGGGCGAGAGCGAGGCCAAGCCGGCTGCGGAGAAGAAGCCGCCCGCCGCCAAGAAGCCAGCCCCGAAGAAGGCAGCTGCCGAGAAGTCGGCCGCTGCTGAGAAGCCGGGAGCCGCCGAGAAGCCTGCCGCCAAGAAAGCCCCTGCAAAGAAGCCGCCCGCCAAGGAGGCGGAGCCTGTCGCTGAGGCAGCTGCCGAGAAGAAGCCGCCCGCTGAGAAGGCCGCGTCCGCTGAGAAGCCCGAGAAGAAGCCCACGGCCGCCAAGGCCGAGGAGTCGACGGCCGCGAAGACCAAGGAGCCGGTTGCTACAGAGGCGAAGAAGCCGGCGACAACCGCTCGTCGCGAGTCGGCAGCCGCTCCTTCGGGATCTACTCGCAAGGTGGTGCGCGCGCAGGCTCGCTACGTACGCACTTCGGCGCGCAAGGCGCGCATGGTGTGCGGACACCTGCGGGGCAAGTCCGTAGACGAGGCACGCGCTATCCTCGCCTTTACCCCTCGTGAGGTGGCCCGCGACTGGAGCAAGCTGCTGGAGTCGGCTGTGGCCAACGCCGAGAACAACCACGAGCTGATCGAGGACGACCTCCTCGTTCGCGAGGCGTATGCCGACGAGGGGCCCACAATCAAGCGCTTCCGGCCGAGAGCTCAGGGACGGGCGACCCCGATTCGCAAGCGCACCAGCCATCTAACGATCACGCTGACACCCAAGCCGTAGGCGCGGAGACAGGACTTCAAAACAGACATGGGTCAAAAGGTTCATCCAGAGGCAATGCGCGTGGGTTATATCCACGACTGGAAGTCCAACTGGTTCAACGAGCGCAACTTCGCCGAGTACCTCGCCGAGGACATCAAGATCCGCGAGCACATCGTGGAGAAGCTCGCGCACGCCGGTCTTTCGGACATCACGATCCGCAAGGACGCCAACGACCTCGAGGTCAACATCCACACGGCCAGGCCGGGCATCGTCATCGGCAAGTCAGGCGCCGAAGTGGACGCCCTGCGACGCGACTTGCACCGCATGACCTCCAAGCAGATCAAGGTCAACATCCTCGAGATCAAGCGCCCCGAGTTGGACGCCAAGCTGGTGGCCCAGTCGATTGCCGAGCAGCTGCAAAACCGCGTAGCCTTCCGCCGCGCGATGAAGCGCGCGCTCACCAGCGCGATGCGCTCCGGCGCCAAGGGCGTCAAGGTCCAGGTGTCCGGACGTCTGGGTGGTGCGGAGATGGCACGCACCGAGAGCTATTCCGACGGACGCGTGCCGTTGCACACGATGCGGGCCGACATCGACTATGGCTTCTACGAGGCACGTACGACCTTCGGGCGCATCGGTGTGAAGTGCTGGGTGAACAAGGGCGAGATCATGCCCGAGGGCTACACCGGCGCAGACTTGACCGACATGAGCGCACCGGCGCCGCCGAGCGGCGATCGCGACGGACGTGGTGGACGTGACGGCCGTGACGGCCGTGGCAGGGGCCGTGGTGGTCCGGGTGGCGGTGGCCGTGGCGGCCCAGGTGGCGGTCGTGGTCCTGGTGGTCCGGGTGGCGGTGGCCGCGGTGGTCCGGGTGGCGGTCGTGGTCCTGGTGGTCCGGGTGGCGGCGGTCGTGGGCCGGGTGGTCCGGGCGGTGGCCGTGGTGGCTCCGGCGGTCGTGGGGCGGGTGGGGCCGGTGGGCCTTCATCCGGCGATCGAGGTGGGATGCGCTGATGCTGTCCCCCAAGCGTGTAAAGCATCGCAAGCAGCACCGCGGCCGTCGTCGCGGGCTCTCGCGTGGCCAGGTCAAGGTCCAGTTCGGCGAGTACGGCCTGAAGTCGCTCGAGCAAGGGTGGCTCACCAACCGCCAGATCGAGGCTGCCCGTATCGCGATGACCCGCAAGATCAAGCGTGGCGGGAAGGTCTGGATCAACGTCTTCCCCGACAAGCCGGTCACCAAGAAGCCGGCCGAGACGCGCATGGGCTCGGGCAAGGGCAACCCCGAAGGCTGGGTCGCCGTGGTCAAGCCTGGGCGTGTCATGTTCGAGCTCGCCGGGGTCCCAGAGCCGCTGGCGCGCGAAGCGATCCGTTTGGCCGCGCACAAGCTTCCCGTCAGATCCAAGTTCGTGTTGCGAGAGGACTAGAGCGAGCGATGAAGGCCAAGGATATGAGGGACATGCACGAGGAAGAACTCGCCGAGCACATAACGACCGTGCGCAAGGACCTGTTCGGCAAGCGCTTTGCCAACGCTACGGGCGAGCTCGAGGACACCGCAAGCGTTCGTAGGGCGCGACGCGAGCTTGCGCGAGCGCTGACCGTCGCCGGCGAGCGCGACGCCGCTCGCCAAGCAACACCAACCAACTGACAAGCTGAGCTGGAAGAGACCGAAACGGATAGACATGGCTGAGGACACAGAGAACGAGACGCCCGAGAACGTCGAGCCAGAGGCTCAGGCAGGCGAGCAGGCCGAGCCGCAGCAGGCTGCGGGCGAGGCTCCCGCTGAGCCGAATGCGACGGCCACAGAGTCGGCCGAGCAGCTTGCGCCCAAGGAGCGTCGTCGTCGCGCCCGCTCGACCCACGCGGGCGAGGCTCGTCCGTCGCGTACCGCCGAGGAGCGCCACGCCGAGCGTGTAGCCGAGCGTCGCACAAAGGCCGTCGAGCGTCGCAGGCGACGCTTGCAAGAACGCGCCAAGGCGAGCGAGCGTCGCGCCGCCAAGCCCGCTGCAGAGCCGCTGCCGCCTGTGCATGCACCCGTCGAGGGCGCACGCAAGGTGCGCCAGGGTGTGGTCGTCTCAGACAAGGCCGACAAGACAATCACGGTGCGCATCGATGTCGCTCGCCGTCACCGCCGCTACGAGAAGATCGTGCGCAGCTCGAACACTCTGCACGCCCACGACGAGAACAACGAGGCTCATGAGGGCGATGTCGTGCGCGTCATCGAGAGTCGTCCGCTGTCGCGCTTGAAGCGCTGGAAGCTTGTCGACGTGCTGGAGCGGGCGCAATGATCCAGAACGAGACCAGGCTGCGCGTGGCCGACAACACCGGTGCGCGCGAGATCCTCTGTATTCGCGTCAAGGGCGGCTCGCGCCGGCGCTACGCCTTCGTCGGCGATGTGATCACCGCGACCGTCAAGCAGGCCAACCCGCACGGGGCCGTCAAAAAGGGCGATGTCGTCACCGCCGTGGTGGTGCGCACCAAGAAGCCCTTCGGTCGCGACGATGGCACCTACATCTCCTTCGACGACAACGCTGCGGTGATCATCGACGACCAGAACAACCCGCGCGGAACGCGCGTGTTCGGGCCGGTCGCACGCGAACTTCGCGACCGCAACTTCATGAAGATCGTCTCGCTTGCGCCGGAGGTCCTGTAGCAATGGCACGCACCACCAAGTCGGCCAAGCGGCCGGTGCTCAAGGTTCGCTCCGGCGACGAGGTTCAGGTCATGGCGGGCAAGGACCGCGGCAAGAGTGGTCGCATCCTGCGTGTCGAGCCTGCCAACGAGCGTGTATATGTCGAGGGACTGAACATGGTCAAGCGCCACATGCGCCCACAGCAGGTAGCCGATACTCAGCGAGGACAGACGGTCGGCGGTGTGATCGAGCGCGAGGGCCCGATCCACGTCTCCAACGTGATGTTGCTGGATCCCAAGGACCATAAGCCCACGAGGGTTGGCATCGAGCGCGAGGACGGCAAGCGCTATCGCGTGGCCAAGCGCTCCGGAACAAGGCTCGACTGACGGGAAGACGATGAGCACCGCAACAACAGCACGCCTGAAGACCCGTTATCTCGAAGAGATCCGCCCGGCGCTGATCGAGCGCTTCGGCTACTCCTCGGTCATGCAGGCGCCAAAGCTCGTAAAGATCACGCTCAACATGGGCGTGGGCGACGCCAAGCAGGACTCCAAAGTGCTCAAGGCCGCCACTGAGCAGCTGGCGACGATCGCCGGACAGCAGCCCAACGTGCGGCGTGCCCGCAAGTCGATCGCTGCCTTCAAGCTGCGCGAGGGTATGCCCGTCGGTGTTGCCGTGACGCTCAGGGCCGAGCGCGGCTACGAGTTCCTGGATCGCCTCACCTCGATCGCGATCCCGCGCATCCGTGACTTCCGGGGGCTGAACCCACGCTCGTTTGACGGCCATGGCAACTACACGATGGGCGTGCGCGAGCAGATCATCTTCCCCGAGATCGACTACGACTCGATCGACCAGGTGAGGGGCATCGACATCACGATCACGACCACCGCGAAAAGCGATGTCGAAGCGTTCGCTCTGCTCCAGGCCCTGGGGCTGCCCTTTGCCACCCAGGGACGGCCTGCCGGCTTCGATCAGGATTCAGGCGCTGAGGAGTCAGGCGCCGACAGCTCAGAGAACGGGAGTAACGACTGATGGCAAAGACCTCGCTACGCGTCAAGCAGGCGCGCACGCCGAAGTACAAGACACGTGCATATACTCGCTGCAACCGCTGCGGACGCCCGCACTCGGTGTACCGCAAGTTTGGGATTTGCCGCATCTGCCTGCGCGAGCTGGCTCACAACGGCTTGATACCGGGGATGACGAAGTCCTCCTGGTAGGCAACGGGGTGTATGACCTTCTTTCGATTCCTTCCGCTTTAGAACT
This sequence comes from Solirubrobacteraceae bacterium, assembly GCA_035485715.1. Lineage (GTDB taxonomy): Bacteria > Actinomycetota > Thermoleophilia > Solirubrobacterales > Solirubrobacteraceae > Palsa-744. Next base: position 55,326 of record DATHNT010000020.1, on the reverse strand, counting down.
ATTTCGCTCGTAACCAACTTCTTTTCTCGAACACTCAAACACAGAGCTTTCTTATGTCCATGACAGATCCCATAGCCGACTTCCTCACGCGTATTCGCAACGCGATCCACGCCGCGCACGAGACAGTCGACATACCCGACTCGAAACTGAAGGCGGAGATTGCGCGCATCCTGACGGAGCAGGGCTATATCGACTCATGGGCTGTCGTCCCCGCGCGCGAAGGCGCCGCCGGCCAGCTGATCGAGATCCGCCTCAAGTACACCGACGATCGTCGTTCGGCGATCTCGGGCCTGCGACGTGTATCGCGCCCCGGTAGGCGCACGTATGTCGAGGCGACGCGCATCCCCAAGGTGCTCGGCGGAATGGGAACTTCAATCGTGTCCACCTCGCGCGGCGTGATGACAGGTCACGACGCGCGCGCTGCCGGTGTCGGCGGCGAGGTACTCGCACAGGTCTGGTAGTCGAGGCTATGTCGAGAATCGGTAGACAGCCAATCACGGTGCCCTCCGGAGTAACCGTCGCGATCGAGCCCGAGTCGGTCAGCGTCAAGGGCCCCAAGGGCGAGCTCTCAGAGCGCGTTCCACGCGACATCGAAGTCGTCCAGGAGGGCGAGCAGCTGCTCGTCTCGCGTCCGACCGACCGCGGCGAGCACCGCGCTTTGCACGGTCTGACCCGCTCGCTCGTAGCGAACATGGTCCAGGGCGTCACCGCCGGCTATGAAAAGCGGCTGGAGATCCAGGGCGTCGGCTATCGCGCCCAGATGAAGGGCAAGAACCTCGAGCTTGCCGTTGGCTACTCCCATCCGGTACCGATCGAGGCGCCGCAGGGCATCGAATTCGAAGTTCCCCAGCCGACCAGGGTCGTCATCAAGGGCATCTCCAAGCAGCAGGTAGGCGAGATCGCCGCGATCATCCGCAAGCAGCGCCCCCCGGAGCCCTACAAGGGCAAGGGCATCCGCTACGAGGGCGAGTACGTCGCCCGCAAGGTGGGCAAGCGCGCATGAGCACGATCACTAAGGAGGCTCGCCGCCTCAAACGCCGTCGCCGTGTACGCGCGAAGATCTCCGGCACCGTCGTACGCCCGCGTGTCTCGGTGTTCCGCTCCAACCGCGGTCTCTCTGCTCAGCTGATCGACGATCAGGACGCGCGCACGCTGGCTGCCGTCCATTGGTACGAGCCCGAGTTGCGCAAGCTGTCAAGCTCCGATCGCGTCAAGCGCTCAGGCGAGCTGCTGGCCGAGCGCGCCAAGGCGGCCGGTGTGTCGGAGGTCGTGTTCGACCGCGGCGGCTACCGCTATCACGGCAACGTTCGCGCCTTCGCCGAGGCGATCCGCGAGGCCGGCATAACCGTCTGACCTCGGCACCCCGCTACCCTCTCTAACTCTTCTATGAACTCAGATCGATCAGTCAACGCAGGCAGCCTCGACCTCCAAGAGCGTGTCGTGGAGATCAACCGCGTCGCAAAGGTGGTCAAGGGCGGCCGGCGCTTCTCCTTCACGGCACTCGTCGTCGTCGGCGACGAACGCGAAGTGGTGGGCGTCGGTTACGGCAAGGCCAACGAGGTTCCGCTCGCGATCCAGAAGGGCGTTGAGCGTGCAAAGAAGGACCTCTTCAGGGTGCCCAAGCACGGCAGCACGATCACCCATCAGACGACCGGGGTGTTCGGCGCCGGCCGCGTCTTCTTGAAGCCCGCCGCTCCGGGTACCGGCGTGATCGCCGGTGGTGGCGTGCGCGCGGTGCTCGAGCTCGCCGGCATCCACGACATCCTTTCCAAGAGCCTGGGAACGCAGAACCCGATCAACCTCGTCAAGGCGACCGTCGCCGGCCTGCGCGGCCTGCGCACCCCAGCCGAGGTGGCCGAGCTGCGTGGCCTGTCGATCGCAAAGGTGCTGGGCTTGACCGAGCAGCCCGCCAACGGCGCTGCCGACCAGCTCCAGGATGGGGCGCAGGAGGGTGCGGCCGTCGCTGAGGCTGCCGCTCCCGAGGCCGCTGCCGTAAGCGACGCTGTTGCGGCGCCGACCGGCGATGCGGCCGCCGAGGGTCAGGTCGAGAAGCCGGTCGAGGCGTCAGCCGACACACCAGCAGAGGCGTCGGCCTGATGGCGACCATAAGAGTCACGCAACGGCGCTCCAGCAGCGGCTCCGACAAGCGTCAGTTGGACACGCTTCGCTCGCTTGGGCTGCGACGCATCGGCCACACGGTCGAGGTCAAGGATTGCGAGCAGGCCCGCGGCATGGTCCATGCTGTGCGCCACCTCGTCGAGTCGGACCCTGAGGTGCACACGCCGAAGGGCTCGAGCAAGAGCGGGCAGAGCCGATGAGCGCCGTCGCCAAGGGCAAGGGTGCGGTAGCCGCCGAGGAGGAGCAGGAGCGCGTAGGTCTGCACTCGCTGAAACCCGCCCCCGGCAGCCGTCGCCCGCGTAAGCGCATCGGTCGCGGCGAAGGCTCAGGCACCGGCAAGACCTCCGGTAGGGGCCAGAAGGGCGCGGGCTCGCGCTCGGGCTCCAAGAGTCGCGCTCGCTTCGAGGGTGGGCAGATGCCGATCCACATGCGCATGCGCAAGTTGCGCGGGCCGCACATGAAGAAGTCGATGCCCTTTGAGATGTTCCGCACGCATACCCAGCCCGTGAATGTCTCCGACCTGGAGGCTCGCTTCGAGGCCGGCGCCGAGGTCACGATCGAGTCGATGCAGGCCAAGGGTTTGGCCACGCGCAAGGGCGTGGCGGTCAAGGTGCTCGCCAAGGGAGAGTTGAGCAAGGCCCTCACGGTCCACGCTCACGGCTTCAGCAAGACCGCACGCGAGCGCATCGAGGCCGCTGGCGGCACTTGCACCGTCATCGAGAGCTAGAATCGCACGACCGGCACGTGCGGGCATCCTCCCGCTTGACCGGCTAAACCATGCTCTCGACGATTCTCAGCGCCTTCCAGGTTGCGGACATCCGCAAGAAGCTCCTGTTCACAGCGGGCATGCTTCTCATCTACAGGCTGGGCTCGCACATCCCTGTTCCGGGCGTCAACCTTGCGGCCGTCAACAACCTGCAGAAGCAGTTCGGCGGCTCGGGCATCCTCAGCTACCTCAACCTCTTCTCCGGGGGCAGCCTGTCGCGAATCGCTTTGTTTGCGCTGGGGATCATGCCCTACATCACCTCCTCGATCATCCTGCAGCTGCTGCAGGTCGTAGTACCTTCGATCGAGAAGCTCTCCAAGGAAGGCGAAGTCGGTCAGGCGCGCATTACGCAGTACACGCGCTACCTGACCGTCGGCCTGGCCTTCGCCCAGTCGATCGGCTACGTCTTCCTGTTCCACTCGCTCTCGGCCTCGGCCAACGAAGCGGTCGTATCCAAGTTCGACGCTCCGCACATCTTCCTGATCGTGATCTGCCTGACCGCCGGTTGCGTCTTCTTGATGTGGATCGGCGAGCTCATCACCCAGCGCGGGATCGGCAACGGCATCTCGCTGCTGATCTTCGCCTCGATCGTCTCGCGCATGCCGCAGGGCATCGAAGCTTGGTGGACGACCCAAGATCAGGTGTTCAAGGTGATGATGCCCTTCATGGTGCTGGCGGTTGTCGCCGGGATCGTGTTCGTGCAGGAGGGCCAGCGGCGCATCCCAGTCCAGTACGCCAAGCGCGTGATCGGCAGGCGCATGACGGAAGGTGGGCAAACCTACCTGCCGCTTCGAGTGAACATGGCCGGAGTGATCCCGGTGATCTTCGCCGCGAGCATCATGGCCTTCCCGCCCACCGTCGGCCAGCTGATCAAAACACCCTGGGCCAAAGACGTGTCGAACTTCTTCACACCCAACGGCTGGCACTATGTGGTCGGCGAGTCGATCTTCATCGTGATCTTCGCCTACTTCTACACGGCGGTCACCTTCAACCCGGTCGACCAAGCCGACAACCTGAAGAAGTACGGTGGGTTCATCCCCGGTGTGCGCCCTGGGCGTCCGACCGCTGAATTCCTCGACCGGATCCTTGCGAGGCTGACCTTCCCAGGCGCTCTGTTCCTCGCCGCCGTCGCAGCGATACCGGCGATCCTGATCGCACGCACACACCAGAACTTCTACTTCGGCGGCACCTCGATCCTGATCGTCATCGGCGTGGCGCTGGAAACGATGAAGCAGCTCGAGGCGCAGTTGATGATGCGCAGCTACGAGGGCTTCTTGAAGTAGCAGCGCTGTGGGCGTGCCCATGGCAGGCGCACGCTTGAAGCAGCGGGTAGGCTCTTTGTCGTGGTTGAGACGAACCTCATCCTGCTGGGGCCTCCGGGCGCCGGCAAGGGGACTCAGGCCGAGCGCCTGCAAGCCGACTTCGCTTTGGCACACATCTCGACGGGCGACATGTTGCGAGCTCAGGTTGTACAGGGCACTGAGCTCGGCCGCGAGGCGCAGAAGTACATGAAGGCGGGGGAGTTGGTCCCCGACGAGGTGATCCTCGGGATGATCGGACAGCGCATCGGTGAGCAGGACGCCCGCGAAGGGTTCCTGCTCGACGGCTTTCCCCGCAACAGTGCTCAGGCCGATGCGCTCGGCAAGACGCTCGCCGACTCCGGGCGGCGGCTGACGGCGGTCCTGTTGATCGACGTGCCAGACGAGGAGGTCGTGCGTAGGCTCGCCGGCCGACGCGTGTGTGCGAAGGGGGGGCACGTCTATCACGTTGAGTTCGACCCGCCCAAGCGCGAGGGCATCTGCGATCAGGACGGCTCGCGCCTGATCCAGCGCGATGACGACAAGGAGGAGACGATCCGCCGGCGCTTGGAGGTCTACGCGCGCCAGACCGCTCCCCTGATCGACTATTACGAGCAAGCGGGCTTGTTGCGCCGCTTCGACGGGCAGCGCGATCCAAACGAGGTACACGACCACATCAGGGCTACGATCGCGACGCTGCGCCTCGAGGACGAGCTTTAGAAAGGTCTTTCAAAACTGACCTGCACGTATAGATACCCCTTTGTCTGGAGCTGGGGGATTTGTTTAGGTACCTAACCTTTATCTAAGCTCCTCGCGAAAGGGGTGTTGGGCAGACCATTCAAAACGAGCCATACATCCCAGCTCTCGTGATCCATGAACGTCCGCTGCACAGCTCATTTTGAGAAGAAGTTCTCAGCGCCTTCCTTGTTCGCTTGGTCGAGCCATCCGCGGGGAGTGGGATGGCAGAGCGGGAAAGATAAGCTCCTAGGGTGATCATCAAGAAGTCGCCCGAGGAGATCGAGAAGATGGCCGCCGCCGGCCTCATCCAAGCGGCGACTCTGGACTTGATCGCCAGCAAGATTCGTCCGGGCGTGAGCACCGAGGAGCTCGACGCCGCCGCCGAGCGCTTCATCCGCTCCCAGGGCGCGACCCCGACGTTCAAGGGCTACCGCGGCTTCCCCGGGTCGATCTGTGCCTCGCCCAACACGATGGTGGTGCACGGCATCCCCGGTCGCTATCGCCTCGAGCGCGGGGACATCCTCTCGGTCGACATCGGCGTGACCTTCGACGGCTGGGTGGCCGACGCGGCGCGCACGTTTGCTGTGGGCGAGATTACGCCGCTGGCCGAGAACTTGTTGAGTGCCACCGAGCAGTCCCTGTACGCAGGTGTGGAGCAATGCCGGTCGGGCAACCGCATGGGCGACGTGTCGAACGCGATCCAACGGACTGCCGAGAAGGCGGGCCTGTCGGTGGTGCGCTCGCTGGTCGGCCACGGCGTCGGCAAAAACATGCACGAGGATCCTCAGGTGCCCAACTACGGCAAGTCGGGCAAGGGCCCGTTGCTGGAGGAGGGCATGGTGCTGGCGATCGAGCCGATGACCACGGCCGGACGGGCCGCTGTGCGGGTGGCTGGCGACGGTTGGGCGATCTTCTCCCAGGACGACTCGCTTGCCGCGCACTTCGAGTTCACGGTGGCTGTCACCCGCGATGGGCCACGGGTGCTCACCCCGTGGCATCTCGCCGCCGAGCAGCGCGAGCCACAGCGCACCGACGCGCAAGCTGCCGCCCCGGCTGGATAGTTGCTACCATCCGCTGTCCTGCTCGAATGCGCCGAAGCTTGGCGCGTGAGGGCAACACCACGACGCGGTAGCGGCAGCCGTCCCGGCAGCCAGAGCCGGGTCGCAGGGACCAGCCGAAAGGGATCATGAAGGTAAGACCGTCGGTCAAGCCGATGTGCGAGAAGTGCAGGATCATCCGCCGCCACAAAGCGGTTCTCGTCATCTGCCAGAACAAGCGTCACAAGCAGCGGCAGGGCTAACCCGCAGATGGCACGTATCGCTGGGGTCAACCTGCCCTTGAACAAGCGCTCGGAGATCGGGCTCACATACATTTACGGCATCGGCCGCTCGACTTCCAACAAGATTTTGGAGGAGGTCAAGGTCAGCCCCGATACCTACATCCGCGATCTCACCGAGGACGAGGTCTCGCGACTGCGCGACGCGATCGACCGCTCGCTGACGGTCGAGGGCGATCTGCGCCGCGAGCGCTCGCAGGACATCAAGCGCCTGCAGGAGATCGCCTGCTACCGCGGCCTACGCCATCGCCGCGGGCTGCCGGTGCGCGGACAGAAGACGAAGACCAATGCACGCACGCGCAAGGGTCCCAAGCGTCTGCAGGTTGCCGGCAAGAAGAAGGTCCGCTGATGGCTGCTCCCAAGCGCCCCGCTCGCGGCCGCCGCCGCCAGAAGAAGAACGTGCCTGTCGGCCAAGCCCACATCAAGACCTCTTTCAACAACACGATCGTCTCGCTCGCCGACACCCAGGGCAACGTGCTTGCATGGGAGTCGGCCGGCGGCGCGGGCTTCAAGGGTTCGCGCAAGTCCACTCCATTTGCCGCCCAGGTCACAGCCGACGCGGCGGCTCGCAAGGGCATGGAGCAGGGACTGCAGAAGGTCGAGGTCTATGTCAAGGGCCCCGGTTCTGGACGCGAGACCGCGATTCGCTCACTGCAGGCCGCTGGCCTCGAGGTGACCGGAGTCAAGGACGTAACCCCGCAGGCTCACAACGGATGTCGACCGCGCAAGCGTCGGCGCGTCTAAAACAACTTGATCGCAGAGAGCTAGGCCAATGGCAAGAGACACAAGCCCACAGTGCAAGCAGTGCCGTCGGGAGGGGCAGAAGCTGTTCCTCAAGGGTGAGCGCTGCCTGACCGACAAGTGCGGCGTCGAGCGGCGTTCCTACCCGCCCGGAGAGCACGGTCGCGGTCGCCAGAAGCAGAGCGAGTACCGCCTGCAGTTGCGCGAGAAGCAGAAGGCACGTCGCTATTACGGTGTGCTCGAGAAGCAGTTCCACGGCTACTACGAGAAGGCTTCGCGCCAGCCCGGCATCACCGGTGAGAACCTGCTCGCGCTGCTCGAGTGCCGCCTCGACAATGTGATGGTGCGCCTCGGATTCGCGGCATCGCGTAGGCAGGCGCGCCAGCTGATCCGTCACGGCCACTGGACGGTCAACGGCCGCCGGGTCGACATCCCCAGCTATCAGGTGCGTCCTGGCGATGTGATCGCCATCAAAGCGGAGACCCCGGCTATGCAGGTGGTAAGGGACGCCACCGAGCTGACCGGCCAGATCCCCGCGTGGCTCCAGGCCGACCACGAGTCGCTCACGGCCAAGGTGCTGCGCAAGCCGGAGCGCCGAGAGGTGGCCGCGCCGGTGCAGGAGCAGCTCATCGTCGAGCTGTACTCGAAGTAGAGGCTTTCCCCGCGCCGGCGCCTGAAGGCGGTGGCGGCGCGCAAGAGCCGGCGCTGCTCCAGGCGCCGGTTTCACATCAACACGACGTTAGGACCCCGATGCTCGACTTCCAAATCCCCCGGATCACCAGCGAGTCCGTGGAGCAGAACCGTGGCACGTTCACAATCGAGCCGCTCGACCGCGGCTTCGGCTACACGTTCGGCAACTCGCTCAGGCGTGTCTTGCTCTCCTCGCTCGCCGGCGCCGCCGTCACGAGCGTACGTATCGAGGGCGTGGCGCACGAGTTCTCGACGGTGGAGGGCGTCAAGGAGGACGTGACCGACATCGTGCTCAACCTCAAGGGCATCGTGTGCCGCATGCACTCCGATGCGAGCGAGGTCGAGGCGCCGCTCGTCGTGACAGGACCAGGAGAGATCACGGCCAAGGACATCGATCTGCCCGCCGGTGTCGAGATCCTCAACCCGAACGTGCACGTGGCGACGCTCGAGAAGAAGACCAAGCTCGAGCTCTACATGACGATCGGTCGCGGCCGTGGGTACCGCCCCGCCGAGGAGAACAAGTCGGCCGACCAGCCGATCGGCGTGATCCCGATCGACTCGATCTTCTCGCCCGTGCGGCGTGTTGCCTACGCAGTCGAGCAGGCTCGCGTCGGACAGAAGACCGACTTCGACAAGCTCACGCTCGACATCGAGACCGACGGCTCCATCGAGCCACAGGCTGCGCTGCGCGAGGCGGCCGAGCTGCTCATCTCTCAACTGGCGATCTTCACCGATGCGGACCGCATCCAGGAGTTGCGCGCCGTGCCCGGCGGTCAGCTCGACGGCCATGGCCTGGCGGTCGGTGGCGGTGGCGCTCCCGCGGCGTTGCAGGGTGAGGAGTGGAGCATCCTGATCGAGGAGCTCGAGCTCGGAGTCCGCTCGTACAACTGCCTCAAGCGTGCTGGCATCCAGACCGTCGGCGATCTCATCTCCAAGTCCGAGGCCGAGCTCAACGCGATCCCCAACTTCGGCAAGAAGTCGATCGACGAGGTCATCGAAACCCTCGAAGCGCGAGGCCTGCAACTGCGCCAGGACTGAGCAGAGCCCGCGCGGGCGGTCAGCTCTCTAGACTGACCGCTTGCGCGAGCAGCAAGCTAACGCACAAAAGCCATGAGACACCAGAAGACACGCAACAAGCTCAGCCGCGACTCGGCGCATCGCAAGTCGCTGCTCATGAACCTCACCAAGGAGGTGCTGGAGCACGAGCGGATCAAGACGAGCGAAGCCAAGGCCAAGGCGGTCAAGCCTGAGATCGAGAAGCTGATCACGCTCGCCAAGCGCGGCGACCTGCACGCGCGCCGCCAGGCGCTGTCGGCGCTCTCGCAAGACAAGTTCGCCGTGTACAAGCTGTTCGAGGAGGTCGCTCCCCGCTACGCCGACAGGCCAGGCGGGTACACGCGCATCCTCAAGCTCGGCCCGCGTCGGAGCGACGCGACCGAGATGGTTTACCTCGAGCTGGTGTAGATCCCGCCAGGGCGGCCGGTTCGAGGTGTTGCGGCCAGCACGTCAGCGGCGCTTCCGATGAGACCACGACGGTAGGCGATACCCACAGGGCAAAGTACCCTCGCGGGCACAAAATGGTCTCCAAGCTGACGCTGCAATACGACGGGAGCGAGTTTGCCGGCTGGGCGTCCCAGCCGCAGTTGCGAACCGTGCAGGTAGAGCTGGAGCGGGCGTTGCGCACGGTCCTCGGCGAGCGGGGCGAGGACGGAGAGCCGTTGGCGGTCACCGTTGCCGGGCGCACCGATCGTGGGGTGCACGCCTGGGGGCAGGTGGTCAGCTATCGCCACGAGGCGCTCGATCCTTTGCGCCTGAACTCGCTGTTGCCGGCCGACATGGCCGTGCTCTCCTGCGAACCCGCAGGCGACGCCTTCGATGCCAGGCGCGACGCGGCGAGCCGCACCTATTGTTACCGAGTTATGGCTCGACGCACGCGCGACGTGTTCGAGCGCGGGCGCGCGCTGTGGTGGCCGCGAGCACTCGATCGCTTGCTGTTGGAGCAGTGCACCGCGTTGCTTCCCGGCGAGCATGATTTCACCGCTTTTACCCCCACCGAGACGGAACACACGCGTTTCGAGCGCAATGTGCTCAGCGCGGAGTGGCGCGCGCGCGGCGACGTGCTCGAGCTGTGGATCGAGGCGGACTCATTCCTACGGCACATGATCCGGGTGCTCGTCGGCACGATGCTCGAGGTTGCCAGCGGGCGAAGTGCGCTCGAGGATTTCGCCGAGCTGTTGCAGGGCAGGCCGCGCTCGCATGCCGGTCCTACCGCGCCGGCGCATGGCTTGGCGCTGGTATCTGTGGCGTATCCAAAAGGCTGATGTCCAGCTCGCCGGCTTTCAGGCTTGTGGGCTGGAGCCGGCTGAGCCCGGACTGGACGGATTGAGCTGGATTGGGCGGACCGAGCTGGACCGAGCTGGATTGGACTCGGCGGCTAACGAAACGTAGGATGCCCCCCCGCGCGCGCGGGGGCATCACGTTTTCAACAAGGTCGGGCCGCAGTGAACCCTATGCTGGAAGACGACGATGCTCAACGTGCTGCTCACCAACGACGACGGGATCGAGGCCGACGGCCTGCAGGCGCTGCGCTGCTCGCTGCTCGAGGTGCCTGGCGTTCGCCTCGTGACGATCGCCCCGGATGGCAACCGCTCGGCAATGGCTCGCTCGATCACCACGAGACGTCCGCTGTGGGTGGAGGAGGTGTCGTTCTCGGACGGGACAGTCGGCTACGCGACCGATGGCACGCCCGTGGATTGCGTGCGCCTTGCGCGTCTTGGTCTAGTTGAGGACTTCGATGCACAACTTGTGGTCGCCGGCATCAACCATGGCGCCAACCTCGGCGACGACATCACCTACTCGGGCACCGTGGCGGCAGCGTTGGAGGGTGTGGTACTCGGTTTGCCAGCGATCGCGGTCTCCCAGCAGTCGCGCGCGCGGGCGCTTGACTTTCGCTACGACGGTGGCTTCGACTTCAAGGTTGCCGCCACGTTCGTGGCGCGCTTGGTGGAGCGCATCGAGGAGCTGCCCGTGCCGAGCGGAACCCTGCTCAATGTGAACGTGCCCGCCGGCGAGCCCGAAGGAGTCGAGGTGGCCAGTCTTGGCAAGCGCATCTATCGCGACGAACTGAAGGTGGCGCCGCACGCGGACGGCTCCGCCAAGCGCCAGCGCTACTGGATATACGGGTCGGACCCTGGCTTCCACGACGAGCCTGGCACCGACCTGGCGGCTGTCGCCGAAGGGCGTATCGCGGTGACGCCGATCCATTTCGACCTGACCCACCGCGGCGGGCTGGAGGTGTTGCGCGGGTTCGATCTGCAAGCGCTGCTCGCACCGGCTCTCGATGGCGGGAGCGCGTGAGCAGACCGTCGACGCGGTCGTCCCGAAAGCAGGAGTCGGACGCTCAGGCTCCAGGGAATCGGGACTCTGGGCCGGCCGGAGCCGAGCCCGCCACGCAAGCTGTCTCCGGGGAGGGCCCTTCCAAGCAGCAGCTCGCCCGTGCAGCTGAGCTGCACGCGCAACTCGAGCATCACGCTCACCGCTACTACGTACTCGACGACCCCGAGATCACCGACGACGTATACGACGCGCTGCTCGACGAGTTGCGCGCGCTGGAGGCTGGATACCCAGAGCTGCGAACTGTCGACTCGCCCACCCAGCGCGTCGGTGGCGAGCCGGTCGGCAAGCTGGAGAAGGTCAAGCACCTGGAGCCGATGCTCTCGTTGGACAACGTTCGCACTGAAGAGGAGTTGCGGGCATGGGTGACGCGCATGAGGACGCATCTAGCTCGCGAAGGAATCGAGCGCTCGAGCTTTGAGTACGTCGTGGAGCCGAAGGTCGACGGGCTGGCGATCAGCTTGCTCTACCGCGACGGTGTGCTCGTGCGCGGGGCCACACGCGGCAACGGGGAGGTCGGCGAGGACGTCACGCACAACCTGCGCACGATCGGCTCGGTCCCTCTGCGCATCGAGGATGCGCCACCTTTGTTGGAGGTGCGTGGCGAGGTCTACATGTCGCTGAAGGACTTCGCCGCCGTCAACGAGCGTCGCGCCGAAGCCGGGTTGTCCACTTTCATGAATCCCCGCAACTCCGCGGCCGGCGCTGTGCGTCAGCTCGATCCCTCTCTGATGGCCGAACGTCCGCTTTCGATGTGGGCATACCAAGTTGGAGTCGCACCGGATCTGAAATTCGAGACGCACTGGGAGGCGCTCGAGTGGTTGCACGAGCATGGTTTCCGCGTCAACCGCGACATCAAGCTGCTCGACAGTGAGGAGCAGGTCATCGCGCAATGCCTGCACTGGCAGGAGCGTCGTGGCGAGTTGGACTTCGAGATCGACGGGGTCGTGATCAAGGTCTCAGACCTCGAGCTGCAGCGCCGGCTCGGCTCGGTCGGTCGCGATCCGCGCTGGGCGGTGGCCTGGAAGTTCCCGCCGACCACCGCGGTGACACGCCTGCACAAGGTGATGTGGAACGTCGGCAAGTTCGGCGACCTGCGCCCCTACGCGGTGCTCGAGCCGGTGGCGGCCGGCGGCGTCGTGATCAAGCTGGCGACGTTGCACAACGAGGAGGACATCGTCCGCAAGGACATCCGCGCCGGCGAGGACGTGATCGTGCTGCGCGCCGGCGATGTGATCCCGCAGGTCGTCTCGCCCGCCCCGCACGTCGCCGAGCACAAGGATCGCTCGCCGCCAACGCGCCCGCCTGAGCGCTGCCCGTTCTGCGACACGCCTACCGTCAAGCCGGAGGGCTCGGTCTTCACGAGCTGCCCCAACCGCGACTGCCCAGAGCGGGCGTGGCAGCTACTCAAGCATTTCGTCTCGCGCGGGGCGATGGACATCGACGGGCTCGGCGAGAAGCAGGTGGCCTTGCTGCAGCAGCAAGGCTTGGTTCACACGGCTGCCGACTATTACCGTTTGCATGAACACCGCGAGCGGTTGCTCGAGCTGGAGGGTTTTGGTGAGCTGTCGGTCAACCACTTGCTCGACGCGATCGAGACTTCCAAGCAGCGCCCGTTTGCACGCGTCCTGTTTGGGCTCGGGATCGAGGAGGTCGGCGAGATCACCGGACGCAATCTGGCGCTGCGCTTTCGCGACATCGATGTTCTGCTTGCGGCAAGCGCGGAGGAGATTGCCGAGACACCAGGCATCGGCGAGAAGATGAGCACGCTGATCCACGCACAGCTGCACGACGAGCGCATGCTTGCGCTGATCGAAGACCTGCGCAAGCATGGTCTGCGTTTCGCGGAGGATGGGCCCGCGCCTACGAGCGGACCCCTTGTGGACAAGACGTTCGTGCTCACGGGAACACTGCCGACGCTCTCGCGCGAGCAGGCCACCGAGCGCATCCAGGCGGCCGGTGGACGAGTGACCAGTGGCGTGTCGAAGAAGACCGACTACTTGGTTGCCGGCGAGTCCCCGGGATCGAAGCTGGAGAAGGCCGAACGGCTGGAGGTGCCGGTTCTGGACGAACGCGGTTTGCTCGATCTGTTGGCTGAGGGCTAGAAGCGGCTCACGATTTTGGGATTAAAGGTCGTTCCCGCGATCTAACGGCGCCGCTCGCCAACGCCGCGGCTGGATAGGGCGGGTCGGCCAAAGGCGCTGGGTTGCCAACACCTCGATCGAAGGAATGTCGGTCAGTAGCGGGCGAGCGTGATCGTCATGTTGTCCTGGATCGTGTGCGCCACATACGTTTCGATGCCTTCGTTGAAGAACGCGAAGGCAAGGATGTCCCCGCCCGCACTTTCGCAGTAGCCGGCCAGGTTGGACACGCCGTTCAGGGTCCCCGTCTTGGCCTGGCAGCGACCCGAGGCGGGCGTGTGTCGCATCCGTTCTGAGAGCGTCCCCGTCTGGCCGGCGACGGCTAGGTCGTTGCGCAAGGTCGTACCCAGGGGACTATGGGCAAGCGCGGTGAGCAGTTCCACCACCTGCTTGGGGGTGGTGTGGTCGGAGTGCGACAGCCCCGAGCCATCGATCAGATAGGGATGCAAGCCGAAGTCCTTGGCGATCGTCGTGCGCACCACGGCGGCGCCCGCGGCGGTCGTACCGGCGCCGCCGAAGCGCGCCCCGATGTCCTTGATCAAGGTCTCCGCGAAGTAGTTGTCAGACGGTGGCAGGGTCAGTCCGAGCAGGGTCGCCAGGTCCGGCGAGGCCTCGCTTGCGATCGTGCCCGCTCCGGCCGGGGTTGTGGCGGCTGTGCCACCGTGTACTTTGACCCCCTCGGCCCTGAGCGCTCCCCTCAGCTGCAGGGCGGCATAGGCGGCGGGTGCGTGTGCGCCGCTCTCGGAGCCTGTCGCGCCGCGGTTGAAGGAGAGTCCGCTGAGCTCGCCTTCCAGTTCGGGGTCGGGCGCGTAGCCACTGTAGGGATCTCCGCGCAGGGAGTCAAACCAGGAATCGTCACCGTCCACGTTGCCCGTGACTTCGCTGATGCCCGCAGCCTTGACGAGTGCCGCCAGCTTGGTCACAGTCGCGCCTTGGCCGCCATAGCGGGCCGCCACATATGAGGCACTGCCGAAGGTGGGGTCGCCGCCGCCCTTCAGGTAGAGGTTGCCTTCCCAGCGCCCGCCCGCGCCCAGGTGCCCCGTGCCGAGCACGCTCGTGGTGAGCGTTGCTTCCGGGCCCATCAGCTCCAGGGCGGTCGTGGCGGTGTAGAGCTTCTCGACCGAGGCCGGAGGGTGGGGGACTTCGGCGTGCTCGCTGAACAGCGTCGTTGCCTTCGTTAGGTCGTACACATAGGCGCCCGACTCGGACCCGGCGAGCCTCATCTCGCGGGCAAGCGGCGCTTCGAGCGAGTTCTGGGCCAGGGCCGCAGGGGCTGTGCTCGCGGCAAGGAGCGCGCACGTTGCGACTGTTAGCAGGGCGGCGAGTCTCATAGGATCGGGTAACACTACGTACAATCAGTATTCATGGGCGAGGTTGTCAACTTGAAAGCAGCCGCTAAGCGTGGCTCGGGCACTGGAACACGCTCGCCCTCCAAGAGGAGCGCTCCCGCGCGAACCTCGAAGCGCAGCGGGCCGCGAAGGGACAAGACAGCGCTGGTGCTGGGCGGTGGCGGCTTCACCGGCGGCGTGTATGAGATCGGAGCGTTGCGCGCGCTCGATCTGCTTGCAGCCAATCGCACGATCAACCAGTTCGACGTCTACGTAGGCACCTCCGCCGGCGCGTTCGTTGCCTCGCTGTGCGCCAATGGGGTCACCCCGGAGGAGATGATGCGCGTCGTCACCCACCAGGGTCCGCAAGCCTTCAGGGACATCGATCTCGGCGATCTCCTGCGCCTGAACTTGCCTGAGCTGGCGCGAACGGGCGTGCGGCTGCCGCTGAGGATGGCCTTACTGGCGCGTCAGCTGCTGCCCCAACTGGGTCAAGTGTCGCTGATCGACATTCTGCTCGGCATCGCCGAGACCTTGCCAAGCGGCGCCTACACGGGCGAGGGCATCGAGCGCTACCTGCGCCGTGTACTGGAAGAGGACGGCCGACACGACGACTTCCGTGCGCTCGAGCACGAGCTTTATCTGGTGGCGACGGATCTCGACTCGTGCGAGCGGATCGTGTTCGGAGCCGACGGCTTCGACGACGTGCCGATCTCCAAGGCGGTGCGTGCATCTGGAGCGCTGCCGATGGTCTACGCCCCGGTCAAGATCGGCGACCGCGAGCTGATCGACGGGGGCATCGTCTCGACCACGAACCTCGACATCGCGGTGGAAGCGGGCGCCTCCTTGGTGATCGTGATCAACCCGATCGTGCCATTCGTGAACCAGCGCGAGGATGGGGGCGATGGTCCACCGGCGCGACGGATCTCGGACATGGGCTTCTCCAAGATCGGCTATCAGGCTTTCAAGCTGCTCGGCCACCGACGTCTGCACGAGCTGGCCACCATGTGGGAGGAGCGCTATCCGGGCGTGGACATCGTGTTGATCGAGCCCGAGCCGACCGATGAGCTGATGTTCGAGACCTCGATCATGAGCTTCTCCTCGCGCATCGAGATTGCGCGCCACGGCTTCCAGTCGGTGACCTACCACCTACTTGACGAATACGAGCGCTACCAGGAGATCTGGGCGCGCCACGGCATCGAGATCTCCGAGCGTCGCGTACGCAAAGTGGTCCGCCATTTCGAGGCCGAGGAAGAGGAGGTTGGCGCCTGGCGCAAAATCCTCGAAGGCACGACCGGCGCGCTGCTGCGCCAGTCGGGCTCGGCTGGTTAACGGTTCCGGCGCGGTCGCCGGCCGGGCGCGCCCCGCCGGATCACCTGTGCCGTGTGATTTGAGAGGACCGCTCGAACACCAGGGGAACGAAACAAATCCCAAACAGTTCAGATCGCTCAGACCAGCGCGCGGTCGATCGCGTTCAGCAGACGCGTCGAGCAGGCCTCGTCGCGGATCGCGATGCGCACATGACGCGGCTCGCCGAGCGCGTCGCCGGCCGCTACGAGGATGCCCGAGCGCGCTAGGCGCGCGGCCAGCTCGCCGCCGTCGAGCGTGGGATGGGCAAGCCAGAGAAAATTGGCCTGGCTGTCTGAGAGCTCGAAACCGCGCTGGCGCAGCGCCGTGGTCAGGCTCTCGCGCTCCTTGCTCACACGCCGCACACGCTTGGCGATCAACTCCGAGCAGTTACGCAAGGACTCCAGGGCCCCAGCCTGGGAGATCTCGCTGACGCCAAGGTCGGGTTCGAGCTCGGCAAGCAAGTCCTCCGCACCGGGCGCACCGACTGCGTAGCCGCAGCGCAGACCGGCCAGCCCCCAGGCCTTTGAGAAGCTGCGGAACACGAGCAGGCGAGGGTTGCTCTCCAGCAGTTGCAACGACGAGTCGGTCGGCTGGGCGTCGGCGAACTCGACCAGCGACTCGTCCAGCAGCACGCCGACATAGTCGGGCAACGCCGCGAGCAGTCGCTCCAGCTCGACCGTTGGCAACAGCTCGCCTGTTGGATCGTTGGGACTGGCCAGCGCGACCACGCGCGTGCTCTCGCCGACTGCCTCCAGTAGTGCGTCCACGCCGCCGCTGACCGGTACCGCGCGCCCGTGTGCGCGCCGCGCCATAATCGGGAAGAGGGGATAGGAAGGCCAGGAGGTGATCAACTCCTGTCCAGGCTCGATCAGTGCGCGCGTGGCGGCGCTCAGCAGCTCGGCGGCGCCGTTGCCGACGATCAGCCGGGCCTTGTCGACGGAGTGGCGCTCAGCCAGTCGCGTGCGCAGCTGGGAGCCGCGCATGTGCGGGTAGCGCTGCATCCCGCGCCGCGCGACGAAGGTGATTGCGCTGACCACCTCTGGGTGTGGCAGATCGGGCCAAGTCGTCTGCGAGAGGTCGAGCGTCTCGACGCGCGTCAGCGCCTTGCGTTTGCGCTCGTCTGCCTCCTCGCGCAGCTGGCTGTTGACCTCCTCCTCGGTCATCCCCTCGAACTGCTTGTAGTAGTCGAGCAGCCCCATCTCGTCAACGGCCTCTCCGCTGGCTTGGCGTGCTGGTTTCTCGCGTGCGTCGATCCCTCACCGCGAATTGTGCGCAGTTTTCCCGCTCGCGTTTCCTGCTCACGGCGCATTGCCAGGTGTGGTACTCGATCCTGGGCCGTGGATCACGACGAACCAGAACGAGAAGGCGGCGGCGCAGACGGCGGCGGTGACGCCGAATATCCGCCCAAGAGCGCCGGTGCGCTGGTCATAGCCGGCGGCACGACGCACCAGGATCCAAGCGTTGTCAAGACGCCTGAGCAGCATCAGCATGCCGAACAAAAGCGCAAACAGGGCCACCAGTGCGATCAGCACCCCGAAAGACACGCTGCCGGTGAGGTAGTTGGCCTGTGCGCTCAACCAGAGGCAGGCAACCGGTATCGGCCCCCAGCACAGCAGGCTGCCAACGACCATCCCCGCGAACAGGAGCTTGGCCAGCGTGTTGTCGATGCGCTGCCTGGAGCTGCTGCCGCGCTCGGGTAGCGCACGGAAGCGAGTAGGCGCGGTGCCGGGTCTGCGGCCAACAAAGAGGCCGCCGGTCTCGCTTGGATCGGTACGCATCGTCGCCAGTTATGTTCGCAGCTAACGGGGCGCTAGCCCGTGTACAGTGCGTCGAGGATGTCGGCGTACTTCTCGGCCACGATGTTGCGCTTCACCTTCAACGTCGGCGTGAGCTCGCCTGTCTCCTGGGTCAGATCGTGCGGCAGGATCGCAAAGCGCTTGACCTGCTCCACGGGCGCGTAGCGGAGGTTGGCGCGCTCCACCTGCTCGCCGATCATCTCGCGTACCGAAGACTCCTCGCACAGCTGTGCGGTGTCCTCGGGCAGGTCGTGCTCGCGCGCATAGGTGGCGATCTCTTCCTCGTCGAGCGTGATCAGCACGACGGGATAAGGGCGCTGGTCGCCGTGCATCACCGCCTGGGAGATCCAGCGGCACTGCTTGAGGTCGTTCTCGAGGTTGGCGGGCGTGATGTTCTTGCCACCCGCGGTGATGATGATGTCCTTCTTGCGGCCGGTGATCGAGAGGAAACCGTCCTCGTCGAGTGAGCCAAGATCGCCCGTGTGCAACCAGCCTTGATCGATCGAGCCGAAGCTGGCATCGGCGTTGTTGTGGTAGCCCTGGAAGATGTTCGGACCCTTGATCAATACCTCGCCATCCTCGGCGATCTTGATCTCCACGCCCGGGAACGGTTTGCCGACGGTGCCGAACTTGTGGTCCTCGACGGTGCACACGGTTGCGGCGGTGGCGGTCTCGGTCATGCCATAGCCCTCGAGCACCGGCACGCCCGCAGCCCAGAAGAATTCGAGGATCTCCTTGGCGATCGGGGCGGCTCCGCTGACAGCGTGGCGCACGTTGCCGCCGAAGATGGCGCGGACGTTCTTGAACAGCTTCTCGTCTGCCTCTTCGAAGGGAGCCATCATCTCCGCGGGAACCTCTTCGCCGCGGGCCTGCAACTCGCGCACCTTGCCACCCAGAACGATCGCCTTGCGAGCTTGCTCCTGCTCCTCCTCGGGCTTGGACTGCAGAGCGGCGTTGGCGAGCGTGTAGATCTTCTCGAAGATGCGCGGCACCGAAGGGAGATAGGTCGGTTTGACCTCCATCAGCTCAGCCACGATCTGCTTGGTGTCACCGCCGAAGTAGGCGACCGTCGCGCCAAGGTCGAAAGCGCCGAGCTGGATCAGAAGCGCGAAGGCGTGGGCGAGCGGCAGGTAGAGGTAGATGACCTCGTCGTCTTCGATCTGCCCGACGGTGCGCAGCATCTCCATCATCGAGGCGTAGTTGCCGTGGCTGAGCACGCAGCCCTTGGGCGGCCCGGTGGTGCCGGAGGTGTAGATGAACGTGAAGGGGTCCTCCGGTTTGACGCTTTCGCGCCGTGCCTGTAGCTCGGAGGCCTCGTGGGTGCGTCCACGCTCGCGCACCTCGTCGAGAGTGACGGTGGGGACCGCGTGCTCGCTGGTGGGTGGATCCATCACGATCACGGTGCGAAGGTTGGGAATCTGATCGCGGATCTGGGCGATCTTGGTGAGCTGCGCGTCGTCCTCGCAGAAGATCGCGCTGGCGCCGGAGTCGGAGATCACCCACAGGCACTCCTCTGGCGAGTTGGTCTGGTAGATCGGCACCACGACGGCGCCGACCGAGGTGATCGCCATGTCGGCGTAGGACCACTCGGGGCGAGTATTGGCAAGTATGCAGACACGCTCGCCTGCTTTGACCCCAAGGTCGATCAGTCCGAGGGCTATCTCCTCCACGATGTCCGCAAGCTGCTTATAGCTCACGTCTAGCCAGGTGCCATCGTGCTTGTAGCGCACGGCAGGGTGCTCGCCGTGCTCAAGCGCTGCGCGCGAGATCAGGTCGGCAATGGTGTGCGACGTGGTGCTCGGCTCTGTGGCGCTGGCCTCCATGTTGGGACTCCTCCTCGATAAACCCCTATGAACCCTTTGGATGTTAGGGACTTTGGGTGCTCGAGGCCACGGACAGCTGGCCACCGAGCCAGCCGCTTTCGATCAGCCGCTGGCGTGGGCTGCGCGCTGCTGCGATCGGCCCTGGCGGATGCTCGCCATGAACAGGCTCTTGTCGATACGGCCCCTGAAGATCGGGACACCGTTCTCGAGGCACTTCAGGAGCACTTCCTTGCGCTCCAGACCGGCTTCGCGGGCGAGCTCGCTGGGCGTCAGGTGATTCGCCATCTGTAGATCCTCCTATCGCGAGGTGGTGTTTCTACGCGTACGTATACCCCTGCGTCCGGACATATGCAACGTGGGATTGCCGCAAGCCGGGAATGCGATGAGCGCTAGATCGGGTTGGGCACGTCGATGAACGTGTGCTCAAGTTCGAAGCGCCCGCTCAGGTGCTCGCCGAGGTGCTTCACACCGAACGTCTCGGTGGCGTAGTGGCCGGCGGCGATGAAGTGGATCGCGGCCTCCTGAGCTTCGCTCATCACGCGCTCGGCTGGTTCCCCGGTGAGAAAGGCGTCGGCGCCGGCTGTGACGGCCTCCTGGAGGTAGTCGTTGCCGGCGCCGGAGACGATCGCCAGGCTGTTGATCTGCTCGGGACCGGCGTCGAAGACAAGCGGGGTCCTTTGAGTGAGGTCCGTTACTCGCGCGAAGAGGTCTTTCGCCTCCAGTCCTTCGCCGGGGAAGCGCGCCAGACAGCCGATCGGCTCGCCATCGTGCAGGGCGAAAGGCTCGAGCGTGTCGGCGCCGAGGCCGCGGGCGATGAGGGCGTTGTTGCCCAGTTGGGGGTGGGCGTCGAGCGGAAGGTGGTAGGCGGCGAGACTCATGTCGGAGTCGAAGAGCAGCTTTAGGCGACGCTTCATAGGAGAGTCGATGGGCGTGGCGGTCGGGCCCCAGAAGAGTCCGTGGTGGACTACGAGCAGGTCGGCCTGGACGGCGATGGCTCGCTCGAACAGCTCCGCGCTTGCGGTAACGCCGGTGGCGAGCTTTCTGAGCTCGCTTTTGCCGGGGAACTGCAGGCCGTTGGGGCAGTAGTCCTTGAAGCGCCCGGGCTGGAGGAGTTTGTCCAGGTCGGCGATGGCGTCTTGCAGTTGGCAGGGCATGGGGCGAGGGTAGCTGCTCGGGTTCTGTCGGTGGCTCGAAACGGTCTCGCCGGAGCCTTGGTGCGCTGTGTGGGATACTTCGGTCTGCGTCGGGGCGTGGCGCAGCCTGGTAGCGCGCGCCGTTCGGGTCGGCGAGGTCCCCGGTTCGAATCCGGGCGCCCCGATATAAAAAACCCCGCAAATGCGGGGTTTTTGTTGGACTGGTAGTGCGTGGTGGCCTCGGCGATTGGGCAGTGAATAGGCACTAACGGGGTCGTGGCCAGTCTGGGCTCAGCTGGCGGCCCTGTGGATACAGGGTTTTGGTCGAGTGCACTGTCCGACGCGGGCGGTGAGTCTAAGATCGGCCGTGTGACCGATCCGACGCCTAACTACGGGATTACGGGGAGGCTGAGGAAGCCGGTCGGGCTGTCCGCTGAGCGCCTGTCGCGGGCGATCAACGGTCTGACTGTTCATCACGCCGACGAGCCGAACGCGGTCAGTGCAGCGGCGTTTGAGGCGCTACCTCTTCCGGACGCGGCGCGACTTGCGCGGATCGCCAGTGATCTGCGTGCTGCTCGTTCGGAAGTGCTCGAGCGTCTTGCGGCCCTTCGGGATCCACTGCTCGATGTTGTTGCTGAGGCTCATGGTTTGCTGCCCGCGAGCGCACAACGGTCGCCTTACGTTGACCCTGACCCGCAGATGCCGGCTCCCACGCCGCTGGCCGGCCTCGATCTGGAACCAAACGAGAAGCTCCGCGTCCTCCTGTTGAATCTCAACTGGACGCAGGACATGAGCCGGTGGCTAGCGCTGGAGGCGTTCGGCTCCAGCTCGACGCTAGCGCCGCTGATCGAACATCCAACGCAAAAGGCAACTGCACTCCGCGAGAGCCTGGATGAGGCCTTGGTCAAGCTGAGGGAGTTCATCCTACGGCGACCCTGATCGTTGATTCGGACTTCCCGTACCGCCCGAGGTCGACGCCAGCGTGATCCGATGCGGACCCCCGCGTCGTGTCGTCAGCCGCGCTCGGATGCGATCGATCAATCAGCTCTTCGGTCTCTGGACCGCTTAGCTTCCTCTGCTCGAGTAGCGCTTTGGCTACATCGTCGATCTTCTCCCAGTGGTCTTCACTATCACCCGCCCCCGTACGAGTGAGTCCGCGAGAAGATCATTCTGTGCGTCGTAGTTCGTCCCACACATACGCACGAGCCGACCGATGACCTCGGTCTCATCAGAGCTGCGGGGATCATCGGGATCCATGACGTATTCGCGTCCTTGAAGGAGCTCCTCGGCGGTCGCTCCTGCGAGGTGGATCACGATGTCGTCAGATGCTGCAGTCCACTCTTCCGGCGTGACTACATCCTGTCGCCAATTCTTCGATTGCTTCAGCGATTCCGGGAGCACATCGCTGCCCGAGTGCCCTAGCTTTCCTTCCACATCTGAGTCGATCGATATCCCGAGGAGCCTGTACCCAAGCATGTGGGCGACGACGGCGTGGCCCGCCTCGTGATACGCGGTTCCGAGCATCGCTAAATGTTAGGTCTAGCCTGCCGATCGCGCTCAAACCGCCCGTCTCACCCTTCGGTCCCGTGCCGATCATTCACTCGCCTTGGTAGGCGAGGGTCCTACCGCTACTCCGCTGACGCTCCGGCAGCATCTTCGCCCAGCGTCCAGTCGTGGCCTTCGACGAGCGCTCTGAGCTCGGCGCGCTCTTCTGGGCTGCGGCGCATCATGTGCGCGTAGACGCGGAGGGTGAAGGCGGGGTCGGTGTGCCCGAGCTGGTGCATCACGTATGTGGGGTCCTTGCCGATCGCGAAGAGCACCGAGGCGAACGTGTGCCTGAGCTTGTGCGGGGTGATCCCCTTAGGGAGCGGCTGCCTGCCGCGCTGGGCGAGTATTTCTTCTGCCTTGGCTACGACTGGGGCGACGACGCGCTGGCGCAGGTTGTGGCGGTTGCGGGCGTTGCCGTTTCGGGTGGTGAGGATCGGGTCCTCAGGGCCGGTGTTGGTTTCGGCCTTGTGCTCGGTCAGGATCTCGCGTAGCAGTGGGAGCATGTCGATTTCGCGGGTGCCGGCGCTCGTCTTGTCGGCGGCGACGTCGATTCGGCCGTTGGCGAGGTCCTGATCGCGGCCGGTCAGCGCGCCGGCGGCGGACGCACGCGGGCCGCCGAGCATCAGCAGCGCGATCGCGGCGCGACGCCCCTTGGTGCGTGATTTGGGGTCGCGGTCGAGCTCGCCGGCTGCCTCGAGCATGACCGCGATGTGTTCGGCGCTGTCGAGATACACCGGCCGTGGCCTTGACGCCTTTAGCCTGCGGCGCTTGCCCTTGGCCGGGTTGGTTGCGATCAGTTGGTGGTCGACGGCGAGCTCGAGGATCTGCGAGAGCAGGTCCAGGTGCATGTTGATCGAGCGGTGCGAGAGCGGGCGCGCCTGGCGACGGTAATGGCGGCCGCGACCGTCAACGATCTCGATGATCCTTGGCTCGCCGGCCTTGATCGCGGTGGCGAGAGCGGTAGCTTCGCGGACCTTCTGCTGGCGGTAGGCGTCGACCTCGCTGATCGTGATCTGCGAGAGCTTGTGCTCGGCAAAGAACGACAGCAAGTGGTTGGTGAGGTCGTTGCGGTAGCTGCGTGCGGTGTTCGGCGCGAGTTCGCGCCGCTTGGCCTCAAACCATTCGGAGGCGAACTCGTGAAACAGAGGATCACGGCCGGGCTCGGGCTCCGGAGCTGGCGGCTGCCAGACGCCGCGTTCAATGTCGCGAAGCACCACGGCTAGTTCGCGTTCTGCCATTACGGTGGTCCAGCCATCTTCAGGTCGACCGAGGGTCAGGAATTCGCGTTTACCGTAGGCCGAGAACCGCAGCGCGAAGCTGCGGCGTCCCTTGTCGGGTTTGATGACCTGGCCCGTGGCAGGGCGGCCCGTCACGCGATCTTCCGACCGCGGGAGAGCTGGCGGATTTCGGGTGGCGCTGGCGGGCATTTCGGCCAGTATGCAACGCGATCCGGCCCGGTCTGACCGCTAGCCGCGAGCGGCATCCCGTCAGGTATCCGTGCGGCCGTGGATCGGCAGTAGCTCTACGCCTGTCGAGGTCCGTCCGGATCGCCGTCGTCGGCGGGGCTGGGAGTGGATTGGTAGCGGGGTAGGCGTGCGTGGCTCGCTCGCGGCTTGCGCGAAGGCGGCTACGCGAACGGGGGAGAACGCGAGCCTCGGTCGGGGTCCGGAGCCGAGGCGCATGGCCCCGAGCTCGCCGGCGTGCTCGTAGACCCACGCGCGTGAGCGGCCGGTGGCACGGGCGATCTCCCGCGCGTCGACGAGCTCCTCAGACGGCGTCGAGGCGAGCCCTTCGAGCCGTACGGCGAGCCGGTCCGCGATGCGATCGGCGAGCACGTCGAGCAGGTCATCGGTTGCTCGCTCCGCGACACGGCGGCCCTCGAAAAGGTCGGAGCTTGCGGACATGTATGAGTATTGGTGCGCGCCTGCGTTTTGCCTTTCGTTTCGAGCGCTTTGAGCGGCGGCACAATGGGTTGATGGTCCGCCTGAGTGATCAGACCGAGCACGCCGACTTCCTGAATGTCATTGCTGCCGAGCGTCGCGAGCTGGCCCTGACGATCACGACTGCGACTCCGCTGCGAAAGTCTCGGAACTCGACGCAGGGCAGGCGAATCGCGCGGCTTCGCGAGCAGGCGCGGTCTCAGATCGATGAGCAGCTCGACGCGGGCGCGCGTCGCAGGTTCCGCGGACACATCGCTGTCGAGCTGGCGCTGAGCGTTCCGGACGCTCGCCGCTATCAGGCTGGGCTCGGGCCGCTGGTGAAGGCGTACCTGGATGTGTTGAAGGGGCCGGTGGTGTTTGACGACGCCGATGTCGATCACCTCCTGGTGCTGCGCGCGCCGTCGCAGGGCGCGGCCACTGTTGCGGTTGCGCGCTGTCTGCCGGTGTCGATCTTCTGCGCCGACTATGACCGGGCGTTTCGTCGCCTGGCGGAGCTGAGCTTGCCCGAGCCCGAGCCGCGGTTTCTCGACGGGGCGCCTGTCGAACGAACGTGGGGACTGGACCGTTTTGACGTGGATGCCCGCGAGCTTCACCGCGAGGACGAGCGGGTACTGGCGTTGATCGAGGAGCTTGATCGCGAGGAGGCGGCTCAGCTTGCCGAGGACCCTGACGGGGAGGCTGACCTCGACGTCTCGGGGTCGCTGGCCGAGCTCGTCGACCCCGACGTGCGAGCAGAGGCACGCTCACAGCTTGAGCGATCGGTCGCCTACGGGCGCGGTGATCTGCTGAGCGACCAGGGTTTTGACGCGCGCGACCGACCCGGCACGTCGCCGAGCTGGCTCGCCGCGACGCGCGCCCGCGACGCTGCTGACGTGGTTGCATTCAAGGACAGCGGTCCGGGATGCTTCGTGCTGCCGGCGCCGGCTGAGCGAAGGACGCCGACTGGCCAGCCCGATTGGTCGGCGCTGATCGCCGCGGCCTTCGCACAGCGAGCGTCCACGCTGCCGTGAGCGCGCGCGCTTCGGTGGGCCGATCGTGCTGGACATCGCGCTCCGTGGCCGTGCCGCAGCGCACATGGATATCGATAATGCCGCGCACCACATCGTTCGCGTGTTCGGACAGGCGCTCGCCTCGACCAAGCCGACGATCGCCGGCTACCGCGTATACCGCCAGTCGAGCAGGCTCGATAACGTGCGTGTGCGGATCCTGCCGGCCGTCCGCATGGAGCTGCTTGCCCACGCGATGAGGGACGCGCGCGAGCTCGCTCGGCCCCGCATGGTGACGGGCTAGACGCGGTCGCCTAGCTCCGTGATCAGCCACTCGATGTGGCGGCCAATCTCATTACGGGTGCCGCCGACCGTTGCTCGGCCGAACAACAGAGCGCCTGCTGCGAGTCGAGCGAGAAGACGGACTGCTGCACGCCCCCAGGCCAGCAGCTGCGCTTGCGCGGCTGTCGCACAGTCGCGATGACGTGCGCGAGACCCTGGTAGATCAGGGGTTTGGCGGTTGCGTCTTGTAGCTCGGGCCGCGGACGGTCAGCAATTCCACGCCGGTTGCGGTGTACCCAGGGCGGGATCGGCGGCGGCGTGGGGCGGGCTTCGGCAGCGAGATCGGCGGCGGGTTCGCGACGCTCTGGAGGTATTCGGTCACGCGTGCGGGGTAGAAGCCCAGGCGGGGTCTTGATCCTGATCCGAGGCGCACGGCGCCGAGATCGCCCGCGTGGTCGTAGACCCAGCTGCGCTTCCTGCCCATCATGCGTGCGACCTCGTCGGCGTTGACCAGGGCTTCGCGCGGCTTGGTAGCCAGTTCGAGTCGTGAGGCCAGGCGATCGGCGAGCCGGTCTGCGAGCAGGTCGAGCAGCTCTTCGTCGAATGTAAGCCCGTCGAGCCTCGAGGGTGTGCGGCAAGGTGCGGCAGGTGGGACCGTGAGATTGTCGTCCTGCGCCCCCATCTAGGGGCACTATCTCAAGCGGCTAGACAATACAGAACAGACAAAAGACATCATGTCTGATCTGTCGCCGCTCAGAACACGAAGTCGCCGTCGGGCTCGTCCTCCGTGTCGGCCGCGACGAGTGCGTTCTCGATGATGAGAGGGAGCGGCCACGCTGAACGCTTCGGTGTCGACTCAGTAGGCGCGTCGCGTGTCGAGCTCTGTCCGGAGCTCGAGGCCGGGGCAGCCGTCGAAGACCGCGTCGTGGGCTACGAGCGGGATGCGCCAGCGGATCGCTGTCGCCGCGATCCATAGGTCGGCGTTGTGGCCTCGTTGGTGCAGGCCGTGTCCGATCTGCCGGCATTCGTTTCGCAGCTGGGCGACGGCCTCGATCGTGTCGATGTCAACCGGAAGGACGCGCGCGCGTGCGATTAGACGAGAGAGGCGCTCTACCCGGGCTACGCCCCAGCCGGCGCTGAGCGCTCCGTAGCGAGCCTCGGCGACCGTCTGGGGAGCGACCGCAATGCGCTGCCCGAACAGGTGCTTCGCATAGCTCGTGGCGAGTGGCGAGCGCTCCCGCAGGCGGGCGGTGAAAACGTTCGTGTCGACGAGGACGGTTGCGGTCACTCGTCGAGCGCCGCCACGAACACATCCCACTCCTCGTCGGTCACATCGGGGATGTCAAAGTGCTCGTCCGCCTCAAGTGGCGCGACATCGGCCATTAGTTCCTCCAGGGAAGGAGGAGTCCAGAACTGGGCGTTCGCCCTCTCGATGTGATCGTTGGTCGCGGCTGGCTCTGGCATCACATGACCTCCAAGACCAAGTGTAGGCGGTCCTGGCGACACAAAACACGGTTCGGCTCAGCTCTTGCTGTGGCCACGGATATAGCGGGATCTCGCCAAGGAGCCTTCTCACGGCATCGGTCTTCTCTGGTTGTCTGCTGCGGTGTGGCTTGGCGTACGACACCGGCGGGGGATCGGCGACGCGATGGCCTGCTGATCCGCCTGCGTCCCGGCGAGTGCGTACGCTCAGACGCTGATGTCCAGGCGCCGATTCATTCTCTTCGAGCGACTATGGACTCTGGGATGAGTATGAGCGAGCAGTGTGACCTCCTCACGGCAAGCCGGGCTTTCATAGCGGAGGCGTTCGACGCTCTTAGGGCGGAGAACGTGATCCCGACACCAGTTTTCCACCCATACATCGCCATCGGACGCGATTATTTTGGTGACAGCATCAGGGCGCTCTCCGCATATCCAACCCTCGAGGCGCAACTCGACGAGGCATACCCGGAGCGCTTCGCCGATCCGCTCAAGCGCCACCATTCAGAGTTTGCTTCGACCTATATGTTCAGCTTGATTGAGGCCTGCGTAGCCCGTTGCGCACAGGAGGGCAGCTTCGACTCAGAGAGCACTGCCGTCGATGACTCGATCGACGAGATGCTGCGAGTGCTCGGGATGGCAAGCTACGAGATGGTCTGCATCCGTCACGTCTCGCACCTAACGACTACGAGCGGGGATGAACTGCAGATCGGTGATGTCACGGTAGTGCCTGAGCCGGAGGAGCGGGGTGGTCTACTCGACCGTATACAGCATGAGATTCGCGGTGCGGCGCAGGCTTGGAACCGCGAGGACCCTCGTCCCTATGACCCTCCTCACAGTCTTCTCATCATCCGCGAGCTCACGGACGATCCTGACCCATACAAAGTTGTCAGTCGGCTATCCGCACGGCTTGGGCGGTTCCTGTTTCTGGTGCGCCTATTGACGGCAGGCACGGTTCAGACGACATATGAGGTGAGCGGGATGACAACCCTGGTGGCGCGGATGAGACCACAGATGAGCATCTCCCGCAAGGGGCTGCTCGATACACCGGTTCGGCGGACGGTCCGGTTGACGGGAGATGAGTCCGCAGCGTTCGAGACGCTCGGCGGTGTGATTGATGCTGCCGACATCAAGCGCGAGGGAATGGTCGCGACGTCGTTCGATGTTGCACTCGGCAAGTTCAACGCCTCGCACAGTAATGGGAACCCATACGAGTATCTCGTCGACCTTGCCACTGGACTGGAGGCAGCCCTGATTGGGACCGAAAAGGAGACCGAAGGGCTGACCCTTCGATTGCGCAGCCGCGCCGCGGCACTACTCGCGACCGAGAGCGACCCCGCGGCGGCGCTCTTCAACGATGTGGGTCGGCTATATGGCCTGCGTTCGAAGCTCGTCCACGGCGGGCAAATCAAGGAGAAGGAGCTACGCAAGATCATGGCGCAGATCTCGACGTCTGACATCGCCGAGCACGCGTTCGGTGTAGCGCTTGGCCATGCAGTCGACCGTATGCGTGATGTGCTCCGACGAGCCATATTGGCCCGCCTTTGCCTGGCCAGCGAGCCGGACCCTCTGTGGCCGTTTGATCGTGACGCTTCAGTGGACGCTACGCTCGCCGATGACAGTCAGCGGTTGGCTTGGCGGGAGCGCTGGCACGAACGCCTCGCCGCACTCGGGATAGGACCCGCCGCCGACCGGCCGCGCTCGGCAGTGGACTTCATCTCGCAAGACGATCGTTAGGTGTAGGCGTCTGTTCCGCATGCAGCCCGCTCCGGGCATGCTTTTGAGTTCACGCTCCGCTGAAGACAAACGCGGCCCAGCAGATCGGGCGGCCGAAGCGAGATCCCTCGCCAGACCGAGAGTGGGGGTTCGGGGCTCGCCCCCGCTGCTCGGCGAGCAGCGGGTGGCGGCTCGCGTACTGCGCCTCTCCCTCGGGGGTAAGGTCCCTGAGCCAGAGAGCGGCAATTCGGAGTGCTTGGGCCGGGTCCTCGGGCGTGTGTATGAGCGCCTCGTAGAAGCGCACCATCAACAGAGATGTTGCGTAGTCATCGACCGACCAGAGGGACGCGATCACTCCAGCCGCTCCGGCGCCCAGGAATATGGTCGAGAGGGCGAGCGCCTC
The DNA here is from genome assembly GCA_035485715.1 of Solirubrobacteraceae bacterium. GTDB lineage: Bacteria > Actinomycetota > Thermoleophilia > Solirubrobacterales > Solirubrobacteraceae > Palsa-744. Next base: position 26,321 of record DATHNT010000020.1, on the reverse strand, counting down.
GTCGGTCGCTTCGTGCCCGGCGATCACGCCGGTCTCACAGGCGGAGGCAACGACGAGCCGTGTACGGGCAAGTTGCAGGTCGAGGATCTCGCTCGCCGACGCGGCGCGGTCGTGTGCGAAGAACAGTGCAGAGTCGAACGCGCGGGTGTCCCCTGAGGCCATGCCGTGGCATGAGAGGTGGATGTGGCTCGCTGAGGGCATCGCCTGCATGACGGCTTCCTTGCTCGCGGCTTCGCCGAGTAGCACCGCGGCGTCGTCGGCGGGAAGGATCTCGGCTACGAGCCTCGCCTCACGTTCTGCGTCTGGCAGCGGATTGGACTGTGGAAGCGGATTACCAACAGCGAGCAGTCGCGGGAATCCCTCCCGCTCGGCGGCTCGGACTGCGCAGCCGATCCGGACGTAGGCTGACGGGGCATAGGTGACGGCGAAATCGTCGAGCAGGCAGCGGTGGCCATCCTGGCCATCCCAGGTCAATGCGTGCAGCGGTACTCGGCCGAGTAGGCCGACAGGAATGATGCACAGTGAGGTCGCGTCCCGTTGACGTAGCGCTCTCGCCAACGGCTGCATAAGGGTTGGACCAAGCACGGATGCAGCCTTCTCGATCTCTTCATCGAGCTCCGGGCCCGCGACCGCTTGCTGGGTCAGATAGCCATCCACCGCGCCGGTATTGTGGTCCAGCCGAGCGAGCGCTTCGAACACCGTCAGTGAGGTGGATGCGGGTAGCTCGACCGTCGTGACAGAGGGCGAGGTACGTGAACATAGGAGTATCCATGCGGCGCCATGCGGGGAGGTCACCGGGTAAGCGATCGTCTCATCGACGCCCAGTGACTGCGCGAGTTCGGATGCCGACGGTGCTCTAAGAAAGCCGTCGAACCCGGGCAGCCTTCGGATGTCGGTGAGTGTTGCGGCGAGGTCTTCGGAGACACGAGCCAGTTGATCCTCATCGCCACGCGCTTGGGCAATTTCGATCCGCTGGCGGATCTCTGCGAAACGCCCTGCGAGCGTCGGAGCGGCGGCGAGGAGGGGCTGGAGTTCTGCTTGATCGCGCTGCAGCCAAAGCGCGAGCTCGCGGGCGCGACCAAGCTCGAGTATCTCGACGGCCCGTGCTGGACGACCGGCGCGGATCAGCGAGTATGCGGCCCAGCGGAATACGTTCCCGCTGCGCTCGATCTCGGCGAATCGCGCGTTCCGCGTGGCGCGCGCTCCGATTGCGTTGGCGGCAGCGACAGCGGCCTGCTCGTATGCCTCGGCGGCCACCGGCCAGTTGCCTGCTTGAGCGGCGATCTCGCCGAGTCGCCAGCCGGCCTCACGGCACTCCTTGGGAGCCGTCTCTGGTGTTAGCTCGGTCAATACGCGCCGCAGGACATGAAGTAGCTCGTCTGTCAGCGTCTCCGTTGCCGCGAGCACCCTGCCGAGCTGCCACCAGCGTCGTCCGGCAGCGACGCTGTGGCCCTCTACGCCGATCGTGTTGATCGCCGCGCGCGCGTCGGCTGCCGCGGTACGAAGAAGTTCTTCGCGCTCCTGGGCAGGCGTGTTCTCGAGCAATGCGATGTCGAGCCGGGCGCTCGCGCGGTTGCCTAGTGCCTGAGAGTAGAGCGCCGTGTGCCCCTCGAAGCCGCGCAGCCCTCGGGTGTAGTGGTCCACGGCTCGATGGAGGTTCGTCCGTCGGTGGCCGTCATCGAGACGTGTGTAGGCGAGGCCGAGATTGACCTGTGTATGCGCCCAGTCATGCGGGTCTCGCTCGAAGCTGCGGTAGGTCAGCGCCTGCTCGAAATGCCTAATGGCCTCGGCCAGCCACGACTGCTGGCGCGCTCGGATCTGATCCGCGCCCTCGGTGCTGCTCTGCGCGACATGCTCGCGTTCCAAAAGGCTGAGTCCGAGGTTGGTGTGAGCCGTCGCCCAGATCCGGCCGTTCTCCTCCCTCGTGGTGTGCTCGAGCACCCGACGCTGAAGCGCTGTCGCTCGCTCCTGGTTCACGGCAGGATCGCCGGCATGCCGCGCACCCATGACCGCACCAAGATCAAGAAGAGCACCGACATACAACTCGCGCGGCACCGACTCGAGGTCGCGCTCCATGATCCAGATGGCTCTCTCCAGAAGTACGCGACAACGCTCCAGGTTCGCTCCCCGGTCGCCGTCGGCACGCGCCCAGTGCAGCGCGGCCACCCGCACCCCAACTTCCGCCTCCATCGGAAGCATCCCAAGCTCGGCAATCTTCCTGACCAGCTGATCGCCGAGATCCGCCGCACGGTCCGGATCGCCGTCGACAAGACTCTCGAACTCGTCAAACAGCGGCTTCACCTGCGGCTCCAGCACCTCCGCGAAAAAGCCTTCGACGACCTTTCTGTACGCAGTCCACGCCTCTCTCACGCTCCCCGACGCACAGTGATCGAGCAAATCGAGCTTGGCGACGATCGCGCGCACCGCTGGCTCGTCCCCCGCGGCGCGCGCGGCCGCTGCGATCTCTTCCGGTTGACGGCGAGCCTCCGCCGTCAACAACTCAGGAAAGCGGTCAATAACCGCTTCGAGTTCGCTCGCGCTCCCGATCTGGTCCAACTCCTCGTGAGCCACGTTCAATCGTCGCTCCCGCCGCGAACCCTCGACATCCCTCAAGAATGTCCCGTGCCGCTCAGCTGCAGAATCACCATGACGCTCGCGGACAGACTGAACCGCCGCATCGACTACCGCGATGTCCGCATCCACATTCCGGGCAAGCGCGACCGCGACTACATCGAACGGCGCTGGCAGCAGCGGCCCCGCGAGAGTGCGGCGCTCCTCTCGAAGCGCAGCATGTATATCGCCGATCAGGCCCTGTGCGCTCGCTGAGGGATCGTCGCTGAAAAGGATGCGATCCGGACAAGCCAGTACCACGGGGGCCTCGTCAGCCATGGCGAGAACTAGCAGAGGATCCTCACGCTCGACGAGCTCCCCGCACTCGCTACACCGCGGGTAGTAGACGTCGAGATCTTGAAGAAGCAGCCGCAGATCTGGCCTCTCAACCAGATCAGCAGCCAGCCACGTCAGCATTGAGGTGACATGCCCGCACGATGGGCACTCGAGAGCGCGGTGCTCAGCAACCGATATCGGCACGGCGCTCACGATAGATCGCCGCGCTGGCGCCTACCTTGTCCTGATCGACGCCCCTCCAACACTTCCCCCCTCGCTGTTCGGTTTGCTAGGTCTCTCCCCCGATGCGTGGGAGCAAGAGCAGCGCCGCGGAGCGATCTCGGCACGCGGATATCACTTCCAGGACGCCGTCCTAACCTGGCTCGCGGTGCTGGGGGTCACGCGCGCCTGGCCCGTGGATGCGGTCGTACCGGAGGGCGGAGACGACGCACGCCTGCTCGTTGACGGGATGCTCGTCGACGTGCAGGTCAAGTCCCGCCAGCCACATCTGGCCACCGTAGGTCCCGCGGAGCTGGCGGGCTGGGTGGCGGCGCTGGCGAAGCCGCGCCGCGCGGTCGAGGGCGGGATCACGCACGATCCGGCGGTGCGTCTGATGCTCGTCGTCGAGCACGGCGTGCCCGAGACGGGGTTCGAGCAGGTGGCCGCCGAGGTGGCGCCGGCGCGAGCACTCTTGCATGAGGGTCTTCGCGAGCAGATGGAGTCCGCGGAGATCGACGTGCTACTGGCCCGCCTGCACCTGGTGGCGATCCGCGACCCTCTGGACGCTGCCGCGAGCGCTCTGGGCGCGACGCGCGTACTCAACACGGCGGCTGCCCGACTGGCGGTACAGCGCCTCGCGGCGGCGATGGTCGCATGCCAGGATCACAATGCCCAGCCTGGCCGCATCCCGGCGGGGTTGATGCTCACCGACGCGACCAGCATCGTCGAGCGGGCGATCGAGCTGGTCGACGTTGGTTCGCTCGAGCAGGCGCTCAGGGTGGGGGTGTGCGAGGCAGTGGAGTTCACCGACCCCGACCGCGACGCGCGCTATCTCCTCGGTGTTGCGACGACCCCGGCGCACGTGGCGGCCGGGCTCGTGATCGAGCGGCCTGGTGCGGTCGGCGAGGTCGTTGGCGCCTTGGACGCGAAGCGACGCGTGCTGGTCGCAGGGCCGTCCGGTGCGGGCAAGTCCGCAGTCGCCTGGTTGACCGTCCACGCGACGCGGCACAGGGTCCGTTGGTATCGGATCCGCGACCTGCGCTCCGAAGGCGCGCTGGCGGCGATCGACCGTTTCGCGCGCTCGATCGAGGCATCCGATGCGGCGCCGGTTGGATTCGTCATTGATGATCTCGGCCACCACGGCGTTGCCGCATGGGACGCGCTGGTGGCTGAGCTCTCTTACCGGACCGGTGTGTTCCTGCTCGGCACCGTGCGCGAGCAGGACCTGCACAACGTGCGCACGAGACCGGCGCTGCAGGTAGTTCGCCCGACGCTTGACGAGGCGCTCGCGGAGAACCTCTGGAACGCACTACGCCAGCGGGGTCAGACCTCCTGGCCTGGTTGGAGAGAGCCGTTCGAGAAGGCCGACGAGCTGGTGCTGGAGTACACCGCCCTGCTCACCACCGGCGAGCGCTTGGAGACATCGCTCGGAGCTCAGGTGCGTGCACTTGCTAGCGCTGGGGAAGATCAGCCTCTCGCGGTACTGGCTGTCGTCGCGGTTGCCGATCTGCTAGGGGCATCACTGTCGGTGGCACAGATTGCGCTCGCTGCTGACCTCGATGAGGCAGGCGCTCGCACGAGCGTTGCGCGCCTTCGCGACGAGTTCCTCGTGCGCGAGGATGGGGCTAGGGTCCGTGGGCTTCACGAGCTGCGCTCACGGGTCGCCTCATCGCTAGTCCACGACATCACCGTGCGCGATCTCGCGGAAACCGTCGCTGAGATACTGAACGTCGCCGACATTGGAGACCTCGACGTAGCGATTCGCCGCAGCCGTTCGCTTACAAATGACGAACTCATCCTCACGGCGATCGCGCAGCGGGTGCGCAGCAGCGCATCGGCGCCAACGCTCGCGGCTGCGCTTCACGGTCTGCAGCTGATCGACTACGACCGCTCAGCGCACGAGGTTGCCGACCGGCTGAGAAACGGTCTTCCTCCAGGGGAGATCGCACGCGTGCTGCAGACGCGGTTCGGTGCGAACCTTCACGACTCGATTGTGATCGACGTGAACGCGGTGGGATTGATCACAGACCCCGGCGTCGAGTTGCGGACAGCTTTCGCAGCAAGTATCGAGCTCGCCCACCTCGATCGCTTCGATGGCATCACCGAGGCGGGGGTGCTTGCCGCGGTGCTCGTCGGGCTCGAGGGCGTCTGCGACAGCGCTTCGCTGGTGGAGTCGGTAGCGGCGTTGGCGACGAGCCTCACCGGCGGCTTGGATGCGTTTGACGAACTGCTCGACGCCGCACGCCTGCACGGCGTAAAGATCCACGCCAGCATCATCGATGCGCTCGGCGGCGCGTCAGTTGCAGCGCACGCGGTAGCCGCCCGCGCACGCTATGCGCTGGTCCCGGACAAGGTCTCCGGCCCCGAGGTCCGGCTCCAGCTACACGGGTCGACCGAGGTTCCGTTCTGGGCGGCCGGGCGCCCCCAGGGCGGGCTCGTGCAATCACTACTGGCTGCCGTGCCCGACGCGACCGGCGTGCGGATCGACCCCGTGGACGATCTCGACTGCACGATTCCGCGCCTGACTGCGCTCCCACGGCCGCAGAGCGTGAGCGCGCCGACCCACGCTCAACGACAACGCGAAGGCGAGTGGCAGAGGGCCCTACTCGGGGCGGTGGGCCTGCCGCTGTGGAGCGGGCGGCTCGAGGAAGAGACACGTCTGCTGCCGATGATCGCCTCGACGCTCGACGCTTACGTTCGGGCGCTGTGCAGCTGCCGAGCGGTGCCTGCGTCGATCATCTCGCGGTTTCAACGCCTCGACCAACGTGCGCGGGAGTTGCCGCCGCCCCCGGCTGAGAACGAGTCGCGCCAACCCGTCGACGGACACGTTGGCGCCATGCACGAGGCTGACCCGTTCGTCACGCTGCTGCACGATCCGCTGCATCTGTTGGTCGGTGCCGAGCCCGCGATCGCCGCCGTCACGGCCTTCCGGCTCTGGCGGGTGGCCTCGGACCTGCGCAACGCCGGCCGCTGGTCCCTACTTCCCGAGGTTGACGATGCAGTGATCGATCAAGTGGTCGAGCTGTTCTACGCGATTCGTGTCTTCGAGGCTGAGAGAGCAGTCGACCGATCGGCCTGGACAGGCCTCTGCGCAAGGGGTGCGATTGTGCCTACAGCGCGCCGGGTCGAGTTGACGCTCGAGTACGCAAATGAGGGGGCGCAGCGGCGTTTGCGGCGCATCCAAAGACGTGTTCAGGAGCGACTCCACGAGACGGGGTTCGCTGCCGCGCAGCTGACAGTGACTGGGACTGCGGAAGACGGGCCAGCCGCTGTCTGGCCACCGGGACAGATCGTCGCTGAGATCGAGCTGCAGAGAGCGAAGGACTGGCCTGGACTTGTGGACACGCTGGTCGCGGCTCGCGCGGAACTTGTCGACGAGCACCGGGCGATGACCGCGCTCGTGAGCATTGGTGGACGGCTCTCGCGCCATCTGTCCGGTGAGGTCGCGAAGGCGTGGTGGCCAAGCGCCGATTTCGCCGCGCTTGGACGGAAGCCCGCGCCCGAGCCTCGCGGGGACGCCTGGCGGTGCGGTGTGTCAGCGGCCGCACGCATACGCGCGACGAGGCGATGGGCTGCGTTGGGTTCTGTAGCTGGTCCGATGCAGGGGCCCATCGTGACGGCCACGGACTACGTGCAGCACGATCTGGACGAAGCGCGTCGAGTGCTACTTACCCTCGGCGCTCAGCAGGCGGCGGCCACGCTCTACGAACTCGCAAGCCTGGATGATCTTGACCTGGACCTCTGCTCACGCGCGCGCGAAACTGTGCTCGCACTCGCCGATGCCGATCTTGTGCCGCAGCCCGTCTGAGTCTCAGGACAGCAGCAGCCGGAAGCCTATCGGGAAGTCATCCTGAGGCGGCGCTCAAATCGTCCAGATGCGGCTCGCCGCGTTTAGGCAGTAGCTCGATCCCAGTGCCTAAACCCCCCCGAATCGCGCCGAAATTCCGATCTTCCACCACCTGAATCCAGTCCAGCAAAACCAGCCATTTGCAGGCATAACCTAGAAAAAACCAGGCAAAGGAGCCTCGATTCGGGTCGGCGAGGTCCCCGGTTCGAATCCGGGCGCCCCGATTTGTAGCTGGTTGGAATCAGGGAGGTGCTGGGGGACTCCCTAGCTTCGGGATTTGGTTCTGGGCCACGGATTCAGAAGCATTCGGGTTGATGCTGTAGGGCGGGCCGGAATGGTGGTACGGGAGCCGACCGCACACGGACCACACACGAGGCGATGGATGGACCACACACGATTTGGTCGATTCGTCGCAGGCCCAAAGTCTGTCTCTCCGATACGAGTCTTTTTGGATGCCGGTGGGCGCTGGAGGCGCGGGGATCGGCTCTGGGATCGGGGATTCGCGGAGTGCGGGTGCCGCTCGCTCGCCTCCCGCTGGGGGCCGTTTCGGGCGCGACCGCCCATGAGACCGCCCACGCGTGAGGGGCGTGAGGGGCGTGAGGGGCGTGAGGGGCGTGGGCGGTTGGGCGGAACTGTTGCTGCTTCACGCCGCGTAATGTCGCGACGCTGCGCTGAGGTGCCGAAGCATCCGCGCCCCAACATATCGTGGGCCGGTGGGTAGGCGTCTCCTCCACCTCCACCCCTTCAAGGCTACAGACGCGTTCGACTGGTGGTTCGGGATGTTCCCGGCTGCGATGGAGTGGGCCGCTTTTCTCGCATGGGGGAACCTGATTGTCCGTGCGATCAGGGGCGAAGATGTGAAGGAAGACTGGAGAACGTATCTGTCTGCGGCCGGGCTCATGGCGTCGCGCACACTCATTAGGGGCGCGCAAGCGCGGACTGCCTCCCGGCTAGACGCTGCAGCGACTCAGATGCGCGAGCTTGTACGCGAAGCCGCTGCGGCTGCGGAGGCGCGAGATCGACGATCGGCCGAACGCGAAGAGCAGCAGTATCGGCTGAACAAGTTGTTGTTCTCTGTCGCCGTCCTCACGCTCGTCGTAGCAGCAGCCGCGATCGTTGTGACTCTCGCCAAGTGAATGTGGTTGCGAGTTGCCGCGGAAGTTTGGGTGCGACCTATATGGAGATTCCTCAAGGCACGGCGGGGAAAATCGCTTCTACCGCTGCCAGAAGAGCTTGAACTGCCTCAAGCCTAGACGGCTCGATCAGCCCGCTCTCAGCGCCCGCTATGACCGATGTCTGGGCGATGCGAGTCCGCCCGCCTACGATTCCTCTCTCCTCAAGAGCTTCGCTTAGCCAAGCAGCCCTTCCACTGGCTGGTACGTCAGATAGCATCTTGTTCGCGGCTGGCTTCCCGTCGGACTTCAGCACGTCGTCGAGCGCTTTGACGAGGATCTCAGCCGACACAAAGTCCTCAATGCAGCTGGCATCCGTTCCCTCTCCGAGGGTAAAGACTCGTCCGCTGTCGCGTACTACTTTGGGAAGCGTTTTTGCGGCAGCACGACCCCCGTCGTCGTTATCGACGATGTAGATCACGGTACCGGCCTCCTCCTCGAGAGATGTCGCAGCGGCGGGTGGTATTCCTGCCAAGCCGCCCACGATCTGAAATCCAAGCGGGTCGTTCAGGGGTTGGTTCTCCCGCGCCTGTCTGAGCAGGGTAGGAAGCAAAATGGCCTCGTGGGCTCCCTCACCGATCACCACACGCCGAGCTGGTGTGAAGGACAAGGCCGTTGCACCCAGAGCGAGCATCACGGGCCTTAGCCCAGGACCGCGTGTCCAGAAGGATTGCGAGATACGACTCCGCTCCTCGCCGCATTCCTCGATCACGACGATACCCAGGCCGAGATCCTCGGGCAGGCAGCCAACTGAGTGCGTCGTGTAAACGACACATTGGGCAATTCGTTGCCGGTCGAATACTCGTATGAGATCAGCCTGCGCGTCATAGTGGAGATGCAGCTCGGCCTCGTCAACGAGTAGAACGGGCTCGCTAGACCATGACTCATCTCTGGCGTGAAGAAAGGCGGCCAGCGCCGCAAACATCCGCATGCCCTCGCTGCGCTGCGCCAACGGCGAATCGAGGAGTGGTGAGTTTCGATCGCGGCCGACAACTTGAATACCCGATGCGTCGACGCGAATGGCTGGCGTAACCTCGCGCTGGCTCCAGTCACGAAACAGCAGCTCAAGCCGGCGATTGATTTGTAGTTCTTGCTCGCTAAGCGCCTCGCGGGAGTCGTCCTGGCCAGCGAGACTCGACAACTCTGCGAAGGTCGTGCCGCCAGCCGCGAGCAAATTCGTCAGCCCTGCCGCCGGGTCCTCAGTAAACGCGGTGAAGCTGGGTAGTTGTCTCGCGTCCTCATCGAAGACAATGAATTTCGGTATACGAGCGAAGAGAGTCAGCTCGGCGACCCGCGATGGGCTGTCGGCCCGTTCGTTCGCCTCTACCTGAGACACGCTCCTTCGGATCGCGTCGAGCGCGGGGTGGTTGCCGGCGGTCTCGCTCCATGCAACGAGCTCGCCTAGCAAGCTCGCGAGTTGCGCGAGAGCGTCGTCAGGGAGAGGATCGGTCTCTTTATGCTCTTCTAGCGCTTGCTTCGTCGCCGCGATAGCGGTCTGGACCGTTTTTTGCTGGTCCTCGTTGTAGGTGTCCAACGGCATGGATTCCCAGCCGTCACCTTCCACGGTGGCAAGCTCGGACACGAGTCGCTCTCGCACCGAGACGTCCCGAACAAGGCCAAGGCCCGGTAGGTCGCCGAGGTATCGACGGCCGTTGGCTCGCTTAGAGATCTCCCACAAATCGCCTGCGCGAATAGCCCCGACGTAGGCGCGGTCCTCAAGCGCTGCCTGGACTGCGATGACATCTGCCTCCTCGATCACGAAGCGTGCCGATAGGACAGTCTGGTTGCCTGGTCGGGTAGCGCGATCCGTGAATTCGGTCGCTGCCGCGAACCCCTCGCGACTCAGATGTGCGAGGGCGTCGAGCAGCGATGTCTTGCCCGACTCGTTATGGCCTAGCAGCGCGAGCGTCTTGCCACGAACGCGAAGGACCGCTGGATCGGCGAAGCGCTTAAAGCCGGTTATACGAATCGAAGCGAACTTCATCTGGACGGGATCGTTGCAAGGTTTCGTCAAAGCCGCAGCCAGGGGCATCAACGGGTCTCATCTGAGGTCGTCGCATGGCCGCGATCTACCAACCGCCTGCAACGCGCCGAAGAATCTCGACGGACTAGATGCACAGGGACCGTGCGGCCGATCAGCACTGTCCAGCGGGCGTTCGCGCCGGATCGCTTCATGCGGCAGGACACAGCAATTGCTGTGTCCTCGCACCCCTGTGCATCTAGTCTGTGCGAGATTTTTGGTGCACAGCGGGGCGGCCCCCTACGCGCTTCGGGTGGGGAGCCCGTGAGTCATGGCTCAGGTGGTGGTCCAGCGCTTCTGTGTGGGGTTCCAGCGGCCGGCCGTGGCATCGGCGAGGATGGGGTCGAGGAAGGTGGCGGCCTCTGCGTGCGCTGTCCCGAGGTCGGCTGGTAGCCCGACATCTTTGGCGGTGCGGGTGTAGGGCCTTGCCCACGAGGCTGGCGGTGGCGGGAGCGCGGTGGGGAGTGGCTGGCGTTTGCGGGTGCTGAATGTCGTGTCGAGGCTCGCGTGTAGGCGGTCGGCGTGTGGGGTGGCGAGGTCGGCGATCAGGAGAATGTCGATGAGATCCTTGATTCGGGTGCTGTGCTGTTCTTGTGGTCCGTAGGTCGCGGTGTATGCGTGGACCTTCTCGGCGATGTGCTGCTCTATGGCGATCACGGGCATCTCGATCGGCTGGATATCGGCGAAGTCCAGGAGGCTTGGGATTGGTAGTCGTTCGGATGGGGCGGTTGGCTGCTCGTTGAGTGCGACGTCTACGGGGAACTGCTCGAAGCGTCGTCCGGCGACTTCGGCGGTCACGCTGTAGCGGACGGCTCGGAATGCTTCTGCTTGGTCGAGGGTGGCGGTGCGCGCTACGTCGAAGTTGAAGTGGTCGTGGAGGTCGATCGCCTGCGCGGCGATGAGTCTCGTGGTGGCGGTCTGCTCGTCGTCGGCTCCCGCGAGGTCGATGTCCTTGGTTGTTCGTGTTCGCACGCCTAGTCGCAGCTCAAGCGCGAATGCTCCCTTGAGCACCCAGTTTCCTGGCTCCGCGATGGTGAGCCTGGCGAGGAAGCGCTCGAAGGCGACGCGCTTTCGTAGCCGCATGACGGGCAGGCCGGTGGTGGTCGCTTCGTTGCGTATGCGCTGGTCGAGTGCGGCTCGGAATGCCTCGGCGGTGTCGTACTTCACGCGGCGGTAGCTTCCTTGGTTGTTTGCTTTACGAGTGCGGCGATGTGTCCGCCGTTTCGCTCGGCGTGCTCGGCGAGCTGGTCCGGCGTGGTGCGGCCTTCTTGGAGGGCCTGGCGGATGGCCATCTTGATCTGCTCTGGCGCGGTGCCTGAGCGTGCCGCGTCGATGATCGTTCTCGCCGGGGTTGTGACGCGGATGCCGTGGCGGATAGTGATGTCGCCTTCCGGTATGGGCACGGTAGCGGTGTGCAGGGTCACGCCGCTGGGCGCCCGGACTCCTCGGTGCTCGCGGGAGACGAGAAGATGCACTGTGTTTGGCAGGACGTCGGAGAGTCCATGTAGCACGAGCGCGCTCTCGTGCGAGACGACGGCCCTCTCCATCCCAACGGTGAGCCATGCGGCGCGTATCTCATCGTGTTCGCCTGCTGGGTAGTCGCTGAGGCGATAGAGCCCCTGTCGCACCCTCTGGAACCGGCCTGATCGGGCGTGGTGGGCGAGAAGCTGTGCGCTCACGCCCCGCTCCTGGGCCTGTCGCGTCGTGAAAAGACCATCCTGGGAGTAGGCAAGACGGTGGAGTGCCGGAAGATCGGGTTTCTGTTCTACGTCAGACATTTCTATAGGATTCTTTTAGTATATGCTGACAAGCATGTAGTCTCGCTGATCGCGTCTTGGCGCTCAGCTTGACGGAATCCCAATCGAAAAGTGCCCCGGCGCAGCTCGAACTGCCCGGGGCGTGGCAAGGAAAGGAAGGACCTTCCCATGCAGGATGAGATTAGCCGGATGCCCGCTGATGACGGTGGGTGTCGCGCGATGTTGTTGTGGGCGATGGGTGTGGGTCAGCGGTGGTGGTGGTGCTCGTAGAGATCGGGGTCTGCGCGTCTGGTCGGGTGTCGGTGCGGCCCAGGGGCCGTTTCAGGCTGTCTGGGTGGCCAGGTGGTGTTTGTGGAGCTTGAGCAGGTTGTGAGTCGCGGTGATCAGCCGCCATTCTGAGCGTGCGGCGGATCTGCCTCGCCTGTGGAACTGGTTGATCCGCCGGTTGTGCTTGGTTTGAGCGAACACGGGCTCGACCATCGCCTTGCGTTTTCGGTAGAGCCCGCCACCGTAGTCACCAGACAGCACGGTGCGCATGAAGGCGTAGCGGCCACCGTCCCAGCCGCGGCGGGGTGTGTCGCGCTTGCCGGCATCGGGCGGTATCAGGACCTGGGTGCCCATGTTCACCACGTGGTCGATCTGCTGCTCATGCCAGTAGCCGCTGTCGGCAACTGTGACCCCGGGCGTATCGCTCACACCGATCTGCTCTAGCTCGCGCCGGGTGGCTTTGACCATCGGCTCGAGCTGGCCGAAGTCTGGTGAGGTGAGCGTGACCTCGGCAGCGAGCACGATCTGATGCTCGTTCACGGCGGCCTGCACGTTGTAACCCTGGGTATAGCTGCGCGGCGTCTTGACGTTGCGTGAATCCAGGTCGGTCACGTTGATCTTCCCGGGCGGCACCTCGGGTGCCACGTAGGGGTTCGGCCGTGCCCCGAACCGCCGGCCGTCCTTCGTCACAGCAGTCGCGCGATGATGCTCATAAGCGTCGTTAGCCTCGCGCTCGACGCGCAGATTCTCCTGCATGCGACGCTCGCACTCAAGCAAGCGCTCCGAGCGCGAGCGCGGGATCGGATCGGCCGCCAAGCGGCGATGCTCGTCAAGCTGGTGGCGCGCCTCACGCACCCACCCCTTACGGCCCTGGACGCGGGCGACGATCACCTCAGGATCAAGCGCAAGCGCCACACCCTGCGATTGCGCGTCAGACGCCTTCACCTTCGCGGCGTCTCTGCCTGAACGCTCCCGCGCGAGCTTCTCCTTGGCCTCTGCCAGAGCAGCACGCCGCCCCTCGCGGGTGCGCAAGTGCTCGGGCAGCTCATCGCCACGGGCATCCCCGTAGAACTCATCCTCGGCAGCGTCAACCTCGCCCGCCTCCTTCAGTATCTCCCGCGCGAGCTGCTCGTAGTCGAGGTTGCAGTGATGCGAGGCGTTTGCATGGAGCTTCGTGCCGTCGATCGCGATCACCCCGACCTTCACCAACCCCGCCTGCTTGCACAACCCCAGCACCGAGCTGAACAGCTCAGCCAGCGCGTCCTCGTGGCGCGCACGGAACCTAGCGATCGTCGCGTGATCAGGCTTCTGCTGGGCGGCAATCACCCGGTAGGCGACATCCTCCACGCACTTGCGCTCGATCCCCCGCGATGAGCGCTCACCCCTCGCGTAGGCGTAGAGCAGAAGCGAGACCATCATCGACGGCTCGAACGCCGCCCCACCCCAACCGTCCACGCGGTAGGAGCCATAGAACGCGTCCAGATTCATCTCCTCAACCGACGCCAACACAAACCACGCCAATGCCCCTCCGGCAGCCAATCCCGCGGGTCTGGGGGCATCAGGAACGCCTGCTCACGATCGCACGCCAAGAAGTTCATAGCCAAGCTTGAAGTCTCTTAAACTGCTCGGACGGACCCGGCGTTTGCGCGACACCCACGACGAGGAGCGGGCAGAGAAAGGAATCCTCAGTCTGTTGCTGGCTTCCGATTCGCAGCGGCCTTGGTCGATTGCGGAGCTCGAACGCGAGCGCGGCGAGCATCTCGGGACTGTCGATGCAGTCGCAAGTCTGCACGCTGCGGGCTTGATCCACCGCTGCGGAGAGTTCGTGTTCGCGACCCGCGCCGCCGTACGTATGGACGACCTTTCGCTCTGACGGTGGTTCGCCTGGCTGTGCCGGATCGTTCGGGGTCGACCCACCGGGTTCGCGCGGCGATCCGGCGAGCCGCCAAGGGGTGCGTCTCGCATCAGGTATGGGGCAGCGATTGGTCGTTTCGGGAGCCAAGCGCAAAGTCGGTGGCCGTTTTCGGCCGCTCACGGTCATATACCCGTGTGAGGGGACAAAACCCAAACCCGGAGACCCGAGCAGCCGCCGTGCAACCCGTAGCGCCTGAGCGCTACGTGGCGCGCGCTGAGCTGGCCGCGATCATGGGCGTGAGCTTGGCAACGGTGGATCGGATGGTCGCCGAGGGGATGCCGTCCGTGACATGGGGGCGGCGCACCCGCCGTTTCCGGCCATCTGCGGCTATCTCCTGGGCGTCAGAACGGGAGAGGGCAGCGTGAGCGTTACACGGCTCCCGTCGGGTCATTGGCGAGCGCAGGTCTACGACCCCGCGACCGGGAAGAACCTCAGCGTCTCGAAGGTCGTTGGCGGCCCTGGCACGTTCGCGACTAAGACCGAGGCGAAGCGGGCCCGCGAGAAGGCGCGCGAGCGGTTGGGGATCGTCCGTACGAGGGACGTGACCGTTCATAGTTTCTGGGAGCGCTGGACAACCGATCCGCTGTTCGCGCGCCCAAAGGAGTCGAGCGACATCCGCCGTCGCGAGCTGACCAAGAGCTTCGCCGAGCGCTACCGCGATGTTCCGATCATTCAAGTCGGGGATGAGATCGTCGCCGACTGGCTCGCCGGTGGTGGCCGTGCCGGGTCAGTCCAAGGGCTGTGTTCGATGTTCAACGACGCGGCATCGGTGAAGGCTGGTCGGCTGATCGACCGCAACCCGTTTCAGAAGCTCGGCATCTCACGCGGCAAGGGCCGACGCGACCAGCAACCACCGACCGAGCAGAAGGTATGGGAGATCATCACACACGCCCGCAAACTGGCGTGTCCGTCGTTTGCGGCGTGGTTGCAAGTCGCCGCGTTCACCGGCCTTCGCCCCGGCGAGCTTGACGTGCTGCGCTGGGAGCGGATCGACTTCGACCGCGCCCGCATCGTCGTCGCCGAGCAGTTCAGCGCCGCGACCCGCACATTCGACACGCCCAAGAACCACATGAGGCGCGAGGCACCACTGACCGCGCACGCCCGCGACGCGCTCTCCAGCCTGGCGCGCGAGGGCGAATTCTGTTTCGTTTCACTGCGCGGCGAGCACTGGACGCCCAGCTCTCGTGCCTACCACTGGAAGGCCGTCAGAGCAGCCGCAGGATGGGAGGGCAGCCTCTACCTCGCCACGCGCCACTTCGCGGGCTGGTACATGGTCAACGAGCTAGAAATGTCCTCCGAGGACGTAGCAATCGCACTCGGCCACCAGGACGGCGGGAACCTCGTCCGCCGCCTCTACGGCCACCGCGACAAGAGCCGTGCCCTCGACCGCATCGTCGGCGCATATGCTGACGCCGCCTACGGACACGCGGCCACTCCACCAAGCACCACCGCACGTCGGAAGGCCGGCAGGCGCGACACGAGCAGCCCACCCTGTTCGATCTGCCGCAGACCGCACCCGAAACCGCACACGATCACATCAATCGCCAGCAATGAAGCCAAGCATTACCAATCGCCCCGATTGGTTAGAGGACCGCGTAGTCCAGCATGGCCGACTTCGGGACCACGTGGACGCCGCGGACACGCGGGTGTCCGCGGCCCGACAGGTTTCGCGGGACTACCAGGCCCGGGCGGACCAGAAGGCCTGCATGGTCTGCTTGGCGTCACTGGACCGGCCGGGCTCGTCGGCGCCACGGGTGCGATGGGCCCTGTAGGCTCCAGCGGAGCCTCGGGCGCAATGGGGCTTACTGGCACGACGGGTGCCACAGGGTTTGCGGGACTACCAGGACTCCCTGGCACTATGGGGGCGACGGGATCTGTGGGACCAGCCGGACTTGCCGGCGTCGCCGGATCTGAAGGGACAAGCCGGACCCAAAGGCGAAACCGGCGCCGCGGGAAACGCGGGGCCTGCCGGGCTCCAGGGCGAAAAAAGTGTCGCGGGAAGCACGGGCCCAAAGGGCGAAACAGGCGCTGCTGGCCTGTCGGGCTCGGTTGGCCCGGCAGGCGCGACCGGGACTGTCGGTCCGGCTGGCCCTGAAGGTTCGTCTGGATCGCCGACTTACGCGGAGTTTTACGCTCTCATGCCGCCGGATGATGCGGCGACGATTGCGGCCGGTGCCCCGGTCTTGTTTCCCCAAAACGGCCCGACGGCGGGCGGCGTCGTTAGGCTCAACCTGGGCGAATTCGTGCTACCCCGCGCGGGCACCTACAGCGTTGATTTCTCGGTGTCGGTAACCGAGCCGGGTCAGCTGGCGATCGCGCTAGATTCCGGGGACGGAATGGTCGAATTGTCCTATGCGGTGTATGGGCGGGCGACCGGTACCAGTCAGATTGCTGGCGATGCACTCATCACAACCACCGCCGCGAGCTCGAAGGTCGAGCTTCGTAATCCGGCGGGAAACACCCCGGCGCTCACGATCACACCACTCGGCTGGAGGCGCGCATCCTGCGGTTGCTTCCATGGTGATCCAGCAGCTGGACTGACGCGAGTCATCGCTGCGATCGGTAACGGGGGAATACTTCTTCGTTGCGAATTTCCTGCGAGCCGTACTGCAGGGATACGTTCTTGCACTCGGGGACAGAATTGAAGTTGGGGCTCGTTGCGCTGAGGAACGGATAGGTGATCGACGATGGGTTGGTCTGTCCGTTGTCGAGGTGCTCGAACAGGTGCCCTACCTCGTGTGTCATTGCGTCGCAGAACCACTGGAAGGATTCATCGTCCTGATGCCAGCTTGGCCAGAGGGAGGTGTTGATCGTGATCGTGCACTTCTGCACTTCGGTCCACATCTCGACAACAGAATTCGCTGGTTCGGGGCTCGAGATGGGTTCGTAGTTGGAGTTGGGAAGTTGGTGGGCACTGGTCACGATCGTAGGAGTCCCGCAGGCTGGTACGCCGTGCCAGTACTCCTCGGCAAGCTTCAACGAGAGCGCAACTGGGTTTGTCGTCGGGTTCTGAGACGGGCCGCTGTGAGCGGTGGCCGACGCGGGCAGTAGCAGCGTTGTTGCGAGGATGACTGGAAGCAGGAGACGAGCCATGCCTTACATGCTGAGGCTGGCGGGCGCTCTGTTCTTCCTCCGGGGAGGGTGGTCTTGGGGGGAGTGGCGGGGGAGCTTGGGGTGAGGCGGGGCTCACCCTTGCGGTGATTGTTGCCGATGAAGTCATACGCGCTGGCCCACGTCTGGGCCGCCTATGCCGTCACATACCCCCATCACCGTAGTCCTCGCCCACTTCGACGATCTCTTCGCCGGAGGGCTTCGCAAGCTGATCGAGAGCGATCCGAGTCTCCTGGTTGTCGCTGCCGACGTGCAGCAGCGGCGAATCGGAGTCGTGCTGCGGGCTCACCGTCCAGACGTGGCGATCCTCGACTTCGGTGCCCTGGCGAAGTTGGCTGAGGTGCGCGAGCTCAGCAGCTCCTATCCCGCGACACGATTGCTCCTGCTCGGCCATGATCCCGCGCCAGTCGAGTGCGCGCAGGCGCTTGCGTTCGGAGCGAGCGCCTGTCTCGGCGGGGACACGCAGTCGCGTGATGTGATCAACGCGATCCACCTCGCGTCGCGCGGACTCCAGGTGATTCCCCGCGCACCGGCAGGATCGGGCGCTCCGGTCGCACCAAGTGTTGGCCTGCTGACCAAGCGTGAGGCCGAAGTGCTTCCTTTGCTGCAGCAAGGTCACTCAAACGCACAGATCGCTCTCGCCCTGGGGGTGGGTGTCGAGACGGTCCGTACCCACGCGCGCAACATCTACCGCAAGCTCGGGGTTCGCACCCGTCGCGCGCTCGCCGCGCCGCCCGCATATGAACCGGGTCAGCAACCCAGCCGAAACTCGTGCTCCCCACGAGCCCCGACCCTCATGCCTCATCAACGTTCTCGGCGCGGACACGGAGTACGACGCATCTGAATGCGCCTCTCAATCCGAGCCACCGCAGCCATTGTTAATGCATCAGGCGTAGATCGTGCACACAAAATCGGCTCGACATATGTGACTTGCTCGCGTGCGGCTTATGCTATGGCCGCGACCTGTCGATGAGATAACAGGTCGAAAGCGACCGGGGAGCCATTCCCCCTCTATCGCGGCGAGTCAAAGCCGCAGTCAGGAGACGCCCTATGAATAGCGGCGTCCCATCGCAGCACCAGACGCCTACGCATCGCGGCGTCTCCCAGCAGCACGAGTCGCCGACCGGCGACTCCCTCGCAGTAAAGCGCCGTCGTTCCCCCTGGAAAACGGGGCGCAGGACGTTTCGAGTGGGATTGATCCTGCTCGGCTCGCTGTCCACCCTAATCTTCGCGAGTAGCGCCCTTGGCGCCACGACCGTGGGGCTGGGGAAGGCCGCGAGCTTCTCGGTACTGGGCGGCTCGACGATCACCAACACGGGCTCGACGACGATGTTCGGCGATCTCGGTCTCGCTCCCGGCTCCTCGGTGACCGGCGCCCCGGTGGTACTCGGCGCAGAACATGTCGATGACGCGGTGGCGAATGAAGCGAAGAGTGCCCTCACGACCGCCGCGACGACAGCCGCGAACGAAGCGAGCAACGGTTCGGCCGGGGAAGATCTCGCCGGGCACGCTTTCCTGCCGGGCGTCTATACCGCGAGCACCTCGCTGCTGCTCTCCTCCGGGAGCGTGACGTTGAACGCCCAGGGTGACCCGAATGCGGTGTTCATCTTCCAGATCGGCACCACCTTGACGACGGGCTCTAACACCAGCGTCTCGCTCATAAACGGGGCGCAGGCTTGTAACGTCTTCTGGGAGGTCGGCTCCTCCGCGACGCTTGGGACCGGCACGCACTTCGTCGGCACAATCATGGCCGCGGACAGCATCACGGCGAACACCGGCGCGACGATCCACGGTCGGCTGCTTGCACAGACCGCCGCGGTGACTCTCGAAAACAACACCATCACCACGTCCACCTGTGCTTCCAGCAGCAGCGGAAGCGGCGGGGGCACGGAAACCACCACCCCGCAAGAAACGGCCGCGATCGAAAAAGCGGCCACCGGCGGAGAAACGATCACGACCACCGGCAGCGGAGGCACTACCACTGGTAGTGGTGCAGCGGTGACGACAACGGGCGCGGGAGCGCTCGTCTCGAGTCCCAGCGTCAGCACTACTACCCCGAGGGCGCCGATTGCGTCAAAGACGACCGCCAGGCACCATATACGCCATAAGCGCCATCGCGCGCGCAAGGCAGCCAAACCGCACTCGCCCGCACGTCCCGCGCTACCGCACCGGAGGGGCACATTCACCGGCTGAGTGTCGTCGGGCTGGCTGTGTGCCTGTTCGGATTCACGACAGGCTCAGCGCTCGGCGCAGACACTCCAACACCGGTGCAGGCCACTCAGCAGCTCGCGGAGCTGCTGAGTGGCCATGCCGCACACAGCGCACCGGCGGCCGGCTCGCCCCGGGTAGCCTTCGTCCGTGATCGTAGGCCGATCACGGGAGAGCAGACGACGCTGCCAGTGATTGGACATTCAACGGCGCCAGGCGCGACGGCATGGCTAGAGGTGATGCTTCCCGGCCGCCC
This sequence comes from Solirubrobacteraceae bacterium, assembly GCA_035485715.1. GTDB lineage: Bacteria > Actinomycetota > Thermoleophilia > Solirubrobacterales > Solirubrobacteraceae > Palsa-744. The sequence continues at coordinate 6,663 of DATHNT010000020.1, read as the reverse complement.
GGACGGATCGACGGGATGGATCGCAAAGGCCGGCACTCGCGAGTTCGTGACGGGCTGGCGCATCCTGGTGGATCTCAATGCGCGCCGCGTAACGGTCTACCACGACGGACGCAAGGCGAGAGCCTTCCGAGCAGTGGTGGGCAAGCCGTCCACACCGACCCCGACCGGTCAGTTCTTCGTTGAGGAGACTGTGCAGCTGCAACCCGGTGAGGCCGATGGTCCGTTCGCGCTGGCACTCAGCGCACGCTCCAACGTGTTGCAGGAATTCGAAGGCGGTCCCGGCCAGATCGGGATACACGGTCGACAGGGCCTTGGAGGAACACTCGGCAGAGCCGAATCACATGGCTGCATCCGGCTCGCCACTGCCAGCATCGACTGGCTGGTCGCCCGCATTGGCCCTGGTACACCTGTGAAGATCTACTGACCCATGTCAAATTAACAATATGAGTCTAATTTATAGAATAACAAGGGCTCTAGCGGGGCGGGGCGCCGATATCTTGGGTATGCCTCAATCGCCAGCAACGATGCCGGAGCCGGCCAATCTCGGAGACGCACCGGCTCGTTCAACGAAGAGCCGCAGATGGTGGATGGTCTTTGCCTGCTCGATCCTGATCGTCGGCTTGGTGGCCTCGCTCGGCAGCGCGCTGCTGTGGCGATCGAGCGTGAAAGCGCACGACAGACAGCAGTTCCAGACCAGTTCGACAGATGTGAACGAGACGATGGAGACGCTACTACGTCGCGACGCTGACTTTGTAACGACCTTGCGTGCCGTGCTGACGATGCAGCCACACCTGAACGCCACGCGCTTCGATCAGTGGTTCTCCCAGCTGCAGGGCAGGCAGCGGGAGATGAGTGGTCTCGGAACGACCGTCGTTGAAGTGGTGCCGGCAGCTGATCTGGTGGCCTTCCAAGCACGACGTGCCGCCGATCCCGCGTTTCGAGCGTTCGTCGGGGGTTCGGTCGTGCCTTTTGCTCCTGGCGGACATACGCGCTACTGCCTGCTTTCAGCTGGGGGCACCGTGACACCGTACACCCGGGAAGTGGGGCGGTTGGTGCAGGGAGATTGGTGTAATAGCGCCTCACCGATCGGTGGATTTCAGGATGGCGGCATTCTGCAGGCGTATCTCCTGCAGAGGGTTACTGACAGCGGCCAGTTCTTGGTTTATCCCGTGACGGTGCAGGGCGTGAGCACGCTGTTCATTGAAGCCGCGTTTTACAGGCGCGGCGCGCGCCTTGGGAATGTCACGCAGCGCCGCGCGGCCGTCGCCGGCTGGGTCGGGAGTTCGTTTGGAATGAACGCTCTGATCCACCAAGCGACCAGCAATCATCACGGCCTCAGCGTGGCTCTTTACCACAGGAACCCCGGCCAGAGCGAACAGCTGATCGCCCGCGTCGGTACGACTTCTCCGGCGGGCGCTTTCACCCATGAAACCACGATGCAGATCGATGGCACGTGGCGGGCGGTCGTCCGAGGCACGGAAGCCGCGAGCTGGCTCTCGGCTAATCTGCAGGGTCTGCTGGTCCTCATTGGAGGAGCGATTGTCAGCCTGCTGCTGTTCGCGCTCGTGCTGGTACTGACGCGCTCACGCGAGCACGCCCTCGGGATGGTCTATGAGAAGACCGGAGAGCTTCGCCACCAGTCGCTGCACGACGCCCTTACCGGCTTGCCCAACCGCGTGCTCGCGCTAGACCGCGCAGAGCAGATGCTCGCTCGTGCGCGGCGCCAGAAGATCCCGGTCGCGGCCCTGTATCTCGACATCGACGGCTTCAAGCACGTCAACGACACCTTCGGACACGCCGCCGGCGACGATCTGCTGCGGATCGTCGCCACCCGCCTGGAGGGAGTCGTTCGCGAGGGCGATACCGCGGCGCGCCTCAGCGGAGACGAGTTCGTCGTCCTGGTCGAGGGCTCCGCGCTCGACGCCGGCCCCGAACTCGTAGCCGAGCGCCTGCTGGAAGTACTGCGCCAGCCCTATGAGATGGACGGCCAGGCCGGCAGGCCGTTGTCGCTCACGGCGAGCATCGGAATCGCGCTGGGCGTACGCGCGAACGCCGCTGAGCTTTTGAGCGACGCGGACATCGCCCTGTACGAAGCGAAGGCCGCCGGCAAAAATCGCTACATGCTCTTTCAGTCCAGCATGCAGACCGCTGCCCGCGATCGGCTCACGCTCGAGATGGACCTAGCCGAGGCGCTCGATCAGCACCAGTTGTTCCTTCAATACCAGCCAACCTTCGATTTGCAATCAGAGCGGGTGATCGGGGTCGAGGCGCTGATCCGCTGGAACCACCCCACGCGCGGTGTGATCCCGCCGATCGAGTTTATCCCAATCGCCGAGGAAAGCGGGCTGATCGTCCCGATCGGACGCTGGGTCCTGCAGGAGGCTTGTAGGCAGGCGGTGCACTGGTACCACGAGGGCCACAGGATCGGGATGGCAGTGAACGTGTCCGGGCGCCAGCTCGATGACGACGAGCTGATCGAGGACGTACGCACCGCCCTACAAGAGAGCGGCCTCGACCCCACAACGCTGACCCTGGAGATCACCGAGACCACGCTGATGCGCGACGCCGAGGCGACTGCCAAGCGCCTGCACATGCTCAAGCAGCTCGGCGTCCGCATCGCCATCGACGACTTCGGCACCGGCTACAGCTCGCTCGCCTACCTACGCCAGTTCCCCGTGGACGCACTGAAGATCGACCGCTCCTTCATCAGCGGCATCGCCGGATCGAAGGGCTCGACAGCGCTGATCCACACACTAGTGCAACTCGGCAAGACGCTCGACATCGAGACCCTCGCCGAGGGCATCGAGGAGCAATCCCAGCTCGAGACACTGCAACGCGAACACTGCGACCACGGACAGGGCTTCCTATTCTCTCGCCCCCTCGACGTTAACGCAATCGATGCGTTCCTCCACACCAAGGAGTCCACCACATCCTCCCTGGCGCCTGGTTAGCGACCGGGTGAGTAGTTGGACGGCATGCAGTTTGGGAGAGTCCGAGCCAGCGCTAGACCAGGAGGACGTTGCGTCCTTCGGCGAAGAGTCGCGAAAGCGACGGTGTGGCGGAAGATGTAGGAGCCCGCCCACTCGACGGCTGCCCTTTGGATCGTGACCGAGCGATCGGTCGTAGGGTTAGACGAAATGCTTACCGATCGGCTGAGCGTAGTGCTGAAGGAGATAGTGGACGCCGACGTAGACGGCTCGGCCTCGATCGTCGATCGTGTGTGTATGGCCGCTGTGAGCCTGCTCTCGCTCAAGGGCGCAGGGCTTTCGCTGATGGTGGACGGAGAGCTGCGTGGGACCGCTGGGGTGTCTGAGCCGGGCATCGCGATGGTGCAGGAATTGCAGCTCACGCTGGGTGAGGGGCCATGCGTGGATGTGTGGACGAGCAGGGCTCCGGTGTTGGAGGCGAACCTTGCCGATCCTGCGATCGTGCGCTGGCCGGCGTTCGCCCAGGCCGGCGTCGATGCAGGCGTGCTTGCGGTGTTCGCCTTTCCTTTGCATCTCGGCGCCATCCGAATCGGAGTGTTGGTGCTCTATCGCGGTCACCCGGGCATCTTGAACGCGGATGAGATGGCATACGGCCTGGTGCTAGCCGATATGGCCACCCAGGTGCTCCTTGCCCTACAGGCCGGTGCCCCGGCCGACGTACTACACGAGGTCTTGACGAGCGAGCCTTCGCACTGGGCGGAGGTTCATCAGGCGACTGGGATGGTCTCTGTTCAGCTTGGCGTCTCCCTGGATGAGGCCTTCGTCCGCTTGCGCGCTCATGCCTTTGCTGAGGGACTCCCGCTGCGAACCCTCGCCCGGGAGATCGTCACGCGACGCCACCGCTTCCAGGGACCAGAGTGACGCGCGATCACGACCCTAGCTGCTATCTAGTGGCAATATTTGCGTTCGTAGCCGTAGAGATCGAGATCAGACGATGACACGCGAGCAGCGCATTGTAAAGACGTTCGTCGAGTTGGCCGACACGATGGTCGATGACTTCGACGTGATCGAGTTCCTGCACCGTTTGGCGGAGCGGTGCATCGAGTTGCTCGACTGCGCCGAGGCGGGACTGCTACTTGCCGACGCCGCCGGTGTGCTGCGCGTGATGGCCTCTTCGAGCGAGCGCTCTGACGCGTTGGACCTGTTGCAGTCCCAGAACGAGGAGGGACCGTGCTTCGAGTGCTACCAGCGTGGAACGCCCGTATCCAGCGAGGATCTCACGGCCGATGCCGGGCGTTGGCCAGCTTTCGCGCCGATGGCCATACAGAAGGGGTTTTGTTCAGTGCAAGCGATCCCGATGAGGGCGCGTGGAGAGACCATCGGGGCGCTGAACCTGTTTCGCGCAAACACAGGGCGTTTGGTCGAGCAGGACTTACCGCTAGGGCAGGGGATGGCCGATATCGCCGCAATCGCGCTGCTACAAGAGCGCACCGTGCGAGAGGCACATGGTGTGGTGGAGCAGCTTCAGGGCGCGCTCAGCAGTCGAGTGATGATCGAGCAGGCCAAGGGCGTGCTGGCCGAGCGCGCCCACATCGATGTGGATGCCGCGTTTGCCCGCCTGCGCGCTCATGCTCGCGAACACAACCTTCGCCTCAGCAACGTTGCTCGCGACCTCGTCGACGGGCACCTCGACGCTGCCTCGCTCAGTAGCCCTACGCGCGGCACCCCAACATCCAAACGCTGACACTCCGTCTCTCAGGCAAAGGCGTTGCCGATGGTACCGCGTGAGCTATCGGCGTTGAACTGACCGCGGAACCTAAGCCAACATTTGTAACCGGCGGCGGTGGCCGTTCTCACTGAAGTGAGATTTATTCTGTTCGATTGACAGAACTTGTCTATGTGCTAGGATAACTGCTGTCAGTGGCCTAACCCACTGTCGCGTCGCTCCAGACCCTGGTGGCGTTGTTAGCTACGGGAACCAAATTTCTGGAGCATAATGTTCGTAGAGCACGAAGCCCAGCCCGCCGTGCCGGATACAGCGGTTGCGAGCGGATCGAACGCTCGTTACGACCTCCGAGCATTACCTCTGCCATTCACCGCCTTTGCGCATCTTGAAGGCGATAGAGCCATCGTAATGCTCAATGGCGAACTGGATATGGCAAGCATCGCAATCTTTATCGACTCAATCTTGATCGACTGTTTCGTAGGGACAAGGTCCGCAGTCGAGGAGGTAGTACTCGACTTCGCAGAACTCGACTTCATCGACGGTTCCGGACTGCTAGCCATCGCAGCCGCCGCTCAACAAGTAACTGCTCATGGAGGCTCAGTGAGCATCCGCTCACCGCGCCCGCAAATCCAGCGACTGCTCGAACTCGTTGACTTCAAGCAGATTGCGGCCATCGAGCCATGAGTATCTGCCCAAGGTGGCGGAAGACCTCGGCCTTTGCGACGGCGAAGGACGAGGCCCTCTTTGCCGCGGTTGTCGCACTCAATTTCGAGGCCGTCGTGGAGACCTACGACCGGCACGCCGGCGCTCTCGGCAGTCTCGCGCTGCTCACCATTGAGGACGTAGAGTTCGCCAAGGACGCTGTTGTCATGACTTTCGTCACTCTCTGGCGTACGCCGGCCAGCATCGACTTGGAGGAACAGAGCCTTCGAGCTGCACTGGCTGGCAGCGTCTACACTCACTGCGCGCGCGCGCGGGAGATGCGCGGTGGACCTGGACAGCAAGCGAAAACCTGCTGGAACTCACAGCCAACAGCTCAAGCGAACTTCCTTCTCCCGTCCCGCACTCAGCGGGACCTACTGGGCCTGGTTCTGCTCGGCGAGCATAGTCACCGACAGGCGGCGTGCCGGGTTGGCCTCAGCGAGGAGATCGCGGCTAAGATGATCACTGCCGCAATAGAGCAACATAGGCTCCAGCGCCTGTTTGACCTCGTGGACTTCGAGCGGATCGTGGCCGTTTAGCCATGGGCTGGGCGATCACGGGGCGGTCAGATCCTGACACTCCGAAGTCGAGATCAATCAAGGAGTAACAGGAGTGGACACGCAATCTGCGGAGACCACAGGACCTCTCGGTGGCGGTCAGCTCTTGGCGGCGATCTCGACAAGCATCGTCGGTACCCTGCGCGAGCATTATGGGCGGGGGCCAATGAAGGCTAAGACGTATGTGCTTGATGACATCATTGTCGTTGTCATGCGCGGAAGTGGTTTTACAGCGCTCGAGCAGACGATCATGGATAGTGGTGAGTCCGATCGTGTCATCGCTATGCGCGAGGACTTCCAACGCATCATGGCCAAGCGTTACACAGAGAGGATTCAAGAGCTCACTGGACGCAAAGTTGTGGCTTTCCTCAGTCAGGCCCATGTGGAGCCCGACATAACGATGGAGATTTTCTTTGTCGATGGGCCACTCGAGGGCTTCGGAGCAGTCGAGATAACAGACACCGACTAGCGGTTTCCGACACACACCGCGTTGAGTGGTCCGACGGCTAATTCTGCTCAGTGTGTCCGTGCCTCGGACACCGGGCGGGGCTTACCGAGGTGGTAGCCTTGTGCGTAGTCGACGCCGTGCTCCTTCAATAGCTGGACTGTTTCACTGTCACCGACGAACTCGGCGATCGTGTGCTTTCCGAGTCCTTTTGACATCTGCACGATCGAGTCAAGGATCAACTGGTCGGTGCTGCTGGATGGCAGGTTGCGGATGAACTCACCGTCGATCTTTACGTAGTCGAAG
>DATHNT010000019.1:0-100463 GCA_035485715.1 Solirubrobacteraceae bacterium | reverse complement strand
CTACCTGAGCTACTACAACACCGACCGCGTCCACCACGGACGCCTCACCCAAGGACAAATACCCGCAGACATCGTCTACCGTGCCCAAAAGATGGAGGCAAGATGAGCCGCACCTGTCGGCACATCTCGGAGGCTGCCCACCTTAGACCGTCCACTCACACCCGGCGTTGCGGTTCTCCCCGACGCTTGTCTAGGTGAGCATCCGCCGACTGGCGCGCGCTGAGCTGGACGATCGGGATCGTCCGGTCTGCCGTGGCTGCTTCACGCCGGTAGGTCGCATAGGGCGCAAAGACACGGTCGGCCAGCCTCCAGATCCTCTGCCGCTCGGCCTCGTCGCTGAGGACTGTCGCCCGCATCGGGATACCGCCGAAGCTGACGTCGGGGTGGGCGCATAGGTTGTGAAACCAGGAGGGGTGCTCGGCGGCGCCGGCCTTCGAGGCGATGATCGTGACGAGGCCTTTGTCGTGGAAGTAGATGACCGCGTTACGTCGCAGCGCACCGCTCTTCGCGCCGGTGGTCTCGAGCAGAGCGGTGGGGAGGACGAGCCCCATGCCGAGGCGCCCTCGGGTCGCGCGCAACAGATACGGATCTACCTTCCAAACGACCTTGGCCGAGAACAGCCTGCCCAAGCGGGTGGCGGAAAATGAGGCGAAGGTGCGGCTGAACAAGCTGCGCGGGCGGTTGGGATCGATGTACTTCAGCTGAGCCGGCATCGAAGCGATTCTCCCACACGCTTCGTCTGGCGCGGACACCCTTAGCGCTAAGACGTTTCCTCAAAACCCTGGGCTCCCGTACCTCGCTGTGTCCAGGGTTCGAGACGCGTTCTGCGGCCGAGCTCGATCTCCGGCGAGAGTTGTGTCGATTCCCGCGCTGCTCGTTCGACGTATAGGTAGAGCCGAGGTGCGAACCTGTTCGGAACGGTCAGCGCACCAGAGCAAAACCCACCAGCGAAGGAGCAACAAAAATGCGCTTCATGATGATCATGATCCCCAACATTCCAGACGAAGCCGACTGGAGTCCGAGCGCTGAGGCCGTGTCGGCGATGAGCCGCTACAACGAGGAGCTGGCCAAAGCTGGGATTCTGCTCAGCCTCGACGGCCTGCACCCGCCGGGCAAGGGTGCCCGCGTGTCTTTCGCCGGTGGCAAGGCGGCTGTCACCGACGGCCCGTTCACCGAGGCCAAGGAGCTGATCGGCGGCTACTGGCTGATCCAGGCGAAATCCAAGCAGGAGGCGGTCGAGTGGGCTTCGCGCTGTCCGGCGGCTGAGGGCGACACGATCGAGGTTCGCCAGGTCTTTGAGATGTCGGACTTCCCGCCGGAGGTCCAAGCGGCGGCGGCGGGCTAGAGCACGTCCAAGCGGCGGCAGGTTCGATCGGCGCGTTCGAGCGAATGGTGGGCGCTGCCCGAGAGAGGCCGGCGATCGAGGCCGTCTGGCGGATCGAGTCGCCGGCCTTGATCGCCGGTCTGACGAGGATCGTGCGCGATGTGGGCATGGCGGAGGATCTGGCTCAAGACGCGCTCGTGATCGCGCTGGAGCAGTGGCCCGAGTCAGGCGTTCCGGATAATCCGGGCGCCTGGCTCATGGCCACGGCCAAGCACCGCGCGATCGACCTGCTGCGTCGCAACACGCGACTGCAGCAAAAGCAGGAGCAGATGGCCGGCGAGCTGGAGCTTCAGGGCGACTCGATCGAAGCGCAGCTGGAAGTCTCGACCGAGGAGCAGGTGGGCGACGACCTGCTCTGTCTGATCTTCATGTGCTGCCATCCGGTCCTGTCCGCTCAGGCGCAAGTGGCGCTGACGCTGCGCCTGCTCGGCAGCCTGAAGACAGAGGAGATAGCACGAGCGTTCCTCGTCCCAGAGGCCACGGTGGCGCAGCGAATCGTGCGGGCCAAGCGCACGTTGGCCGAGGCAAAGGTCCCGTTCGCGTTGCCCGACGTGGACGAGTTGGGTGAGCGACTCTCATCGGTGCTGGAGGTCCTCTACCTGATCTTCAACGAGGGCTATACGGCAAGCACGGGCGAGGACTGGATACGCGCCGATCTCTGTCAGGAGGCACTGCGCCTTGGGCGCATCCTGGCCGAGTTGATGCCGCAAGAGCCGGAGGTCCATGGCCTGGTCGCCCTGATGGAGATCCAAGCATCGCGTCTGAAGGCTCGCGTCGGCGCCGAGGGCGAGCCGATCCTGCTGCCCGACCAAGACCGTGCCCGTTGGGATCGCCTCTTGATCGCGCGTGGCTTGGCCGCGCTGGAGCGGGCTGAGCGGCTCGGCGGTGCTCTCGGCCCGTACACGCTGCAGGCTGCGATTGCTGCCTGTCATGCGCGTGCCTCTGAGCCGCAGGACACCGACTGGGTGCGCATTGCCGCGCTGTATGAGGCCCTAGCCCAGCTGTCACCCTCGCCGGTCGTCGAGCTAAATCGCGCGGTCGCCCTGGCGAGTGCCTTCGGTCCGGCGGCGGGTCTCGAAGCGCTTGATCCGCTGCTTGATGAGCCCTCGCTCCAGGCCTACCATTTGCTGCCGAGCGTCAGGGGAGACCTGTTTGCAAGACTCGGTCGCTTCGCGGAGACGCAGGAGGAATTTCAGCGTGCCATCTCGCTCGCGAGCAATGAGCGCGAGCGGGCCATGCTGCTCGGCCGCGCCGCGGCCTGTGCCTGGGAGGCCGGCCGCACAGCCTCTTAGAAGGTCTTTCAAAATGACCTGCCCATCTCGATACCCCTTGGTGTGGAGCTGGGGTATTTATTTTGGTACCTAACCTTTATGTAAGCCTTCGCAAAAGGGGGTGTTTTCCAGATCATTCAAAAGATGAACCATAAATCCCAGCTCGCATGACCCATAAACGCCCTGCCGTAAAGCTCATTTCGAGACACGTTCTACGTTTCGATCGTGACGAGCGTGCCGATCGGCGTGTATGGCCACACTTCCGCGGCGGATTGCAGCGGCAGCTCGACACAGCCGAGGCTCTGCGGCGTGCCGAAGGACGCGCGGTCGAAGTTGTGGATCGCATCGCCACCGTTGAAGTAGCTGATCCACTTGATTCCGGGGTCTTCGTAGTGGGAGCCGTCGGGGTTGGTGCCGCTCATCGTGCCTTCGGGAATGTGCTCGAACACGGGAAACGTGCCGAGTTCTGTTTCGGCTCCGGCGATGCCGGTGTTCGCGGCCGAGGTGAGCACCGTGTGCCCGTCGTGCCACAGCGTGAGCACCTCTGGGATTTCACGGTGCACGTACACATAGGTGTAGCCGCTGCTCAAACGCTTGCCGGCGAGCGCATCGCTGAGCAGCGCACGCCAAACGGCCGGCCCCGGAAGGCCGTCGACGGTGATTTCGTGGGTGCTCTCGAACTTCATCACCGCGCCACGTGTGATCGTGTTCGCCTGGCCCGGAGCCCACATCGCCTGCAACTGGTGCGGCGTGTCGGAATAGCGCCAGTCGAAGCTCCCGCTCGGTGGTTCGACTGCCGCCTGTGCCTCGGCACTGGGTGTGCGAGCCACCGGTGCGCCAGAGGGCTGCCAGTCCACGGGCAGATAGCCCTGTTCCGCAAGCAGTTGCTGAAGGCGCAGCGTCGAGCCGGCAGGCACCGTCCATTCGACCTGACTGGTGGTGCGCAGCGTCGAGCCGCTGCCCGCCGTCACCGCAACCTCACGCGGCAGCTGGATTCGCAACTGCGAGCCCAGCGGCGCTCCGAACCCCGACGGCGTGAACACCAGAGTGTGGCTGTCGGTTTCGCGCCAGTGCCCCGGCGTGCTGGGCGAGAGCGTCGGGTGGCTCGACCCGAGCGCTTCGTTCACGGTCTTTGAGAACGTCAGGCGTATCGGGGTGTATGGAGAGATCGGTGCGCCCGAGGCCGGGATCGTCGCCATCACGGTCATGTGCGATTGCGGGAACCAGCTCACCTGCATCGGCTTGCCAACCGTCTCCCAGGAACGCGCGGCCGCGGCGATTTCGGTGCTGCCGGTCGCCGGCTGGGACCCGAGCGAGACCGAGCTGCGCGGGTTGTGGAGCGTCGTGCGGTGGGTCAGACGGCCGGTGCTCCCATAGGCGACGGCGCTCACCGGCTCCTCGAAGCTGACGTGCACCGCCGAACCCGCCGGAACGGTCATCCATTGCTCGCTCACATGTGCGACGGGCGCTTGCAGCGTCAGCCGCTCGGTGCGTTCGTGGCCCAATGCCCAGCCGAGCCATCCGGGGCGGTGTACCCGAACCTCGACGGATACCTGCTCGCCCGGAGTCAGCCGCGTCAGCGGAGTCAAGCGCCCGCCCTGCACCGCCAGCGGCACCCTCCGACCGTCCGGCCCGAACGCTTCCACGTGCTCGAGGGTGCCGCCCAGCGGTTGTACGGACACGCGCGCGAGCGCGGTCGGGTCGCTCGCCAAGCTCACGCCGGAGAGCGCCAGCGCCGCCACGACAAGTGCGGCGATCGCGACGACCAGACCCAAGCCCATGCCGAGCAGCATGCGCTTGCGGTCGTGGCCTGTCGACACCGCATCCCGATGGGCGGATCTCGTCACCATCCGTAGATGGTAGGACGCTACGGTGTCGGCTATGCCAGATGCACAGATGCCTGCGGAGAGGCTTGCGACTTCCAGCTCCACAGATGCCCTCACGCACACCGACGCGGAGCTCGAGACTCTCATCCGGACACGCCGGACTCACAAGGCCTACGGCCCTGAGCCGGTCGACCGGGCAACGTTGCTGGAGCTGTTCGAGCTCGCGCGTTGGGCGCCCAACCATCACCTGACCAACCCGTGGCGCTTTCGCGTGCTCGGCCCTCGAGCACGGGCCATGCTCGCCCGCGAGGCAGAGCTCGAGCAGCCAGGCTCGGCGCGAAAGCTCGAGCGCGCTCCCACGCTGATCGTCGTCGGGGTCGAGCTGCAGGGCGACCCGTCCCAGCAGCACGACGATCTGCTCGCCGCTGCGGTGGCCGCGTATATCGTCCTGCTCGCGGCACATGCGCGAGGACTGGCGGGCTACTGGCGCACGCTGCCGATTTTGGAGAAGGCGCCAGTCCGCGCAGGACTCGAGATTCCCGCCGCCGAGCAACCCATCGGCCTGCTTCACCTCGGCCACCCGGTGCAGGCTCAGCGCGCTCCCGAGCGCGCGCCGGTCGATGACATAGCAACCTTCCTCGGCTGACCCGATCATCAACCATTTTGGGGAAGACAGCGCCGCATGCGGCGCTGTCCCGGACCGTACATGTACGGTCCGGCCGGGTCGTGCATGCACGACCCGGAACTGAGAGCTACTGTCATGCGGAAGATGTCAGAGCAAGCCGAGCGTTCTGCCCAAGCCGCAGACACCGAGCCCAAGTCACGCCGGCCCGCGATCGTCGTGGTCGACGACGAGCCCGCTGTCTTGGCGGCAGTCAGCCGCGACCTGCGCCGCGGCTTTGGCGAGCGCTTCCGCATATTGCGTGCCAGCTCGGGGCCCGAGGCATTGGAGCTCCTACGCGAGCTGCGCACGCGCGGCGATCAGGTGGCGATGCTGATAGCGGATCAGCGCATGCCGGGAATGCCTGGCACGGAGTACCTGGTGCAAGCACGACAGCTCGTCCCCGACGCCAAGCGAGTGCTGCTGACCGCATACGCCGACACCGAGGCGGCGATCGCGGCGATCAACGAGGTGGCCCTGGACTATTACCTGCTCAAGCCCTGGGACCCCCCAGAGGAGCAGCTGTTCCCGGTCGTCGAGGATCTGCTCACCACATGGGAGGCGGGAGCGGCGCTGGAGGCCGGGGGCGTGCGCGGGGTCGGCCACCGCTTCTCGCGCGAGTCGCACGACCTGCGCGACTTCCTGGTGCGAAATCGAGTGCCCGCGCGGTGGTTGGACGTGGAGCGCGACGGCGAGGCGCGCGAGCTGCTGCGGGTTGCCGGCGTCGACAGCGAGCGTCTGCCGGTGGCTCTCTTGGAGGATGGCACGGTGCTCGAGCGCCCGACGATCCTCGAGCTGGCCGAGCGTCTCGGCGTCAGCGGTACCCCGGCCCAAGAGCACTACGACCTCGTTGTCGTCGGTGGCGGCCCAGCGGGACTCGCGGCCGCCGTCTACGGCGCCTCCGAGGGCCTGAAGACCGTGATGGTCGAGCGCGAGGCGCCGGGCGGTCAGGCGGGCCAGTCGAGTCGCATCGAGAACTACCTCGGCTTTCCGGCGGGCTTGAGCGGCTCGGACCTTGCCAGGCGCGCAACCGATCAAGCACGTCGCTTGGGCGCTGAGTTGCTGACCGTCCAAGAGGCGGTCAACCTGCGCGCCGAGGGCTCGGCGCGTCTGGTGGAGTTGAGTGGTGGTGGCGCGCTGAGCGCGAGCTGCGTGATCGTTGCCTCCGGAGTCTCCTACCGCCAGCTGGACACGCCGGGCTTCCCGGAGCTGACCGGCGCCGGCGTCTACTACGGCGCGGCGATGACCGAGGCTCGCGGTTGCTCGGACCAGCACGTGGTTGTCATCGGCGGCGCCAACTCGGCCGGTCAGGCCGCTGTCTACTTCAGTGGCTATGCGGCCAAGGTGACGATGCTCGTCCGCTCGCTGCTGGAGAAGTCGATGTCGCATTACCTGATCGAGCAGATCGCGGCGCTGCCCAACATCGAGGTTCGCACGGGTAGCTCGGCGCTCGCAGCCGAGAGCGAGGACGGGCGCCTGAAGTGTCTGCAGATCAAGACCCCCGACGGTGAGGAGACACTCCAGGCCGACGCGTGCTTCGTGTTCATCGGTGCGTCTCCGCGCACCGACTGGCTGGATGGCGTGCTCGCACGCGACGAGCGCGGCTTCATCCTGGCAGGTCGTGACGCGCAAGCCAACGGCTGGCCACTGCAGCGCGAGCCCTACGTACTCGAGACCACAGTGCCCGGCGTGTTCGTCGCGGGCGACGTGCGCGCACGCTCGATCAAGCGCGTCGCAAGCGCCGTGGGGGAGGGCTCGATGGCCGTGTCGTTGATCCACGAGTACCTGGTCGAGGCATGAGGCCCGCCCCAGCGCCAGGGTGTATCGGCACTGGCGGGCGCGGCTCCCGCTCAACGCGGTGGACCGTCTCTGCGCAGAGGTATTCAGCACGGCGGGTGCGGCGGGGTGCGTGGTGAGCGAGCCGCCGGTCACACTGGAGGAGTTGCGCAGTGTCGACCTGTTCGACAGTCTCAGCGACACCGATTTGGCCGAGTGGGTGGCGCTCGCGCACACTCGCCACGTCGATCCGGGCGGGATCATCGCCGAGCAGGGCGAGGAGCCGCCGGGTCTGCAGCTGCTGCTCGAGGGCCGCGCCCAGGCGCTGATCCTCGCCCAGGGCAGAAGCGAGCCGGTCGGCCATCACACGGCGCCGACGTGGATGGGAGCAATCGCCGTGCTGACCGGTGGCACGCTCGGGGTGCGTATGCAAGCCGAGACCGACTGTCGCATGGCAACGGTCGCCCCGGAGGACTTCAAGCGCCTCGCGTTCGCTCAACCTGAGATCCACCAACGCGTGATGCGCCAGGTCGCGCCGGTGATGAGCAGGGTGACCGAACGCGAGCAGAACAGCGAGCGTCTCACCTCGCTGGGCACGATGGCCGCAGGGCTCGCGCACGAGCTCAACAACCCCGCGGCCGCGGCTCGTCGCGCCGCCGCGCAGATGACCGAGGCGCTCGAGGCGATCGACTCGGCTTTGGCCTCGTTCGTAGAGGCGGGTGTGGAGCGGGAGGACGCGGCACAACTGGTGGCACTGCAACAGCGGGCGATCGCTCAAGCCGCGTCAGCCACAGCACTCGACGCATTGGACGCCGCCGACGCGGAGGACGAACTGCTGGAGCAGATGCAGGCGATGGGGGTGGGGGAGCCCTGGCGGCTCGCCGAGCCATTGGCTTCGGCGGGTGTGGACCGGGCCTGGCTCGAGCGCGTCGCCCAGCTCGCGGGCCCCGCGAGCGACGCCGCGCTGCGCTGGGTTGCCGCATCGCTCACGGCGGGCCGCCTGTCGGCCGAGCTGTGCGAGTCCACCGAGCGCATGTCCTCGCTCGTGGGCGCAGTTAAGTCCTATGCCTACATGGACCGTGGCGCGCTCGTGGAAGTCGATCTACACGAGGGCTTGGAGACCACGCTCACGGTGCTCAGCTACAAGCTCAAGCACACCACGATCGCGCTGGTGCGCGACTACGACCGGGCGCTGCCGAAGCTTACCGTGCGCGGCTCCGAGCTCAACCAGGTGTGGACGAACCTGCTCGACAATGCGATCGACGCATTGGGTGAGCAGGGCACGATCACGATCTCGACGCATGCCGACGGCGACTGTGCGGTCGTCGAAATCGCCGACGATGGCCCCGGCATCTCAGAGGATCTGGCCGGGCGCATCTTCGACCCGTTCTTCACGACCAAGGACGTGGGCCACGGTACCGGCCTGGGGCTGGCGACCGCGCGACGGATCGTGGTCGAGCGCCACAACGGTTCGCTCACGCTCGACAGCAAACCCGGCCGCACGGTTTTTCGCGTGCGGCTGCCCTTCAGCCAAAAGGCCTGATCGGAGGATTCGATGTCAACCAGCACCCAAAAAACCTGATTGAAGGAGGATCCAATGCCCGCTTGTACCCACCTGGATCAGATCCAGATAACCGAGCTGCCCGAGTCGGTCGAGGGCTGCGAGGACTGCCTGCGAATGGGCGGCGCCTGGCTGCACTTGCGCA
Organism: Solirubrobacteraceae bacterium; assembly: GCA_035485715.1. GTDB lineage: Bacteria > Actinomycetota > Thermoleophilia > Solirubrobacterales > Solirubrobacteraceae > Palsa-744. The sequence continues at coordinate 91,839 of DATHNT010000019.1, read as the reverse complement.
TCTGCCTGGAGTGCGGTCACGTCGGCTGCTGCGACAGCTCGCCCAACCGTCACGCCACAGCACACAGTCAATCCAGCGGCCACCCGTTGATGCACTCGTTGGAGCCGGGCGAGACATGGTCGTGGTGCTTTGTGGACGAGGTGGCGCTGAGCCTCCCGGAGGTGCATGGTGAGACGCGCATACCGCCCTCGCCTCTGGGTGGCTGAGGTGCATAAAAGTGACAAGTGAGGAAGCCGCCGAGGAACTCGAGATCCGTCACCTCGTCCTGCATGGCCATCGGGTTGCCTATCGCCAGGCGGGCAGCGGTCCCGTGATGGTGCTCGTCCACGGGATCACCTCCAACTCCGCGACCTGGCAGCGGGTGATGCCCCACTTGGCGCGCCGCTTCACCGTGATCGCTCCTGACCTGCTCGGTCACGGGGAATCCGCCAAGCCGAAGGGCGACTATTCGCTGGGCGCCTACGCGAGCGGCTTGAGGGACCTGCTGGTCGCGCTCGGCCACGACCGCGCAACCTTCGTCGGGCATTCCCTGGGCGGCGGCATAGCGATGCAGCTCGCCTACCAGTTCCCGGAGCGCTGTGAGCGGCTTGTGCTCGTAGACAGCGGTGGGCTGGGCCGAGACGTGAGCCTGCTGCTGCGCTCGGCCACGCTACCGGGGTCGGAGTTCGTCCTTCCCCTGCTGGCGGCCACACGACTGCTGAACGTCGGTCGCGCGACAGGCGGTCTGCTCAGTCGTCTGGGCCTGCGTGCGGGTACCGACATCGAGGAGATCGCCCGTGGCCACGCGACACTGGCCGACAGCGAAACCCGCGGGGCTTTCGTTCAGACCCTGCGCAGCGTCGTCGAGCCAGGTGGCCAGCGAGTGGACGCCTCAGACCGGCTGTACCTTGCGGGTCATATTCCCTTCCTGCTGATCTGGGGCGAGCACGACTCCATAATTCCTGTCGCGCACGGGCTCAGAGCCCATGAGCAGGTGACGGGCAGTCGCCTGGAGATCTTTGCGAACTCCGGACACTTTCCGCAACTGGACGAGCCGGAGAAGTTTCTGGATGTCCTGATCGACTTCATGGATGACACCGATCCAGCGCAACTAGATCCACAGCGCTGGCGCGAGCTGCTGCAGGAGCATCGTGAGTCGGACGCTTGAGATTAGGATCTCAGGAGAAACCGGCTCCCAATCGGCTAGGCGAAGAGGTCTCCTGGATCAGTTAGCGCTTCGACTCGTCTGGGCTACCCCGCCGGCGAAGGCTTTGGCGAGCGTCCAGAGGCTCAGTTCTGGCTGACGTCGTTCCCCTCGTTATTCCCTTCGCCATCGGCGATCGGCGCGAGCACGAAGGTCTCGACGGCGATGTCGGGATCGATGTGGTTGTCGCTCAGGAAGGCGAAGACGCTGCGTCCGGAGTGCCGTTCGATAGCGGCGATCATCTGCGTGCTCATGGTCCTCTGGAAGGCTTTGCGGCTGGTCAGGACGAGGTCCGCCTCGCCGTCGCGGACGAGGCTGCGCTCGCCCATCGTCAAGGTGTCCTGCAGGACCACGGTAATGAGGTCCTCGTCGATGTAGGTGCGGGCCTTGGTGGGGCCGCGGCCGGTGTACTCGCGCATCAGCTGCACCACCGCGCTGGAGATCGCGGCGGACATCGACCCCTTCGGGGTGGTCGGCATGTCGGACAAGGAATAGCCCTGTTCTCGCCTCCTTCCTGGATCGGGCCCGGGCGAAGGAAGGAAGGAGACGGAATGGAATCCGTCCGCCAGGCCCGTGTTTCCCCTCCGTGCCGCGTCAGAAGACGACCCGTTACGGACTCACGTACCGCCAATGCTAGTTGATCGATGGCGCGGCTCGATGTTTCTCGTCGTTTGCGCGATCACCCGACTGTCCTAGTTCAAGATGCTCAGTTCGGGGTAGAGGGTTGGTCATGACCACTCCAATACACGACCTATGGGTTGACGGCGGCGATCGCGTCGTTCCTCTCTACGAGCGCGCCTTCGAACTGGTCGACTCTGTTTCGGGTTGCACGGATGTCGCTGAGGAGCTTTCGGGGAGGAAGCTCGCGGCCGTGTTCGCCGTTGAGAGCGCCTCGCCTGGGCGTGCCCGCCGGCTCGTGCTCAGCGTCTTGACAGAGTGGGGCTGTGGTCCCAGCCTTCTGCAGGACGCGGCAGTCGTCGTGAGCGAGCTTGCGACAAACGCGGTGCTGCACGCGGCCTCGTCGTTCTCCATTTCGGTGACGCTCGATGACTCGCTCCTGCGCATCGCCGTTCATGACAGGAGGCCGCTGAGTGTCACGGTTCGCGGCGGTGGCTTGAGCCCCCAGCCGACGCACGGACTGGGTCTTGTGGAGGCTCTATCGCTTCGCTGGGGCGCTGAAGGCGCAGCGCAAGGCAAGTCTGTGTGGGCTGAGCTCCGCGCGTCCGATGAGCTCGCGCCCGACGAGCTACGAGCTTCGCGCTGAGCTCGATTTCAGCAGCAGCTGTCGATCTTGCGGGTAATCGTTCGTCCTAAGGGTGTCAACGTACTCTAAGACGGAGGAAGCGATGAAATACATGCTGCTGATACATCAAGGCGCCACGCCGCTGCCGGGAACGCCTGAGTGGGAGGGCCTCTCTGCTGAGGAGCAGGGGGCTGTGTACGGCGCCTACAAGGCGATCAACGAGACCCCGGGCGTTACCCCAGGTGTGCGGATGGGCGAACCCGAGACGGCGACCACCGTGCAGGTCAAGGACGGCAGGACGCTGAGCACCGACGGCCCGTTCGTGGAGACGAAGGAGGCGCTCGGCGGCTACCTCTTCTTCGAGGCCGAGGATCTCGATGCGGCGATCGAACTGGCCGCACGTGTGCCGGCCGCGAGCATGGGCGGCGCGATCGAGGTACGCCCCCTGGTGGAGGAGGGTTGGTAGTGCGAATCTTAGGACGAGGTGCGGGCGCTGGCTGAGGGAGCTCCCCGATTGAACGGAGCGTTCGCTGCCGGGTCGTCGGTGGATCAGGTCTTTCGCGGGCAGTGGGGCCGGGTGCTCGCCGCGCTGATCGGCTTCCTCGGCGACTTCGACCTCGCCGAGGAAGCCGTCCAGGAGGCGTTTGCGACGGCGGCAGAGCGCTGGTCGCACGAAGGTGTGCCGGCCAATCCGGGCGCTTGGCTCGTCACGACAGCCCGCAACCGCGCGATCGACCGGATTCGCCGCGACCGGACGCTGCTGGCCAAGTACAAGCAGCTCGACCTTCGAGAGACGGTGGAGGAGGAGATGCAGGACACGACATTCTCCGATGAGCGTCTGGAGCTGATCTTCACCTGCTGTCACCCGGCGCTTGCGACCGACGCGCAGGTTGCGCTCACATTGCGCACGCTCGGTGGCTTGAGGACCGAGCAGATCGCGCGCGCGTTTCTCGTCCCCGAGGCGACGATGGCGCAGCGGCTGGTGCGCGCCAAGCGCAAGATCAAGGCCGCGGGCATCCCTTTCAAGATCCCGCCGGCGCATCTGCTTCCCGAGCGTCTGGACGCAGTGCTGGCGGTCGTCTATCTGATCTTCAACGAGGGCTATGACGGTCGTGGCGAGTTGGCGGCGGAGGCGATCCGTCTCGGCGTCGGGCTCGTCGAGCTGATGCCCGACGAGCCCGAGGCGAGCGGCCTGTTGGCGCTGATGCTGTTGCACGATTCGCGCCGCGCAGCACGCTTCAGCGATGGCGAACTGGTATTGCTCGCCGACCAGGACCGGAGCCTGTGGGACGACCGGCAGATCGGGGCCGGGAACGAGGCGCTGCAGCTCGCGCTGGCGTTGCGTGGGCCGGCAGGCATGGGCGCCTATACGTTGCAGGCCGCGATCGCCTCGCTGCACACCGAGAGCGCTCGCGACTGGCCACAAATCGCTGCGCTCTACGACGAGCTCGCGCGGTTGGCTCCCTCTCCGGTGGTCGAGCTCAACCGGGCCGTCGCATTGGCCGAAGCGCAGGGGCCGGCGGTGGGATTGGCAAGCATCGAAGTTCTCGATGGGCTGGACGGCTACCACTATTTTCATGCCGCCCGCGCTGAGTTGTTGCGCCGTCTCGACAGATCGGCCGAAGCCCGCATAGCCTTCGAGCGGGCGCTCCAGCTCGTTCGCTCCGAGCCCGAGCGGCGATTTCTGCAGAGTCGACTCACCTCGTTCTAGCGGGGCGGCCAGTACTCCACAGGGAGGCGCCCTGCGCGGAGGCCATTGTCGGTGCTCGCAAATGTCGCCGGGCGCGGGGGGGGCTTTGCTTCAAAGAGGGCGATGCCCGCACGCGGGCGCGGGGCATCGCCCTTTTGCACAGACGGTTGCAGGACGCCCGAGGCGCCCGAACCGATGGCCAGCAGGCCATGGTGAAGCTCAAGCAGCACTGGCCCCAGTCGATGGGGGGATGTGCTCGATGTGGGCTCACAAGCTCGTTTGCCTCTACTGCGCAGGTTTGCGCTCGTGCTTGGTTGCACCGTCGCGCTGGCCGGTGTAGGTGCGGCCGGCCTCGGCATGAGCTCTTCAGCAACGGCCGCAACGACCAAAAAGCTGACGGCCGCCAATTGGGATAGCGCCCAGCAGCAGCTTGTCCTCGGCGATGCGGTGATGAGCGAAGCGCCCGGCGCGGGCTTTGCCGGTGCCGCCCCCCTGAGCGCCCAGGTAGAGAGCACCGCACTGACGGCGATTGCCACACGCGAGGAAGTCTCGCCGATCGCTTTCCAGACCAACGTCCCGATCACGCTCGTGCGCTTCGATGGGCTGCTCGTCGACCAGCTGGGCCTTGGCGATGTCGCCGAACACGTCCAGCAGGTGGCTGTGGCTGCCGGTCTCACCCCGCCCAGCTACTTCGGCAACGAGGTGGTCGCTCGCTACCTGGGCCTGCGCTACAACCACCCGGCCGGGGAAGACTCCTTGGAGCTGTACCCGTGGAACGCGATCACGCGCGCCGAAGCGGCGCACTCCTTCGCGGTCGCGCTCGGACTTGAAAGCTGGTCTCTCTCCTCGGCGCGCGAAGTGCTCGACGGTTTCTCGTTGCCGCAGTACAGCTCCGCTCAGCGTGAGGTGCTGCGCATCGCGGTTTCCAAGATCGGCATGCCCTACGTGTGGGGCGGGACGACCGACAATACGGCAGACGGGCTGGAACACGGTGGCTATGACTGCTCGGGCTTCGCCTGGCGGGTCTACAAGGTCTCGGGCCTGTCTTGGGGCAGGAGCATCCTCGGTCGCACCGCCGCCGAACAGGCCGGTGAAATCCCCAAGAGCAGCCGCATCCATTTGGAAGACGTTCAGCCTGGCGATCTCTTGTTCTTCGGCTCGGCGAGCTTCGACGCGACCGCGACGGAGTCGAACGTGATCCACGAGGGAATCGCGCTCAGCAGCCAGTGGGCTATCCACTCCTCCGACCAGGGGGTTTATGTGTTGCCGCTGACCTCTGGTTGGCTTGCCGAAAGCTTCACCTGGGCGCGCCGGGTCCTGTAACGGGGCCCGCGCCAAGCCGGGGGTCAATCTCCGAGTCGGGGTCGAACCTCAAAATAATCAGGGAAGACATCGCCGCATGCGGCGATGTCCCGGACGGTGCATGCACCGTCCGGCCGGGCGCGCATGCGCGCCCGGAACTGCAAAAACGAACGCCCAGCCATAATCGTCGGCGATGGCGGAAGTGCAAGCCAACTCCTACAGCGGCCGTACGGCCTGGGCGCGCAATCTCGCGGCGCCGGTGCGCGACTTCCTGAGTACCGAGACCGGCGGCGCGATCGTGCTGCTCGGGGCCACGTTGCTGGCGCTGCTGTGGGCCAACTCGCCCTGGTCGTCCTCCTACGTCTCGCTGTGGAGCACGAAGCTGTCGATCTCGATTGGCGGCGGCGGCATCTCCGCCGACCTGCGCCACTGGGTCAACGAGGGCCTGATGACCCTCTTCTTCCTCGTCGTCGGCCTGGAGGCAAAGCGCGAGCTCGACGTGGGCGAGTTGCGCGAGCGCCGTCGCCTGGCGATCCCGGTGCTGGCGGCGCTGGGCGGGATGGCTGTCCCCGTCGCGATCTACCTCGCCTTCAACGCCGGTGGCCCGGGCGCGCACGGCTGGGGCGCGGCGATGTCGACCGACACGGCTTTCGCGCTGGGCGCGCTGGCGCTGCTCACCCCGGTCGGCGCCACGCGCCTGCGCGTCTTCCTGCTGACGCTCGCGGTCGTGGACGACCTGTTTGCGCTGATGGTGATCACGGTCGCCTACACCGGCCACATCTCGAAGCCCGCGCTGGCTGTAGCGATCGCCTTGTTCGCGCTGCTGATCGGCCTGCGCTACGTGCCGGCTTGGCGGCGCCAGCTAACGGTGGTCGTCGGTCTGGCGCTGTGGGTGGCGATGTTCGAATCGGGCATCGACCCGGTGATCTCCGGCCTGGCGATTGGTCTGGTGACAAGTGCTTACCCGCCCTCGCGCGAGGACTTGGAGCGTGCCACGGCATTGACGCGCTCCTTTCGCGAGCAACCAACGCCCGAGCTGGCGCGCTCAGCGCAGATAGGCGTGGCCTCCGCGATCTCGCCAAACGAACGCCTGCAGTACGCCCTGCATCCGTGGACGAGCTACGTGGTGGTGCCGCTGTTCGCGCTCGCCAACGCGGGCATTCACGTCACCGGCGGCCTGCTGGGCGATGCGATTACCTCGCCGATCACGCTGGGCATCGCTGTCGGCTATGTGGCGGGCAAGCCATTGGGCATCCTGGCTGCGTCATATCTGGCATCGCGCCCACGTCTGCACGGGGTGCGCCCGACGCTCAGCTTCCCTTCGTTGGCGGGTGGTGGAGCGGTCGCCGGCATCGGCTTCACCGTCTCGTTGCTGATCTCGAGCCTGGCTTTCTCCGGCGAGCGCCTGCAAGAGGCAAAGCTCGGTGTGCTCGCCTCGGCGATTCTTGCCCCGCTCCTCGCCTGGGCGGTCTTCAAACTCATGAGACGCCTGCCCACGCAGGTGCGAGCCCGTCAGATCGTCGGCACGGCAGATGACATCCTCGACCTCGCCGACGACGTTGACCCGGCGCGCGATCACGTCCGCGGCCGCGATGACGCTTTGGTAACGCTGGTCGAGTACGGCGACTTCGAGTGCTCCTACTGCGGCCAAGCCGAGCAGATAGTGCGCGAGCTGCTCTCGTCCTTCGACGACGAGCTGCGCTACGTCTGGCGTCACCTGCCGCTCAACGACGTCCACTCGAGCGCACAGCTGGCAGCCGAGGCGACCGAGGCGGCGGCGGCCCAGGGCAAGTTCTGGGAGCTGTACGACGCGCTGCTGGCCCACCAGGACACGCTCACGCCGCTCGACATGCGCCGCTACGCGGAGCAGCTGGGCCTCGACGTCGAGCGCTTCTGGGACGAGCTGCGCCACCACGACTACGCGGCGAGAGTGGCAGAGGATGTGGCGGGCGCCGACGCCAGCGGCGTCTCGGGTACGCCGACGTTCTTCATCAACGGACGCCGCCACCACGGCGCTTATGACATCGACACGTTGACCGAGGCGGTGCGCGCCACACGCAGGCGCGCGGGACTGCTGGCTCATAGTTCCTAAGAGCGTCTTTTCAAACGCCAACCTTCACTCTCAAGGGGGCGAACACCGAGTTGCACGACACCGCGAAGGCAAGCGCCAAAGATAAATCGTGCGGCGGGTGTTCATGGATCGGTAAGCGCTTGTGTATCTCGTTTTGCATGATCGCCTAACACCCCTCTTTTGCGGAGGCTTAGATAAAGGTTTGGTACCCAAATAAATCTGCCGCTCCACGCAAGGGGGGTGTCGAGACGCATAGCTCATTTTGAACATCTTCTAAACGGGATACCGGGATACCCGCGCGCGGGGCAGCGTGTTTTGGGACTCTCAGTCTGCGGCGATACCCTCCACGACCATGTGCAAGCCCGCATGGCGCACGCGCCCGGGGCTGAGCCCGGCGTCTGCCATCAGGGCATGCACCTGCGAGGGCGAGCGCTCGCGCCCACCCTCGCACTCGACAAGCATCAGCAGGTCGGCCAGCGAGCTGAAGGGACTGGGCCGCCCGGGCTCCAGGTGCTGGTCGATTGCCACGACTCGCGACCCGAGGGGCATCGTCGCGCGGATACGGCGCAGAATGTCGCGGCAGGCCTCGTCGCTCCAATCGTGCAATATCCACTTGAGCACGTAAACATCGGCGTTCGCGTCAAGCGTGCCGAATAGGTCTCCGGCGCGCCGCTCGACACGCTCGCCGACGCCGCTCGCTCGCAGGAACTCCTCCGCGTCGGCAAGCACCTCAGGCGCGTCGAGCAGGATGCCGCGCGCGTGGGGGCGACGCTCGAGAATCGCCGCGAGCAGCGTGCCGATGCCGCCAGCCACGTCGCAGACGACGCCCTCCTTTGGCCAGGGATACGCGCGCGAGAGCGCTGGCAGGTCGATCGCCGTGAGCTCGCGCATCGCCTCGCCGAAGCGTGCCCCCTCCTGCGGGTGCTCGGAGAAGTACTCCCAAACCGAGTCGCCGTATGCCCGCCTGTGGCCGGAGGGCTCGGCTCCGCCGCGAAGCTGGCTCTCGAGCTCGGCATGTGCCGTTGCGTTGGCAGGCGCCGCCTGGTAGGCGACCCACGAGGCGATCGAGCGCGGGTGCTTGCGCGACAGCGGCGCGCCGAGGCGGGCAAGGCTGGCTCTGCCGTTGCGGTCCAGGCGTACCAGTCGCGAGGCTGCCGCGGCGCCGAGCACGCGCAGCGTCACATCCTCGGAGAGACCAAGCTCTTCGGCCAGCGCGCGCGTGTCGCGCGGCCCGTCGGCGAGCGCGTCCGCGAGACCGGAGCTGACGAGCGCACCGGCGAGCTTGGTGCGCTGCAGCCCGGCCGTGAAATCCCACAGCGCCGCCTCGGCGGGCAGCATGCGATCGGCCAAGCGGAGCACGCCGCTACGTAGTTTCAACCCGGCGCGCACGACGGCATGCGGGACGGGGAAGGGGGGTAGGGCCATGCGTCCAAGCGTATGGGAGTAAGACCGTCGGGGCTGCCTCGACTGGCGCAGCCGGCCGGCCGAGGGTTTGGTGGCCTCTGAACGAGGTGACCATCTGAATTTCGGGCGCGATCCGCTCAGCGGTATGACGACCGCTTGGGGGCGCTGCAAGTAGAGTGGGTTGGGAAATGACGCTCGTCCTCCTGACAGGTGCCACGCGCGGCATCGGCCAAGCCGCGGCGATCGAGCTTGCCCGCCAAGGCGCCGAGCTTGCACTCGTGGGTCGCGAGGCCGGGCGCGTGACGGCTGTGGCCGAGGAAGCAAGAGCGGTCGGCGGCGGCGCACCGGTGCACGAGCATATCGCCGACTTGTCGCTGATGAGCGATGTGCGCAAGCTGGCCGAGGAGGTGCGCTCGAACTACGAGCACATCGATGTGCTGGCGAACAACGCAGGCGCACTGTTCGCTTCGCGCAAGGTCACATCAGAGGGCTTGGAGCGGACTTTCGCGCTAAATCATCTCGCGCCTTTCCTGCTGACGGCCTTGTTGCGCGATCGCTTGACAGGGGGCCGCGTGGTGACAACTGCGTCCGATGCGCACAAGTCCGGCCGGCTCGATCTAGAGGACCTGCAGTCCGAGAAGTCCTACGCGGCCATGCGTGTCTACGGCACCTCGAAGTTGTGCAACATCCTCTTCACGCGCGAGCTGGCGAAGCGGTCTCCAGAGCTATGCGCCAACTGCTTTCACCCCGGCGTCGTGCGCACGGGCTTTGGCAAGAACGAGAATGGCATCTGGAAGGTCTTGACGACACTGGCCGGCCCCTTCTTTCGCTCGCCGGCGCGCGGCGCCCGTTCGCTGATCTGGTTGTCGCTGTCCGATGAGACGGCTTCGCTCACCGGTGAGTACATAGAAAACGAGAAGGTGGCCCAGCCAAGCGCCCAAGCGCAGGACGAGGTGCTGGCCGAGGGTCTGTGGGAACGCAGTGCCGAGCTTGTCGGCCTGCCCGCCGACGCGCCTGCTTGACGGGTGCGGGAAGACGCGGGTACGCCGCTGTGCGCGCAGCTGACGCATCGATGCGCGCATGCTCACGCCTCGCCGGTCGGCTCAGCGCGAAGGCGGCAGCTTCACAAGGCCGATGAAGAAGTCGTCGATCTGGTGCACGATGCGGCTGAACTGTTCGAAGTCGACCGGCTTCGTGATGTAGGCGTTGGCGTGCAGTTTGTAGGCACGCACGATGTCCTCCTCGGCCTCTGAGGTCGTCAATACGACGATTGGGATCAACGAGAGGTTGGGATCGCTCTTGACCTCCTCCAATACTTCAATGCCGTTCTTACGCGGCATGTTCAGATCCAGCAGAATCAGGTCCGGGCGCGGCGAGCCCTCGTAGGCGCCTTCGCCGCGCACGTACTGCATCGCCTCGACGCCGTCATGGACCACCGACAGGACGTTGCCGACCTTGTGGTCCTCGAACGCTTCCTTGACGAGCAGCACATCTCCGGGATCGTCCTCGACCAGCAGGACCGAGACCAGCTCGGCGATCATGGCGCTTCCTCCTTGGCGATTGGCAGAGTGAAACGAAACTCGGCACCGGGCGTGTGCTCTGAGTCGAGCCACATGCGCCCACCGTGATATTCGACGATCTTGCGGCACATCGCCAGCCCGATGCCGGTACCGGGGTAGGCCTCCTTGGTGTGCAGACGCTGGAAGATGACGAAGATGCGATCCGCGTACTCCTGTTCCACGCCGATCCCATTGTCTGCACAGCTGAACTGCCACTCCTGGCCCTTACGGGTCACTGTCAAGCGCACGACCGGTGCCTGCTCGCCACGGAACTTGACGGCGTTGCCGATCAGGTTCTGAAACAGCGACACAAGTAGCGTGCGATCGCCACGCACCTTCGGTAGCTCGTCGGCCACCACCGTTGCCCCTGACTCCTCCAGAGCGCTCGACAGCGATTCCCTGACCTGGCCGAGCACAAGCTCGAGATCCACCAGTTCGTGCTCGGCTCCGCTGCGTCCCACACGCGAAAAGGCAAGCAGGTCGTTGATCAGGGTCTGCATTCGTTTGGCGCCGTCCACGGCGAACTCGATGTACTGGTCGGCGCGCTCGTCGAGCTGTCCGCCGTAGCGGCGCTGCAGCGCCTGGCAGAAGCTCGCGACCTTGCGCAGCGGCTCCTGCAGGTCGTGAGAGGCGACGTAGGCGAACTGCTCGAGCTCGGCGTTGGAGCGCGTCAGGTCGAGCGCCTGGGCCTCCAGTTGCTCGCGGATGCGTTCCACGACGGTCAGCTCGTTCACGATGCGACGACGCATCGCGTCGATCTCGCTGCCAAGCTGCACGACCTCGCGCGGGCCGTGACGGATCGCAACGGACTTGTCGAAGTCTCCTGCCGAGACCTGTTCGGCTTCGCGCCCCAGCACCGCCAGTGGACGAGTGATGATCCGCCGCAGCAGGTAGCCCGCGCCGATCAGGCTGCCCAAGATGAGCGCCGCGGCGACCAACAGCACGATCTGTAGGAAGTTCGCGTCGTCTTCGAGTTGTTGGCGGGCAAGTGCAAGTCTGTTGCTGAGCGCCGCCTGTAGCCGGTCGAGCGGCGCGCGGAGCGCATCGAAGAGAGCCTTGCCCTTGACGTTGGCGGCCACCGATTCTGTGTGGCCCATATTGATTTTGCGCAACGTCGGCTGTGCGAACTCGAGCTGCCATGCGCGAGCTCGCTTGCGCACCGCCTGGACATCGCCGGTCAACGTCACGCCGGTGATCCTCCCCGGCTTGCCAAGCTTGCTGTAGGCGCGAGCCTCGGCGGCACGGCCCGTGTAATAGGGCTGCAGAAATTCAGGCTTGGCGGTGATGATGTAGCCGCGCACTCCGGTCTCCTCGTTGACCAGGGCAGCTTCGAGGTCGAGGGCGTCGTGCAGAGCAGGCTCGACCTGGTTCAGCACGATGTTGCGCTGCTCGCTCAGCCTGTGGTTGGCGATCAGGGCGAGACCGATCCCAGTTACCGCAAAGAGGAGCAGGACGCCGATCGTGAGGCCGAGCCATTGGCCGACGCGCAGACGGGGAAGCGCGCGCGGCGATGTGCTGGGCGGAGCACTGATTGCCCCGGGTGGGATGTCGGATGGGGCGCCGCTTTCCCCCGGCGGCGTGACTGCGTTCACGTTCTCGCCGGGCTCCGGTCGCGGGAGCCGAGAAGCACCATCGCCACGTCGTCGGTGAGGGCGCCTCCGTTGAGCGCTTCGGCTTGTGCGATCAGGCTGGCAAGCATCTCATCCGGCTGCTCTCGCCAATTGCGGTGAGCGGCGATGTACTCGGCGATCAGGGCTTGCAGCCGGGCTGTCCCCAGTCGCTCCGATCCCTCCCCGATGCGCCCCTCGGTGATGCCGTCGGTATGAAGCAGCATGGCCCAGCCGGCGGGCAGGTCGAGGTGGGTGGGCTGCCAACGCCCGTCGCCGAGTCCGATCGGCGGCCCGACGGCGACGTTCGGGAAGTCCGATACAGAGCTGCCGTCGATCAGGATCGGCGGCGGATGTCCGGCGAGCACCATCTCCGCGCCGGCGCCACCGGCCTCGACCTCGAGCATGCACAGGGTCGTGAAGAGCAGGGGAATCTCGCGTTCGTGTTCGAGTACCCGCTGCAGAGCGCGCATGGTTCTCTCACGCTCGACTCCACAGATTGCAAGCGCCCTCCAAGCAGCACGCAGGCAAACGCCGATCGCGGCCTCGTCGGGTCCGTGCCCGCAGACGTCGCCGACCACCAGGCGCACGTGACCGTCGGGCGTCTCGGCGACATCGAAGAAGTCGCCGCCCAGCAGTGCCCGGTCGCGCCCCGAGTGGTAGCACGTCGCGATCCACACAGAGTCATCGCCGATCAACGGTCGCGGTGCAAGCCCGCGTTCGAGTCGGGTGGCCTCACGAGACTGGGCTTGGGCTAGACGAAGCTGCTGGCGGGCCTCGTCTGCCTGGCGGCGGCTGATCGAATAGCGAATCGCCCGTGCCAGTTGATTGCCGTCCACATGGCCCTTGACCAGATAGTCCTGGGCGCCGGCCTCGACCGCCCCGACGCCGGCCGCCTCGTCGTTGAGCCCGGTGAGTACGACCAGCGGGATTCTCGGCGCCTGTGTGCGTAGGCGCACGACGGTGTCAAGCCCTTCTGCGTCTGGAAGCTTCAGGTCCAACAGCAAGCAGTCGATGTCATCCCCCAGCTTGGCAAGGGCCTGCGCGAATGTGCGTGCGCGAGTCAGCCGAGCCCCCGGAAGCGCAACCTCGAGCAGGTCCTCGACGAGCAGGGCATCGCCGTCGTCGTCCTCGACCAAGAGCAGGCTGAGGCCAGTGCGTGCCGCATGCGCGGGCGAGCCGCCTGAGCCGGGCAGCGCCACCGTCCCCTCCCCATATGCGCGAGCGCGTGAGACCATAGCCGCGAGCAGATCGTAGCCACCGACGCAAGGAGGATCGCAGAATGCACAGTCTCAGCCGACAATTTCTCGTACTCACGACGCTCGTAGCGGCAACGGCCGCCGCCGGCGCGATGGCTGCCTCCGGGGCAGGCACCGTAAAGATCACCAACTGCAACAAGGCCAGCAGTCGCCCCAAACAGGTGACGCTCACATGTGGTGACGGCAACACGGCCCTCAGCGGATTGCGTTGGTCGAGCTTCGGTGGCGCGAGTGCCAGCGCAGCCGGCACGTTCCTGACGAATACGTGCACGCCCAACTGCGCCGAAGGAAAAGTGGTCCGCTTTCCCGTGAGCGTGAAGGCATACGACACGCGCAGTTGCAAGCGGGGTTTGAGGGTCTACAACAAGCTCACGCTGAAGTTCACGGCCCGCAAGCCTTCATCGGCGGGGAACCTCACGCGCTGGACGCTGGGCTGTCCGATGTAGGTTTTCCTGCCATAGTGCGAGCACGGCATGGCCAGGTTGGTCGTAAAGCGAAGCATTTCGAACTATTCAGACACCACGAGATCGTTGCTCGCGGCGATCGAGCGATGGGGTCTCACAGTGTTCGCTCGCATCGACCACGCCGCCGCGGCGCGCGAGGCCGGATTGGAGCTTGCCGAGGAGGAGGTTGTGCTGTTCGGCAGTCCGCGGGCTGGCACTCCGCTGATGCTGAGCGACCGGCGGATAGGGATCGAGCTGCCCTTGCGGGTTCTGGTTTGGCGAGACGGGGCGGAGGTTCTGATGGCGTACAGCGATCCCCGCGATTTGAGTGATGAATATGACGTAGCCGAACATCGATCTACGCTCGAGCAGATGGCGAAGCTGCTCGAGGAGTTGGTGGGCGAGGCGGCGGGCTAGTCTCATGGCTGTGGCGAGTGTCGGCACCACTGGAGGGCAGTCCAGGAACCTGATCCTGGCGGCGATGATCTTCGCGGTCGCAATGACGTTCATCGACCAGACGATCGTGTCGATCGCCGCGCCGGAAATCCAGAAGGAGCTGAGCCTGACGAGCACAGGGACGCAGTGGGCGATCAACGCCTACCTGCTCTCGCTGGCTTCGCTGTTCGCCTTCGGTGGTCGCCTGGCCGACACGGTCGGCCACCGCAAGATGGTGACGCTCGGCGTGGTCGTGTTCGCGGCGGCCTCGGCGATGTGCGGGCTAACTCCCAAGGGCAGCCTGGCGGAGGCCTGGATCGTGACGTTCCGTGTCATCCAGGGCGCCGGTGGCGCGATCATGTTCCCGGCCGCATTGGCGATCGTGGTGCAGACCTTCGAGCTGCGCGAACGTGGCAAGGCGCTTGCGATCTTCTTCGGTATCGCTGGCGGGTTGACCGCGGTGGGTCCGATCCTCGGTGGCTATCTCACGCAGTGGACATGGCGGGCGATCTTCTGGGTGAACATTCCAGTCGCCATTATCGCCCTGATTTTGATCGTCCTCTCAAAACCGAGGACTCAGCATCAACCGGCGCGTATGGATTACCGGGGTCTGGCGTTGATCGTCTCTGGCGTCGCCCTGAGCGTATTCGGCTTTCAGCAGTCCTCCACATGGGGCTGGAGCGATCCCGCCACAGGGGCGTGCATCGCGATCGGCGCGGCGCTGCTGGTGGTGTTCTATTTCGTCGAGCTGCGCACCGACTCGCCGCTGATCGAGATGAGCATCTTTCGCATCCGGGCGTTCCTGGTGGAGAACCTTGTGCTGGCCATCTCGATGCTGGTGTTCGTCCCAGTGTTCTTCTTCGCGAGCGAGTATGCACAGATCGCCCTGGGCAAGTCGCCGTCGGAGGCGGGTCTCTACATCCTGTACTTCTTCATCGGCTTCGTGATCGCCGCGCAGATCGGCGGGCGGATGCTCGACAGGGTGGGCGGCAAGCGTCCGGTGGTGCTCGGCTGTGCGCTGAGTGCCGTCGGCTTCTGGCTGTGGGCGGGAAAGATCACCGACCTGAGCTTCAGCGCTCAGCAGTGGTACATCATCCTCGCCGGCGCCGGCATGGGCATGATGCTCGGCCCGGCCAGTACCGATGCGGTCAATCGCGCCTCCAGGCTCTCCTATGGAGAGGCGACGGGCATTACGCAGACGGTCCGCAACTACGCCGCCAGCCTCGGCCTCGCGATCCTCGGCACGATCCTGGTTTCGCAGATGCGCTCGCGCGTCACGACATCGCTGATCGCAAAGGGCGTGCCCAGTGCGCGGGCACATGCCGAGGCGTCGAGCATCGCCCAATCTCGCGGTGGTGGCGGGAACATCGCGTCGATTCCCCACTTCGTGCAGCTCGACTTTGCCTACGCCACACGCTCGGTGCTCTACGTGATGGCGGCGGTCATGGCGGCTGCAGCGATTGTGGCTTTCGTTGGATTGCGTGCAGGTTTGCAGGAGGAGACACTGAGTCCCGCGAGCGACTTTGACCAGCAACCGTCAAGTGGCACTGCGGGAGAGGCGATCGGCAGTGCCTTCCCTGAGGCGCCCGGCGCTAGCTGATCAGGTTGACCAGGCCTTTGATAATCAGATAGAGGCCGGCTGCCGCGCATGCGAGCACCGCCAGCAGACGTCCGCGTCGCGTAAACCAGGCGTTGATCCGCTCGAGCGAGTCCGAGGCACGGGCAGGGAACAGCAGTAGCGCCAGCATCGGCAGCTCGATCAGCCACAGCATCACCGCCACCGTGACGAGGAGACCGAGCAGCTTGCCGCCGGTCGAGAGTTTCGCATCGGAGACCTCCTTGACCGCGGCGATGTAAATCGGCGAGGGCAGCACATAGAGCGTGATGCCGAGCACGAACGCCAGTCGAGTGCTCTGCAGATACCGATCGATCTTGGATGTGCCCTTCGGCTTCTCTGGGGGCGGTTGCTTTCGGCGCAGATAGACGGCGAATCCCAGCAACAACACGCCGAAGCCCAGGTCGAGTGCGGCGCTTGGGGTCAAATGGTGCGGTCCGGTGGCGCCCACTTCGTCCAGCAGGAACAGCACGAGGGTGCCGACCGCATAGGTGATCGCAGCCGCGGCCAGCACGAAGGCGAGTACTCGCGAGCGCACCTTTGAGCCTCGACCGAGGGCGATGACCGCCAGTACCGCCGGTGGGTAGATGGAGGCGGCGAGCGCGAGGGCTAGAGCTTGGGGTGGCATCTCAGCCGGACGTCGTCGGGTGTGGCGCTTTCGCGCTCAGTCGGTATTTGTCACCAACAATTGCTGCTCGCCCACGCGTATCGTGTCGCCGCGGCGCAACTGACGCCCACGGCGCGTCTCGCGCTCGTCGTTGACCAGGACCGACTGAAGCGTGAGGAACGCTTTTGCTTCGCTGCCGCTGTCGATGATCCCAACGAGCTTGAGCAGCTGACCGAGCCTGATCGTCTCATCGCGAATCTGAACCTCGCGCTCCATCGGGTGAATCTATCGGCCGGCGCGGATCGGCCGGAGGCGCAGCAAGAACGAGGTCGAGCCCGTGTCTCAGGCCGGCTCCTGTGCGGCTCCCAGGTCCTGGACCGTGAGCTCGGTCTCGATCGCCGCGCGCAAAGCGCCGAGCGCCGCCGCGCGGGCACGCAGCTTGGTCGCCGCGTGGGCGACCGGATTGAGCCCAGCGAGCTCGGTGGCGGCCTCCAGGCTTGCGGCTCGCAGATCCTCTGCCGGTAGGACTCGGTCGACGAACCCAGCGGCGGCCGCCTCGCGAGGCGTATACATCGTGGCGTTGACGACGGCGCGATCGAAGTGGGCGGGCGTGAGGCGATGGCGCGCCAGCTCGATCGCAAACCACGGAACGGTCAAACCGATCTTGACCTCGTTGAGACCGATGCGGAAGGGCCCGTCGGTGGCGATCCGCGCGTCCGCCGAGAGCAACAGAAAGGCTCCCGCGGCGATCGCATGACCGTTGCAGGCGACGACCACGGGCCTCGGAAAGGAGAGCATGCGCTCATACAGCGTGGCGCCGAGCGTGAGCATCTCGAGCAGTTGCCCGCCGCCTCCGGCAAACACGTTGATGTCGAACCCCGCGGAGAGGCATTTCTCCCGACCGCTCAGCAGAACAGCGGCTTCGTCGCGCTCCGCCTGCTCGAAGGCATCGTGAAGTGAGCGCAACATAACGATCGAGAGCGCGTTGACCTTCCCGTCGTCCATCGTGATCGTCGCGATCGGCCCGTCGAGCGTGTATGTGGTCGGCTCGCTCATCCTCGCCCTCCTGGTAGTTGTCGCGAAAGCATATGCCGCGACTTTCTCTCGAGTAGGCGAATGTCGCTCCGAAGGTGCTCAAAACAAGCTCTGTTGGGAGTCCCCTTGGGAGTCGCCCGGTGGGTGCGGCGAGCCGGCACGTGGGCCGGCCAATCTTCTGGATCCACTCTCGGTTCCGGGAATACGCACGAGGCCGGCCAGGCGCTTGCGTTCATCCGCCGGTGCATAGGCGCCGCCTGCATAGAGGCTCTCGTAGCGTCTCACCAGCTCCGGGCGTTGAGTACGCAGCCAGTCCATGAACACGTCCTTGACCCCGCCGCGCAAGTGCAAGGCAACTCCCCCGATGCTTCTCGCGCCGGCCTCGATTGCACCCTGCAACAGCGGCTCGAGCTGTTGGGGGCTGTCGTTGATACCGGGCATCAGCGGCGCGATCAATACGCCCGTCGGGATGCCGGCACGATTGAGCTCCGCGACCGCCTCCAGGCGGGCGCGGGGATTGGGGGTATGAGGCTCGGTGGCGCGCCAAGCACGCTCGTCGAGTGTCGGGATCGACAAGCTCGCGCTGATCGCGGTGCGCTCGGCGATCTGCAGCATCAACGGCAGGTCGCGCAGCAGGAGGGGCGACTTTGTGAGCACAGAGCAGGGATTGCCGGCCCCGTCGGCGGCGTCGCGCAGCGCTTCCCAGATGCCCACCATCAGCCGGTAGCGGCCCTCGACCCACTGATAGGGGTCGGTGTTCGTACCCAGTGCTACGTGCTCTCGCTTCCATGATGGACGCGCAAGCTCCGGGCGTAGTACCTCGGGCGCGTTGACCTTGACGACGATCTCGCGCTCGAAGTCACGCCCGGCGTCGAAGCCCAGATAGCTGTGCGTGGGTCGGGCAAAGCAGTAAACACATGCATGACTGCATCCCCGATAGGGATTGATCGTCCAGCTGAACGGCATGCGGGAACGAGCCGGCACGCGGTTCAGCACCGAGCGGGCGCGGACCTCGTAGAAGCGCGTATCGAGTGCCTCGGGCGCGTCGAAATGGCGCACGACGGCCTCGTCACGGTAGCCGGGCAGGCGGCGCTGCTCGTCGGCCTCCTCGGTCAGATCGCTCCAGCGCACGAACATATGTTCGCATGGGTGGCGGCGCTGCAAGATTTACGGTTGAAGGTGCTCGGTTGGGGGAATATTCCGCCGGACACAGAGTTCGATCGTGACACCACTTAGGAGGGCCCACCTCCACGCACCCCGCCAGAGGGCTATCGGGTGTCGCGCGACACGGCTACTGGGGAGCGCCTCCCCCGGTAGACGGCCTCCCGGGCAGTCAATGCCCGGGAGGCTTCTTCGCGCTCGTCCTCTCCCGTCCTCCCCTTTTCCTGTCTGTCCCCAGCAGACAGGAAGCTTGCCGACACCACCCGGCCCGAATGCAACCCGAGTTGGATCGCATTCGGCGTTGGGTGGACTGGTCGTTACTTCTTCGGACAGGGAACCTTGATGCTGACCGTCGAGGTTTCCCCGCTGAGGTATTTGAGTTCGGTCTTGGCCGGGAAGCCGCCCTTCGGACACTTCTTCGGGACGGTGCCGTAGGAGATCAGCTTTTTGCCCTGCATGAAGGCGGCGCCGACCCTGATCTTGATCGAAAGCACCGAGGCATAGGGAGCTCCAGGCACCGTCGAGACGAGCGGTACGACCGCTGTCAGCTTCTGCGAGAACGGGTTGGAGGCTCCGGAGAACCTGCCGGTGGAGAGAATTTCGATCACCGTCGGTTCTCTACCTTCGGTGAAGAACGCGATGTTGCCGCCCGGCGTGAAGAATGCTTGGACGGTCGCTTTCTCCTGCACGCGCGAGGCGCCGAAGCTGACCACTCCGAGCACTTCGCCCTTCGGGCTCGCAATCGACTTCTTTGGGCAGTTCTGCACTTCGTGGCTTTCGAGGATCGCATTCGAGCAAGTCGTAAAGCCCTGGGGGTGTAGCTTGGTGCCGGAGGGCAAATACACCACTACCCCTGTCAGCGGTGAAGGAAAGCCACCGTATTCGGTGCCGCTGATCGTCATTTGCGCTTCAACGGACGCTCCAGCACCAAGGATGTTGCCTGTTTTGGGGTAGGACCCGCCTTTGGGTGAGGCAGGATTCTTGAGGACCGGCAGGATCTTTGCCTTGACTGTCACTTGCGGAGCCGCAAAAGCGGCTGCCGGCAAACTAACGGCGGCGATCGCCAGACAGGCCAAGCCCACGATGAGGCTGAGCGTGGGGGAGCACCTGGCGCGACGGGCGAATCGATGGTTCCGCGCGCGTCGCTCGTGCGCTTGTGGATCGCCGCTGGGACTGTGGGCTGCGCTCGGGTTGGCGTGCTCGGATCTGGCCATGTCTCATCTCCTTGGGATGGTGCTGCCTACTCCCTTAACAGGCTGCGCACGCCCAAGTAGCGGTTGCAACTATTTGCCGGGTGGGCCCAGCTCGGCTAACGTCGCGTCGATGAGTGCCGACACATCAGAGGACGAGCGACTGGAGGGTCTCGGCATCCTTCGCCTCCGGGCCGAGAACCCGGGTCCGCTCACGATGTCTGGCACCAACAGCTGGGTGGTGGGACGCGATCCGTCTTGGGTCGTCGATCCGGGTCCTGAACTGGCGGTTCATCTCGAGCGCCTGACCACTGCGCTTGAAGAACGTGGCGGACTGGGAGGGATCGCGCTCACCCACGACCACATCGATCACTCCGAGGCGGTGGCGGCACTGCGCGAGCGCTTTCCCGCGCCGCTTGCCGCCGGTCGTGGCGGCGCCGACGTGGAGTTGACCGACGGGGTGCGCTTCGGGCCTTTCGAGGCGCTCTACACGCCCGGTCACGCACCCGATCATTTCGCCCTGGTCGCAGGCAGGGCTTGCTTTGCCGGTGACGCGATCCTCGGAGAGGGCAGCGTGTTCGTAGCCCCCGACCCAGGAGCGCTCGCCGGCTACCTGAATGGCCTGCGGCGACTGCAAGAACGTCAGCTGGAGGTTCTTTGTCCAGGCCATGGCCCGCCGATCTGGACCCCTGGGGAGCGCATCGGCGAATACATCGAGCATCGCCTCGATCGCGAGCGTCGTCTGCTCGAGGCGATCGCCGAAGGCCGCCGCGGAGAGCGGGCGCTGTTGGACGCCGCATGGTCGGATGTGCCCGAGCAGCTGCGCCCGCTCGCGGCCATCACGCTGGCCGCGCATCTCGACAAGCTCGCCGAAGAGGGCCGCCTCCCGCTACCGTTTGCGCGATGAGCGCTCCCGCCTCGAAGTCTGCCGGCGTCGTGGGCGCGGATCGAGTGAAGCCGGCGTGCATTCGATGAGTAGCACTTCGTCGAGTCGTGAAGCCGCAGTAGACGGTCAGGTGGTGCAGCCAGGAGGATCGCGCATTCCCGTTCCAGCGCAAGATTCGCCGTTCCCACCGATCGCTGACTACGGCTTCCTCTCCGATTGCCATACAGGCGCTCTGGTGGCCTCCGACGGCGCGATCGAGTGGATGTGCCTGCCGCATTTCGATTCCGCCTCGGTGTTCGCCGCGATGCTCGACCGCAGTGCCGGCAGCTTCCGGGTCGGGCCATACGGCATGTACGTGCCCGTCGGGCGACGCTACCTACCGGGCACCAACGTGCTCGAGACGACCTGGATGACGCCCCAGGGCTGGCTGCGCGTGGTGGATGCGCTCACGATCAGCGACTGGCACGACGAGGACCGCGGCACCAGCCATACGCGCCCGCCCACCGACTTCGACGCCGACCATCTGCTCGTACGAATCGTCGAATGCATCCAGGGTCAGGTACAGGTGGAGATGGTGTGCGAGCCGATGCTCGACTTCGGTGTCACAGCGGCACAGTGGAGCCACGTCGAAGACGAGTACGGCCACGGCCTGGACGCAACCAACGAGCGCACCGCGTTTCGCCTGTACAGCGACACGCGCATGGGCATCGAGGGCAATCGCGCGCACTCGCGCCACACGATGGCAGAGGGTGAGAAGCGCTTCTGCGCGATCTCCTGGACCAGAGAGCTGCGCGGCCCGCGCACCGTCGAAGAAGCCGAGGCGCGCATCGACCGCACGAGCCACTTCTGGCGTACCTGGCTGGCCGAAGGCAACTACCCAGACCATCCGTGGCGCGCGCACCTGCAGCGCTCGGCGCTCACGTTGAAGGGACTCACCTTCATGCCCACCGGTGCGCTCGTGGCGGCGCCCACCACCTCGCTGCCCGAGACGCCGCGCGGCTCGCGCAACTGGGACTACCGCTACTGCTGGATGCGCGACGCCTCCTTCACGCTGTGGGCTCTGCACGCGCTCGGCCTTGACTGGGAGGCCGACGATTTCATCCAGTACGTCGCCGACATGGAGCGCAACGAGGACGGGTCGCTACAGATCATGTACGGCATCAAGGGCCAGAAGGACCTCAGCGAGTCCACGCTCGAGCACCTCAAGGGCTACGAGGGAGCGCGCCCGGTGCGCGTCGGCAACGGTGCCTACGACCAACGCCAGAACGACGTCTACGGCGCCGTGCTCGACTCGGTCTACCTGCACTCCAAGCGTCGCGATCACATCCCCGAGCGTCTGTGGCCGGTGCTCGTCGACCAAGTCGAATGTGCGGCCAAGGTGTGGCGCGAACCAGACCAGGGCATCTGGGAGGCCCGTGGAGAGCCCCGCCATTACGTCTCCTCGAAGCTCATGTGCTGGGTCGCGATGGACCGTGGCGCGCGGCTGGCCGAACGCCACGGCGATGAGCAGTTGGCCGAGCAGTGGCAGGGGGTTGCCGATGAGATCAAGACTGACGTCCTCGAGCACGGTTTGGACGAGCGCGGCGTCTTCCGTCAGCACTACGACACCGATGCGCTCGACGCCTCCAACCTGCTGATCGTGCTGATGCGCTTCCTACCTGCCGACGACGAGCGCGTACGGGCGACGGTCATGGCGATCCGCGACGAGCTGACCGAGAACGGCTTGGCGCTGCGCTACCGCACAGACGAGACCGACGATGGCCAGAGCGGCGAGGAGGGCACGTTCTTGATCTGCTCGTTCTGGCTCGTCTCGGCCATGTGTGAGATCGGCGAGCACATGCACGCCCGGCGCCTCTGCGAGCGGCTGCTCGGCTACTCATCCGAGCTGGGCCTGTACGCGGAGGAGCTCGAGGCCTCCAGCGGCCGGCATCTCGGCAACTACCCGCAGGCGTTCACGCATCTGGCGCTGATCAACGCCGTCACGCACGTGATGGGTACGATTCAGCGCTGAGGTCCGCCGTGCGGGACGGCACAGATCTGGGCTAGGCGTATCCTGGCTCGCCCGGCAGCGCTACGCGCGCAACCTCGCCGTCGAACCAGACCTTCGGCTGCACCGGCAGCACCTCGCGACCCCGCGCGTACTCCAATAGCTCGGCCACGCTCGAAAACACCCCAAGCTGCTCCAGGTGCTTGATCGTGGGGAAGACGAGCAGGATCTCCTCGCGCGCATATGCGTCGAGTGCCCCTTGCGGCGTGAACCAGCCCTGATCGACGCACTCCTGGCCGTCGACGACAGGCTCCTGCCCGTCGGGCAACTCCCCCAGGAAGAAACGGGTGTCGAAGCGGATAGACACCTCCTCGGGTGTGATCCAGCGCGAGAATTCCACGAGTGCGGCTGGGTCGGCAAGTGTGATGCCCGCCTCCTCCGCGAGCTCCCGCGCAGCTGCTGCACGATGCGCGTCGATGCCGCCTAGACCTGGCGCTGAAGGATCGCCGGCATCCACCGCGCCGCCAGGGAACACCCACACACCGCCCATGAACTTCGCCTGCTCGGTGCGCTTCACGAGCAGCACTTCCAGCGTTTGCGCTCCGCCGCGCAGCAGGATCACGGTAGCCGCCTGTCGCGGTGGCGTTGCCTCACCTAGGTTGAGTCCCTGGCCCGGCTCCTGTGCGGAGCCGAGGTTGAGCGTCTGGCCAGGCCCGCTGTGGCGGTCGAGCTCGAGCTCCTGCCCAGCCTCCTCCTCGCCGCTGGGGGTCGAGCTGCTCATGCCAAGGACCCTACCGCCAGGTAGTCTTACGTGCATGAGCGCGACCCAAACCCTGCAACGCTGGATCTGCGAGTCCTGCGGATACATCTATGACCCGGAGGAGGGCGACCCCGACGGGGGCATCCCAGCCGGTACGGCCTTCGAGGACATCCCCGACACGTGGTTCTGCCCCGTGTGCGGAGCCCGTAAGCGGGACTTCACCCTGTACGAGGATTGACACGCTGACCGACTGGGCCGAGCTTCAGGAGCTCGACAGGCGGCACGTGTGGCACCCATACTCGGCGTTGCCAGGCGAGCGGCCGCTGCCGGTGGTCTCCGCCGAGGGTGTGCGCCTGCGCCTAGCCGACGGGCGCGAGCTGATCGACGGCATGTCCTCATGGTGGTGTGCGATCCACGGCTATCGCCACCCAGCCTTGGATGCGGCCGTGCGCGAGCAGCTGGAGCACATGGCCCACGTGATGTTCGGTGGTTTGACCCATGAGCCGGCCATCCGACTCGCCGAGCGTCTGGTTGAGATCGCGCCTGAGGGCTTGCAGCATGTGTTCTTCGCCGACTCCGGCTCGGTGTCGGTGGAGGTGGCGATCAAGATGGCCTTGCAGTACCAGCGCACCGCAGGCCATCCCGAGCGCACCCGCCTGCTCACGGTTCGAGGTGGTTACCACGGCGACACGTTCGGCGCGATGGCGGTCTGCGACCCGGTTGGCGGGATGCACTCCATGTTCGGCGGCGTGTTGGCCAAGCACGTCTTCGCCGAGCGTCCACCCGACGGCTTCGATGCTTCGCTGGACGAGGCATGGGCGGAGCACGTGGCCACCCTGTTCGCCCGTCATGCCCACGAGCTGGCGGCAGTGATCGTCGAGCCCGTCGTCCAGGGCGCCGGCGGGATGCGCTTTCACTCGCCTGCCTGTGTCTCTCTGTTGCGAGGTTTGTGTGACAAGCACGAACTTCTTCTCCTCCTGGACGAGATCGCGACCGGCTTCGGGCGCACGGGCTCGATGTTCGCTTGCGAACATGCGGGTGTAGCTCCGGACATCATGTGTGTCGGTAAGGCGCTCACCGGCGGCTATATGACGCTCGCGGCAACTCTCTGCACCAGCAAGGTTGCTGGGGCGATCTCGGCGGGAGAGGGCGGCGCGTTGATGCACGGCCCCACCTTCATGGCCAACCCACTCGCCTGCTCGGTCGCGCTGGCTTCGCTCGACCTGCTCGCCGACGGTGGCTGGAGCGAGGATGTGGTGAGGATCGAACGCGGTCTGCGCGCTGGGCTCGAGCCCGCGCGCGAGTTGCCGGGCGTCCTCGACGTACGCGTGCTGGGAGCGATCGGTGTGGTGCAGTTGGAGCACGAGGTGGACGTTGCCGCTGCTACGGCCATAGCGGTGGAGCACGGCGTTTGGCTGCGACCGTTTCGCGATCTGATTTACACGATGCCGCCGTATGTGACTGGCGAGGACGACCTTGGTCGCGTGGCTAAGACAATCGTGGCGGCAGCAAGTCGATGACGACTATTGTCTGCTAAACTGATTGACGGTCGCCGGGGCCGTCTTTGCTGTCATCGTCAGCGCGTTTCATCTATCTAGCCAACCAGTTGCGCCAAGGCATGCAGTTGCCTGCGCGCGCCAAGCCGTCGGTGTCGCGGTTGACGATTTCATCGAGCGCGGCGACTTCGATTGCTCCGAGCCGAGCTATCGTCGCGCGGTTGGACTGCTGCATTTGCGATGGCCTGCTCGGCCAGGGAGTGAGCACGACGGCAGCGACATCGAGTCCGGCCGCTCGGGCGGCCTCGATCGTGAGCAGCGTGTGATTGATCGTGCCGAGCTCCGGTGAGGCGGCGATCAGCAGCGGCAGAGCCAGTTCGACCGCAAGATCGCGCACCGTGAAGTTGTCGGCGAGAGGTACCAGCAGGCCGCCGACGCCCTCCACGATCAGTGTCTCGGCGGCGCCTGCGGTTACCCTTGCGCGCTCGACCAGCGTGACGGCGTCGATCGGTTCGTTCGCCAGCGAGCCAGCCAGATGCGGGGAGACCGCCGGTCCGAAGCGCAACGGTGCGACCTGCTCTGGGACCATACCGGCGGCGAGTGCCAGCAACTCGTGGTCCGGTGGCCACTGACCTGGAGGCTCGGCAAGCCCCGTGACAACCGGCTTGTAAGCACGCACCTGCTCGCCGGCGTCTCGCATCGCCGCGAGCAGCGCGGCGCTCACAATCGTCTTGCCGACGCCGGTGCCGGTGCCGGTTACGAATAGCCCAGGCACGACATGCAGCGCTAAGCGACGGCGAGCCGTTGCTTGCCGGTGGGTCGCGAGCCGAGCGTTGTCGGATCGAGACCCACTTCGCGCGTCGCTTCGGCCAGGCTCTTGGCTGCATCGCGCAGCTCAGTTGTCGTGTGTGAGGCCATCACGGCGAGCCGCAACCTGGAGGTACCGTCCGGCACGGTCGGGGGACGGATCGCCTGCGCGAACACGCCAAGCTCCAGCGCGCTCTGGCAGAGGCGCATCGCCGCCTCGCTGTCACCGACGACGAGCGGCACGATGTGCATGTCGCTGCGCTGCACCGCAAAGCCTTGTTCGGCGAGTGCTCCGCGCAGCGTGCGCGCCGCCTCGTGCAAATGAGATACCCGCTCGGGCTCCGCCTCGAGCAGTTCCAGCGCCGCCAACGCGCCGGCGGCCGAAGGCGGGGAGGGGGCGGTCGAGAAGATCATCGGGCGGGCGGTATTGATCAGGAACCGCACCATCTCCTCGCTCGCACACGCATACGCGCCGTAGGAGCCGAGTGCCTTGCCGAGCGTGCCGATCAACACGTCGATCTTGCCTTGCAAGCTGGCTTGAGCAACGGCTCCTCGCCCGCTCTCTCCGAGCGCGCCGGTGGCGTGCGCCTCGTCCACGATCGTCCGCGCACCGTGTTCATGCGCCAGTTCCACGATCCGCGCCAGCGGCGCCACGTCCCCGTCCATAGAGAACACCGAGTCGCTCACGATCAAGCGCCGACCCTTGCCGCCGTGCTCACGCAGACAGCGCTCCAGGTGATCGGTGTCGAGATGACGGTAGACAACCACTTCGGCGCGCGAGGCATGGCAGCCGTCGATGATCGAGGCGTGGTTGAGCTCGTCGGAGAAGACCGTGTCGCCGGGCCCAGCCAGCGCGCCGATCGCGCCGAGATTGGCGAGATAGCCCGATCCAAACAACAGACAGGCCTCGCTGCCCTCGAATGCGGCGAGTCGCCGCTCCAGCTCGCGGTGGATCGTCATCGTGCCCGACACCAGTCGCGACGCTCCGGCCCCGACGCCCAGCCGCATCGCCGCGTCAGCCGCCGCTTCGCGGACCCGTGGATGATCGGCCAAACCGAGATAGTTGTTCGAGCAGAGCAACAACACGGGCTCGTCGTCGAGCAGGACATGCGGCCCCTGGGGTCCGGAGACCGTCCGCAGACGCCGGTGCAAGCCAAGTCGCTCGAGCTCGGCCAGGCGCTCCTCGACGTCGCTCATCGCCGCTGCCCGGCGCTGCCGCTCGGCAGGCATCTCTCGCTCGTGGTCAAAACCCGCCTGTGCCGATCGCGGTGATAGCAGCGCTTCATGGCCGCGCGTCCGTGCCGTCGCCCCGACCGGGTCAGTCGCCCCAGCCGGCAGGCACCGCGTTGCGCGCCCCATCGGGCCGCGACGGCACGCCCCGTTTGGCCTTGAAGCGCAGCTGTGTCGAGGGGTCCCACATACGGATCTCGAGGCCCTCCTGTGCGGGGGCCTGTCCGTCGCTGCTGCCCAGCAGCTCCTCGACAACATCCGGCGTCTCGCCGTCCAGCCAGCCGGAGCGGTTGTCGGGGCGCGGGTTGGTGCCATTGTCGCTTTGGCGAGCGACGTTCAGGCCAAGCTCCTCGAACATCCCGCGGTCTTCCTCGGGGCTCGATCCGAGCGTCGTCAGGAAGTTGCCCATCATCACGCCGTTGAGTCCGGCCTTGACCGCAAGCGGTTGCAGCTCGCCGAGGTTCTCGACGCGCCCGCCGCACAGACGGAACAGCGCCTCAGGCAGGATCAGACGGAAGATCGCAACCCACTTGACCGCCTCCCAGGGATCGATGTACTCGCGGTCTCCGAACTTCGTCCCGGGCCGCGGGTTGAGCAGGTTGATCGGAACGCTCGTCGGGTCGATCGCGGCCAGCTCGAAGGCCATCTCCACGCGCTGCTCGCGGCTCTCGCCGAGGTTGAGGATGCCACCGACGCAAGTCTCGAGGCCCGCCTCGCGCACAGCTTGGATCGTGCGCAGCCGTCCCTCGTAGCGCACGGTGCTCGAGACTTCGTCGTAGTAGCTCTCAGCCGTCTCCACGTTGTGGTGCACGCGCTGGATGCCGGCCTCCTTGAGCGCCTTGGCGCGCGCGGGAGACATGTGCCCGACCGATGCGCAGCGCTTCAGATTGGTCTTCTCGGCAACCAGCTTCGCCCCTTCGAGGATCTTCTCGAAGTCGCGCTTTGACAGGCCCTGCCCCTGGGTGACCATGCAGAAGCGGTGGGCGCCGGCGGCCTCGGCGGCGCGCGCGTGTTCGAGGATCTGCTCGGGGTCCATCATCGCGTGCAGGGGTGTCTCGGCCTCGGCGAAGCGCGACTGCGCGCAGAAGCCGCAGTCCTCAGCACACCCGCCGGACTTGGCGTTCACCAGCGAGCACATGTCGGTCGAGTCGGAGAAGCGCTCGACACGAGCCACCCAAGCGCGATCGACGAGTGCTTCGATCTCGGCGTGGTCCTCGAGCTGGCCGAGCTGGAGCGCTTCCTCGCGAGTTATCAGCGGCGGCATCTGCGGCGACCTCCGGTCATTTCATGCTTGGACGTTAGGGACCTGCCGAGACAGTATCCGAATAGGCTCAAAGCCATGATCGAGGAGATCCTGCCTGGGCAGGTGGCGGCCGTCGAGGCAAGAGACGATTCTGCCGAGGAGCTGCTCTTCGGAGAGGAGCAGGCGCTGCTCGAAGGCGCGATCGACAAGCGCCGGCGCGAGTTCGCCACGGGACGCATGTGCGCCCGCTCGGCGCTGCGGCAACTGGGCCATCCGGCCTCCGCGATCCTGCCTGGCTCTCGCGGCGAGCCTTTGTGGCCCGAGGGGGTGGTGGGCAGCATCACCCACTGTGACGGCTACCGGGCGGCGGCTGTCGCGCGCTCGAGCGAGATCCTCACGGTCGGGATCGACGCCGAGCCCCACGCCCAGCTGCCGGACGGAGTGCTCGAGCAGATTGCCCGCGCGGAGGAGCTCGCGGTGTTGCGCCGGCTTTGCTCGGAGGAGCCGCGGTTGCACTGGGATAGGCTCCTGTTCAGCGCGAAGGAGTCCGTCTATAAGGCCTGCTACCCGCTCTCCAGGCGCTGGCTGGGCTTCGAGCAGGTATCGATCGCGTTCGACCCTTCCAGATGCACGTTCCTCGCTCGGCTGTTGACGACCGGGCCCACCCTGGCAGACGGACCGTTGCGAGCGCTCTCAGGTAGATGGCTGGTGCAGGAGGGAATCGGGCTGACCGCAATCGCGATGAGCGTCGAGTAGGCCTTCGCCGCTTCGCACCGGTGTGTCTCTCAGGCGGGTGCGACCAGCGGGCGTCGGGCTTGGCGGTCCGAGCTAAACCCCGCGCCAGCGCGCCGGGCGTCTCTCGGCGAAGGCCTTCATGCCCTCGCGCATGTCCTGTGAGGCAAAGGAGGCGCGGCGCAGCTCGATCAGCTCGGCCTCGACATCGGCGGAGAGGCCGTCGCGCGCGTCGAGCAGCGCGGCGATCACGCGCTTGTTGCCGGTCTGGGAGAGCGGCGCATTGCCGGCGAGCTCTGCGGCGAGATCCAGGGCGCACGCATCGAGCTGCTCCTCTGCCACCACCCGATTCACGAGTCCCCATTGCAGCGCCGCCTCGGCCGGGATGTAGCGCCCGAGTAGGAACAGCTCGCGTGTACGCGCGGCGCCGATCGCGTCGATGAAGCGGCGTAGGCCGGTGTGCGAGTAGACGAGACCCAGCTTGGCGGGCGGCATCCCAAGCTTGATCTCCGCGCGGGCCACACGCAGGTCGCACGCGAGCGCAAGCTCCAGCCCGCCGCCGATCGTGTGTCCAGGCAGCGCCGCGAGCGTAGGGTGGGGAAAGGCTTCGAGTGCTTCGATCGCTTCGGTGAAGGGATGCGCCACGAGCGCCTCGGCGCGCTCCTCGAACTCCTCGTCCGGGATCTCGCCGATGTCATAGCCGGCGGAGAACATGCCGCCCGTGCCGGTCACGATCACGCAGCGCCCCGGCGCCCCGTCGGTTGCCGCGGCGTCGGAGGCCAGCTCGGAGAGGGTGGCCGCGATCGCGTCGAGGATCGGGTGATCCAGCGCATTGCGCTTGGCGGGATTGGAGATCGTGAGACGAACGACGCCGTCGGCCGGCTCGTCGATCAGCAGCTTGCCGTCGGCGAGCTCGCGTGGTGGGGAATCGGAGGACATTTCAGACCGAACGCTAGCTGAGCGTGAGCGGCAAGGATGGACGGCTAGCGCCGATCACTCCAACACGACGAGTGTGTCGCCCTCGTTGACGGCTTGGCCCTCCTGGCAGAGGATCTCGACGACCTTGCCGGCGTCTTCGGCCTCGACCGGCATCTCCATCTTCATCGACTCGAGGATCGCAACGGTGTCACCCTCCTCGATCTCGTCGCCCACGGCGCACTCGATCTTCCAAACCGTGCCGGTGATGTGAGCCTCTACCTCAGCCACGCTGAACCTCCGAGAATGCCGATGTCGATAACAGCGGGGACAATACCCGCCGTGGCCAATCGATCATGACCTCGGATGTCTTCGTAATAGTTGCCGCCTACAACGAGGCTGATCGCATCGCGGCAACACTTGTCTCGCTCGCCGAAGCGTTTCCGGGTGCCTCGCTGTGGGTCGCCGACGACGGCTCCTCCGACGGGACGGGGGCTGTCGCCGAAGCCGCCGGCGCCACAGTCGTGCGTAGCGAGCGGGTGATCGGCAAGGGCGGAGCGGTAACGCTCGCGGCTCAGGAGGCGTTGGCGTCTAAGGGATCGGTAGCGCTGCTGTGCGACGGGGACCTGGGCGAGTCGGCGGCACAGCTGGGGCCACTCGTCGATGCTGTGCAAAAAGACGAGGTGGACCTCGCGGTGGCAGCTTTCTCCAAACGTGTCGGCGGTGGCTTCGGGCTGGCGATCGGTTTTGCACACTGGGCAATTCGCCGGCGTTGTGGCCTTGAGCTGCGAGCCCCCATATCTGGGCAGCGGGCTATGACAGCAAAGACGCTCGCCCAGGTGCTGCCGTTCGCGCATGGCTTTGGCATGGAGATCGGTATGACGATCGATGCCGTCCGCGCGGGCGCACGCGTGGGAGAGATCGATTTGGATTTGTCGCATCGCGCGAGCGGCAAGACAGTGGCAGGGTTCCTGCATCGAGGTCGTCAATTGATCGACTTCGTGCGCGTCTATATCTCCAGGAGATAGGGTCGCCACGATGATCTTGGCGATCGACCAGGGCACGACGGGCACGACCTGCATCGTCTTCGACGAGCGGGCAGAGCCGGTCGGCCGCGCCTATCGCGAGTTCACCCAGCATTTCCCGCAGCCCGGATGGGTGGAGCACGACGCGCAGGAGATATGGGAGGTGACGCAGGCCGTCGCGGGCGAAGCGCTCGCCGATGCCGAAGTCCGCCCCGGGGAGCTGATCGCGGTGGGCATCACAAACCAGCGCGAGACGGTGTGCGTTTGGGACCCGGCAACCGGTGAGCCGTTGCACAGGGCGATCGTGTGGCAGGACCGCCGCACGGCCGAGCGCTGCGAGGAGCTGCGCGCGGCCGGTCATGAGGAGCTCGTGCGCGAGCGCACGGGACTCGTGCTCGACCCGTACTTCTCGGGCACGAAGATCGAGTGGCTGCTGCGTAATGTGGAGGGGCTGCGCGAGCGAGCGCAAGCAGGGCGCGCAGTGTTTGGCACGATCGATGCGTGGCTCATCTTCAGGCTGTGCGGTGAGCACGTGACAGACCCGTCGAACGCCTCGCGCACGATGCTCTATGACATTGCCGCCGGCCGTTGGGCCACGGAGCTGCTGGCGCTGCTCGACATCCCCGAGCGGGCGCTCCCGCGTGTGCTCCCGAGCGCGGGCATGCTGGGAATCACACGCTCCGAGGCGTTGCACGGTCACGTCGTGCCGGTGGCTGGCGTGGCAGGCGACCAGCAGGCCGCCCTGTTCGGTCAGGCATGCGTGGACCCGGGCATGGGCAAGAACACGTACGGCACCGGCTCGTTCGCGCTGCTGAACACAGGCTTCACAGCGCCCCGTCCGGAGTCTGGTCTGCTGAGCACGGTCGCCTGGGGTATCGGCGGTGCGACCACGTATGCGCTGGAGGCGTCGATCTTCGTGACGGGCGCCGCCGTGCAGTGGTTGCGCGACGGCCTCGGCATGATCGAGCGGGCCAGCGACACAGAGGCGCTGGCCGCTTCACTCGACGGCAACGACGGCGTGTATTTCGTACCGGCGCTCACGGGACTGGGCTCGCCTCACTGGGACCCCCACGCGCGGGGCACGATCGTCGGACTCACGCGCGGCACGGGCCGAGCGCATCTGGCCCGCGCGACGCTGGAGGCGATCGCCTACCAGACGGTCGATGCGTTGCGAGCGATGAATGACGCATCGGCGCAGCCGCTCAGCGAGTTGCGCGTCGACGGCGGCGCTACCGCCAACGCGTGGCTGATGCAGTTCCAGGCGGACATGCTCGGCGTGCCTGTGGTGGTGGCGGAGATCGCCGAGACGACCGCGCTTGGCGCCGCTTACCTGGCCGGCGTAGGGGTCGGCGCGTGGACCGTCTCCGACGTGCGCGACGGCTGGCGCGCGGGCGCTCGCTATGAGCCGCGCATGAGCGAGGACGAGCGCGAGACGCTGCTTGTCGGGTGGGCTGATGCGCTGGGGCGGACAAGGTCTCGATGATGCTGTTCCAGTCGGCGCATGCGCCGACTGGCGGGGACGTACATGTACGTCCCCGTTCCGACCCGTACATGTACGGGTCGGCCGGACGGTGCATGCACCGTCCGGGACCGTGTCGCATGCGACACGGTCTTCATCAAGACAGAGAGCGACAGCCAACCCGCGTAACTTTGCCGCGCCGGCGATGTAGAGCAATCAGATGAGCGAGCTTGCGCCGATGCGCGAACAGGTTTACGCCGATCCGCGCCCCAAGGAGTATTTCGACCGCTTCCACGAGCGCGCCCGTACACGCGAACCGGACTGGGCCTACGAGGCGACGCGCCTGCTCACCTCGCTGTACGCCTACACGTTCTTCCGCGCGCGCCCGATCTCGACCGAGAAGGTGCCGGGCTCGGGAGCGGTGATCCTCGCGCCCAACCACTTCAGCTTCATGGACCACTTCCTGATGGGCTGCTACATCCGTCGCAAGGTGCGCTTCATGGCCAAGTCACAGCTGTTCAGCGGGCCGATGCAGTTCATCTACACCCACGGCGGCGTCTTCCCGGTGCGCCGGGGAGCGCGCGACGAAGAGATGTTCGTCACCGCCAAAGCGATTCTGAAGCGCGGCGGCGCGATCACGATGTACTGCGAGGGGGGCCGCTCGCGCGACGGCAAACTGGCCGAGCATGCCAAGGCCGGCATCGGTCGCATCGCCCTGGAAACAGGCGCCCCGATCGTGCCGATCGCGATTCACGGATCGAGCAAGATCCGCAACTGGAAGCGCCTTCAGTTCCCCAAGGTCACGATCCAGTACGGCGACGCGATTCGCTTCGAGCCGATCGAGGGCGCCACGCGTGAGCAGCAGCAGGCTGTCGCCGAAGAGGTACTGACAGAGATCAAGGCTTTGTACAGCGGCCTGGAGGAACATGGCCGCAAGGGCATGTTGCGCCGGGCGCGCGAACAGCGCCGCGCCGCCATGAAGGCCAAGGGCGCCGCGACAGCCTGAGGTCGTCCAGCCGCGGCGGGCGGTCCCTCCGCGGGAGGGGTGTAGATGGTGAAAAAGAACGATGCCCCCCGCGCGCGCGGGGGCATCGTGCTCTGCGGACTATTGGGAGCCTAGGCGCAAGCCTTACTCCCAGCGGGTCTCAGGAGGTCATCCCGACGAACTGTCCGCCCGTGACGTTGAGGACCTGGCCGTGCACGTAGTTGGACCACGGCGAGCACAGGAAGAAGACGCCGCCGGCGGCCTCCTCGGCCGTGCCGGGACGTCCAAGCGGGATCAGCATCGAGGCCATTCCGCGCATCTGCTCGGGGATGCCCAGTTGGACCTTCTCGCCGCCGATCTCCATCGTGTTGTCCTCGACCTTCGCGGCCGTGAGGCGCGTGTCGATGAAGCCGAAGGCCACCGCGTTGACGTTGACCTTGAACTGGCCCCACTCCTTGGCGATCGTCTTGGTGAGCCCTACCACGCCCGACTTGCCAGAGGAATAGTTGGCCTGCCCGGCGTTGCCCATCGTACCCGAGATCGAGGAGATGTTGACGATCTTGCGGAACACCTCGTTGCCTTCCTCGCGCTCCTTCTTGGCCGGCTCGCGTAGGTGCGGCGCGGCGGCGCGGATCACCTTGAACGGCACCACCAGGTGGATGTCGAGCATCGCCTGAAACTGCTCGTCTGACATCTTGTGGATCGGTGCGTCGATCGTGTAGCCGGCGTTGTTGACGATGATGTCGATCTTGCCGAACGCGTCGATCGCACTCTGCACGAGCTTCTCGGGCGCATCGCCCTTCGTCAAATCGCCGGAGAACACAGCGGTCTCGCCCGCAATCTCCTGCGACGCCTGCTCGGCGACGTCGCCGTCAAGGTCGTTGATGAGCACCTGCGCGCCCTGCGCGGCCAGCAGCTCAGCCGTCGCGCGTCCGATGCCGCGCGCCGAGCCGGTCACGATCGCGGACTTACCGTCGAGTACTCCCATGGCTTCGATTCTCCTTGTAGTGGTCGGTCGCGGGAGGTTATCCGCCCGGCCAGGCCGATGCTCCCCCAACAACCGTCTCGCGCTTCGTGGAAAGCACAGCTCCCGCTCAGTGTGGCGTCAGGCGATGATCGTGCCGAAGTCCTGGGTGTACATCCCGCCGGTCTGGCCGTCGGACATCGAGCTCGGCAGGTCCGGGTCGACGCCGATGCCGGTGTAGCGGTAGGAGCCGTTGAGGATGTTGGCGCGGTGTCCAGGAGATTCCATCCAGGCCTTGACGATCGCGCGCGGCGTGCCCAACCACAACGTGCCCCAGGCGATGTTCTCGCCGAGCGTGTAGCCGACGTTGGCGTTGGGGATGAAGCCGCTCGCCTGGATGCGCATCAGCAGCGTTTGGCCACTGGGACTCGTGTGTGAGAAATAGTCGTTCGCGTCCATGTCGCGCGAGTGCCCAACGGCAGCCCCCGCTAGGCGTGGATCTTCGATCAACGCCGACTCGCCGAAGCGGACGCGTTCGTCGTTGACGAGGCACAGCGTTGCCGCGACAACGCTTTCGGTGTTGTTTGCCGAAGGCGTCAAGTTGGCGTTTGGGCATTCGTCGGCGGCGGTTGCGGAGTGCTTCTTGTGCGCATGGTGCACGGTGCGCTTGTGCGTATGGTGTTTGCGCTTGTGTTTGTGCCCGTGTTTGGAGCCTTTGCGAGGCGCATGATGGATCGTGATGTGGCGGACATGCACGCTGCCCCTCTTCGAACGCGTGCGCGATGCCCCCGCGGTTGCGGGCAGGAAGAGCGTCAGCGCGGTCATCGCGACAGCAAGAATTAGCGTAAGGCAGCGGTTCACGCTTCATGCATCGGCAAGAAGGCCGCCGCGGCTTAGTGGCGGGTGCTGTCGCTGGACCGGATGCTCAGGGCAGCCGGAGCAAAACTCGTCTCGGTAAGTGCCAGTGCTAGCTGCTGCGAGCAGGCACGAAGTTCGCGTCAGCGACCCTCGTGCCCACCCGGGGGAAACGGGCTCGCGTCAGTCAGCGTCGGCCGGCAGCAGCGTGAAGCTGGCGGTGTCGCTCCTCAGCGGCCGCACGGCCCGGAAATGGCGTTCGTCGAGCGTGGCAACGCGGGTGGTTTCCAGGTGTGCCGCGAGGGCGATCAGGGAGGCGTCGGTCAGGCCCAGGTCGATCGACTCGTACCGGCGCGCGGTCGCGATCGTCTCGCGCAGTGCCGAGCGCCACCATTCGAGCAGGTAGGCGCCGTCCTGGAAGTCATCGCGCAGCGCCTGTGCGGCCGTGGAGCCGCCTCGCTTGGGGACCAGATAGTCGAGCTCGGCGAGCACCAAGGGCGTTGTGCACAATTCGTCCCGCACACCCTCCATCCACACCCGCACGCGCTCATGGTTGACATCGCGGCGGTCCATGATGGCAAGCACGACAGACGTGTCGAGAACGATCAATCTTCGCCGAACCCCTCTAGGTACTTGTCCACGTTGGTGGACAGGTCGCCGGGGCCGGAGAACACTCCGACCGCCCGCGGCTTGCGGATGCGTCCGACCGCCGCCGCCTCCGCGAGAGCAGCGCGGATCAGGGCGGCCTTGGTCGTGCCCTCGGCTACGGCGCGGCGGCCGAGCGCTCGGTCCACGTCGGGGTCCAGGTAGATGCTGGTCTTCTTCATGGGGTGTCACTATACCACCTGTCACCTGTCACCTGTGGGCATGCGTCGCCTGACGGGCCTTGTGGAGACAGGTCGTTACAGCGGGCCATATCGCTTGATCCGACCGTTCGCTTGGAGTTGGACACATCACGCTCTTCGCGAGGGGTGCCCAAACGAGCGCTGCCTGGTCAATTCGTCGCAGCCACCGCATAGACTCAGCTTCATATGGCGAGCGATCCTGCAACTCAGCCGAGCGGCCTCGAAACCGAGGTTGCCGAGGCGCGCGGGGTGCTACCCGCTCAGCGTTTGCGCGAGGCGGTCACGCACGGGTGGATCACGGCTGGGGACTGGCGCGTGCCGCTGGAGTCGATTCAGCCCGCAAGCGTGGATCTGCGCCTTGGCGAGTTCGCTTGGGCTTTGCGCTGCAGCTTTCTGCCCGACTCCGGCTCGACGGTCGAGGAGAAGATCGAGGACCTCGCCTTCGACAAGATCGACCTGCGCGACGGTGCAACGCTCGAGCGCGATCGGCCCTACCTGGTGCCGCTGATCGAGGAGCTGCGTTTGCCGCAGGAGATTCGCGCCAAGACCAACCCCAAGAGCTCAACCGGACGGCTCGACGTGTTCACGCGCGTGATCACCGACCGCAGCCACCGCTTCGACGAAATCGCCGCCGGCTACCACGGCAAGCTCTACCTGGAGGTCGTCCCACGCTCGTTCGCGATCCGCGTGAAGCAGGGCCTCTCGCTCAACCAGGTGCGTTTGAGCCACGGCGACGCGCGGCTGAGCGATCGGGATTTGGTGACCGTGCACGAAGAGTTCCCGCTCCTCTACCTGGACAGCCACGCGCTGCGCGCCTCGGAGCTGTCGCTGGCCGACGGCCTGTTCTTGAGCCTCGACATCCAGGGCAGCCCCGAGAACATCGTGGGATATCGCGCCAAGCGCAACAGCCTGCCGGTCGATCTCGAGCAGATCGGCAAGCTCAAATGGCAGGACTACTGGGAGCCGGTGCACCCAGAGCGTGGGGGACGGATAGTGCTCGAGCCGGAGGTCTTCTACCTGCTGCTCTCGGCCGAGGGGGTCAGCATCCCGCCGTCCTACGCGGCCGAGATGCTCGCCTACGACCCGACCGCGGGCGAGCTGCGCACGCACTACGCGGGCTTCTTCGATCCCGGCTTCGGCTATTCACAGGGTGAGCGCAACCACGGCTCTCGTGCGGCGCTCGAGGTGCGCGCGCGCGATGTGCCGTTCATGGTCGAGCATCGCCAGCCGGTGTGCAAGCTGGCGTTCGAGCGGATGGCAGCCATCCCGGATGTGCTCTATGGCCAGGACATCGGCTCCAACTACCAAGGCCAAGAGACGATGCTGAGCAAGCACTTCGCCGAGCAGAAGGCCGGCAACGGGCCGCCGATGGCGCGAGACGGCGGGGAGACGCTGGAGTCGATGGCCCCGCGGCACGACTGACCGGCGGTGAGCCATAGCCCGAGCGGCGCACGTGGGTGCGCGAAACGAGGATGCGAGGAACAAGCGGCCGAATCGTGTTCGCGCCGCGTCTGAGCTCAGGACTACAACCCCAGCAGGCGCCCCAGGATCTCGCGCATGATCTCATCCGACCCGCCGCCGATCGGGCCGAGGCGGGCGTCGCGGGCGGCGCGCTGGGCCCAGTGCTCGCCCATGTAGCCCATCCCACCGTGGATCTGCAGACACTCGTCCATCAGCTCGAAGGAGGCGCGCTGGGTCATGAGCTTGGCCATCGTCACCTGCTTGATCGGTTCCTCGCCGGCGACGAAGCGGCGCAGCGCGTCGTAGGTGACGCAGCGCGCGGTGTAGGCGCTCGTGGCGAGGTCGGCGAGCTTGTGCTTGATGACCTGATGCTTTGAGAGCGGCCGGCCGAAAGTGCTGCGCTCGCGCGCGTACTCGGCGGTGCGCTCGTAGGCGAGCTGCATCGCGCCGACGGTCCCCAGCGCCATCGCCAGGCGCTCCCACTGGAAGTTGGCCATGATCAGCTTGAAGCCCTCGTGCAATTCGCCGAGCAGGTTGTCCTCGGGCACGAACACGTTCTCGAAGGAGATCGTGGCGGTGTCGGAGGCGTGCCAGCCGAGCTTCTCGAGCTTGGAGGAGCTCACGCCCTCGCCGCGGTCGATGATGAAGAAGGAGATCCCGTGGTGGCCGCCCTCCTGGGTGGTCTTCACCGCTGTCACCATGAAGTGGGCGCGCACGCCGTTGGTGATGTAGGTCTTCTCGCCGTTCACTACCCAGCCGCCGTCGACCCGCTCGGCCTTGGTGCGCAGCGCGGCCACATCAGAGCCCGCGTCGGGCTCGGTGATCGCGAGCGCTCCGATCTTCTCTCCCTTGATCGCGGGCACGAGGTACTGCTGCTTGTGCTCGTCGGTGCCGAACTTCCAGATCGGAGGCGTGGCGATGTTGATGTGTGCGCCGATCCCGGCAGCGGTACCGCCCGAGCCGATCCGCGAGAGCTCCTCGACGAGCACCGCCTCGTGTAGGTAGTCGCCGCCCTGGCCACCCAGCTCGGTCGGGTACTTCAGGCCGAGCAGGCCCTGTGCTGCGAGCTTTGGAAACACCTCGTTGGGAAACCAGCGCTCTGCCTCCCACTGCTGCGAGTGCGGAGCGAATTCGCGGTCCAGGAAACCCCGAATCGACTCGCGCAATCGCTCATGCTCGTCGCCAAATGGGGGAGTGGGATTACTCATCAATTCATTTGGCAGTTCCGACCGGCACATGTGCCGGTCGGCCGACGGCGCATGCGCCGTCGGGACAGGGGCGCATGCGCCCCTGTCTCAAAGACCATATGAACGACCTATGACATCCAGCATGATCTCGTCGGTCCCGGCCCCGATCCGATTCAACCGCGAATCGCGCCACGCGCGCTCCACGCCGTACTCCTTCATATAACCGGCGCCGCCGTGGATCTGGATGCACTCGTCCGCCACTTCCACCGCGATCCGCGAGGCGTGCAGCTTGGCCATCGAGATCTCGCGCACGGGATACTCGCCGTTGGCGAAGCGCCACGCGGTTACGTACACCATCTGGCGCGCGCTCTCGATCTTCGTCGCCATCTCGGCGAACTTGTGCCTGATCACCTGGAATTTGCCGATTTCGCGGCCGAACGCCTTGCGCTCTTTGGCGTAGTCGAGCGTGCGATTGAAGCATTTCTGCGCGCCCGCAACCGAGCCGGCGGCACCGATCAGGCGCTCGCCTTGGAGCTCCCACATGATGTGGTAGAAGCCCTTGCCGACCTCGCCAAGCACGGCAGTCTCGGGCACGCGCACATCCTGGAAGGCCAGCAGTGCGGTATCGGAGGCGTGCATTCCGAGCTTCTCGAGCTTCTTCTCGCGGATCACGCCGGGCGCATCCATCGGCACGAGGAACAGCGTGAAGCCGCCGTACCCTGCGTCGGGGTCGGTCTTTGTCACGAGCACGATCACATCGGCGCGGTGCCCATTGGTTATGTAGGTCTTCGAGCCGTTGATGACGTACTCATCGCCATCCTTGACAGCACGCGTCTTGATCCCCGCGACGTCCGAGCCGGCGTCTGGCTCGGTGATGCCGATGCACAGGATCTTCTCGCCTTTGATGGCGGGCACGACCCATTCCTGCTTTTGCTCCTCGGTGCCGAAGGCGAGGATCGGCGGCATCGCCATGTCGGTGTGCACGGCAACGCCCATCGCCAGCCCGCCGGAGTTGGCGCCCGTCATCTCCTCGCCGAGCACGAGGCTCGTGAAGTAGTCGCCGCCCTGGCCGCCGTATGCCTCGGGCTTGTCGAGGCCGAGCAGGTCGAGTTCGCCCATGCGATGAAACACCGAGTCGGGGAAGGTCGTCTCCTCCCATTCCTCGGCGTGCGGCGTCAGCTCTTTTGTGACGAAGTTGCGGATCGACTCGCGCAACTGTTCGTGCTCGTCGGTGAAGATGAAGTGCTTGCGCTTGCTCTGGTGGTCGGGCTTCAGGACGCTCTCGGCGGTTGCCATCGGGCTGGTCTCCTCGTGTGCTGGGCGCCCGGCGGACGCCTCGTTTCGTGGGCTCTCTGTTGTGCGATGACGCTAACGCACGGACGCGAGAAAGTAAACAGTAGGACTTCTCACTTCTCACTGACGCCAGATCGGGTTAGGATGCGCTCGTGAGCAACGAGCAGACCCCGTCCGAGCCTGCGCCGTCCGCGGGCGCACGAGCGGACAAAGTCCTCTATGAGGCTGCCGATGGCGTGGCGAGGATCACGCTCAACGAGCCCGCCACGCGCAACGCGTTGTCGGGTGAGGTGCTCGACGGCCTGATCTTCGGCTTCGAGCGCGCCCGCGACGACGAGGCCGTGCGCGTGGTCGTGCTCAGCTCCTCGCACGAGACGGTCTTCTCATCGGGAGCCAACCTCGGTGGCTTCGCGGCCGACGTGGCGCTCGTGCACAAGCACTTCGGCTCGGACCGCTTCGTCGGGTTGTTCAAGCTGATCGTCGGGCTCGGCAAGCCGACTTTGTGCGCCGCGCGTGGGCATGTGCTCGCCGGGGCCTTGGGGATTGCGCTCGCCTGCGACCTGATCGTGGCCTCCGATGCCGCCACGTTCGGCACGCCCGAGATCAACGTGGGCGCGTTCCCGTTCATGATCATGGCGCTGATCTATCGCAACATCGGGCGCAAGAAGGCCAACGAGCTGCTGCTACTCGGCGAGCGCTGGTCAGCCGACGAGGCGCTTGCGGCGGGACTCGTCAACAAGGTCGTTCCGGCCGGGGAGTTCGACGCCGCGGTGGGGGAGTGGGCCACGAAGCTGGCGTCGAAGTCACCGCTGATCATGCGTCTCGGCAAGGAAGCGATGCGCCGCCAGCTCGACATGCCGCTTGACGACGCTTTGGATTATCTGCGTGCCCAACTCACCCTCGCCATCTCCACCGAGGACATCGTGGAGGGTGTGACCGCTTTCTTCGAGAAGCGGGAGCCTGAATGGAAGGGGCGATGACCTCTTTGCTGCGTCCGCTGGTCGAGGACCTGTACGCCCGCCGCGAGCAGATTCGTCTCGGGGGCGGCCAGGAGAAGATCGACAAGCAGCACGAGAAGGGTGCGCTCACCGCGCGCGAGCGGATCGCGCTGCTGGTGGATGAGGGCACCTTCGTGGAGCTGGGCATCCACGGCAAGCCGCATACCTCCCAGCGCGCGATGGACGGGGTCGATGCGCCAGCCGACGGCGTCGTCACCGGCTACGGCAAGGTCGACGGCCGCCTCACGGCTGTGTGCGCATACGACTTCACCGTGATGGCCGGCTCGATGGGCATGACCGGCGAGTTCAAGGTCACGCGCCTACGTGAGCTTGCTTTGACGAAGCGCATTCCGTTCGTGTGGCTGCTGGATTCCGCCGGCGCGCGCGTTCAGGAGGCCGCGGGTGCCATGTTCGCCGGCTCAGGCCACCTGTTCCGCGAGGAGGTGATTATGAGCGGCGTCATCCCGCAGGTGGCGGCGCTCTTGGGGCCATGCGCCGCCGGCACGGCCTACATCCCCGGTCTTGCCGACTTCGTGCCGATGGTCAAGGGCCGCGGCTCGATGGCGCTTGCCGGCCCGCACCTCGTGCGCGCCGCGGTGGGAGAGGACGTCACCCAGGAGGAACTGGGCGGCTCGCGCGTGCACTGCCGCAAGTCCGGTGTCGGCGACATGGAGGTCGCCTCCGACGAGGAGTGCATCGAACGCATCAAGCAATACCTGTCGTTCATGCCCCAGAACTGTGAGCTCCCGCCGCCGGTCCGGGTGGGTGGGACCAAATCTGATCCGATCGAGCGCGGCGACGAGGAGCTGCTCGATGTGCTGCCCGAATCCAACCGCAAGCCGTATGACATGTATGAGGTCATCAAGCGGATCGTGGACGACGGCGAGATCTTCGACATGAAGGGCCAGTGGGCCAAGACGATCATCACCTGCTTCGCCCGCTTCGGCGGACGCCCTGCCGGGATCGTCGCCAACCAGCCCAAGCAGCTCGGCGGTATTCTCGATAACGACTCCGCCGACAAGGCCGCGCGCTTCGTGAACCTGTGCAACGCGTTCGGCATCCCGCTCGTGTTCATTCAGGACGTCCCTGGCTTCATGGTCGGCACCAAGGTCGAGGCCGCCGGCATCATCCGCCACGGCGCCAAGATGCTCTACGCGGTCGCCAACGCCACCGTCCCCAAGATCACGGTCATCACGCGCAAGGCCTACGGCGCCGGCTACTACGTGATGTGCGGGCGCGCGTATGAGCCCGATTTGATCGTTGCGTGGCCGAGCGCGGAGATCAGCGTGATGGGCGCTGAGGGTGTCGTTGAGATCGCGTTCCGCAAGGCGGTCGACGCGGCCGAGGACCCCGTCGCCAAGAAGGCCGAGCTGGTCGAGAATTTCAAAAAGATGTTCGACGTCTACATCGCCGCCGGCAACGATCTGGTCGACGACGTGATCGATCCGCGCGAGACCCGCGCCACGATCTGCCGCGGGTTGGAGATGGCCGAGGGCAAGAAGATCGAGCGTCCCTACAAGAAGTCAGGAGTGGTGCCTGTATGACCGCGACCACGCCTGTCCCCACGACGCCACGGAGGGCCATATGAGCCTCGACGATCCGGTAGTCATCACGTGCTCGATCTCGGGCGTAATCGCCAACCGTGAGCAGTGCCCCGCGATCCCCTACACGCCCGAGGAGTACGGCGCCGAGGCCAAGCGCGCCGTGGACGAGGGCGCGTCGATGATCCACATCCATGCGCGCAAACCGGACGGCACACCGAGCTATGAGATCGAGGATTTCAGTGCGATCACCGAGGCGATCCGCGGCGCCGTGGACGATGTGATCGTCAACTACTCCACCGGCACGGTCGGCGTCCCGGTGGCCAAGCGCGTCGAGTACCTGCGCGCCTGCCGTCCGGAAGTCGCGGCGCTGAACATGGGCTCGATGAACTACGCCAAGTACTCGCGCACGCGCAAAGACTTCGTCTTCAAGATGGTCTTCCAGAACCCGTTCGATGAGATCATCGAGTTGCTCGAGGCGATGAACAAGCTGGGCATCAAGCCCGAGCACGAGTGCTTCGACATCGGCCACGTCGGCTCGCTGGAGCCGCTTGTAGACATGGGTATCCTCAAGGCGCCGCTGCACGTCGATTGCGTGATGGGGGTCGTGGGTGGCATCCCGCCGCGCCCGCGTAACCTCGCGGCAATGGTCGAGAACATCGAGGCGGTCCCGAGCAATGGCCCCAAACACCACTGGGGCGTGATTGGGATCAGTCGTGACCAGTGGACCTTGATCGCCGCCGCGCTAACGCTCGGCGGCTCGATCCGCGCGGGCGTCGAGGACAACCTGTACCTGCCCAATGGAGAAATGGCCCGCTCCAACGGCGATCTGATTGCCCAGGCACGCAGGATGACCGAAGACGTGGGCCGCCGCCCGGCCACGGTCGCCGAGGCGCGCGGGCTGCTCGGGATCGCCTGATGGGCCTGCCGGCTCTCCCAACCATGTCGAAGCAGGCGCGATGAGCTTTCCCGAACTCCCGATCCCATCGTGGGAGGCTCGATGAGCCTTCCGCTCGAAGGCATCAGGGTCTTGGACCTCTCGCGGCTCCTCCCCGGAGGCTTCTGCTCGCTGCTGCTCGCCGACTTCGGCGCCGAGGTGCTGAAGGTGGAGGACACCGGCGCGGGCGACTACGTCCGCTGGGCGCCTCCGTATTACGAGGGGGCTGAGGACAGCGCGAAGTCGGCGATGTTCCTGTCGCTGAACCGCAACAAGCGCTCGATCCGCATCGACCTCAAGAGCGAGGCCGGGCGTGAGGTGCTGCTGCGGCTGGTGCGGGACTACGACGTGGTGCTGGAGTCGTTCCGCCCGGGTGTGCTCGACCGTCTCGGCGTGGGCTACGAACGCATGCGCCAGGAGAACCCAGGGCTCGTGTACTGCGCGATCAGCGGCTACGGCCAGACCGGTCCCAAGCGCGACGCCTCCGGCCACGACATGAACTACCTCGGCCTGATCGGGCTGCTTGGCTTGACGGGCGAAGGCGATGAGGTGGGCGGGCGTCCCACACAAGCAGCCGGTCAGATCGCAGACCTCGGCGGGGGTGCGCTGATGGCCGCCTTCGGCATCCTGGCCGCGCTGCGCGAGCGCGATGGTGCTCCTATCCGCTCCGCCTCAACGCACACCACCCCAGCCGGGGGTGGTGACTCTTCGGCCGCCCGAACTGGATCCGGCCAGGGCCAGTTTGTGGACGTGTCGATGGCCGACGGCGCGCTCTCGTGGCTTGCGATGGTGGCCGGCCAATATTTCGCCGACGGCGTGGTGCCCAAACGCGGCGAGCAGCTTCTGGCCGGCGCGGTGATCTGTTATCGACCATATGAGTGCTCCGATGGTTGGGTCTCGCTCGGCGCGCTGGAGCCCAAGTTCTGGCAGGCGTGGTGCCGAGGCGTGGGTCGGGAGGAGTTGATCGAGAAGCAGTTCGAGCACCCGGGCTCCGACGCGCACGAGCAGGTGGTGGAGATCTTCAAGGGCCGCACGCGTGCACAGTGGACCCAGTTCGCCACCGAAAACGACTGCTGCCTGGAGCCCGTGCTCGATCTGGACGAGGCGCTCAGCTCTGATCTGGTGGGGGAGCGCGAGATGGTCGTCACGCTCGACCAACCAGGCGTAGAGGACGGTGTGCGCCAGCTCGGGATTCCGATCAAGCTCGACCGCACCCCGGGCGAGCACAACCGTCTGCCCGGTCCTGGGCTCGGCGAGCATACAGAGC
Organism: Solirubrobacteraceae bacterium; assembly: GCA_035485715.1. Taxonomy (GTDB): domain Bacteria; phylum Actinomycetota; class Thermoleophilia; order Solirubrobacterales; family Solirubrobacteraceae; genus Palsa-744. The sequence goes on along the minus strand of DATHNT010000019.1, from coordinate 47,162 downwards.
AGGTGCTGCGCGCCGCCGGCTACAGCGAGGAGCAGGTGGCGGAGCTGCTGGAGCGGGGCGCCGTCGCCGCCCAGAGCGATGGCGCAGGCAACGGCGCCTTCCTCGCATGAGCGCCGGCCTGCGGCAGAGCGCACACGGCGGAACGATCTGATGGCGGCCTCGGAGGCGTCGCTGAAGATGAGCGAGCTGGCGGAGCGCTCAGGTGTGAGCGCCCCCACGATCCGCCACTACATCCGCGAGGGTCTGCTCGGCGACGGCGAGGACATCCGCCGCACGAGCCGCAACATGGCCTACTACCCCCCCGAGCTGGTCGAGCGCATCCAGCTGATCAAGCGCCTGCAGGAAGAGCGCTTCATGCCGCTGCGGGTGATCAGGGAGGTGTTGGAGGACAACCCGGAGCGCGTCACCGCCCTGTTGGAGCTCGAGGACAGCATTCTCGAGCGTGCGCTCGCCGGCGCCGAGCACGGCCGCGTGTCCGCCAGGGAGATCCGCGAGCGCTACGAGATCCCAGGCAACGTGCTGCAGCGCCTCAAGGAGATCGGCGTACTCACGCCCGGCCGCGGCGGCTACGACCCGGACGACGTGAAGATCATCGAGGCGATCTCACGCTTCCGCGCTGGGGGTTACGAGCAGGCGCTTGGCTTCACCGTGTACGACACGCTGCGCTACCGGGAGGCGCTCGGCCCGCTCGTGGAGGAGGAGGTGCGCGCGCTGCTCGACCGGCTTGTGGGAGAGGTGGAGGTGGAGCGGGCCGTGGAGATGATCGCGGCGGGGGCGGAACCGCTACGCGAGCTGATCGGAGCGATCCACTCGAAGCTGCTGCTGGCGGAGCTGGCTTCGCAGCGCGAGCGTGGGCGGTAGATGCATCGGAGCGTTCGTGTTCGGCGAAGCGTGGACGCAAGCCGAGGCAGCGCTATTCTTCGCTTATTGACTGACCAGTCAATCTATCCACCCACCGGGACACCGGGAAGTTCAGGGAGCGCATGAAGGCTGCCGCCGTTCAGCTGAATTCCGGTGCGGACGTGGATGCGAACATCGCAGCCGCGGACAAGCAGGTGCGCGCCGCCGCGGCCGACGGCGCGACGCTGATCGTGCTGCCCGAGAAGTGGACGGTGATGGGCACCCCGGAGGATTTGCGCGCCGGCGCACAGCCGCTCGACGGAAGCGCAATCGCCTGGGCGCGGGCGACGGCAGCAGAGCTGGAGCTCGATCTCGTAGCCGGTTCTATCGCCGAGCGTGTTGAGGGGCGTGAGAAGCTCTCCAATGCCTCCGTGCACGTCGGCCCCGACGGCGGGATCAAGGCGGTGTATCGCAAGCTGCACATGTTCGACGTGGAGATCGAGGGCAAGCGTTACTGCGAGTCCGATACGGACGAGCCGGGCGAAGAGGTCGTCGTCAGCGAGTTGGAGGATGGCACGAAGCTGGGCATGTCGATCTGTTACGACCTGCGCTTCCCCGAGCTGTTCCGTGTGCTGGCGCTGCGTGGCGTGCGAATCGTCGTGCTGCCGGCGGCGTTCACGCAGCCGACCACGCGCGATCACTGGGAGCCGCTCCTACAGGCCCGGGCGATCGAGAATCAGGTTTTCGTCGTTGCCGCCAATCAGGTCGGCAAGCACCCAGGGGGGCACCATTCAGGTGGGAGCTCGCTGATTGTGGATCCTTGGGGGACGGTGCTTGCCCGTGCTGACAGCGAGAAGCCTGGACGTATCGTCGCGGAGCTCGACTTCGAGCACCAAGACGACGTTCGCAAGCGCGTGCCGCTGCTCTCTCACCGCCGTCCGAAGCTGTATCACCGCTCATCGGGGCAGGCTCACGCCTCTGTTCGGGCTCAAGATGCGGACAGCGTCACCCTCACCCCGTCTCAGGAGATCCAAGGTTGAGCTCTACGAGGGCCAAGGCAGTGCCCGACCGTCGCCGCGCAATCCTCGACGCGGCCGTGCGCGTGTTTGCGCGCCAGGGCTTTCACGCCTGCCGTGTGTCGGACATCGCCGATGAGGCCGGCGTGGCCTACGGCCTGCTCTACCACTACTTCCCCTCCAAGGAGGAAGTGCTCAACACGCTCTTTCTGGAGCGTTGGGGCGTGATGCTCGAGATGATCCGCGAGGTCGATCGCAAGCCGGTTCCGGTGCGCGAGAAGCTGGGTGCGATTGCCTCGTTCATCGTCGACAGCTACCGTCACGACCCCGACCTGATGAAGGTCATCATCGTCGAGGTCACACGCGCGGCCAACTCCTTCGGCCAGACGCACTTGGGCCAGATCCGCGAGGCCTACCGCCTGATCGGCGAGATCGTCACGAAGGCCCAGCAGGAAGGCGTCTTCAAGGCAGACATCGACGCCGAGTTTGCCGCGATGACCTTCTACGGTGCGATCGAGCAGGTCTTGACCGGCTGGATCTTCGGGCTGCTGCCGCAGAGCGATGAGGATCTGGAGCGCGCCAAGCAGATGGTCGTGGAGACCGTGTGTGGGGGTCTGGAGGTCGGGCCGGGCACGCTGCCTGCCTGATTACCGCGCGTCACGGTCTGGGCGCCTGATCCGGCTTGCCTCGCCTCGGGTACAGGCCCGTTGGACAAAGGCTGCTTGTGTATCCGCCGCTACCAGCGCGCGCGGTGGTGCTCGACCACTCCCACGGCATGCGTGAGCTCGATACCGCCAGGCAGCGTGCCGCTGAAGGTGCCGAACGGGGCGCGGTAGTCACTGCGCACAAGCAGCAGGTTGTCGCGGCGGCTGCGCTCGGCCTCCGGGATGAAGCGCAGCTCCGAGCCGTCGTCTGAAGAGATCGAGCACAGGTCGGCGGAGAAGCGCACCGGTGGTGCCTCGTGGGGGACGCCCGCAATCCATATGGCGCGCTCGCTGCCGGTCGGCGGGTCGTTGACGCCCTGCACGAGGTTGAATGCGAGCGGGGTGCCATCTTGGCCGTTGCCGACGCCGGCGGCCCACCACCACTCCGTGACGCGTGCGTGGTAGCCGGCGGTGTCATCGATCACAGCGAGCGAGTCGATGGCGATCGGCGGGCGGGCACCGAGAACCAATTGGCCATGGGCGCGTACGCCGGCCTGCTTGCGTGTCCATACATATGCTTTGCCGTTAGGGCACTTTGCTTCGATACCGTCGTCTTCCGCGAACGCGAGGTCGAGCAGGACGGTGTCGTCGCGGATTCGGAAGCGCCCCGGAGTCAAGTCGAGCGCGCCACGAAGCGGAATCATGCGCGTGCGCTCTGTCAAGGCGCCGCTCGCACGCTCGAACACCGCCCAAAACGTTTGCGGTGCGGGCCCGACATGAACGGAGGCCGCGCAGATCATGAACTGCTCGCCGAACACCCCCACGTAGCGCCAACGCTTGAGTGGGCGGGTGCCGCGAAACAGGGGCAGCGGGTCGTATGGACGCGCCACGGACGACCCTCGCGGATGGCTAGGGCTTCCCATTTAACTCAAGCTCAGCATATGGGTCCTTGGGACCCATATGCCTTTACGGCTTGGAAGCCGTGACGATGAGGTTGTAGAACATGGCCGCTGGCAATCGCGACTCCAGCAGGCGTCGATCCACTCCCTGTAGCGTCAGATAGCCGCGGTATGCGTAGTTGCGCCAGCCCCAAGGCACGTCTTCGGGATGGGCGGTGGCCTCCAGCGTGCGGTTGGTCCAGCCGAACCAATTGGCCAGCAGCTCCTCGCCGGTTACGCGAATGTCCGTAAAGCCCGCTTGGCTTGCAAAGCCGGAGAGCTCGGCTGGGGAGAAGGCATGTACGTCGACGAAGCCTTCCAGCGACGCCTCCGGTGCGCCTCCGTCCGCGGGGGGCGCGGGGCGCGCGCCGATCGCCCGGCGCCACAGGGGCGCGACGGCGCCGGCAGCGCGCTTGGGGACTTTCGCCAGGCGGTCGCCGTAGCGCGACGGCTCGCCCGCGAACAGCACGGTGCCGCCGGGGGCGAGCACGCGTGCGAACTCGCGGAATGCTTGGGCGAGATCGGGGATGTGGTGCAGGATCGCGTGGCCGATTACCAGGTCGAAGCTTGCGTCCGCGAACGGCAGACGCTCGGCGTCGGTGGGCACCGTCGTCACATCGAGGTCGAGCCGCTTGGCGTTGGCGCTCAGCGCCGCCAGCATTCCGGGAGAGATGTCGGTGCAGGTTGCTTTGCCGATCAGCCCGGCGAGCATCAGGTTGAGCGTGAAGTAGCCGGTGCCCGAGCCGATCTCCAGGGAGCGCTCGAAGCGAGTGGGCTCGCCGCCGAGTGCCTTGCGCACCTTGGAGGTGACCTGCGCCTGGCCGACATCGCCGAAGTCGATGCCCCACTTGGCGTCGTAGTGATCGGCCGCCACGTCGTGATAGCGGGTATTGACGTCGCGGATCTCCTCCGCGTCGGTTAGGGGTGTCACGGCGGGGCACAATAAGGCACCGGCACAGACGATGCGCACTGCCGGAGCACACCGGCGACACGTATACTCGCGCCCCGTGTCCGGTCCCTCAGCTTCTGCCCCAGAGGGTACGTCTGCCCCGGCGCCACTCTTTCTGCAGGACAACCAGCCGGAGGGCGTGCCGCCGCTCGCGCTCACCGGCGAGCGCACCTTGCCGGACGTGCCTGAGGAGAACTACTGGTTCAGGCGCCACCTGGCCGTTTACGAATGGATCGCCGCGCGAGTGGTCGGGTTGCGCGCGATCGACATGGCCTGCGGCGAGGGCTACGGCTCGGACGTGCTCGCGGGCAGCGCAGCGTCGGTCGTCGGGGTCGACGCCAACCCAGAGGCGCACGAGCACGCGCGCCTGCGCTATCAGCGCGCCAATCTGCGCTTCGCTCGCGATCTGGTCGAGACATTCCCCGAGTCGGCCGATGCGGTCGTGTTCCTGCAGACGATCGAGCACCTGCAGGACCCGGCCGCGGTGCTCGCTCACTTCCGCTCGCTCGTGGGGGAGACGGGCGTCGTGTTCGTCTCAACGCCCAATGTCCTGACACTGGCGCCCAAGGGCGCCGAGCGCTCGGACAATCCGTGGCACGTGCACGAGTACCGCTCTCGCGAGTTCCAGGATTTGTGCGAGGGGACGTTCGCCAAGGTCGAGATATTTGGCCTTTTCCACGCGCGCAAGCTGCAAGCACATGCGCTGGCGCTGAAGCTCGGCTGGGATCGGGTTCATCCACGCTTGCGCTTGACCAAGCCTTTCTATGACTGGTTCACGCCGGCGATAGCTGCAAGCGACTTCGCGTTGCGCTCGGCTGGCGAGAGCGATCTCGATGAGGCGCTCGACTTCATCGCCGTTTGTCGGCCATGAGGGGCGACGCCCTCATACCGGCCACGGCCGTCAGGTCGTGAACCACCCGTTTCGATCTTCTGTTCAACGTCTCATAGCCGCCGGGCTATGAGACGTTCTTCCCCCGTTGGGGAGCTGGCGATCGTCCTGCACACGCACATGCCCTACGTGGAGGGCTTTGGCACTTGGCCCTTTGGCGAGGAGTGGCTGTGGGAGGCGATCTCCGGCAGCTACCTGCCGCTGCTCGACCTGCTCGACGAGGGCGCCCCGCTGACTCTGTCGCTGACACCGGTCCTGTGCGACCAACTGGAAGCAGCGGGCGTGGGCGAGCGCTTCGAGGCCTTCGTCGACGAGGTCCGTCGGCGCACGCACGCCGAAGACATAGCTGGGCTGCGCGAGAACGGTTTTGACGAGCTTGCACGCGAGTTGGAGCGCTCCTGGGCCGAGTACGAGCGTGTTCTAGGGCGCTTCCGCGAGCGCGGGGGAGACCTGCTCGGCGCGCTCGGACGCTACGCTCAATGGACCTCGTCGGCCACGCACGCAGTGCTGCCGCTGCTGGCAACGGACGCAGGCGTGCGCGCACAGGTGCAGACCGGCGTGGACTCCCATCGGGCGCGCTTTGGCAGCGGCTGGCAGGGAGGCTTTTGGCTACCCGAGTGCGCCCATGCTCCCCATCTGGAGCCGCTGCTCGAGGAAGCCGGTGTGCGTGCGACGTGCGTGGAGTTGACCAACCGCTACGGCCTTGGCGCTCGCGAGCACCTGCGCCCGCTCCTCAGCGAATCGGGCGTCGTGCTCGTCCCGATCGATCGCGTCACGATTGCGCGTGTGTGGAGCGACGGCGGCTATCCGGCGCACGGCAGCTATCGCGACTATCACCATCACACGGTCCACCATCATCAACCGTGGGCCAACGACGGCAGCACCTACGACCACGAGCTGGCTCTGGGCCTCGCACGTAAGCACGCCAAGGAGTTCGTAGTCCACACGATCGAGCGGCTCAGAGCCGCCAACGAGACGGTCGAGGGCGGGGACGCGCTGCCCGGCGGCGGGTTGGTCGTGTGTGCGCTGGACACCGAGTTGCTTGGGCACTGGTGGTATGAGGGCGTGGCGTGGCTGCGAGCCGTCGTGGCGGAGTGTGCGAAAGAGGGATTGAAGCTCGTGCGTCTCGATGAAGCCACGGCCATGGCACAGCCCGTGCCGTTTGGCTCACCGGAGTGGGGTGTGAGCACCTGGGGAACAGACGGCGACCTCTCGACCTGGTCGGGCCCGGCCGTGTCAGACATTGCCCTTGCGACCCGCGCCGCCGAGCTCGAGACGCTGGCCGCCGGCCGTAAGGCGGGTGGCGCCGCTTTGCGTGAGCTGCTTGCACTGCAGGCCTCCGACTGGGCGTTCATGGTGTCTCGCGGCCTGGCTGTTCCATATGCGCAGGAGCGCTTTGCCGGCCACCGCGCCGAGTTCGAGCAAGCGCTTGCGGCCGGCCCAGACGCGGACCTCAGCGCTCTGCGCAACCTGGCGGTGCACGCCGATCCGCTCGCGCTGCTCGCGCCGTGAGACTCGCAATGGGCCCAGAGACCGCCTGTTACGATGCGGCCGATGAGCATATGGGGAAGAGGTATGGGCCGTTGGGCGCTTGTTGTTCTGCTGGGTTGTCTGGCGCTGCTTGCCACGATCCCGGCGGTTGCCGCGGCGGCCACGGTCGCCGGCAAGGTGACCAACGCTAAAAATGAAGGTATTGAAGGCGTCGAAGTGCGCTACTACTCCAGCGAAGACCGGTACGGACGCTTCTTCACCGAAAGCAATGGTGAATACGGTAAAGACATAAACGCCGAAGCCGGTGTATTCAAGGTCGAGTTCGTACCTCCCGCAAGTTCAGAATATGTTTCCCAGTACTACAAAGAAAAGCTCTCGTATGCCGCTGCGACGCAGGTCACGGTGGAAGAAGGCAAAACAAAATCTGTAGGTGCGGTTCTGGCGCGAGGCGCATTGATCTCGGGGACGGTAACGAGTGCGGCTTTGCCGCACTCGGAAATCGGGCACATAGAAGTGACCGCATACGAAAAGACGGCGCCCAATGCTGCCATCGAGCACGCCGAAACAAACCAGTTTGGCTCCTACAAGCTGGCAGGTCTCTTCAAGGGCGCGTACGTGATCGGATTCAAGGTCGCCTTTGGCTCCAACCTCGACTATGCGCCACAGTTCTTCCCCGAAAAGCAGCGGTTTCTGGAAGCCGGCGCAGTATCCGTCACCGAAGGTGAGGAAGAGTCGAGCATCGACGCGAAACTGGTGCAGGGCGCTTCGATCTCGGGAACGGTGATAGATGCCGCGACGTCTCAACCGCTGAGCGGTATCACTGTCATCGCCGTAGCTCCAGGGGGCGCGGAAACGTTGGAAGCCAGGACTTCCACCGACGCAAACGGGCACTACACGTTGGCGGGCCTCGGTAGCGGCTCGGTGGATGTCCTCTTTCAGCAGCTCACCGAAGGCAAGGTAAAGCCAGGCGAAGTCAGGTACATACCGCAGTTCTACAAGGAAGACGATTTCCCTGAACACATATCGAGCGTCGAGGAATTGTTCATCGGCGCGCTGCCCGTGGAAGTGACGATCCCCAATACGACCTCTGGAATCGGCGCCGCGATGGTGCGCGAGGAACCGGCGAGCAAAGTGGCGCCGGTCGTCTCGGGGACGCCGGCCGTCGGACAGACCCTCTCCTGCTCAAACGGCTCCTGGACCGGCATCGGAACGCTCACATACGCATATAAGTGGTTGCGCAACGGAACTGCCATCGCCGGTGCGAATGCCAACACGTATACGGTTCAAACGGCCGATCAGGGAAGCGGCTTGGCTTGCGTGGTCACCGCTACCAACGAAATCGAAGCAGAAGTGACTCGCAGCGTCAGCGCCACCAGCAACACCGTCACAGTGCCGCTCCCGTTGACAACCAGCCCGCCGGCTCCGCCGAGACCCACCGTCACCCTGTCGGGCTCCAAGCTCGTGGCCTCCGGCGGCGTCGCACGGGTGCCGATAGCTTGCACGGACGCCAACTGCTCGGGTACGATCGAGTTGACCGAGCAGGAAGTCGTCAAGACGCACAAGGGCAAGAAGACGATCGTCAAGAAGAAGACGGTCGTTCTTGGCAAGGCCTCCTACTCGCTGGCGGCAGGACACAGCGCCACGATCAGCATCCACCTGACGGCGACTGGAAGAGCCGCGCTCGCCAAAGCAAAGCACCATGAGCTTGCCGCCAAGGTCTCAGTGTCTGTGGTCGGTGGGACGACGCTGAGCGGTTCGGTCTTCCTCAGCGAGGCTCCAGCGAAGGGCAAGAGCAAACACAAGTAGTGGGGGACCTGTGCCGGACCCCTTGAGTGATTGCGATTCGCCGATAGTGATTGGGACTTGTCAGAGCGTGTAACGCTCAATGGCTATCCGGCCACTTATAGGGCATGGAGAGGCGATTGCGATTCGAGCTGCTTTACGTGAAGCACGCCCCGGCAGTAAAGGCCTATGTGCTTCGCCGGGCTGCGGCCTCGACGGCTGACGACGTCGTCGCCGAGGTGTTCGTCGTCTGCTGGCGGCGCTTCGAGGAGGTCCCGGTCGACCCACTGCCCTGGCTGCTCGGCGTCGCAAGACGGGTGCTGAGCACCCAGCGGCGTGGCGAGCGTAGGCGTGGGGCGCTGCACGAACGCCTCGCCGGACAGCTCAGCGGGGATGCGGGCGATGCGCCGGAGGATTTCGTCGCGGCGACGCCTACGGACTTCGCTACATGGACGTCCGCGGACATAGCTGGAGATCTCGCCAGCAATTCGGCTTCAGTGAGCCGTGACCCAGGCGAGGCCGCGCTTGCGGGTGTTACCGATCCAGTGCTCGCCGCCGCTCTTGCGCGTTTGAACGACGCCGATCGCGAACTGTTGCTGCTGATCGCGTGGGAGGCCCTCTCGCCGGCCGAGGCAGCGACCGCGCTCGGCATCAAGCCGGCGACCGCGCGCGTGCGCCTGTTGCGCGCTCGGCGACGTCTGACTCAGGCGCTCTCTCGCGAGCGCTCGGACCCAGCGACCTGCTCGTCCCTATCGATGGAGGCATCCTCATGAGCGTTGACGCGATGGCCCGCCTCGCGGCGGCGAATCCCGTAATCGACCCGCCGGCAGTCGAGTCGCCCGAGCGGTTGCGTTGCCTGATCGAAGACGACGCAACCGCGCTCGACTTCGGCGAGTTGCACGGTGGGCGTTCGCCTATTCGCAAGAGTTCGCGGCTGCGTCGTCGCGCGCTCATCGTGGTGCCCCTGTGCGCTGTCGCGAGTGTGGTCGGCGTGGTGCTGTCCTCCGGCTCCTCAGGGCCTGGGGTGAATGTGGCGGCGGCGGCTTACGCGGCAACCTCGCCCAAGCCGGGGATCGTCGAAGCGGTCTTTGTCACGCATATCGAGCGCGGCATCCAGGCCGGGAGCGTTCTGCGTCAACGTGAATGGGACGACGCCGGTATGAGACTGCGACGGGAGCGTGTGACGTTCACCGAAGTCCACGACGGAAAGAGCAACACGCGCGTCAGCGAATCGGCGTCCGCGCCGGGTCGCCACGAAACGTGGTATCGAGGGCGCCTCGAAGTCAGCACGGTCCCTCGGGTAATGGTTTTTCGTGACCTGAATCCCAGGGTGGCGTTTGTGGAGGGCACCCTCGACGGAGTCGAAGGGATAGCGCTCTATCGTGCGCTCTACCGCGAAGGCATGATGAGGCTCGTGGGTCGGGAGCATCGCGAGGGCCAGTCGCTGTGGAAGCTGGAAAGTCGTCCCACCAGCTACGACGCCAATGGCAGAAGGATCGCCATCCGCACGAGGCTCGTCGTGCTGGTAGCCCCGAAGACGTTCCTGCCGATTGTCGAGCGGGTGATCGATGCCACGCTCCCCGGTCATCCCACAGCGCTCGAAAGCAATCTGCTCAGCTACCGGCGCCTTCCCTCAGGCGAAGGAAACGGCAAGCTGTTCGACCTCACCGCCCAACATCGGGGTGCGCCTGTGCTGAGGGGTTGGACGCCTCACCCACCGCACAAACGAGGCTAGCCCTGCTCCTGGGCAACGCTGCTCCTACTCCCACCGCAACTGCCGCGGCGCTTCGCGCATGCGCAGTACCCGTGCCGGTACGCCCCCGACGACCGCGTTCTCGGGCACGTCCTTTGTCACCACGGCATTCGTCCCCACCACGCTGTTGTGCCCGACGCTCACTCCTCTCAATACGCACGACCCATAACCCATCCAAACATTGCTGCCGACACGTACGTCGCGCTTGTAGATGCCCTGCAGACGGATCGGGCGCTCCACCTCGACCACGCCGTGATCGAAGTCGATCAGCATCACGCGATCGGCGATGATGCACTCGCGTCCGATCGACACGTGCTGGTAGGCGGAGATCGTGCACTCCTGGCCCATCACCGTCTTGGACCCGATCGAGACTTCGCCCTCGTGGACGCGGATCTTCGAGTCGTGGCCGATCCACGACCAGCGACCCATGCGCAGAGTGGCGTTCCTACCGATCTCGAACTTCACGCGCGGGCAGATAAAGCACATACCGTCAGTCTGAAAGCGCTTGCCGTAGCGGAGCTTCAGTAGCAGCCAGCGCGCTCCGAGCAGAGCGAAATGACGATTGATCATGTTGTGCTCGCGCATCCACCGCCATGTGCGCAAGGCTTCTTTGAGCTGTTTCACGAGCGCGCATCCTAGAGCTACGCGTCGCATCGGGGGCGGCTGGGCGCGGCGGAGCATGTCAGGCGCGTCTCCGGCCCCGGCATGCGGGACTTCAGCTCCAGGACGTTGGGCGACGAGTGGTCCAAGTGGCTTTCCGAGATACTTCCGCGCGTGACCCCAACGCTCGCCCAACGTCTACTCGATGGCGACCGCCGTGCGCTCGCGCGTGCCATCACGCTCGTCGAGGACGACCGCCCCGAGGGCTGGGAGCTCGTGCGCGAGGTCTACCCCCATACAGGCAAAGCGGCGGTCTACGGATTCACGGGTCCGCCGGGCGTCGGCAAGTCGACGCTGATCGGCGCGCTGACCAAGGCAAGACGAGAAGCGGGCCGCTCAGTTGGTGTGCTCTCGATCGACCCTTCCTCGCCCTTCACTCAAGGCGCGCTGCTGGGCGACCGCATCCGCCTGACCGAGCACTTCCTCGACCAGGGTGTCTTCATCCGCTCGATGGCCAACAGAGGCGCGCTGGGCGGCCTCTCGGAGGCGGCTTTGCAGGCGGCCCTGCTGCTTGACGCGGCGGGCCGCGAGGACGTGTTCGTGGAGACCGTCGGAGTCGGCCAAGCCGAGATCGACATCATCGACCACGCCGATACGATCGTGCTCGTGCTGATGCCAGGCTCCGGCGACTCGATCCAAGCGTTGAAGGCCGGTGTGATGGAGATCCCCGACATCATCGTCATCAACAAGGCCGACCACCCCTTGACCGACACGATGGTGCGCGAGATTCGCGGTGTCCTGTCGCTGGCCAACGTCAGCGGGGACACAGAATCGAGTCCCGCCCGTCCGCGCTGGCGAGTGCCGATCGTAAAGACCGAGGCCGCCCACAACAAGGGAGTCGGTGAGCTGATCGAGCGCCTCGACGAGCACCGCGAGCACATCCTCGGCGAGGGCACGCTGCAGGAGCGTCGCGGGCGTAACCTGCGCAACGAGGTCTTGGCGATCGCAACAGCACGCATGCGCCGGCGGCTGGAGGAAGAGCTGCGCGAGGACGCCGAGTTCAAGCGCCTGCTGGAGGAGGTGGTCGAGCGACGGCTCGACCCGGCCAGTGCCGCTACAGCTTTGCTCGAGCAACACCGGGGCTGACCAGGCTATGCCGATGACTCAGGCGCGCCCAAACAGCCACATCGCGGTTTATACGTGCCTGCTGGCCGCAACGCTGACACTCGGCGCAGCGGTTTCCGCCCGCTCTGCCGAGGGCCGGACAAGCGTGCGGGCGCGCACTGCAGAGGCCAGTCACCTGGGCTGGCCGACGATCACGGGCATGCTGCTGCAGAACTCGAACAACGAGAACAGGCCGCTGGATGGTAGGCCTGGGCACGATCCATTCGACGGCACGGACCCCAGCTACTCGTGCGACGGTGCAGATACAGGAGGCCTCTACCACGATTGTGGCTTCCCGGGCATCAGCGATGGCCCGCGCTTCACGGTGCTGTCCCAGTTGGAGGCAGAATGCCGGCAGGAAGCCGCACGCTCCAAAGCGACCCCACCGGAAAGCGCCCCGTCGGAAACCGAATCCTCGGAAGGCACATCACCCGAAGGCCCGTCGCGACCCAGGAAGTCACCGCTCCAGAAGCTACTGTCCAGATTCATGTTCCAGATGGCGCTCGATACCTCGGTTGTATCCCTGCCATCGGGCTTGCCCGCAGCCTGCGCCGCGAAGTACGAACAGACAGATCTGGTGCCTGCAAACATCGGCCACAATGAGCTACTCGGCGGTGACGGCAACGATACGATCCACGCCGGACCGGCCGGCGACGTGATCTGGGGAGACTCACACGCCGAAGGCAACGACACGACGCAGGTCGACCGTCTCTACGGTGGTGCCGGCGACGACTGGATCTACGCAAGTCACGGCACCAACTACATCTGGACCGGAGCTGGCACAGACCACGTGCTCCTGGTCTACGGTCACGGAGTCGTCTACTGCAACGGCCCCGGGCGCAAGATCTTTGTGATGCGCAAGCTCTCTACGAATCGTCACTACCGACTGGTGGGTTGCAGCGACAGGACGATCGTTCCCTACGCGGCATAGCCGCGGCAGGTTTCTATAAGAAAACACGGCCTGTTGGTAGCGGACGCGTGTTGGAACGGTTTGGCTTTCAGTCCTCGCTGTGCAGCGAACGGGCGGTGGGCGAGCGGGAGACGGTGCGCTGGTCGGGCAAGGTGCCGATCACACGATCGCCAACGGTCGAGGTCACACCAAACCAGTAGCGCTCGTTCTTGAAGTGATGCAAGCGGTGGTTGCGCCAGATCGCCTTGAAATAGCGTCCTTTGGGTCGGTAGGGAGTGTGGATCAGGAAATGGCTCCACTCGTACAGCGCGAGGATCGTGAAGCTGGTGAGGACCCCGGTCGTCGCGTAAGCAAGTCGAGGTCCTCCGAGCACGAGCGCGATCGGAAAGGACATACCCCAGTTCGCGAGCGCGATCATCGGCAGGAACACGAGTACGCCGTAGACCGGCAGCAGCACCCCATCGAGCACCCCGGGCGCTTCGTGATGGGCTCGATGCTCGCGTGCCGTGAGCATCTCCACGCGACGGCCAAACAGGTTGAAGGGTGGCGAGTGCAGCATGTAAACGTGGATCGCCCACTCCACGAATGGGGTCACCGCGATCAGCCCGGCGACCATGACAAGGTCGCGCCAGCTCCATCCCCCCTGCACCAGCCGCGCTGTAAGTGCGACCAGGACGGCTCCGAGGAGATAGGGAGGAGAGGGCTGTCTCCAAAATGCTCGGGCGCAATCGCCGAGCGTCAGCATCCCTTTGCCCGCACGCGCGGGCACAGCCTGTGCGGGCGCCGTGAGCGGGTCCGGCTTCTGCTCTCCCGTGAGTTCCTCGGTTTGGGTGGTTGCCCGTGACATCGGAAGGAATGCTACGTGCTTGGCTTCTCCACGCACAACCTGGTGCATGCACCAGGTTGTATTTGTCGCTCGTGAAACCAGCGTTTTGCCAGGCCGGTTTAGGATACGGATGGTCGGGGCCCTCCCAGCTAAAGGGATCGAACGAATTTGTCGAAGACGTGAGCGAGCCCCGGGTGGGCCGCCACGCTCGGACAAGGAAGTCCTTGACGACATGCCGCCGAACTACAACACCGACGCTCACGTCCTGAGGGCACGCAAGACGGCCGCATGGACTCGGGCCGGACTCGGTCTGATGGGAGTAGCGCTGGTAGTCGCCGACAGCGGCCTGTTGGCCCATCCGACGGCCGGGATGGCGGGCTTCGCAGTGATCGTCGTGACCGCGGCCGTCCAGCTCTCGGCGCCGCGCCTGTCGTGGATGCGAACCGAGGAGTCGATCTCGGGTGTGGCCGGCATCCTGATCATCGGTGTGCAGACCGAGCAAGTCAGCGTGATCAGCATCATCTGGCTGGCAGCGGTTGCAAGCGGGGTTCTCGCACGTGGTGGGCGCGTCCACTGGATCGGCCGCATGGTGGTGCTATGTGCCCTCGCTCTGCCGATCCTGCGCACGGGCCATCTCAGCCTCGAATACGCAGCACTGTTTGGCGCCACGATCGGCCTGCTGCTGACGAGCGGACGCCTCACGCGCGAGCTCAACCATCTGCTGCAGCAGGCTCGCTACGACGCCGACCACGACGATCTCACGGGGCTGCTTTCCTACACCGCCTTCCGGGCATTGCTGGAGCAAACCGTTGAGTCCTCGCAGCGATCGGCACCGGTCTCGCTGCTGCTGCTGGATCTCGAGCGCTTCGGGATCGTCAACAAGACGCACGGTCACGCGGCCGGCGACGCCCTGCTCGCGGCCGTAGGGCAGCGGCTGCTCGCCACCGCCGGCTCCGAGCGGGCGGTCGGGCGCCTCGGCGGCGACGAGTTTGCCGTGATCTCGCGCACCACAGATCCCATAGCACTTGCGCGGGTGTTGTTGGAGATGCTCCCGCAACGCTCCGAGGACGATCCAAGGCCAATCTCCGCGTGCGTCGGCATCTCGCAAACCCCGGCCGACGGAGACAGCGGCGAAGCGCTGTTGCGCGCCGCCGACATCGCCTTGCGTGTCGCCAAGCGCAGCGGGCTCACAGGACAGATCTCGGCCTATACGGGCGGTTCGCTCAGCGGCACCGGCGAGCGCAGTGCCCGTGGCACGCTGGACCGCCTGATCGAAGGCAAGGGCCTCTCGATGGCGGTACAGCCAATCCTCGACCCCAGAAGCGGAGCGATCCACGCGTATGAGGCGCTTGCCCGCTTCGGGCGCCGCAGCACCGACAGCCCGTTGCACTGGCTTGCGGTGGCCGAGGAGTTCGGCAAGCGCGACCTGCTCGAGCGGGCGTGCTTGGGTGCGGCACTCGAGCTGTTCGCTTCGCGCCCGCCCGGCACGTTGCTATCGGTGAACCTATCCGCTCCGGTACTGCTCGACCGGCGCACACTGGAGCTGCTGGAGCAGCCGGCCGACCTCTCGGGCTTGATCATCGAGGTGACCGAGGAGGCGCTCGTGCAGAGCGAATCTCAGCTGCAGCAGGCGATGCGACCGCTGCTGGTCCGGGGTGCAAAGCTGGCCGTCGACGATATGGGCGCGGGCTATTCGGGCTTGCGTCAGATCACGACCGTTCACCCCAGCTATCTCAAGCTCGATCGTTCGCTGATCACGGGAATCGACGAGGACGATGATCGCCAGGCACTGGTAGGCGCACTCGTCGGCTACGCCACCCATGTTGGAAGCCTGCTCGTCGCTGAGGGCATCGAGACGCCGTCGGAGCTGAATGCGCTGATCGAGTTGGACGTTCCGTTGGTGCAGGGCTTCTATCTGGGTCGTCCAGCCGCTCCCTGGCCACAGGTTGCCGCCGGGCAGCTGGCGACGTCCGTATAGACCCTTCCGCGAGGCCGACACTCGCCGATCGATCGCGCTTCAAGGTCCTCGAGCCGGGCGCTGCGGGCCAGGGCTTGTGTGTACAGTGCGACGCGATGGCCTTCGACTATCTCAACCTGGCCGATCGTACCTGGCCGACCTTGATTCGCCTGATGGGTGGGCACGCGAGGATCTATCGTGCCACGGGCGGGCGGATCGGCCACCGCGTCCCCGGTGCCCCGGAGATGCTGCTGCTCGATCACGTCGGCGCCAAGAGCGGCGAGCGCCGCTACACGCCACTCGTGTTCGCACGTGACGGCGACGATGTGATCCTGATTGCCTCCAAGGGTGGCTATCCGAAGAATCCGGCGTGGTTCTACAACCTCAAGGCCAACCCCGATACGACGATTCAGATTGGCTCCAATCACATGCCGGTGCATGCGCGGGAGGCGACGCCCGAGGAGTACGACCGCCTGTGGAAGCTCGCGGTCAAAGTCTACGGCGGCTATGAAGAATATCGGCGGCGCGCCGAGCGACAGATCCCGCTCGTAGTGCTCGAGCCGCGCTGAGAAAAACCTCCTTCGACTGCGCGGGCGTCGCGACCGGCCAGACGGGGCGCCGTTACGAGGCCAGGCGGATCTTGTCTCCCAAAAAAATCGCCCGGCGATCATTGATTGAGTGCGGCTATGCCCCCAACGCGCGGGCGATCACCATTTGCTGCACCTCGTCGGTGCCCTCGCCGATCGTGAGGATCTTCGCGTCGCGGTAGAAGCGGCAAACGGGATACTCCTCGATGTAGCCGTAGCCGCCGTGGATTTGAACTGCCTCCTCGGTGCAGCGCACCGCCAGCCGTCCAGTCTTCAGCTTGGCCTGGGCCGCGGTCAAGGTGAAGTTGCGCCCGGCGTCCTTCTCGCGCGCGGCCTTGTACACGAGCAGTCGTGCCGCCTCGATCTCCGCCGACATGTCGGCGAGCTTGGCTTGGATTGCCTGGAACTTGGAGATCGGCTTGCCGAACGCCCGGCGCTCCTTGGCGTAGGCAAGCGCCTCGTCGAGCGCCCCCTGGGCGAGCCCCACGCCCATCGCCGCCACGCCGATGCGACCGATGTCGAGGATGTGCAGAAACTGCTTGAAGCCTTGCCCGCGCGGCCCGAGCAGGTTCTCCTGCGGCACGCGGCAATCGGTGAAGCTGAGCGGGCGCGTGTCCGAGGCGTTCCAGCCCATCTTGCGATACGGCTCGCCCTGCTCGTAGCCAGGTGTCCCGTTCGCGACGACGAAGTTCGAGATCTCCTTGTCTCCATCGCCCGAGTCGCCGGTGACCGCTGTTATGCACACGACACCTGAAATGTCGGTTCCCGCATTCGTAATGAACTGCTTGGCCCCATCGATCACCCATTCGCCGTGCTCTGCGCGCGCTCGCGTACGTGTGTTGCCCGCGTCCGAGCCCGCCTCAGGCTCGGTCAGGCCGAACGCGCCGAGCTTCGCTCCCGAGCACAGTTGCGGCAGCCACTCGCGCTTCTGCTCCTCCGAGCCAAATAGATAAATGGGCTGCGTCCCAAGCGAGGTATGTGCGCAGAGTGTGATCGCCACCGAGGAGTCAACACGTGTCAGCTCTTCAACTGCCAGCACATAGGCGAGCGTGTCGCCTCCTCCTCCGCCGTACTCCTCCGGAAACGGGATCCCCATCAGCCCAAGCTTGCCGAGTTGGGCGACGATCTCATAGGGGAACGATTTCGTCCGGTCCAGTTCCTCGGCGACCGGCGCCACCTCGCCTTCGGCGAACTCGCGCACCGTGCGGCGGATCAGCTCGTGGTCGGATGAGAGGTCGAAGTCCATCGTGGGCATTCTCACAGAGCACAGGCGATACGTGGGTTGCGCGGCGTGAGTTGCGCAGCGTACGGTCCCAAAAAGATTGGGCGTAAGCGTAGGGAGACCTAAAGATTCGGTACCAAACTATCTTGGGTGTCGACAAAAATACTGGTGTTGCTGAGACCTGTTGTTTGGGCGATGTCCCACAGACTCCGTCGTCAATCCGCAGGATGCGGTTCGAAGATCGGGGATTCCGCTCTAGGATTGCCAGTCCGTGGCTCGCATGCGCCTGATCCTTGATGTCCTCGCGCCCCGGCAGCGCCACCGCTATGGCTCGCATCAATCACAGCGCGCCGACCTCTATCTACCCAGGCGCGCGGGTCCGCACCCGGTGATGGTCCTGATCCACGGTGGCTCCTGGCAGGTGCGCTATGGCAAGATCGTGATGCGCGGTCTGGCTGGCGATCTCATGCGGCGCGGCTGGGCCGTGTGGAACATCGAGTACCGCCGCGTGGGTGACGGCGGCGGTTGGCCCGAGACCTTCGAGGACGTAGCCGCCGCGATCGATCGTCTCACGACGCTCGACGCCCCGATCGACCTCGAGCGTGTGAGCATCCTCGGCCACTCCGCCGGCGGGCACCTGGCATTGTGGGCCGCGGGCCGCACGAAGCTTCCCCAGGGAGCACCAGGTACGCCAGCGCCAATTCGTGTGCGTCGCGTGATCTCACAGGCCGGGGTATGCGATCTGGCCGACGGCTATCACAGGATCCCGGAGGGTCCCGTCAAGAGCTTGATGGGAGGTGGGCCCGAGGAGCTTCCCGAGCGTTACGCGATCGCCGATCCGATGGCCCATGTGCCGCTGGGCATTCCCGTGCTGCTCGTGCACGGGATCGAGGATGAGACGGTGTCCGTGGAGCTGAGCCGCAAATACGAGAGCGCGGAGCGCGCCGCCGGCGGTACGGTCGAGTTGGTCGAAATCGAGGGTGAGGCCGGCAGGCACCGTGCCCACATCGACCCCCGTGGGGAGGCCTGGGCTGCGGTCACCAGTCGCCTCGGCGGCTACATGCGCAGCGACAGATTGCCCACCCAAGTCGCCTAGACCGGCATTTTGCCGTCCGCGCTTGGCGACAGGCGTGGGCCAACCGGGCCGGGCGGTTGCAAAGGCGTACCGCTAGGTACGGGAGGACCGAGCCAGCTGAACCAATAGGCGCACGCCGTACCCGGCAGCACCTTTGGGCGCGTAGGCGCGTCCGAGGTCCCAGGCCGAGCCGGCGATGTCCAGGTGCACCCAGGGTGTGTCCCCGACGAAGTTCGACAGGAACGTCGCACCCGTGATCGTGCCCGCCTTGCGTCCTTCGGGGGCATTGTCGAGATCGCCGTATTTACCCTTCACCAGTTCGTCGTACTCCTCGTGCAGCGGCAGCCGCCACACGAGCTCGCCCGTCTGCTCGCCGGCGTCGGTCACCTGGGCGGCAAAGGCATCGTCATTCGAGATCAGGCCGGCATAGGTCGAGCCGAGCGCGATGATCACCGCGCCGGTGAGCGTCGCCAGGTCCACGACGTGCTCAGCGCCAAGGGAGATCGCATGGCAAAGGCAGTCGGCCAGCACGAGCCGGCCCTCTGCGTCGGTGTTGTTGACCTCGATCGTCTTGCCGTTGGCCGCCGTCACTATGTCGCCGGGCTTGACCGAACGGCCGCTCGGCAGGTTCTCGGTAGCGCCCACAACCGCGACGATCCGCACGGGAAGGCCGATCCGAGCGATCGCGGCCAACGCCGAGATCACCGCAGCCCCACCGGACATGTCGAACTTCATCTCGGCCATCTTCGCCCCGGGCTTCAGCGAGATGCCGCCGCTGTCGAACGTGACAGCCTTGCCCACGAAGCCCAGCAGCGGGCCGGAGGCATCCGGCGGCTCGTAGCGCATCGTGATCAGCGCCGGCTCCTGATCGGAGCCTTGTGCGACAGCCGCGAACGCGCCCATCTTGCGGGCCAGCAGGCCATCGCGTCCCTCTACTTCGACAGACAGGTGCTGGATCTCCTCGCCGAGCTTGCGTGCGTGCTCGGCCAAGGCGGTCGGGGTCAGGTCGTTGGCCGGCCGGTTCTGCAAATCGCGTGCCTCGCTGACGGCATCGGACACGATCTGCGCGTTGCCGACAACGGCTGCCAGATCGCCGTCGCCCGCGACGATCAAACCGTCGAGATGCTTCGGCTTCGCGTCCGAGCCCTCCTTGCCTGCCTGCCCCCCTTCATGGGGGGCGCCCGTTTGGATGCCTTTTGGCGAAGACTTGTGACTGTCGAAGCTGTAGTCCGCCAGCCCTGTCCCCTCCACAAGTGCAGCGACGACGTCCTGCTGAGTGTCAGGCGCCTGCCAGCAGAGCACCTTCGTCGACAGCTCTCTCGCGCGCTCGCGAGCAACGGCCGCCGCCACGCGGGCCCGCTCGGGCGTGAAATCCTCGCGTGTGCCGAGCCCCACGGTCAGCCAGCGCCTGCCTTCGGCGTGCGTCAACCCGAGCGACTTGAACGAGGCACGTGCCTCGCCGCTCGAGAGCAACCCACCGACCTGCTCGGGCGCGCCGGCGGGCGCATCCTCGCCCTCGAAGAGGCCGATGGCCACGGTGTCGGCGGCCGTCTGCGCAGCTGGATCGGTGGTCCACGACACGTTCACGATCCGAGCACGATACCGGGCGACAGCTGACGGAGCTTGTAGAGGCGGTGGACGTTGGGTGGCGGACGCTGGGATTGCTCCGGCGGGCGATGCCCCCTGCGCGCGCGGGGGCATCGTCGTTTTGGTAGGACTCTGGGCAGGTCGAGCTTTGGATCGCCATCCCGCTACGCCTTCTGCCTGAACGGCGGATGTGTTGATCGTCACGTACATGGCGTCAGCGGCCCGGTAGGATTGCCATGCCTAGGCCGCAAGCTGGCCCGGGTGGGTGGGACAAATCTAAATTAGGAGAATCGCCTCGATGCCCAAGACTGTGATCCTCGGTGCTGCGCGCACACCCATCGGCAAGATGGGCGGAGGCCTGTCAACGCTTGAAGCTACCGAGCTCGGCGCGATCGCTATCGAGGCCGCCCTCGAGCGCTCGGGAGTCGAGCCCGCACAGGTCGAACACGTCGTCATGGGTCAGGTGCTGCAGGCCGGCCAAGGTCAGATCCCCTCGCGCCAAGCCCAGATCAAGGCAGGCATTCCCAAGGAGGTCTCCTCGGAGACCGTAAACAAGGTATGCGCCTCCGGCGTACGCGCCACCGTGATCCTCGATCAGGCGATTCGCGCCGGGGATGTACAGGTTGGCGTTGCCGGTGGCATGGAGTCGATGTCCCAAGCTCCCTACCTCCTGCCGGGCGCGCGCTTCGGTTTCCGCATGGGCGACGTCAAGGCGCTCGACGCGATGGTCCACGACGGCCTCACCAACCCTTTCTCCGGCAAGCAGATGTTCGTCGAGGCCACGGAGGTAGGCGACGAGCTCGAGTTGACACGAGCCGACCTCGACCGCTGGGCGCTGCGCTCCCATCAGCTGGCATTGAAGGCCACCGACGAGGGGCGCCTGCCCGAGGAGATCGTCCCGGTCACGATCAAAGGCCGCAAGGGAGACATCGTCGTCGAGATCGACGAGGGGCCACGCCGCGACACGTCCTTGGAGAAGCTCGCCGCACTGCCGGGTCTCGTCGACAAGGAGGGCACGCACACGGCGGGCAATTCTCCGGGCGTCAACGACGGCGGTGGCGCGCTCGTCGTCGCCTCGGATGAGTGGGCCTCGGCCAACGGCAAGCAGGCGCTTGCCGAGGTCGTCGCCCATGCCCAGTCCGCCGACGAGTTTGCCTATCTCGCCCGCACCCCGGCCTCGGCCGCCAAGAAGGCGCTGGAGAAGGCCGGCCTGAAAGCCGAGGACATCGACGTGTGGGAGATCAACGAGGCGTTCGCCTCGGTCACGCTCAACTCGATCCGAGTGCTCGGCATCGACGAGGACAAGGTCAACGTCAACGGCGGCGCCGTGGCGCTCGGACACCCGATCGGTGCCTCGGGCGCGCGTATCATCGGCAGCCTGGTCTACGAGTTGCGCCGTCGCGGTGGCGGCCTCGGCTGTGCCGCGATCTGCTCGGGCGGCGGTCAGGGCGACGCCTTCATCATCAAGGTCTGAGATGGCCGCGGACGAATCGAGTCCCACCCGATCCAAGATCCGCGTCGTCGTGGCCAAGCCCGGCCTCGACGGCCACGACCGTGGCGCGAAGATCATCGCGCGCGCGCTGCGTGACGCCGGCATGGAGGTCATCTACACCGGACTGCACCAGACTCCCGAGCAGATCGTGGAGACGGTGATCCAGGAGGACGCCGACGCGGTGGGCCTGTCGATCCTCTCCGGTGCTCACATGACCCTCGTGCCGCGCGTGGTGGAACTGCTGCACGAGCAGTCGATCGACGACGTCGTCGTGACCGTTGGCGGAACGATCCCGGCGGAAGACATCCCCGAGCTCAAGAGCCTCGGTGTGGCCGAGGTCTTCACACCCGGCGCGCCCACCCAGGCGATCGTCGATTTCATCCGCGAGGCGACCGTCGCCCGCAGCGCTCAATAGTGCGAGACTCGCGCCAGCATCATGTCTTTATGTCCGCGTCAAGGTGACGCGGATGCCGCCCCCGCAGGGGCGGCTGATTGACTCGTCAGTCAACTGAGGTAGGATTGGCCCATCGACACCCCCTAAGGAGTAGCTGAATGAAGATTTGCGTCCTGGTGAAGGAGGTCCCGGACGCCGCCGTCGAGAAGCGCATCAACAGCTCGACGGGGCGCATGGACCGCAGCGGGGAGAAGAACCTCAACCCGTATGACACGCACGCCATCGAGGCTGCGATGCAGGTTCGCGAGGGCGGCGTAGCCCCCGTGGAGGAGATCGTGGCCGTGACCATGGGCCCGGAGAGCGCCGTGCGCGCGCTGCACAAGGCGGTCTCGCTCGGTGCCGACCGCTCGGTGCACCTCTCCGACCCGGCGGTCGCCGGCTCGGACGTGGCCGCCACCGGCTACGCCCTGGCCCAGACCCTGGACCGCGAGAAACCAGATCTCGTGCTACTCGGCCAGCAGTC
Source organism: Solirubrobacteraceae bacterium (assembly GCA_035485715.1). Classification (GTDB taxonomy): domain Bacteria; phylum Actinomycetota; class Thermoleophilia; order Solirubrobacterales; family Solirubrobacteraceae; genus Palsa-744. The sequence continues at coordinate 24,523 of DATHNT010000019.1, read as the reverse complement.
GGACGATGGCGAGTGCTACACGATCGGTGCTGTCGTCGCCGAGCATCTCGGCATGCCCTCGCTCACCCAGGTCATCAAGATGGACGTCGCCGCCGACTCCCTGCGCTGCGAGCGCCAGGCCGAGTACGGCTATGACACGGTGCAGATCGCTCTGCCCGCCGTGATCTCCGTAGGCGATGCCATCAACGAGCCTCGCTACCCGTCGCTGAAGGCGATCATGGGCGCCAAGAAGAAGCCGCTCGACACGGTCACCGCTGCGGATGTCGGCGTTGACCCCTCGAAGGTCGGTGGCGACAACTCCGCCGCCCAGTGGATCGCTGCGAAGGCCCCTCCGGCAAAGGCTGCCGGCGAGATCATCGAGGACGAGGACACCGCCGAGACCGTCGAAAAGATCGTGTCCTGGCTCGACGAGCGCAAGCTCATATAGACCAGAAAGGAACTTGATCTAGACATGGCAAACATTCTGGTCTACGCCCTTCACTACCAAGGCGCGATCAACAAGAACTCGCTCGGAGCAGTCTCAGAGGGCTCAAAGCTGGCCGCCGAGCTCGGCGGCGAGGCGCATGTGATCCTCGTGGGCGAAGGAGTCCCGCAGGATCTGGCGGCATCGCTTGGCAACTACGGCGCCAAGAAGGTGCTGATCGCCGAGGGTCCCGAAGGGCTCGCACAGCCGGTCGTCGACGCGATGGGCGCGGCAATCTCCGCCGGCGATTACAAATACGCACTGTTCGGTGGCGGCCTGCTCGGCTTCGAGATCGGCGCTGGACTGGCCGCACGGCTCGGAGCCGGCGTGGCGATGGAGGTCACCGCGGTACGCGCCGAGGGCGGCGAGCTGATCGCAGAGCGTCCGATTCTCGGCGACTCCGCAATCTCTGAGATCAAATACCGCTCCGATGTGGGCATCGTGATCGGGCGTCTCAACGCGTTCGAGATCAAAGAGACGGGTGCCGGTGCCGCTCCGGTAGAGCAGCTCAGCTTCGAGCTGAGCGCCCACGCCAAGCAGGCCACGATGGTCACGCGCGGCGAACAGCGCGGTGCCGACGTCGACATTGAGGGCGCCTCGATCCTCGTCGCCGGTGGGCGAGGCCTCGGTAAGGCCGAGGGCTTCCAGCTCGCCGAGGACCTGGCGGCGGCATTTGGCAACAACGCCGCCGTGGCAGCCACCCGTGCGGTCGTGGACGCCGGCTGGTACCCATACGCCGCCCAGATCGGCCAGACGGGCAAGACGGTCTCGCCGAAGCTGTACCTCGCGGCGGGCATCTCCGGCGCGATCCAGCACAAGGTCGGGATGCAGTCCTCGGAGAACATCGTCGCGATCAACAAGGACTCCAACGCGCCGATCTTCGAATTCTCCGACCTCGGGATCGTGGGCGATCTCAACAAGATCCTGCCCAAGCTAACCGAGGCCGTGAAGGCCAAGAAAGCCGAGTAGTGGGTCGCGGGCGGTGGATGCGGATGCGTGAGCGAAAAGGAGCGTCAAGCGATGTCATCTGAAAACGGCTCAAGCAATGGGAAGGTCGTTCCCGCGGCCTTTCCACCGCCCGTGGACACGCAGAAGGAGTTCGTCAAGCGCGGCCTTGACGCCGAGGACGAGCTGATCGAGGTTGGTGTGGCCATCGTCGGCGGCGGTACTGCCGGCCTGGCCTGCGCCAACCGCCTGCTCCAGCTCCTCGCGGATGATCCGGAGACGCTGGAGCGCCTCGGTGAAGTACCCGTAGCGGTTGTCGAGAAGGCAAAGACCTGCGGGGGGCACAACCTCTCAGGCGCCGTTATGCGGCCCAAGGCCCTCGAAGAACTGTTCCCGGACATGACACGTGAGCAGTGGCGCCAGGAGGGCTTCGCGTTCGGCGAAGTGACCAAGGAGGCCGTCTACCTCACCCCGACCTCCAAAATGTCGCTGCGCATTCCCACGCCTCCTCCATTCAAGAACCACGGCAACGAGGTCGTCTCCGTCTCTGCCTTGGCCCGCTACCAGCAGCAGCAGGCGGAGGAGGCAGGCGCGTACATCCTCACCGAGACCGCCGCCACCCAACTCGTCGTTGAGGACGGCCGCGTCGTAGGCGTGCGCTCGGGCGACAAGGGCCGCGGCAAGGACGGCGAGCCGCTCGGCAACTTCGAGCCCGGCACCGACATCAAGGCGCACGCGACCGTGCTCGCCGAGGGTTGCTGGGGGCACCTGACGGGAGCCGCGATCCGCGAGTTCGATCTTGCCAAGGGCCGCGAGCCGCAGGTATGGGAGCTCGGCGTCAAGGAGGTCTGGAAGGTCGCAAAGCCGCTCGACCGCCTGATCCACACGATGGGTCCCTGGCCGCTGAAAATCTCATCCAAGTACGGCCAGATCGGCGGTACCTGGATCTACCCGATGAAGAACGAGAAGACCGGCGAGGACATGGTCTCGATCGGCTTCGTCGTAGAGCTCGACTACGCGGACGCGACGACCTCCGCACACGACCTGCTGCAAACCTTCAAGACCCACCCGCTCGTACGCAAAATCCTCGAGGGCGGCGAGCGCGTCGCCTGGGGCGCGAAGGCGCTGCCCGGCGGCGGCTACTGGTCGATGCCGAAGCTCTCGATGCCCGGCGCGCTGCTCGTGGGCGACTCCGGCGGCATGGTCGACACGATGGCGCTCAAGGGCGTGCACCACTGCATCAAGTCGGGGATGCTCGCGGCCGAGTCGATCTACGCGGCGATCAAGCGCGGCAGCAGCGACCTGTCCGACTACGAGCAAGCGATCGAGAACTCGTCGGTCGGCAAAGAGCTGTGGGAGGTGCGCAACGCGCGCCAGCCGCTGCAGAAGGGCCTGTTCCTGGGTGGGCCGCTCTCGGGCATCCAGCAGATCACCAAGGGCAAGCTGCCGGGTCGCGCCGACTGGCACCGCAACGACTCGATCCCGATGTTCGTCGGCAACACCAAGGACGTGTACGTCAAGCCCGACGGCAAGTACACCTTCGACAAGCTCTCCTCGGTGTTCATCACGGGCAATGCCACCCGCGATGACGCGCCCAACCACATCCGCGTGCAGAAACACGTCCCGCGCGAGGTAGCCGAAACCTGGCGCTGGATGTGTCCGGCCGGGGTGTACGAGATCCCCGACGACGCTCCGGAGAAGGGCTCTGTAGACGTGATCGTCAACTACACCAACTGCGTACAGTGCGGCGCGATCACAGCCAAGGGTGGACGCCTCACGGTTCCCGAGGGAGGCGACGGCCCCCTGTATCAGATCACCTGAGCGCCAGCGACGCTGCGCATGGCTGCGTCCTCGGCCGCTTGTGTGCTGGCCGATCGTCGATCCCGTTGATCGACGATCGGTACACGGCGCGGCCTGCGTCCTTGCCCTGCTTGGTCGCTGACGCTCAGGACGGCTACTACGAAAGAGCATTCTGCAGAGGGTTTGTGCGAAACAACGTGGGTTTGCCGGTGTTAGAGGCTTTTGAATGAGAGGGACGATGTTCAAGCACGCGCGAGTCGCGCGAGTGGCGTTTGCCTTGGTAGGCGCATCGGTGCTGCTCGCCTGGGCTCAGGCCGCGTTTGCGGACACCGGTCCGCGCACGTCGGCGCCGGCCCCAGCCGATGGCATGGCCTCGCTCGGGATCGAACAGTGCGTCACCTCCACAGTCCAAGCGGAACGCTCCGCCACCTTCACCGCGCAGATGACCGCCACCGCAGCCACACAGAAGATGGCGATGCGGATCGAATTGCAGCAGCGTAGTCAAGGCGAAAGCGAATTCCACAACCTTGCAGCTCCGGGCTTTGGCGTGTGGCGCACCTCAGAACCCGGGGTGGAGATCTACAAGTACGTCAAGCAGGTCACCAACCTCGACGCCCCCGCCGCCTATCGCGTGATGGTGCGCTTCCGCTGGATCGACGAACGAGGACACGTGTTCAAGCGCGATGAACTGCACACCTCCCGCTGCGTCCAGCCGACCCTGCCCGGGCAGGTCACGCAGACCCCGCCGACCACCGGCTCCTGAGGTCGCTAGAATGGTTGGACCATGAAGGCTTCGATCCACCCAAATTACGTCGAGGCGCACGTGCGTTGCATGTGTGGCAACGAATTCACGACGCGCGCCACGCAGGAGGACATCCACGTCGAGGTGTGCTCCAACTGCCACCCGTTCTACACCGGGCGGCAGAAGCTCGTGGACACAGGGGGACGTGTGGAGCGCTTCCAACGCCGGGTCGCCAAGGGACGTCAGCTGGGCGCGCAGACAGGCGGCACTCAGGCGCAGGCCCGCCCCCAGTAAGACGATGTCCTCTCGCCCGGGTGCCGGTGGGAGGGTCCAAGCAAGCAACCTTCAGGCGGCCGCGACCGCGCAGGTAGTGCGTCCCTCGCCCAGCCCTGGCACCCCAGGAAGTGCCGTAGGTCAACTTCCCGACGGCGAGCTGACGGCAAGGCGGGACGCGCCACTGGGCGGCCAGGCGGTGCTCGAGGGAGTGATGATGCGCGGCGTGCGCCACTGGGCGGTGGCGGTGCGCAAGCCGCTGCGCGCCGGCGCCGACACACAGGACGACGGTGACTCGCTTGAGAGCGCCGAATCGTCTGCCGGCATCGGCGGGTCGCATGACGAGCGCCCCGTGTCCCAGGACGAGCACACTGCCAGTGCACGAGACGTTTCCCACTCGCTGGAGGTGGCGTTCGCGCGGGAGGGAGAGCTCGGCCGCGAGGAGGAGCAAGGGCAATTGGAGGAGCTCGGTGAGATCGAGGTCGTCACCTTCCCGCTCACCTCGGCGCTGGTGCGCCATCGCTGGCTGCGTCTGCCGATCCTGCGCGGCATCGTTGCGCTCGGCGGGTCGCTGGCAATCGGCTTCAGAGCACTCGGCATCTCCGCCAACGCGCAACTGCCCGAGGGCGAGGCAGATGAAGATGCGCAGGAAATCGGTACCGGTGTTTGGGTCGGGACGGTGGTGGTCGCGATGGTGTTCGCGATTGGCCTGTTCTTCCTGCTGCCACTTGGCCTGACAAGTCTCATCAAGGGACAACTGGGCTCCTCGGCGTTGTTCTGGATCGTCGAGGGCATCGTGCGAACTCTGATCTTCCTCGGCTACATGGTCTTGCTCTCGCGCATCAAAGACCTGCGACGCGTGTTCGAGTACCACGGCGCCGAGCACAAGACGATCTCCTGCTTCGAGGCGGGCCTGCCGCTCACGCCGGCCAACGCTCAGCGCTTCTCGCGTCTACACCCGCGCTGCGGCACAAGCTTCCTACTGATCGTGATGGTCGTCTCGATCTTCGTGTTCGGGGCTGTCGGCTTGCCTGCGTGGTACCTGCTGGTCGCCTCACGCATACTCGGTGTGCCGATCATCGCCGGCATCTCCTTCGAGATAATCAAGTTCGCAGGGCGCAACCGCAACAGGCGTTGGGTCAAAGCGGTCATGTGGCCTGGCTTGAAGCTACAGCTGCTCACCACGCAGGAGCCGAGTCTCGACCAGCTGGCGGTCGCGATCGCCGCGCTGGAGGCGGTGCTCGAGCTCGAGACTCCCGGAAGCATGGACGCCGCCGATCTGGTCGGCGTTGAGGTTGTTGCGTAGGCACCTGGCCGCCGTACGCTCGCGTATCGCCTTCCAGAAACGGATCCGGGCGTGCCGATCATCTCGAAAGACGTTCTCAGCCTCGGTGGAGTTCCGCGAGGCCACATAGACTGGCCGCATGATCGAGGAGCTGATCAAGCAGATCGAGGCCCGCTTCGCCGAGCTTGGCGAGCAGATGACCGACCCTGCGGTGATCGGCGACCGCGAACGCTACGCCGAGGTCGGTCGCGCATACCGCCAGCTGGAGCCGGCCGCCGGGCTTGCCGCGCAGTGGCGGCATGCCAGCGACGATGCGGCCGGCGCAGAGGAGCTGATCGCCGAAGACGGCGACGATCCCGAGCTGCGCGAGATGTTGAGCGCATCGCGCGAGCGCATCGAGCAGCTCGAAGAGGAGATCCGCTTCGCGATGATCGAGCGAGACCCGAACGACGAGAAGAACGTGATCGTCGAAATCCAAGGCGGCGCCGGCGGCGATGAGGCCGGACTGTGGGCGGGCGACGTCTACCGGATGCTCACCCGCAACGCCGAGCGTGTCGGGCTCAAGCCCGAGCCGCTGGAGATCGGCGAGGGCAAGTACACATTCGCGGTCAAGGGCGAGAACGCCTATTCGATCTTCAAGTTCGAGGGGGGTACCCACCGCGTTCAGCGAGTGCCGCAGACCGAGTCCCAAGGTCGCATCCACACCTCGACCGCCACTGTCGCGGTGCTGCCCGAAGCCGAGGACGTCGACGTCGAGATCAACCCTTCAGATCTTCAGATCGACGTCTACCGCTCATCCGGCCCAGGCGGGCAGTCGGTCAACACGACCGACTCGGCGGTACGAATAACGCACAAGCCATCGGGCATCGTCGTCTCGATGCAGGACGAGAAGTCACAGCTGCAAAACCGCGAGAAGGCATTGCGCGTGCTGCGCGCCCGCCTATACGAGCGCGCGCTTGCCGAGCAGCAGTCGGAGTTGGCCGCCGACCGCCGTTCGCAGGTCGGCACCGGCGATCGCGCGGAGAAGATCCGCACTTACAACTACGGCGAGCGTCGCGTCACCGACCACCGCATCAAGCTCACCGTGCACAACCTCGACCAGGTTCTCGAAGGCGAGCTCGAGGAGATCACCGCCGCCCTGCAGGCCGACGAGAAGCGCCGTCGCCTGCAGGCCCAGACGGACGTCTGATCTCGCGAGCACGACCTTCCAGCAAAGACGACCTCCCGAAAATGCCTCCCTCGCCCGTCGGACCGCTAGCTCGTGGAACCTCGGTCCGCGACGCGCTCGATGGTGCCGTCACGGCGATCGGCGCCGCCGGCTGCGAAACGCCGCGCTTGGACGCTGAACTGCTGCTAGCCCAGGCGCTCGGTGTCTCGCGCGAGCAGTTGTTCATGGGATCCGGACGAGGGGGCGAGGCCGAGCTGACCGTGGAGGGCACAGCGGTTCGCGTCTTCCAGGACTTTGTGCGTCGCCGCGCGGTGCTGCGCGAGCCGGTCGCCTACATCCTCGGCGGCCGCCACTTCCGGCATCTGGAGCTGGCCGTCGACCCGCGCGCCTTGATCCCGCGTCCGGAGACCGAGCTGCTCGTCGAGATCGCGCTCGACCTGCCCACCGGGGCGCGTGTGCTCGACGTTGGCACCGGCAGCGGCGCCGTCGCGCTCGCCTTGAAGGACGAGCGCCCCGATCTTCATGTCACCGGTAGCGATCTGAGCGGGGAGGCTCTGGCGTTGGCGCGTGCAAACGGGGAGCGGCTTGGCCTGGACGTGCGCTGGCTTGCGGCGGACCTCCTGGACCGTGTGCCCGACGAATACGACGCGATCCTCTCCAATACGCCCTATGTGCCCGACGGCGACAGGGTCACGCTCGCGCCCGAGATCCTGCGCCACGAGCCCTCATCGGCCCTGTTCGCGGGCGCGGACGGGCTCGACGCGATCCGTCCGCTCGTGGCGCAGGCCTCCGCGCGCCCGACGGCGCGGTTGCTGGCCTTGGAGGTCGGCGCCGGTCAAGCGGGCGTGGTGGCCGAGCTGATGCGAGTCGCCGGCTTCGCCGAGGCGCGAGCCGAGCGCGACCTCGCGGGGATCGAGCGCGTGGTCGTGGGTCGGCGGGCATGACCAATCGAGTAGACGATCGACCTCCGCGCGAGCCGAGCCGGCCGGGCACTGATGCGCTTGCGACCGTCGCCGCCGAGGACGCAGCACGGCTGCGCCAATGTCTCACCGGCGACGGCGTTGCGGTGATCCCCACCGATACCGTCTACGGCCTGGCCTGCAACCCCGACAGCGAGACCGCCCTGCGGCGCATCTATGAGCTCAAGCGACGCCCACCGCAGAAGCCCGCAGCGGTGATGTTCTTCTCGCTGCAGGCGGTGTTGGATACTCTCACCGAGCTCGGCCCACGCACTCGTGCGGCCGCGAAGGCGCTGCTGCCGGGACCGGTAACGCTGCTGGTTACGAATCCACTGGGCCGCTATCCCGGGGCCTGCGCGCCTGGTGGCGATGGTCCCGGGCTGCTCGGCCTGCGCGTTCCGGTGCTCGCGGGCGACCTGGCCGCGCTGGTGACTCTCAGCCTTCCCGTGGCGCAATCGAGCGCCAACTTCGCGGGGGGGCCGGACCCGCGCACGCTCGCGGAGGTGCCTGCGCCGTTGCGCGAAGGAGCTGAGTTGACGCTTGATGGGGGAGAACTGGCGGGGACGGCGTCCACAGTGGTCGATATGTCGGGGTACGAGGCGACCGGCTTGTGGCGGATCGTTCGCGAGGGACCGGTCGCGGCGGACCTATTGGCCCGCGCATTGAATTGAGCTTTGCCAACGACGCCAGGCCTGCCGAATGCAGGTGTTGTCGCGGGACAGTTCGCAGCCGCCATTGTGGAACCTAAATCCGAATCTCTGGTACTCTTCTCTTTATGGGGAGCAGGGGGACAGTGGTGGTTTGCTTGGCGAGCGCTGGACCAAGAGTTTCTCCCACTTCCACAGAGCGCCGTAAGGCCAGATGAGCACACGAGACAGCGTCGGTGCAGCGGTGGCACGGGCGTTCGAGGTTCGAGGCTTACGTGAGCCGGATTACAAGTGGATCTCGGAGCAGGCCGGTCTCAATCACCAATGGGCCGAGCGCGCGATTTTAGGTCGCGATGACGCCAAAATTCGCCGTGGTTCACTCCTGAAGTTCGCCGCAGCGATAGAGCTCAACGTAGAAGAGAGGAGCGCCCTTGAGAGGGCTAACGGCGAAGAGGAGGGCAGTCTTTGCGCAACAGAAGCGGCAGAGATCCATCTGAGCACGGGCATGTCGATGCGGCGTGCCGTGGTGTTGCTCACTGCACCGACCGACCCGCACAAGCTTCCGTTCCGGATAGGAAAGGCAGCAACGAGATCTGGGGTTGTATTCGGTTGGCACGACGTGGTCGCACGAGTTACTACGCCTAAGAACACGACCGTGCTAAAGCACTCGGACGAAATGTTTGCTACCGGTGCGCTCCGGACGATAGAGACGATACCTCTCCGTGACGATCTTCCGGCTTACATCGACCAGGACTTCAAGGGTGCGCACCTCGACAAAGACTACTTCTGGGCCACGATCTTCGTGCAAGCGCTTGGCACTCCAGGGCAACCGGAATTGCAGCACCTTTTTCAAACAGTGTCCAAGCGGACGATGTTCATGGGGAACATACACATGTTGACTGCGGCCGTGGCGGTTGGTCAGTTCGACGCAGTGGTAGAGGTATTGGCGGCGAAAATAGTTAATCTCCAGCATTTCGTCCGAGAGGCACAGAAGCTCAGTCGTGAGCGCTCCCAGCACATTCACACCGTCACCTACTTTGCGGCGCAGTGGGAACAGAAGGCGCCCGGGAGGCGCTTCTGAGCGCGCCCAGTGGCGTGCCCGGACAGCCGTCCCGCCAGCCTTCTTGGGGTTGGCGGTCATGAGTTTCGCGCTTGTCGGCACGGCGCTGGTGGAGCGTGCTCGCGGTTTGGCGCTGTTGTGTGTGATCGGGTAGAGCGTGCTCAGGGCATGGCGTGGTTTGTCTTGGGTTGATGGAGCATGCTCTGGGGTTTGCGCTGCGGCGTGGGATCGGCCCGAGCATGCTCAGGGTCTGCCGTCGTTTGCCTTGGAATGACTAGCGTGCTTACGCTTTTCGAGTAACTGGTTGACGGTAGCTGCTTTGCCTTGGACGATGACAATTGCGCGATCGGTAAGCGAGGCGAAGGATGGAGGTGGCGGGTGCGCGCAACCACAGTCAAGATCGAGATCGGACCCGGCACGGAGATCGCGAGGCAACTCGCGACTCGCCGGGATGCGATGCTCAGGGAGCGTGAGCGGGCACGGCAGGAGCGTGTACGGGTGCGAACGGATGAGCTCGAGACCGGTCGCGTGCCGGCGGCTCGGCAATTGGCCCAGTTCATCGCGCGTCGCGACGCCGTTGCGCGGGAAGTCGGGCCGCGCGAACTGGCGGCGGCGGATGCCGCGCTAAGGCTTGCGATTCGTACTGGCAAGCTCGATGGCTTGCGTGAACTGTTGAATCGGCTGGAGCTTGGTGCGGAGCAGTCCTCGACGATTCGTGCCCGTCAGGTGCTCGTCCTTGATCGGCTTGCGCGACATCTTCCAAGTTGGCTCTGCATGGAGGCGGTGGTCCGGGGTTCTGACGATGTGCTGCGGATGCACACCCGCCTAGACGATGGGCGCGAACTTGTGATCGCTGCGCGCGGGGATGCGGTGGAGGGGCACACGCAAACGCTCGATTTCGAGCTGGCGGCGGGTGAGGCCGATCCTGCGAGCGAGTTGGACACCGACGCCGGCGAGCTTGCCGCCGCCATTTGCGGGCACCTCTTCGCAAGGGAAACGGACTTGACGACGGACGGCGGCGTGGAGAAAGTGCTCGAGCTGGGTATCGCGACCGTCGGCTTCACGATGAGCGCCGCCAGCTTTCCGACCGAGTGGCAAGCCGGCGAGTACGGTGGCGTCGTACTGACTGCTATCGCGATCGGCATGTTGCTCGCACGCCACTTCCGCCGACCGTAGCAAGGGCTTGTTCCTCGTCACATGACGTAAAGTGCCGTCCGAATGGCGTGCCGTCGCGGCGTGGCTAACGCCTTGGCCGCCGTGCTAGCCTGGCAGCACAGCCGCGACTGGCGCGAGAGGTGGAATCGACCATCGGGAAGCGGCTTTGCGATCATAGCCGCGCGCCTGGGCACCCATAGCGATCACAAGCTTCAGGAGCGCGCCCATGTCCGATCTCAGCCCCGATTACTTCAACCGTCCGCTCGCCGAGGTGGACCCGGAGGTCGCCGCCGTCCTGCGCGGCGAGCTGGAGCGCCAGCAGCAGACGCTCGAGATGATCGCCTCGGAGAACTTCGTGCCGCAGGCAGTGCTCGAATGCCAGGGCTCGGTGCTCACCAACAAGTACGCCGAGGGCTACCCGGGCAGGCGCTACTACGGCGGCTGCGAGTGGGTGGACGTCTCCGAGCAGCTGGCGATCGACCGGGCGAAGGCGCTGTTCGGGGCTGAGCACGCAAATGTTCAGCCGCATTCAGGGGCCCAGGCCAACACGGCTGTCTACCACGCGCTGCTCCAGCCGGGCGACACGATCATGGGCCTGTCGCTGGCCCATGGCGGCCACCTGACGCACGGCATGAAAATCAACGTATCCGGCAGGCTGTATGACATCGCCGCGTATGAGGTCGACAGCCAGACGAGCAGGATCGACATGGACGAGGTGGCCCGTATCGCGCGCGAGCATCGCCCAAAGCTGTTGCTGGCCGGCTGGTCGGCCTACCCGCGACAGCTCGACTTCGCGCGCTTCCGCGAGATCGCCGACGAGGTCGGAGCGCTGCTGATGGTCGACATGGCCCACTTCGCCGGTCTCGTCGCCTCTGGTTTGCACCCGAATCCGGTCGAGTACGGCGCGGATGTGGTGACGACGACCACGCACAAGACGCTTGGCGGCCCGCGAGCGGGGATCATCCTGTGCAAGCAGGAGTACGCCAAGAAGATCGACTCGGCGGTGTTCCCAGGCCAACAGGGTGGCCCGCTCGAGCATGTGATCGCGGCCAAGGCGGTAGCCCTGAGGATTGCTGCAAGCGAGCTGTTCGCCGAGCGTCAGCGGCGCACGGTGGAAGGCGCCAAGATCTTTGCCGAGCAGCTCTTGACGGCCGGTCATGGAGTCAACGTGCTCACAGGTGGCACCGACGTGCACCTTGCGCTCGTGGACTTGCGGGCATGCGAGCCTGAGCTGAGCGGACGCCAGGCCGAGGATCGCCTGCATGAGATCGGCGTGACCGTCAACCGCAACGCCGTCCCGTTCGACCCGCGTCCGCCGATGGAGGCCTCGGGGCTGCGTATCGGCACGCCCGCATTGGCCACGCGCGGCCTACGGGTCGAGGACTTCGCCGAGATCGGCCAGGTGGTCGCGGCGGCGCTCACGCCTGAGTTCGATTCGCGCAGGGACGAGCTGGGCGAGCGAGTGCAGGCGATCGTGGAGCGCTATCCGCTCTACGAGCATTTGAACGCTGTGGCTGCGGCCTAGCGTCGTCAAAACGACTTGGCGCACCGTTGTAGTTGACAGCGGCGCATGCGCCGCTGTCCGGGGCGGCACATGTGCCGCCCCGCCGGGGCGCGCATGCGCGCCCCGGTCCCATATATGGGGTTTGATTGCTGTGGGTGGCCATTCTCTGCGGGGTATTCCCGGTCGGCAGGAGTGTCCTGGCGCGGGTGTTCGTTTGTCCGAAAGCTCAGATTCGAAAAAGCACCCCTTTGAGTGGGACGCCGGTCGATGTTTAGGTACCGAAAGATTTGGTGCCTAAATGTTGGGTGTCGTGCGAGCACGGGGGGTGTTTTTCGGGCAACGCATTCGCGTTGGCACTGCCGACGCCCGCGCCTGCGATGCTGTGCGCGAGCCGATGGCCAAACTCAACGAGCTCGACGCGCTTTACGCATTCCTGACCGCAGCGGCCGTGACCGCGCTGCTGACGCCGTTCACGATGCGCTTGGCCAGGGCGGTGGGCGCCGTCGACGAACCGCGCGAGCGCGGACTCTCCGACCGAGCCACACCGCTGCTGGGCGGCCTGGCGATCTTCGCGGGAGTACTCGTCGCCGTGCTCGCCTTCCTGCCGGCGGGCTATGGCTCGAGCAGCGAGATGTGGCACGGCGTGCTGATCGCGGCCGCGCTCATAACGCTCGTCGGGGCACTGGATGACCGCTTCGATCTGCCCCCACTCGTAAAGCTGGTCGGCCAGATCGCGGCAGCCGTGATCGTCGTGCACTTCGGCGTCGCGGTGAAGTCGATCACACTGCCGTTCGCCGGCACCCTGCATTTTCCAAACGCCGGCCCCACCAACGCGGGCCCGGCGCTGACCGTCATCGGCCTCGTCGTGATGATGAACATCGTCAACCTCTCAGACGGCGTCGACGGCCTCGCCGCGGGCGTCTGCGTGATCATCGCCGGAACACTCGCGATCATCGCCTTCGATCTCGACCGCGCCGCACCGGGCGTGCTGGCGGCGCTGACGGCCGGCGCTGCGCTCGGGTTCCTGATCCACAACTTCCCGCCCGCCTCGAGCTTCATGGGCGATTGCGGGGCCAACCTGCTGGGCCTGCTGATGGGGGTGGTGGCCGTCGAGGCAGCGGTCAAGAAGCCAGTTGTCGTGTCCTTCGTACTGCCGCTGATCCTGCTGACCGTGCCGTTCTTGGACACCACCTTCGTGGTACTCAAGCGCTTGAAGTACAAGCGCCCGATCTACGCGGCCGACAGCGAGCACTTCCACCATCGCATGGCCCGCATCGGCTTCTCCAGTAGACGCACGATCGCCTACCTGTACGCGTGGACGCTGATGCTGGCCGGCTTCGCGCTCGCACTGCGTTTTGTGCCCTACTCCGACCACAAAGGCCAGCTGTACCTAGGCTGGACACTGGTGATGGTGGGACTGGCGGTGCTGGTCGTCGCTGCCAGCGTCTACCTCGTATACGTGCTCGAGATCCTCAAGTTCCGCCGACTGGACGCGCTGCGGCTACGTCGATTGCGCCCCGAGGCCTCGCCCGAGGAGATCGAGCGCAGAGTGGCGCATCACCTGGAAACCGGCGAATACGAGGCCGTCGTCATCGCCGGCAACCCGCCCGCGCGAGGCGGCTCCTCGGTGCAAGCCGACCCGCTGGTGGGTGACGTGGCGGGCGGGACTGAGCAGGGGATCGGCGAGCGGCAGGTGGATCAAGATCGCGTAAGCACAGAAGAGGAGCGTTGCGACGCGCAGACGGCGGCTGTCGGCGAGCGCGGCCAGCGGCAGCGCCCATATCGCATACCAGGGCAGTAGCCAAGCGGTCGAGAGCAGCAGCGCCAACGTGGCCCAACCGGCCATTGCCCGCCATTCGGCCCCATGCGCCGCGCGCCACAGCGTCAGCACCAGCACAACCACAAAGCCCGCGACGAACAGGTCGCGCCACCAGGCCGGCAAACCGCTGAGGCCGACCCAGCGGGCCGTCTCCGCCGGCAGGCTGTGGGTGGCGATCAGTTGCTGCTGCTCACCCAATGCGCCCAAGAAGCCGAAGGCATGCGTCCCAAAGCCGATAACTGCCACGACCGCGAGCAGCAGGAGCGCCGCCAGCGCGCTCGCAGCCACACGCCCCCGCTCCCGCCACGCCCTCGGGGCAAGCACCACGAACGGGAGCACGAGCCCGGCGGAGGCCTTCACGCCGATCCCGACGACGAGCAGAGCGGCTGTCGCCCGGAGGTCCGCGGGGTTCATCGAAACGGCGCCCCCCCCCGCGCGCGCGGGGGGCATGCCGGTTTTGCGAGCCGCGAGCGCCAGCGCCCCGGCCAGGACGAGCAGCACGAGCGTATCGTTGTGCGCGCCACCGACGGCAAGCTCCAGAAGCACGGGATTCAAGCCGACGAACACGGCTGCCACCTTGGCCGAGCGTCCCATCATGCGTGCCGCGCTCGCAGTCAGGGCCACCGCCGCGAGGCTGCTAGCGACAGCCAGCACCTTGAGAGCCCATAGGCCGCCGCCGAGCCCGAGCGAGGCAAGCGGATACGTGCCAAGCGTGAACAGGGGCCCGTAGGGGGAATGCTGGAACGGCCAGCCGATGAACGGAAAGACAGCGTCCGTTGGAGCTTCAGCCGCGACATGGGTGTAGGGGTCGAGCCCGTGCAGCACACCCAGGCGAGCAAACTCGAGGTAACCGAAGACATCTTGAGAGATGAGCGGCGGACCGAGCAGCAACAGCAGGTTGGCTGCCAGGATCGCAAGTGCGATCGCCTTGCCAGGCAAAGCGCGGGCGGTCAGCAGCGCGGCAATATAGCCGCTGCACATCACGAGCGTCAGCGCCTGGAAGCTCGAGGAGCCGATGCCAAACCCGAGTCCGTGAAGCGGCCCGCTCAGCCAGTCCGGCCAGCCTCCGATGCGAGCCGGCACATAGGGCGTGGGATTGCCCGCGGCGCCGGCCGCCACGCCAAAGATGCTCACGACGATGCCAAGCAGGCCGGCCGTGCCGACCGCTCGCAAGGCGGTCGAGGAACGCAAGGAACGGTTCGCCGAGGTGCGACCGTGCACCGCGGCCGCTACGCTTTCCATGTCGCCTGCGCTGAGAGCATCTTCACCAAGCTTGCGACCTGGCCGTTCCGTCCGCCGGGCGGGCAAGGCTTGAACTGTATGCCACGCCGCCACCGCACATCGACATCGCGCCGGCGCCCCGGGCCCAAGCGCGTGCTGATTCTCTCCGCCGACGTCGGCGAGGGCCACGCCGCGGCCGCACGCGCGCTCGCCCGACAGATCGAGAGCGCCCCCGAGCCCGCGGAGGTGACGGTGATCGACGGACTTGCGGCAATGGGCCCGCTGCTGCAGCCCGTAGTCGAGGACGGCTATCGCGTGCAACTGCGCTTCTTCCCGTGGACCTACACGGTGATCTACTGGCTGTTGGAGTCCGTCGCCCCGGTGCGAGTGCTGGCGCGCAGCTTGCTGTGCCTGTTCGGCTCGCGCCCGCTGGCAAGACGAATCGCCGAACACGAGCCCGACGTCGTCGTCTCCACATATCCAGCGGTGACGGTGGTGCTCGCGCGCTTGCGTCGCACTCAGCAGGTGCACTGTCCGACGGTCGCGACGATCACCGATCTCACGGGCCTGTTCTTCTGGGCCCAGCCGGGCATCGACAGCCACTTGGTGATGTACGGCGAGTCGATGAGCTCGGTCGAGCGCATCGCTGGGCGTGGCAGCGCACAGCTGGTACGCCCGCTGATCTCCTCCGAGTTCCTCGACGAGCGTCCCCAGATGGAGTCCCGCCAGGCGCTCGACCTGCCGCAAGCGGGTCGCATGGTCGTCGTCTCAGGAGGCGGTTGGGGAGTGGGGGACATCGAGGGTGCGGTGCATGCGATTGCCGGTATCCCCGACGTGAGCGCGATCGTCTGCCTGGCTGGGCGCAACGAGCAGCTGCGTGAGCGTCTGGAGTCGGACTTCGCCGACGAGCGGCGGGTTCGCGTGTACGGCTTCACCGAACGGATGCCGGAGATCCTGGCGGCTGCCGACACGCTCGTGCACTCAACCGGCGGCGTGACGTGCTTGGAGGCGAAGGCCACCGGCACGCCGGTCGTCTCCTACGGCCTGCCGGTGGGACACGCGCGCCTGAACACGCGTGCGATGGCCGATCTCGGCCTGCTGCGGCTCGCCAACAACACGGACGAGCTGTCTGAGCACGTGCAGGCCAGCTTCGCCGAACACCACGCGCTGCGTGGCCGTGGCGAGCATCCGCGCGAGGGCCTGCTGGCGGTCGCCGGCCAGAACACGGTCGCCGCCCCCGAGCTGGCCGACGGTGTGGAGAGACCGGACGAGGCCGGAGCAAGCGAATCCCAGCCACCCGAGCCACGGCTCGACCCGGCGGCGGTGGACCTCGTGCTCGACGCTCCCCACCGCGTACGCCCGATCCCGCTGTGGCGTCTGCGCATGATCGCGTTCGTCACGCAGATGGCGCTGCTCTTGGTTGTCAGCACCTGGTTGATGTCCACCGACGAGGTAACCGCGTTCGCCTCGCTGTTCCTGGGAGGGCACGCGCTCAAGCGCGTGGAAACCTCAACGCCCGAGGTGGGCTTGGTGGTGCGGGCCCCCGCAGGCAAGGTGACATTGATCGCAAGCGAGCTGGCGGGCGCCGGTATCCGCGTGTCGTTCGCCGACAACGGCGCGGACGCGTCCACCACGATCGCCCAGTTGCGCGCCCGCCACGACGAACTCCTGCCCGAACTACCCCATTCGGGCTCGCCCTTCCGTTGGGTGCGCACACGTGGGACGCTGCGCTCGCAAGCGCGCGCCCTCGGCTTGCATCACCGCTTCTATTTTCTGCAGCCACCGAAAGGCCTGACAGTGGGCCAACTCGTACTAGCTCGGACCGCCGATGCGATTCCGGTCGCGGGCTCAGAACGCTTGAACGCGACTGGACCGATGCCTCACGGGCGTATGCGTGCAGGCGACGTGCTCGTGGTGTCGGTGGACGGTTCCGCCTCTTCGCTCGCCGGCGTCGAGCGGATCGTCTCGCAGTTGCGCTCCGAGGGACTCTCGGTGGAGCCGCTGGGCTCGCTGACAGCCTCGCCTTCCATCAAGGCGAGCAAGAGCGGTGAGCGGGCAAGTGCGGCAGCCCCGGACACGAGCACGGCCAACGAGACCGTGAGCGGTATGCCGCCGAGCGGGGTGGAGCTGAAATCTTCCCCGAGCAAGAGCGGCGCGAGTATCACCGGCACGATCGTCTGAGTCACGAAGACCACGGGCGCGACCTGGATCGCCGGGCGCATCTGCAGGGCGCTCATCTCGCTGAGCGCCGCCACCGCCGAGGCCCCTGCCGTCGAGAGCCCCCAGGCGACCGCAAACCACAGGCGCCCCCGGGAGAGGTCGTCGGAGAACAGCTTTGTCGCCACACCGCTCCAGGCATAGCCGAGACCCGCGGCCACCATCGTCAGCGACGCGGCAGGCCGGCGCACGCGGTTGACCGCATATGGGAGCAGCGTAAGCAGCCCGAGCCCCACGAGCACGATCGTGACGATCAGATTGTCGCGGTGCCCAGTGCTGCGGTCGGGGGCACACAGGGCGATACCGACGACGCCGACGATGATCGCGAGCATCGCGAGGTGCTCGCGCCGCCCGGCACGCTCGCCGAGCATGCGCTCGCCGAAGAACAGCAGCACGAGCAGGCCGACGGCCATCGTCGGCTGCACGATCACGAGCGAGACCAGCAGCAAGGCAACGACCTGCAGTGGCCAGCCAAGCATCGAAAGCCCGGTTCCTGCCAACCAGCGCGTGCGGCGCAACAGGTTCAGCGCAAGCGCGGGGTGCAGGTGCTCGGTGTGAGGAGTGCGCTTGGCGTCCATCGCCTGCAGCGCGACCCCTAGGCTGTAGAGCGCCGACGCGGCCACGGCCGCCGCGATTCCCAGGATGAGATCGACCATTTACCCCAACGATCATCGCAGCCAGGCCAGTCCGCTAGCGGGAGCGCTTGCGGGCGTGGCGATGGCAGGCTACCTTTTGCCGGCGCTCGCCTTCTACTCGCGGACACTGCGCGGCGCACTGGGAGTCGAGACCGAAACCGCCACAGGTGAGGGCGCGGCCCTCACTTTCGACGACGGCCCGCACGCGCAGGGAACGCCGGCCGTGCTCGAGGTGCTTGCCGAGCGTGGGGCGCGGGCTACGTTCTTTCTCGTGGGCGAGCAGGTGCTGCGCAACCCTGCGCTGGCGGCAGAGATCGCGGCCGGCGGTCACGCGGTCGGCCTGCACTGCCATCGCCATCGCAATCTGCTGCGCCTCGCCCCGTGGCAGGTGCGCGATGACGTCAATCGGGCGCAGGCGGCGATCGAGGACGCCACAGGCGTATCGCCCGCGCTGTACCGACCGCCCTATGGGATTCTCAACGCAAGCGCCCTACGGATAGCGCGGCGCGCCGGCAGGCGTACGCTGCTGTGGAGCCATTGGGGCCGCGACTGGCGGGCACGCGCCACCCCTGAGTCGATCGCTGCGTGTGTGACTCAGGACGTGGGTCAGGGCTCGATCCTGTTGCTCCACGACGCCGACGACTACAGCGCCCCTGGCTCGTGGCAACGGACGGCAGACGCGTTGCCACGCGTGCTGGACGTGCTCGCCGAGCGCCGCATCGAGACGGTGCTGCTGTGAGCACGATTTACGCTGCGGCGCCGGATACCATCGTTTGCTTGTCTGATCCAGCCCCGCCTGAGCAGCCGATCCGGCGCCCACGCTGGTGGGGCGAGCTGCTTGTGATCGCGTGGCTCGCGTGGCTGTACGACATCGTCACGAACCTCGCACCGCTGCGCGAAAAGCTGGCGCTAGCGCATGCGCGCGACATCTTGAGCTTCGAGCAGTCGCTGCACGTCGCGCCCGAACTGGCCCTGAATCGCTGGCTGGTGGCCCATCACGTGCTCGGCACGATCCTCTCCTACTACTACGACAACGCCCACTTCATCGTGACCCTCGGGTTGCTCGGCTGGCTGTGGTGGAAGCGAGCGGACATCTACCGACCGCTTCGCAGCACACTCGTAATGATCAACGTGATCGGGCTGATCGTGTTCTGGCGCTACCCAGTAGCGCCGCCACGGATGCTCGTAGGCTTCACCGACGTCGTTGCCTCGTCGCACACGATCGGCTCATGGCATACGGGCACTCTCGCCACCGACGCCAACCAGTTCGCTGCGATGCCCTCGCTGCACATCGCCTGGGCCGCGTGGTGCAGTCTCGTGATGTGGAAGATCTCCTCGCGAGCGTGGGTTCGGGTGCTGGCGCTCGTCTACCCCTGCGTCACGGCGTTTGCGGTGCTGGCAACCGGCAACCACTATGTGCTGGACCTGATCGGAGGCCTCTTGACGTTCGCGCTGGCGCTCGCTTTGGTGCGGCTGGCGTCCGTGGCGCATGTCACAAAGTTGTTACTAAGTCGCAGAACCGGTAGACTCGCCGCTGCCACTGATGACACGCTCTGAGGGGAGCGACAGGGCCCGCCGCGTCAATGCGTGCGGGCGTTTGCATCTGTAGGGTGGCTCACCATCGAATATGCCCGACCGACTAGCGACAATGACCGATGTCACCGTTCCCGCGCGCACGAACTCAGCGGCTCGGAGCGCCGATGCGCGCCCCGACCCGAGCCGTCTGGGGGCGGTGCTGCGCTATCTCGATCTGATCCTGGTGGCGGTCGCGGTGCCCGTTACGCTGGCGCTGGGCGCGCCCGCGGTGGGCGTTGTCGTGAGCGCGGCAGCGTGGTTCTTGCAGTACGCGGTCGCCCGGGTTGGTAAAAGCTGGATCGCCAAGCAGGGATCGAATGCACGCTTCGGTCTCAGTCTCCTCGACGGGTTCGGACGCATCTGGCTGCTTGCGGGCGCGATCGTGATCGCTGCTCTCATCGGCGGACGCTCAGACGGACTGACTGCCGCACTCATGATCTTCGGCGCCTACTCCGTCGCATTCGTCGTGCGTGTGGTCAGTGGACGGCCGCAGGGAGCGCAGCGATGAGCGCGGTAGCGGCGGCGGCGCCCGCCGGAGCACCCGCCTCCCCCAAACAGGGGATGACCCAAGGGCGGAAGGTCCTCTACTCGGTCCTGGGGGTTTGGCTCGGCGGGATCGTGCTGTTCGTGATCCTGTTCGGCGTGACCGCCCACAAGGCCCCGGCGGTCGCCAGTAGCGCCTTCTCCCCGACCGACGAGTTCAAGCTCGACACCTGGTTCAAACTCGGCCCGGTCGCATTCAACAAGGGTGTTCTGTATCTGTTGATCACGGTCGGGCTCACCATCGGGGTGATGTTCTACATCTCAAGGCGCCTGCAACAGCGCCCCGGACGCCTTCAAGTCGCGGTCGAGATGTTCTACAACTTCACCCGCGGCATGTCGAGGGAAAACCTCAATGAAGACATGGAACGCAAGTACTTCCCGCTAATCGCCACGATCTTCGTGTTCATCCTGGTGAGCAACCTGATCGGCTACATCCCGCTGCCGGTCAACTCGGGTGAGACGTTCAGGCTGTTCGGTGTGAACATCCCGTCGTTTCAGATCTACGCGGCCGACACCAATGTCGCGTTCCCGCTGATCCTCTCGCTTGGCGTCTTCGTCATGTTCACCTACGAGGGAGTCAAGTTCCACGGTCCGATCGGATACCTCAAGAGCCTGATGCCCGGCGGCGTCAAAGGGGCGCTAGTGCTCTTGATCTTCCCGATCGAGATCCTCTCCAACTTCCTGCGCCTCATATCCCTCACGGTGCGGCTGTGGGCGAACCTGCTCGCCGGCCACATGCTGATCGCGTTCATGGGCGGCGAGCTGGGCGTGCTCGTCGGGCTGCAGCTCGTGTCTTGGTTCCTGCTGCCGGCGGGAGTCGCGATCTTCCTCTTCGAGGCCGTCCTGATCGCCGGCCTACAGGCCTTCATCTTTGCCATCTTGACCGCCATCTACCTCGGCGGAGCGGTCGAGAGTCACTAACAAACAAGGAGCTATCGAGCAATGCAGTTTCTACACCTCTTGAGTGCGATTCACCCGTTGCTGGGTGTCGTGGAACCGATCATCAAGCAGAGCCAGGATGCCGGTCGCGCGATCGCGCTGGGCGTCGGAGCCGGTGGCGGCGCCGCCGGCGCCGGGGCGGGCATTGGAGCTGTGTTCAACGCCTCGATCCAGGCCAAGACCCGCCAGCCTGAGCTGCGTGCCGAGGTCGAGCGTGACCAGTGGCTCGGTTTCGCGCTCACCGAGGCGTGCTTCTTCTATGGCCTTGTCGGCGGCTTCATCGCCTTCTTCCTGTAGGCCGAGATGCACGCTGCCATCCCACTCGCTTCTTCCAGCGGCTCCTTCCTGATCACCCCAAATGTGGGGATCATGATCTGGACCATCGTGGTGTTCGCTATCTCGCTGTTCATCCTGCGCAAGACAGTGTTCCCCGTCATCGGTGAAGCCCTGGACAAGCGCGCCAAGATGATCGACGGCGACATCGACGCCGCCGAGCAGACCCGTAAGGACGCCGACGAGCTACTGGCCGAGTACCGCGAGCGCCTGAAGGAGGCTCGCGCCCAGTCCGAGGAGATCGTCCAGCGCGCCCGCCAAACCGCCGACACGCACGAGCACGAGTCCCGCGAGCGTGGCCAGGAGATTCTCGCCGAAGCCGCCAAGCGTGCCGAGCGCGACATCGAGGCGGCCACCAAGCGCGCCCTCGACGACATCCGTCGTGAGGTCGCCGACCTGACGGTCATGGCTACCGAGAAGGTCACCCGTAAGACCCTCAATGACGCAGATCAGCGGCGCCTGGTCGAGGAGGCCTTGGGCGAACTCGACTTCTCTGGCCTCTCCTCAGGATCTCAAAACTGATCGACATGTCCACTCGCTCACTAACCATCGCGATCCCGGCTCCTAGCTGTGCCCTGCCGACCGGAGCGCGGACGAGTGCGCCAGGAGGGCCTTCCTGATGGAGGAGCTTGCCCAGGTCTATGCACGATCGCTGTTTCAGGTCGCCCTGGAGAAGGGACGCCTGGATGAGATCCGCGAGCAGGTCGGTCAGTTCGCGGATGCTCTCGACGAGCACCGCGAGCTCGCCGTGTTCTTCTTCTCGCCCTACTTCTCGAGCATCGAGAAGCAGCAGTCCCTTTCGACGCTGCTCGACGGGGCGGACGAGATCCTGGACAATTTCCTGAAGCTGCTCATCGAAAACCACCGTATGCCCGTCATCTTCCGCATCCGTCAAGAGTACGAGCGGTTGTGGGACGAGGAGAACAAGACACTGCCGGTGGAGATCACGAGCGCGATCGCCCTCGATGCGGCAACCACCGAGAGCCTGGGCAAGACGATCGGGGAGCGCGCTGGACGCAAGGTCACGTTGGCCGCGCGCGTGGACCCGGACATTCTTGGCGGCATCGTCATCAGGGTCGGTAACTCGATCCTCGATGCCTCTATTCGCAACCGACTGGAGCAGCTGCGCAGGCACGTTGCCCAAGGAGCCTCTTAAAACGACATGCAGATCAATCCTGACGAGATCACAAGCATTCTGAAGAGCCGCATCGAGGGACTCGACAGCGGCACAGCCGAGTTGACCGAGGTCGGCACCGTGCTGAGCGTGGCCGACGGCATCGCGCGCCTGCACGGCCTGGAGAACTGCATGTCCTTCGAGATGCTCGAGCTGCCTCACGGCGTCACGGGCCTCGCGCTAAACCTCGAGTCCGACAACGTGGGCGCGGTGCTGTTCGGCGACTGGCAGCGGATCTCCGAGGGAGACACCGTCAAGCGCACCGGGCGACTCCTCGAGATCCCTGTGGGCGAGGCGCTGCTTGGGCGGATCGTGGACCCGCTCGGGCGTCCGCTCGACGGTAAGGGCGATGTCAACACCACTGAGATGCGCCCCGCTGAGTTCAAGGCTCCGGGTGTGGTGCAGCGCCAACCCGTGACCGAACCGATGCAGACCGGCCTGAAGGCGATCGACGCGATGATCCCGATCGGACGCGGCCAGCGAGAGCTCATCATCGGCGATCGCCAGACCGGCAAGACCGCGATCGCGATCGACACGATCATCAACAACCGCGACACCGGCGTGGTGTCCGTGTACGTGGCTATCGGCCAGCGCATGGCAACCGTCGTGGCGCTCGCGAAGACGCTCGACGAAGCGGGCGCCCTGGAGAACACGATCATCGTGGCCGCCTCTGCCGACGAGGCCGCGCCGATCAAGTTCATGGCTCCCTACGCGGGCTGTGCGATGGGCGAGCACTTCCTCTACAAAGGCAAGCACGCGCTGTGCGTGTACGACGATCTCACGAAGCACGCTTACGCATACCGGCAGATGTCGCTGCTGCTGCGCCGCCCGCCCGGACGCGAGGCCTACCCCGGTGACGTGTTCTACCTGCACTCACGTCTGCTCGAGCGCGCGGTCAAGCTCAACGATGAGCTCGGTGGCGGCTCGCTCACCGCGCTGCCGGTGATCGAGACGCAGGCGGGCGACGTGTCCGCGTATATCCCTACGAACGTGATCTCGATCACCGATGGGCAGATATTCCTCGAGCCGAAGCTGTTTAACTCGGGCGTGCGCCCCGCGATCAACGTCGGCATCTCGGTGTCGCGCGTCGGCGGCAACGCACAGATCTCGCCGATGAAGAAGGTGGCGGGTCGCATCAAGCTCGAGCTCTCCCAGTACCGCGACCTGGAGGCATTCGCGCAGTTCGGCTCGGATCTCGACGCCGATACACAGCGCACGCTGGCCCGCGGCGAGCGGATCGTGAAGACGCTCAACCAGGGGGAGCGCGCGCCGCTGCCGGTGGAGGATCAGGTGATTCAGATCTTCGCGGCCACCACGGGCTTCCTCGACCGCATCGTCTCCGATCGCGTTCCCGAGTTCCTCACCGAGCTGACCGAACGCTGCCACTCAGAACACGCCGAGCTGCGCACGAAGATCGCCGGTGGAGACTGGTCGGCCGAGGTCCAGAAGGAGGCTCAGGAGGCGATCGCGTCGTTCGCGAGCGACTTCGGCTATGACCTCGACGAGGAGGGCCAGCCGCTCGAGGAGGGCGTTGCTGCTTAGTCATGGCTTCCCAGCGCGACGTCAAGAACCGGATCGCCTCGGTCAAGAACATCCAGAAGATCACCCGTGCGATGGAGATGGTCGCCGCCGCACGCCTGCGTCGCGCCGAGCAGCGCATCGCGAGGCTGCGTCCGTATGCGGACGCGATCCGGCGGATGACCTTCCAGGCCGCGCAGGCGGCCGGCTCAGAGGCGTCGTCGTTGCCGCTGTTGGTCGAGCACGAGCAGGTCGAGAAAGTGGGCCTGCTCTTGATCACAGGCGATCGCGGTCTCGCGGGCGCCTTCAACTCGCAGATCATCCGCGCCGGAGTGCGCGCGGGCTCGGAGCTCTCAGAGGAAGGTCTTCAGAGCGCCTGGTATGCGATCGGGCGCCGCGGCGTCTCTTCGCTCACCTTCCGCGGGCGTGAGCTGAGCGGCAGCTACACCGGCTTCACCGACCGTCCCGCTTACGCAGACGCGCGCACGATCGCCGACGATCTGATCAGCGCTTACTCCGACGGTCGCCTCGACCGGGTGGAGATCCTT
>DATHNT010000018.1:0-14827 GCA_035485715.1 Solirubrobacteraceae bacterium | reverse complement strand
CCAGCTCCCCTCGCTGGTGAGGCCGGCTGTGATTAGGGCGCCGGCTCAGCGACGCTATAGGCCTTTGTGCAACTGCTCGATTGCTGCCACCGCCTCGCGGTTTAAATACCGTCGTCCAAGGTGCGGTCGCGAGGCGAGTGACGCTCGTGACGTGCAAATCTGCGCATGTGACAGACATCCGACGAGTGGCCACACCGCGTGAGAAGCAGCTGACCCTGCTCGCAGCCGTGCTGGGTACGAGCGTCGTGTTCCTCGACGCGACCGTAACGAGTGTCGCGTTGCCGGCGATTCGAGGCGACCTCGGTGGCGGTCTGACAGGCCAGCAGTGGGTGACGAACGCGTACCTGCTGACGCTCGCGTCGCTGTTGTTGATCGGCGGCTCGCTTGGGGATGTATTGGGTCAGAAGCGCGTGTTCTTGGTTGGCGTTGCCGGGTTTGGACTCGCTTCGGCTCTTTGCGCGGTCGCGTCGTCGATCCCCGAGTTGTGTGTGTTTCGTTCGATGCAGGGGGTGTTCGCGGCGCTGGTGACGCCTACCGCATTGGCGGTGATCATCCACGTATTTCCCGAAGATGAGCGGGCCAGGGCGATCGGGACATGGACTGCGCTCAGCTCGATCGTGGGGGTTATCGGACCGTTCATCGGGGGAGTGTTGATCGCTGCCGGCTCGTGGCGCCTGATCTTCCTGCTCAATGCGCCGCTGGTGCTCGTGACCGTGACGCTGATTGCTCGTGGCGTGCCTGGGGGCGCGAGCGCAGGCACCGGCGGGCGTCTGGACTTCCTCGGGGCGCTCTTGGCGGCGGTTGCGCTCTCGGGCTCGGTATTCGCTGTGACCGAGGAGCCGGCGCGCGGATGGAGCACTCTGGTGGTCGGCTCGTTCGCGGTAGGGATTCTCGGAGCGATGGCGTTTGTCGCGCGTGAGGCGCGAGTTCGGACGCCGATGCTTCCGTTGAGCCTGTTTCGCGAGCGCAACTTCACGATCGGAAACGTGGCGACGTTGACTGCCTACCTTGGGCTAGGGGGTGTGATCTTTCTGCTGCCTGTGTTTCTGCAGGAGGTCAGCGGCTATAGCCCCGTTCAGGCAGGGCTTGCGCTTCTGCCGGTCACCTTGCTGATGATCGTGCTCTCCCGCCGCTTCGGCGCGCTCGCCGACCGCATCGGCTCGCGGGTGCTGATAAGCCTCGGGGCGCTGGTTGCCGGCTGCGGCCTTCTGCTCTTGGCGCGTGTCGATCAGCGCGCCAATTACCTCAGCGAGGTCCTGCCTGCGCTACTGGTGTTCGGGTTGGGACTCGCGATGCTTGTCGCGCCGTTGACAGCCACGGTTCTAGGAGCAGTGGAGGAGGATCACGCAGGCGTTGCCGCGGCGGTGAATACGACGCTCTCACGCGTCGCGCAGCTTTTCGCGGTCGCTGTTCTGGGAGCCGTTGTCTCTCTCGCGTTTGCTAGTCGTGTCGACACGACGCTAGGCCGGTCCACGATCGATCCCGCTGGCCGCGCGGCGATCAGCCTCGCCAAGCGACAGCCTCTAGGCGGGGCGAGCTTGGTGGGAGTACGCCCTGGCGAGCGGGTTCTCCTCAGAGCTGCCTTCGACGATGCGGCGGTGCACGCCTTTCGCGTCGCGGACACGATCGCAGCCATCCTCGTCGTGAGCGGGGGTCTCGTCGCGCTCGCCGGGATCCGCGATCCTCGTCGCTCCGTGGCCGCCGAGCTATGCCCCGCCGGGGCGCTCTGTGGAGCCAGCCAAGAACTCGTCCAAGGTCTTGAAGTGCTGTCGTAGGCGTCCATGGCGCTTCGTGTACGTGTTTGGACCTGGTGTTGTGAGAGCTTCAGGAGGCAACCGATGCCAGGACACGAAATAAACGTCTGCAGGCGCGCGAGGTGGCGCATACGCTCAAGGGCGCGTAGTGGCGCTTTATACGGCGTAGCGCTCGTATCGCGGCCAGAGCCACAGCCGCTTGATTCGGAACGGCGAGGACAGCGCTGGCAAATGCACCTATCGAAACCTCCGTCTGGCGCGGCGGCGGTCCTGGCTGGAAGTGCGTTCGAGCAAGAAGGCAGGACGGGGCCGAGGTCCTGCGGGCAACGCCTGTGCTCCCAATAGCAGAGCCAGCAGCGTGGCACCGCCGACGGCTACATAGAACCACTCTGCACCGCTCGCGCCAGACGGCCGTGTCGAAAATGCCGACTGGCTCGCCTGCTTGCGCGCCTTCTCCTTGCGCTCGGCCGCCGAGGGGCTCTGGGCATAGCCGCTGGCGCCCGGTGGTATCGGCTCGACCGGAGGAGTGGCCGCCGGCAGGATCGCCAGCGGTGGGACCACGCTTTCGATCGGCGCCGGCAGGGGCGGTTCTACCGGTATCGGCTTGGTTGCCGGCGGCGCGAGCGGCTTGATCGCCGACGGCGCGGGCGGCGCCGGTGGCAGCGCTGGCGTAGGTGGAATCGCAGTAAGCGCAGCCGGGAACGTGCCTGTGGGCGCCGGGGAAGGTGGAGGCGGCGCCGCCGCCCCACCAACTCTGCCCTGCGACTGGGCAGTATGGACTCTGATCACTTCGCCGACACCAGGCCGGTAGACCGTGCCGCAGGGCGACCCAAAGCCGCCTGGCTTGACCGTGACTGGCAGCGAGTAGCTCAAGAGGCCGGTGCTGATCGAGACGACGGTCGTGCCCGCGTTGTACGCGCAGAACAGGTTTGAAGTAGAGGAGGCAATAGGGTGCCCGTCGGCGCCCAGCTTGGGGAGCGGCGAGCCCGGGCCACTAGGTTCCACGAAGGCGCCAATCGTCGGGTCTGAGCTCGCAAATGCGTAGCTGGGCTGCACGCACGGTCTCGCCCCACAGCTCGGCGCTGGGATTTCAACGTAGTTGTCGTAGCCGGGAAAGGTTTCGCCCGGTTCACTCGGTTCTTCTGGGCGCCCGGCGATCGTGGCCAGCGTGCCCGGGGGGCGGCGGGCGATCGCTTCGAACTGCAGTGTCAGGCTCCTTGAGACGCTCAGCCCATCCAGCGGCTTGAGCGCGAGCGATTCGATCACGGGTACGGCGGCGACGTGAACTTCGTGCGCGTGCGTGTCGGCCGACACGAAATACCACTTCACTCCGTTGTTCTGGGGCTTCTGGTAGCCGAGCGAGGCGCCCTCGTACTCGGGGATCTGGGGCGCTCCAGGGCTAGGGTTTTCGGGGACGAGGCGGCGTTCGTCAAGTCGCCGTTCGCTGGTCGTGAATACGGCCAGCACGCCCGAGCTCGCGAGCAGCGCGGCGACGGATTCGCCTTCCTTGACGCTTTGCAGCGGTGTGGCGGCGATCACCACCACCGGGAGCCCCTGCCCGTGGGCGGCGGCGAGTTGTTCTTCAAGCCAGCTCCGCTGTCCCGCTGTCGGCGCACCCGCTTCGAGCTGGTCTTCGGCATCGTCGAGCACAATTACGCGCAGCGTCGCGCCATTCTGGTTGGCGTCAAAGGCGTAGTAGCGATGGATGTCTCCGTTCGGCGTCGGCGATCCCGAGGAGACCGGCGCGATTGCGCTGGCCGGCGCCCCTGTGCCGAACGGCTCCGGGGCTTCTGCGAATGCTTCCGAGAAGGGCGTTTCATACAGCTGGTCGGAGCGGCCGATGGCCGCGAATGTCGGCAGGCCGCCGAGCGGCGCGAGCAGTTCCGGCAGGCGGGCGAAGTCAGCCGCCGGTTCCGCGCCTTTTTCGTGTTCCAGCGGCCCAACGGCGTTGCCGCCGAGCATGGCGAACGCCGGACCCCCCGGCTGCGCGGCGTAGGTCGCGATCTGCTTGGCCGCCGCGCTCAGGTTCACATCGGGCTGGGCGTCGGGCACCGCCGAGCACTGCACCTTGCACTCGGGACTTGTGAAGAAGGCGAAGGAGACCACACCCGGCTCGGCCGGAAGGCTTGGGGCTGCGGAGGTCAGGCCGGAGGGCTGTGCGTTGCCTGTCGTGTCATAGCGCCAGATCGACGCGGTCCTCCAGCCGGCGGGGCGGGCGGAGAGGACTTCGGTGGTTCCCTGGTGGGCGGCGTCTTCGGTGCCGTCGTAGCCGCCGACAGCCCAAGCGTGCTCGCCGGTCGGGTCGGTGGTGACCGCCAGCACAGGGTCGCCCTTGACTGCCCCGTCCCCGCCGATCGCGTTGCCCGCATACTGTGAGCGGCTCAGATCCTGCCAGCCGCTTTCGCTCTGGCGCAACAGCTCGCCGTCGCCGGGGGGAAACCCGGCGACTTCGTCGCTCAGCAGGTTGACCGGCGGTGCGACCGATACGTAGGCTCGCAGCTTGCCGGAGGTTTCGCGGAACGGCGCCAGCGCAACGGCGATGCCCGACAGCGGCTGTTCGGCGTATTCGAAGCCGCGGCCGGCCGCTTCGCGAACGAGCATGATCGAGCGTCCGGCCGCGATCACGCCCCCGTCGGGCAGGCCGGCGACCAGGCGCAACTGGCCCGGTGCGGGCTTTGGGTTGTTCGGTAGCAGCGATTCTTCGAGCGCTTCCCAACCGCCGCCGGGCCGGCGCTCGATCAGGTTGCCGCCCGCGACCGCGAAGGCTTCCGAGCCGGCTATCGCGACAGAGCTGATGTTCTCCCCGGACTCGGCGGACGGAGGATCTTCGATGCTCCAGCGTTGCCCGTCGTAGTGAAGGATCGTCCCGTCGGCTCCCACGGCCCAGCCTTCGCCATTGGCGGCGAATGCGACGGCGTTGAGCTGCGACTGTGTCAGCGAGATCGACTGCGGATCTTCAGACCAGGACGTGCCGTCCCAGTGCAGGATGACGCCGAACTGCCCGACGGCGAAGGCGCTGGAGGCCCCATTGAAGGCGACGCCGAGCAGGTTGAGGTGGTGGGCGCGTGGGGCGGCGGGCTCGACCTGCCAGCCGGTCGAAGCGTCGTAGCGCAACGTCGCGCCGTCCAGACCGACTGCTAGCGCACCCGATTCGCCGGCCCCTGCGCTGCTGCCCGGCGCCAGTGCGACGCTTGTCAACGGCGAGCGGTCGGGCAGCGGCCACGGTGTGAGCAGGCTCGATGTCTGTTCTGAGGACCACTGCCCGAGTGCCTTCGTGCCGCCAAGCCAGCCGGCGTCTGGTCCGGCAAACGCATCCCCATTTTCCGGTCCGTGGCCGGGCGCCAGAACGCTTGTCCAGCGACCATGGGCGTAGACGTCCACGACTCCTTCGTGCAGCGAGAGCGCGACCGGTCCGCTTTCGGTCGCGAAGAACGCATCGGGCACCGCCGCCGAGCCGAGCGGTTCTTCGCAGGAGTTGGCAACCGGCAGCATGCACCACGAGTTGGTGACCTTGCCGGTACTGCCGTCGTAGCGCGCCACCACGTGGCCGCTTTCGTGGTTGTTCAGATAGACCTTCGCTTCGATCCAGACGCCGCCGCCCGGCTCGACCTTCAGCGCTGTCGGTTCGACGTAGTTGCTGTGACCGGCCAGGGCGCCGCTGAGATCGAGCGCATCGAGGCCGAGCCCGCCCGCGGGGAAGTGCCATTCGCGGTTGTAGAGATGGCCTAGGATGAGCCCATGCCCCTGAGGATTGGGGAACGAGAACGCGCCCCAGGCTTCGCCTGGGCCCTGGACGTCGCCGACTCGGAGGATCATCGGTTCGCTGCTTGGGATGCCGGAGGGGCGCTGTAGAGATGTTTCGCGCGTCCATGCGCCTTCCTTCAGAAGCGCGTATTCCGGCGTGTTCGCGCTCAGCATGCCGTACACATGCCCTTCGGGATCCTGGCCGAGACGCAGCTGTGCTTTGCCCGATTCCAGCAGGGGCGCCGTGGTTTCCGTGGCGCTCTTGTCGTATTCGAACCGACCGCCGGGACTTCTGTGGAAGAAGCCGATCGTCTTGGCACCTTCGCGCGGGGTCTCGACCAGACCTAGCCACGCCTCGCCAGAGGGCGCCATCGCGCCGGTTACTTTGATCCCGCCGCCGGCATCGATGTCGAGCTCGTTGGCGGACACCAACTGGAACGGCTTCGCGCCGCCGGCTTCGCGCGGCACGTCGGCGATCTGCCAGCCGCTCTGTTGCGCATAGCGCAGCAGCACGAGCTGGTGGCCTTCGGCCGTGTATTCGAGCCGGCTCGCGCCCCCCGCTGCGGGTGGCGCGCGAGTGATGCCGTAGGCCCAGGTTTCCGCTTCGTGCTGGGGGCTGGCTCCGGCGGAGACGGTGCCGAGGATCGTGATGTCTTCGGCGGGCGCCACCACGCCGGTGATCGACGCCGAGACCGCGGGCGCCGACATCTTGTTGGCGACTTCTACTTCCGTTTCCTGCGAGGTTGCCTGGTTGCCGGCAGCGTCGAGGCCGCGCGCGCGGAGCATGTAGCGGCCATTTTCCAGGATTTCGGTGTGCAGCCGGTGGGTGTATGTACCGGCGCTCGTGGAGGCAACCGTCACTTCGCCTCCAGGGAGCCGCGTCCAGGCCGCGCTGTTGGCACGGGCCCGTTCGAAGATCGCAGATGTCACGCCCGAGCCAGGTTCTCCATTTGGGAGGCTGGGATCGTTGGCCGTCACCTTGAGAGTGACATCGCCGCTCAAAGGCGAGCTGGGTGGTTCCAGTTCGACCTTTCCGACTTCCGGCGGAGTGTTGTCCACTAGTCGGCCGCGCACCGGGAGCGAGACAAAGCTGAGGACTTCCCCGCCGGCCGGCACGACGCGGAAGTCGTCGCGACCGTTTGGCGCTTCGCTCGTCGCGGTATCGAGGCAGGCCGTCGTCGCCGTAGTAGCACAACTCGTGGGTCCGCTTCCACTGGACACGGTGGGTACCGGTCTCCAGGCGCCGGTGCCCGAGGGAGCCCATTCGAAGCGGATTGGCTGGATTTCGACGCCGTGAGGGACTTCGGCCTGCAGCTTGATAACGCCGCGGAGCGGCGATTCGGGGACGGCGAGGTTCACGACAGGCGATTCTCCTACGACGATCAGCCGTTCGATCGTCGGCGACTCATATTGGGTGTGCGTTGTCTTTTCAGTGACGACGACACGTAGTTCATACGGACCGTCCTGCGCTATTTCTTCTTCCGGGTGCAGGAACGCATACGGCTGGGTTGGGCTCTTCGTGCTTTCGACTTCCTGCCAGGTTGTGCTCTCATCCGGTCGAATCTCGAACACGATCGATTCGATCGATCCGGAGGCCAGTGTCGTGTTGAGCTTGAGGGTGACGAGGGATTCATTAATGAAGTCGGGCTCGGCCGGTCCGGTTTCCAGGATGACCGTTGGTTTGGATTGCAGAGATGCCGGAGCAAGCAGTGCCGCCGCCGCCGGCACGATCGGGTCGGTAAAGGGGGAAGTGAGATTCGGTGGGCCACCGCCAGAGCTGAGCTGCGTACCCTGGCCCGCCGGCACGCCATCCTGGCCTGCGGGCGTAGGGCCGCTGAGCGCGGGCGGCGTCAACCAGGCGGGCAGTGAGGCAGCCGGCGCGGGCGAGCTCTGGGTGTCGGCGACCGCCGCGCTGGTCGGTCGTCGCGGCACGTGCGGTTGTGGCAGCCGCGATATGCGAGCGATCAGCTTTGGCCACTGCGCTCGGCCCAACACCGGGCCGGGCCGGGCGGCGCTCGGGGAAATCTTGGCGGTCGCTAGCCTGGCGAGCAAGCCCGGAGAATGGCTGCCGCGGATCGGAACACCCTCCAACGTGGAGATCACCCTGCGTAGTGCCGGGTCGGACAGCAGGCGGGCCTCCAGCTGGGGCTTGCTCATCAAGCGGATTTCCTCGATGAGCTCGTCGCGGGAGTTCGGACCGAAGAGCGGCTGAGTGCCCCGTCGGGGGTGGCCCTGCGCTTGGCCCAGCAGACGCCAGGCCTCGAGCAACGGGCGCGGATCGATTGCCCCGGCGCCCGCCGGTTGAACCTTGAAGAAGAAGCGTGCTCGCCTGCCATACGAGCGACCAGCCACGTTGCCGAGCACGGTCCCGGGTGCGACCCATGTGCCCCTAAGCAGCGGCGCCAATCGCATGCCGGCGGACCGGGTCGCACGCCCGCTCGGCGCTGTCGCCGAGCCGGTATGCCGTGGTGGCGGCGGGAGCCTGTAGCGCTTGAGGACCCGGCCAAGTCTGGCGTAGGTGTAGACGTCGCCGTAGCCGTCGCGAAGCTCTATGAAGCGACCCAGCTTCGCGCTGCTCCCGATGCGGATAACCTCGCTGCTCTGAACGGCGAGAACATGTGCGCCTGGAGCGGTAGCGATGTTTGTTCCCACCACGGTGGGCCTCAAAGCGCGGGCGCCAGGGACAGCGGCCACCTTGGCCCACGCTGGCGTGGCGGTGAGTTCACCTGTGCCCTCAACGGGAATCCGTCCATCGACGATCGCGGCCAGGCCGCCGATCATCGACCGCGGGGTCTTCCCGAGCAGCCGGGCGCGCAGCAGCACCGATTCGACGTAGCCCGAGGAGTGGTTGTAGGCGTAGATCGCCGCGCGCAAATCGTGAGCGGCGCCGGCTGCCTGAAGGTAACGGGCAGCCGCGAAGATCGCGTCGGCTGGGTTGTAGGGATCGCGCACGCCGGCGCCGTTGGCGTCCACACCGTAGGTGGACCACTCTTCCGGCAGGAATTGCATCCACCCCTCCGCGCCGGCGCTCGAGACGCCGAGGTCGTAGCCGTAGTTGCTCTCGACTTCGTTGATGGCGGCCAGTACCTGCCAGGAAACCGCGTAGCGCTCGGCGGCGGCGAGATATATGGGCAGCAGGAAGGGCGGTGTGCGGTAGGTGTCGATGAAGAAGTTCAGCACTGGGCTCGTGCCCGTGAGCATCGGAGCGGACGAGGGTATGAGCGGTTCGAACGCGCTTGGGTTTGGTCCGGGGGGAGGTGCTCCAGCGTGGTGGGACGGCAAGGGCGTACCTGATATCGCGCCGCCGGTTTCTCTGACTACAGTTGGTTGCCTCTTGGCACGCGTCCGCGGCGAGCGGCGCTTCGGGATGGCCTCAGTCGGCTGTTGGGTATGTGAAACCACGACGGGAGGCGGGGCTGTTGGCGCCGTGGCGGGTGTCGATGTGGCTTCTGGGGCTTCGGGTGTCGTTGAGGGCGGCGAAGAGGGTGAAGCTGAGGTGGAGGCTTGGGTCGATGGCGCTAGGGAGGGCACGGCTGTGGAAGCCTCGCTGCTGCCGGATGTCAAGCCTTCTTCTTCTTCTCCCGACGCAGAAGCAACCCGCCCGGACTGCGTTTCGGTGATCGTCGATGCGCCGCTGTCGGATGGGGCGGCGGCGATGGTGCCTGCGAAGACAAGCGCAAGAAGGAAGAACCTCCTCACGTGAGCACCGTCATCGTCTTAGATCTCACAAGTGTCTGGTTCATGGCCGTTGGCGTAACGAACCGTTTGCGGATCACGCCACGCAGAAGCGGGCATCTTGAAGTCCTCGTGCATGTGTGTGGTGAAGAAGCCGTTACTTGCAGGTGTTGCTCACGTGACGAAACGCACCTTTGTCGGCCAGCGCTTGCGATCGAGCTTGAGGATCAGCAGCCCTCGGTGGCCCGCGAAGCGCCGCGGACGTGCCTCGCTGACGACGTGCCCGTGCCGAAGTGCCTGTGCGCCGATCGTGACCGGGCGGCGTATCCTAAAACTCAGGTAGAGACTGAGGCTGCGCTTGCCGTGCAGCCTGGCTTTGACGCCGTATATAGCTGCCGGCAGCTTGACCGTGTGCGTCTTGATGACGGTCGCCGGTGGAGGCGGTGGTGGTGGAGGCGGTGGGGGTTCGAGTATGAGGATCGGCGGATCGAGGTTGAGTTCCAGCGGCCGTTCTTCGAGGTCGTCGCCTTCCGGGGCGTCTGGCTTGGAACCATCGGTCAACCGGTAGAGGTGGGGTGGCTGCAATATAGAGTTCCCGGTTTCGTTGAAAAGGCTGCCCGTGCTGGTTGCCACCCACGCGTCGTTGGGAGCGTTGGCGGCGACCGCGCTCACATAGCCTTCGCGGTCGGCGGGCACGAGCGGTGGCTTGGGCAAGGAGCCTTTGTAGGTTGGGTCTTCGACGCGAAAGCGCGTGACGGTGGTGGCTCCGTCGCAGGCCGCCTGGGCGATGACAGGTTCGCTTTCGACCGGTCTCGCATTTGGGTCTTCTACCGTACCTTCCTTATGGGGGAGCAAGCTGCCGCCCGCAAGCGCTTTGCCCGAGCCTGGGATGACCGCGATCGAGGACCACAGGAAGGAGTCGGTCGGTTGGGCGGCGTTGAAGGCGAGAGGCGTGAACGTGAAACGGCGTTCCGGCGGGCCCGCGCAGGTTGTGCTCGCCCCGGATGTCGACACCGGCACAAGCGGTGAGGGCGGCGGCGGAAGTGACGGCGAGGCGGGCCGGAATTCATACCTGGAAGCAATACGCAACCCGGCGGGGTTGCCGGCCACCCAACCCTGGCCTGTGGCGTCGAAGTCGACCGCAACGAGGTCGGTCCGGTAGGGATCGTGTTCCTGCGGGCTCGTGGACGGCGTGAACGTCACCGGCGCGAAGGGTCCACCACTCGAAGCCTGTATCTCGGGCGGGGGCCCCCCTTCGTGTTCTGAGAGGACTTCGCTCAGCGATGTGGCGCCGTGGAATTCGGCAGTGGCGCCGACAGCCACGCCGAACGGGTCGCCCTGCGGATCCTGGCGTGCGACCGCGGCGGTGTATTCGCCCTGAAGCCACTTGAGCGACGGGTCCGGCGAGGCGTCGCTCAGCTGCGTCCCGTCCCAGTGCACGACCGTGCCGTATGTCCCGAAGAACCAACAGTCGTTCCAGGCCAGACAGGCGGCCGAGGTGATCCCGCCGGGCCTGCGCCTTTCTTCTTTGCCCACGACCACGGTCACGTGCTGCTTCGTCGCCGCCGGAAGTTCCAGGGACTCCCATTCGAGCGTGGCGCCGTCGAAGCGGCACAGGCGGCTCCAGCTCAGGTCAGACGGCCCTCCGATCAGCCAGTAGTCGAGCTTGCCCGCCCACACGACCGTGTGGCCCGGGCAGATATTGTAGCCCGGGAAGCCTGGGCTCGGGAACCAGGAGGCGCCGTTGAAGAGCCAGACTCCGTAGGGGTTGCTCGCGTCCTCGCCCGGTCCTTCGCTCGTGTCGGTCGCCGCGAGCCCTCGGTTCCAGGCTCTGAAGGCCATCGAGGTCACCGTGAGGGCACACTGGCTCCCCGGTGGGGCTTCTCCTCCTTTGAAGACAAGCGAGCACGGCTGGGCGGGGGTCTCGACGGGTATGCCTCCGCTGCCGAAGGGGTACGGATCGACATCCACCCAGCAGGGGTTGCCGGGCATCGGGCCGGCGGGAGGCGAGCTGGGAAGACCTTCGACTCCGGTAGGCGTGGTCGTCGTCGTGGTCGCGCTCTGCGTACAGGCAACCGTCGAGCCGCTTTCGGCGGCGTTGGCCGTGGGGACCCCGGTCAGGACGAGGATGAGGATGCTTGACGGCAGGGCGAGCCGTCCGAAGTGGCGGAGCATGCCGGACGATGCTAGCCGGATGGCCGATCCCGGACATCGAACGTTCACAGGAAGTTCACGATCGGCGAGGCCAAAAATATTACTTGCGCCCAGTGTGGGCACTTGTTACAAGTTCATCTTGGCTCACGTTCACGCTGTAGTGACACGCGCTTTACCGTGGCGTAACGACGTTCACCGATAAGACACAAGGATCTTCACCGGGGGGCAACACCGGCCTCTGCTCCAACTGAATAATGGCTCTCATGCCTGGGAAGCTTCGCAGCCAGGGCGGGCGTCTCTTGCTCGTCACTGGTGTTGTGTCACTGAGAGGCGGACGACCGTGTACCAGTTCGGAGCAACTAGGTCAGTGATCATCGTTATCCTCGACTCCAGCAAGGGGAAGAAATATATGGACATCGCAGTTCGGAAACGATTCATCTTGGCCCCGTTTGCCGCACTGCTGATCGGGCTCGGCGCGATCTGCTGCATGGTGTTTGCGGATACAAGCTCCGCGGCGGTCCCAGCAGGCCTCGGTTGTCAGTCCTCCGAAGGCAAGATCAGTGGACGTGGCTCGACCTATCAGAATATCTTGTTGAAAGAATACGCCAAAGTCTACGGCGAAGACTTCTGCGGCAGCGTTGCAGAACAGTTCGCGGGAGACCCGGCCGGCAACACCATGATTGCCTACAACTACGCGAAGGCCGTGACAGCGAGCGCCACCGGCTCGGGCAACGGGCTGAAGGCCGCAAGTTGCCGCACGGATGCGTTCGCGGGCACAGACACCCCGTACAGCCGGGTGCAGCTTGAACAGCTCGACGGGGCACCGGGCGCGTTGGGTGGTTGCTCGATCACTTTCGAACCGCCTTTCGAACCCAAGTCAGCGCCCTTCCCCGCCGCCAACGACATCCAGGACAACGTCATGTCGTTCCCGGTCGGTGGGTCCTCGGTGACGGTTGCGATGCACCTCACGAGTGGGGCCGGAGGCAGCTGCCCAACGGGTGCGTTGCCGACAAGCCTGAAGTTCACCCCGAAGGAGGTTTCGCGTCTCTATGGTGGCGATGTCGTGCACTGGAATGACGCCGAACTGGTAGCGACCAATCCGACGCTGAAAGAATGCACGGGACCGGTCACGCGAGTCGTGCGCCAGGACTCATCCGGGACTACGAACATCCTGAAGCAGTATTTGATTCGCGTGGACAACGAACGGACTGGTGCGACCTGTGGCGTGATATCAGGCGTCACTCAGGACTGGGAAGCGTACTTCACGACCAACACCGAATGGCCCGGCAAGCAGAAAGTCGGCGAAGAAGGCACTTGTAGTGCGATCACCACAGGAGTCGCAAGCGGTGGCCCCGAACTGATCTCAAAGCTCAAGGAAACGGCGGGTGGCGTTGGCTATATCGACCTCGCCGAAGCTGTGGGCCAGCCGGGAATCGTGCTCGCGAGCGTCCAGAACGCCACCGGGACCAAATTCGAAGCGCCGAGCATTGGCGGCGGACCGGCCAACTGCCTCTACAGCGCGCTGCCGGCCCCTCCGGGCAGCAGCAACAGCGACGCTGTCGGGCTGAACGCCGAAGATAACTGGAGCAACAACAACGAAGGGTACGCAAGCGCACCCGCCAACCACGAGAACGCCACGGACCTGGGCAGCAAGTACCCGATCTGCGGACTCACGTTCGACCTGGTGTACACGGGCCTGAACAGCAACAACGGAGAAGGAAAGAGCGCCATCAGTCGGCTCACAGCCGACCAACGGCGGACGATGTACTCGTTCTTCACGTTCATCCTCTCCTCGGCCGGGCAGGAAGTACCCGGAAAAATCCACTACGCACCACTGCCGTCGAGCTGGCTGCCAAAGCTCGAGCAGGGATTCCAGGAAAACTTCTAGACACGGGCGTCTAGGAGCATAGGCAGTCAGTCCATGGCAATGGATCTGCAGAATGGGGGAGCCGGCCCAACCGGCTCCCCCATTCACATGGAGGAATTTGTGTATCTAAAGTGTGAATATTCTTCCCAGGCGACTTTCCCTTGGCGAGCGTTCTGGTAGAAAAGGAGCCTGTGAAGATGATGATGAGGGTCAACTTGTTCAGTCGTTACCGCAGGGCGCTGAAGCTGACGGTCGCAGTGGCGTGTCTCAGCATGTTGGGGGCAAGCACCGCGAGTGCCGAAACCTTTAAGGTGGGCACCTCCAAACAGCTCGAAGAAGCGGTCACCAAAGCCAACGCAAACGGCGTTGCGAACACGATCGAACTTGCGGCCGGGGCCTATCTGCCCGCCAAATCATTGGTCTTCACCAACACGGGCGGTGCGCAGACGGTAACGGGGCCGGCAGGCACCATCGGTGTCGCTACACCTGGTGTGCAAGTAAACGGAGGCAGCGTCACACCGGTTGCAGGGGTATCTGAACGCGAACTATTTCTAGTCAATGAAGGCGTGACGGTCTCGCTCAAGCACGTCGTTGTCACCAGTGGCGGTGAAGCGGGAGGAAACCCTGGCATCGAAGATCGGGGCACTCTGAACGTCGAAAACGCGACGATCTCTGGCAACCTCGGTACCCAGATCTTTGTTGAGAGTGGCGCGACGGCCAATCTGACCAACTCGACGCTCTCGGACGGCCACGAATTCGGTCTTGTCGACGAAGGCACGGCGAGCTTCCTGAATGTAACGATCGTGCACAACGCCTCTGGCGGCGTCGGGGGCACCGGCTCGGGCACGGTGAGTCTGACGAACACGATCGTCGGCCTCAACGGCGCACCGCAGTGCGGGAGCAACACGATCACAAACGATCACAGCCTTACCTCCGACGCAAGCTGTGGCGGCGAAGCAAAATTCCAGAACAAGACGCCGCTGCTGCAGACGTCTCTGCTCAATGATGGTGGTTCCACGACGCTCTATTCCGAGAAGTCCGGCAGTCCGACGATCGATGCCGGTGACACGGCAAAGTGTCCCGCGACGGACCAGCGCGGTTATCCGCGTCCTGCCGCTGGCGGCACGGGTTGCGACATCGGCGCTGACCAGTACAGCTCGACGCCGCCTCAGATCACGGTGCCCGCGGAAATAGTGACTCCGGCTACGAGCCCGTCGGGCGCGGCGGTTACTTATAGTGTCGAAGCGACCGACTCTGATGCGCTGGTCAAGTCCTTGAGCTGTCTGCCTGCATCGGGCGCGACCTTCCCGGTTGGCACGACCAAAGTCGAATGCACCGCCGTCGATGGTCACGAAAACAAAGCCACTGCCTCGTTCAACGTTACTGTGACCACCCCGCCTCCTACAGTACCGGTTGTGACGAGTGTCGCGCCGGTGGAAGGTCCTGAAGCGGGTGGCACAGTGGTCACGATCAAGGGTGAACATTTCGAAGGTGCGACCGAAGCGAAGTTCGGGACGACCACGGCAACAGAACTCAAAGTCGTGAGTGGCACCGAAGTCACGGTCAAGGACCCCACACACACAGCGGGCACGGTCGACGTGACAGTCAAAACGCCGGCCGGGACAAGCACCAC
>DATHNT010000017.1:0-26732 GCA_035485715.1 Solirubrobacteraceae bacterium | reverse complement strand
CCCGGCGAGCTCGATCCGCGGATAGCGTTTGAGCGTCTCTTCGAGCATGATCCTCAGCTCCAGGCGGGCCAGCGCGGTCCCCAGGCAGTAGTGCCGGCCGCCGGCGCCGAACGCCTGGTGCTCGGGGTTGCGCGTGACGTCGAAGCGGTCGGGGTCCTCGTAGCGCGTCTCGTCGCGGTTGGAGGAGACGTACCACATCACGACCTTCTCCCCCTCGCGGATCTGCTGCCCACCCAGCACCGTGTCACAGGTTGCGGTGCGGCGGAAGTGCGCGAAGGCGGGGAACATCCGCAGCGCCTCCTCCACAGCGCTCGGGATCAGCGCGG
Organism: Solirubrobacteraceae bacterium; assembly: GCA_035485715.1. Classification (GTDB taxonomy): domain Bacteria; phylum Actinomycetota; class Thermoleophilia; order Solirubrobacterales; family Solirubrobacteraceae; genus Palsa-744. The sequence goes on along the minus strand of DATHNT010000017.1, from coordinate 26,406 downwards.
GATCGTCCAGCAGGAGCTGCAGCTGATCGGGGCTTTCCATCAGCGCCCGCATCGCGCTGCAGTAGGTCGCCTTGGTGCTGTCGTTGCCCGCCGCGACCAGCAGGAAGAAGCCCATCACGATCTCGTGTTCCTCGAGCTTCTGCCCGTCGATCTCGGCATGCACGAGCACGCTCGTCAAATCGTCTGTGGGGTGCGCGCGGCGCGCGGCGATCATGCGCCCGCAGCGCTCGAATATCTCGGGCACCTCTTTTTCCATGACGGCATCGATGCCGGCGGGATTGAGGTCGGGATCGCCCGCGCCGAGGGTCGAGTTCATCAGTCGCGCCCAGGTGGCGTCGTCCTCCTCGGGGATGCCCATGAAGCTACCGATCACGCGTGAGACGACGGGTTGCGCGACATCGTTCACGAGGTCGCAAGTCTCCCGCCCGTCCAGGCCGTCGAGTGTCTTGCACGCGATCTCGCGGATCGCCTGCTCGTGCGCCGCGATCCGCTTGGGGGTGAAGCCGGCTTGAAAGAGCGCCTTGACGCGATCGTGCTTGGGCGGATCCATGCCGATGAACATCGCGCGCGTCAGCTCCAGCGGAAAGATCGCGGAGATGACGGTGATGCCGCCGGTTTCCGAGGAGTAGGTCTGCCAGTCGCGGCTGACGGTATGCACGTCCTCGGCGTTGGTCACCGACCAGAAACCGCCCTCCTCGGGGAATTCGTCGACTTCCTTGGTCCAATGCACGGGACAGCCTTGGCGCAGCTCTTTGAAGAGAGCGTGGGGAGGCCCCTCGGCCCATATCTCGCGCTCGAGCACGAGTCGGTCTTCGAGCTTTGTGTCGGTTGCTGCCATCGGAGCCTCCAGTCGCCGTCGCGGGGACGCGGCTTCCGCCGCGCAGGGGTACGACTTTCCGATGGTACAGATCTCACGAGCGATTTGGCCAGGCAGCCAGTCAGTGTCCGGGTGACGGGCAGGCGTGTTGGTCGGAGGGTGGATGGAGGCTCTTCGATTTGGCGACGCCCCCGCGGGCGTGGGGGCCATCGGCCTTTTCGTATGTGCCAGGCATGTCTCGCGGCACGACTTGAAGAATGTCTTGGCATGCCTTATTATTTCTGTATGGCCACCAAGGAAAGCGTTCGCTCGCCGGCGATCGAGGACTACTGCAAGGCGGTCTACACGCTCGAAACCCGTGCGGACGAGCCGGTCTCGACAAACGCGCTGGCCGAGCGCCTGGAGCTGACCAGCGGCTCGGTCTCGGGCATGCTCAAGAAGCTCGACGAGCTCGGCCTGATCTCACATGTGCCATATCGCGGCGTACGACTCACCCTGGAGGGTCGTCGCGTCGCGCTCGAGGTGATCCGCCATCACCGCCTGCTGGAGCTGTACTTGGCCGAGGCCCTGCACATGCCGTGGGATCGGGTGCACGACGAGGCGGAGGTGCTCGAGCACGTCCTCTCCGAGGAGCTCGAGGCGTTGATCGCAGCGAAGCTCGGCAACCCCACGATCGACCCGCATGGCGACCCGATCCCAAGCGCCGACCTGGAGCTGGAGGAGGTCCCTACGCGCAGCCTGGAGAGCCTCGTGCCAGGCGACGAGGGCAGCTTCGTGCGAGTCTCGGACGCCGATCCGGAGATGCTGCGCTACCTGGCCCTGCAGGGGGTCCTGCCGGGCGGACGCCTGCAGGTGCTCGAGCGCCAGCCGTTCGGCGGTCCGCTGCTCGTCAGCATCGACGGACGCGAACACACGCTCGGCGGCGCGCTGCCACGAGCAATGCGCATCAGCGTCGACCCCAGGGTCCTGTACGAGGGCTCCGCGTGAGCAAACCGGCGCTGACAGCGGACGCCGGCCGGGAAGGAATCCTGGAAAGTGCGTACGTGGTTCTCGCCGCGTCGCTGGAAAGCGTGTGCCTGCCTATCGCCGCGCCGCGAGGACCTAGCGGATGAGCGACGCCGTCACCGCGCTGCGACCGGCCGCCGCCCTGGAGGGCGCCTCGGTCGCGCTGCCCGACGGCGCCGCCCCGAGCGCGCTCGAACAACTGCTGGCACGCGGCAGGCTGCGGGCGACGCTCGCGATGCTCGGCCCCGCCTTCGTCGCGGCAATCGCCTACGTCGATCCGGGTAACTTCGCCACCAACCTGCAGGGCGGCGCTCAGTTCGGCTACTTGCTCTTGTGGGTGGTGCTCGTCGCCAACTTGATGGCGATGCTGATCCAGTACCTGTCGGCCAAGCTCGGCATCGCCACCGACCGCGACTTGCCAGAGCTGTGCCGCGAGCGCTTCCCACGCGCGGTCACGTGGGGATTGTGGGCGCAGGCGGAGATCATGGCGATGTCGACCGACATCGCCGAGTTCCTCGGTGCCGCGCTCGGCTTGAACCTGCTGTTCGGCGTGCCGCTGCTGCCGGCGGGTCTGATGACCGGCGCAATCGCCTTCGCGATCCTCGAGCTGCAGACGCGCGGCTACCGCCGCTTCGAGCTGGCAGTCAGCGCCCTGCTGGGCATCGTCTTCCTCGGCTTCCTCTACGAGGCCCTGCGCATCGGCCCGTCGGCGAGCGGCTCGCTGCACGGTCTGCTCCCGGGTCTACGCGGCACGAGCTCGCTCTACCTGGCCGTGGGCATCATCGGCGCGACCGTCATGCCCCACGTCATCTACCTGCACTCAGCGCTCACAAACGGACGCATGGCCTGTCGCAACGACTCCGAGCGCCGGCGCGTCCTGCGCTTCGAGAAGGTGGACGTCATCATCGCGCTGGGCTGCGCCGGACTCATCAACATGGCGATGCTCGCGGTCTTCGCCAAGCTGTTTCACACGCCGGCGCTGTCGGGCCTCGACTCGATCAGCCTGGCCCACGCACAGCTCGGACACCTCGTCGGCGGTGGCGCCGCGCTGGCTTTCGCCGTCGCCCTGTTTGCCTCAGGCGCCTCCTCCTCGAGCGTGGGCACGTACGCCGGTCAGGTGGTGATGCAGGGCTTCATCAAGGTGAAGATTCCCCTGCTCGCGCGTCGAGCGGTCACGATGCTGCCGGCAATCGCGATCCTCGCGGTCGGTATGAACCCGACGGCCGCGCTCGTGCTCAGCCAGGTGGTCCTCTCCTTCGGAATCCCCTTCGCGCTGGTGCCGCTGGTGATGCTCACGAGCAACCGCAGCGTGATGGGTGTGCACGTCAACCGTCGCCTGACAACCGTCGCGGCGTTTGCGGTTGCCGCGACGATCACACTGCTGAATGTTTTTCTGATCTATCAGCAGCTGCGCTGAGCCACAAGCTCAGCTACTGCCGAGCTCGTACGCGGCGCCGTGAGCGGTGTGCAGTGTGGTCGCGGCCTCGCCACGCGCCCGTACGTTGAGCGCGAGTGCAGCTACAGAGCAATTGACTACGTCGTGCTCGCCATCCGGCCCATGGGCGCCCGGGTCGTTGTAGCGCCACTTGGCAGAGCTCCCTGGCGGCGTGTCGACGTGAGCTTCGAGCATCAAACCGTGCTCGCCTGGCAACGTCAGCGAGCAGCGGCCGGGGCTCTCGGCGACCTTCAGCCCCCGCGCGCCCAGCCCGCCGAGATGCGAGCGCAGACCGTTGATACAGATCGCGCCGCTTGCCATCCAGGGCGTGAGGCGGCCAGCCACGAGCACTCGTCCAAGGGCCACGTCAAGCCATGCGGTTGAGTCCTCGCGGAAGTCGATCCCGTGCAGCCAGATCCAGCGCGCGGCATGCTCGCCACCCCAATTGTGCCCAACCATGCCGCGCCAGCCGTCCAGTTGCAGAGTGCGCCCGGGCAGCTCGATCGTGCCGTCGAAGCTGGCCGTCGGCTCAGGGCTTGTGAGCTTGGTGCGAGGCAGTGGGCTTTTGTAGAGCCAGGACTGCTTGAAATGCCTGAGTTCAGGCGCATCGGGCCGAATGTTCAGCTTCCAGCGAATCTCGCCTGGCTCGATGTATCCCTGCGCAAGCGTTGGCCCCAAGCGTGAGCTACTGCCGATGGCGATCCAGCCGTCGCCGGGTACGGTCAGCTCGTCGCTGCTCTGCTTGTACGTGAACGGGGCGCCGGCGCTCGCGTCAAAGACGTTCACCCACAGCGAGCCGCGCGCGGCCAGTCCGGGAGCCTTCTCGACGGTGTAGCGGATCCACGCCCCCACGGGCTCGTCTGGGGAGACCGCGCGCAGGTAGAAGGACTCGTACATCCCGCTGTCCAGGGAAGCGGAAGGGAATTGCGCATGCACATCCATTTGCGCGATCGTAACTCCTGGGAGGGCAGTCTCTGGAAGGATCACGCCATGAAGCGCGAGTCACTGGTCAAACTGCCGCGGGGCCTGATCGCGTCAGGGCCGGGGACAGACGGGTCCGGAGGCCGGCTCGCGACCTCGGCGTCGGGCGGCGGCGATGGCCTTGGCTTCTCGCAAGATTCGCTCGGGACGCGTTTTGTGATGGGTGTGGACGGGGGCGCCACGAAGACGCTGGCGGCGGTACTGGACCTGCGGAAGCAGACCCTGCACCTCGGCCACGGCGGATCGAGCAATCAAGACGCTGTCGGCGCGCACGCGGCCACCGACTCCCTGGTGAAGGCCACCGACGAGGCGATCGGCCGCGCCGGCATAGAGCGCGAGCAACTCGATGCCGCTGTGCTGGCGATCGCGGGCACAGACACCGACGCGGTTGCCACGCATGTGCGCGAGCGCTGTCCAGCGGCGTGGCTGGTTGTCAACGACGTGGTCGGCGCTTGGGCGGCGGCGACCGATGCCCGTCCAGGAGTGGGTGTGATCTCGGGTACCGGCAGCAACGTCTTCGGTATCGGCTCGGACGGGCGAGCATGGCGTGCAGGCGGTTGGGGCCACGTGCTCGGCGATGAGGGCAGCGGCTACTGGCTGGCGGTGCAGTCGATCAAGGCAGTGCTCGCCGACCGCGAGGCATCAGGTCCTCAGACGGCGCTGAGCGCGGCGGCGATCGAGTTTTTCGACGTGCAGAGCGTCGAGGCGCTAGCCACGCTCGTCTACGCCAAGCCGCTGTCCAAGGGCGAAATCGCCGCTTTTGCGATCGAGACGGCACGCGTCGCGTATGCCGGGGACGAGGTGGCGCGTAGTCTGTACATGCGCGCTGCCGAGGAGCTGGCAAGGCAGATCGCCGCGGTCGTCGAGCAGACAGCCCTGAGGGACGAGTTCCCGATTGGCCTGATCGGAAGCGCGTTCAAGGCGGGCGAGCTGTTCGTGGCCCCGCTGGCCGCCGCGATCCACGAGTTCGCGCCACAAGCTCAGGTGGCGGTCGTGGAAACGTCCCCCGTTGGTGGTTGCGTGCTGCTCGCGGCGCTGGGAGCTGGCCGGCGCGAGTCGGTCGATGCGGCCGAGCTGAAGCAACTTCTCGATGCCGCGCTGGCGCAAGAGAGCCTCTTCAGGGAGTGAGCTCTGGCCGCACTGTCGGTCCGACGGCCGCCGGCGCCGACTCGGCGCCATGATCGGCTGGGGACCATCGACGTCAGTGTTTGCCTCGATCTGCGCACGCTTGCAGATCGCCCGGGGTCGACTCGGCGCTCAGGTCGTCTCGGGACCATCGGCGTTCGTCTCTGCCTCGATCTGTGCGCGCTCGCCGATCGTGCCGGGACCGACACCGGCGATGCGCAGAGCGGCCGCCGCGTTGCCGAGGGTGGCGGCCTCGAGCGGACCGCTCCCTTCGCTCAGCGCAACAAAGAAGGCGGCGGCAAACACGTCTCCGGCGCCGAGGTCGTCGCGCATCTCGACAACGCAGGGCACCCCAGTCTGCACGACCGATCCAGCGGCGGGCGTGGGCAGATGAACGGTCGCCGGCCGCGATCCGGCGGTCACCGCGACATACGCTCCACCGCGGCGAGCGACGGTGAACAGCGCGTGGCAGCCCTTACACTCGTCCTCGGAAATCACAGCAGCACTGAAGCGTTCAGGGAGCAGTTGCGGGTCCAAATCGACGGGCGAGATGTCGCCGGCCAGCGCAGCGCTGCCACCACCGGACAGCGGCACGTCGCCCAATAGCGAGCCGGTGTCCAGCTGCACCAGCGGTACGCCCTCGCCGAGCTCCCACTGGCGTACGAGCCCTTGCGGCGTGAGCCCGACGAAGCGGGCTTGCCCATGCCAGGTGGTCGGTGTCTCGCGCGCGACGGGCGCCAAGTGCAGGATCCGGGTGTCGAGCGTGAGCGGCTCCGCGATCGGCCCGGCCCAGGCGAGCAGCCGTTGCGAGCGCCGCGCGCCGGAGCCGCGCGTGCTCAGTGTGGTGGTGTGCTTGGCAGGGATGACGCACAGGTCGAACTCGTCGCTGAACGGTTCGAGCAGTGCGCGTATCTCCAGGGGCACGCCTTGGGTGACGATCAAGGTGCGCAGCCCGAGGCGTGCAGCTTGCAGCCCGCTGTAGAAGGCGCCGCCGCCGGCTTGAGAGACCGTCCCGCCGGCGCGGTCCTCGATCACATCGCGAGTCACGTGGCCGACGGCGATGTAGTCGTAGGGTTCCTCTGGCGAGCTGCCCATGAGCGTCGGGACCCGCGCGAGCTTCTTTTAGTCGACGTGTGGGGGAATGCGCACAGGCAGCTCGGTCCCGGAGATGGACGCGGCCGCCAGTCGCCCGGTAAAGACGCATCCGCCGAGAAACGTGCCCTCCAGCGAACGCTTGCCGTGCACGCCGCCACCGCCGAAGCCGGCGGCCTCGCCGACCGCATACAGGCCGGGGATCGGCTCGCCGCCTTGCTCGCCCAGCACGCGGCAGCCGAGGTCGGTCTGGATTCCGCCGAGGCTCTTGCGCGCCATCGGCTGAAGACGGATCGCGAGTAGTGGCATGGCCTTTGGATCGACGATGCGCTGAAAGCGCGAGGTGCGCAGCCGGTCGCCGCGCCAGTTGCGCAGTTGGCCGATACGACGCAATTGGTCGTCGTTGAACAGCCCCTTGCCGCGCGCAATCGTCTCGTCATAGCGGCCGATCTCGCGCTCCAGCACAGCGCTGTCGATCGCGCCGTCGCCGGTCACCTCGTTCATCTTGACCGCCAGCCCGCCGAGCGTGGAGGCCGAGACGAAGTCGGGCGAGCCATCGAGGAAATGCTTGACGAGCCCTGGCTTGCCGAGCAGCACGCTGAGCAGAAATGGCAGAAGGCGCTTCTCGCGCAGGTTGGGATTGTGCTGGGAGCCTGAGACGTCCAACTCGCGCTTGGCGATCTTGAAATTGCAGATAAGCCACGAGTACTTGCGCTCGTCTTCGCACATGCGCTCCAGCGCGCTGTAAGCGTCGAACGTCGGCATCACCGGCACGGGCCCGTAGCGACGTCCGTCAGGGTTGAGCATGACCCCCGAGCGGGGTGGGATCAGCTTCAGTCCGTGGTGCTCGCGCTGGGGTTTGGGGTGGCGCACCGCGTCGGCGTAGTTCCACATGCGCGAGAGGTGGGTGACGTTGCCGCCAAGCCGGCGCACCTCTTCGTGCAGCGCGCCGTCGGCGTAGTAGTGCGAGCCCATCAACAACTTTTCCGGCGCCGGTCCAAGCCGCGAGGTCGGCCATTCGCGGCGGACCAGATCGAGGTTGCCGCCGATCCCGCCGGCGGCGATCACAACAGCCTTGCCGGCGCGGACCTCATAGTCGTCGGGCGAGGGCGAGGGCGAGGGCGAGGGCACGGCCAAGGGCTCGGTCTGGTCGGCCGCGCTACGCCCCTCGTCCCGGGGATTGCGCTCAGCGGAGGGTGTCGTGCCCTCCGTCTGGGCTGCCCCCCCGCGCGCGCGGGGGGCACCGTGTTCTGCGCTCACCCGGCAGCCGACCGCTCGCCCGTCTTCGACGATCAGCCCAGCGACCCGCGAGCGCAGGCGCAGATCGAGCGCGGAGCGACGCGGATGGGACTCGATCGCGCCCCAAACAGCTTGCACGAGCGCCTTGCCGGTTCCCCAGGTGAGGTGGAAGCGGGGCACCGAGTTGCCGTCGCCGAAGTTGCCGCGCTCAGCCCAGTTGACGACGGGGAAGAACTTAACCCCAAGCTGGCGCAGCCAGCCGCCGACATCGTCGCGCGCCCGCGTCACGTACTGCTCGGCCCAGCGTCGGGGCCAGGTGTCCTCGGGGTCGAACTCGGCGATTCGCAGCCAATCCTCGAGCGCCAGCGCCTCGTTGTCGGGAATGCGCGAGCGGCGCTGCTCGGGCGAGTCGACCATGAACATGCCGCCGAACGCCTCGCGGGCAAGCCCGCCGATCTCCTGCGGCTCGCAGCGGTCGAGCAGCAGCACGGTGTGCCCGCTGCGCAACAGCTCGAGCGTGCTGACCAGGCCGGCGAGCCCAGCCCCGACGACGATCACATCGGGCGTGCTCTTGGTCATGGGTGGTTCGGTCATGGGTGGCTCTGAGGCGGTTTGGATGGATGGTTCGGATGGGTGATTCGGATGGGTGATTCGGATGGGGGTGGCTCGTGGATGGGTGATTCGGATGGGTGGCTCGTGGATGGTGTCTCTGAGGGGCATGTCCAAGTTTGCACCCCCTTTTTTGTGTGGGGTTGTAATCGTTAGGTACCAAATCATTTGCGATTGGTACAAAAAACCCTAGTAAACCTGGACGGGCGCTTTTTGGTCATGTGCGCGGCCTGTGGTCTGGGTCCTGTGGCCTAGCGGTGTCCTACGTTCTATAGGCGTTCGGCAGCCGGCTGTCATAGCAGTGCCATCCCAGGGGCCACCTTGACTTCGACCAGCGCTGGCTTCTCCGAAGCCAGCGCCTTGCTCAAAGCGTCGCTCAGCGAGTCGCCCTCGCCTCCGTCCACCACCCGTGAATTCACGCCGTAGCCGCTAGCGACGGCAGCACAGTCAAGCGCCGGCAGATCCAGGCCGGGCGCGTCCACGATGTCCTCGAGCATGCCAAACCACTTGAGGATCGCGTACTCGTCGTTGCGCAACACCAAAAACGTGACGGGCACGTCGTAGGCCGCGGCTGTCCACAGGCTCTGGATCGCATATTGGGCCGAGCCCTCGCCGATCACGCAGACGACGGGCCGGCTCGGCTGCGCCATCTGCGCCCCGATCGCGGCCGGCATTCCGAAGCCGAGGCCGCCGCCGGAGGAGAAGAGGTAGCTGCCGGGCTTGGACAGGCGCAACTGATTGCGCAGCGCAAGCGTGGCGGAGGGAGACTCGAGCACCACGATCCCGTCCTGGGGAAACACCTCAGCAAGGGCCCGTACCGCGGTCGAGGGGCTGATCGGATCGGTGATCGGCGCCGCCTCGGGCGCGGGCCGAACCGGGGGCGCGGGCCGGTCGGACTCGCCGACGGCATCGGCAAGCGCCGCAAGCGTGAGCCCGGGGTCCGCCAGGATCGCGTCGCCCATCGGCGCGCGCGCCGCCTCGTCGGGATCGCTTGTGATCGCGACAAGCGTGGTCCCCTCGGCCAGCAGCGGCCCAGGGACGTTGGGGTAGTAGGGAAAGACGGAGGTGCCGACGGCAAGCACGAAGTCATGCGCAGCAAGCATTTCGCCGACAGGCAACACCGCGGGCGGAAGGATGCCCTGGAACAGCGGATGGTCCTCGGGAAAGCCGAGTCGCCCGCCGCCGGTCGCGGGCGTCGCATACACGGCCAAGCGCTGTAGTTCGGCGAGCCCGATCGCGGCCTCCCAGCCGCCGCTCGCGTCGATCTCCGGACCGGCGATCAGCGCGGGACGCTCAGCGCGCCGCAGTTGCTCGGCAAGCTGTGCGATCGCCTCGGGCCCGGGCTGCGCGGCGCCGGCGACCAAGCGGCCGGCTTGGTGGCGGACGGCGTCCTCGTCGACCTCGACACCCCAATCGTCCATCGGGATCGAAAGGAACGAAGGCCCGCGAGGAGGCAGCGTCGCCATGTGGATCGCCCGCGCCAGCGCATGCGGCACGTCCTCGGCACGCGGCGGCTCATAGCTCCACTTCACCAGCGGTGCGGGCACGCGCGCGGCGTCGCGGTTGGTCAAGTTCGCCTGCAACGTCATCAACGAGCGGTACTGCTGGCCGGCGGTGATCACGAGCGGCGACTTGTTCGCCTGCGCGTTGAAGATCGCGCCCATCGCATTGCCGACTCCGGGCGCGGTGTGCAGGTTGACAAGCGTCGGGCGTCCGCTCGCCTGCGCGTAGCCGTCGGCGAGTCCGACGACGGTCGCCTCCTGCAGGCCGAGCACGTAGCGGAAGTCCGCGGGAAACTCGGTCAGCATCGGCAGCTCGGTGGAGCCGGGATTGCCGAACAGGGTGGTCATGCCGCGCTCGCGAAGCAGCTCGAACGTCGCCTCTCTAACCGTCTTCACGTATCTCTCCTCGCGTGATCGATGCCGTCACCGCTGTCTCCCGGATGGGATGCGCCGCCTCTTTTGAAGGAGGTTCTTAGCTGGGGGACAATACCTTTAGCGAATCGTTTGCGACGGTGGTCTGTTCTGAAGCTGGGGACAGGTCTGTGCGGCGGCTGCGGTGTGCGTCGCCGTCGCACCGTCCCAGGCATTGGGCAGCTACGTGGTCTTGGAGGTCTGAAGCGATGAGCAGCAAAGGACGCATGCCGGCGATCTCCGCCAGCTCAAGGCGTGTCGCTGGACTTGTCCCCGCGCTCGCTGCCAGATCGATCGGGGCTGTGGCGACCGGGATTGTCTTCTTGGCGTGCATGGGAGCCCCCGCTGGGGCTATTGCTCATGCGAGCCACAAAGGGTCCGCATCGCCCTACCCTGCCGCCGCCCAAAACCCGCGCAGGCTCGCGCGTCCCAGCGAATACGCCCATAGCTCCTCCAATGGCCTCGGGGGTGTCTCGCCCGGCGCCTCGACTCCCGCGACCACGCCGAGCGGCAAAGCGCCGAGCAAGACCGGCAAGACAACCAAGGCGCAGGCGAAGAAGAAGCCCAAGCCCGGCCTGCACGGCAACCCGGCACGCGCGCTGCTGGCCTTCCAGGCGATGCAGCAGAGCTTCTACATTCCCGGCACCGGGCTTTACGAGGGCGAACCGTACTCCTATCTATGGCCTTTCTCGCAGGCGTTGGCGGCAACCGTCAGCGTCGCCAACATCCCAGGTCTCACAGCCAGCGCGGCAAGCACCAATTCTCACGAATTGAAAGCACGCATCGTCGGCCTGCAGAAGTATTGGGGCGCCCCGACACCAGTCGCCGGCCAGGGTACCGGCGAACAGCCCGAAAGCGAAGAACACGGCGAAGGCTCGGAACCGACCGAAGCGGCCGGGATCGCGCCGCCGGCCTTGCCCTCGTTCAACGGGGAGGTCGTGCCGCCGGGCGGCGCGAGCTACTACGACGACAACGAGTGGGTCGGAATCGAGCTGGCACGCCTGTACAAGCTGCACCACGAAGCGGCGATGCTCGAAAAAGCCGAGCAGATCATGGCGTTCGTGATGGCTGGCTGGCAGACCAACCCCAAGCTCGCCTGTCCCGGTGGCGTACCTTTCTCAGACTCTCCCAGCAACACCGAACGCAACACGGTCACCGATGGCCCGGCTGCCGAGTTGGGCGTACAGCTCTACCGACTAACCGGCGACGCGACGTATCTGCAGTTCGCGGAGCAGGCCTACGAATGGGTCCGAACCTGCTTGCGCTCGCCGAGCGAACTGTATTACGACCACATCCGCCTGCACGGCGTGATCGACACGACGCTGTGGAGCTACAACCAGGGCTCGATGATCGGCGCCGGCACGCTGCTCTACCAGGTGACCGGCAACGGCGCCTACCTCTATGAGGCGCGCCAAACTGCCAAGGCGGCACTCGCCTATTTCACGATCCCGCGCATGCTCTCGGAAAACCCGTTCTTCCCGTCGGTCTACTTCCGCAACATGATGTACCTCGACGCGGTCACGCACGACCCGCCGGGCCCGAAACTGGCCCAGGAATACGTCAACAGCGTGTGGGTCCACCAGCGCCTGAGCGACAACCTGTTCGCGTTCGGCTCGCCGCCGTCCACGCAGTTGCTCGATCAAGCCGCAGTCGTGCAGATCTACGCGCTGCTGTCCACGCCGGCCAGCACGTACTTCTGAGCGGCACGCCCCGCGCGGGAGGCATCGTGGGTTTGGAAGGACTCGGCGCACCCCCTGAGCGCGGCGAGGCAAGGCCGAGTAGGCTAGGCGGCAGATGACAGCCGACGCCGCCAACATGGTCACCGCCGAGGGCCTGCAAGAGCTCGAAGCCGAACTGGCCGTGCTCGAGGGCGAGGGTCGTCGTGAGATCGCCGAGCGCATCAAAACAGCGCGCGAGTGGGGCGATCTCAAGGAGAACAGCGAGTATCACGACGCCAAGAACGATCAGGCGCACCTGGAGACGAAGATCGCGAAACTGCGCGAGCGGATCTCAGCCGCCGAGGTGGTCGAGGCCACGCATGCCAGCGACGGTGCAGTCGCATTCGGCTCGACCGTGGTCGTTCGCGACGAGGCGGGTAAGGAGCGCAGCTGGCAGATCGTCAGCTCGCACGACGCCTCGCCGTCAGATGGGCGGCTGTCGGCGGACTCGCCGGTTGCCCGCGCGCTGCTCGGACGTCGTGCCGGCGAGCGGGCCGCCGTCGTCCTCCCCAAGGGCGAGAGCGTTCTCACCGTCGTCAGCGTCGCCTGAGCCCAGCGGGGCGAACAGCGCGCTCGCCGAGTCGGCGTTCAGGCGGTCGAGGCCGGCCGGGTGGGCGTCCAAGTGGTTGAGGTCGGCGTTATCCATACCCAAGGATGGGTCGACGTGCAACCGCGCGGTTGCACGTCGTGCCGCGGCTTCCTCCTTGCGCCGGTAAAGGCGCTGGTCGGCCAGCTGCAGGATCGAAGCCGGGTCGGCCACCTCGGCTGGGATCATCACCGAACCGTGCGAGGCGGTTATCGAGAAGTTGGGGGCGTGCTCGCAGAGTGCCGCAACGCTCAGCTGCACGAGGTTCTCCTCGTGGCGCTGCGAGCGGTCGAACAGCACACAGAACTCGTCGCCGCCCATCCGGTAGGCGCTGCCGTGGGGCTCCACGGTGTTTTTCAAGCGTGCGCTCAAGTGCACCAGCAAGGTGTCGCCAGCGGGGTGGCCGAAGGTGTCGTTGTAGAGCTTGAAGCCGTCGAGGTCGTACAGAACCAACTCCCACGGCTCATGCTGGTTGGCGGACTTACAGGCCAGGCTCAGATCGCCCATCAGCAGGCGCCGGTTGCCAAGCCCGGTGAGCGGATCGGTGAGCGACAGGCGCCGCGAGTGGGCGAGCAACACGAGATTCTCGCGCAGCGTGAAGATCAGGTGCACACCGACCGCCAGCACCGTGGCTCCGGCGAGAATCAGGGCGGGCAGAGTGAGGCGTGGTCCCACGTTGCCGTACACGAGTACCCCGAGCGCGCTGAGCAGGGCAAGCGCCGGCACCGACATCATCTGCCAGCTCTTCATGTGCCGCGGCTGCACACGCGTCGTCGGCATCCAGGCGGCGGTCGCCAGCAGGATCGCGGCCAGTGGCCACAGGCATTCCAGCCACGTGCCCGACTGGTAGGAGTCGGTCGCCGTCTGATAGACGTACGTCGAGTCCGCGATGCCGCTGACGAGCATGCTCAGCGCGATCAGCAACCACATGTTGCCGGCGCGCCATCCGGTGATCGAGAGCGCGCCGACGGCGAACATCATCAGCAGCATGTCGCCGATCGGGTATGCCAGCGAGACGACGATCGAGTTGTGCGTACCGGTGGCGCCATTCAGGATCGGTGGCAGGATCAAGGCCGCGGCGACGCTCGCGGCGCTGAGCCCGGCGATCAGCCCGTCGAGCCACATGCCGACGCGCAGTTCGCGCAGATGGCGCCTGGCAAGTAGCCCAAGGGCCACGTAGAAGCACGGGTACATCGCCAGGAAGAGCACGTCGGCGAAGGAGACGCTGCCGCCGGCTTCGGCGCTCGTGCCTTCGATGTAGAGCGAGTAATACAGTTCGCCAAGGCCCCAAGAGAAGAGCCCAGCGCCCATCGTCAACCAGGCCGCACGGTCCTCGCGCACCGACGCCCCACGTGCCAGCACGACCACCGCCGAGCCGAGCATCAGGACGTTGTAGATCCAGTCCTGGAAGAGGCCCTCGCCCCCCGGCCCGCCGAAGCCGACGGTCGTATGCAGGGCGTAGACGCCCAAACCTCCGATCAAGGAGGCCAGAACGAGCGTCGAGGGGTGGAGTCGAGGTAGTGCGCGCATCGGGTATGCGGGTCGCCACTTACATCGGCTATTCACGGGAAAACCCTGAGCGGATCAGGAGGTTTGGCACGGGTTGCCGCATCGCTTGGGGCGGCCAGGATGCGGCGGTCAAGCGTGTGGCTCGGATCGCCCGTCGCCGAAGGGCGATGTCCGGTGTAGTCAGTCGGCCAACACGCGGCCGACCCGCCGCGTGAACCTGCCCGGCTTGCGCTTGTACAGGCGTGCCCCCAGCGAGAGAGCACGCTTGCGCAGACGCCGGCGGCGTTGCTCGATCCGCTTCAACAACTCGTCCTTGGCCGCCGTATCTGTGCCGAGGGCCTCAGGGTGCTCTTCGATGTAGGCGCACAGCATCCACAGATCGTGCTCGCTGCCGAGAAGATCGCCCAGGCGGTCGGCGCGGCGAGCAGCGCGGCGCGCGCCCTTGGCCTTCTTGGCACCGAGCATGTCAAGCGCGTAGTAGAGGCTCTTCACGCGCTTGCGCCAGTCGTGTACGTCCTGCTCGTCGCGCCCGTGCTCGCGCGCGCAGCGCAAGTAGCGGTGGCGGCCTTCGCGGTAGACACGTCGCAGACCTGGGGAAAGCGTGCCGAAGTCGATGTCGACCAGGCTCCAGCGCGCCAGCTTATCGCGCATCGCGGCAATGTCCGCAAGCACCTCGCCGATGTCCGACGGCTGGCTGTTGTGCAGACACTCGCGCTGTAGTTGTTCCTCCAAGCGCCGGACCCCCTCGCGCCCTTGCCCGTTCTCCTTGGAGGGTCCCTGTGAGGGGGCGAGCGCGTGCGGGTGGCGCTCGATCATGTCTCGCAACGTCGCAAGCCGCACGTCGGCGTCGCGCGCCCCCGCCAGGCGCCGGCCGGCGCTGCGCAGCGACGCGTTGACGCGGGCGAACTCCTGCTCGCCCAGCTCATGGCGCAACAGCCGCGCGAGCGCGCGCATGCGCTTGATCGCCTTGCGCGCCTCGTGTACGAGCTCAGCGGAATCCGCCGAGCCCGAGCCCGTCGCATCGTCCTCAATTGGGTTGCTTCCAATAGCCAAGTGCACCTCCGCCACATTGGAGGCTATAGCGATTGTGAGCGACCGCCAATGCGGAGGTTTTACGGCCTTGGCAAGGCGCTCCCCACAACGAGGCGATCGCCGCGAGAATGCTCCTATGTCGAAGTTGCCCGCAGCGCGTTGGTGGACGGTGCGCAGCACCCACAGCAACAAGCCCGCGACCTACCGCTGCCCGATCTGCGGTCGCCATCTGCCGGCGCTCGGCGAGCACGTGCTGATGTTCCCCGAAGACGACAAAAGCCGGCGCCGCCACGCCCACACGAAGTGCGTGCTTGCGGCGCGTCAGCGGGGGGAGCTGCTGCTACGCGAAGACTGGCTGCGCACCCAGCCGCGACCGCCCTCGCTGTGGCGGCGGCTGCTGGGACGCCTCAAAGGGGAGTGATCAGCCGTTGACGTGCACGTATTCCGGGTCGACGCGCACGATCACGCGCTGTTCGCCGGGCTGGCGGAATGGGTAGGACTCCTTGCCCATGTACTTCATCGCCAGCGAGTCGATGTGCTCGTCGGCCCCCTCGGTCGTGCGCTCGGCCACGCGCCCGCGGATCGTCAGATACTCGTACGGGTTCTCCATGTTCTGCACGGTCAGCGTCACGCGCGGGTCGCGCTCCAGGTTGCGAGGCCAGGCGCGTCCCTCGGCGGTGTTCAGCACCGGACGCCCGTCCTGCACGTCCACCCAGGCCGGCGCGGCGTGCACGGAGCCGTCCGGGCGAATGGTGGACACCAGCACGAAGTTCTTGTCTTTGAGCAGCTCCTCGGCGCGACCTTCGATCTTCTGGCTCATCGGATCTCCTTCGGGTTGTGGAGTCTCAGGGGCCAGGTGAACCCCACAAAGAATTTAGCCGTTGCGCTGCGATGCGGAAGGGATCGGACCGAGCGCGGCAAGATGACCGTTGTTCAACTGGAAGCGCACTGTCTTTTCGCCGCTGGGTTTGCCGAGCGGGTCACCGGCTTTGTAGACGGGGTAGGCGAGCGTCACTTCGGTGTCGCTCTGGCCGACAACTTTGACGCTGGCGCTGGGTTCGCTCGTATCGGTGCCGATGTAGCGCCCGTCCACAAAGAAGAAGGCTTGCTGGCCATAGCCGTTGCTCGATCCGGTGCGGGTGCCGACGAGCACGCGCAGGGTTTGTTCGGGGCGGTAGGTGGAGGTTTCCCCGGCGGTGTACCCGTGCGCTTTGACGAGCGCCACAGCCGCCCCAATGCCTTCGCCGCCGGTCGATTCTTTGGTGAACGCAGGTGCGCTGCCAGTGCGCGTCGTTTCCACGCCACCGGTCCCGTTCGTGCTTGTGGTGGTGCTAGGAGGCGTAGTGGTGGTGGGGGAGGATTTGGTCGTGCCGGTGGTGCTCGTGCGCCGTGTCGCACCTTCGGAGGGCAGGGCACTGGAAACGGACACGGTCTTCGTGCCTGAAGATCCACAGCCGCCGGCCGCCAACACGATCGCGGCCATGGCGGGCAGCAGCGGTAGATGTCTTCTCGCGCTCATCGTCTCCCCCTATTCGTCGTTACGCGCTCTCATCCTCGCACCGGTCTGCCCGTTGCGCGCCGGCTCAATCGCGCGGCAGGGCTCGCGCGAGACCCGCCGTCCTGACCTTGCGTGAGAGTGTCCGTCTCGCGGGAAAACTCTCCCAAAACATTATTAGCGACTGCTAAGATGTGCCTCACGAGCCGATCCACGAGCATGGGAGACCAGCAGATGACAGCCCAAATCAAACCGACAAACCGCAACTGGACGCTGGGGATCGTGTCGGTTGCGCTGTTCATGACGGTCCTCGACAACCTCGTGGTCTCGGTTGCTCTCCCAAGCATCCATCGCGACCTCGGCTCCTCGATCCAGGAGCTCGAGTGGACCGTCAACGCCTACGTGCTCTCCTACGCGGTGCTGCTGTTGACAGGAGCGGCATTGGGCGACCGCTTCGGGCGCAAGCGCATGTTCCTGATCGGCCTGTCGGTCTTCACCGCAGCCTCGGCCGCCGCGGCATTGGCGCCGACGAGCAACCTGCTGATCGCCGCGCGCGCCGTGCAGGGCGCCGGCGCCGCGATCGTCACGCCGCTGACGCTCACACTGTTGGCCGACGCCTTCCCGGCTGAACGCCGCGGCATCGCCTTGGGCGTGTGGTCGGGCATCTCGGGTACCGCGGTGGCAATCGGCCCGCTGGTGGGAGGCGCCGTCGTGCAGGGCATCTCCTGGCATTGGATCTTCTGGCTGAACGTGCCGATTGGCATCGTGCTGGTGCCCACTGCCATGCGTCGCCTCTCAGAGAGCCGCGGCCCCTACGGCACGCTGGACCTGCCGGGCCTGCTGCTGGCCGGCACGGGCGCCTTCGGGGTCGTCTTCGGCCTCGTGCGCTCGCAGTCGCTCGGCTGGGGCTCCCCGTCGATCCTGGCCTCGCTGATCCTTGGCGCTCTGCTACTGGCCGCGTTCGTCGTATGGGAGCGGCGTGCCCGCTACCCGATGCTGCCGATGAGCTTCTTTGCCAAGCGCTCCTTTGCCGTCACGAACGTCGTCTCGCTGAGCATGTACTTCGGCATGTTCGGCTCGATCTTCTTCCTCTCCCAGTACATGCAGGACGTGCTCGGCAACACCCCATTGCAGGCGGGCTTGAAGCTGCTGGTGTGGACGGGCGCCTCGATGGTCGTGGCCCCACTGGCCGGCATCTTCTCCGAGCGCTTCGGCTCACGCCCGTTCATGGTGGCGGGACTGACCTTGCAA
This sequence comes from Solirubrobacteraceae bacterium, assembly GCA_035485715.1. GTDB lineage: Bacteria > Actinomycetota > Thermoleophilia > Solirubrobacterales > Solirubrobacteraceae > Palsa-744. Next base: position 8,599 of record DATHNT010000017.1, on the reverse strand, counting down.
GCTCTGGGGCTTGGCTGGCTGGCGCTCATCACCGCCACGCACGTGCCCTATACACACATGGTCATTCCGTTCATCATGGCTGGTGCAGGCATGTCGCTCGTATTCGCCCCCTCAGCCAACGCAGTGCTCTCTTCGGTGCGAGTCGATCAAGCAGGCCAAGCCTCGGGCGCCAACAACGCGATCCGCGAGGTCGGAGGCGTCCTGGGCGTGGCGGTGCTCGCCACGGTGTTCACGGGCGCGGGCGGCTACGGCTCGCCGCAGGAGTTCGTGAACGGGTTGATCCCAGCCATGTGGGTCGGTGTGGCCGTGCTCGGCACGGGCGCCCTGGTGGCGCTGCTGTTGCCGTTTCGCACGCCGCGCGCAGCCGAGGCGGCAGCGCTTGCCGCCTCGGAGCACGAGCAGGCAGGGCACGCCTTGGTCGAGCCGCAGGGAGCGGTGCTCGTGGGGGAGCCGGCGTGAGCGTGGGTTCTTCGCAGAAGGGCGATGCCCCGCGTGCGCGTGCGCGTGCGGGGCATCGGGCTGTGGGGGACGCCGCAGGGGGGGATGCGGCTGTGGGGGACAGCGCTCAGGGGGATGTCGTGATCGGCGATGCCCCCCCCGCGCGCGGGGGGCATGCTGCTGAGGGGGATGTCGCCGTTCGCAGAAGGGTCCCAGCCGCCGAGCGGCGCGAGGCTCTGATCGTCGCCGCCGTGCACGAGTTCGCACTCAGCGGCTTGCACGGTACGCCGGTGGACCGCATAGCGAGGCGAGTGGGAGTGGCCCAGCCGTACGTCTTCAGCCTGTTTGCAGGCAAGCGCGAGCTGTTCATCGCCGCTGTCGAATTCGGCTTCGATCGCTTCGCTGAAGCATTTACGCAGGCGGCCGCCGAGTACCGCGCTGGACGGGCCCCTGCGCATTGCGAGGATGTACTGACGGCGATGGGTACTGCCTATAAGCAACTGCTAGTCACCGACCGCGACTACCTGATGCTTCAGCATCAGGCCTACGCGGCCTGCGACGACGAGCTGGTGCGAGCGCGCGTACGCCGCCGCTCGGCTGAGCTGATGGCGCTGGCGGGCGAGCTCTCCGGAGCCGAGCCAGAGCGCCTGGACGACTTCTTTCGCCACGGGATGGCCCTGAACGTGGCGGCTGCGATGGACGTCGCCGAGCTGTCCGCGGGCTGCTCGTGGGTACAGGACGAGCTTGCGGGTCGGCCCAGCGGGTAGCATCAACCTGTGGCGACGTCCGATTCCACACAGCTCCAAAAGCGCAGCCGCCGCGAAACGGCGCGCACGGGGGCGCTGGTCCTGCTGGCCGTGCTGATGACGCTGTTTGCCGTGCTCAACGTCAAACAGGTCGAGGTCAACTGGATATTCGGCAAGAGCTCGACGCCGCTGATCATCGTGATCGTGGTCTCGCTGCTGGTGGGCATCCTGCTGACGCACTTTGCTGAGCTGCGCTACCGGCGTAAGCAGCGCTAGAGCGCCTTCAACACTGCTAGGCAGCATCTGGCGACCTGTCTTCGGCAAGCCACGGGTCCGATGGCGCGGCCCTAAGCCACCTTCTCGGCGGAGCGTTGCTCGGTCACGATCTGTGCGGCCTGCTCGGCGCCGAGGAACGGCGCCAGCACCACGTAGGCCAGATAGTCCGAGAGCTCGGGAAGCGAGCCTGTCCCACCGTCGGTGGTCTGAGCGTAGATCGTGTGCCATATGGCTCCTTCGATCCCCTCGTGGGCAAGCCCGGTGAGCGGTGGGCCGGGCGCGCCCGCGGTCAGCCTGGCGGCGACCTCGCTGGCGAGCTGTGCGACCAGGTCGACGGCACGCTGTCCCATCGCGAACACACCTGTCGCGATCGTCTGTGTGTAGGCGGGCCGCGCGGCGAAGTAGCGCATCATCCTCTCCAGCGAACGGCGCACCGCGGTGGGCCATTCAGAGGAGATGAGGCCAGGATCGGAAACGGTCTTGCGCACGTCCTCGCTGAGCTGCTCGATCGCCGCCAGGAAGCATTCCTCCATGTCGTCGAACATGTCGAAGAAGGTGTCGATCGAGACGCCTGCCTCGTCGGCGATTCGCATCGGCGTCAGGTTTCCATAGCCTTCCAGCGATGCCAGCTCCAAGGCGCTGCGCAGGACGCGCGCGCGTTCGTCCTCACAGGCGATGCACGTCTCGCTCGGTACGGCACGCAGGCGCACCCCGAGCGGGCTCGGCTCGACTGTTCTGAAGACGAGCGTCCAGCTCAGCATGTCCTCCACCAAGGCAGGCATCTCGTCGGTCCGCTGCTCGAGCAGACGCACGAAAGTGGCGCGACGCAGACCGCCGACGATGGCTCTGGCCACGGGCTCGGGCAGCGGCGCCGCATTCGGTGCATGCGCGAAGCTGGCCGCGAGCCGCTGCTCGAAGATGCGCATCGTCTCGGTCAGCCGCTCCCAACCGGCCGGCCCGGCCGAGGGAGCGTCGACGAGCATCAGACGCGCGCCCTTGGGATTGCTGGCGACGACCTCGGCGAACCTGCGCAGCGCTGCCTCCATGCGCTGCTCGAGCGTGCCTTCGGTGGAGCGATAGCCGGCGGCGATGTGCACCAACGCCTGGCTTGCGATCAGGTCGAGCGTCGCCAGGAAGCACTCTTCCTTGTTGGCAAACTGCTCGTAGAAGGCGCGCCTGGAGACACCGGCAAGCAGCACGACCTGCTTGACGCTCGTGCGCCCGTAGCCGCTGGCCGCAACCGCCTCGATCATCGCTCCGTACATCCGCCGGCGTTGGTTCTTGGCGACCTCCAGCGGCTTCATCTGGTGGGGCCCCCTGGGCAGTCGCTCGTACAGTGGCGCCATCCCGCCGAAGTTCTTCCCACCCTCCGTCAACGTGTTCTATCTCCTCGAATGCTTATAGCCCCTCGACTATCAAGGAGTCTTGGAAACAATATCATTCCATGTCAGAGATTTATTGTCTACTATCCGGCAGCATCTCTCCTAGAGGAATCTCATGTACTTGTGGCCATACAACAGGTCCCATCGCTAGTGCAGCAGCGCCCTCAACACCAGGATCCCGATGCCCATGCTCGCCCCGACGAGCACCTCCAGCGCCAGTTCCAAAGGCCGCGCTTTGGAGCGAATGCCCGCCGCCAGCTCGAATGCGATCAGGCTCGCGACAATGCTCCAAACGGCCGCCGTCACGCCGGTGATCTGGCTGGCGCCCGTGGCCCAGGCAACAAGTAGGACCAGCAGTGGCACGCTCGCGCCCTTGGCGATCGCCCAATCGCGGCTGAACGTCCGCCACAGCTCTTCCCAGCTGAAGCTCTCGTGCTCGTCAAGGCGCAGTCCGAGCACGTCGGAGTAGGAGTGGGCGAACCAGTAGAGCAGCACGGCGAGCGCCGCCGAGCCGATCGTCTCGGGATAGGTGTCGCGCAGGCCGCTCTCGGCGGCAAGCAGCGCGCCGAGCGTGATCAATCCATAGACGGCGCCTGCCGGATTGCGCTCCGGCACGATCCAGGTGGCCAGACGCTCGGCCACGCTTTGGCTCGCGCGTGTGTCGGTTGAGCGGTCGGGTATCACGCTTGGCGCCAGCTTAGGGTGTACACCCAGACGCTGCCTGCTGACGCCAACCGCCGGGCAATCCGCGATCATTCAGGCCAGCGTTGAGCACCGTCACGACCTCGCCCATGCCACCGCCCGCGCCCGATGGTGCTCCTCCGGGGTCGCTTCCGCCTGAGCCGCCGCGCCGTGGCTGGTGGCTGGTCAGACGCTTCCTGGCAGCCACGATATGCATCGTCGCGCTCGCCGGCGCGGCGACCTACGTGGTGATTCGCAACGAGGTGAGCAAGGTCGTAAGCGCGCTCGGGCAGAACAAGCCGGTGAAGGTCGCCTCCAAAGTGCTGATCCCCACCGGTACGGGCGAACCCGAGACGCTGCTGCTGGTCGGCAACGACGAACGCAAGGCCCCCAAGGACAACCCGTCAGGAGCGGTGCTGCCGCACTCCAACGAGATGCTGCTGGTGCGCGTCGACCCGAGCAAGCCCACGATCTCGATGCTCTCGATACCGCGTGAGCTTCGCGTCAGCTTCACCGCGCCAACCGGTGAAGTGATCACCAACCGCGTCAACTCCGCCTACACCTATGGCTACGAGGACGGTGGCGGCACCTCAGGCGGCGTCAAGCTGATGCTCGAAACGATCAAAAACCTGCTCGGCATCACCGTCAACCACGTGTTCGTCACCGATTTCAAACGCTTTGAACACGCGGTAGACGAAATGGGCTGCGTGTATATGACAGTGGACAAGCGCTATCACCACAGCAACAGCGAACCTGGCGCCGAACAGTACTTCGAAATCAACCTGGAGCCGGGCTATCAGCGCCTGTGCGGCCAGCAGGCGCTCGAATTCGTCGCCAACCGCCACGAAAGTACCTCGCTGATTCGCGACGCTCGCGACCAGCGCTTCCTGCTGGACGCCAAGGCGCAGTATGGCCCCGGGCTCTTTGAAAACCGCGAAAAGTTCGAGGAGGTCCTCGGCAAGGCCGTGCAAACCGATCTGCACGGCGAAGAACAGGTGCTCGACCTACTGGAGCTCTTGGCGGAATCGGCCGGCAAGCCGGTGCGTCAGGTGCCCTTCCACGTCAACCTGCTTCCCACATACGACACCGCCACGCCACAACAGCTGCAGGAAGCTGCGCACTCCTTCATGGCGGGCACGGCCGCGATTCCCAAGCACAAGCTCAACAGCGCTGTACGCTCGGTCAAGAGCTCTCATCATCGCTCCGCCGCATCCACGCTGTCGCTCACGCCCACTCCGAGCTCGACGACAGACCAGGCCTTGGTGGCGGCTCCGCGCCTGCCATTCCCCTTGGAGGCGCCCCAGTACCAGAAGACCACCGCCGAATCGGCCCCGGACGAACTGCTGCTCTACGGCATCCAGAGCCCCAACGGCCGGCGTCGCTACCCCTCGTATGTGATCGTCGTCGACGACGGAGAACTGGGCCAGTACTACGACATTCAGGGCACCACCTGGACCGGCTTGCCGCTGTTGAGCGATCCGAGTCAGAGCGTTCGCATCGGCTCGCGCACGTACAGCCTCTTCTACGACGGCGAACACATCAAGACGGTTGCTTGGCGCGAAGGCCGCGGCATCTATTGGATCGAAAACACCCTGACCTACAGTCTCTCGCCCGAAACGATGGTCGCGATCGCCCGCACGACGCGGCCCGTCGGCAGCTCGAGCGCGAGGGTGCCGGCGGTGAGCGCCGCCCCACGCCGCCTGGGTGTGGCCTTGCCTACACCGAGTGCGGCCGGTACGAGCAGCAGGGACAAGATCGAAGCCGCGATCGCCCTGCTCAGCCTCGTGATCGTGGTGCTGCTGGGACTGCGTCTGCTCTATCGCCAACGTGAGCTGAAAATCCTGCGTGCGCAGGTTGCCGAGGCGATGGCGCTCGAAGCTCGCAGGGCCACGCGACTGCGCGCCCGTGTCGGCGTGAGCAGACGCTCTCCGGTCGAGGCCGGCGCCGAGCAGCAGCAGCCGCTCGCTGCCGGCAACGAGCCGGTCGACGTCAACAACTGAGCACTTCTCGAGCGAGCCGATCGCGGTGCCTCACACCGGAACCGACTCGGTTTCCTGGAGGGCGCTCACGGCGGTCTCACCGCGCGCCTCCCGGGAGTGCTCGCGGCTGTCGCGTGAGGAGATCAGGATGGCGGCAAGGATCGCTCCGGCGATCGCGAAGCCCGCACCGACGAGGAATGCGCGGTCGTATCCCTTGGTGAGGGCGACTGACGTGCTGTGGACGCCTGCGTGCAGAAGGCTCTGGGTGCGACTGTTGGCGACGGTGGCGAGGATCGCGAGGCCGAGCGCGCCACCGACCTGCTGGGAGGTGTTGATCAGCCCGGAGGCGAGGCCGGCCTCGTGTGGCTTGGTGCCCGTCACCGCGGCGATCGTGACAGGAACGAAGGAAAAGCCAAGCCCCAACGATGCGAGGATCGACGGTCCGAGGACGTCAGCGGCAAAGGAGCCTCCCGGCGCCCGCACCCGCGAGAACCACAGCAACGCTGCGGCGATCAAGAGCAGTCCGCCGATCAGGGTGGGCTTGAAGCCCACACGTGTGACCAGTTGTGAGGCGGCACCGGCAGAGAGGATGATCCCGATCGCCAGCGGCAGGTAGGAGACCCCGGCCTTGATCGGCGAGTAGTGAAGGACGTCTTGGAGGTAGAGGGAGATGAAGAAGAACATCGAGAACAGCGACATCCCGATCAGCAGGCCAACGATGTCGGCTCCGCGGAGCGTGCGTAGCCGGAAGATCGAGAATGGCAGCAGCGGGTGGCGCTGACGGCGCTCGATCAAGACGAACGCGACAAGCAGGATGGCTGCCCCCGCAAGGCGTAGCAGCGTGCCGGCCGATCCCCAGCCGACGTTCACGGCGTCGACGACCGCGTAGACGAGCAGCGCCAGTCCTGCGGTGACGGTTACTGCGCCAGGAATGTCGAAGCCTTCGGTGTCGTCTTCGGCGTGGCTCTCCAGCAGTATCCGCGGCGCGAGCGCAGCGGCGATCAGGCCGATGGGGACGTTGACGAACAGCACCCAGCGCCAGGACAGGCCGCTCGTGAGGATCCCGCCGAGCAGCACGCCGGCCGCGCCGCCGGCGCCCGCGACCGCGCCCCACACACCGAGCGCGCGGTTGCGCTCTGCTCCTTCGGCGAACGTGGTCGTGATGATCGAGAGCGCCGCCGGCGAGACGATCGCCGCGCCGAGTCCTTGGATCGCGCGTGCGATGATCAGCCACGCCTCCGACTGAGCCAGGCCGCCGGCCAGCGAGGCGAGCGAGAAGAGCACCAGGCCGATCATGAACATGCGCCGGCGGCCGAGCAGGTCGGCGAGGCGCCCCCCGAGCAGCAGGAACCCACCGAATGTGAGCGTGTAGGCGTTCACGACCCACGAGAGGTCATCGCGGGAGAAGTGCAGGTGGGCGCCGATCGAGGGGAGCGCGACGTTGACGATCGACGCGTCGATGACGATCACGAACTGGGTCATCGCCAGCAGCATCAGCGCGAGGTTCTTCGCGCGGGGCGTGTCGAGCGATGGCGCAGGGGTTTGGACGAATGAACTCATTGGAAGCTGACCTCCGGTTCCGGTTTGCATCCGCGACTATAGTGAACTATGATTCCGCTTGTCAAGGGAGCCGGGTGAAAACACTGTGACCGTCACGCCAATCGACACCGAGCGCCCGCTGCGCGCCGACGCGCGCCGCAACCGCGCGCGCATCATCGACGCGGCACGCGAGCTGTTCGCCGGTGAGCAGCCCAACGTCCAGATGGACGACATCGCCCGTCACGCTCGCGTCGGCGTCGGCACCGTCTACCGTCACTTCCCCGACAAGGAGGCGCTGATGGGAGAGCTCGTGCGCCAGCGCTTCGAGCTCTTCAACGAGAACCTCCGCCACGCCCTAGCAGACGAGCACTCCGGCGCGTTCGCGGCGCTCGTCGGTGCGTTGCGCGCAAACGTCGCGTCCGTCGCCGAGGACGCCGCGACCCGCTTCGCGTTCATGAGCGGCGGCGAGCGCGTCTTCGCCCACGCCGCCTCAGAGATGGAGCAGTTCATGCTCCTTGCCAGCGAGCTCGTAGGGCGCGCTCACCGCGCTGGCGAGCTGTGCAATGACTTCCAGGCAAGCGACATCCCAATGGTCATGTGCGGGATCTGCGCGACAATCGGCGTGAACAAGCCCGACTGGGACTGGCAACACCACCTCGACATGATCCTCCATGGCATACAACCGCGACCGCGTAAACCGCTTGGTTAAGCTGGTTCGCGCCAAGCCGACGCGGGGACTCGAACCCCGGACCCCCTCCTTACCATGATGGGGGCGCCGGCACGTCCTACCGCTAGGTAGAACGCCATATTTGACTCCCGTACTGATGATTCGCGATCCTCGTCTTGCGGACAAGAGAGGACAACCGTGGACAAAAATGGTATCGAACTGCGGTGACGTTGCGGCGAGAAAACGAGAGCCGACGAAGGGACTCGAACCCTTGACCCCCGCCTTACCATGGCGGTGCTCTACCAGCTGAGCTACGTCGGCGCTGGCGGCAAATCGTAGCCGTTCTCGGGATCAGCGGATGGGCTAAGGTCCGCAAGACCACTCGCTCTACTCAGGCGTCAGACCCAGCGCGTCCGCTACGCCTCACAGAAGCCCTGAACTCTAGGTAGCTGAGGAGCGGCTATTCGCCGAGGCGGTGCAGCGTCTCGCGATGCTCGTCCATGAGCGCACGGCGGCGTTTGGCGCGCTCACTCGCATTCCCAGGCAGCCCAAAGGTCAACCGCGACGGCTTGCCCTGTGCTCGTACGGACGGCTGCGTGGGCGGGCTTGGGTGCTTGGTCTGGCTGGCGAAGGACTTTGGTTTCACAGTACCCATCAGTGTGAGTCTAACTCCCGTAGCAGTGTCTAGTGCAGCATTCCCGAAGTGGCTTATCGATCGCGGCGTTTGCGACAGGTCGCTGGACGTCGCTTTTCGTCGTGGGTGTCGCGCAAACGCCGGGTCCGTCCGAGCAGTTTAAGAGACTTCAAGCTTGGCTATGAACTTCTTGGCGTGCGATCGTGAGCAGGCGTTCCTGATGCCCCCAGACCCGCGGGATTGGCTGCCGGAGGGGC
>DATHNT010000016.1:0-82963 GCA_035485715.1 Solirubrobacteraceae bacterium | reverse complement strand
CGGCCGCGAGCTGGCTCTTCGCGAACGCGCGCGCGAAGTCCGAGTCGATGCCCATGACCTCGCCGGTCGAGCGCATCTCGGGGCCGAGGATCGTGTCGACGCCCGCGAACTTCGCGAACGGGAAGACGGCCTCCTTGACGGCCACGTGCGTGGGCGTGACCTCGACGATGCCCATCTCCTTGAGCGTCTTGCCGGCCGCGATGCGCGCCGCGACCTTCGCGAGCGGGACGCCCGTGACCTTCGACACGAAGGGGACGGTGCGCGACGCGCGCGGGTTGACCTCGAGGATGAAGATGCCGCGGCCGTCGCGCGGGACGGCGAACTGCACGTTCATGAGGCCGCGGACGTCGAGCTCGCGCGCGAGGGCGCGCGCCTGGGCCTTGATCGTCTCGACGGTCTCGGGCTTGAGGGAGTAGGGCGGCAGGCAGCAGGCGGAGTCGCCCGAGTGGATGCCGGCCTCCTCGATGTGCTCCATGACGCCGCCGATGACGACGTCCGTGCCGTCGGCCACGACGTCGACGTCGACCTCGATGGCGTCGGGCAGGAACTGGTCGATGAGGATGGGCGCGTCCTCTTCGCCGGCGCGTGAGGAGAGGCTCTCGCGGCGCGAGGCCTCCATGGCCGTGTGCACGAAGTGCTCGAGGCCCGAGGGCTCGTGGACGATCTCCATGGCGCGGCCGCCGAGGACGTACGAGGGGCGCACCATGACGGGGTACCCGATGCGCTCGGCGATCTCGCGCGCCTCGGAGAGGCCCTTCGCCGTGCCCCAGGCGGGCGCGCGCAGGTCGAGCTTCTTGAGCAGCTCGCCGAAGCGCTTGCGGTCCTCGGCTCTGTCGATCGCGTCGGCGCTCGTGCCGAGGAGCTTGACGCCCGCGTTCTGCAGCGGCACGGCGAGGCGCAGCGGCGTCTGGCCGCCGAACTGGACGATGACGCCCTCGGGCTTCTCGACGTCGAGGATCTCGAGGACGTCCTCGCGCGTGAGCGGCTCGAAGTACAACCGATCGGACGTGTCGTAGTCGGTCGACACCGTCTCGGGGTTGCAGTTGATCATGATCGTCTCGTAGCCGTCCTCGCGCAGCGCCTGCACGGCGTGGACGCAGCAGTAGTCGAACTCGATGCCCTGGCCGATGCGGTTGGGGCCGGCGCCCAGGATCATGACCGAGGGGCGCTCGCCCCTCGTCACCTCGTGAGCCGCTTTGCGCTCCCAGCCGGAGTAGTAGTAGGGGGTGCGTGCCGGGAACTCGGCGGCACAGGTGTCGACCGACTTGAACGAACGCTCGCCTGCGAAGCTGGCTTGCGGGTCCTTGGCTATCTGCTCCAGCTCGGCCAGGAACCATCGGTCGATCGAAGTGCGCTCGTGGATAGGGTCGATCCCGACATCGCGCGCGAACAGCTCGAGGATCGTCTCGTAGCGGTCGGCCGTCGGCGTGATCAGGCCGTCGAGCAACTCCTGGTCGGTGAGGGCTTCAAGACGCGGCGGCTTGTCCAGCTCGCGCGAGCGCAGCGCCTTGGCAAAGGCCTGGGAGAAGGTGCGCCCGATGGCCATCGCCTCCCCGACCGACTTCATGTGTGTGGAGAGCGTCGGCACCGCGCCCGGGAACTTCTCGAAGGCAAAGCGCGGCCACTTGACGACGACATAGTCGATCGTCGGCTCGAAGCTCGCAGGTGTGACGCCGGTGATGTCGTTGGTGATCTCCTCGAGCAGGTAGCCGACCGCCAGGCGCGCGGCGATCTTGGCGATCGGAAAGCCCGTGGCCTTGGAGGCGAGCGCCGAGGAGCGCGAGACGCGCGGGTTCATCTCGATGATGAGGATCTCCTCGGTCTCGGGGTTGACCGCGAACTGGACGTTGGAGCCGCCGGTCTCCACGCCGACAGCGCGGATCACGGCGATCGCCTGATCGCGCAACTGCTGGTAGAGCGCGTCGGTGAGCGTCTGCTGCGGGGCGACGGTGACCGAGTCGCCGGTGTGCACGCCCATCGGGTCGATGTTCTCTATCGAGCAGACGATCACGACGTTGTCGGCTTTGTCGCGCATCACCTCCAACTCGAACTCGCCCCAGCCGATCACGGACTGGTCGATGAGCACCTGACCGATCGGCGAGGCCTCGATGCCGCGACCGGCGATCAGCTCGAACTCCTCCTCGCTGCGCGCGATGCCTCCACCCCGCCCGCCGAGCGTGAAGGCGGGGCGCACGATGCAAGGCAGCCCGAGCCGTGGAAGTGCGGCACGTGCCTCATCCAGCGTCGTTGCGATCGCGCTTTCGGGCATCTTCAGGCCCGCCCGCGCCATCGCCGCGCCGAACAGGTCACGGTCCTCCGCACAGGTGATCGCGTCGTAGTTGGCGCCGATCAGCTCGACTCCATAGCGCTGCAGGACGCCCTCGTCGTGCAGTGCCTTTGCCAAATTGAGTGCGGTCTGCCCGCCGAGCGTCGGCAACAGTGCGTCGGGGCGCTCGCGCTCGATGATCTTCGTCAGCGGCCCTGGCAGTAGCGGCTCGACATAGGTCGCGTCGGCGAACTCCGGGTCGGTCATGATCGTGGCCGGGTTGGAGTTGACCAGCACCACCCTGTATCCCTCCTCGCGCAGCACCTTGCACGCCTGCACGCCGGAGTAATCGAACTCGGCGGCTTGGCCGATCACGATCGGCCCCGACCCGAGGATCAGGATCGTCTCTATGTCGCTACGACGCGGCAATTCGCTCCAGGAAACGGTCGAACAGATGCAGCGAGTCGTGCGGGCCGGGGCCCGCCTCTGGGTGGTACTGCACCGCGCCGCCCGGTACGTCCAGCAGCTCGAAGCCCTCGACCGTGCGGTCGTACAGGTTCACGTGCGTCAGTTGGGCGACGCCGAAGTCGGTGTCCCAGCGCACCGGCTCGTCGCTGTCGAGCGTGCGTGCACCGCCTGGGCCGAGCACGGCGAAGCCGTGGTTTTGCGAGGTGATCTCCACATGACCCGTTTGCAGGTCCTTGACCGGGTGGTTGGCACCGCGATGGCCGAAGGGGAGCTTGTAGGTCTCGAGACCCAACGCTCGACACAGCAGCTGGTGGCCGAGGCAGATGCCCCACACCGGCTTCTTGCCCACGATCTCGCGCACCGTGTCGACCACATAGCCGAGGGCCGCGGGGTCTCCGGGGCCATTGGCGACGAACACCGCATCGGGATCGTCGGCGAGCAGTTGCTCGGCCGAGGTCGAGCATGGATAGAGCGCCACACGCGCACCGCGCTCGACCAGATTGCGCACGATCGAGGACTTGATGCCGGTGTCGAGTACCGCGATCGACGGTCCGCCCGCCGCGGCTTGCGAGGGTGCCCCACTCTCCCCTCCTCCGTTGCCTCGAACGCTCATGTCATCATTCCCTCCCGTCCCCCCTCCATGAATGCTGACGCGGTCCGGGGTGACGACGGAAGCGAGGTCGAGCCCGCTCATCGATGGCTCGGCCGCAATCAACTTCTGCGCCTCGTCCTCGCTCACGTGCCGGGGGAAGATCCCCCCGCGCATCGCGCCGGCCTCGCGAATGTGGCGCACGAGCGCGCGTGTGTCGACACCGCTGATCGCAGGCACTTCGCAATCGGTGAGCCAATCGAGCCAACCTCGCTCTGCCTCTGGGGCGTCCTCTCGGTTGCACGCCTCGCGCATGATCGCGGCGCGAGCCCAGATGCGCTCGGACTCCATCGCGCGCTGGCTGACTCCATAGTTGCCGATGTGGGGGTAGGTGAAGGTGATCAGCTGCCCGGCAAAGGACGGATCGCTGACCGACTCCTGGTAGCCGGACATGCCGGTCGTGAACACGACCTCACCCACCGCGTGCGTGTCGGCGGCACACGCCTCGCCGTCGAAGCGGGCGCCATCCTCGAGCAGCACGTATGCCTCGCGGAGAGCCATCAGAGTTGTCTCGCAACGATTTGGGTGTTCGGTGCGGCCATCAGACGATGAGTCTCTGGACTTCCTTGAACTCTGGGGTGCCTGCTCGCTCGAGCAGCTCGAACAGGACGGACTCGACTGTGCTAACGGTTGCTCCTGCCCGCTCCAGACGCTCCAGACCACGCTCGTAGTCGAGCGCGTGGCGCGAGCCCACGGCGTCGGCCGGCACGTGAACCTCTATCCCACGGTCGAGCAGGTCGTGGGCAGTCTGGGAGACGCACACGTGTGTCTCTATCCCGCACACGATCGCCTGGGTGCGTCCACCCAGATCGAAGCCCTCCGCGCGCACGGCCGAGAAGACGGTCTTCTCGATTCGCGGCTCGTCCTCCAGTTCGACCTCGGGTGCCGTGTGACCGAGGCCCTTCGGGTACTGCTCGCTGACGATGCACGGCACGTCTAGGATCCGCCCGGCGCGCACCAGCTTCGAGCACGCTCGCGCCACCGCTTCAAAGTTCGCGTAGGAACGAAAGCCCTCCTGCACGTCCACCACGACCAGCACCGCCGCATCGCGCTTGAGCAGACTCATGATCCCACCACCGAGAATGCCGGCTTGCGATAGGCCACGGCGCCCGCGGCGACCGTCATCAGCACACGTCCGGTGAGACGTCGCCCGGCAAAGCAGCAGTTCTCCGAGCGACTCTCCCAGCCGTGCTCGCCGGCCACCCACTCGACGGAGAGATCGCAAAGCGTGAGGTTCGCTTGCTCGCCCACGGCGATGCGCGGAGTCGGCAGACCGAAGAGATCGGCTCCGGCAGTCATTCGCTCGACAAGCAAAGCGAGCCCGATCGTTCCGGGCAGCACGAGCTCGGTGTGCAATGCGGCGAAGGCCGTCTCGAGGCCCGTCGTGCCCATCGGCGCCTGCTCGAAGGGGACCTCCTTTTCATGGGGCGCATGGGGGGCATGGTCGGTCGCAATGCAGTCGATCGTGCCAGAGCGCAAGCCCTCGATCAAGGCGAGTCGATCGGTCTCGCTTGCCAGCGGTGGGTTCATCTTCATGCGCGTGTCCATCGAGCGCACGTGCTCGTCGGTGAGGAGCAGGTGATGGGGAGTGACCTCGGCGCTGACGCGAAAGCAGCGTTCCTTCGCCGCTGCGACGGCGTGCACTGACGCGGCACAGCTGAGGTGCTGGAAGTGCACGCGTCCGTCCTCATACCCGGCCAGCTCGGCGTCGCGGGCGACCATCGTGGACTCGCTCACGCTTGGGATGCCGCCGATGCCGAGCGCCGCGCTGACAGAGCCCTCGTGCATCGAGCCGCCGTGGGAGAGCGAGGGGTCCTCCTCGTGCAGCGTGAGCACGCCACCACACAGGCGCTGATATTGCAACGCCTTGCGCAGCACTCCGGCGCTTGCCACCGGACGCCCGTCGTCGGTGAAACCAAGCGCCCCCTCCCCCATCAGCTCGGCCATCTCGGTCAACTCTCCGCCCTCGAGGCCACGCGTGATTGCGGCCAGGAAGCCGACAGGCACACGCGCCTCCCTGGTGGCCGCCTCGCGCAGCGAGCGCAAGAGCGGCGCCGAGTCAATCACGGGGTCTGTGTTGGGCATCGCGATCACCGCGCAGAAGCCACCGACAGCAGCAGCGCGCGTGCCGGTTTCCAAGTCCTCCTTGTGCTCCTGGCCTGGGCTGCGCAGATGTACATGCGGATCGACGAAGGCGGGTAGCAGGTGCTTGCCCTCGCCTTGGGCCACCTCGGTGGCGCCGTCTGCGCTCAGCGCGCCAGCGGCGGCGATCTCGACGATCTGCCCGGCACGCACGAGCACATCGGCCGGCGCGTCGAGGTCGCTGCGCGGATCGAGCACGTGTGCGCCCCTAATCAGCAGGTTGGCGTCTGCGCTCATGCCGTGCACCAGCGGTGGAGCGGCCTTCACGCGAGCCTCGCCCGACGCGGAGCGGTCATGTTCGGATTGGCGTTCACGCCAGTTGTGGCTCGGGGACGGGACGGAATGCGCGTGAGCCCGAGAGCAGCTCGTAGAGGACCGCCATGCGCACGACCACGCCGGCCTCGACCTGCGCGGTGATCAGCGCCTGCGGCGAGTCGGCCACTTCGCCGGAGAGCTCCACGCCGCGGTTGACCGGGCCCGGGTGCATGAGCAATTGCCGCGGAGACAGGCGGCGCGAGTTGATCTGGAAGCAGGCGGCGTACTCGCGCAGCGACGGTACCCACGACTCGTTCATGCGCTCGTGCTGCATGCGCAAGGCGTACACCACATCTGCTTCGGCCAGATCGTCGAGCGTGTAGCGCACTTCACAGCCGAGCTGCTCGATCCCACGGGGGATCAGGGTAGGCGGTCCGGCAACCGTCACCTTGGCGCCCATGTGCTGAAAAGCAAGGATGTTCGAGCGTGCGACCCGTGAGTGAGCGACGTCTCCCACGATCCAGATCGACGTTCCGTCTAGCTGGCCGAAGCGGCGCTGCAGCGTGTAGACGTCCAGCAGCGCCTGTGTGGGGTGCTCGTGCTTGCCGTCGCCGGCGTTGACGATCGCCGCGTTGGTCCAACCCGACACGAGCTCGGCGGCTCCGGCCCACGGGGTGCGGATCACGATCGCGTCGGGCTTGTGCGCGCTCAGCGTCAAAACCGTGTCCTTCAGCGACTCGCCCTTCTCGACGCTCGAGCCGCTGGAGACGAAGTTGACGACGTCTGCGGAGAGGCGCTTGGCAGCCAACTCGAAGGAGCTGCGCGTGCGCGTCGAAGCCTCGTAGAAGAGGTTGAGCACCATCCGCCCGCGCAGGGCCGGCACCTTCTTGATCTCGCGGTCGGAGACCTCGGCAAAGCGCGAAGCCTGCTGGACGATCCGCTCGATCGTCTCGCGGTCGAGATCCTCGATTGAGAGCAGGTGGTTCATGCGCCGGACTGTGCTTCCCCGGTGCGCGCGAGGGTGGCGTTTGCGTACGGCCGATCCATACGCTTGAGTGCGATGCCCCCTGCGCGCGCGGGGGGCATCGTGTTCTTTGGCTGCTGGTTCATGCGCCGGCCCCCACCGTGGCACGCCCGATCGCGACCTCGTCGATGCCGTCCAGCTCGCGGACGCGCACGCTGACGTACTCCTCGCGTGCGGTCGGCAGGTTCTTGCCGACATAGTCCGGGCGGATCGGCAGCTCCCGGTGCCCGCGGTCGGCGAGCACCGCCAACTGCACACGTTCGGGGCGGCCGTAGTCGAAGAGGGCCTCGATCGCGGCGCGCACGGTACGCCCGGTGAAGAGCACGTCGTCGACGATCACGATCGTGCGCTCGGCTGGGTCGAAGTCGATGTGCGAGGCATGCACGACGGGCGCCTGCGGACGCGAGGCGACGTCGTCGCGGTAGAAGCCGATGTCAAGGTCCCCGAGCGGGACGTCTTCTTGCAAGAGCTCGGCCAGCAGCAGCTGAAGGCGCTGGGCGAGGATCGCGCCGCGACGGTGAATACCGACGAGGGCGACCGTCGAGGGGGTCGGGTTTCGCTCGTCTATCTCGTGCGCGATGCGTACCAGCGCCCGCGCTATCTCGTCCTCGCCGAGGACGATCTTCCCATCTTGCATTCGTTTCCTTCCTGGCCTCACCGGACCGGGTTAAAGGAGCAGCATGGCGACTGTATCAAGGTGAGCGGAAGGGAACTCTGTTTCGGTCGGTGCATGCACAAGCCGGCCGGCCGCACATGTGCCTATGAAGCTGTTCAGGTCGGTGCATGCACCGACCTGCCGGGCCGCACATGTGCGGCCCGGGACCGGCCCGCATGCGGGCCGGTCTTCCCCGAATATATTCACGGTGTGACGGCCGGCTCCGCGGGAGTCTCGGTTGCCCGATCGTGGTTCGCCTGCTCATGCGCACGACGGTCCGACCAGCGGATCAGCTCGGCCGGGCCCTTCTCTGGGAAGGGAATGTCGATCGTGTCGAAGTCGCGTGGCGCCTCCGTCGCGGCGAACACCGAACGGGCCTCTTCACGCAGGTCCCCACCCGGGTAGCGAGTGGAGATGTGCGTCAATGCGAGCAGTCGTACCTGCGCGTCGCTGGCGACTTGGGCTGCTTGGCGCGCGGTCGAATGACCGGTCTGGTGCGCCCGCTCCAGCTCCTCCTCGGCGAACGTGGCCTCGTGTACGAGCAGGTCCGCATCGTGTGCGGCATGCGTCAGCATCTCGCAGGGCGAGGTGTCCCCCGAAATCACGATCTTGCGACCTTCGCGTGTGGGGCCCATCACCTGCGCTGGGCTGACCCCGGCGACGGTCTCTCCGCGCGTGAGCCTGCCAAAGTCCGGCCCCGGCGTGACGCCGAGCCGCTCGGCGAGCTTGGGGTCCAGATGGCCTGGCCTGGAGTCCTCGACGATCGCGTAGCCGTAGGCGCTGTTGGCACGGTGGCTCACCCGGATGGGCGCCACGGCATAGCCGTCGAAGGCAACGTCGTCGTCGGCCTCGAGCTCTGTGAATCGCAGCTCGTACGGGAGACGGCCATAGATGAAGCGCGTCTGCTCCATCATCTGGGCCAGCCCTGGAGGTCCATAGATCGCCAGCGGCTGGTCGCGTTCGCGCAGCGCGAAGGACTTGAGCATCCCGGGCAGGCCAAGCCAATGATCGGCGTGAAAGTGGGTGATGAAGACGCAACCCACGTCTGTAAGCCCAACGGAGCGCATCAACTGGCGCTGCGTGCCTTCCCCGCAGTCGAACAGCAGCCGGTCGCCCCCGCGGCGCAGAAGGATCGCGGGCAGCCCGCGGCGGGGGCTCGGCACCGAGCCGCCTGTGCCTGCGAAGAACAGGGAGAGGTCCATGTGCGCAACGGTAGCGATCGTCGCTCGATACGGCGATAAGCTCTGCAGGCCAGGGTGCCATGGACGGTGCCGCTAGCGCCCGTAGCTCAGTGGATAGAGCGCTCGCCTCCGGAGCGAGAGGTCGCAAGTTCGAATCTTGCCGGGCGCGCTCTCAGTGTGGCTTGACTGGGCCGTTTCTGGGCCTGTCGCCAGTCGTCCGGCTCGCAGGCTGGGCAGCGAAAGATCGCTCGTCTGCCAATTCTGCCATTTCGCGCAAGCTTGAGATGGCAAACGGCCGACACTATCGGCAGTGCGTGCGAGAATATGGGCATGACGAAGACCGAGCTGCATGAGCTGGTGGAGCATCTGCCTGAGAACACTCTCGACGGTGCCGCAGTATTGCTGCGCAGTCTCTCCAGCGGTCAGATAGCACCGGACCAGGCGTGGTTTTGGACTGCGGACTGGCTTTCCGGCGAGTTGGAAGCTGATCGTGAGGCCAGGGCCGATCCAGGCGTCGTATATGAGGATGTCGACGCCTTCAAGGCTGCGCTCCACTTCGCACGCAACGACTAGTGCCGACCTATCAAGCGCGGCAACGGTTCCTGCGCGACTTCAAGAACCTAAGCCGAGAGCAGGCAGCCGCGTGACCTTCAGCCGCTGCGCGAGGCCGCTCTTGCCCCCGACACCTACCCAACGAGACTTGTCCGCGCGCTTCCCGCGCGCGGCCTGCTAGATCAAAGCTGGAACTTGCAGGTCAACACCAGCGTGCAGCCCGACCTGTGACCGTCAGCGACTCGCCGCCAACATCTTCGCGGTGATTACCCGCTCGCGCCCGTCCGCCGACACGAGCACGACCGCGTAGCCCTCGTCGAGGGCGCGACTGATCTCCTGCCCGGCATGGGGCGAGTCAGCGTCGACAAATGCCGCGTGCTCTGGATAGGGCGAGTTGCCCTCGATCGCCAGGTCGATCGCGCGGTCCATCGCCTTCGCTGTGGGCGAGTCGGAGGGGTTCACGTTGCGCGCCATGCGTCGATCATCTCCTTGTGGCCGATGCGAACAGCTGCGATCGCGGCTCGCATTCCTTCTCCAAGAGTACCGGCATGAACGGCCTGCCCCGCCGCCTTTCGGCCGGTGCGGTCAAAGCGGTGCATCTCATTGATCCCGTGCGCTCCGTCGTATACGCGCACCGTCGCCACGCTGCCGTCGTCCTCATCCACCATCAGGACCACCGCGTAGTCCAGGATGTCCCTGCCCCGTGTCTCGAACTCAACGAAGATCCGCGCCCCGATCTCGTAGTCCAGGACGTCCCGATAGCGCTGAGTCATCTCCGGTCAAGCCCCTCGCGACTCAAGACCGAGAATCTCGATCGTCCGCGCGGCGACCAGTTGGAGGCCGAGGAACTGTCGATCCTCTGTACGGCCTTGGCAATCCTGAGCATGGGAGTGATGCTAAGCCCGCCACCCGACGGTTCTGTGCGCACCCCAAGCCTTGGCCACGGGCGCACATGCTCATGTCGACGCCAACCAAATGGCAGCCCTGCCAAAACCCGCCCGAAAAGACCGCAAATTTGCGGCTAAGCACCTGACCTGACTGATCGCCGCCCACTCACCGAATCCCTTACAACCATGCGGGATTCAGGCCAAAACCCCTCCTCCATTCAAGCGCCTCCGGAGCGGAAGGTCGCGTGTTCGAATCACGCCGGGCTCATGGTGGCCTGGATCTTAACTTTCGCCAACCATGAGTCTGACCTTATGACGCACTCATGTTGCTTGTACGACAAGCCATCGCGAGCGCCACAACCCAGCCGATGAAGCTCCAGCCGAGGAAGAAGTTGATCACGAAGATGCTGCCCTGGTTGGTGACCTTTCGCGAAACCGCGACCATAGTCGGCAAGAAGTAGAGGCCGATTCCGACGATAATAACAAGGAGTGCGACGGCGGCACCGCCACCGCTTGCGCTGGCAAGCACGATAAGCCTTCCTCTTCTCGGTTAACATTTGTGCACCGTATCGGCAGTTGAAATCCCAGAACTTGAGCGTGCGACTAGTTATGCTCGTTGAATGAAGACCCGCGTGGTTGTCCTGGGAGCAGGCTTTGGCGGCCTCGAGCTGACGACGATGCTCTCGGAGGCGCTCGGCGACGAGGTCGAAGTGACCTTGATCGACAAGAACGACTCGTTTGTCTTCGGGTACTCCAAGCTTGACGTGATGTTCGGCAGGACGACCCTGGACGCTGTAAGTCTGCCCTATCGCGAGATCGTCAAGCCAGGTGTGCGCTTCTTGCGCGAGACGGTCACTGCGATCGACCCCGACGCCCGCCGTGTGACCACCGATGCCGGTGTGTACGAGGCCGATGTCCTTGTCGTGGCGCTTGGCGCCGACTACGACTTCGATGCCACGCCTGGGCTAGCCGAGAGCAACGAGTTCTACTCGGTGGCCGGCGCACAGCGGCTGAGCGAATTGCTCCCAGAGTTCAAGCAAGGTCGGGTGATCGTCGGTGTCTGCGGGGCGCCTTTCAAGTGCCCTCCGGCACCAAGCGAGACCGCACTACTGCTGCACGACTATCTATCGACTCGCGGGGTGCGCGAGGATTGTGAGATCACTTTCGTGCTGCCACTCGGCACCCCTGTACCGCCCTCGCCTGACACTTCGCGCGCGCTGGAGGCCGCCTTCGCCGAGCGCGACATAACCTTCGTTCCTAGCCGCCGCGTGAGCTCGGTTGACACGGTCCGCAGCGTAGCCGTGCTCGACGACGGTAGCGAGCTGGCATATGACCTCTTTCTGGGTGTCCCGAAGCATCGTGCTCCCAATGTGGTGATCGAGAGCGGCATGACCGAGGACGCTTTCGTGCCTGTCAGCTCGAAGACGCTCGAGACGCGGTTTCCGGGCGTGTATGCGGTCGGTGACGTCACCACCGCGGGCGTGCCAAAGGCCGGAGTGTTCGCCGAGGGCGCAGCACGAGTCGTGGCGGCCTCGGTGATCGCGAGCATACGCGGCGGCGAGCAGCCAGCGCCCTACGATGGGATTGGTATTTGCTACATCGAGTTCGGGGCCGGTCGTATCGGTCGTGTGGAAGTGAACTTCCTCTCAGGGCCAAAGCCGACGGGCACTTTTGGCGAGCCGTCGGCAGTACTTGCCGCTGACAAGCAGAACTTCGGCTCCACCCGCCGCGCGCGCTGGTTCGGCCGCTGAGCTCAAATCGAAGTTGCGCACGCGACACGGTTGGCGGCTACGATCAAGCTTATGTGCGTCGGATGCGCAATGGCAGCCGCCTCAGCGGCTAGTGGGCTGCGTACGTGGCTTCAGACCCACAATCTCGGTTGGCTCACGCCCAAACGTCTGCGCGCGATCACGATCGGCGCCATGTGTGCCGCTGGGCTTGTATCAACGGTCGGTGTCAGCGGCTCGACGCCGCCGGCAGCACACGTCGCCAGGCACGCACAGCACGTGACTGGCAGCACCGCTCGCTAAATAACCAACACCGGTCATCAGACCAGCTTCTAGGACGTCGTTGGTCAAGCAATGCAAGGACGCACCACTTCGGGACACAGGCAATTCGCGAAGTGTGCTGGCCGATTGGAGACCCTGTCGATCTCCAATCGGTACACGAGCGACTGAGGACGCCGCAGTACGCCGGCCAACGACGCCCTACCCGCCGGCGACCGCCGGCAGGATCGTCAGTTCGGCCCCGTCGTCGACCGGAGTGTCCAGGCCGTCGAGGAAGCGAATGTCCTCGCCGCTCAGGTACACGTTCACAAAGCGCCTGAGCGAGCCGCTCTCATCCGCCAAGCGCTCGCTGAGCCCGTCGTAGCGCTCGTACAGGCTGTCCAAGACCTCGCGTACGGTGGCGCCTTCGAGCTGAGCTTCGCTCTCCCCGCCGGCGGCCGAGCGAAGCTGGGTTGGGATCTTGACCGTGACACCCATCGCGCTCAGCTCCGTGCGCCCGCAAATGCAGCGGGCGTGCCGGTCGCGTCGACCGGGGCCTGCTCCACGAGCGTCTCGAACTGCTCGACCGACGGGTCTATTTCGTGCGACTCGAAGGTACCGCGCACTGCGTCGAGCGTCTTCAGGCCCTCACCGGTGATCACGAGCACCACGCGCTCCTCAGGGTCGATGTCACCGCGCGCGGCGAGCTTCGCCAGCACGGCCGTCGTGACGCCACCGGCCGTCTCGGTGAAGATGCCGGTCGTCTGTGCCAGCAGCGCGATGCCCTCGCGAATCTCCTGGTCTGAGACCGAGTCGACGCCGCCGCCGCTGCGCCGTGCCTCCTCGATCGCGTACGGCCCGTCGGCGGGGTTGCCGATCGCAAGCGACTTGGCGATCGTGTTCGGCTTCACCGGCTTGCACACGTCGTGTCCGGCAGCAAACGCAGAGGCAACCGGCGAGCAGCCATCGGCCTGGGCGCCATTCATGCGCGGAGCCGGGCGGGAGGGATCCTCTATGAGCCCGAGCTCGCGCCACTCGGCAAAGCCCTTGGCGACCTTCGTGAACAGCGAGCCCGAGGCGATCGGCACGACGCAACGGTCGGGCAGCTCGAATCCGAGCTGCTCGGCTATCTCATATGCGAGCGTCTTCGATCCCTCGGCGTAGTAGGGGCGCAGGTTGACGTTCACGAACGCCCAATCGCGCTCGGCCGACAGCTCGGTGCAAAGCCGGTTGACGTCGTCGTAGTTGCCCTTCACCGCGACCAGTTTCGTCCCATAGATGCCGGTCGCGAGGATCTTCTGCTCCTCCAGGTCGGCAGGGATGAACACGTAGGACTCGAGACCCAGCGCGGCGCCATGTGCTGCGACCGAGTTGGCCAGGTTGCCCGTGGAAGCGCAAGCGATCGTCTTGAAGCCAAGCTCGCGCGCACGCGCGGTGGCGACCGACACGACGCGGTCCTTGAAAGAATGGGTCGGGTTGGCGGCATCGTTCTTGACCCAGACCTCGCGCAGTCCAAGCCGCTCGGCGAGACGATCGGCCTTGATCAGTGGCGTGCACCCGGCCGGCAGGCCGGTACGCGATGCCAGGCGACCCGAGGGCCCCGGAGGACCGTCGAGCACCGGTAGGAAGTCCGCGTAGCGCCAGATGTTCTGCGGGCCGGCCTGGATGCGTCGGCGCAGCCCATCGACATCGTTGCCGAGGCGGCTGTGGTCATATACGACCTCGAGCGGCCCGAAGCAGCGATCGCATACATACAACGCCTCGAGGGGATACTCGGTACGGCACTCTCTGCATCTAAGGTGTGTGACAGCCACGGAGGGCTCCTTCCATATCGTCTTCGCCGGTGAACCGTGTGGCAAAGACTGGAAGCCCGCCACACATCTCTCTGGAATTGGCACCTGCCGCTTTTACACGGTGGTTGTCGGGGGTTCACTGGGCCAGGTCCCTCCACCCCTCTGGATGTGTTCAGCTATGCGCCCGCAAGTATAGGAGGCTATGCAGCGGAACACAAGACCTGCATGCTCGACGTGCACGCTTTGAGGCCTACATGCCTGAAAAGCATGCTTTGAAGTCTTGCCTTGAGGCCGACCTGCCCTGGACGAGGCCCAGCCGATCAGCGCTCGGTAACGCATTCCCATTTGCGGTGTAGGGCTTGCAGTGAGCACAGGCGTAAGTCCCGACGATCGCGCCCCGACAGACGCACCAGACGTCTTCGAGCCGATCGCACCCGCGACCAAGAAGCGGATGCTGATCATCGTCAATCCGTACGCCACGACGGTCTCCGATCGCCTGCGCCACCTCGTCGTCTACGCGCTGCAGGGCCGCTACGAGGTCGACGCGGTCGACACCGAGGCGCGTGGCCACGCGATCGAGCTGTGCCGTGAGGCAGCCCACGAGGGCTATGACGTGGTCGTGGCTTTCGGTGGCGACGGGACCGTCAACGAAGCCGCCAACGGCCTGCAGGGCTCCCCCACCCCGCTCACGTGCCTGCCTGGGGGATCGGCCAATGTCTACGGCAAGATCCTCGGCATCCCAGGCGAGCTTGTCGACGCCACCGAGCACCTGCTGGCGATGGTCGACGACTGGCAGCCGCGCAAGGTCGATCTAGGCGTGGTCAACGGTCGCTGCTTCACCTTCGCCTCCGGTCTGGGTCTGGACGCGAGCGTCGTCAAGCGTGTGGACTCCAACCCGCATCTGAAGGCGCGCTTTGGCGCCTACTACTTCACTTGGGCTGCGGTGAGCACGTTCACGCGCCGCTACATCCACAAACCGCCGCGCCTACAGGTGGAGCTTGGCGAAGGACAGCACAACGGCGTGACCGCCATCGTTCAGAATGGCTCGCCGTTCACGTACTTCAAGGACCGTCCAATCGAGGTTGCCGATAGCGCGGAGCTCGACTCGGGCACGCTGGAGACCTCGGTCCTGCGTCGTGCCCGGCCGTTTGACATGCCCTCGATCGCATTCCGAGCGTTCTCCAAACGGGCACGTATCGTCCGCCACCGTCAGGTAACGCCGCTGGGCGAGGCGTTCGAGCTGACCGTCTCCTCAACCGACGGACGGGCGTTGCCGCTGCAGGTGGATGGCGATTATCTGGGAGACGTGATGCAAGCGCACTACTCTGTGCTACCGCGTGCGCTAAGCGTAATTTCCTAGCCGGCGCCGCCGGGCGTGACGCGGTAGGCGTCGAACACCGCGTCGGTGTTGCGCAGCCGCGAGATCGCACCCTTCAAACTCTGTGTGTCGGCAAGCTCCACCACGAAACGGTTCTTGACCATCGGAGGACTCGACAGGCAACGCGCTTCGAGGATGTTTGCGCCCGACTCCGAGAAGGCTCGCGAGAGGTCCTCCAGCAGCCGGTGGCGATCCCAAGCGTCGATGTGGATTTCCACGACGAACGAGGTCTCCTGGTCGCCCTCCCAGCCCACGTCGGTGAAGCGTTCGGGATTGCGCTGCAAAAGCTTCGCGTTCGGACAATCCTTGCGGTGAATCGTGATGCCGCGGCCGAGTGAGATGTAGCCCACGATCGGATCTCCCGGGACCGGCCGGCAGCACTTGGCAAGACGCAACATCACGTCCTCCACCCCATCCACCCGGATCCCGTACTTGCCTGAGGATGTCGTCGGGCGCTGGCGCGGACGGCCGACCTTGAGCAGGTCGCTGGCGCTCGTGTCGCCGTCGGCGGCCTCACCTTGCTTGAGACGCTGCAGCACTTTGTTGACGACGACCTTCGGCGAAATCTTGGCCGCACCCAGCGCGATGTAGAAATCGTCTGCCTTGCGGTAGCCCATCTCGCGGATCACGTCGGCCAGCAGCGCCGAGCCGGTGATCTTCTGTGCCGGCAGGCCCTGCTTCTTGAGGTGTTCCTGCAGTAGCTCGCGTCCGGTGTGCTCGGTGCCCTCACGCGACTCCGCCTTGAACCACTGCTTGATCTTGTTGCGTGCCCGCGTCGTCTTGACGACGGCCAGCCAGTCGCGCGAGGGCCCGCGCTCGCGCTTGGCGGTCAATATCTCAACGATGTCGCCCGAGCCCAGCTCGTAGTGAAGCGGCACGATCTTGCCGTTCACGCGTGCGCCGACACAGCGGTGGCCGATCTCGGTATGCACCTCATAGGCAAAGTCCAGTGGTGTGGCGCCGGCGGCAAGCGACTTGACCTCGCCCTTTGGCGTGAACACGAACACCTCGTCCTCGAACAGGTCGATGCGCAGGCTCTCCATGAACTCCTGCGGGTCCGACATCTCCTTCTGCCAGTCGAGCATCGAGCGCAGCCACTTCATCTTGGCGTCGCCGTCCGGTCCCGCCTCGCCCCCGCTCGTCTGAGGGCGCTGCTTGTACATCCAGTGAGCGGCCACTCCGAACTCGGCCATCTCGTGCATGTCCTGGGTGCGGATCTGGATCTCCAGCGGCCGTCCCTCCGGGCCGATGATGGTCGTGTGCAGCGACTGATACATGTTGAACTTCGGCATCGCGATGAAGTCCTTGAAGCGGCCGGGCAACGGCTTCCAGAGTGAGTGGATCACGCCGATCGCGCCGTAGCAGTCCTTCACCGAATCGACGATCACGCGCATCGCGGTGAGGTCGTAGATCTCGTTGAACTCGCGACCCTTCTTGGTCATCTTCGAATAGATCGAGTAGAAGTGCTTGGCGCGTCCGGCGATCTGTGCGGAGATGCTCAGCCTCTCGAGCTCCGCCGCCAAGTAAGCGCCCGCCTCGGCTACGTAGCGCTCGCGGTCCTCGCGCTGCTGGGAGACCAGCTCCTTGATCTCGCGGTACTTGCGCGGGTGAAGCGTCGCGAAAGCAAGATCCTCGAGCTCCCACTTGATCGCGTGAATGCCGAGGCGATGAGCTATCGGCGCATAGATCTCGAGCGTCTCGCGCGACTTCTCGAGCTGCTTCTGCTTTGGCATCGCCTCGATCGTGCGCATGTTGTGCAACCGGTCGGCGAGCTTGATCAGGATGACGCGCACATCGCTTGCCATCGCGACCATCATCTTGCGGTAGTTCTCCGCCTGCGCCTCGTCGCGCGACTGGAAGGTGATACCGGTCAGCTTCGTCACGCCGTCGACGATCTGGGCGATCTCCTCGCCGAAGCGCTCGCGCACCTCCTCGATCGAGGCCGAGGTGTCCTCGACCGTATCGTGCAGCAGCGCCGCGCACAGCGTCTCGGTGTCAAGGCGCATGCCGGCGCAGATGCGCGCCACACCGACCGGGTGGACGATGAAGTCCTCGCCGGACTTACGCCGCTGGGCGGCGTGGTGCTCGCAGGCGAACACGAACGCGTCTTCCACGCGCTTGCGGTCGATCTCCACGGCGGCGTCCGCGGCGTGCTCTGAGACGATCGCGAAGAGATCGTCGAGCAGCTGGCGCTCGAGCTCGCTCAGCTCTGCGCGGCGGCTGCGACGAGCGGCGTTGGCAGCGGGAACAGCGTCGATTGGGCTTGGCCTGGTTGCGGACATGGCTTAAGGGTAGCCCCCTTTGAGACAGGTTGGACATGGCGCAGCAGAAGTCGAGGTTCGCTCACCCCTTTCCATTCGTTGACCTCCAGCGAGAACGTCGCGTCGACCGGTTCTCCTTCGGCCACGCCGAGCTTGCCGTCGTTGCCGAAAGCGACCGCACGAGCGTTCGCTCCACCAGACTCGATCGTAAAGCGGGCATGCTTGCCTTCGCCCATCGGGCGCACATCGCGCAGCGAGGCGCCGGCGAGCATCAGCGAGACGGCTGGGTTGCCCTTGCCAAACGGCGCCAGACGGCCGAGCTCCTCGGCCAGCTCCATGCCGAGCTGCTCGCCGCTGAGAAGCGCATCGACGCGCTCGCGCTCCACCAGATCCTCGGTGCTCAGGGCTTGCTCGGCGTGGGCGTCCAGCGCCACGGCAAAGGCATCCACGCTCTCGCGCCGCAACTCAACACCGGCGGCAGCGCTGTGACCCCCGTAGCGCACGAGATGCTCGGCGCATGCGGTAAGCCCGGCGAGCAGGTCATAGCCCTCGATGCCGCGACCAGACCCGCGCGCGCTCTCGCCTTCGAGTGAGACCAGCACAACCGGTCTGCGATAGCGCTCCACCAGCCGCGATGCGACGATCCCGATCACGCCGCGATGCCAGCCCTCGCCCGCGAGCACATAGGCGCAGCGATCCTCCGCGTCCTTCAGCTGAGCGATCTGCGCTTCGGCTTGCAGGTGGATCGCAAGCTCGGTCTGCCTGCGCTCGCTGTTGGCCCGGTCGAGCTCGTGGGCGATCTGCGCGGCGCGTGCCCGGTCCTCCGTTAGGAGCAGCTCGAGCGCCGCGTCGGCACGGTACAGGCGTCCGGAGGCGTTGATGCGAGGAGCCAGGCCAAAGGCCACGCCTCGCTCGTTCAGCTTGCCCGGCTCGATCCGTGCGACGGCCATCAGCGCACGCAACCCAGGCTTATCGGTGGTCGCCAGCACGCGTAGTCCGCGCCGCACGATGCTGCGGTTCTCGCCGAGGAGCGGAACCACGTCGGCGATCGTCGCAAGTGCCACCAGGTCGAGGTCTTCGTCCGCCTCGCGGCGGTCGCGCCCTGCAGCCAGGAGCGTCGCCTGGGCGAGCTTGTGTGCCACCGCGGCAGCGCAGAGATCGCGACAGGGATAGCCGCACAGCAGTGGGTGCACGATCGGTGCGTCCGGCAGCTTGCCGTCGGCACGTGGCAGGTGGTGGTCGCTGACGATCACCTCGATGCCGAGCGAGCGCGCGAGCGCCACCTCCTCGACAGCCGTGATGGCGCAATCGACCGTTATTAGCATGCCGGTGCCGCGCTGGGCCAGGCGCCTGACGGTGTCCTCGCTCAGGCCGTAGCCCTCGGCGCGATCTGGCAGGTACCAGTCGACATTCGCGCCCAGCTTGCGCAAGGTCCGCAGGAGCAGCGCCGTCGAGCACACGCCGTCGACGTCGTAGTCGCCGTGGATCGTGATCCGCCGCCCCGAGCGGGTCGCGGCGAGGATCAGCTGGGCGGCATCGCTCAACCCGGCAAAGCTCTCGAGCTCGTGGTGCTCGTCGGCGGCGAGAAACGCCCGAGCGCGCAGCGGGTCCTCGTAGCCGCGGCGTACCAGCACCTGCGCAAGCGCGTCGCTAACACCGAGTTCGTCGCGCAATCGCGCGATGCTCGCGGGATCGCAGTCGGATATGTCAAAGCGGATCATCGACCAGTCACAGTACGGCTCGCACTAGACGGAACCGACGAGACGGCCGTTTGAGGACGTGACCTGGCCAGGGACTGCCAGGCACAGAGCTCAGGCGTGCCCGCCGCTTCGGTCTTGGACGTGCGAGTCGCGCTGGAGGTCTAGGTGCGAAGCTCTTCTACAGGGACCGATTCGCGCCGAATCCCCTCGAAGTAGACCGCCGCGATGCCGAGCAGCGCACCCGGAACGGCATACAGGACCACAGCGATGTCGGTCGCTTTGATGCCGGGCACCTTCAGCGAGCCGACCTTGACGCTGTAGATCAGCAGCCCGATGAGGATCGCGCCTGCCAGCGAGCCGACGAAGGCGCCGACGATCCCGCCCCAGAAGCGATCGGGCAGAAAGATCGTGAAATGCCAGATCGACAATCCCATCATCACCCAGCCGAGCATGCCCATCAGCGGCTCCTCCCGTGTCGACGATTTCGCGGCCGGCGCGACTTCGGCTGCTTGGGCTGATCCTTCATGACGAGATCCTCGGGAGTGAGGTCGGCCGTGGGATCGCGCGGCGCCGATTCCTGGGTGTCTCCGTCCAGTTGTTCGGCGCCATTCACCTGTGCGGGCGGCACGGCCTTGGTCGCCTTCGCGGCACGTCTGCGCTTGGAGCCGACGCTCGCCGGCGTACGGCCGCTCTGCTGCTCGGCAAGCTCAGGGCCGATCTCGCGCACCAATTCGTCGAACTCCTCCTTGGAGAGCTGCTCTCCCGGGTCCTCCCCAACTTTTGCGGGCGCAGGGCGGCCGCGCTTGGTCTTCCCCACGGGCTCGACGTCGATCGGTGCCTCGCCGATTGCCGTCGCATAGGCCGGCACGTAGCCGAGGTCGCGCTCGATGCGCGCGCGGCGGTTGCGGTAGATGCCTTCGCGCTCCTTCCAGTGCGTCAGCACCGGCGAGGCGATGAAGATCGATGAATAGGCGCCCGAGGCGATACCGACGAGCAGTGCGAAAGCGAAGTCCTTGAGCGTCGAACCGCCGAACAGAAGTAGCGACAGCACCGGCAGCAGCGTGCAGAAGCTGGTGGCCAGCGAACGCGTCAGCACCTCCGACATCGAACGGTTGACTATCTGCGAGAAGGCCGCACGCGGCATGCGCGGCACGTTCTCGCGCACGCGATCGAACACGATGATCGTGTCATACAGCGAATAACCCAAGATCGTGAGCAGGGCGGCCACCGTCGCAGTCGTGACTTCGCGGCCCGTCAGCGCGTACACGCCCGCCGTGATCAACAGGTCGTGCATCAGCGCGATCAGCACTGGAATCGCGTACTTCCACTCGAAGCGCAACGCGATGTAGATCGAGATCACCAGCAGCGAGGCGATGATCGCGATGATCGCGCTTTTGGCTACGGTCTGGCCGAACGTCGGCCCGACCGAGGTGTTGGAGAAGTCCTTCGTTCCGGGCGAACTGGGCCCCGATCCGAACTTCAAGTCGAGGTCTTCCTTGACTTTCGCGACTTGCAGAGGCTTCAGTTGCTTCAGCGTTATCTGGTAGCCGTTACCGCCGATGCTTTTGTTGGAGTATTTCTGTACCTCGGCGGTCGGGTATCCGATCGCCGACATCTCCGATTGAAGCTGGCTCTCACTGACGGGTTTGACGAACGCTGTCTGGATGCGTGTACCGGATTTGAAGTCGATCCCGAAGTTCAGCCCCTTGCCGCCGATGGCGAGAGCGCCGATCATCAGGATGCAGCCCGAGAGCGAGAAGAACCAGCGCGAGGCACCCATGAAGTCGAACGTCCATTTGCGTGTCCGCTTGCTGGCGCCGAGCAGCGCCGGGTGGGAGACCGCGCGCGAGCGGCCCATGGCGCCGAGCGCCGCCTGCGTGGCGAGCACCGCGGTGAACAGCGTCAGTAGCGTCCCGATCCCCAGCGTGAATGCGAAACCCTGCACTTCGGATGTGGCCAGGGCAAACAGGATGAAGGCCGTCATGAACGTGACGACGTTGGCGTCGACGATCGCCGCGAAGCCACGCTTGTAGCCGGTCGCGATACCGGCCGCGATCGAGCGCCCGCCGCGAATCTCCTCCTTGACGCGCTCGAAGATCACGATGTTCGCGTCGGCGGCGATGCCGATCGTCAAGATCAGGCCGGCGATCCCCGGCAGCGTCAGCGTGATCGGGATCAGCTTGATCAGGGCGAAGAAGTAGATGCCGTAAATGACAAGCCCGCCGACCGCGATCGCGCCGAGTACCCGGTAGAAGCTGAGCAGGAACAGACACACCACGAGGAAGCCGACAAGCATCGCGATCAGGCCTTCGTTGAGCGCGGTCTTGCCGAGTGTCGCCGAGACCTGCGACTCGGAGATCAATTCGAGCTTGATCGGCAGCGCCCCGGACTGGAGCTCGTCGGCGAGGTTCTGGGCGGAGTTCAGCGTGAAGCCGCCCGATATCTCCGATCCGGTCGTCGGATCGATGCCTTCGGGATATTCGGTGAAGTCGATCGACGGCGCGGTGATGATCTGGTTGTCGAGCACCACCGCGAAGTGCTGCTTGGCCTCTTCCTTGGAGATCCCGGGCAGCTGCGCCGCTTGACCGCGTTCGGCGATTTCGCGCGTGACGCGCTTGAACGTGTTGATCCCTTTTTTGTCGAATTCGAAGGTGACGTCCGGCGCGCCCGAGCCGCCGTTGGCAAAGCTCTGAACCGGGTTCTTGATTTCCTGTCCGTTGAGCACCGGATCGTCATTGAGCACGTACCAGCTTTCCGGCGAGGCGTCGGTGACCTTGCCTTCCTTGCCGGTGATCGGGCTGGCCTGGGCGAGCACGGTGCCGGGGTTGACGCGCACCGCCTTGGGCTTGGCGCCCTTTGGCACTTTGTAGTTGTCGGCGTATAGGTCCTGTTCGGTGTCCTCAGGGCCTTTCAAGACCTTTTTGTGGGCGGTGTCGAGCAGGTACCACTGGCCATAGAGACAGCCGCCGACCTGCTTAGGCGTGCAGCCCTCTGTGTAGGTGGTAGCGTTTTTACGGAGTATCGGCGGTCGCTTGAGCGCACGTTGCACCGCTTCGTACTCCGGGATGCCTGTTTCCGCCGAGGCCGCTAGCGGGCCGCCGGTGACCTTCGGTTCGAGCCCTTGCGGAGGTTTACCGTCTGGGCCGATGACGTTCGGCTCCCAGTCGTAGAACTGCAGCTGGGCTGTCTCGCCGACCTGCTGTTGGGCGCGCTGCTCGTTGGTGACGTCGGGCAGCGACACGGCGATTTCGCTTCCGCCGGTGCGCTCGATTTCGGGCTGGGCGACGCCGAGCTGATCGACGCGCTTACGCATGATGTCGATCGAGCGGTTGAGCGATTCGGGAGTCACCTTCGCCTCTGCCGTGGGGCGCCCTTGATAGATGAGCTGTACCCCGCCTTTCAGATCCAGGCCCAGGCGCGTCGGCTTGGTCAGGATCACCGCGAGCGAGACGATCACGAGTCCGGCCACAACCAGCAGAACGAAAGTGTTTCGGCGGCGACTGCCCATGTCTGGAGCCTACTTGTCGGGGGTGAGCACCAGCAGGAGCCCACCGTCGTCGTCATATGCCGGGAACATGTCGGCCTTGGCGCTGGCTTCGACGTCGCGCTCGCCGCTGACCTTGACGGGCACATCGAGCGCGCGCACCCCCCACTCCAGCACCGTTTCAACGGGGTCGTCGCCGTTTGCGAAGGTTAGGCCGAGCACTTGCTCGACGCGCTGGCCGATCACGCCTTCCTCCTCCACGCCGGTGAAGGCAAAGGAGTTCTTGCCACAGCCGACGACACGTCCCTCGCCGTCGCACACGAAGAAGGCGGCATCGGGTGCCGGATAGTAGTCGTCGAGCAACTCGAACAGAAAGGCGAAGCCGCACTTCTCACAGCCCTTGCGCTGGCGCGTGAAGCCGATGTTGCGGTCGATCTCTCGGGTGCGGTGCCCGCAGTTGGGGCAGATGAAGGGATGAGCCATTGGACTTCACAGAGTAGGGGAGCGGGCTGTTCGGCGCGCGCTTGGCTTGCTCCTGCGCAAGGTGCCCGGCGATGACATGGCAAATGCAGTGTCGATCACCTGCGCCGGCCCTAGAACATCGCGCTCGTGCCTGTGCCCTCTCTGGGTAGCTCGACACCGATGTGCGCAAACGCGGCGGGCGTTGCGGTCCTGCCGCGGGCTGTGCGCTTGATCAGACCTTGTTGCAACAGATAGGGCTCGTATACGTCCTCGATCGTGTCCTGCTCCTCGCCGACGGCGACGGCGAGCGTGGAGAGGCCGACCGGTCCGCCGTCGAACTTGACGCAGATGGCTCGCAGGATCTCCCGGTCGAGGCGGTCGAGGCCCTGCTCGTCCACCTCCAAGAGTTCGAGCGCACCATGCGCGGCGTTGGCGCCGACGATGCCGTCGAGGCGCACCTCGGCGTAGTCGCGCACGCGCTTGAGCAGCCGGTTGGCCACACGCGGCGTGCCGCGGCTGCGCGCGGCGATCGCAAGCGCGCCCTCCTCGTCGACGTCGATCTGCAGGATCTCGGCCGAGCGTCTGACGATCCGCGCGAGATCCTCGGTGGCGTAGTGCTCCAAGCGTGCCTGGATGCCGAAGCGGTCGCGCAGCGGCGTGGTCAGGAGGCCGGCGCGGGTCGTGGCCCCGATCAGCGTGAATTGTGGCAGCTCCAGCGTCACGACCCGGGCTCCGGCTCCCTGGCCTACGGTGATAGGCAGGCGCCGATCCTCCATTGCCGGGTAGAAGGTCTCCTCCAGTGTGCGCGGCAGCCGGTGGATCTCGTCGACGAAGAACACGCTGCGTGGCTCCAGCGCAGTCAGAAACGCGGCTATGTCTCCCTTGCGCTCCAGCGCCGGTCCGGCGGTCTGGATGAACGGCACGTCGAGCTCCGCGGCGACGATTTGCGCGAGCGAGGTCTTGCCGAGGCCGGGCGGTCCTGCCAGCAAGAGATGGTCGAGCGCCTCTTTGCGGGCGCTGGCCGCCTCGATTGCGACGGCGAGCTGCTCGCGCAGCGTCGGCTGGCCGATGAACTCCTCCAATGCCCGCGGACGCAGCGAGCGATCGAGCTCGTCCTCTGGAGTCAGGTACGGCGTTTGGATGCGCTCGGCTTGGGTCATCGCAGTCTTGGCTTTCGATTGCTCAGGCGGCGCGTGCCGTGCGCAGCGCGCCGGCGATCAGATCCTCAGGGCTGTCGCCATCCAGGTCGCGCAGCAGTTCGTCGGCCTCCAGGGCGTTGTAGCCGAGTGCGATCAGCCCCTCGTGCGCGAGCGCCCGGGGACCGTCGTCTGCCCGCCCCACTATTCCCACGCTCTCGAGCGCACTCTCCACCCCCACCTTCTCGCGCAACTCGACGATGATGCGCTCGGCCGTGCGCTTGCCGATCCCGGGCACCGCCTGAAAGCGCGCGGCGTCGGCGCCCGCGATCGCGGACAGCAGCTCGCGTGGCGAGCCGCTGGAGAGCACCGCAACCGCCACCTTCGGGCCGACGGCCTGCACGGAGAGCAGCATCAGGAACAGGTCTCGCTCCTGCTCTGAATGAAAGCCGTGCAAGAGCAGCGCGTCGTCGCGCACCACCAAGTGCGTGTGCAGAGTGCTTTCCCCGCCGACGGCCGGCACATGTCGCAAGGTCTCGTTCGAAACGGCCATGCGATAGCCCACGCCGCCGCAAAGCAGCACCACGTGATCGGAGCGGCGGATCGCCACCTCGCCTCGTACCAAGGCGATCATGTGCGGCTACCCACGAGTTGAACCGCCTTGGCCACCGCATCTGAGAGCGGCGTACCGTTGAGATGGCACACGCCCACGGCAAGGGCATCGGAGGCGTGATCGCTGCTTGGCATCTCTGGAAGCGCCAGCAGCGTCTGCACCATGCGCGCCACCTGCTCCTTACCGGCGCGACCGTTGCCGCAGACTGCCGACTTGACCTGTTGCGGAGTGTAGGAGGAGCACGGGATACCGCGTTCGCCGGCCGCCAGCATGGTCACTCCGCGTGCCTGGCCGACGGCAAAGGCGCTGTGTGCGTTCTGGCCGAAGTACAGCTGCTCGAGCGCCATCGCGTCGCATTCGTGCTCGTCGAGCAGTTCGCGCACCCTGACCACGATGCTTGCCAGCCGCCGCTCGAGTGCAAGCTTGGGATGCGTCTCGATCACTCCACCGTCGAGCGCCCTGAGACGTGTGCCTTCGCGTGCGACCACGCCATAGCCTGTATTGGCAAGACCAGGATCTATACCGAGTACGATCACCATCTGGGTGATTCTCCGTGTCGAGCCGGACGCCTGCCGGCGAACCCATGTTCGGGGGGAATTCGTCAGCCGACGCCGAAGCGCGGCTACCACATGCGCCAGGGGGCCTGGCCGGACTCCCACAGGTCGTTGAGCGCGACCGCGTCCTTGTAGGTGTCCATGCACTCCCAGAAGTCCTCGTGGCGGTGAGCGAGCAACTGGCCGTCGGCTGAGAGCCGCTCCAACGGGTCTCGCTCGAGCACGCTGTCTCGGTCCAGATAGTCGAGTACGCCCGGCTCGAAGCAGAAGAAGCCGCCGTTGATCCAATGTTCGGAGCGCGGCTTCTCGTGGAAGCCGAGCACCCGTCCGTCGTGCGCGTCGAGTTCGGTGACGCCGAACTGCAATCGCGGTCGCACGACGGTCATCGTCGCCAGGCGCTCGTGATCGGCGTGGAAGGCAAGCAGCTCGGCAAGGTCCACGCGCGCAACGCCGTCGGCGTAGGTGGCACAGAAGCGCTCGCCCCGCAGTTGCGCCTCGAGCAGCTTGATGCGACCGCCTGTCGGCGTATCCAAGCCCGTGTCGACGCACTCCACCCCCACTCCCTGCGGCCAGCTCGTGTCTGCGGCGAAGCGCTCGATCAGCTCGCCCTTGTATCCCGTGGCAAGCAGGAAGCGACGGAAGCCCTGCACGGCGTAGAGCTGGATCACATGCCAGACGATCGGCAGGCCGCCGATCTCCACGAGCGGCTTCGGCAGCTCCTGGGTGTGCTCTCTCAGTCGTGTGCCCCGTCCTCCGCAGAGGATTACGACGGGAGGCCTATCCGGCAACGCGCTCCAGTACGTCGGCGGGCACGTCGAAGTTCGCATACACGGCGTCGACGTCGTCGAGCTCTTCCAGCGCGTCGATCAGTTTCATCAGGCTCCTTGCCTGGTTCTCGTCGATTGGAACCTGGCTCGAGGGGACATAGGCAAGCTCGGCGCTCTCGATCTCGATACCGGCCTCTTCCAACGCCGCTCGAACGGCCGCGAAGTCGGCGAGCTGGGTGACGATCTCGACGATGTCCTCCTCGACGGATATGTCCTCCGCGCCGGCCTCCACCGCGACCATCAGGTCGTCTTCGGAATAGCGCGCCGCGTCGACGGCGATCGTGCCCTTCTTCTCGAACAGGTATGCCACCGAGCCGGGCTCGCCGAGCGAGCCGCCGTACTTGGAGAAGCCATGGCGCACATCCGCCCCGGTGCGGTTGCGATTGTCGGTCAGAGCGTCGACCAGCACCGCGACGCCACCCGGACCGTAGCCCTCGTAGAGGACTGCCTCGATCGCGTCGGCCTCGCCACCCTCGCCCGTGCCTTTGGCGATCGCGCGCTCGATGTTGTCCTTCGGCATCGACGCCGCCTTGGCCTTGGCGATTGCAAGCGCCAGCGGTGCGTTACCGGCCGGGTCGCCGCCGCCGTCGCGCGCCGCGACGGTCACGGCGCGCGCAAGCTTTGTGAAGTGCTGGCCGCGCCGCGAGTCGACGATCGCCTTCTTGTGCTTGATCGAAGCCCACTTGGAATGTCCTGACATAGCCGGAAAGGATACTTAGGGTTGGGGCGGGGTCGAGCGACGATGCGGATGGAAGCTGGAAGCCGCCCAGAGCGTCGAGTGTGGCGGAGTACGCCTTCTCGGCGCAACGCCTCTAGGATGGGCGACCGCATGGCTATCGACCCTGGCATCTTCAAGGCATACGACATCCGTGGCCTGTACGGCGAGCAGATCGACGGCGAGACGGCGCTCGCGATCGGTCGCGGCTTCGCACGCGTGCTTGCCAAGCTGTCGGGCAAGCCGGTCACAGAGCTTCGTGTCGGGCTCGGCCGCGACATGCGCTTGACCGCTCCCGAGCTTGCCTCACGCTATCGCGAGGGGCTCTTGATGGAAGGCGCCGACGTACTCGACGCCGGACAGGTGGGAACCGAGATGCTCTATTACCTGGTCGGCTCGCGTGAGCTCGACGGCGGTCTGATGTGCACCGCCTCGCACAACCCGAAGGCCTACACCGGCGCCAAGCTCGTGCGCGACGGGGCGATCGCTCTCTCCGGCGACGCCGGCATCCAGGACATCCGCCGCGAGATCGAAGCCGGCCTGGAGGGCGGCGCCGCCGAACTCGGCGCCCTGCAGGAAGTTGACGTCTACGAGGAGTTCCAGGCGGCGGCATTGAAGATGATCGATCCCGACGTCATCAAGCCTTTGAAGGTCGTCGTCGACGGCGGCAACGGCATGGCCGGCCCGATGGTGGGTCCGCTGCTCGAGCGTCTCGGCTTGGATTTGATCGAGACATATTGGACGCCGGATGGCAACTTCCCCGACCACGAGCCCAACCCGCTGCTGCCGGAGAACCGCACGTTCATCATCGAGAAGCTGCGCGAGACCGGCGCCGATCTCGGGATCGCCTGGGACGGAGACGCGGACCGTTGCTTCTTCATCGACGACACCGGAGAGTTCGTCGACGGCGACTTCCTCACGGCGCTGCTTGCCGAGTCGCTGCTTGCCAAGCGGCCTGGCTCGGCGATCCTCTACGACGTCCGCGCCAGTTGGGCGGTGCCCGACACCGTCAAGCGCGCTGGCGGCACCCCCTACATCAACCGCGTCGGACATGCCTTCTTCAAGACGCGGATGCGCGAGGAGGGCTCGCTGTTCGGCGGTGAGGTCTCCGGCCACTACTACTTCCGCGACTTCTACTGCGCGGACTCGGGCACGATCCCGGCGCTCTTGATCCTCGAGCAGCTCTCGCTGCAAGGCAAGCGTCTGTCCGATCTGTTGAAGCCCTACCGCGAGCGCTACTTCATCTCCGGTGAGATCAACACCGAGGTCTCAGACCAGCAGGCCAAGATGAAGGAGATAGCCGAGCGCTACTCGGATGCCAAACAGGATTGGCTCGATGGCGTGTCGATCGACTACGAGGACTGGCACTTCAACGTGCGTCCCTCGAACACCGAGCCACTGTTGCGCCTGTGCCTGGAGTCGCTGCGCTCGCCCGAGCACATGCAGAGCGCGCGCGACGAGGTGCTCGAGCTGATTCGCTCGTGAAGCAAATTTGCCCGATGCCCCCTGCGCGCGCGGGGGGACATCGTTTCTTGGCGGCTCCCGACTCTTGCGGCTCGGTGTCTCTGTGAACCAAAAAGGCCGGATACCGCGCACGCGCGGCGGGGGCATCCACTGTTTGGCGGTACCCACTCCATTCGCCGTGGGGCGCGTGAACTGCTACCTGATCGAGGACGATCCGCTGACGCTGGTGGACGCCGGCCCGAACTCGGCCACGTCGCTGACCGCGCTGGAGGCTGGGCTGCGAACCCACGGGCATCGTGTGGAGGATCTCGAGCGGATCGTCGTCACCCATCAGCACATCGACCACATCGGGCTCGTGGAGATCCTTGCCAAGCGCTCCGGCGCGGAGGTGTGCGCACTTGACTTGCTCGCTCCCTGGCTTGCCGACTACAAGCACCAGATGGAGGAAAGCGACAGTTTCTCCGCCGAGATCATGCTCCGTAACGGCATACCGCAGGACATCGTATATGCGCTGCGCGCGGTGTCGGCGAGCTTTCGCGCTTGGGGCGCGGCTGCTCAGGTCACGAAGCCGCTGGCCGCGGGCGCTTCGCTGGGGTTCGCTTCGCGCAGTTGGCGCGTTCTGCACCGCCCGGGGCACTCGCCCTCGGACACGGTTTTCTGGGATGAAGCATCGGGCGAGCTGTTTGGTGGCGACCACCTGATCAAGCACATCTCTTCCAATCCCCTCATCTCCAAGTCCTTGGACGGTGGCGGCGACGAACGCCCGCGGGCGCTGATGATCTACATGGACTCGATGCGCTTGACGCGCGAGATGGATCTGGAGGTCGTATACGCCGGACACGGCGAGCCGGTCGAAGATCACAGCGCCCTGATCGACGAGCGCTTCAAGATGCACGAGCGTCGCGCCAACAAGCTGTACGGGCTGATCGCCGCGCAACCCCGCAACGCTTATGAGCTGGCTCAGGAGATGTGGGGCAATGTGGCCGTCACGCAAGCCTTTCTGACGCTCTCAGAGGTGCTTGGCCACGTTGACCTGCTGATCGACGAAGGTCGTGTCGTGGAGCACGAGGTGAACGGTGTCGTCCATTTCGAGACAAGCTGAGCGGCCGATCCCACGTTACGGCCGATGGTCGCTCAAAGAGCGATAACGCCGTCGCGTCTGTTCCTGGACGCAACGTCGGCCAGGAACAGCTCATGCAGGCGATTGTCGCTGCCCAGCTCGGTGTGGAAGGCGACTGCTGTGACGCGGCCTTGACGAGCGGCGACTGGATGGCCCTCGACCTCCGCGAGGATCTTCACCTCGGGTCCGTGCTCGGCAACCCACGGGGCGCGGATGAACACACCTCGCAGCGGCCCACTCTCGATTCCCTCCATCTCCAGATCGGCCTCAAAGCTGCGCAGCTGACGCCCGAAGGCGTTGCGCTCGGCAAGCATGTCCATGATGCACAGGTGCTCGCGGTCGAGCATGATCAGACCAGCACACGAGCCGAGAACGGGCACACCACGCGCAGCCAGCTCCCGCAAGGGTGCGGCCAGGCCCTCGCGCTCCACTCCGAGCGTCATCGTGGTGGACTCCCCACCGGGGATCACGAGACCGTCCAAGCCATCGATGTCGGCGGGCACACGTACCTCTCGCACGTTTGCGCCCAGTCGCGCAAGCACGCGCGAATGCGCCTCGAAATCGCCCTGCAGGGCGAGGACGCCGATCAGCGGCGCTACTACCAACCGCGTTGAGCCAGCAGCTGCTCGCCTGAGAGCTTGGAGCTCTCGAGGCTCACCATCGCCGGGCCAAGGCCGCGCGACGCCGTGGCGACACGCTCGGGGTCCTGCCAATGGGTGGTGGCCTCCACGATCGCTCTGGCGCGCGCCGGGGGATCGTCTGACTTGAAGATGCCCGAGCCGACGAACACCCCTTCGGCGCCGAGCGCCATCATCAGGGCGGCGTCGGCCGGCGTGGCGATGCCACCGGCGCAGAACAGGACCACAGGCAGCTTGCCATCGCGTGCGACCGAGCGCACCAGGTCGAGCGGCGCAGCGTGCTCCTTCGCGGCCGAGGCAAGCTCCGACTCCTGGAGAACTGAGAGGCGACGGATCTCACCCGTGATGCCGCGCATGTGGCGTACGGCCTCGACGATGTCGCCGGTGCCGGCCTCTCCCTTGGAGCGGATCATCGCCGCCCCCTCCCCTATGCGCCGCAAAGCCTCGCCGAGATTGGTGGCGCCGCACACGAACGGCACCTTGAAGGCCCACTTGTCGATGTGGTTGGACTCGTCCGCGGGTGTGAGCACCTCGGACTCGTCGATGTAGTCGACCTCGAGCGCTTCCAGCACCTGCGCCTCGACGAAATGGCCGATGCGCGCCTTGGCCATCACGGGGATGCTCACGGCCTCCTGGATGCCGGAGATCATCTCGGGATCTGACATGCGTGCGACACCGCCATCGCGGCGGATGTCTGCGGGTACGCGCTCGAGCGCCATCACCGCGGCAGCGCCAGCGTCCTCGGCGACCTTTGCCTGATCTGGCGTGACCACGTCCATGATCACGCCGCCCTTTAGCATCTCTGCCAGGCCGCTCTTGACTGTGAATGTCGCCTCGTCGCGCATGCTCATGATCTTATCCGGGTCGGCGCATGCGGCTCATCGAGGCCTTGAAGACCAGTCTATGCATACGTCTGCACATCCATATATCCCGGTCGGTGCATGCACCGACCGGCCACCCCGCACATGTGCGGGGTGGGACACCGCCACATGTGGCGGTGTCTTCCTGGAAATGGAGAATTTATTCCCGCTCCGACTACTTCAGGCGGAAAGCCTTGATGCGGTCGTCGTACTGGGCGGTGTCCTTCGCGTACACGCCGTATGCCAAAGCCTGGATCAGGCTCAACAATGCAGTATGCGAGCGCACGTATGCGGGGCTGTTTGACGAGTAGTAGAGCTTGATCTGCGCCAACTTCGCCACCTCGGAGAGCGTCGCATCGGTGATCGCGGCTGTGCGCGCCTTGCGGTGACGCGCAAGCTTCATCGCGCGTACGACAAGCGGATGCGGGCGACCGGCGGAGAGGCCGATTACGAGCGTCGTCGAGTCGATCCGCCCGAGGCGGCTCAAAGCCTCCTGGGAGGGGCTTGCGACAACGTCGACCCGTAGATCGAGCAGCATCAGCAGGTGGCGCAGGTAGCTGGCGAAGAACGCCATCTGGTCGGTCCCGGCGACAAGCACCTTCTCGGCGCTGACGATCGCCTCGGTCAGCGCGTCGACGGCCGGGCGCGAAACCTTGCGCGCGGTCTCCTCGACGTTCAGGTGATCGGCCGCCAAGGCTGTCTCGAACTCGTTCTGGTCGAGCGAGAACAGTGGCGCGGAAGCCTCAGAGGGACCTGTGGACTGCGGGTGCGCATGGATGCGCCGGTACTCTTCGCGCGCGGCGGCCTGCAGCTCGGGAAAGCCCTCGAAGCCGAGCGCTTGGGAGAAGCGCACGACAGTCGAGCTTGAAGTGTTGGCCCGGCGCGCAAGCTCCTCGGCGGTCTGAAAGGCGGCCTCGTCGAGGTGGTCGACGATGTACTGCGCCACGTCCTTCTGCGAACGCGAGCACTCATCGAAACGACTCTGGATGTATAGGGAAAGGCTCTGGTGCTCACCGACACCATTCA
This sequence comes from Solirubrobacteraceae bacterium, assembly GCA_035485715.1. Lineage (GTDB taxonomy): Bacteria > Actinomycetota > Thermoleophilia > Solirubrobacterales > Solirubrobacteraceae > Palsa-744. The sequence continues at coordinate 50,868 of DATHNT010000016.1, read as the reverse complement.
CCGTTGGCTTCTCTGGGGCAGTCGCTAGTCGTCTCACGGCGCATTTGTTCGACGGCTGCGCCCCACACTCCTCTACATGGCGCTCAACTGCGTTGCCAACTCGACGAAATATTCGAGCGAGTGCGGGTTGGCGAGGGACTCGACGCTCGTCGCCTCGCTCGGCACCGCGCCCATCAGGATGCGCTTGACCGGGACCTCCAGCACCTTGCCCGAAAGCGTGCGTGGGACCTCGGCGATCTGCAGTAGCTGATTGGGAACGTGGCGGGGCGAGCAGTCCTCGCGGATGCGCTGCTTAATACGGATTTCCAACTCTGGATCGAGCGCCACCCCATCGCGCAAGACGACGAACAGGATCATCCAGAGCTCCTCGGCGCCTGCCCGTGGAATGTCGACGACGAGCGCGTCGACCACCTCGTCGATCGCGGACGTCGCGCGGTATATCTCACTCGTGCCCATGCGCACGCCCTGACGATTGATGGTGGAGTCCGAACGACCGTAGATCACGGCGCCGCCGCGTGGAGTGATGCGGATCCAGTCGCCGTGACGCCAGATGCCAGGGTACGTCTCGAAGTAGCTCTCGCGCATGCGCTCGCCGCGGGCGTCACCCCACAAGAACAGCGGCATCGATGGGAGGGGCTCGGTCAGCACCAGCTCGCCAAGCTCGTCTGTCAGCGCCAGGCCATCTTCGTCCCACGCCTCCACCGCGCAGCCGAGCCCGCGACACTGGATCTCGCCCTCGTACACCGGTAGCAGCGGACAGCCGCCGACAAACGCCGTGCACACATCGGTGCCGCCGCTGGTGGAGAACAGCCACAGGTCTCGCCCGACGTGCTCATACACCCAGTGAAAGCCCTCGGGCGGAAGCGGCGAGCCGGTCGATCCGATACTGCGAAGCGCGCTCAAGTCGTGGTCGCGTGCGGGCTCCAGGCCTGCCTTCTCGCAGCTCATCAAGAAGCCCGCGCTGACCCCCATACAGGTGATGCCGGTCTGCTCGGCGAGCGCCCAAAGAGCACCAAGGTCTGGGTAGGCGGGACTGCCGTCGTAGAGCACGATCGCCGCCTCGCTGAACAGGCAGCCGATCAGGAAGTTCCACATCATCCAGCCGGTCGTCGTAAACCAGAACATGCGGTCGCCGGCGCGCAGGTCGAGGTGCAACATGCTCTTCTTCAGCTGCTCGACCAAGATGCCGCCGTGCCCGTGCACGATCGCCTTGGGCAGACCCGTCGTCCCTGAGGAATAGAGCACCCACAGGGGATGGTCGAACGGCACTTGCTCGAAGTGCGGCGCCGTCCCCTCCCCACGCGCGAGCAACTCCATCCACAGGAGCCCGCCCGGGAGTTCCGAGGCGCTCGCCTCGTCGTCCAGGTAAGGGAGCATCACCGTGTGTGTGACGCTCGGCAGACCGGCCGAGATCGTCTCAAGCGCGGTCGTGCGGTCAAAATCCTTGCCGCCGTGACGGTAGCCGTCGACGACGAGCAGCACCTTCGGTTCGATCTGGGCGAAGCGATCGACAACGCTGCGCGCGCCGAACTCGGGCGCCGCGCACGACCAGATCGCGCCGATGCTGGCGCATGCCAGGAAAGAGATCAGCGTCTCGGGAATGTTCGGCATATAGGCGGCCACACGATCGCCACGCTGCACTCCGAGCGAGCGCAAGCCCCCCGCCGCGGCGGCCACCCGCTCCGACAGTTCGCTCCAGCTCAACTCTCCCAGCGGGCGCAGCTCCGAGGCGTACAGCAACGCCTTGGCTTGTGGATCGCGCTCACGTGTGAGCATGTTCTCCGCGTAGTTGAGCTGGGCGCCCTCGAACCATCGCGCACCTGGCATCGCTTTCGATGGCAGTACGCGCTCGTAGGGCCTGGAGGCGCGCACACCGCAGTACTCCCAGATGTCCGCCCAGAACTGCTCGACCTCCTGAACCGACCACGCCCACAGCTCGCCGTAGTCGGCAAATGTGCGGTCATGGCGCCGCCCAGCCCAACCCATGAAGTCCGTCATCCGGGAGTTCGCAGCCATCTCGGCCGTTGGCATCCACAACGGCGCTTGATCGTGCCCATCCGACATCGTGCACCCCTTTTTTAGCGACTTTGCACAGCGGCGCCCGTGCCCCCCGATATCGCCGGCTTCCACGGCAAGGATCTGGCCGTTCGGGCCGATCTCGCTCCGGCGTCTGGTCTTATTGATACCGGGTCTTACACAGCAAGCGCAAGTGCCGCACGATCGCGCCCGGCTATGCTCCTCGCTCGTGGGCATCGAGACGCTTCGCAAGGAATTCCCGGTGCTCGAACGTGTGGCGTATCTGAATGCCGGCACCGACGGTCCGCTGCCGGGCGCCGCGGCACAGGCGGGCGCCGAGGAGCTGCTCGGCGAGGCGCGCCGGGGACGCGCAGGCGAGCACTTCGAACGACGCCGTGAGCTGGCCGACGAGTTGCGCGCAGCTTATGCCGGTGCACTGGCGTGTAAGCCAGAGGAGTTGGCGCTGACGACCTGTACCAGCGAGGGCCTGTCGAGCGTGATCGACGGCTTGCAGCTGAGTGCGGGCGATGAGATTCTCACGAGCGACGAAGAGCACCCCGGCCTGCTCGGCGCGCTGGGTGCCGCACGCGCACTGCACGGCGTCTCGGTTCGGGCGGTTCCGCTCGCAAACATCGCCGAGGCAGTGACAGGGCGCACACGGCTGGTGACGTGCTCGCACGTCAGCTGGATGAGCGGTCAGCTGGCGCCGTCGGAGCTGGCGCAACTGGAGGTGCCCGTCGTGCTCGACGGCGCCCAGGGAGTCGGGGCCGTGCCGGTGGACGTACGCGCGCTCGGCTGCGATGCCTACGCTGGCGCCGGGCAGAAGTGGCTGTGCGGGCCGGACGGTCTCGGCATGCTCTACGTCGCCCCTCCGTTCAGAGAACGTCTGGAGGTGAGCCGCCGCGGCTACGGCAATCTGCTCGACCCCGGGACAGGGCTCGAGGCGAAGTTGCACGAGGATGGCAGACGCTTCGACACGTTCTCGCTCAGCGCCGAGGCGCTCGCGACCGCCCTGACCGCGGTGCGGACGCTGGAGCGGGCGGGCTGGGCCGCGGTGCACGAGCAAGCGATCGCGCAGGCTGCACGACTCGCCGAGTTGTTGGCGACCGACGGCCGCACGGTCTCCCGGCGTGGGGCGAGCACGCTTGTGTCGTTCTCGAGCCCGGATCCGCTGGGCGAGCGCACGCGGCTGGCCGAGCGAGACGTCATCCTGCGCGACATCCCAGACCAACCTTTGTTGCGGGCCTCGGTTGGCGCCTGGAACGACGAGAGCGATTTTCAACGCCTGCTCGCCGGTCTCGACGCCTGAGGCTGTTTCGCTCTGGGAACGCCGACCGTCGTGGACGCTGGACATTCGCGGTGCGCGAGTGCAAGTCGAGCGCGAATTTGTGACAGCCGTAGCACGGCTTAACGTGTACTTAGCACGCCGATGCGGTTTGCTTCTAACAGCATGGCGCGCTCGTCAGGGACTGGAGGAGCGTCGGCCATCCAGATATGAGCGCCACCGACCGCACATCCGCCTTGAACGCCACCGAGACGCCGATGCCCGCCTTGAGCGCACCGGTGCCCGTGGGGGCGCAAGCGAAGACCGAGCGACGCTCGTCACGCTCGCTGCTCGAACGCGCCCATCCCCAGTATGTGGCACTTGCCGGCATCCTCGCTTTGGCGGCGGTTCTGAATACGCACCGGCTCTCCCAGAACGGCTACGCGAACACGTTCTACTCCGCCGGCGTGCACTCGATGCTGAAGTCGTGGCACAACTTCTTCTTCGTCTCATTCGACGGCGGCGGCCTCGTCACGATCGACAAGCCGCCGCTTGCCGTATGGGTACAGGCGGCAAGCGCCGAGCTGTTCGGCTTCTCGCCATTGAGCCTGTTGTTGCCGGAGGCGATCGTCTCGGTCATCGCGGTCGCGGTGCTCTACCGCATCGTCGCGCGACGCCTGGACGCCGGCGCAGGACTCGTGGCCGCGCTGGCGCTCGCTGTGTTCCCCTCCTTCGTGGCAGTCTCGCGCGAGAACGGCGTCGACCCGCTGTTGCTGCTGCTGATGATCCTGGCCTGTGGAGCGGCCCTGAACGCGGTCGAAGACGGGCGCTGGCGTTGGCTGATCGCGAGCGCTGTGCTCGTCGGGTTGGCCTTCAACACCAAGACGCTTGCCGCATATTTGATCGTGCCGGGAATCGGACTTGCCTACGTGGTGTGCGCGCCTGGGCGCTGGTATCGCCGAATCGGGATGCTTGCGGTCGCGGGACTGGTCATGGGGATCGCCTCGTTCGCGTGGATCGCCGCGGTGGAACTGACGCCCGCCTCCGGGCGCCCATATGTCGGCAGCTCGACCAACAACACAGAGCTTGGGCTGACCTTCGAATACAACGGCCTCGGACGTGTGGAAGGCGAGGTCGGCGGTCCCGGCAAGATCCCGGTCGCCGAAGGCGGACTGGTGCGTACCCGGCCAGTTCATCACCGACGCCCGCTTCATCCCCCCACCGCTGCACAGCGCACTCGCCTCGTTGCATTGGCTCGTCGCGAGGTCCTTCGGCACGAGCGCGCGGTGAAGGCCGCCACCTCTACCTACCTGTCCAACGGCCGCCTGCGCGACGCGATCGCCTTCGGCGGCGAGACGAGCCCGATGCGGTTGTTTGAAAATCGCCTGGCCGATCAGGGCTCCTGGATACTGCCGTTTGCGATCCTCGGCATGCTCGCGCTGACCCTGCTGCTGCTCGTCGGCGAGCGCAAGCGCCGCGGTCCGCGGCTTGCCTTTCTGATCGTCTTCGGCGGCTGGCTGCTGGTGGAGGTGGCGATCCTAAGTCTCTCCAAAGGCATCGTCCACCCCTACTACATCTCCGCCGTCGCTCCAGGCGCGGCCGCGATGACTGGCGCCGATGCATTTGCTTTGACGCGCTTTGCCAAGCAACGCAGTTGGGGCGTGCTGCTATTGCCCTGCGCGGTGGGCGCAACCGTGGCGGCCCAGATCGCGGTGCTCGACTACCAACACTATCTGCGCTGGTTCACCCCGGTCTTGATCGGTGGTGCCGCGGTACTGGTGCTTGCGATGGCGGCGCGGCGACTGGCGGCGCCTGCGATGGGGCTGCTCGTGTGCCTGTTGTTGTTCGCCCCAGCCGTCTATGCCAAGACGACATGGCTTGCCCCAGTGGAGGGCACTTTTCCGGCCGCGGGCCCGCATCAGGCCGCAGGCGAAGGCGGAGTGGGCCTGAACGCGATCGACCTGCGCATCTATCGCAACCTCGTGCGCTACGTCGATACGCATCGGCCCGGTAGCCGCTGGAGTGTCTTGACCGTGGCCGCACCAACCGCGGCGCCGATGATTCTGATGGGATCTCCCGCAGGTGCACTGGCGGGCTACAGCGGCATCGATCCGACGCTTGACGGGCCAGGGCTCGCACATCTGGTGGCCAGCGGGGAAGCACGCTACGTCGTGCTTGGCGGCGCGTACGCCTCGCGTGGAGGCAACCTTGCGACGAAGGCCGTGCTGCACGTATGCCGCTTGGTGCCCTATCACGCCTGGCACGGTCCCCACCCATCCACTTATGAGCTGGCACTGTTCGATTGCGCGGGTCGCGAGCGTGCGCTCGAAGCCCAAGCTCACGTCAAGGTCGCGAAAGTGCGTCTCGTCGACTTTTCGCGCCCACTGTCGTAGTTAGGCGGTTCGGCTCCTGACCAACGCGACTTTCTTACTAACGCAAGGCTGTTACGCGCGCAGGGCCGGATGCAGGTCTTCCTACGTACGCCGCTCAGGCGGCGCGGGCGCCAGAGGAGGCAAGCACCGGTTCGACGTGGCGGCGTACGAGCTGACGTTCGAAGAAGACCCCCTCGCGCAGCCCGGCTCCCGTGACCTCGAGCCGCTGGAAGTCGCCGGCACGCATCACACCCTGGATCACAATCGCACCCGCCAGCACGATGTCGGCACGCGCCGGTTTGATGCCCGGCACCTGACTGCGCTCGGCGGCCGGCAGCGCCGCCAAGCGTGCGATCAACTCGCCGAGCACGGTCTGGTCGAGTACGAAGCCCTGGACCTGATCGTCGGGCAGACCGACGGCACGCTCGGCCGCGGCCGCCAGGTTGCGCACGGTGCCGCCCAGCCCGACCAGGTGCGAGCCTGTGTTCTTCAGCCACGGGGCGCGTTCGAGCTTGCGCTCCACGTGCGCTTGCAAGGCCTTCAGCTGGCCGCGCTTGGCGGCACCGGGACCGGCGAGGAAGCGCTCCGTCATGCGCACGGCACCCATGCGCCACGAGCCCGACTCGCGCGCCAGGCGCCCGGCGACGCGCACGAGCTGTAGCGATCCGCCGCCGAGATCGAGCACGCAACCGTCGCTGAGCGTGGTCGAGTTGACCGCCGCCAAGTAGCCGTAGCGCGCCTCCTGCTCGCGGCTGAGTACGCGCACATCCATGCCCGTTCTCAAGCGAACCTGATCGAGAAACTCGCGTCCGTTCTCGGCCTCGCGGATCGCGCTCGTCGCGACCGCGTCCACCGCGTGCTCGTCGAGCCCACGGCGCTCGCACAGTGCCGTGAACATCTCAAGCGTCTGTATTGCCCGTGTCATCGCCGCTTCGCTCAGCCGGCCGCTCGTGGCCATGCCCTCGCCGATGCGCACCGCCGAAGAGAGCTCGTCTACCTGCTTCCACGAGCCGTCGCTCGGCGCGAACACGACCATCCGAAACGAGTTGGACCCAAGGTCGATGATGGCAACACGCTGCTCGGGCTCCTGGGCCATCGTTTAAGCGTAGTGGGCGGACCGGAGGAGTCCCCCTGCGCACAGCGCTCGTCGGGCTTGCCGGTGCTCCCGCGATGGCGTGCGGCGGTCCGAGCTGGGAGCCTTCCGAGTGAGATCTCCGTTGGACGGGTAGATCGTGGAGGTGGCCGTACCGATCGGCGACTCGAACGTCCGGTACGGCAGCTACCGGCGCGAGCCGCGATCGTGGGCGGGCTCGACGTGTCACCGACGGGACTTCAGAAAGGCCACAGCTATGGGTGCACAGGAGAACAAGCAAACTGCACAGGCCGCCTATGCGGCATTCGGCAAAGGGGACGCCGACGGCGCCATGCGCAACATCGACGATTCGATCGAGTGGACGGTGCGCGGTGACAATGCGCTCACCGGGACCCACAAGGGCAAGCAGGCGGTCGGCGAGTTGTGGGCGAAGCTCGTGAACACAGGCTTTCGCACCGATCCGCATGACTTCATCGCCGACGGTGACAAGGTGGTCGTGCTGACCACTGCCCATCTGGACGGCGAGACGGTCGAGAGCGCCGACGTTCTGGTCTACAACGATGCGGGCAAGCTCGTAACGTTCGACACGCTTGGCGATCCGAAGGCGACCAACCGGGTATTCGCCAGGTAGGACTCCACCGGTTCGCTGCCTTTTCGCGCCGGTTGCACCGCAACGCTTGACCGTTGGGTGGGTTGCCATCCGTTGAAGGCTTCACGCTTCACCGAGATGGGTGCACGTTGACGACACAACTCGAACGACCGCTCTACCGCCCCCTTGTCGTGCGCGAGCGTTACCTGGGATCTGCCACCGTCACGCGTCGGCTGTGCGTCGCGCTAGCGGCCACAATGCTCGCGCTGGTGCTGGGGACATCGGTGCTGTCGGGGTCAGCCGCAGCCGCCCCTTTGCTTGGCTGGTCGGCGCCAACGGCATTCGATTCGGGCAACACTCCGAGCGGAGTCTCGTGCGCGTCCGAATCGCTATGCGTCGCGGTCGACGGTCAGGGCAACGTTCTCAGCACGTCCAACCCGACAGCCTTGCATCCTTCGTGGAGCATCGCCGCCAAAGACGAAGGCAAGCCATTGGATGCGGTCTCTTGCGTCGCGGGTGGTCCCTGTGTCGCGGTTGACGGTCGCGGCGACGCACTCGTGAGTAGCGGATCGGGCGCGTCCACATGGTCGCCACCGGCCCCGCTCGGCGGTGGTAACCCGCTGACCGGTGTTTCGTGTGCGAGCGCCTCGCTGTGTGTGGCCATCGATGATGAAGGCGATGTGTTGACCAGCCCTGGTCCTGGGACCGGTAGCTGGAGCTTGGCGAGCGTCGACGCCGGGCATCGTCTAACGGGCGTGTCCTGTTCTTCGCAGGCCCTGTGTGTCGCAGTCGACGAGGCAGGCAACGTGCTTTCGAGCGCCAACCCGGCCGGTGGCAGCGGGACTTGGCATTCACAGAAAATCTCTGCCGCACAGTTGGTCGGCATCTCCTGCTCGGCTTCAGGGTCGTGCTTGGCAGTCGACAGCGCCGGTGACGCGCTCGCGAGCAGCGATCCCGCGGCTGTGAGCGCAACCTGGAGTGAGACGCCAATCGACGACGAAGCCTTGGACGCCGTTTCGTGTGCATCGTCAGGGCTGTGCGTCGCGACTGACACGCCCGGGCAAGCGTTTGCCGGCGACAACGTGGCGGCGCCGATCCCCTCCTGGAGCGCGTCGAGTGCCGACTCGGCGGGGATCGCCGGCATCTCCTGTCTGGCCGGGGGTCTCTGTCTCGCCGTGGACCCAGGCGGAAGCTTCGTAGTCGCGCGAGTCCCGGCGCCTGGAGTCACTACGCTCGCGCCGACGAGCGTGACCGATGCAGGCGTGAGCCTTGCTGGTGTAGTCGATCCCAACGACGCGATGCTCGCGGGCTGCTCGTTTGAATACGGGACCGCCCTTCCCTACACGCAGTCTGTCCCCTGCTCGACGCTCCCCGCCGCAACCGGCGGCGCTCAAGGCGTCTCGGCACAACTGTCGGGGCTCTCCCCCAACACCACCTATCACTACCACGTGCTCGCCTCGAGTCCGTCTGGGACCAGCGCCGGCGCCGACGTGACATTCACGACGGCCGTCTCCTCGCAGGTGGCGCTCGTCCACCCAAAGCCTTCGATTACCGGCACGCCCGCGGTCGGTCAGCGGCTCACCTGCCATCCGGGCACTCCTTCGGGAACGACCGCGCGACTTGGCTACGTGTGGGTGCGGGACCTGATCTCGATCCCAGAAGCTACAGCCACCACATACACGGTTAAAGGGCAAGACAGCGGACACCACCTGCAGTGCCGGGTCACGGCAACCGACGGCGGCGGCAGTGCGACAGGGAAGAGTGCGTTCGTGACGATCCCGGTCGGAGGCGCGCCTGCCTCGGTCGGGGAGACAGCCGTCGGCAAAGCCACGTACAAGAACGGCAAGTTGAACGTGCCGGTCTTCTGCTCGGCACAGGCCAGCAGCGGCTGCGAGGTCACGGTGCGTCTTGCTGTCCTCGAGACGCTCAGCGGGGGTCGCGTCGTGGCGGTTGCTGCACGCTCGCAGCGGACGGCACACGCCGGCATTTCCGGTCTGCGCCATCTGACGGTCACGCTCGCGAGCGTCCGTGTGCGGCTCGCCGTGGGCTCGCACAGGACCTTGATCGCGACACTTGGCTCGAGCGCGCGGCGGCTACTTGTTTCGCGGCGACACTTCACCGCCTACGTCTACGTGAGAGGGACCGTGATCGGCGTGATCGAAGCGCAGCTCGCGCGGCAACTGATCGCGCTGGGCGCCTCCGTCCATGGGACATCCGCTCGCGTCGTGGCGCTTGGGGCCTCCGGCTCGGCGGCAGCTCCCCCCGTGGCGCTGGAACTGTCTGCTCGGGACGCCTCCTCTCGGTCTGTCGGGGTAGGTCGTTCCGCAGACACCCGCGCCAATGCTGCCAGCGTTTTGGCAGCAACTCCCTACATGGGGTGGGACACCTACTTCGCGCTTGGCGGCAAGTACAGCGAGGCGACGGTTCTGCAGCAGGCAAGCCAACTGATCTCGCTTGGCCTGCGTCAGCGCGGATACCGTTACGTGTGGCTCGACGTCGGCTGGTGGCACGGCACTCGCGCGGCGAACGGACAGATAACCGTTAGTCCTGCGCAGTGGCCGCACGGGTTCGCCTGGCTTACGCGCACTCTGCACGCGGCTGGATTTCTCGTCGGCCTCTACACCGATGCCGGCCCCAACGGCTGTGGTGGCGCCGGACAGGGCAGCTATGGCCACTACCAGCAGGACGTCAACACGTTCGCCGCCTGGGGCTTCGATGCCGTCAAGGTCGACTTCTGCGGTGGCGCCGAATACGGTTTGCGTCCAGTGGCCGCCTACTCCGCGTTTCACGCCGCGATCGCGTCGAACTCGAGTCACAGGTCGATGCTGCTGTCGATCTGCAACTTCCTACAGCCAGAACAGCACGGCGACGGTGCTCCTCCATTGAGCGAATCGGCCTTCTCGTCCTACAGTTTCGGCCCAAGCGTTGGCAACAGTTGGCGCACCGACACCGATGTCGGCTTTCCCGGCAACGTGCCGTACGCCGACGTACTGCGCAACATGGACGCCGACGCCGCGAGTCCGCAAGCAGCCGGCCCGGGCCACTGGAACGACCCCGACTACCTCGCCCCCGACCAGGGCATGTCGGCCACCCAATTCCGTACCCAATTCAGCATGTGGGCGATGCTCGCGGCACCACTGATGATCAGTGACAACCTGACGAAGATCGGCTCGTCGAGTCTGGCGGCAGTGCAGAACAGTGAAGTGGTCGCAATCGACCAGGATCCAGGTGGGGTTCAGGGGACGTTGCTGTCCACTTCGGGGAATGGGCAGGTTTGGGTGAAGCCGCTGGTTGGTGGGTCGCGGGCGGTGGCTTTGCTCAATCGTGGGTCGAGCGCGGTCAGAATCGCAACGAGCGTAGGCGCAATCGGCCTGCCAACTTCGTCGAGCTACACGCTGCGCAACCTATGGACGCACAGCACGAACTCGACGCGTGGCTCGATCGGCGCCGAGGTGCCGGGCGACAGCACAGTTCTTTTGCGGATTTCTCCGCGTTAGGACTGGGCTTTGTCTCTGATGAATACAAGCTCATGCGAATACCAGCACGCGACCCGCCAGATTACGACATCCAGCGCGAACGCTGACCGGTTGTCTCAGGTTCGCAACTACCGCTGTCGCCCTCAGCCGGCAACGCCGGTCGCCAGAAAGAGCATTTTGTGGTCGCCCCCCGGTGGGAGCCGGTTGGTCTGCCCCCGAAGCGCGAGGCGTATGAGCGACTCGATCGCGACGTGGCCGGTGACGGGCGAGCTGCGCACCGTGCCGTCAGCTGCGACCAGGACAGCGGAGGGAGTTCCCCAAACGCCGTATGCGTGCATGACGGTTGCTTGCTCGTCAATGAGCACGTCAGTCAGGGCGTGCTCACGCGCGAGCGCCTCGGCTTGCATGGCCTCCACCGGGGCAACCAAGGTGAGGGCCAAACGTTCGGTGATCGAGTCATGCCAGCGTGCGAGTTCGGGCAGAAGCGCAGCGCAGGGTCCGCACCCGGGACTTACGAACGTCAGTACACAGGCCCGCTCATCGGCCAAGAGATCCTGAAGACTCACGACCCGTCCCGCCGCGGAGGGCAAAGAGAACTGCGGCGCCAGCGCTCCGATCTGCCGGGGACCAGCAGTTGCTCGACCGTCGGTCGAGCGCAGCCTGCGATTCTCACGCCATAGAAGAACGGCTGTCATTGTTGCAAGGGCTGCCAGCGCACCTGTCGCGATCAGCCCGAGGTCGCGCGTGTCGGTGTCGGCCACCCATGAGGTAAACGAAGGGCCTGGGCCCGCGAGCGCCACGTATGCGGCCGGTAGCGCCAGCCCGAAGTTGCGTGCTACCGTCACCCAGCTCGCGGGCTTGGAGTGCACTTGGCCGAAGCAATGGCAGTCCGGGGCCTCGCCGCGCCGCAGCACTCGTGTGAGCCCCAGGACGAACAGCGCGAGCAGCACCAGGCTGCCTACCGCCCCCCAGCGCGCCGTAGTCGGAAACAAAAGCGCCGTCGCCGCCGCTAGCTCGGCGGCGGGCAGCAGGATCAGCAGGGGGCGGGCAAGGCGGCGTGGCACGTCGAAATCGCCCAGTGCCTGCCGCGTGCCCGAGCGATCTGCGAGCTTTGCAACCCCAGCAATGAAGAACACAGCGGCGAGACACAGCCGAGCCAGTATCAGCGCATCGTTCATCATCCAGATAAATGTACACCACCAATCAATGGAAACAACTGCTACCGTCCGACTTGTGATGGGTGAAAGCGCGGCAGAGTCGGTGGCAGTCGAGGCGTTCGGTGTGACCGTGGCCGTCAGCGCCGATCCTCAGCACCTCGCGGCCGTTTCCGATTTCCTGCCTCCGCGCGCTCGTCCGGCGCGCCACCCGCCCGAGCGTGGCCGCTTCGCACTCGTCAAGGACACCACAGACGACGGGCTTCTGAACGTCATGTGCGACGAGAAACCGGTCGCCGGCCCGTTTGACCTGCGACTCGCGCTCGGCATCCTCGACGCCGAGTTGCGCATGTACATAGCGCTGCATGCTCCCGACCATGTTTTCGTCCACGCTGGAGTTGTTGGCGTAGGGGAACGCGCGATCGTCCTTCCGGGGAGGAGCTTTGCGGGAAAGACCACGCTCGTGGCTGCGCTCGTAAAGGCGGGCGCGGAATACTGGTCTGACGAGTACGCCGTGCTCGACGCCGACGGCCTTGTTCACCCCTACCCCAAGCCTTTGTCGGTACGCATCGACGACACCCGCGCGACGGACGAGCGGTCGGTCGAGAGCCTCGGTGGCCGAGCCGGCGATCGACCTCTACCCGTCGCTGTGATCGTGTTCACGACATACCGTCCCGGAGTTGCCTTTGCACCGCGCCCCTGCACCACTGGAGAGGGCGCCGTCAAACTGTTGGAGCACTCCATTGCCGCACGCTCACGCCCAGAACAGGTACTCGCAGCCGTGAGGCGCGCCGCGGGCGACGCCGTGGTTCTCGAGGGAGACCGGGGAGACGCCGCTGAGGCCGCCAGCGCGCTGTTGTCACAGCAAACAGCAAGCTGACAAAGCGCGTCAATCGGCACACGCGCTCTACGCCCCGCTCTTCGTTCGCCGGATGCGCCACAATGTGTGAATCGCACCGAGCGCTTGGCCGATCACCCAGAACACGCGCCAGAGGTAGGCGCCCGCCAGCCCGAGCTTGCCGCGCCGCGCCAGCGGTGACCACCATCGCATGTAGTCGGGCCCTGGAAAGCCACGGCTTGCGGCGATCATCAGCTTCCGCCTGATCCCCGCGTCGGCGTAGAGCAGTGCGTAGAGCTCCTCGGCGATCACGTCCTCGCGCAGGAGCGCGTACTTGAGCGATCCCTCCTCATCGAGATCGAGTCTGCGCGCCAGATCCCTGCCCGCGGGCAAGAGCCGCACGCCGGCTGCGAACGCCGGGACGCCCCGATACGCGCGCGCGAGCTCCAGTGCACTCGACCACTCCGACTCCTCGACGCAAGCGAGCGCTCGCCGCAGATCCTCGAGTGGCTTGCCATCCGCCAGGTTCGCGTGCTGCGCGGCGTGCAGGGCCACGTGCAGCAACACAGTGTCGCGATCGGGCACGCGCAATTCTGCCCCACCGATCACCTGCCGCTCAGCGCTCGCGGCGAGGCAACCCCAGATCTCATCCGGCTCGCCATCAAGCCCCGGCAACTGACAGTGAAGATCCACCATCCCGTCCCCGCCGCTGCGGCTGAACGTCGTGCGCCCTATATCCAGAGATAGCGGCGTTGGCATCCACGGGCGATGCTCCACGAAGCCCAGCCGCTCGAGCACGCCGACCGCGCGCGCTCGATCCTTGGGCGCCACCATCAGATCAGAGTCAACATAGGGACGCACTTCGCCGGGATAGAGCCATCTGGCGAGCACCGGCCCCTTGAGCACGATCGTGCCAATACCCTCACCGGTGAACGCGCTCGCGACCTCCGCGGTAAGCGCGTCGATGGCGAAATTACGCGCCCGCTGCCAGTCACCCTCGTAACGTTCTGTGCTCATCGGAAAGCCATAACGACCGCCGGCACGATCACATGGTGTCGCGTAGGTGCGAGATGCGGCACACGGTCGAGGGTCGAAGACGGAGCCAGGGTTTGAGATGGTGATTCTCGCGATCCGCCAGCGCCTAGCGGATCGCCGAGTTCGCGATCACCTGAGTCCGCGTGCAGGACGGTCAAAGCTGCGGCCGTTCACGGTCGGCTCGCGCCATCTGCGTCTGATTCTCGCGTGCGACCCCGGGGCCGTTCACCGTCGGGGCCGCGCTGGTTTTGGTCCGTACCGTGGCAATTGGGATAGTCGTGCTCGATGGGCCGACGCTTGACCGCCCGCTGATCCACACCGAACTGCTCGGTTCCACGCTGATGCTAGCCGGTACACCAGCTCATGTTCAAGGGGCCACGCATTTGTTCCCCGCTCCGCACACCTTGCCGTCACCTATCACCACACCATTCGAGCACCCGTTTGGGTTTCCACTGCCGGTGCCGGTGCACCAAGTGTTACAGGCGGCGTTATTGGCAAATCCGTTTTTACACGCACAGGGTTCGTTCACGTTCTGGTTCTTGTAACATTCGCAACACATGAGGGCTTCTTCCGAGCTGGCCATCGCTGGCGTCGCGGCGGTCGCGGAGACGATCAGCGAGGCGCCGGCGGCCGCGGCGCCGTAACGCGCGACCCGGACGATCGCTTCCCGGCGGGAGACACCGGGGACGATGCTCTGCATGAGTTGAGGCTCGGCGTCGAGCAGATCCTTCTCGCGCAGTTCGTGAAGCGCGCCGGCGACCAGGTCCTTGCTTGCTCCGGCGAGCTCGGCAAGTTCGCTCACGTCGCGCTCGCCGTCGCAATTCCGCCAGACGCAGGCCGCGGTCGGGCTCAAGCAATGAGCGGTATGACTGTCTTGATCGTAGAGGAGGATCTCCTTGCCGAGCGTCTCTTCAAGGAGACCGTCTCGACGTGCTCGTGGTAGCGATCCGTCTTGGTGCATCGATCAACCCTCCATTCCATACCCTTACATGTGAATAACCACATATCCGATTCTTTCGCTCTCCTAGTCTTCAACGGCCAGCATTCTGCGTCAAGTCGTCGCTGTTGAGATGGCGCCTTTTGTTTCTTATCCGCGTCTATCCTTGGTCGGTCAGCGAGCCCGACGACCGACCGTCGGTGAGGATCGCGGCTTTCGCCCACATACGAGCGCCCACGTCCAGGTTCAGCGCATGCCCACTCCGGACCACAAGCAAGCGGTCTGGCCCGCCCAGTCCGCGCGCTCCACTACCGCTATCCATTCCACGCCGACTGGGACCCTTTTCCGGGTCAGGTAGCCCCAAGAGTGGCCCCGCCCGCACCTTTAGGACCGATCGCGCGGCCCCCCTAACGTAAGATTCCCACACAGTTGTGCGGGAATAGCGATGGGCCCGATTTGTTACCTGGAGCCGGTTGGACTTTATCCGGCGGGCCGTCGAGGCTTGGTCTGCCTCTGCCTTGCCTCCGATACGTCCAGTCGAGGTTGAAGGGCTGGCCCATTCTCCGTCCGTATGGACACTCATGATGACGCCGTGCCCCGTATCAGCTTCTTCTACGGGATCGTCGTGACGATGTACTTCTACGACCACGATCCGCCCCACTTCCACGCCGAGTACGCCGAGCATCACGCGGCGATTGTGATCGGCAGCAACGAAGTGCTCGTGGGCAGCCTCCCGAGCCGCGCGCTCAAGCTCGTGGCCGAGTGGGCGAGTCTGCACCGCGAGGAGTTGGAAGCAGACTGGCAACGGGCAAAGGACGGCGGCTCTCCCGAGCCCATCGACCCGTTGCCGTAAGATGGGCTCATGGAATTCGTACGCGTCACCTCTGTAGACGTGCTTGGTCACTACAAGCTCAGGCTTGGCTTCAGCGACGGCAGTACGCGCGACGTCGATCTCGTGGGAGAGCTGCACGGCCCGGTTTTCGAGCCGCTGACCGATCCTGATTACTTCGCTCAGGTGCGAGTGGACGACGAGTTGGGCACCGTCGTTTGGCCCAACGGAGCCGACCTCGATCCCATGGTGCTGCACGGGGACTTCGAGCCGGCATTGCGCCTTGTCCACCACTGATCTTCGCCACAAGGCTCCAGCCAGAGCGTCTTTGGAGTTGTCGAACGTGACCATCTCAGAAAGTGGGCCCGCCAGGACTCGAACCTGGGACCAACCGATTATGAGTCGGCGGCTCTAACCAACTGAGCTACGGGCCCGCGTCGCGGTCTACGCGACTGCTCAGAAGCTACCAACGTTGATCGCGTATGCGTCTGCGCGCCCGGGATGGTTTGATTCATCGGTCAACCAACGAGGGGAGCGGCAATGGCAACGCGCGCAGCGATCGTCACGGGAGCGTCGAGCGGCATTGGACTGGCGATCGCGCGGATGCTTGGCGAGGAGGGCTATGGCGTCACGATGGCCGCCAGACGCCCCGAGAAGCTCCAAGCCGCAGTCGATGGGCTCGCCGTCGATGGGTTCGACGTGCACGGCGTGCCCGCCGCGCTGTCGGAGGAGAGCGAGATACAGAAGGTGGTCGCCGCCCACAAAGAGCGCTACGGCCGGCTCGACGTGCTCGTGAACAACGCCGGCGTAGGCATCGGCGCTCCGGTTGGAGACATCCAAACCAAGCATCTCGACATGCAGCTCGACGTCAACGTGCGCTCGATCGTCCTGTTCTACCGCGAGTGCATCTCGATGCTCAAGGAGTCGGCGGCTGAGCACTCCAACACACTCGTCGTCAACACAGCCTCGATCTCAGGAAAGCGTGCGGAGGCGTGGCTGTCGGTCTACTCGGCCACCAAGCACGCGGTCGTTGGCTGGACCGAAGCGATGAATAAGGAGCTGGGTTCCTCCGGCATCAAGTCAACAGCACTCTGCCCCGCCTTCGTCGATACCCCCATGACCGACTTCGTGAAGGGTCAGGTCAAGGCGGAGGACATGATCCGTCCCGAGGACATCGCCGAGGCGGTGCGCTATCTCCTGCGCGTCTCTCCCGCCTGCGTTGTTCCTGAGATGATGTTCGTGCGTCCCGGAGACGCCCTCTAAAGGAAAGGACGCACATGAAGCTAGGCGTACACATCGGCTACTGGGGCCTCGGGCTCAGCTCCCAAGACCAGCTTGAAATCGTCCAGGAAGCGGAGAAGCTTGGCTACGACTCGGTCTGGACCGCCGAGGCCTACGGCTCCGATGCCGCCACTGTGCTCTCCTGGCTTGCCGGACAGACATCGAAGATCCGCCTGGGCTCGGGCATCTTCCAGATGCCCGGCCGCTCGCCCGCGATGACCGCGATGACCGCCGCCACCATCGACCAGCTCTCCGGTGGACGCATGATCCTCGGCATCGGCTCCTCCGGGCCCCAGGTCGCCGAGGGTTGGCACGGACAACGATTCGGCAAGCAATTGCAGCGCACGCGCGAGTACGTCGCCGTCGTGCGCAAGGCACTCGCGCGCGAACGGCTCGAGTTCCATGGCGAGACGCTCGAGCTGCCATTGCCCGACGGTCCCGGCAAGGCGCTGAAGCTCACGATCGGCCCAGTTCAGGAGCACATACCTATTTATTTGGCTGCGATCGGCCCCAAGAACACGGCGCTCGCCGGTGAGATCGCCGATGGCTGGATCCCCACGCTGTTCTCACCCGAGCACGTCTCCGAGTTGCGCCCCCTCTTGCAGGAAGGCGCCGATCGCGTTGGGCGTTCGCTCGACAGTTTCGACATCGCCCCCACCGTCAACGTATTCGTCACCGACGACCTTCCCGCCGCGCGCAACGCGATGCGGCCGTTCATCGCGCTGTACGTCGGCGGCATGGGCTCACGCAAGCAGAACTTCTACAACAACCTCGTCTGCCGATACGGTTTCGAGGCAGAGGCAAAAGTCATCCAGGACCTCTATCTGGAAGGCAAGCGCGAGGAGGCGATGGCCGCGATCCCCGACGCCCTGATCGACATGGTCTCGCTGTGCGGGCCCAAGGACGTCGTCAAGGAGCGGCTGGCCATATACCGCGACGCGGGTGTCGGCACGCTCGGCCTCACCCCGATCGCATTCAACAAGGACGATCGCCTCGAGCAGTTGCGCCTAGTAGCCGAGCTCGCCTCCTAGCGCAACACCCACGGCCGGACGCCTGGACACCGTTCACCGTCCTTAGCGCAATGTCCATCTCGCCCACCCACCCCCTTCCACGGGACGACCACACGCAACCCACCAGACGGCGGCTGCGCCTGTTGCTGGGTGCCTTTGGCGACCCCGGTCACGCATTTCCGATGATCGCGCTCGGGCGCGCCCTACTTGCCCGTGGCCATGACGTGACGCTGCAGACGTGGGAGCGCTGGCGTGCGCCTGTGGAGGCCGAGGGCATCGCCTTCACCTCCGCCCCGGAGTACAGCGCGTTTCCGATCGGCGATCAGCCGCTCGACTTCTACGAGGCGGTCGTCTATGCCACCCGCGACACGCTCCCACTGGTACGCGAGCTGAAACCGGACGTGGTCGTCCACGACATCCTCACGTTGGGGCCGTCGCTAGCGGCGGAGCTGCTCGATATCCCGCGCGCCACACTCGTCCCCCACGTCTTTCCAGAGGCTGGCCCTGGCTTTCCGATCTATTCGTTCGGAGCTCGCCTGCCGCGAACCGCCATCGGTCGCGCCTTCTGGGAGCGCGCCCACCTGCCCGTACGTCGCGGCCTTGAGAGCGGGCGCCTCGCGCTCAACCACACACGCGAGCAGGTCGGCCTGCCTCCGCTGTCCTATCCGCATGGAGGCACCAGCCAAGAACTGGCGCTCGTGGCCACCTTCCCCCAGCTCGAGTACCCACGTCCCTGGCCCGCCCATGTCCATGTCGTCGGTCCGCTGATGTGGGAGCCGCCGGCACAGGAGGTCTTGCTGCCGCCGGGCGACGATCGGCTCGTGCTCATCGCCCCCTCCACCTCTCAGGACCCCGATCACCGTCTGCTTCACGCCGCCTTGCGTGGTCTTGCGGACGCTCCCGTACGCGTGCTAGCGACCTACAACCGGCGCCTCCCTTCGCGCCCAATGCCCGTTCCCGACAACACAACCGTCGTGGACTGGGTCTCTTATACACGCACCCTCCCCCATTGCGATGCGGTCGTCTGCCATGCGGGCCACGGTACGCTCGTTCGGGCACTCTCCCTCGGCGTTCCGGTCGTTGCCTGCCCAGTCGCCGGCGACATGAACGAGAACGCCGCACGTCTTGAGTGGGCAGGTGCGGGAGTGCGTGTTCCACGTCGCTTCATCTCTCCGCGACCTCTACGGCATGCGGTCGAACTCACCCTTGGTGACCCCTCAATCCGGGCCCGCGCAAGAGAGCTTGCGGCTTGGGCATCGGACCACGATGCCGGCGCTCGCGCCTCAGTGCACATCGAGCGGCTTGCAGGAGCTCAGGGATCGCCACCCAGCATGCCAACTGTTATTGCCGCACGCCGCTAAAGCGATTCAGAAGCTCTGGGGGTGGGACTCGAACCCACAACTTCGGAGTTAACAGCTCCGCACTCTGCCAATTGAGTTACCCCAGATCGTGCTACCCCGGAGGGGGTGGACGCGTCGGCCGGAAGGACTACCGTTCCGTCCTCGACCTCGGCGTGACAATTAGAGCATAGAAGTACGCACTTGCGCGCCTCGACGCGCAGCTTGTCGAGCGCTATCGCCACACCCTTGGCGTTGATCTCGTGGCGCTTGGTCGATGGATCGAGGTGGTGGAAGTGAAGCGCGCGCATGTTGCGGTCGTATCCGCAGATACGGCAGCATCCTCCCGCCTCTCTGACCAGGGTCTCCTTGACCCGACGACGCCTACGAGTCACAGCATCCGATCGACAGCGCTTACAGCGGTAATTACCCTGTCCCGTGAGCCAGAACTCGCTCTCGCCGTGGCTCGCACAGCGCATCGTCACGGTCGCCAACTCCGCTCGCTTAGCCGCGCGGTTGGCCGTGCGCGTGGTCTCGGCAATCCGCCTTCCTCGGGCGCCGTGCGTTTTCAAGCCGTATCTGATGAGCCAATGCCTGACCGTCGCCTTGCTTCGACCGACGGCCTCGGCGATCTGAGCGATCGACGCCCCTTGCTCGACCAACATCTCCAGTTCGGCTCGATCCAAACCCCCGCGCGCGGTGTGCTTCCGCTGATTGACAGCTTGAAGTCCATGCTTATCCACCCAATAGGCGACGGTCGCTTCGTGACGGTCAAACCGCCGGCCGATCTCCGCAAGCGATAGTCCTCGCCCGAGTAGCTGCTCCAATGAAGCACGATCCATGCACTGCATTGTCTACTATGGATCGGACGGATACTACGAACAAACGTTCGCCGGGATCCGCCCCATGCACCCGCCCGCCGGGAGCTCGCATCGGTGTCACCAGCTCTATCCCTCCGGCCCCGACTCCGCCAACGCCCGATCCTGCGCCCGGTCGAACTCCTGCTTGACCTCCCCACGTAACCTCGCCAAGTCGCTGACCTCGCCGACACCCTGTGCGCGCGCGGTGTGGATACGCCGGTCGATCCACGCGAGCTGCAGCTGCAACTGCTGCACTTCGAGCATCGGCGGCTTAGTCGAACGGGCCGACACGGGCCAGCGGCCCGCTTCGACCGTCAGCTCGGCGAGCAAGCCGACCAGCTCGCGGTCCTCGGCGTCGACGTCTTTAAGCGGCTCAGCCAGTCGTCCTGCCTTCAGATGCGAGGCCGCGCGACGCATCAGGTCGCTGGTGAACACGCCGTCGAGATCGACCTCCGCGAGCGCCGGCTCGCCAAATTGGGGCGTGGCGATGCACAGCGCCAGAAACGCGCGCTCGGTGTCCGCACGGGCGGAGAGCACCCGGTTCGCGCGCGAACCTCCGTTTTCTGCCGGTCCGCGCTCATCTTGCTTGCCGCGATTGGCGCTGAAGTCGATGCCATCGTGGCGGCGTCCCCCCGCCCTGCCGATGCTCTCGTTGTGGCGTGCCGGCTGCTCCCCAGCGCGGGCCTGGCCGCCGGAAACCAGCAACGTCTCCGCCAGACCCTCGCTCAACCCGAGCCTCCCCGACACAAGACGTGTCAGCTCCATCCGCATCGCGCTCGGCGGCAGCGTCTCGAATACCGGGCGCAACTCGGCGATCATGCGATCGCGGCCCTCGGGACTCGAATCGTCGCCGCTTGCCAGCGCCCGCTCGACGCGGAAGCGCACGAACGGCGCCGCCTGCTGCACGGCCGCGGCGATCGCCTCCGCCCCGCCCTGTTGCACGAGCTCGGCCGGATCGGCGCCCGCCGGCAGCTCCACCACACGCAGCTCCAGCTTGCGCCGCGCTGCCAGCCGCGAGGCCTTGAGCATCGCCTCCTGGCCGGCGCTGTCGGCGTCGAGCGCCAGCAGTACCGTCTGGGCAAGGCGTCCAAGCTCGCCGACCTGCTCGTCGGTCAAAGCGGTGCCCATCAAACCCACCGTGTTCTTGAAGCCCGCCTGGTGCAATGCGATCACGTCTGTGTATCCCTCGCACAAAATGACCTCCGAGGCCTTCGTCGCCGAAGCGCGGGCCAGGTCCGCACCGTAGAGGTGACGGCCCTTGTGGTAGACGTCGTTGTCGGAGGTGTTCAGGTACTTCGGCCGTTGCCCGTCGCGCATCGCGCGCGCGCCGAAGCCGAGCACGCGGCCGCGCATGTCGGCGAGCGGGAACATGATGCGCGAGCGGAAGCGGTCGTACAGGCCGCGCCGCTCCTGCGAGCGCTGCGCCAGCCCCGTCTCATACAGCTCCGCCTCGCTGAAGGCGCCGCGACGCGAGGCGAGCAGCACACGATCCCATGCGCTCGGTGCGTAGCCGACACGGAACTCCTTCAGGATCGCCTCGCCCAAGCCGCGCCCCTCGAGATAGCTTCGAGCGCCGGCGGCCTCCGTGGACTCCCATAGGTAGCGCTCGTAATAGGAGGACGTGCGTGTGAGCAGCTCCAGCAGGCGCTCGCGCCGCACCCGCCGTTGCGCTTCGCGTGGATCCTCCTGCTCCAGTTGCAGCTCGACCCCGGCCCGGTCGGCCAACAGCTCCAGCGCCCCCTTGAAGTCGACGCCCTCGGTCTCCTGCACGAACGTGAACACGTCGCCGGATGCCTGGCAGCCGAAGCAGTAGTAGACCTTCTCGACAGGCTCAACGCTGAAGGAGGGCGTGCGCTCGTCGTGGAACGGGCACAACCCCTCGTAGCTGCGCGGCCCGGCCCGACGCAGCTCCGTGCGAGTGCCGACAAGCTCGACGAAATCGATCGCGTCGCGCACTCGATCGCGCGATTCGGGTGTGTACCTGGCCATCCTGGCCTACGCTAGCCCTTCGGCGCGTGTGCTGCCGTCCGCAACCGGCCACGAGCCCGGGGTGCCCCGCGCCTGCATCAGCGGGCGAAAACGCGCGGGACTTCCAGGTCGGTGTACTCGCGGATGCAGTAGCGGTCGGTCATCCCCGCCACATAGTCGGTCACGTGCTGGGCGACATCGTCGCGCGGCACGCCGCGCGTACGCGCGAGGCCGTCCGTATCGCCGTCGGGGACGGTACCGGCCACAGGCTCGGATACACCGCCGACACCGTTGCTCGGCAACAGTTCAGGGTGCTCCACGTAGTGCTCGAACAGCTTGCGCACGACGTTGGCGATACGCGCATGCTCGGCTCGCACCGCTTCGCCGAGATACACGTGCTCGAACATGAACTTGCGCAGCTCCGCCATCGCCGGCCCAGCCACCGGCCCCTGCACGATGTCGCCCGCCTGCGCCGAGTGCTCGACCATGTCGTGCACGAGCGCGTCGATCCGCTGTGAGCCGCTCGCTCCGAGCACCGCGATCGGTCGCTCTGGCAGTTCCTCCTCACGCAGCAGCCCGGCGCGCATCGCATCGTCGATGTCGTGGTTGATGTAGGCCACACGGTCGATCACGCGCACGATCCGGCCCTCGAGCGTCTGTGGCAGCGGCGCGCGGCTGGAGTGACAGGCGATCCCGTCGCGCACCTGCTCGGTCAGGTTGAGACCGATGCCGTCGCGCTCCAGCCGGTCCACGACCCTCAGAGAGTGCTCGTAGTGGCGGAACTCTCGGCCGAAACGCTCTTTCAGGCACTCGTCAAGCGCTTCCTCGCCGATGTGCCCAAACGGCGGATGACCGAGATCGTGGCCAAGCCCGATCGCCTCGACCAGATCCTCGTTGAGCGCCAGCGCGCGCGCCACCGTGCGCGAGATCGTCGTCACCTCGAGCGTATGGGTCAAGCGCGTACGGTAGTGGTCCCCCAAGGGCGCCACGAACACCTGCGTCTTGTGCGTCAGGCGCCTGAACGCCTTGCAGTGCACGATCCTGTCGCGATCGCGCTGAAATGGGGTGCGCAACCCGCAGTCGTCCTCGGCTCGAGCGCGATGTGCTGGATAGGAACGAGCGGCGAGCGGCGAGAGCTCGGCGGCCTCCAGTCGGCGGCGGCGCTCGGCAAAAGCCGCCGCGACAGACTCCGTGTCGTTAGCGATAGTCACGCAACCGATTGTGGCAGCGCCTGCGGTTGCTCCTGCGCGAGCGGCGATCGCTTCGCCCTGCGAGCGGTCGCGGGCATCAGCCGTATGTGTGCATGATGCTCGAGCATCTCCGACACAGCTCGCTCGACCTGTCCGAGCAAACGCTCCTCGCCGACCGGCGCCTCGCTCAGCGGACGCCCCAGCGCCTCCGTCATGAACGTGTGCGCCGGCTCGTTCAAGGGAAAGGCCGCGGCCTCACAGGAGCTGCACACAACCCCTCCCGCAGCCCCGGAGAAGCCGATCAGGTGCTCGCGCTCGCCGCAGCAGGCGCACGCCCCCAGTTGCGGCGCGATACCGGCGGCGACAAGCAGCTTCAGGCGAAAGGCAAGCGCGCTCGCCCGGGTCGCGTCGGCCGGCGCCTCATCCAGCAGCGACAGCTTGCGGCAGAGCAGGTTGAACACGCCCGGGTGCGGCTCCGAGGTCTCGAATAGGCGCCCCACTGCGTCGCAAGCGCGCGCGGCTGCATCGAGCGCGCCAGCGTCGCCTCGCAGGCTCGAATGGCCGTTGACGGTCTGCGCGCCGGTGACCGTCAACAACTCGCCGCGCCCTTCGTGCAGCTCGATCTGGAGGCGAAAGAACGGCTCCAGGCGCCCACCGAAGCGACTGCGCGCGCGCCGCACCCCCTTCGCGATCGCGCTCACGCGGCCGCGCCCAGGGGTATAGACGTGCAGGATGCGGTCGGCCTCGCCGTAGCGCATCGAGCGCAACACCACAGCTTCGGTCTTCAGGAGTCCCGCCATCCTGCAGGCGAGTCTAGGATCAGGCGCGGCGGGAGGCCTTTGGCCCGGCGTATCCCGGCCGTCGAGCTACACTTAATGAAGTAATGAGCGGTACCAGGCAGATAATCGTTTATACGACCGAGCCATGCTCGTTTTGCGCACGCGTGAAGGGCCTGTTGAAGGCGCGCGGCCTGGAGTTCTCGGAGGTCAATCTGTCAAAGGATGCCTCCGGGCGCGTCGAGCTCGCCGGGCGCACCGGCATGATGACCTTCCCGCAGGTGCTGATAGGCGACGAGCTGCTTGGCGGCTTCTCAGAGACGCTCAATGCGGTCGAGAGCGGCCGTCTGGATGAGCTGTTGGCCGCCTAAGCGAAATGCCACTCCCCCCGCGCGCGCGGGGCATCGGGTTTTTTGGAACACGCCCCCAACCCCGAATGGCACGCATCAAATCCAAAAAAATCAGCGAGAAGCTCTCCCACGGGCACGCGGACGCGGCTGGCAGCTCTCGCACACATAAGTCCCCCGGCCCGCCACCACCATCTTCACGATCGTCGTGCCGCAGCGCGCGCACGGCTCGCCCTCGCGCCTGTGCACCTGGAAGCGATCCTGGAATGAGCCCCAGACGCCGTCGACGTGGCGGAAGTCGTCGATCGTCGCTCCGCGCGCCTCGATACCGGCTTCAAGCGCCCAGACGACAGCCTCGCGCAACCGCTCGTACTGATCCGCGCTCAGGCGACCCGCGGGTCGGCGCGGATGAATTCCCGCTCGGTGCAGGGCCTCGTCCGCGTAGATGTTGCCGACGCCGGCCACGCGGCGCTGGTCGAGCAGGAATGCCTTGATCGGAGCCGTGCGTCCTCGCGCCAGCGTGCGCAGGTGCTCTGCGCTGAAGCGCTCGTCCAGCGGCTCGAGTCCGAGCCGTGCCGCAAAGAACTCCTCGAGCGCTTCGTCTCCGAGCAGCAGCTCGCCGGTGCCGAAGCGGCGTGGATCGACGATCGTCAACCCCGTCCCGTCATCCAGCTCGATCTGCACGCGTACGTGTGTCTGCTCGGGATCTGGATCGCACAGGACGGTCCCCGTCATACGCAGGTGCTGGGCCAGGTAGACCTCTTCGCTGAGGCCCCACAGCAGGTACTTGCCGCGCCGTCCCAGCTTCTCGACCATCCTGCCTTCGAGCGCATCGGTCATTTCTCCCGGAGCCAGCGGCCGGCACCAGCGCTCGTCGAGGACCTTCACACGCTCGAGCGTGCGTCCCTCAACCAAGGGCGCCAGCTGGCGCCTTATCGTCTCGACCTCGGGAAGCTCGGGCATGCAGCATCCCAGCATAGGGGGGCGCCGCCCAGAGGCAAGAACGCGAGGCGCTGCACCACTCCGCCGACGTTGAAGCGTTCCCCTTTCAGACGGGGGTGACCGCCCGCCGCGCATGCGCACGCGGGTGGGCGTCGAAGTAGGCGTCCTTCAAACCCTCCGCCGACAGGTGCGTATAGAGCTGTGTGGTGGCCAGGTCTGCGTGACCGAGCATCTCCTGCAGCGAGCGTAGGTCGCAACCTCCGGCGAGCAGGTGTGTGGCGAATGTATGGCGCAAGGTGTGCGGCGTCATCTGCGAGGCCAAGCCCGCGGTGCGTGCATGGTTCTGGATGATCTTGTAAAGGCCCTGGCGTGTGAGCGACCCGCCGCGGTGGTTGACGAACAGGCTGCTCTGCACCTGAATGCCGACAAGCGCGGGACGTCCGCGCGCAAGATAGAGCTCCAGCGCGCTGACCGCGCGTCGTCCGACAGGCACGATCCGCTCCTTGGAGCCCTTGCCGCGTGCGCGCAGCATCCCCTCCTCCAGGTCCACGTCGGAGAGCTCGAGCCCGATCGCCTCGGAGACGCGCAGTCCGCACGCATACATCAGCTCCAATAGCGCCCTGTCGCGCAGAGCAAGCGGCTCGGAACCCTTGGGCTCGCCAAGCAGCTTTGTAACCTGCCCGCGCGAGAGCACCTTCGGCAGGCGCTTGGTCTTCGGCGGTCCACGCAACTCGGCGGTCGGATCGTGCTCGATCAGGCCTTCGCGCCGCAGATGGCGGTAGAACGAGCGCAGGCAGGCCGCCTTGCGCTGCAGCGTCGCGGCCGCCACAGGCGCGCGCTGCTCGCTATCGCTTTTGCCACCGCTTGCAAGTTCGGAGAGAAACGCCGTCAGGTCGCCGTGCCCTGCATCCAGCGGCGAGACTCCACGCGCTGCTAGGAACACACCCAATTGTGCGAGGTCTGACCGGTAGGCATGCAGCGTGTTGCGTGAAAGGCCACGCTCGAACTCGAGATAGGCGAGAAAGTCGAGTGCCAACTGTTCGATGCGCACCGCGCGCGATGCGAGGAGCAGTTGAGAATCGCCCACCCTGAGAACTTCGAGGAAAGCCTTCGCGCTCCTTGATGGTGCAACCCGGCTCTCAGTGCGAGCTGGCCCTCAGCCGGTGCTGCGCTCTGCATGCGCCTCAGCGCTCTCGCACAGCTCGGCGAGCACCGTCCCGCCCGCGAGCGCAGCGCCGAAGAACAGCGGGTCCTCGAGCAGCACGCGGCCCATTGTCTTGGCGGGCAGGCCGCTTGCCAGATAGGCGGGCATGTCCACCGGCGCGCGTCGCCAATCGTGGCGCGCCATGCGCGCGGGGCGGTCGACGTCGAGCTCCAGTTGCGGCTTGACACGCTCGGTGGCGGACCCGAACACCGAGCCCAGGCTCGCACGCAGATCGGCGCCGGCCGGTGAGCGGATTCCCGCCGGCAGCGCCACCGTCAGCGGTTCGAGCAGCAGGTCGAGTACCGTCAGCGTGTGGTGGGAGAGGCCACGGTGGCGCGGACGCTCGTCGGCGGAGGACATGCGCGCCACCAGCAGAGTCTGCGCGCCGAGCGCGATCGCGGTGTGAGCCGAGTCCAGCGCGCTCATGCCGCCATGGCCGAGCGAGGAGCTCGATCCGACGATCCCGGGCCCCGGACCGCACACGGCGGCGTCCCAACCGAGCGTGTGCAGGCCGTGGTGCAGAGCGCCGGCGGTGCTGATCGCCTCACCCTCGCCCCCATATGCCGCGCCGGCCGTGAGGTGACCGGCGAGCAGGCCGCGCTCGCGCAGCGTGCGCACGGTGCGCGAGTGCCCGCCGGGTAGCGCCCCGCCCGCTGTCTGCACGAAACCCAAACTGGCCTCGGGCCTGGCCTGAGCGAACGCCCATGCCACCGCTGCGAGCTGACCGTGCAAAGCGAGCACCGCAACCGGCCGCTGAAGCGGCAAGCTCAACAGCTCGCCTGCTTGCGTTTGTCCGTCAGGGTGTACCGAGCCATCGGGTTCACCCGTCATGGTGTCCTCGACCGGCTGCACCGCATGTTGCAAGCTCGTGTAGTTGAGCTTCATCACGTGGGCGCCGTCCACGCCCTCCCCCGCGAGACCGCGCGTGAGGTTGACGTGCACGATGTCAAAGCCGCCCGAGCCGAGGCCGAGGTCGCGTGCCTGCACGTTGACGATCACCTCGTCGCCTTGAAAGCTCGAGCCGACCAAGCCGACGTCTGCGACTGCCGCGCGGCGCTCGCCGGCGAGTGAGATCGTGAGGTCCTGCTCGGGACCGTCGGCAGGTCCCGCCTGAAGGACGGTGGCTCGGCGCAGCTTCAACATCGGTGGCCTCTACGATTTTGGCGGACGTCCGCGCGGCGGTGCGCCGCTGGCGTCCTCTGAGGCCGGTGAGCCTTGGAGCGGCGAGGTCTCGACGCTCACGTCCACGTCGCATTCGCACTCGGGCAGGTTGGCGATCTCGTGCGCACTGTCGATCAGCTTTGCCGCGACCGTCTGGGCCTGGCGCTCGTCAGCGGCGTGGAAGCTGACCTGGACGTGCACCGTGTGCGTCGACGTCCCGAGTGCGGCGGATGCGACGACGGAACTCACGAGCGACCCGCGAGCGTGCGGTCCTGTGCGCGCTCTTGCGGCTGTTGCAGCGTGGCGGCGATGAAGCTTTCAAACAACGGGGCTGGGCGCTCGGGCCGGGACTTGAACTCGGGGTGAAATTGGGAGGCCACGAAGAACGGGTGATCGTCGAGCTCGACGACCTCGACCAGGCGCTCGTCGGGCGAGGTTCCGGAGATGCGCAAGCCGGCGCCCTGCAGACGCTTGCGCAGCAGGTTGTTGACCTCGTAGCGGTGGCGATGGCGCTCGTAGACGACCGCCTCGCCGTAGGCCTCGCGCACACGCGAATCCTCGTGCAGCTTGATCGGGTCGGCGCCGAGGCGCATCGTGCCGCCGAGGTCGGCGACCTCCTTCTGCTCGGGCAGCAGGTCGATCACCGGATAGGGCGTCTCGATGTCGAACTCGGTCGAGTTGGCGCCCTCCATGCCCGCGACGTGCCTGGCGAACTCCGCGACAGCGATCTGCATGCCAAGGCAGATCCCCAGATAGGGAATACGTTGCTCGCGCGCTACGCGCGCGGCGGCGATCTTGCCCTCGATTCCCCGGCCCCCGAATCCTCCGGGGATCAGGATGCCGTCGGCCTGTTCGAGCAGCTCATGTGCGTTGTGAGCGTCTCCTGCCTCGGCTGCGCTTCGCGCCTCCAGTTGCTCGGAGTCGATCCAATCGATGCGCACGCGAGCGCCCTGAAGCGCCCCGGCATGCCGTAGGGCTTCGCAGACCGATAGGTATGCGTCCTCGAGCTGCACATACTTGCCCACGAGCGCGATACGCACCGTGCGTCCGGCCTGCTCGGCCCGCTCGATCGGCTCCTGCCACTTCGACAGGTCCGGCTCTGGGGCCTCGGCGGCGAAATGGTCGAGGATGAAGTCATCCACGCCCTGCTCGCGGAACACAAGCGGCACCTTGTAGATGTTGTCCACGTCCCGCGCCGAGACGATGGCATCCGAAGGCAGGCTCGCGAACAGCGCGATCTTCTTGCGGATGTCCATCGACAGCGGACCCTCCGAGCGACACATG
This sequence comes from Solirubrobacteraceae bacterium, assembly GCA_035485715.1. GTDB lineage: Bacteria > Actinomycetota > Thermoleophilia > Solirubrobacterales > Solirubrobacteraceae > Palsa-744. The sequence goes on along the minus strand of DATHNT010000016.1, from coordinate 21,905 downwards.
AGCATGTCCGGCGCGATACCGATGCGCCGCAACTCGTTGACCGAATGCTGCGTGGGCTTGGTCTTCAACTCACCCGCATGTCCGATGTAGGGCACGAGCGTGAGATGGATGAACATGCAGCGGCGACGGCCCACGTCCACGGGGAACTGGCGGATCGCCTCCAGGAACGGCAGCGACTCGATGTCGCCGACGGTGCCGCCGATCTCGGTGATGACGAAGTCGACATCGGTCGACTCGGCGATCAGCGCGATGCGCTGCTTGATCTCGTCGGTGATGTGCGGCACCACCTGCACCGTGCCACCCAAATAATCTCCGCGACGCTCGCGGCGGATCACGGTGTCGTAGATGCCGCCGGCGGTCACATTGGAAGCGCGGCTCGTGTTGGAGTCGGTGAAGCGCTCGTAGTGGCCCAGGTCGAGGTCGGTCTCGGCGCCGTCCTCGGTGACGAACACCTCGCCGTGCTGGTAGGGGGACATAGTGCCCGGGTCGACGTTGATGTAGGGGTCGAACTTCTGCAGGCCGACTGTCAGCCCGCGCGCCACGAGCAAACGCCCGATCGACGCTGCGGCGATGCCCTTGCCGAGCGAGGAGACAACGCCACCGGTGACGAAGATGAACCGGGTCTTGGCCGGAGCCTGTGCGTGGCGGTCAGAGTGGGGCGAGGTCATCTTGGAAGGCCCTGCGGCCTACCCAAAGAGTCTAGTTGGCGCAGCAGCGGAATCCTCTCGACCAGGCTCGAGATCGAGCGCAGCTCCCCGTAGATCGTGACCGATACAAGGATCGCGAGCGCTATTGCCTGTCCGAGCGCAGACAGGCTCAGCACGAGCCACAAGCCCGCGAGCGCTCCGAGCAGGTTTGCGCCCGTGTCGCCGAGCATCGCGCACTCACGCAGATCGTATGCCCCGGCGACGAGTGCCGGTCCGACGAACAGGCCGAGCGTCCACAACGTACTGAAGCTCGCCGCGCCGATCGTGAGCCCCGCCCCGAGCAGCACGAACACCTTGGTTGCCCGTCCCGGACGCAGGTCGAGCAGATTGAAGACATTCGTGGCGAGTACGAGCACGGCGCTCTCGAGCAGCCAACGTCCGATGGAGAGGGCCGGACTTGATGTCACGTACAGCGCCAAGCCAAGCGATCCGACCGCCTTGAGCGCACCGGTCGAGAATTGCATATTCAGTACGGCCCGACCATGCCCGCGCCAGCCGCGCGGCTCGCCCCCGAGCATGTCGTCGGCCAAGCCGAGAAACGCCACTCCCAACAGGTATACCGCGATGTCGAGACCCTTCGGGTAGAGCACGCTTGCGATTTCGAGTTGCCTCAAGACCATCAGCGGGATCAATGCGACGAGCGCCGCCGCCACGCTCAGCACACCGAAGGGGAAGACGACCTCGCGCTGCCTGTAGTTGGGCTTGACGTGCCCGCTCTCGCTCAACGCGCGCAGCAGAGGCGAGGCAAGCGCGACCGCACAGACTGTGCCCAGCACGAATGGAAGCGCATGCACCGGCGCAAGTCTAGGGCCCACGTCAAAATAGATGGTGGGTTGAGGGTGCCGGGTCGTGGATGGCAGACGCCGCGCGCGAGCGCAGGCGTACTGGTGGTACGTCGAGCATCGCGGGTGGCGTCTGACGCCCACGAAACGGTGGCCTCAACCCCGGCAGATATTTTGACGTGGGCCCTTTAGCGGACCACCGGCGGAAGCAGCGCGTCGGCGGTCGACTTCACTCCGTAGGTGCCGTGATCGCCCGAGAGCGCAAACGCCAGCGCGGCACGTCCGGCGACCGTGTCCAAGTCGTCGACGCTCGCCAGATTTTCCGCCTTGTACCAAGGGATCTGTGAGGGTTCTGTGCTTCTCAACTCGACTCCGACCACCGGCACACCCGCCGCGACGACACCCTCGATCAGCCCGGCATTGAATTCGCTCGTGCTCTTTGCGTCCTGTTCGCTCATGCTCGTTGGATCGGAGCGAACGATCACGAGCCCTTCCAGCTTGCCCAGTTCTCCGTCGTAGGAGCTGAGCAGGTTCGTGTGCACTCGTTCAAGCAACTGCCCACCGCTGACAAGCTGGGTGCCGATGCGTACACCGAATTCCTTGGTCAGCGACGGGTCTGAGGCCAGCGCGGTGTAGCGGTAGCCGGTTGCCTGCGCGGCTATCCCTGCCGCATTCAGTGGCTCGCGTACCGCCACCACAGCCTTGACATTGCCGCCGGCCTCCGCAATTCCGCTGCGCACGAGCGAGTCGATCTGATCTGAGGAGCCGCCGAGGAAGACGAGGCCGATGTTCTTCCCGGCCAGCAGATCGTGAACGGCGAAGGGCCAAAGGTCGACCGCCAGCGTTTCCTGTTCTGAGAGGTGCGTTTTGGCCTGTTCGAGATCCTGCTGCGAATCGCTCACTTCGGCACGAAGGTTCTTGACGATCCCGTTCTGAGCCGAGGACACGAGATTCGAGTCGCCGATCGCCACACCGATCAGAATCCCCACGGCAAGCGCGAACAGCACGGCAGCAAGGGACAGCGCGTGATAGCGGAAGTCGAACATGGCGATTGGGCCGTTCTCAGGCTCGCGACAGGATAGATGGTGCGGCCCCTACGGATGCCGCGTTGCCGGGTTCTAGTTGGAGCCGAATAGGAGCTGCAGCTTGAGCCACAGCAGGTCCGCGACGTCCCGTAGCGCCGGAGTGATCCACACCACCGCGATCAGCGCGATCAGCCCTGCCACGATCACGACCACCAGCGGAGCCAGCCCCGGCATCGGCCGATAGAGGCGACTCACACCCTTCGCATCGACCAGGATCTCGCCGATGCGCAGGCGCGTGAGGAAGGTCGAGGACATGCCTTCACGGTTGCGATCCAGGAACTCGACGAGGTTGAACTGCGATCCGACCGTCACGATCAGGCGTGCGCCCTTCTCGGCGGCGATCAGCATCGCCACGTCCTGACTGGTTCCGGGGGCCGGCACGAGCTTGAATGGCACGCCCAGCTCTTCCAGGCGATGCCTGCCTGGCGCGCGGCCGTCTGGGTAGGAGTGCACGACCAGCTCGGTCTTGCCGTCGCGCGCGGCCAGCAGCGCCGGCTCGCCCGCCGAGTCCATGTCGCCGACGATCATGTGCGGCGTGAGACCGGCCTCCAGCAGGGCGTCGGCACCACCGTCGACGGCCACGAGTACCGGGCGCGTATCCCTGATGAACGGCTTCAGCGCGCGCAGGTCGCGTTGATGGTCGACGCCGCGCACCACGACCAATGCGGAACGATCGCGGAAATCGGTGCGAAAGCGGGGCAGGTCGATCCTGCCGGCGAGCAGCTCGCGCTCCTCGCGCATGTGCTCGATCGTGTTGTGCGCAAAGCGCTCCAGCGCATCGCCGATCTCGCGCCGGCGCTCCTCGGTGTCGGCACGCACGCGAGCCACGTCGAGCACGACGCCTGAGACGAGTCGGCGGCCCTTGTAGAGAACCTCACCCAGCGTCTCTTGCGGCGTAACCCGGATCGTCACCGGATCGCCGTCTGAGAGCGAGTGAAACAGGGAATCGTCGGGCAGGTCGAGGAGCAGCACTCCCGCTTCGACGAGCAGCTGCGGTCCAAGGTTTGGGTAGGTGCCGCTGGTGGAAGCACGACAGTTCAGGACCGCACTCGCACCGGCCGCGATCAGCTCCTCTGCGGAGACGCGATCGATGTCGAGATGGTCGATGACGGCGATGTCGCCCGCGAGCAGATGTCCGACCAGCAGCTTGGTCTTGCGTCCCAAGCGAACCGGACCGCTGATCTCGCGCGGCGGCGTGGGTAGCGCCCCGAATGCGGGCGCAGGCGTGACTGGCTGCTGCCGGGTCGCGGCCATGTGAACCGAGAGTAACGGTCAGGCACCGATTACGCATGTGACTTCGGGACATACACAGACTTCTGAGACGATCGAGGATCAAGTCTCGCAAGAACGTACCCCGTTCGGGGCACAGGCAGATCGCTTGTGTGCTTCAGCACATAAACGAACGAGGACGCAGCGAGACGCCGATCGTCGACCGTCTCAGGCTGCCTTACGCAGCTCCTCGGCGTGCCTGCGCGCAGCGCTGTCCTGCTCCTCGGCTCCGAGCATGCGCGTCAGCTCGTTCACCACCTCGGCCTCGTCCAGTTGACTGACGGCGGTTATCGTCGGCTCTCCCGAGGTATCCTTGACGACCGAGAAGTGGCGATCGGCAAGCGAGGCTATCTGCGGCAGGTGGGTAATGCAAAGGAGCTGCCTGTTCTTGGTCAGGTCCTGCAGACGCTCGCCCACGGCGCGTGCGGTGTGGCCACCGATACCGGCATCGACCTCGTCGAACACCAGCGTCGAGCCCGACCCGCCGCTCGCCGCGGAGCTGCCTTCGTTGCTGGCGCTAGCCAGCGCCAGCATCACGCGTGAGAGCTCTCCCCCGGAGGCGATCTCGCGCAGGGGGGCGGCTGCGACGCCCGGGTTCGGCGCGATCGTGAACTCCGCCGCGTCGGCCCCGCTCGCTTTCGGCTCGGTCGACGTAAGCGCAATCTCGAATGTCGCATCGCCCATCGCGAGAGCGACAAGCTGCTTGCGCACTCCCGCGGCCAGTCTGGCCGCTGCCTTGCGGCGACTCGCGCGCAGTGCCTCGACGTGCCCGTTCAGCTTCGAGCGCTCGGCAGCCAACAGCTCGACGGTCTGCTGCTGTGCGGTTTCGGCGCCCAGCAGCAGTTCACGCCTGGCGCGTGCCTGCTCGGCGTGCTCGAGCACCGCGGCGATCGTGCCGCCGTGCTTGCGCACCACACGCTCGAGCAGGGCAAGCCGCTCTTCGACTGCCTCCAGAGATTCGTCCTCGGCCGCGATCTGCTCGCAATAGGCGCTCAATGCGGCCGCGATGTCCTGCGCCTCGATCGCAACCGCGGCGCCGCGCTGGGCGAGCTCGTCGAGCTGTGCGTCCACGCCGGCGACCGTCTCCAGCTTGGCGACGGCGCCGGCCAGCAGATGCGCGGCGCCCGGCGCATCCGAGGACTCGGGTGCGAGCGTCTCGGCGGCCGTGCCGGCGGCTGCCTGCAGTGCCTCGAGACGACGCAGGCGCTCGCGACGTGTGAGCAGGGCCTGGTGTTCGTCCTCGTCTGGATCGAGCTGCTCGATCTCGGCCAACTCGTGCTCGAGCAGGTCCAGCTCGCGCTCACGCGCACTCGCCAGCTCGGCCAGGCGCTCAAGCTCCGACTCGAGCCTGCTCGTCTCGCGATACGCGGTCGCGCATGCTTGCAGGCGCTTGAAGTGCGAAGGGCCGCATATCTGATCGAGCATTTGCAGCTGTGCGCTTGCAAGTACGAGCTTGCGGTGCTCGTGCTGGCCGTAAAAAGAGATCAGGCGCGCTCCCAGCTCACGTAGGTCTCCGATCGTGGCCGAGCGACCGTTGAGAAAGGCGCGGGTGCGCCCGTCTGTGCTTACCCGCCGCGCGAGCACCAGCTCCAGCTCATCCGCCTCCTCGCTTGGGCGCACGTTCTCGGGCAGGCTCTCAACTATCTCGGCACGCATCGCCTCGGGGACCGAGAAGACACCCTCGACATAGGCCTCCTCGGCGCCCGGACGCACGATTCCGGCGCGCGAGCGGCCTCCCATCAATAGGTCCAGGGCGTGTGCGAGCACAGTCTTGCCTGCGCCAGTCTCCCCCGTGAGCACGTTCAAACCTGGGGCCAGAGCAAGCTCGGCCCGCTCGATCAAGAGCAGATTTTCCACTCGCAACTCGTAAAGCACCGGACAGGTGTACCAGCGGGCACCGACGGATCGCATGAAATGACGCCGCTGGCGGTCCTCCCTAACTTCGCAAGCGGGATCGGTCGATAATCTGGACGTCACCGCGAAATGAAGGCCGGACGGCCCGTCGCGAGACTTCATGAACCCATGAACCGACGGCATGGCTGCCAACGACTCCCACAAATCCACTCTCCCTCCAAGAGGCCCGCGCGACTGCCTCTCCACCGCTGAGCTGGTGGCACGTCTCGACGAGGAGGTCAGCCGCGCCGGGCGCCATCGCACGGAGCTCAGCTGCCTGTTGGTCAGCCTGCTCGACGTCGAGCGGTTGGCAAGCGCACACGGGCAGGAGCTGCCTGCACAGGCACTGGACTATCTCGGCGCGGCGCTCGGACGCCAGCTGCGCCGCTTCGACCGCGTCGGCTCGCTGCGGGACGGCGAGCTGCTGGTGGTCCTGCCCGGGGCGGACGAGCGACGCGGCGAGATCGTCGCGCGTCGCGCGCTCGGGCGGCTGCACTCGGTCAAGATCGAGGTCGAAGGACGGCGCCAACCGCTGCGCGTCTCCGTCGGCGTAGCCGCCTGGCGCGAGGGTCTCAACGCCGATCAGCTGCTCGCCCAGACGCGGCTCGCCGCCCAGCGCCACGATCGCTCGGACTCGCTGCCGGACCAGCAAACAGGCCAGACCAGAACGCTCGGCGGCGATCTGCCGGCGGTCGGCCGGTCCTAGGTCCATAATCCCACGCCGTGCTCTCCGGGTCTGAGCTGTGGTTGCTGCGTCTGATGGCCGATCGCGGCCTTGCGCTGCTCGACGCCTCGACGCTGGCGATGGTGGTCGAGGAGCGTGGTGAGCTGCGTGTCGCGGCCTCCAGCGGCCGTGTCTCGGTGCGCGTACGCGTACTGCCGATGGAGGGCAGTGCGCTTGGTGCGCTCTACATGACCGGCAAGGCACTTTCGCTGGAGCGGCCCCGCGGCCAGGAAGCGACCTGGCTGCACGAACTCGGGCTCGAAGCTCGGGCGGTACTGGTCGAGCCCTTCAGCCTCGAGGGTCAGGGCGGCGGATTGGTGATCGCCGCCCGCGAGGACGGGAGCTTCCGCGACCCCGACCGGCGCGCGTTCAACGCCTTCGCGGCCAGCGTCGCGCAGCGGCTCGTGGCCGAGCGCTCGGTCGAGATCGAGCGGCTGCGCTTCGGGATGGAGGCCCGCGAGCGCGAGCGTACGCGCTGGGCCAGGGAGATTCACGACGAAACCGTCCAGGGTCTCGGAGCGCTGCGGTTGAGGCTCGCCAATGCGCGCGATCTTGGCGACCAGGCAGAGTTGAGCACGGCGGTCGACACAGTGCTCGAGGGACTTGGCGCGGAGATCGACGGTCTGCGCCACCTGATCACCGAGCTTCGCCCGGCCGCGCTCGACGACTTCGGTTTGGTGCCGGCCTTGGAAGCTCTGGCACGGCGCGCTCAGGCGATGGATGGCTTGGAGATCCGTACCGAGATCGAGCTGACCGACAGCGAGCGACGGCTCGACGCGGAGCTCGAGAGCACGCTGTATCGCGTCGTGCAGGAGGCGCTCACCAACGTCAGCCGTCACGCGAAAGCCACGAGCGCGGTGATCAGCGTCAGCGAGCGCGACGGCAAGGTGACCGCGGCGGTAACCGACGACGGCGAAGGGCTGCCGCAAGACGGCGCGGCCAGACAGCGCTCGCCCGAGGACGAACTGAAGGGTGGCTTCGGCGTCTCGGGGATGCGCGAACGCGCGGAGCTGGTGGGTGGAGAGCTCGAGCTCGTGCCGGCGCCCGGCGGTGGCGCGACGATGCGCTTGACGGTGCCGCTGGCCGGTCGCCCGGTTGCGGTCTGAGCTGGGCTCGTACCTTCCAATTTCGGATGTCCCCGCGCGCAGGGGGCATCGACCATTTTGGAACCACATCCCCCTCCCCCTTTTATGGAAGACATCGCCGCATGAGGCGATGTCCCGGACGGTGCATGCACCGTCCGGCCGAGTCGTGCATGCACGACTCGGAGGGAGGCGCGCATGCGCGCCTCCCCAGGCGGCGCATGCGCCGCCTGCACAGCAAAACCGAGCGGGCTCTACTCGACCAGGCCGAGCTTGCGGGCGTAGGCGGTGATCTCCGCTCGCGAGGAGAAACCGAGCTTCTCGATCGCGCGTGCACGGTAGGTCTTGACCGTGCGCTCGGCCACGTGCAGTTGCTCGGCGATCTCCGGGTTCGTGAAGCCGTTGGCGATCAAGCGCACAACCTCGCGCTCGCGCTCGCTCAATGCCACGCCGTCCTGGGAGTCGCCTTCGCCCGCGACCATCAGTGCGCCGAGTCTTGGATGCAGGTAGTTGCGTCCCGCGACCGCCAAACGGAAGGCCTGCAAGAGCTCGGCGGGCTCGGCCTCCTTGAGCACATAGCTGCGCGCGCCGGCTCGCAATGCTTGACGCGCGTACTCGGGGTCCTCGCGCATCGTCAGGATCGCCACGGCAAGCGTCGGGTGGGCGACGAAGCAGGTCGGTAGCGCCGCCAGGCTGGAGCCGCCCGGCATCGTCAAATCGAGCGTCAGCAGGTCGGGCTTGAACTCCCTGACCGCGCGAATCGTCGAGGGCACGTCTGCCGCCTCGGCAACGACTCGGAACTCGCCCGTCTCGCGCTCGAGCACCGCGCGGATACCGTCGCGCACGACGGTATGGTCGTCCGCGATTATCACGTCGATGGGCCGGTCGAGCCCTGCGGATTCAGCCGTCATAGTTCAGCAACCTATCGGCTCGACTGGCGGCAGCATGAAGCCCGACAAGCGCATCCCAGCTCATATGCGCACTCCCAGGTTGGCCCAAGTAGAGGGCAACGGCACCTTTGGGACGACAACGGGCTGCCCTTTTTGGACGACAAGATCGGCACCCTCTGCTCTACAGACAAGCGACCTTAGGGGCGCAATCATTTGCATCAGTGATGCAACAGCCTTTCAATGACTTTGAGCCGCGTGTCTTTTCCGGGAGATTTGCTCGACCTGACGCGGGGTGCGACATCGGCAAGGAGGCACGATGATCGACATAGGCTTGGCCCTTACCTGGGCAGCCATATCAGCGGCCAGCGCGAAGGGACTATCGGTGCTGGCCCGTACGGCGGCAGGCGGAGACACAGAGCCCGAGCCGGCGATGCCGACGATCGAGGTCAGCGCTGCGTTGAGCGGCCTGCGTTCGATTGGCGCGGCGCCGGGAGTGGCCCGCGAGTCGCGATGAGCGACACGCTCGGCTCGACGCCCACTGGACCTCAGGTACGAGAGCGGTACCCACCGCGGGTCGCCTGCCTTGGAGTCGGTGAAACACGTGTCGACATCGCAGCGCCGCTTTAGCCGGCGCGGTTGCGAGTCTGGCGAGATGTCTCCATTTTCCAGTGTGTCGTCAGGCATCCACCCTAGAATGTGGGCCGCGTCGCAATCGAGCGACGCGCCATCGCCGGCGTCGAGAGGCGTATTTGCTTCCCAAGTCACCACGACTGCGGAGAATTCTTTTTGCCTACACGGTCAACGAACTGGGAACCTGGTTCGGCTATATCGCGCTGGCCTTGGGCGTCTACGACCATACGGGCAGCGCGCTCGCCACGGCCGGCCTATTCGTGGCACGAGGATTGCTGCCGGCCCTGCTAGCGCCGGTCCTCGTCGCTCGCACGGAGCGCTCGGTCCGCCGCGGCCGGCTCACATGGCTGTACATGGTGGAGGCAGGCTTGACCGTTGGCCTGGCGGCCCTGCTTTGGCACTTCTGGCTGCCTGGTGTGCTCGTGCTCGTGACCCTCGACGGTGTGGTCGCGGTGACGGCAACCGCATTGGTGCGAGCCTGTGCGGGCAGGGTGGCGGTGGAGGAGGCTTTGGCGGAAGCTCCCGGCGAACTCGATGCCCAGGCCAGACAGTCGATCTCCGAGGACGCCCAACGAGAGACGAGCGCCGCTTTGAACTTCGCCTTCATGGGCTCCCTGGCGCTTGCGCCGGCGATCGGCGGCGCTCTCGTGCATGCTGTGGGTGGGCCTGTGGCGCTGCTGGTCGACGCTTTCACATTCCTCGTCTGCGCCTCGTTGCTTTTGCGGATGAGCACACATATCGAAGAAAGCAGCGGAGATTCTGTCCGCACTCGACTGTTGGCCGCCATACAGCACGTGCGTGCGGTCCCAGCTCTGCGTACCCTGTTTACCACCGAGGCGGTGGCGATCGTCGTTTTCGCATCGGTCGAGCCGGTCGAGGTCATCTACGCCAAGTCGACGCTACACACGAGCGATTTCGGCTATGGGGTCCTGCTGGCCGTCTGGGGAGTAGGCGCGGCGTTGGGTGCGGTTGTATTCGCTCGCTCAGTACGCAAGCCGTTGGGTCCCATGCTCATTGGCGGGACGCTTCTGGTGGGGCTCGCCTACCTTGGATTTGCGGCGGCCCCGACGCTTGTATTCGCCTGCGCCGCCGCCCTGATCGGCGGCGTCGGCAACGGTATCCAGTGGCCATCGCTGATCAGCGCGGTTCAGCAACTCACGCCACCGGCGCTGCAAGGTCGTTTGATGAGCGCCGTCGGGTCGCTGAACGCTCTCTGCCCGGCGATCGGGTTCGCGCTCGGCGGCAGCATCGCGGCGCTGAGTTCGGCTCGAGTGGCGATGGCGGTGGCGGGAGCGGGGGCCGTGTTGGCCACAGTGGCCTTTCTTCGGCTTCCACTCGGCGATCTGCGTTCTGGCAAAGGCGAGCAGACAGCGATTGCCTCCGAGCCCAGTCTGGCGACCACGACGCAATAGCGATAGCGCCGGCGCGCGGATCCGCGCTGGTATCCGAGGCAGATCTCGAGTTGCCTCGAGCACGCGCAGATGTCCGATCGCCACTGTCGGCGGGCACATCGAACGAGATGTCTACCGTCGTTTGGGTTGGGAGCGGCGCGCCTTAAGTACTACACGATGTCGGTCGTTAAGGACTACAGAGATATGCGCATTCCAGCGATGAACATTCTGCGCAGACGTAGCGAGCTGCTCTACAACGCAACCCAAGCTGTCCTGCTGGTCGGCTGCTTGGTCGTGGCTGTGTTTGCCTCGCGCGCCGCGGACTGGAGCCCCTTGGAGCTCGTCGCGCTGCTGTTGGTGTTGAGCGTGCTCGGGGAGCGCCTCGAGTTGACGGTCGGCAGCCAGAGCCTCTCAGCCGGGTTCGTGGCGCTCGTGCTCGCCATGACCCTGTTGGGGCCGACCCCGGCGGTCGCGATCGCGATCGTAGCCATCGCCGCCGATTCGCTCTACCGCCGTCCAAGCCCGGCGGTTTGTCTGTCAAACACGGCCACCTATGTCGCGTTTGCGCTGCTGGGCGGTGTGTTGGTGCGAGCCACGGTCGGCGATGTGCACGACACAGCCGTGCTGGCAACCACCAGAAGCGTGACTTTCGCGCTGGTCGTATTCGGTGCGTTTTTGATCACCAACGTCGTCAACTTCGCGATGATCGCAATACAGAAGCGAGTACTTCAGGGGCGCGGGTTGCTGGTACAGGTCCGCACACTGTTGATCCCGATGCTGCCGGGACAGTTCGCGGCCGCGATCCTCGCCGCGATCCTCGCCGTGGCCTATACCAACCTCGGCTATCCCGCCCTTGTAGGCGTGGTGGCTGTGATCTTGATCTTCCAATACCTGGCGCGCGCACTGCTGCGCTCGGAGGATCGTGCCGAGCAGCTCGAGGCACGTTCTGTTCGGCTGGCCTCGATGCAGCTCGGGGTGCTCGTGACGCTCGTCGAGACGCTCGCTCTGAGAGACCGCATGACGGCACGCCACGCGGCCGCCGTGGCCCGCTACGCACGAGCCCTTGCGCGCGAGCTTGGCTGCGACGAGAGCGATCAGGACCTCGCTCACACGGCTGGCCTGTTGCACGACATCGGCAAGTTCGCGCTTCCCGACCGGATCCTCCACGCCGAGATCCTCTCTGACGAGGATTGGGCTGTCGTGCGCCGCCATCCTCAGGAGGGCGCGACGCTCGTGGGACGCTTGGACGGCTACGGCCCGGTGGCGGACGCGATCCTCTACCACCACGAGCATATCGACGGCAGCGGCTACCCGGCAGGTCTGATCGGCAACGAGATTCCGCTGGCATCGCGCATCCTTTCCGTTTGCAACGTCTATGACACGCTCACCGCACGCGACTCCTACCGCTCGCCAATGACCCCCCAGGACGCAATTGCCGAGCTTCGTCGGGTGGCCGGGCGTCAACTCGACAGTGAGATCGTCGACGCTTTCATCGCGATGCTCGAGCATGACGGCCCAGTCACCTTCGCGCACGGCGACGACGCCGACTTCGAGGCCGAGCTTGCCTTTGAGCGGCGCGCAAGGGCGCTCGCTGCGCCGGCTGTGCGCTGAGCTGCTCCGCGCGAGGATCCTCGCGCGGAGCCTGTTGCCAAAGCGGGCTTCATCGCTGGCTTCATGGGAGAAACTCATGAAGACGGTCGGTTCACCGAAGTCCGCCTGAGCCGCCATTGGTCAAGTGCGTCGCATACCGAAGACGCCCAGAAGCCCGCATAGGGCTGGAAGTTGGCCCCTTAAACCACTCGAGGCGCCGCCTCCATGGCGACGCCTCAAAGCTGTTGGCCCCGTTCTTCCGGGGCCTGAGAAGTCCTTAGCCTTTCCAACCCATTGAATGCTCCTTCCGTCGTTCAGGCGGCCCAACACCCGCATGCGACGGCCTCCATCCTCAGCCAAGCACGATAAGTGTTGAGTAGGTTTACGGAGAATAATATAGGGATTGGACGAATTGTCCACTTCGCACAAGCGGATGCACGGTCTCTTGCAGGGAGAGGGCATTTCCCCACTGAGGCGACGGTCTTATCCCCGTCAAATGGGGCTTTCTACGCTTGTATATCGGGCGTCATTCGGGCGTAGGCACGCGCAGCGGAGCGGGCGCCTTTCTCGATCAAAGGTCCACAAAGCTTGTGGACACTCAACCTTTTCGCCCAGATTGCCGTATCTCAACCTATCCGAGCGTTCGCGACCACTGCTCACGCGCGTTCGGGGAGGCGCCCGCGCGGCGAGAAATCCCGACCGAGAAGAGATCTGAGATGCCCGAGAACCACAACCCCGGTCACGAGCATCAGCTCGTGTTCACCAGCTCACAGGCGGCGCGCTATCTGGGTGTGTCTCTCGCCACCGTCCGCCGCTGGACCGACGCGGGCTATCTGACCGGCTATCGCACTCCCGGCGGCCAGCGACGCTTCTCACGCGAGCAACTCGACGGTTTCATAGACTCGTTGCAGCGTACGGGTGAGCGATCCAAGCGCCACACGCAGGTCGCCTGAACGCATGCCCCGCAGGCCGGGGACACGAGAGAAGCAACTGACGACAGACCCACCTATAGACCTGGCGGCCGCTACTCAGCGCGCCAGGCGGCCGAACTTCTCTCGCAGGCGGCGATAGAAGGAGGAGCCCGGTAGCTGGGCGATGATACCTGCGTCGTCCGCGAAGCGAGCGTCGATCGTGCCTCCGGGCGCGATCTCGCAGATCGGGCGCCCGTCGACCGAGACGTCGAGCGCCTCGTGCGAGCGGTTGTGGATCGTAAGACGATCTCTGGGCGCGGCAACGAGCGCACGAGCGGTGAGCGAGTGCGGCGCGATGAAGGAGACCATGAACCCCTCGACGCCCCAGGCCATCACTGGGCCGCCGTTGGCCAGGTTGTAGCCGGTGGAGCCAGCCGGTGTTGCGACGACCAGTCCATCGCAACGCACGCTGCCAAGCTCCTCGCCATCGAGGACATAGGCAAGCTCGGCGACGCGCTCTCCGACCTTGCGGTGGATCGCCACGTCGTTGAAGGCTCGCTCCATGCCTGTCGGCGCGTCGAGCACGATTGCCGGCAGCGGCAGGAGCTCGTAGTCGCCCTCGAAGGCGCGACGCACCCCGTCGGCCAGCTCCTGCGGCTCGATTGTCGCGAGAAAGCCGATGTCGCCGAAGTTGATCGCGAACACCGGCACCTCGGTGCCGGCATAGCGGCGCAACGCGCGCAGGATCGTGCCGTCGCCTCCCAGCACCATGCACAGATCGACCGAATCGACGTCTGTGCCGCCGAGCAGCACTCCCTCGCTGCCTGAGAGCCCGTGCTTGTCGGCTTCCTCCGCATCGAAGCGGAGCGTCACGCCGGCCTCTGCCGCAGCTGCGACGAGCATCTCGAGCGCGGCCGACGTTTGAGCTGGGCGACTATGGGTCAGGACCGACACCTCACGTGCTGGGTGTGCAACAAGCTGGGTCATGGCTCCACCTTCCTGGCCATCTGCTCGATGTCGGCGAGGTCTCGTGCTCCGCCGGGATGCAAGGACTCAGCCAACCAGATGAACGTCTCGAGATTGCCCTTTGGGCCTGGCAGGCCGGAGGAGCGGTAGCCGAGCACCGAGACGTCGAGTTCGAGGGCCGCGGCGCCGACGTCGATCAGAGCGGAGCGACGATCCTCGGTCGCGCGCACCACCCCACCCTTGCCGACACGCTCGCGCCCGACCTCGAACTGTGGCTTGACGAGCGCAAGCACGTCGTGGCGCTCGGCAAGGCAGCCGAGCACGGCCGGCAGGACCTTGCGCAGCGAGATGAAGGACACGTCGAGCACAGCGAGCTCGGCTGCGTAGGGCAGCATCTCGGGAGTCATCGAACGAGCGTTCGTGCGCTCGAGCAAAGTGACTCTTGGGTCCTGACGCAGCCCAAAGTCGAAGTCCCCGTAGCCGACGTCGATCGCGACGACGTGTGCGGCCCCACGCTTCAGCAGACAGTCCGTGAAACCGCCGGTCGAGGCACCGACGTCGAGCGCATGGCGACCTTGGACCGACAGCTCGAGCGCGTCGAGCGCGTTGGCCAGCTTGAGCCCACCGCGAGAAACATAGGGCGCCCGCTCGCGTACGCTCAACTGCGCATCGATCGGCACCATCTCCCCCGGCTTGGCGGCCCGCCTGCCGTCGGTGCCGACCGTGACCTCTCCGGCCATCACCGACGCAGCAGCACGCGTGCGCGAACTGAACAGACCACGCTCGGCCAAGAGGGTGTCAAGCCGCTGCTTAGCCACGGAAGGACGGTACCCGTTCGTGCGCACATGGGTTCGATACGGACATCACAAATTCGAGCTTTGAAAAGAATTCGGGGTCTCTGTGATCGACGTCACACAAACGTGCGTTCGCCTGGGGCATTATTCCTCTCGACCCGAAGTACAGCAGCATCCCTCCTCCCCTCGAAACGGCCCGCCTCCCCAGCGGGCCGTTTCATTTTAATTCTCAGGCCCCGACGGTGGCCGAGTGGCGGTCGCTGATGGCAGCGCGGATACGCTCGGCGATGCGCTCTCCGGTGAAGCCGACCTCCCTGTGCAACAGAGCCGGCTTGCCGTGCGTGACGTAACGGTCCGGTAGGCCCACGCGCAAGATCCGAGACGGTGCGGTGCCGGCCTCGTTGAGCGTCTCCCAGATCGCCGAGCCGAAGCCACCGGCGAGCACACCCTCCTCGACGGTCACGAGCAGATCGTGCTCGGCCGCCAATTGCGCCATCAAGCCCGCATCGATCGGCTTGGCGAAGCGTGCGTCGACGACCGTGACGTTGATCTCCTCATCCGCCAAGAGGTCGGCCGCCTCGATCGCCTTGCCGACGCCTGAGCCGTAGCCGATCAGAGCGACGCGAGCTCCCACGGGAGCTGAGGCGCCACCCTCGCGGAGGATCTCGCCGGTGCCGATCGCGATCGTGTGCGGCTCCACCGGAAGTTGCACGCCCGTGCCCTCCCCGCGCGGATAGCGCAGTGCGATCGGCCCGTCGTCGTAGCAGAGCGCCGTGTGCAGCATGTCCACAAGCAGTGCCTCATCGCGCGGGGCCATCAGCACGATGTTCGGCAAGCAGCGCAGGTAAGCGATGTCGAATACGCCGTGATGGGTGGGCCCGTCGTCGCCCACGAGGCCCGCCCTGTCCATCGCAAAGACGACGTTCAGCTTCTGCAGGCACACGTCATGCACGATCTGATCGAACGCTCGCTGCAGGAAGGTGGAGTAGATCGCGGCCACCGGCTTGGCACCCTGAAGCGCCAGACCGGCCGCGAACAGGATCGCCTGTTGCTCGGCGATGCCGACGTCGAAGTAGCGCTCCGGCAGCGCCTCTTGCAGGATGTTCAGGCCGGTGCCCGAGTTCATCGCCGCGGTGATCCCCACCACGCGCTCATCGCGCCGGCACTCCCTCACCAGCGCTTCGCCGAACACCTGCGTGTATTGAGGCACCGATTTGCCCGGTGCCACACCAGCCGTTGTGCCCGGGTCCGCCTTGGTTGCCGCTGACGTCGCCGCGCCGGCAGACGAGGGAACCGGCGGACTTGGGGGCGGGGCCGTGGGCACGCCGTTGAGAATCGAGTTCGGCTTGGCGGCATGCCACTTCTCCATGCCCTCCAGGCCACCGTCCTCGGCGGGTGCGAAGCCCTTGCCCTTGACGGTTGCGACGTGCACGACTACCGGGCGTTCGGCCGCCAATGCCTCTCGTAGGGCCTCGCGCAGGGCGCGCACGTCGTGTCCGTCGATCACGCCCATGTAGGCCCAGTCGAGCTCCTCCCAGAAGAGCCCGGGCGCCCAGAACGCCTTGATCGACTCCTTCAGCTGTGGTCCGAGCCGTTCGAAGGCCGAGCCGATGCTGCCCGGCAGCCGCGTGAGCCCACCCTCGACACCTGAACGAGCATGCCAAAGCTTTGGGTTCAGACGGACGCGGTTGAAGTAGCGCGAGAGCGCGCCGACGTTCGGTGCGATCGACATGCCGTTGTCGTTGAGCACCACAACCATCGGCGTGCCCAGACCGCCCGCCTGCCCGATCGCCTCGAAGGCCACGCCACCGGTCATCGCCCCATCGCCGATCACAGCCACGACCTTGCCCTTGGAGCGCTCGTCGTCGAGGTGGCGCATCGCCTCCTTGATGCCAACCGCATAGCCGATCGAAGTCGAGGCGTGCCCGGCACCCATGATGTCGTGCTCGGACTCGCCTATGGAACAGAACGGCGCGAGACCGCCGTACTGGCGGATCGTCTGCAGTTGCTCTCGCCGGCCGGTGAGAATCTTGTGCGGGTAGGCCTGATGGCCAACGTCCCAGAGGATCTTGTCGTAAGGGGAATCGAGCAACGAGTGCAACGCGACGGCCAACTCGCACGTGCCGAGGTTGGCGCCGAAGTGACCGCCGATCTCCCCCACCGTGTCGATGATGTGCTCGCGTACCTCTTGGGCGAGCTGTGCGAGTTCCTCGTCGGAAAGCGCCTTGAGGTCCTCGGGGCCGTTTATGCCGTCGATGATGGTCATGATGTGCGTGTGTAGATGAAGTCCGTGATCTGCTCGAGCTGGCTCGTCGCTGCGGGCCCAGTGGCACTGGCTGTCCGTTGAGCGGCCACAGCGAGCGCGGCCTCCGCGAGCGCCGAGCGTGCCGTCCGGTGGGACTCTGCCGCCAGCTCCCTGGCGCGATCTATGCCGAACTCGCTCACGTATGTTCGCTTGCCGTGTCTCTCATCGCTGCCTTGAGGCTTGCCAAGCGCAAGATCCGTGCCGGTCACGTCCAAGATGTCATCGACGATCTGAAATAGCACACCCAACTCCGCAGCAAAGCGCCTGAACGCAATTGTCGCAGGTCCGCGCACGTCAGCCAAGGACAGGACGCACACGACCGATGCGCCGATCAGCCGACCGGTCTTCAGCTCGTGCAGGCGACGCAACCCATCGGCCCCCGCGGGAGCGCTCGCGCTGACATCGACGTACTGCCCGCCGACCATACCGTTGACCCCCGTTGCGCTTGCAAGCTCGACGGCTGCCTCCAGCACTCGCTCGGGCGCGCTCCGTCGCATGGAGAGCAGATGCTTGAATGCCTCTGCATACAGCCCATCGCCGGCGAGAATCGCCACGTCCTCGCCAAACGCCACGTGGCAGGTGGGGCGTCCGCGCCTGAGCGCGTCGTCATCCATCGCGGGCAGGTCGTCGTGTATCAGCGAGTAGGTGTGGATCAGCTCGAGCGTCGCCGCCAGCGGCATCGCGTCCTCCCGCTCGAGCCCCACCGCGTGCGCGGTGGCGAGCGCGAGCACCGGCCGGATGCGCTTGCCACCGGCCAGCAGCGAGTAGCGCATCGCCTCCTCCAAGCCCGCGGTGAGCGCTGCCTCGGAGAAGCGCATATGCTGCAGGTAGCGCTCTATTTCCTCGCGCAGCTGCTCGGGATAGGCGGCGTCCAAAACTAGCGCCCTGGCGGGAGGACCAGTCTCAGAGCAGCGAGTCCTGGCCCGGAGCGGGCTGGGAGACCTCCGCCCGCGCTTGGCGCTCGAGTTCGCTGCTCGCCTGCGTGGCAAGCGCCGCGCAGTCCTCGACCATCGTGGCGGCGGCGTCGGCTGAGAGCTCGCCCGAGCGCAGCTGCTCCGAGGCACGCTCCAGTTGCGCGATTAGATCGTCGATTCGCTCCAGACTCATTGTTGGGTCGCATTCTGGCGCAACTCGCGCAACACCGCGCCCAGCACCCCGTTGACGAACCCCGGCGCGTCGCTGCCACAGAAGGTCTTGGCGCTCTCTATCGCCTCCTCGATCGCTCCCTCGGGCGGGATCGGCGTCTCCCCGGGAGCTACATCCGGATGCAACATCTCGATCAGCGCCACACGCATGATGCTGCGCTCCAGCGGCTGGATGCGCTGCACCGACCAACCGTGGGCGTGACGATCGATCACCTCGTCGAGCTCCTCTGCCCTGTCGGCAGCGGCATGAGCCAGAGCGAGTGTGAGCAGCGAAGCGTTCTTGCCAAGCACGTCGCCCAGTGGGCGCTCGGTGAGATCGTGCTGGTAGAGCGCGAACACCGCCGCCCGACGCTGCTCGGATCGGCGCACGGCGCCCTACCTTCCCGAGTCTTGGATTCGCTGCGCCTCGGCCCGGGACATCAGGACCGCGACATGTATTCGCCCGAGCGCGTGTCAACGCGGATCTTCTGCCCGACCTCGATGAACAGCGGCACCTGGATCACTGCTCCGGTCTCGAGCGTCGCGGGCTTGTTGCCGCCGCCGGAGGCGGTGTCTCCACGCAGCCCGGGCTCCGTCTCGGTCACGCTCAGCTCCACGGCACTGGGCAGCTGGATGTCGGAAGGCTGGTCGTCGATGAACAACACGTCGACCTCGCTGCTCGGTGTCGTCCAGCGCAGCGCCTCGGCGAACGTGGCTTCGGGCACCGCGATCTGCTCGAAGGACTCCGTGTCCATGAAGTGAGCATCGGTCCCGTCGGCGTAGAGGTATTGCATCTTGCGCGCCTCGGTGCGCACCGAGCGAAACTTCTCGCCGGCGCGGAACGTGCGGTCGATCGCGGCGCCATCGGAGGCGCGGCGCAGCTTGGTGCGCACGAAGGCCCCGCCCTTGCCGGGCTTGACGTGCTGGAACTCAACGATCTTGAAGATCGTGCCCTCGACGTCTATGTGGTTGCCGTTCTTGAACTGGTTGGTTGTCAGAGCCACATTGCCTACCCTTGGTCTGGAGTCCGATGCCTACACCTAAACGCTTCGACGGATACGTACGAGTCAGCCGCAGAATGGGCCGCAAGGGACCCGGCTACATATCGCCTACCGTGCAGAGAGAGGCTATCGCCCGTTGGGCAGAGTACCGGGGCGTGGAGATCGCGGCCTGGCACGTCGATGAGGACGAGTCCGGCGGCACCCAGGATCGTCCCGGTCTGCGAGCGGCAATAGAGCGCATCGAGAACGGCGAGACCGAAGGGATCGCGTGCTGGCGGCTCAACCGCTTTGCCCGTAATGTCGCGGGCGCGATCGACGACGTGCAGCGCATCCAAGCGCTCGGCGGACACCTGGCGTTCGTAGAGGAGGACATCGACCCCACCGGCCCGTTCGGTTCGTTCATCCTGACCGTGCTCTTGGCTGTGGCCACGCTTGAGCGCGACAACATGGTGGCCGGCTGGCAGACCGCGAAGCGCCATGCGATCGAGCGCGGAGCGAAGATCAGCCCAACGCCCTACGGCTATGAGCGTCAGGAGGACGGAACGCTCACCCCGAATCCTGAGCAGGCCCCGCAGGTGGTCGAGGCGTACCGGATCGCCGCCGCACAGGACGTGAGTGCCGCGTGCGTCTATCTCGTGGAGAATGCACCGGGACGCACTTGGACGACAGCAACGGTGCGACGGATGCTCGCCAACCGGAGCTACCTCGGCGAGAGCCACAACGGCTCGGCGGTCAACTTGGAGGCGCAGGACCCGCTTGTGTCGCTGTCGGAGTGGACGGCGGCACAGCGCGAGCCACGCCGCAGACGAGCCGCCGCTACATTCCCGCTTTCGGGCTTGGCTCGCTGCGGGACCTGTGGTAGCGCGTTGGTTGGCAGCCGCGGCGGCCCAATGATCCGCACCTACCGCTGCGCTGCCACGCAAAGTCGCCGCACAGGCGAGCGTTGCTCGCGTGGAGCGTTCGTGAACGCGGAGCCGTTGGAGGAATACGTACGCGAGCAGTTGCGGACCTTTCTCGCCGATCTGGACATCGAGATAGGTGAGGAGACCTCCGAAGACCTGCGAGCGCTTGAGCAGGCCGTTCTGGACGCAGAGAGCGAGCTTGACGCGTTCGCGGCCGACATCACGCTCAGGCGGGTACTCGGAGACCGCTATCACGCGCATCTCGACACTCGCGTGCAAGCGCTTGAGGAAGCGAAGGCCGACTTCAAGAACTTCGCGCGGGATGTCCAGGTGCGTGAGCGGATCAGCGCCGCCGATCTTCTCAACAGCGAGGACCCGCTGATACTGCCCGAACTGCTAGGCGGCATCTTGGCGTCGATCGACGTTCAGCCCGGACGAGGCAACCTCGCGAGCCGCGTCAGGCTCATTCCAGCGGGTGACGATGCGCCTGTTGGGGTAGCGACGGCGCAAGATGCGTAGGACGGCAGTCTCGGCTACGGCGCGAGCGGCTGGGCTCCATTCGACGCTCGGCTGAGAGTCAGGTGCGGGTGATCTTTTTGTCCTTCCCACACTGTTAATGACCGTGAGCACGCGAAAGCGGCCAACGAATTGTCGGCCGCGCTCCGCGAACACGTTCTTCTGAGGCCGCGCAACTGCCCTTCTAATCGGTAGGAGGGGCTGCCTGGTCAGGGTCCGGCGCTTTGTCTTCAGCGTCGGCGAGCACCAACCAAAGCCGGGCAAACAGGGCCGAAAGTGCCTCTGCACGGGCGATCGTGGCGGGAGCCTTCGGTGGCTTGCCCTGCTTTGCCCGCTCTCGATCGACTACCTCGGCCTCCTCCACCATGTCCCGGTGGATGCACATCTGACTGCGTAGTGAGCCGAGCGTCGCGCACTGGTGCTTGGTCAAATCGACCACTATGTCAATCGGCTTGGGCGATTCGCCCCAGCCAACCTCATCGAGTAGCGCTCTGACGCCGTCGAACTTGGCCAGGGGCTCCTCGTACCACTCGGGATGCCGATGGCGGCCATACCTGTCGCTGACGCTTTCGATCTCCTGTGCTGCGCCACCAAGCTCGCTGTGGAGTCCCATGCGTAGGGTTCGCACCAGCTCTGCGGGAATTCTGAACATGCGGCTCATCTCGGTTCCTCCTTGTATTGGAGGCCCGAGAGACGATCGGCCGAGGCAGCCACGCCTAGCTTGGTAGCGTGACCCGCGCGCCGGGAGTTCGTGCTCTCGGAGCCACGCCCCCGGCAGCTCCAACTGCGCGGGGGCACTTGATTTGTGCAGCAGAGGCTAGCACGAGAACCGGACCATAAATACCCTGGCGCTTTTGACCGTGCGCCGTGAGTGTTCCCGCCGTGAAGCGCAACCCCGAACCAACCGCCGAGCAAGACCAGCTCATCCTGGGCGACGCACTACGTGCGCTGCGCAAGGGTGCAGGGATGACCCAGGAACAGCTTGCCGAACGGTTGGGCGTCGATCCCACGTTCGTCGGCCGTCTCGAGCGCGGCCAGCGCGGCGCACACTGGCGCACCATCCGCCGCATTCTCGCCGCGCTTGACGCGAGCGTCAGCGACTTCGCCGCCGCGATCGACGCCGCCGAGCGCACACGGCAGCCGTAGCAACCCCCGCCCCGCCTCCTATCGCGGCCAACGCGTCCCCCGTCGGCACGACTTCTGTTGCTCCTATGTCAAGGTGGGGCCGCTATTTGCGAGGTTCTGGCCGGTCGGCCTTGTGGTTGTCGTGAGGCTGGAGCGTTTATGGTTCGGGATCGCCGATAACGGAGTGGAATATGCCTGACCTTGAGATTCGGACAGCC
>DATHNT010000015.1:0-277715 GCA_035485715.1 Solirubrobacteraceae bacterium | reverse complement strand
TGGGCTGTCTCCGGGTGCTCCCGACAGTTGGGGGCTCGATAGGTCTTT
The DNA here is from genome assembly GCA_035485715.1 of Solirubrobacteraceae bacterium. Classification (GTDB taxonomy): domain Bacteria; phylum Actinomycetota; class Thermoleophilia; order Solirubrobacterales; family Solirubrobacteraceae; genus Palsa-744. Next base: position 277,667 of record DATHNT010000015.1, on the reverse strand, counting down.
GAGGTTTGGACGGGTTCCCCGGCCGGGGAACCCGTCCGTGCCTGGTCTCAGGCTGCCTCCTTCACCGCCAAGTGAAGAGAGAGGTTGAGCCTGATGACCAAGGATGACGTGCTGTTCGGCTACCGCCAACAGTTGTTCGCGGAGGCAGCGAGGACGAGCGTCTCGGCGGCGTGCCGGACGTTCGGGGTGCACCGCTCTACCTACTACCACTGGAAGCGCCAGGTCGACCGGCACGGGCTGGAGATGCTCAGGCCTCGGGAGCGCCGGCGGCCGCAGATGCCCAACGCGCTGCCGAAGATGATCGAGGAGCGCATCGTGTCCTTCTCGATCGCCCATCCCGGCCTCGGGCCACGGCGTGTTTCCTCAGAGCTGGCCAGGGAGAAGTGGGGCGGGATCATCGTCTCAGCGAACGGGGTGTGGAAGGTCCTCTGCCGCCATGGGCTGAACACCCGCGCCAAGCGCCTCGGGCTGATCGCCGGCTACGCGGCGCCCTATGAGCCGCCCAGGGATCCAGGACCAGAGCAGCACCTGGAGGTCTCAGAGCCGGGGGAGCTGGTCGGGATCGACTGCTTCTACGTCGGCAGGCTGAGAGGCACTGAGGGCGCGATCTGGCAGCTCACCGCGATCGACATCGCCTCCTCCTACGCATGGGCGGAGCTCGTGATCTGCAAGCAAGGCAACCCCACCGCCCGGCAGACCAGCGTCCTCGCCAGGCGTGTCGCACGGGAGCTGAAGGCCGCGGGCTGGCGTCTGCAGCGGATGCTCTCGGATAACGGCAACGAGTTCCGCGGCAATGACTTCACTAGCACCCTCGAGCAGCTCGGAGTCCGCCACAGCCGCATCCACGCAGGCAGGCCGCAGACCAACGGGAACGTCGAGGCGCTGCACAAGACGATCCTCGACGAGTGCTGGCGGCCAGCGTTCGCCCGCTACATCTACCCCCGCTACACCGGCCTCAGACGCGAGCTGGACACCTACCTGAGCTACTACAACACCGACCGCGTCCACCACGGACGCCTCACCCAAGGACAAATACCCGCAGACATCGTCTACCGTGCCCAAAAGATGGAGGCAAGATGAGCCGCACCTGTCGGCACATCTCGGAGGCTGCCCAGTCTAAGGCGCCCAGTCGGTTCAGGCGACCTGATTGCACTCGGTCAGCCCGTCGCGTTTGGCTATCGCCTGCATCTGGTGCTGGGTTCTCGCGGTCGAGGCGATCAGCCCGCTAGCTGCTTTGAGATTGTTCGCCTTCGCGTATTCGCCTAGCCTCGAAGTGTTTTCGGCAAGCAACTCGGCGCCGGCGACGAATTGTTTCCAGTCGCTCTCGAGATCGGCCGGAGGAACGAGTTTGCTCAATTCGGACAGCGCCTGTTGCTCGAAGGAGGCTAGTTCAGGGGCTACGCGGGCAATGTCATGAACGGAGTTGGCGCGCTTGGTAGCGAACTTCGCCGTAACGGTCTTGCAGATTGTGTTGGCCTTGCTCACAAGTTCAGCGTGCGTCAGCGGCTTTGCCGACCCACCGCAACCCGCAACAGCCACAGTAGTCGCGGCGAGCGCGGCCGCCGCCAGCCTTCTAGGTCCCATGCAAACCCCAATCCCGTCACGTTGGCCCATATGCCCTGTCTTGCCCCGGCAATAGCCTACCTACAGATTCGAATCGAACTCAGGCCGCCAAGCACGCGGCTGGAGCGAGCCCTATGGTGGTCGAGTTCAGATCGCTCGGAAGCTGTGACCGGCGCTGACGAGGATGTGAGTCTCGGACATGCCGATTCCAAGCACCAAGATCAGCCCTGCGTACACGAGTCCGATTGCGATCCGGCTGTGACGCGGCACGCGATAGAAGGCGGCCTGCTCGATCGAGTGCGACCTCAACTGGCGCCAGCGGCGCGGCATCTCGCGCAGCGCGAGCAGGATGAAGATCAACAGGAATGGATTGCCGAGCAGGAAGATCATCGCCACCAAGCCACCGATCCCCACGAACCACATCGAGGGCGCCACGGCAGCCATCGCGCGCCCGCCGTCGAAGGGTACGACCGGGATCAGGTTGATGAGGTTCAGGAAGAACGCGAGATAGGCGAGTGCGAGCAGCAGGTCGCTGTTGGTGAGGGCCCCAGCAACGGCCACTGCGACCGCTCCGAGCGTGCCGAGGATCGGCCCGGCCAAACCCACGCGCGCCTCGGCGAGCGCGTTGTCGCCGAGCGAGCGCGCAAAGATCGCCGCGCCCAGGAAGGGAATGAACATCGGTGTGCTTGCCTTGAGGCCCTCGCGTTTGAGTTGGATTACATGTCCCATCTCGTGCACGAACAGCAGGGCAACGAAGCCGGCGGCGAACGTCCAGCCCCACAGCAGGCTATAGGCGGCGATCGATATCAGTGCGGTGCCAGCGGTACTGAGCAAGGCCAGTTTCGGTAGCAGCAGGAGCCCCGTCTTCAGGTAGGCGCCGAACTTCGCCGCAAGTGCGGCGAGACCCGCAAAAGCGCTACCGATCCTCTTGCGCAGGGGACGCCGAGGAGCCCCGAATGGAGCCTCGCTTGCCAGGGGCACCTCACCGTCCATCCACCTATTGTCGCAGCCGTCATAAGCGGCGCCTAATAAGCCGTCTGCATGTCATCGCAAGCGCTTTTTTCGGAATGTGCGGGGAAAGCGCGCGAGCCCTCTTGACGGAGGTCGGCGAGAAGCGTACGTTGGATGTAGACGCGGACCCCCGAGCCGCAAAGAGCGAGGCCACCGAGGTGTGAGGCCGCGCCACCAATCGTCGGAAGGCTTTCGGCCGACCGGCGAAAGGTTCCTCGAAGCGGCCCGGGACCGCGTCGATTTCGTTAAGCGCGGTGTGTCGGGGCCGGAGCGGTGGTTCGCCAAGACGCCTATGCCCCCCCGCGCGCAGGGGGCATCGTATAAACGGCCGCTACACTGCTGCGAGTACGCATCCACGGGGACGACAGGCTTCGACGCGGTTGGCTCGTGTGGATGGTCGCGAGTCGAGGTCCCGGGCGGCCTCGTAAAACACCCGGGAAAACCATAAGTGCGGACTCTCACGAGTACGCCCTCGCTGCTTAGTCAATAGCTAAGGCACGAGGTCTCGAGCCCCACTCGCCTACGGCGGGGATTCTCGGGATCAGAAAGTAGGCTCACCCGGTGAGGCCCGCCTCCGCTGACCCGGGAACACTCAAGGAGGCTGGTCCCTTACAACCCGGCCGGCGAGGCTAGTAGGGGGCGAGATTAGAGCGCCGGCTACGCTCGTAGAAGCCATTCATACGCGACTGCGGACCCGGGTTCGATTCCCGGCGTCTCCACTGGTTGGAACTCCTGCGGAGGTTCGCGAAACGCGGATCAACGCAGGGGGAACCCCGGCGCACAAGGCGAAACGGCGCGAACGAAAACCGCCGCAGATCAAGGCTCCCAAGAATGGGCAGGCGCGGACAGTCATCCTTCCCCCGGCCGCTCGCGAAGCATTGGTCGATGTCCCGGCTCGTCTCGACGTGCCGTGGCTTTCGTGACGCCGCGTGGGAGTCACCTCTCAAAGAGCAGCCATCTGCACTATTGGCGTCTTGTGCGCACAGCTTTCGGTCGTCCAAAGATGCACTTCTACGAGCTGCGTCACTTCTGCGCCACGCACCTACTCGAACTTGGCGTGTCAAATGCCGATGTCGCCGTTCAGTTCGGACGCACGGACGGCGGCGCGCTGGTGATGTCCACGTACGGTCTCATCCCTCGGAGCAAGCCGCACGCGAGCGGTTGAAGCGGGCCTGCACCACGAACGTCCGGCGGCTGTCGTCGGTGCCTGACGAGTCCGGTGAGATGGGATGAGGTAGGGCCGAAAGTCGTCTCGTCCGTCGCGCTTGGCGGTATCCTGAGCGTATGGCCGAGCAGAGCGAGTTTGAGTTCGTCTTCGAGCCCCAGGACGAGGGCGGTTACCACGTCTACGCGCCAGACCTTCCAGGTCTGCACACGCAGGGCGAGGACATCGACGAGGCGGTCGAGAATGCCCAGGAGGCTCTTGCTCTCTACGTCGAGGGTCTGCGCGAAGAAGGACGGCCGGTCGGCTCCGGCATCGTCCGCCGCAGGCTCGCCGTTCCCGCGTGAGCGAGCGTCTGCCGGTCGTCTCCGGCGCGCAGCTGATCGAGGTGCTCCAGAAGCTCGGCTGGGAAGTTGCCCGCCAGCGCGGCAGCCATGTTCGGCTCAAGCACCAGGATCGAGCCGTCTCGCTGGTCGTGCCGCTGCACCGCGAACTCAAGCGCGGAACCCTGAACGGGATCCTCCGAGACGCCGGTCTGAGCCGCGACGAGCTGCGCGAACAGCTCTAGCCTTCCCCTTGGTGCCCCTCGTTTGGGTTGCATCAAAGGAGCACAGGCGAGCAGACGCTAGGCCAGTACTGACGATTTCGCGTCGTCTCGACCAATCGTCTCCACTGACAGCTGTCTGTAAGTGCCGCGCGCTCGCAGCTGATCGCGATGGGCTGATCAAACCGTCAACTCGTTGATGTCTCGTCCTCCGGCCACGGAGCCGAAATCCACCCCAGTGCACCCAGAGCATCTCGAATACGTGGGGAAACCGCGCCCTCGTTGCCGGAGCAGTGGTAGTCGAGGTAGCAGCCTCCCTTGCAGGCAAGATGGGCGACGATGCCGCCTGCATAGCGCCAGCTCATCGAAACAGGCGCGCTGTCGGCGTCTCGGCGGCGCCAGCGCATGTTGCAGAGCGCACCGTACAGTTCATGTGCGAAGGCATCGTCCTTCCGCACGCGCTCGGACAGCGTTCGAAGCGTCACTTCGAACGCCTCGAACTCATCCCTCGGCGTCGCGTCTGCGCTGGATTCGCCATTATTTTTCTGGCCCTGCACCAAAACCGCAGTGTAGCGTTTTGTCTGCGGCAGTGTAGCGATCCTTCGCTCGGCCACCACTACTGCGAAGTAGAAGGCTTGAGTAGCTAGGGCAATCACGCTATTCTAGCCTGATGGTCGTCGCGACGATTACCGAAGCAAAGAACGGGCTTAGTGCGCTGATCGGTCAGGTGCGCGCCGGCGAGTCTGTGCTGATCATGGATCGAGGCACGCCGGTTGCACGATTGGAGTCTGCAATTAGTGCTTCTCCTGACGCCGAGGGAAGGATCGCGAGGCTGGAGCGTGTCGGAGCGGTCCGAGCGGCTCGCAAGCCACCCGTGACGGAGCTGTTGAGCACGAGCCCGCCGAGTCCGAGGGCTTCAGCGAGCGCTGTTGCGGCACTGATCGAGGAGAGGCGCGAGGGTCGTTGAGGTTCTGGGACAGCTCAGCGATCGTGCCGCTGATTGTCACCGAGGCCAGTACTGAGGGGTTGCTGGCGAGCGCCGCCCAGGACCCGGTTATGTGCGTTTGGTGGGCAACTGAAGTCGAGTGCGCATCCGCACTGTCAAGGCTGGAGCGGGAAGGAGCGTTGGCGGATGGTGCGATGACTGCCGCGCTTGAGCGCCTAGACCGTCTCGCCGAGAGCTGGAACGAGGTGCAGCCGACTGTGGCCCTACGAGGCACCGCACGTCGGCTCCTCCGAGTACACACGCTTCGCGGTGCCGACTCGCTGCAGCTTGCCGCCGCTGTCATTGCCTCGGAGGGACTGCCTGCCTCGCTGAACATCGTGACCCTCGACGAGCGGCTTGCCAGCGCTGCGCGACGTGAGGGGTTCATGGTGCAAGCCGTCGATCCTGTGAGCTGAGTGCGTCGCCGCCGTCGCCGCCTGATCTGCCCCCTGCTGCTCGGCGGCCACGCCAAGTGCAGTGATGGAGCCCGCACGCGTGAACGGGAAAGCGTCTCCTGGCCCCGCGCACCCATAAAGAGGCGCACCCAAAGGTGTCGCGGGCTCATAAACAAGATCAGCATGCCGATACGGTTCCGGATGCTTCGCGTGGACAATAAGCCCAGCTCGTCAAGCTGCCCTGGACGATTCGCCGGATGCTCACCGGCGTCGCTACGCGGTGCAGTCTGGGCGCAAGATCATGGAACTGAGGTGGTCGAAGGCTCAGGTGCAAGCAGCTCAGCAAGCGACGGCGACGGAACCGGTGCATATGTGGCGCGATGGCCGGCGCAATCTTTGGCAATTCTTGGATGACTTCCATTGGGACGATGAAGGCCTGGGAGCCGAGGATGTGAAGGCGTTGGTCTTGCAACGCAAGCGTCGCCAGGAGCAGAAGCTGCAGTCCGCGCGAAGCCTGATGCGGGCTGAGGAAAACGGTCGCTCGACGCGCGTTCCAATACCGACAGATCTGCGCCGAGCAGTATTCGAGCGCGACTGTGGCCACTGCGTCGAGTGCGGCGGCGCCTTCGACCTCCAGTACGACCACATCCTGCCCGTGGCGCACGGTGGCGCCACGACGCTTCAGAACCTCCAGCTTCTATGCGCCGAGTGCAACCGGAGCAAGAGCGACTCGATCTGATCGTCGCAAGGCGGGATCGAACCCGATGGGTTCGTACCTCGACCATTGAGCTTCTGGCTCTCTACCTCACTGGTCAGCGGGCGAGTCGAGCTGTTCGGCGAGGATGACGAGCGCTGAGGGTTGGGCGCCGAGGCCGTCGGCGATCTCCAGTAGCAGCTCGTAGGTGGGGTCGAGCTGCCCGGCTTCAAGGGCGTCGAGATGTTCGCGGAGAACCCCGCTTGCTTTCGCGAGTTCGCCGGCGCTCATACTTCTCTGTTCGCGTATCAGCTGGACTGCTCGTCCGAGGACGATCAGGTTGGGATCTTTGTCACTGCCTGGCGCCACGAAAAGCCCCCAAAGTGCGGTCAAAAGAGCAACTGTGGCGTTTTTTCTACATCGATGCCCTAACTCCTCCGCTTGAAATGCGCAAGTCTGCACCGCATGTCACGCCCAAGGACCGTCAAGCCGCGCAGTCTTCGCCATGCCACGCTGGGTCAGGCGATCGAATTGGTGATCGCCGAAAACGCCGATATGACACAGGAGAGCGTTGCTGACGACTCGGGCCTGGACGTCAAGCAGGTCGGCACGTTCGTTTGCGGTCGGGGCAATCCCACATACGAGACCCTGTTGAAGCTGTGCGAAGGCCTGCATGTCAGCCTCGGCGGGTTGATGGTTCGTGCCGACGAGTTGTACGAGAGGCGTCTTGGACGCTAGCGACAGTGAGTCGCATACCGTACTTGACATAGCCGTTTTCCAAGTATACGCTGAGTAAAGGTCAGGGTCGACTGATTGGATGGAGGGGTGGGGTATGTCCGGTTCCGAGCTTTCTCCAGATGTGCGCGAGGCGCGTGGCGACGGGATCGGCCGAGGTCGCCTGCGGCGCACCGCTCCGCTTGTGGGTCTGACTGTTCGGAGCGCCGGCGAGGCGTTGATGGCCAAGCTGCGCGGCAAGTGGACGGACGCCGATCGAAGCGAGTTCCACGTACGCTCGGCCGAGCGCTACGCCGAGCTGCTCGGCCATTCCAAGGGCGCGCTGATGAAGGCAGGACAAATGGCCTCGTTCGCGTTGCTGAGTCCCGCGGTTCCAGCGGAGCTCCAGTCGATCTACCAAACGGCGCTGATGCGCCTTCGCGACGATGCGCCGCCGATGGCGCCTGTGCTCGCGCGCGAGGTGCTCGAGCGCGAGCTGGGCCAACCTGCCGAGAATGTATTTGCCAAATTCGAGTGGGAACCGCTCGCGGCGGCGTCGGTCGGTCAAGTGCATGCAGCTCAACTGCAAGACGGTCGTGACGTCGCGGTCAAGATTCAGTATCCGGGAGTGGCGGAGGCAATCTGCGCCGACCTCAAGAACACAGAATTGCTGGCTACGTTCTTGACGTTGACCATCGGTGGCATGTCGCCGCGGAGACTGAGCTTTGACCTGCGCGGCGCGGCGCGTGAGATGGGAGCGCGCATCGTCGAGGAGCTCGACTATCGGCTGGAGGCCGCCAGTCAGGCAGAGTTCGCCGACTACTATCGAGGACATCCGTTCATCCACGTACCGGACGTTGTTCCTGAGCTTTGCACCGGTCATGTCCTGACTCAAGAGCTCGTACAGGGCATCCACTGGAGCGACGCCCTCACGGCCAAGCAAGAGCTGCGCGACCAGTGGGCGGAGGCGATCTTCCGCTTCGTCTATGGCACCTACGAGCGTATCTACCAGTTCAACGCCGATCCACATCCTGGCAACTACATCTTTCATGAGGATGGGAGCGTGAGTTTTCTGGACTTCGGCTGTGTGAAGCGCTTCCGCCCCGAGCAGGTCAAGATCATGGACGAGGTACTGCGTGAATGTTTGCGCGGCGATGTCCTCGGAACTTGGCGGGCATGCGTGGAGGTTGGATTCTGCAAGTCCTCAGACCCGGTTTCCCCCGAGGAGATATTCGCCTACTGGCGAGGGGACGGGGAGATGCTTTGGGCGAATGAGCACTTCACTGTCACACCTGAATACGCGGCGAGGAGGATCGCGCGCAGGTGCTCGCCCAACGGCCCCTCGGCCAACGCTTTCCGTCATATCACGATGTCGCCCGAGTACACCTTCATGAGCCGCATGGAGATGGGCGTACTGTCGGTGATCGCGCAGCTGCGAGCCGGTAACCGTTGGGGCTCGATAACCGCCGAGCATTTCGAGGGTGCTCCACCGGTTACCGATATGGGTAAGCGTGAACATGCGTTCTTCGAGGAACGCGAAGTCGCAAGCGCTGTCTGATCGTTGGATACAGGCCCCGCGCACAAGGAAAGCTCGGTCCGGGGGAGCAGCGCCCTTCGTGGGTAGGCTGTCGGCTATGTCCTACACCACCGCTGAGGGTCGCCAGCAGATTCTGGACGATCTCGCTGGCGCCGCCGATGAGATCGCTATCGCTCTGGCATTGCTGAGCGAGGCCTATGAGCATCTCGACGAACGGGCTGCCGAGCGCCTTGAAGAGCAGCTGTTCCAGCCGATCCAGACGGCCTATGGGCGCGCCAAGCGCGTCTATGCGGGGTTCGCCGAGCGCCACGAGTTGTCCGGTTACACGTTCCAGACACCCTCTCCAGTAGCCCCGTCGACTGGCACGAAGGGCCTGATCGACGCCGCGGTCGACGCCGCTGCACGAGCGGACGGCATGCTCGGCGAACTGCAGGATTCGATGCTGCCGATCGAGGTGGGGGACGTCGAGTTGCGGGCCGGCCTCTCTGAGGTACGCGAGCTGATCGGCGGCGTTCGCGTTCGTGCTCGCGAGTTGGTGCGCACGCTCGGACGCTGAGGCGATCCTGGGGACTGTCGCGGTGCGCGACTCGAATGGGCTGGGCTAAACCTGGTCCAGCTACCGTGGCTCGAGCCCGCGAACGAGCGCCAGCAGCGCGTCAGAAGTGCCCTGTGCGTCTCGTCCACCCTCAGCGAGGCGGCGCACGGCAAGTCCTGTCATCAGCGCGACCACGGCGGGCGCGTGGCGCTTTCCGTCGGGAATTCCGAGCGCGCTCAGCGCGGCGCTCGCAATCTGTTCGTGGGCCTCGAAGCAACGCTGCGAGGCTTCGCGCAGTTCGGGGTCGCGCGCGGCCTGAAGGTGCAGCTCAAGCTCCGCTATCTGCTTGGGGATCTCGGAGGGGACGGCCACCAGCTGCTCGACGGCTTCGGCGACCTGTCGCACGCCTGGTTTCTGCCTTGCCAGCTCTTGCGCGATCTGTTCACGCCTTGCGGTCTCCTCCTCGACGTGCAGGAGCAGGCTCTCGCGCAGCAGCTGGGCTTGACTTGCGAAGTGGTAGGTGAGCGAGCCGAGCGATACTCCGGCGGCGGCCGCGACGCGGCGGTTGGTGACCGCGGCGACGCCGCCGTCGGCGATCAGCTTCAGGGTCGCACGCAGCATGCGCTCGCGCACGCCCACAGCGTCGCTTCTTACCGCATTGAGTGGGTTGCTCGAACTGGCATGCCCCCCGCGGGCGCGCGCGGCATCGACCTTTTGAGCAACCCCGTCCGGCTCCCCAGATGCATCTGTGCCGATGGGTGCGATTGCGCTAATCATCGTGGCACACCCCCGACGGCGTGCGGCGCGACGCGCTCATGCCAGCGCTCGACTCGCTCGAGCTGAGCGGCAAGCGACAGCAGCATTGCCTCGCTGCACGCTGGGCCGAGCAGTTGTATTCCAAAGGGCAGGCCCTCGCTTGTGAGCCCTCCAGGCACGCTAACCCCCGGCCAGCCGAGCACATTCCATGGCCACGTATATGGACACGAGCCGGCGATCACCTGTTGCGTGGACCAACTGGAGAGTCCATCGGTCCTGCCGATCGGAAGTGGCACACTGGCGCTAGTAGGGGTTATAAGCACGTCAAAATCCCCAAAAATCGAGGAGATGCGATCCTGAAAGCGTCGCTCCAAGCGTCTGGCGAGGGGCAGGACGGTCTTGGTCAGGATGCCGCCGATCTGTGCTGTCGAGCGAGTGCGCGCGTCCAGCAGCGAGTGGTCTGGCACGCGCTTGACCCAGCCATGCACTCCAGACTCTCCTCGCGCGACCAGCGTGAGTCCCATCAGGCCATAGCTGGGATGGTGCTCGCCGACGATGTGGCCGAGTTCGGCGAGCACCCGGCCGATTCTTCGCAAGCCGGCCTCGATCTCGTGGTGCAGGTGAACGGGGGCGCCGCTGAAGGCGTGGCGCAGGGAGAGCGCGATGCGCAATGGGCGCGGCTCGCGGGCGATCGCCTGGACGTAGGGCTCGGGCGGTGGGGGCGGGGCGTGCAGATCCTCGGGGCGATTGCCGCTCACCACGTCGAGCATCAGGGCGGCGTCGGCGACGGTGCGGGTCAGCGGCCCGATGCAGGTAAGGCCGTTGAATGACTCGGCGTCGGGCCAAGTGGAGATGCGCCCGCGCTGGGGCTTGACGCCGACGAGGTTGCACCAGCCGGCGGGGATGCGCACCGAGCCGGCTCCGTCGGAGCCGAGGCCGGCGGGGACGATGTGCGCGGCGACGGCAGCGGCCGAGCCGCCACTGGAGCCCCCCGGGGTGTGTTCGAGGCTCCAGGGATTACGTGTAGCGCCGAATGCCTTGCCCTCGGTAAAGGGGTAGAGGCCGATCTCGGGCGTGTTGGTCTTGCCGACGATCACTGCGCCGGCCGCACGTAGGCGACGCACCATCTCGCAATCCTCGGTCTTGGCCGCGAATGGTCCTGAGCAGCCGAAGGAGGTCGGGTGCTCGGCGAGGTCCACATCGTCCTTGATCGCTATCGGCACTCCAAGCAAGGGCAGCCGCTCGCCGGCCGCGAGACGCCTGTCGGCCTCGGCAGCCTCGGTACGGGCGGCCTCGGCACGCACCACACGGAAAGCGTTCAGCGTGGGCTGGGTCGTCTCGATGCGCTCGAGCGTTTGTTGCACCAGTTGCGTAGAGCTGACGCGTCCCTGGGCCAGCGCTGCCACGCACTCGTGTAGATCTCGCGGCGGACGGAGGGGATTGGCGCCTTCGGCGTCTACGGCTGAGCTTGAATGGGTGGCTGAGGACATTTTTTTGGATTGGAAGGGCGTGCTGTTAGGTGCGCCCACTCAGATCGTCGATACCTACCGTTCGTTCGAACGAACGGTAGCAGCTGATTAGTCTTTCACGCGCCGGTTGGTCCCCCTGGCGCCGATGAAACAGGCGCGGAGGCTGGAGTAACCCGGGAGGGAGGCGCCGGAGCAGCTCGGCGCTGGCCGTGATGCCGACATACACTCAGCCGGTGAGCATTGGCGCGCCCGGTTTCGACACGCCCGTGATCGTGCGGCGCTTCCACGAGGCACGCCGCAGCGAGGATCTGGTCGTGCTGCAAGGCTTTCATGCGCTCAAGCATGCACTTCGCTTTGGCGCTTCCATAGAGCTGGTTGCGTGCTCTGACACGGCCGAGCTGGCGCGTCTGGGAGAAGGCCTGGCTCCCGATCTGATCGAGCGGATGCAAGCGCTCGCCGTCGTACTGCCCGCAGAGGCTTTCAAGCGGCTCGGCCCCTACATCCCGCATACCGGCGTGGTCAGCATTGCTCGCCGCGTTGCAACTGATCCGCTGGCGATGCTCGCCGCCGAGGGGCAGGCGCCGCTGGTGCTGCTTGAGGATCCGCGCCACTTCGGCAATCTCGGTGCCGTGATCCGCGTCGCCGCAGCCGCCGAGGCGGCGGGCGTGCTCACGACCGGCCGTCAGGATCCTTGGGATCCGGTTGCGGTGCGCGGCTCGGCGGGACTGCACTTCGCGCTGCCTGTTGCGCGCGTGGAGAATTTGCCCGAGACCGACAGGCCGCTGCTGGCGCTGGACCCCGAGGGAGAGGAGCTGCGCCCCGAGGCAGTGCCTCCGCGCGCGTTGCTGGCGTTTGGAACCGAGCGCGATGGTCTCAGCGCGCGTTTGCTCGAACGCGCCGATGCCCGGCTGCGCCTGCCGATGCGAGCTGGCGTCTCCAGTCTGAACCTCGCTACGTCGGTTGCCGCCGTGCTCTACAGCCTGCGTCTGGGGCAGTCGTAGGGTCTTCGAATCGGCCGTGCCTCCTGTGCGCGCGAGGCATCACTTGGAGCGTCTGCTCAACCAGCCTCGGAAGGCATGTACGGCGCCAGCTCGCGCCGTGCGATCGACAGCTTGTGGACCTCGTCTGGTCCATCGGCCAGGCGCAGGGTACGCAGGTGCGCGTAGGTCCAGGCGAGCGGGAAGTCGTCTGAGACGCCGCCGCCGCCGTGCACCTGGATCGCACGATCGATCACCTTCAACGCGATGCTCGGAGCGGCCACCTTGATGGCGGCGATCTCGGTGCGAGCGTGGCGGTTGCCGACCGTGTCCATCAGCCATGCGGCCTTGAGCGTGAGCAGGCGCGCCATCTCGATCTCGATACGCGCCTCGGCGATCCAGTCCTGAATGTTGGCCCTGGACGCCACGGGTTGGCCGAAGGTCGTGCGCTCCACGGCTCGCCTGCACATGGCCTCCAGCGCCCGCTCGGCGGCGCCGATCGAGCGCATGCAGTGGTGGATGCGCCCCGGGCCGAGTCGTGCCTGGGCGATCATGAAGCCGTCGCCCTCGCCGGCGATCAGGTTGCTTGTCGGCACTCGCACATCCTCGAAGAGGATTTCGGCGTGGCCCTCCTGATCCTGGTAGCCGAAGACCGGCAGCCCTCGCAAGATCTGCACACCGGGGGTGTCGATCGGCACGAGGATTTGACTTTGCTGGCGATGCCGGGCCGCATCCAGTTGGGTCTTGCCCATCACGATCATGATCTTGCAGTGCGGATGCAGAGCGCCGGAGGTCCACCACTTGCGCCCGTTGAGCACGTATTCGTCTCCCGAGCGCTCGATGCGCAGCGTGATGTTGGTGGCGTCAGAAGAGGCCACGTCGGGCTCGGTCATCGCAAACGAGGACCGAATCTCACCCTCGAGTAGAGGATTAAGCCACTGCTGCTTTTGCTCCTCTGTGGCGAATTGGTGCAGGACCTCCATGTTGCCTGTGTCCGGGGCCGAGCAGTTGCATGCCTCCGAGGCGATATGGCTATGCCCAAGGATCTCCGCAAGCGGCGCGTAGTCGCTGTTGGAGAGGCCCGCGCCGTGGTCGGCGTCCGGCAGGAACATGTTCCACAGCCCCGCCGCGCGTGCGCGGCCCTTGAGCTCCTCCATCACCGCCGGCTGGTGGTGTGGGTTGCCGGACTCGGCCAGCTGGCGCTGGTACACGGGCTCGGCGGGATAGACGTGCTCGTCCATGAAAGCGCTCAGGCGCTCCTGGAACTCGATGCAACGCTCGCTCGGCTGGAAGTCCATCGTCTCCTCCTCGGCAGTGGGAATAGGATCATCGCCGATGAGCGAGGGTTCGGCCAACTACAAGGCGGCGGGCGTCGACTACGACGCGCTCGACGAGGGCAAGCGCATGGCGATGGCACGCGCGCTTGCCACCTCGTCGCTGCTTGCCGTCCGCGGCGGACGTGCGCTCGATGCCTCGCGTGGCGAGCCGGCCTTCGTGTTCGAGTTCGGCGATAGGACGCTTGCCTTCGTGATGGAGGGGCTCGGCACGAAGTCGGTCATCGCTCGGCAGCTCTTCGAGCGCCACGGCATCAACCGCTTCGCCGACGTCGCCTACGACACGGTTGCAGCGATCCTCAACGACCTCTGCTGTGTCGGCGCGCTGCCGCTGGTAGTCAACGCCTATTTCGCCACCGGCGCATCGGAGTGGTACGCCGAGCCCGAGCGCGCCGCAGCGCTGCTGCAAGGCTGGCAGCGCGCGTGCATCGACGCCGGCTGTACGTGGGGCGGAGGCGAGTCGCCGTCGCTGCCCGGGCTTGTCGCGGTAGAGGACATCGAGCTGGCGGGCGCGGCTGTCGGCGCGGTGCCGGCGGGGCGTGCCGCGATCCTTGGCGAGGGGTTGCAGGCGGGCGATGAGATCGTGCTGGTCGCCTCCAGCGGCCTGCATGCCAACGGAGCGTCGCTTGCGCGGCTGCTCGTCGAGCGCCTGTCCGACGGTTATATGACCGCCCTGCCGAGCGGGCGCACGCTGGGTGAGGCGCTGCTCGACCCATCGGTCATGTACGTACCGCTGGTGCAGGCGCTGCTCGAGTCCGATCTCGCCATCTCCTACCTCAGTCACGTGACCGGCCACGGTCTGCTCAAGCTGATGCGCCCCGCCCAGGCGCTGAGCTACCGCATCTCCGAGCTGCCCTCCGTACCGGAGGTCCTTGCGTTCCTCGTGGAGCAGGCTGGTCTTGACAGGCACGCTGCGTACTCGACGTTCAACATGGGCTCCGGCTACGCGATCTACTGCACCGCGGGAGCGGGCTCGAAGGCGGTCGAACTGGCACGGCGACTGGGTTTCCGGGCCGTCTTGGCGGGCTCTGTGGAGGTCGGAGCGCGCCAAGTGATCGTCGAGCCGGTCGGGGTGCGCTACGTCGGCGACGAGCTCGATTTGAGCGCCGCCGCGCAACCACCTAGTTGAACACGTCGTCCGATACGGCTAATCTTGCGGGCAAATCGCCAATGCTCCCCAGACGGCTGAGACGTTAGGGGACTCGATGTCGCCGGACCGTCAAGGACCGGAGCTACCCGGATCGTAGGCGGACCTGTCCCATCAACAGAGGAGAGAAGCTGATGCGCAAAGCATCCACCCGTTTGGCCTTGCTCGGCCTCGCCGTAGCAATGCTGGCCCTACCGGCGATCGCAGGGGCGGCCCCGGTCGTGACGCTCAAGGTCAAAGCCGTCCCGATCCCGAAGAATCCGAGCTCCAACGGCGGGCCCACATGGCCCGGCACCGGCAACATCTTTGGCGCCGGCACCGACGTCGAAGCCGAAATCACGATCAGCGGCACCGAATATGGCGGCTTCCCGTCGCCGCTGACGGGCGTCACGTTCTACACGCCTCCCGGCTCGAAGCTGAGCACCAAAGGCTTTACGACGTGTCCTGCCGCGACGCTTGAAAGCCATGAAGTCCAGAACTGCCCGAAGAAGTCGTTCGCCGGTCCGAAGGGCTCCGCAAACGGCGTCGTCTCCTTCGGCGGCACGCGCGTCCACGAGACGCTGACCGTGCAGCCTTTCTTTGAGGAAGGCGGCGATCTTGGGTTCTACGCCGAAGGTCGCGAACCAGCAGTGATCGAACTCCTCTCGTCGGGCAAATTCAGCTCGCCCGCAGGCGGTTTCGGCCCCGTGCTGACGACGGAAGTTCCGCTCGTGCTGACGGTGCCCGGTGCTCCCTACGGCTCGGTGGAACAGATCAAAGTCAAGGTAGGCGCAGCCTTCATGCAGGGCAAAAAGCTCGTCTCCTACGGCACGCTTCCCAAGAAGTGCGCCAAGGGCGGGTTCCCGGTCAAGGCCGAACTGAAGTTCCTCAGCGGGGAAACAGTTCCGGTCAGCGTCAAGGCGCCGTGCCCAAAGAAGTAGGGCCACGACGGAGTTAAGGAGAGGTTCGGTGGCTGTCTGGCGCTTGGGGCGGCCACCGGCAGGACTTGGAGGAAAGTAAAGGAAGAGGTACCTCAGAGAGTGCGCGATGCGCGTAAGGTCTGGGAGACAGCGGGACAGGGCGGCCGAATCCAAAACGGATTGGCCGCCCTCTCCTCGTTATCGACACAGAGGTAGGATCGGGTTGAGGACGCAGAATCAGGGGTTCAGGAGGGGCATGGCCGCCGTCGCGGCTACCGTCTGCGCGGTCGCGCTCGTTGCTGTTGTGCTGCTCGCGACCTCGGCCGGCGGCTCCAGCGGCAGCTATGAGGTCCGTGCGATCTTCGACGATGCCGGTAACCTGACCTCTGGCGAGAACGTCAAGATCGATGGGGTCAATGTCGGCACGGTCGGATCGGTCACGCCCACGCCACAGGCAAAGGCCGCGGTTGTGCTCAAGATCACTACTCCCGGCTTCCAGGATTTCCGCGAAGACGCGAGCTGCACAGTCCGCCCGCAGGCGCTGATCGGCGAGAAGTTCGTGGACTGCCTGCCCACCCAGCCGCGCGTCGAAGGCACACCTCTGCCACCGCCCTTGAAGACAATCCCCGCGGGGCAGGAAGGCGCCGGCCAGGTGCTTCTGCCGGTCACGAACACGCACAGCCCGGTGGATCCCGACCTGCTCGGCGACATCACGCGCCTGCCCGAGGCCCAGCGCCTGACGATCCTCCTCAACGAATTCGGCGCCGGTCTCGCGGGCCGTGGCTCGGACCTGAACGTGGTCATCCGCCGCGCCAACCCGGCTCTGCAGCAGCTCGAAGCGGTGTTCGCGATCCTCGCGAAGGAGAACAAGGTGCTGACCGACCTCGCTGTCGAAGGTGACCGCGCGCTCGCGCCGATCGCGGCCGATCGCGGCCAGGTCGTCGGCTTCATCAAAGCCAGCAAGACAGTTGCTCAGGCGACCGCCAACCAGCGCGGCGCGCTTGCTCAGAACCTGGCCGACTTCCCCGCTTTCCTCGAACAGCTCGGACCGGCGATGGAACGGCTCGGACGCTTTGCGGAACAGACGACGCCGACGCTCGAAGATCTCGGTATCGCGGCGCCCGGCATCAACAAACTGTTCAAGAGCACGGCACCGTTCTCCAAATCCTTCGAAGGCTTCCTGAGCGCGGTCGGCAAAAACGCCAAAAAGACGGCTTCCGCCTTGAAGGCCGTGGAACCGCTGCTCGGGCTGGCCAAGGGGCTCGGCAAGAACGCCAAGCCGTTCGCGAGCAACTTCTCCGGGCTGCTCACCAACTTGAAAAGCACGGGGGGGTTGGAGCGCCTGCTCGACTTCATCTATCTCGGCGCCGGCAGCGTCAACGGCTACGACGCGCTTGGGCACTTCCTGCGTGCGGAAATCGTTGCCAGCGCCGGCTGCATCGGCTACGCAATCGTCACCAATCCCAGCTGCTCTACTGGAAAATTCATCGGCGGTAAGACGGCGGGCACGACGGCCACTGCCGCCGGTTCGAGCTCGACAAGCCTTGTGATGCAGCGCACGCTGGCCGTCCTGAAAGGGATGACACCGGCTGAGGCGACCGCCAAGTATCCGGGCTCGGTCACCGCCGGCGCGACCGGTGCCGGCGCGCTGTCGACCGCCTCCGGGGCGGCGCCGACGGCTCAGCCAGTGGGTGGGGCGGCGTCTGGCACGACTTACTACAGCCCATCCTCGGAATCCTCCGAAGCTAGCGGCATGCTGCTCAACTACCTGCTCGGCGACTGACCATGAGGATTCGCCCACCATTCACTGCGCTGCTGCTCCCTTTGCTCGCGACGCTTTCCATGTTGGCCCCAGTCGAAGCGGCGCTTGCTGAAACGACCTCGACGGCTCCCACGACGGAAACGACTGCGCCAGCGCCTGCAACGACGACTACGAACGTGCCCGCCCCACCGGCAACCGAACCCGCGCCGACGAGCACGAGCACGACCGCGTCGCCCCCGTCCCCCACGACCTCAACGGGCGAATCCACTACTACCACCGTCCCCGCCCCGGAAGTGCGGACACAGCGCTCGCAGCCGCGTACGACTGTCACACACGCTCACGGAGGTCCGTCCACGACGCAGCCGCCGTCGAACGCCACGACCGGCAAGAACGGCAAGAACACCAAGGCCGTGTCGCCCTCGACGCTGACGCCGCCGCTGCCCTCGACGCTCGGTGGCTCGCTCTCGAACGTGCCCAGTTTCTTCATCGACAGCTTCTCGATCCCACCCTTCCTGCTGCCGATCTACCAGGCCGCGGGCGCCGCCTACGGCATCCCCTGGCAGGTGCTTGCCGCGATCAACGAAGTCGAGACCGATTACGGCCGCGACCTGAGCGTCTCCAGCGCCGGCGCCGAGGGTTGGATGCAATTCCTGCCGAGCGAGTGGAGCCAATATGGCGTCGACGTCAACAACAGCGGCTATGAGGACCCCTATAACCCCGCCGACGCGATCTTCGCCGCCGCTCGATATCTCAAGCAGGCCGGTGGCGATACAGATATTCGTGGCGCGGTACTGGCCTACAACCACTCGCAGGCATACGTCGAATCCGTGATGCTGCGGGCGCGCTTGCTCGGTGGCACTCCGCCGGAACTGCTCGGCGCGATCACCGGCCTGACCGAAGCGCGCTTTCCCGTGTACGCCGCCTCGCACTACAGCGACGGCTTCCCCACGATCGAGGGTCCTTCCCCACATA
Source organism: Solirubrobacteraceae bacterium (assembly GCA_035485715.1). Taxonomy (GTDB): domain Bacteria; phylum Actinomycetota; class Thermoleophilia; order Solirubrobacterales; family Solirubrobacteraceae; genus Palsa-744. The sequence goes on along the minus strand of DATHNT010000015.1, from coordinate 259,211 downwards.
CGGTGCCCGCCACGACGATCTACACGCAGGCTGGGGCTCCCGTGATCGCGGCACAAGACGGGCACATCACACAGATCGACCCGACCGGCCCGTTCGGCCCGAGCATCTCGCTTGTGGACGTCTACGGAAACACCTACACCTACGCTGGGCTCGGCACGCTCGCCTCGCTCTACCCAGTGCTCGAATCGGCCGAAGCCGGTGCCCCGCGTGCAACTGGTCTCTCCAGCATCAGCTTGGGCGCCGGCCCCTCGGACCCAGCCGCAAGCGGCGCGACTCGTACCTTCAGGGACGGGTCGGAGAACGTCTACCTGCACCCATTGCACGTCGGCGCGCAGGTGATCGCGGGCACCGTGCTTGGCCACGTCGGATCCGGGGCCGAACCTCACATCGTCTTTCAGATCCGTCCGGCCGGTATCGGCGAGCCGTTGATCGATCCGAAGCCGATCCTCGACGGCTGGGTGAAGCTGCAGAGTTCCTCAGCCGTGAAAACCACTGGCCGCACGCCATTTGCCAAGCTCACGCCAAGTCCCGGACAAGCGCTGCTCGAGTCCAAGACCCAGCTCTCGCTGCAGGTCCCGCGCGATCACGCGATCCGCCTCCCCCGCTGCGAGCGCCGTCTGATCGCCGACGACAGAGCCGACAGGCGCGTACTTGCGGCGCTCGAGTTCCTCGCTGCCTCAGGCTTGAGCCCGACCGTGTCCTCACGCAGTTGCGCGCAGGCATCCACGGCCAAGAACGGCCTGCCATCGCCCGGCACCACCGGTCAGGTCCTCGACCTCTCGGCGATCGACGGGACTCCCGTCATCGAGGCAGACGGGCCGAGCACCCTCGGGCTCGCCGTGGCGCGCAAGCTCGCAGCGCTGCAGGGCGTCATGAAACCACTGCAGATCGCAAGTTCCATGCGTTTCGGCACGCTTCGCATGACGGTGCTCGCCGACGAGGGGGACACGATCAGCATCGATTTCGCCCCGCTTGCGGACGCTCGGGCGCATACCGCCGCCGTCTCCGGTTCCGGGCTGACGCCCGCCCAGTGGCTGGCGCTGGTCGCCCGGCTCGGCGAGGTGCCCGATCCCACGGTCAGCTCCAAGCCATCGCCGGCGGCGATTCCAGACAACCCCGGCGTGGCCTCGCCGGCCGCGGAAGGCAAGTAGCGCGATGGCGACCACCGTCCCACCGCCTGCATCGACGCCACCGCCGCTGCCCCCGCCATCGCGGCGCGCCAGCACGACTCGGATCGTTGCTGTCGCGGCGATCGCAGTGGTGGTTGCGATCGTGCTCGTGCTCCTGCTTGGCGGCAGTGGCAGTGCCACCTATTACCTGATCTTTCCCGAAGCCGGACAGCTGGTGCGCGGCGATCAAGTACAGGTCGGCGGGGTGCCCGTGGGCTCGATTAAGAACATCACGCTCCTGCACGACTACGACGTGCGCATCACGATCAACGTCGAATCCTCGCTGGCGCCGCTGCACAAGGGCACCACGGCCGAAATCCGTGTGCCGTCGTTGTCGAGCGTTGCCAACCGCTATATCGCGCTTGCGCCCGGGCCCAACAACAGCCCGGCGTTGCCCTCCGGATCCACCTTGCCGATCACATCCACGCACGGAGTTGTCGATTTGGATCAGCTGTTCGGCATCTTCAACGCCAAGACGCGTAAGGGCTTGCAGCAGTTCATCCAAGGATCCGCCGAACAGTATTCGGGCGTCGCGCCTCAGCTGCAGAAGACCTCGCGCTACTTCCCGCCGGCGCTGGCCGCGCTCGATCACGTGCTCGCCGAATTCGGGGGCGACCAGGAACTCTTCTCAAACTTCCTCGTGGAAACGGCCAAGACGACCACTGTGCTGGCGGGACGCAGCCAGCAGCTCACCGAACTGGTCAGCCACGCCGACACCGCCTTCGCGGCAATCGCCACTCAGCAGTCCAACCTCACCGCCGGCTTGAAGGCGCTGCCCCCGACATTCCGAGAAGGCAATCGTACGTTCGAAGAGCTGCCCGCGACGCTTGCCGACTTGACCAAGCTGGTCAATGCAGGCAAGCCGGCCGCGCCGTTCGCCGCGTCGTTCGCCTCCAAGCTGCGCCCGCTGGTGATCACGGCGACGCCCGTCGTCGGGAACTTCAGCGAAGCGATCAGCAAGCCCGGCGCGAGCAACGATCTGACAGAAGCGGCGCTTGCACTGCCGGCGATCGCCAAGACGCTCGCGACAGCTTCGCCCGACAACGTGCGGGCGCTCGAAGAATCCGTGCCCATAACCGCCCTGTTCGGCCCCTACACACCCGATTTCCAGGGCTTCCTGCGCGCGTTCGGCCAGGCCGGGGCCTACTACGACGCCAACGGCCATTACGCCCGCGTCTCAGGTTTGTTCCCCGACTTCGAACTGGGCGCGGAAGACACCTTGAAACCGGCAAATCCCTCCCAGGTCGTGCAGGGTCTGAAGACGGGCCAGTTGCGCCGCTGCCCCGGCGCCGCCACCCAGCCGGCGGCGGACGGATCTTCGCCCTTCACCGAGAACGGCCAATTGGGCTGCGACCCGAGCGAGGTCCCCTGATGAACCGCCGCCGCTCCAACTCGCTTGCCGGCAGTCCGCTGCTGATCGGCGCTGTCACGACGCTGATCGTGGTTGTCGCCGTGTTCCTCTCTTACAACGCCAACAACGGCCTGCCGTTCACACCGACTTATGACATCAAGGTGCAGTTGCCCGAGGCCTCGGGTTTGCAGAAGGGAAACCAGGTGCGCATCGGCGGCGAGCGCGTCGGCGTGATCAGCGGGCTCAGCCCTTACCAGGACCCGAAAACCGGTCGCGTCACCGCGATCGTCTCGCTCAAGCTGGAAAAGGCCGCCGAACCGCTGCCGGCGGACACAACCGCGATCGTGCAGTCGGTCTCGACGATCGGCCTGAAGTATCTGGCGCTCGAACGAGGCCACTCCAAGCGCACGCTCAAAGCGGGCGAAACGATCCCCGTCTCCCAGACACGCGAACCGGTCGACATCGACCAATTCTTCGACATTTTCGACGAAAAGACGCGTAAGGCCGACCAGGTGAACCTGACGACATTCGGCAACGGTTTCGCCGGGCGCGGGATCGGCATCAACGAAACGGTCTCGACGCTGCGGCCGCTGGTCACGAACGCGATCCCTGTGCTGCACAACCTCGCTTCGCCGCAGACAGGCTTCGGGCAGTTGTTCGTGGCACTCGACCGGGCCGCCAAAGAAGTAGCGCCCGTGGCAGGCGAACAGGCCGAACTCTATACCAACCTCAACACCTTCTTTACGGCTTGGGCGAACGTCGCCCCGTCACTTGAACAGACGATCGCCGGTGGCCCACCCGCGTTGCGCCAGGCAACCCACTCGCTGCCCTTCGAGGCCGAATTCGTCAACAAGAGCGCCGATTTCATGCGCCTGCTGCGCCCGAGCGCGAAGATTCTCACGACCGTCGCGGCGCCGCTCGGACACGCCTTCGAAGTCGGCGCCGTCAACGTACGCTCTGCGACCGCGCTCAACGGCGAGGTTGCCGAAGCGACTGAAGCGTTTGCCAAGTTCGGCCAGAATCCGCTCGTGATCGCGGCCATCGAAGACGCCACGCACACACTCGGGCTTGCCAACCCGCTCTTCGCGGGGTTGGCGCCGGTGCAAACGACCTGCAACTACGTGACGCTCACGTTCCGCAATCTTGCGAGTCTGCTCTCGCAGAGCATCGGTGTCGGCACGGTCGCGCGCGCGGCCGGTGTGCTCTCGCCGCTGGGGCCGAACAACGAGGGTCTGCCTTCTTCGGTCCCCGCCAACGGGCCTTCTATCGAAGCGCCTCCACCAGGTAGCCCGGGCCCTGGCCCCGACAACAACCATCTGCACGTCAACCCGTACCCCAACGCCGCCGGCCCCGGCCAGCCGAAGGAGTGCGAAGCGGGCAACGAGCCCTACAAGATCGGCCAAGCTGTGATCGGCAACGTCCCCGGGAACGTCGGGACCAAAACCGAAGCCACAGAACGCAAGAACAACCTGTTCGGCGAGGAATATCCGGCCTCCACACTCGAAGCTCTCGGCCTGAAGGGCTCGAAGGGGGCCAAGAAATGAGCCGCGTGCGCTGGTGGAAACGCTACGACGAGATGCCGGTCGTCGAGTTGCAGAAATCAAACCCGGTGCGCTTCGGAGTCATCGTGATCGTGATCACCGCGATCGTCGTGTACTTCGGCTTTACCAAGCACATCCCGTTCAAGCACAGCTTCCGCCTGAAGGCGGTGTTCGCCACGGCAGTCAACATCAGCCCCAAATCGCCAGTGCGCATCGCGGGCGTCGACGTCGGGAAGGTCATCTCGATCGAGCGCGAGGGCAACACCGGCGTTGTGACGATGGAAATCACAAAAGGCGGTCTGCCGATTCACCGTGACGCGACACTCAAGATCCGTGCGCGGATCCTGCTCGAAGGCAACTGGTTCGTCGACCTGCAGCCCGGCACGCCGACGTCTCCCATCGTCTCCTCGGGTTACACAGTCCCGATCACACAGACCTCCGATCCAGTCCAGCTCGATCAGGTGCTCGACACGCTCACTACCGAAACGCGTGCCAACCTGCAGACACTGCTGGCCGAATATGGCTCAGCGCTCACGCGCAAGCCCACAGCCGCGCAAAACGCCGAACAGAACCCGGCCGTGCACGGTCTGAACGCGGCGCAGGCCTTGAAAAAGACCTACTACGACAGTCCCGAAGCGTTGGAAGGCGGCGCGATCGTCAGCCAGGCCTTCGCGGGCGTCGAACAACACGACCTTTCCAAGATGGTCGCCGGCATCGAGAAACTGACAGCCTCCCTGAACGTGCACGAACAGCAGCTCGGCGAATGGGTGGGCAACTTCAACACGTTCCTCGGGGCCTTCGCCGCGCAGTCCACGAGCATCACGGCCGCGATCGCCCAGTTGCCCGGAGCCTTCCAAAACGCCAGTCGCGCGTTTACCAACTTCAACGCCGCCACCCCTGCGATCAGGAAGTTCTCGCTTGCGCTGACTCCAGGGACAGAAGAGGTTCCCTCGACGGTCGAAGCCGGCCTCCCCTGGATCGAACAGACACAGGCATCGCTGGCTCCGACGGAGCTCGGCGGCGTCGCCCAAGGCCTGCGCGAAGCGGCCCCGACGCTTGCCGGTCTGGTCGTGACTCAGCCGGCCTTCTTCAAACAGACGGATCTCTTCTCCAAGTGCCTGAGCACGATCTTCTACCCGGCGGCAAACACCAAGCTGCAGGACGGCTCGAGCACCTCCGGCGAGGAAGCCTATAAGGAATTCTGGTCCTCGATGGTGGGCCTCGCTGGCATCTCGCAAAGCTTCAACGGCAATGGATTGACCAACAGGTTCCTGGTCGAGACGGGCGGCACCACGCTGCGCTCGGCGCCGGCGACGACCGTCGGCGTCCCGTCCGCCGGCAAGAAACTGCGGCTGCTGGCTCACACATCGCAGCCGCCACTTGGCACGAGCCCAGCGTTCACGGGCAACGAGCCGCCCTACAAGCCGCTCGTGCCGTGCTACACGCAGACGCCGCAGAACCTCAACGGTCCTCTCGCGCACGGCCCGGCAGACGGGAGCGAACCATGACGCCCGAGTCCGAGCACCAGGGAGAGCGCGGCCTGGGCGACCAGATCGCGCGCTACCGCACCGCCTTCATCTCGATCGTCGCGATGATCGTATTCGCATTGTTCGTGGGTGGCTACATCCTCTCCAACGAGCGTCTCTCGCTGCCCGGATGGGTACCTGTTATTGGCAAGGAATACGTCACGCTCAAGGCTGAGTTCCGCACAGCTCAGGCGGTGGCGCCCGGGCAGGGTCAGTCGGTCACGATCGCCGGGGCCAAGATCGGCGAAATCGCAAGCGTTCAATCCGACGAAGGCAGCGCACTTGTGACGATGAACATCACGCCCAAGTACGCGCACTACATCTATCGCAACGCGACCATGCTGCTGCGTCCCAAGACGCAGCTGAAGGACATGACCGTCGAGGTGGACCCGGGCACTCCCAGCGCCGGTCGCGTCCCCAGCGGCTACACGATCCCCCAGTCGCAGACCGCCCCAGACGTGAACTTCGAGGAATTCCTCGCCGCGCTCGACGGCGAAACGCGCGAGTACCTACAGGAGCTGATCGACGGCGCAGGCGTTGGGTTGAAGGGCAACTCCGAGAATCTCTCGGCCACCTTCAAGCGCTTCGACCCGATCTCGCTCTACGCGCGCAAGATCACCGCACAGCTGAAGCTGCGCCACAAGAACATCGAACACGCGATCCACAACTTCCAACTGTTCGTCAGCGCGCTCGGCGACAAGGACACCGAAATCTCACAGGCGATCGACGCCTCCAACGCCGTCTTCAAGGTATTCGCCGAACAGGACCAGAGCTTCCAGCAGACGCTGCACCTGCTGCCGAGCACGCTCACCAAGACCAAGAGCGGACTGGGCAAGCTGGCGAGAGCCGCCGCGGTGACCGGCTCGACCCTAACTAAGCTCCAGCCGTTCGCCGAATCGCTCCAGCCGGCCGAGGAAGCTTCGCGCTCGCTCTTCAAGCAGAGCACGCCGATCATCAAGAACCAAATCCGTCCGCTGGCGCGGGAGATCCTGCCGGTCATCAAGCAGCTCAATCCATCGCTCGAGGAACTCAGCGAAGCCTTCCCGGGGCTTGAAAAGAGCTTCGCGGTGTTCAACGAACTCTTCAACGAGTTTGCCTACAACCCGGGTCCCAACCAGGGCGGCTTCTTGTTCTTCGCCGCCTGGGCTACCCACGACCTCAACAGCGTGCTCAGCACTTCCGACGCTCACGGACCGGTCGGGCGTACCGTTGCCTATCTGAACTGTGAAGTGCTGCCACTCTTTACGGGTGTAAGCGAAGTAAACGCGACCGTGAAGTTGCTGGTTGCGCTGATCAACCCGCCCACGGCGGCGGAATGTCAGGCACAGGGTTTGACTTCGGCGAGCGGAACCTCGGCGAGCGCCGGTACTGCTTCGGCCGCGCGTGTCAGGGCAACACACAAAGATTCGAATAAAGGCTTCGGTATAAAACTGCTCGGCTCGACGGACAGTTTCGGGCGGCTTGCAACGAGTGGGGGAGGTCGCTGAGATGCAGAAGCGCGCGCCCACGCTTGCCAACATCCTCGTGATCGTGCTGTTTGCGCTGAGCTGCTTCGGGCTGCTGCTGTTCCTGTGGGAGTCGTTTGGCGGCCCCGTGCCGCTCAAGCCGAAGGGCTATCGCTTCACGATCGCCTTCCAGCGCACGCTGGCGCTCGCCGAACAGTCCGACGTGCGCATCAGCGGCGTCAACGTCGGCCATGTGATCAGCCTCAAGTACAACAAGGACGGCCTGGCGCACGCTTCGGTTGAAATCGCCAGCAAATACGCACCGATCCCCGCCAACATGCGTGCCATCCTGCGCCAGAAGACGCTGCTGGGAGAGACCTACGTGCAGCTAAAGCCCGAGGGCACCGACTCCCACTCGCTGCCCGACGGTGGGGAACTGCCCGAGGCCCAAGTCGAACCATCGGTGACGCTGGACGACATCCTCTCCGCGTTCAACCCACAGACACGCGCGGCCTTCCAGGTGTGGATGCAGTCGCTGGCCGAAGGTCTCGGCGGCCGCGGCGAAGAGATCAACTCGTCCTTCGCGATCATCCAGCCGTTCGTGGAAGACGCCAACAAGCTCGTCACCGTGGCCAACTCACAGGAGGGCGCGCTGACGGCAAGCATCCACAACACAGGTGTCGTGTTCGACGCGCTGACCGCGCGCGAGGGACAGTTCCGCGGCCTGATCTCAAACGGAGAGCGCACCTTCCACGCGTTTGCCGGAGCCAGCCAGGCGTTCGCCGAAACGTGGCAGCTGCTGCCTGCGTTCGAGCGCAGTTCCCAGACGGCATTCCACAGCCTCGACGCCTTTGCGACCAACACCGTTCCGCTGTACAACGCGATCCGTCCCTTCGAGGAAAAATTGACGCCGTTGCTGGAGGCCGTCAAGCCCTTCACGCCGCCATTCAATGCGTTGCTCACCAACCTGGGCCCACTTGCGCAAGCCGCCAAGGTAGGCCTACCGGACGTCAAAAAGGTGACTGAACTGACTGTGCCGATGCTTGCCGCATTGAGCCCGGTGCTGCACAACTTCAATCCCTTCTTTCAGTACGCGAGCGACTACGTGCCCGAGCTGCAGGCACTGTTTGCCAACGGGACGGCCGCCACGCAAACTCACGAAAAAAACAAAAATGTCGAAGGTCCCACACAGCAGCACTTCCTGAAGGTGATGAATGTGTTCGCGCCCGAAGGTCTCAGCGTCTACCAGCAGCAGATCGGCACCAACCGCGCCAACGCCTACCCGCAGCCTGGCGCTTTCAACTCGCTCGCTACCGGCCTGCAGGTGTTCAGCAGCGCTTCATGCGCCAACTCCGCTCCTTCGTTGAGTGGGCCGCCACTGGGCACGATCAGCGAAGAAATCATCGAACAGTTGGTGGGCCTGGTACCGGGCAGTAGAAAGAGCGGTCATCCGACCGGCAGTCCTGTCTACGCGCCTGTCGCGAACAATCCCGAAAACTCTACGAACGTGATCCCGGCACCTGCCTGCAACCAGCAAGCACCCTTCACGTTCAACGGGCAGACAAGCCAGTTCCCGCACGCCACGCCGTCGAAGTAGGCGCCGCCGCCAGTAGCCCATCGTGGTGGCTCGATTGGCTTCAGCTGGGCTCGAGCCCTCTGAAGAGATTCAGGGCGCGGAGGCTCGAGCGACGCTCAGTGCGCGCTCGTGATCTAGATATGGCAGCAGCGCGAAGTAGGTGAGATCGGCGTGCAGTTCCGGGAGCCTCGCGGTATCCCCCTGCAGGATGCGGCGCTGCACGATCGAGGCGATCCCCCCCACGATCGCCTCAGAGGTCTGGGCGGGCAGTGCGGAGGTATCCGCCGATTGCAAGCGGCCCTCCTCGACCAGGGTGGCAAACAGGGCAAGCACAGAGCGCTGGCGCTCGCAAGCCTCAGGGCCCGCGCCGAGCATCTCCACGAGCGCAACACGCGCTCCGGCCGGGTTACGCGAGAGCGCACAGAGCAGGCTCTGGAGCGCCAGTCGCACACGCTCAGACCACGGTGCCGCTTGCTGGAACTGCGCCAGCGCGTCGCGTTCCACACGACCCAGCAGGTCGTCCGCGGCCTGCATGAAGCAATCGTGCTTGTCGTAGAAATGCTCGCTGAACGTCGCCTCCTCGAGGCCCGCGCTCGACAGCACACGGCTCACGGTCGTGCGGTCATAGCCGCGCAGCGCCACTGTCTCGAGCATCGCCTCGAGCAGGCGCCTGCGCGGGTCCGCCCCGCCGTGCGTCACGATCGCGAGCTGCGCTCCCGCAGAGGTGTCCGCAACTGCCTCGGACTCCGCGGCGGAGTGCCTGTGGTGAAACATCTCCTTACCTCCCGGCACCGATAGTAGACCCAATGGCCTCCGCATGTCAAGGCTATGTGTATGGGCCGGTACCGGCGTGTACGCGGCCACTGTCGTGCGCGTGGGTTGACCTGAGTCCTTGCAGATCACTACTATCTGTGCAGTGGAGAGCGAGGGGAGCACTCACGGTGAGAGCGAGGAGGCCATTGGCTCCGACGCAGCTCTTGGCGTCGAAGAGGACAGCAAGGAGTTTCAGTACCACTCCGGGGCCGGCGATCTCGACCTCGCCGGGGAGGCAACCGACCGCGAGTGGTCGATCCGCTGCTTCGATGTGGTCAAGCGCCTGGCCGGTATTCCGGTCCTCAACGGCCTGAACGTCGCGATCCCCGATGACATGATCACGGTCGTGCTCGGTCCTTCGGGTACCGGCAAGAGCGTGCTCATCAAGCACCTGATCGGACTGATGTTCCCCGACTCGGGCGACGTCCAGGTGCTCGGCAACTCGGTTCCGACGCTGACGATGCCGAAGCTGCTGGAGTTGCGCCGCAGGATCGGCGTGCTCTTCCAGGACGGCGCCCTGTTCGGCTCGATGTCGGTGTTCGACAACGTGGCCTTTCCCTTGCGCCAGCACACCGACATGTCCGAAGGCCAGATCGGCGAGCGGGTGCGCCAGCGTCTGGCCGACGTGGGTCTCGCCGACGCGATGGACGACTCTCCCTCGCAGCTCTCCGGTGGGATGCGCAAGCGCGCCGGCTTCGCGCGTGCGCTCGTGACCGAACCGGACATCGTGATCTTCGACGAGCCCGACTCCGGTCTCGACCCGGTGCGCACCGCGCTCTTGTGCGAACTGATCCAGGAGATGCACGAGCTCCACGGCGGCACCTATATCGTCGTCACCCACAACATCGCCTCGGCGCGCCAGATCGGCGAATACATTGCGTTGCTGTGGCGTGGGCGGATCGTCGAAGCGGGCGATGCGGAGCGGATGTTCTCCTCGGAGAACCCGTTTGTGCGGCAGTTCCTGAGCGGGTCGGCAAGCGGTCCGCTGGGGATGGACTGAGCCAACTGTCTGTGGCGGGCGCCTAGCCATATGCGAACATACGTTCGTATATGGTCATATGCGTCCACATACCTCGCTACACGCTGACGGTCGCCGCCGGCGGGACCCAGGCACTGGCGGGCAGAGCGCTTGCACTCGCCCCGATGGCCGGGGCGGACCTGCGCTTGGGGGAGGTGTCAGGAGCCGCTGAGGCGTTTGGGGTGAGCGCAGGCATGGCCCTCGGCGAGGCGCTTGCGCGTTGTCAGGGGCTCGAGCTGGTGCCAGCCGATCCGCTGGCCGTGGCCGAGGCGTGGGAGAGGATTGTGCGCGCTCTGGAGGGGATTGGCGCGGCGGTAGAGCCGGCCCGTGAGGGGCTCGCCTATTTCGAGGCGGACGGGCTGCGGGGGCTGCATGGCTCGGATACCCACACGATCTCGGCCGCGCGCCGCGCGCTCAGCCGACCGGTGAGGATCGGGGTGGGCCCGACACGCTTCTGCGCGATGGCCGCGGCGCTTGGCAGCAGTGCGCGCCGCACCAAGATCGTGCAAGGGCAAGCGGCACGGAGCTATCTGGATGGCCGGCCGATTGACTTGCTCGGCCTTCGAGAGGATACGGCTGCCCTGGTGGAGCCACTCCAGCGTCTCGGTGTACACACGCTTGGAGAGCTGCGAAAGCTTGGACGCGATGCTTTGGCCGACCGCTTCGGCAAGCCGGGCACACTCGCTTACCGTTTGGCCGGTGGCGAGGACAGTCCGCTCGTGCCCAGGAGAGTGGAGGAGGCCTTGGAGGAGGCCTTGGAGGTCGGGGATGCCGGCAGTGGGCCGATGCTTGAACGCGTGCTGGGGGTGCTCGTCGATCGCTTGCTGGCGCGTCCGGAGCGTCGCGGCAGGACCGTGCGTGCGGTTGTGCTCTCGGCACGGCTCGTGGGCGGCGGGACCTGGCGCGAGCAGGTCGTGTTCCGCCAGGCGCTCGGCGACGCAAAGCGCGTGGGCCTCGCTCTGTCGCTGCGTCTGCCATTGCTCCCGGCGCCCGCCGAGTCGCTGTGCCTCGGTGTGAAGCGCTTCGGTCCCGGGGGAGGCGATCAGCGCTCGCTGCTCGAGCAAGACAAGCAGGCACGGCTTGTACGTCTGGGGGAGGCGGTCAATCAAGTGCGCACCGTGGCCGGGCACGACGCCGCGTTGCGAGCCGTATGCATCGACCCCGACTCGCGCGTGCCCGAGCGCAGGGTCGTGCTCACGCCGCTTCCGGGATGAGTCGTCCGCGTGTACTGAACCTGCCGCGCGTAGCCCGTGTGGGTGTGAAGCAGGAGGTTCCCTGGGAGGTGAACGGCGAGCGAATCGACGCGGTGCGCGAGTCGTGGCTGGTGGAGGACCGCTGGTGGACCGAGCATCCGCTGCGTCGCCGCTACTGGGAGCTCGTGAGCGCGCGCGGGCGCAACCTGGTCGTCTTCCACGACCTGTGCGTCGGCGGCTGGTTCACCCAGGGGTCTTGAATGGCCATCCAGGTTCAACCCTCCTCGCTCGGCACGTCGCCATATGTCGAGCTGCACTGCCACTCGGCCTACTCGTTCCTGGACGGCGTGTCGCTGCCGGATGAGCTTGCCCACAGCGCGGCGGAGCTCGGGCACGTCGCGCTGGCGCTCACAGACCACAACTCGGTGTCCGGCTCGATGGAGTTGGCTCAGGTCGCCAAAGACGCAGGCGTGCGGGCGATCCACGGCGCCGAGGTGGATCTTGCCCCCGACCCAGGCGGCGGGACCCATGCTCGTCACTTGACGCTGCTCGTGAGAGACGCGCGTGGATGGCGCAACCTGTGTCGGATACTGACCCTCGCCCATGCCGGCACGCGCGAGGGCAGCGGGCGCGAGCGAACAGAGCCGTCGGTGGCGCTCCAGACGGTGCTCGATCGCGCCGAAGGGCTCGTGTGCCTGACGGGCTGCGCCGAGCGTGGCGTGCGCGAGCGGTCGACTGCGCGTCGACTGCTCGACGCATTCGGGCCGCAGGGGCTGTGGGTTGAGCTACAGCGTCCCTACGCCCGCCACGACCGCGCCCGCAACCGGGCGCTCGCGACGCTCGCCCGAGAGCTGGGGGTGAAGTGTGTGGCCACCGGCAACGTGCACGCCCACACGCGCTCACGCGCCGAGTTGCAAGATGCCTTCGTGGCGTTGCGCAACCACATGACGCTCGACGCCTCCGAGCCATTGCGGCGCGGTAATCACACCCATGTGATGAGCTCGCCGCAGGCGATGGCCGCTCGCTTTGCCGACCATCCCGAGGCGGTGCGCCAGACCCTGTGCCTGGCCGAGCAGCTGAGCTTCGACCTGACGAAGGACCTCGGCTACAGCTACCCGGGGTCCGAGGACGAGAGCGCTCCACGACGGCTGGCCGAGTTGTGTTGGGCACGCCTGGAGGACCGCTACAAGGGGGGCACGGTTCGCGCGGAAGCACAGGTGCGCCTGGGTGAGGAGCTGCGCGTGATCGAGCGCCTCGGACTGGCCGGCTTCTTCCTGCTTCACCACGACATGCTCGAGCTTGCGCGTGAAGTGGCGGTGCAGGTGCGGGGCCGCGACACGGCCCGTGCGCTGCTGGCCCCAGGGCGCGGGCGCGGCTCATCGGTGTCTTCGATCGTGTGCTATCTGACAGGCCTCTCGCACATCGACCCGATCAAGAACGGGCTACTGCTGGGGCGCTTCCTGCACGAGGATCTGCACGGGCTGCCCGATATCGACCTCGACTTCCCGCGGGACATCCGCGAGATCTTGATACCGCGTGTACACGAGCGCTACGGGGATGAGCGCGCCGCGCTGGTGGCGGCCTTTCCGACGTTTCGTGCACGGGGAGCGATCCGCGAGTTGGGCAAGGTGCTTGGTTTGCCTCCAGGAGAGATCGAGCGCATCGCACGTATGGCTGATGGCAGAGGCGATGTGGAGCGCGACGTTGCCGCCGGCTTGGGTGGAGTTTCCCTGGAGGGCTCAGCCAACGCTTCGCGCACAGGCTGTGCCCGCCTCGATGACGTAGAGAATGTCAAGGCGCTCTCCGCACGCTGGCGGTGGCTTGCGCGACTGGTGGGAGAGGCATACCGACTGCCTCGCCATCTCTCCCAGCACTCCGGCGGGATGGTGGTGTCGACGAGGCCTTTGATCGACTGCTGCCCTGTGGTGCCCTCGGCGATGGAGGGAAGGCAGATGGTCCAATGGGACAAGGACTCCTGTGCGGATGCAGGCTTCCTGAAGATCGACCTGCTCGGGCTCGGGATGCTCTCGGCGGTGGAACGCTGCGTCGAGGAGATCGCGAGCACGCGCGGCGAACGTGTGGACCTGTCGCGAATACCGTTCGACGATCCCAACACGTTCAAAGCGATCCGCGCGGCCGACACGGTTGGCGTCTTTCAGATCGAGAGTCGCGCCCAGATGCAGTCGCTGCGGCGCACCCTGCCGAGGACACTTGACGATCTGACGGTGCAGGTGGCGATCGTGCGTCCCGGGCCGATCCAGGGCGGAGCGATCAACCCCTACATCGAGCGTCTTGGGCGCCTACGCGAGGACCCCAACTACCGGATCCCTTACGAGCACCAGTCTCTAGAGCCGGTGCTGCAGAGCACACTCGGCACGATCATCTTCCAGGATCAGGTGATGCAGGTGGCGGAGGAGTTCGCGGGCTTCTCGCCGGGCGAGGCCGAAGGGCTGCGCCGTGCGATGAGCCGCAAGCGCTCGGAGGAGGCGATGAACAGCCACCGCAAGCGTTTCATCGCCGGCGCGATGCGCCATGTGGATGCCAGTGCGCAGACGGCGGAGCGCGTATGGGAGATGGTCGCGGGCTTTGCCGGCTTCGGCTTCCCCAAGGCTCACGCCGCCGCCTTCGGCCTGCTGGCCTACCAGTCGACATGGCTGCGCGTCCATTACGGGCCCGAGTTCCTGTGTGCGCTCCTGAACGAGCAGCCGATGGGCTTCTATGCTCCCGACAGCCTTGTGCATGAGGCACAGCGACGGGGAATAGTGGTCTTAGGGCTCGACGTGAACGCCTCAGATGTGCAGTGCACAGTCGAGCGGGGAGCGGTGAGGCTCGGCTTGGGCTATGTCAAAGGCGTCGGGGCGGATGAGGCGCGCGAGCTCGTCGACGAGCGCGAACGTGGCGGTCGGTTTCGCGATTTGTGCGAGCTCGCCGCGCGAGCGGCGACGCGTCGCGGCACACTCGAGCAATTGGCCTGGGCCGGCGCCTGCGACAGCCTCGTGGATGTGGACGCAGCAGGATCATCGACAGGCCGCTCGACGGGAGATCGAGATGCGGATGGGAAATTGGATGAGGATCAGCTGAATGCACATCGGCGCGTCGCCCTGTGGCAGTTGGGGATCGCATCTCCCGGAGAAGCCGTTGGCGATGCGGTCCAGCTCGCTTTGCCGATCGAGCTACCGCGAGTGCCCCATCTGCGCCCGCTCGATCGCTGGCAGCGGGTCCTCGCCGACTATGCGACGAGCGGGGTCACGGTCGACGACCACGTGATGGCTGTCCTGCGTCCGCGCCTGTCCATCCCGAGCGGCGCCGACCCGGTCGTGCCGGCCACGAGCGCCGAGTTGTCCCGCCTGCCGCACGGCTGCTCGGTTGCGGTGGCCGGCATGACGATCGCCCGTCAACGACCGGGAACGGCAAAGGGAACGATGTTCCTGCTGTTCGAGGACGAGTGGGGCACCGTCAATCTGGTGGTGTCGGGCGCCGTGTACGAGCGTCACCGTGAGCTCGCTCGCGCCGAGCCTTTGCTGCTTGCACACGGTCGCTTGGAGCGTTCTCCCTCAGGTGTGCTCAACGTGATCGTCTCCGAGCTGACAGCACTGGAGCGCTTCCTTGCGTCAAGCGAGGGAGAGGACGCGAGAGCGGGTAGTGCAGCGCGCGTAAGCCGGCTCCCGGGCGCCGATCGCTCGACGCCGGAGGATGATCAGGAAGGCGCCGAGATGGGAGCCGACATGCGAGCCGTCGCTCCGCCCATCCAGAGCTTTGCCTCCGGCCGGCGACGGTAGGCCTTCCTGCTAACAAGCCAGCGATGATTTATCGGCGCGAATACACGCGGCGGCGATACGGATCGCGCGCAGTGGGTACTGTGCCTTGCATGAAATATCGCAAGCTTGGCTCCAGCGGCATCGACGTCTCCGAGATCAGCCTCGGCTCCTGGTTGACCTACTCCGGCGGAGTGGGACGCGAGCAGGCCGAGGCGTGCGTCAAGGCGGCGTTCGAAGAGGGCATCAACTTCATCGACACGGCCAACGTCTACGGGCGGGGCGCCGCCGAGTCGTTGCTCGGCGAGGTGCTATCGGGCTATGACCGCTCCTCCTACGTGCTCGCAACGAAGGTCTACTTCCAGATGTCCGATACCGATAGAGGCCTCTCGGCGGCACAAATCCACAAGCAGATCGACGCTTCCCTGGAGCGTTTGCGCACCGACTACGTTGATCTCTACCAGTGCCATCGCTACGACGAGGACACGCCGCTTCAGGAGACTATGCAGGCACTTACCGAAGTGGTCGAGGCCGGCAAGGCCCGTCACATCGGCTTCAGCGAGTGGCCGGTCGAGAAGATCGAGGAGTCGCTCGCGCTGCCCGGTGTAGCCCGATGGGTATCGAGTCAGCCCCAGTACTCGATGCTGTGGCGCGCGCCGGAGGCACAGGTGATCCCGTTGTGCGAGCGCGAGGACATCTCCCAGATCGTGTGGTCGCCGCTTGGCCAGGGAGTGCTCACCGGTAAGTACCGTCCGGGCGAGCAGCCGCCCGCGGACTCGCGAGCCGCCAGCGACAGCATGAGCGACTTCATCGGTCAACTGATGCAGGACCCTGTGCTCGAAGCGGTACAGCGCCTGCGGCCGGTTGCCGAGGAGGCTGGCTTGACGATGGCCCAGCTGGCGCTCGCCTGGGTGCTGCGCCAACCAAACCTCGCCTCGGCGATCGTGGGTGCAAGTAAGCCCGAGCAGGTGAGCGCGAACGCGTCTGCCTCGGGCATCACGCTCGACGCCTCAACGCTCGCCGCGGTGGACGAGGCGTTGGGCGACGTCGTCGTTCGCTGATTTACGCCTGCTTCACCGCACTTATGTCCACAAGGATCTTGACCTTGTCGCTGACCACCACATTGCCCGAGCCAAGCGCGGCGTTGAACTTCATCCCGTAGTCTCCGCGGCTGATCTGGGTGCTGGCCGATACGCCGACGCGATCGTTGCCCTGTGGGTCGGTCTCGGCGCCCTCGAACTCGGCCTTCAACGTCACGCTGTTGGTGACACCGTGAATCGTCAGGTCGGCATCGATCTCGAACTCGTCCCCGCCGAGCGGGCGGATCGCGGTCGACTCGAAGGTGATCTGCGGAAAGCTCTCGACCTCGAAGAAGTCGGCGGAGCGCAGGTGCTCGTCGCGCTGGGGCTCGCGCGTGTCGACGCTTGCGACCTCGACGGTCCCGTATGCGCGGGCGCCGGAATCGCCGATCTCGAGTGTGCCCTCGAACGCTTTGAACTGCCCCTTGACGGTTGCGATGCCGAGATGCTTGACGTGAAACTCGACGCTCGAGTGGATCGGGTCGACCTTCCATGTGCCGGTGGGTAGCGGTGTGGTGCTGGCGGGTGAGGTTGCAGTGGCGGTGTCAGACATTGAAAGCTCCTTTTGGTGGTTTCGGTGACGGCCGGACGCGGCAATGGATGCGTGCCCGCCCTGGTGGATTGCTGCTCGAGACAGAGTTATAACACGATGCTTGCACACGCAACTATTCGTTAGGCTCGCCAGGCCGCACACAAAGGTCTGCCACGTAGTACTCGCAGCCTCCCGGTGCCCTTTGTTCTCCCTGACGACCGGCTGTAACGCCCGCTGTAACCGAGCGAAGTCCCCGTTCCTCCCTGGCCCCACGTCGCAACACCTGACGCCCCTCGAGGTAGGACAATGGGCGAATGAGCCAAGCAAAGCTGATCCTGTTCGACATCGACGGCACCCTGATCGACACGGGCGGCGCCGGTGCTCGCAGTTGGGCGTGGGCGTTCGAGCGGCTGTTCGACACGAAGATCGACATCGCCGAACACTCGACGGCGGGGATGACCGACCCGGCGATCGGACGCGCCACGTTCAAGGAGGTGATGGGACGCGAACCGACGGGCGACGAGCTCACGCGGCTGATGGCCAGCTACCAGGCCGTACTTCCCGATTTTGTGGCCTCTTCGCAGGACTACCGCGTGCTCGACGGCGTACAGAGCCTGCTCGAAGAGCTCACCGACGCCGGCATCGCCCTCGGCTTGACGACGGGTGGGCTGGAAGCCGCGGCTCACGCCAAGCTGGGACGCGGCCAGCTGAACCATTTCTTCCTCGTCGGCGGCTACGGCTCGGATTCCGAGGACCGCGTTGCGCTGACGCGCGCAGCGGTGGAGCGTGGAGAGCGGCTGCTCGGTCATGCGCTCGATCTCAGCCAGGTGTTCGTCGTCGGCGACACGCCGCTCGACATCGCCGCCGCCGAGGGAGTGGGTGCGGTGTCGGTCGGGGTCGCGAGTGGACGCTATGACGTCACAGAACTCAAGGCTGCCAACCCGGACCACGTGCTGGCGTCGCTCGCCGATCCGTTCCCCGGCAAGCCCGCCTGAGGACAGGGAGTTCGCGCCGGTTCGGCGTTTAACGTTTGGAGGCCGTGGCTGACGCGACCGACACGCAGACTGAGAGCGCCCAGCCCGTCGCACAGGTCGCCGGTCGAATCGGTGGGGCGCTGCGAGCGCTGGGCGACGGCTGGATCGAGGGGGAGGTCACCTCGATCAGCTTGCATCGCTCCTCGGGACATGTCTATCTGACGCTGGCCGACGAGTCCGCAAGCTTGGACGCTTGCATCTGGAAGGGCCGTGTCGCGCGCTGCAGTCCACTGCCGGCCCAAGGCGATCTGGTCCAAGCGCATTACGAGCGTATCGACTTTTACGCCCCCCGCGGCGCCACGAAGCTGATCGTCGACCGCGTTCGCCCGACGGGCGAGGGTGAGCTGCTGCGTCGTCGCGCCGAGACGTTGCAGCGCCTACGAGCGGACGGGCTGTGCGATCCCGACAGGCGCAAGCCGCTGCTCGCGTTCCCGCGGCGTGTCGGGGTGATCGCCGCGCGCAATGACGCCAACATCGACGTCATCCAGGCACTGCGTCGGCGTTTTCCGCCACAGGACATTGTCTTCTGTGCTGCCTCTGTTCAGGGTGTGCACGCGGTCGGCTCAGTGATCGATGCGCTCGGACGCCTGCAGGCCGTCGAAGGTGTCGATGCGATCGTGCTCGCACGCGGCGGAGGCTCGACCGCCGACCTGCTGGCCTTCGATGACGAACGCCTGTGCCGGGCGATCTTCGCCTGCGCGGTGCCGGTGATAACGAGCATCGGCCACACCAAGGACCGCCCCAACTGCGATCACGTGGCGGCTGCCTACGCGCCCGTTCCGGCGAAGGCGGCCGAGCTTGCGATACGCCATTCGGCCGTTGAACTACTGGAGGAGCTCGATCGCCACCGTACGGCGCTCGCGCGCGTGTTCGACCGTCCACGTGCGATGGTGGAGCGGATCGGGGAGCTGCTGCACAGCTCGCGTACGCGCGTCACGCGCAAGCGCTTGGATTTGATCGCCGCTCTGGATCGTCGTTCAGCCGAAGCGATCCGCGAACTGCGCCGGCGCGTGGTCACCCAGCGCCAGGCCGTCGACCGCGATGCGAGCAGGCTGGGTCCGGCCACCGAGCGTCTGCTCGCACGTCAAGCAGAACGCGTGGCGTCCCTCGGTGCAGTTATCGACGCCAAGGATTTTCGCAGGCGCGGGTGGGTGATGGCCACCGATGCCGGCGGCGCCCCTGTCAAGAGCGTCGCTGAGCTGCGTCCGGCCGACAAGCTTTCGTTGAGTTTCGCCGACGGCGAGGCCAGCGCCACAATCACCGACGTCACACGAGGAGAGCACCCATGAGCGACGCCGCACAGTCGCAGGCCATCATGTTCGAGCCGACCGACGACCTAGAGCTACGCGCCGGTCGGGGAGAATCGGACTCGCAGGAGCGAGGACCGGCAGAGGCCGTGCAAGAAGCCCACTCGGAAGCGGCCGGTAGGAAAGAGAGCGACCAGCTTGAGCCTGGTCAGAAAGGCAGCGCGCAAACACGCGAGCAGATCACTTTCGAGCAGGGCTATGAGGAACTGAAGGGCATCGTCAGCCGTCTCGACGATCCCGACCTGCCGGTGCACGAGATGTTCGAGGGCTTCCGCCGGGGCAAGGGCCTGGAGAAGGCGTTGCGCGCCTATTTGCAGGAGCGCGAGGGTGAGCTGGCCGAGCTGGAAGAGGGCAACAACCTGCCCGAGTTTGAGATCGCTTCGCCGTCGAGTGCCCCAGCTGGCGGCTGACGCACGGCTAACCGCCCTTACACGATGGGCGCCTGCGTTGTCGAACGGTCCAGCGGCTGTCTGAGGTGAGCTAACGTCTCTGCACGACGAGCGCCTGCGTTGCCCGACCGACCGGACCAAGCTCGTCGTGCAGCACACTCTCGGCCCAGCCAATCCCGCCGGGATGAAGCAGGGTGCGGGCGTCCAGTGCGATCCATTCGCCGACGGGTTGGCGGTTAAGCGAGATCGTCAAGTCGGCGTTGATGAACAGGTATTGGTCGAACGGCAGCACCGTCGCCACTCCGTTACCGAAATCAGAAGTACCCGCGACGCGGGCGAGTGGGGTGAGCGGTTCGTCTGGCAACAGCGGATGGCGCAAGCGCATCCAGACCGTCGCTGCACCACTGGGGACATGCCCGGCGCTCGGCTCTGAAGGCTCGGCGTCGGCTCCTTCCCCTCCGGAAGGCTTGGGCCGGTGTGCTGTGTCACGCTCGGGCAATCCACCGACCAGCGGCTTCCCTCGCAGGAAGCGCATCTCCATCGCGGTCGCGGCGAAGCTCTTGCGCTCTATGTCGTCGAGCGCAAAGTGGACTTGCTCGCCATCGGACGCCGGTGCAATGGCACGCGGGCGCGCCGCCTCGACCTGCGCCAGCGCCAGCTCCGGCAACTCCTCGGGCGATGGCACCAGTCGTAGCGCGCTCGCGCGACACACCGGCACACCCCCGGCGCTCAACTCCGCCTCGAGTGCTTGCACACGTCGCCCGGGTCGTGAGATGCGCGTGCTCAGCTTCAGCGGCGCCATCGGCACGGGGCGCAGGAACTCGAAGGAGAGTCGCGCAAACGGCAACTCCGCGCCGGGCTGCATCCGCTCGAAAGTGGCCGCGATCAGTGCGGCCGGGGCACCGCCGTGCAACGCATGTGGGTCCCATGGTCCGCGCGCGTGCTCGGTTGGCGTGAATAGGTCGCCATCGCCGACGAAGATGCTCTCGCTCACGCTGGGAGTTGCGCCGCGAAGTCCGCGAGCTTGTCCGGGTCGCGCAACGGCGCGCCGTGGCCGAAGAGCGCGAGCGCGGGACGCAACGCCGCGACCCTGCGAATCGAGGCTCGGTTGCGCACGGAGTCGACGTTGAACAGCGCGGGCGGCTCGTGCAGTCCGGGTATTCCGGTCATCAGATTCACGTTGTTGAGCACGTCGCCCAGGATCAGCACACGGTCGGACTCGCGCCAGAAGGACACCTCGCCGCGGGTATGCCCGGGAGTGTCGAGGACCGTGAACCCGCCCACCTCATCGCCCTCGCGCAGCGCACGCGAGACGGGGTGGGGAGGGCCCACCCAATAGCGTTCCTGCACGCGCTTGAGCCACGCGGGTGCCTTCCCGCCGACGACGCTGCCGGCGGTCTCCATCGCCGGCACGTCGTCCTGGCCCACCCACAACGGGATGCCCAGGCGCTCGCAAACGACGTGGCTGCAGCCCTGATGGTCGGGGTGCACGTGCGTGAGCGCGTGCGCCGTCAGGTTCCGGCCGGCGATCTGCTTGAAGATGCGCTTCTCGGCTTGGCGTGTGGCCGAGTCGATCAACACGTCGCCCGCGACATACACGTTGATCGCGTTCGGCGGGAAACCCTTCAACATGTAAACGTCCTCGGCGAGCTGCTTCATTTGCATTTCCCTCCGGCGGTTGATTGGAGCCCGCACCAGAATAGTGGTGGGCTGGCCGGCTGGGCCCCTGGACGAGTGCTTCACGCTCGCTAGGGCCGCACCGGATCACGCTCAGTCGCGCGACTGCTCCCAGGAGAAACCGCGCACCGCGAAGTAAACACCGAACACGCCCCAAAGAGCGATCACGGCGAGCGCGGAGAGGTTGTCGCCGAGACCCTTGCCGGTCACCATCGCGGCGGAGAGACCGTCGATCAGCGGCTTCAGCGGCAGCGCTTCGGCGATGTTGCGCACGAACGCCGGCGCGCTGTTGCTGTCGAACACATAGAACGAGACGAACACAACCGGCAGGAAGATCGCGTTGACATAGGCCGCCGTCGACTCGAAGTTCGGGATCACGTGGGCAAAGGCCACGCCAAGGGCGGCAAAGCAGATGACGCCCGCCACCACGAACACGACCAGCTCGAGCCACTGAAGCGGCCAGCCGATCCCGAAGAACAGCTTGCCGGCGACCGTGATGATCGCGATCTGCATGGCCGTGTTCGTGACGGCATTGGCCGCCACTCCGCCGAAGTAGGAGATCGTCGGCAGCGGCGTACCGCGGATGCGCTTGAGCACACCCCGCTCGCGCAGAAACACGATGTTGTAGGCCAGCGCTGTAAACGTCGTCGACATCACGCTCATGCCGGCGATCGCGGGAACCAGCAGATTGAGGTCGTGCTGTTTGCCGTGCAAGATGACCCCCCCGGCGGCGAGAAACAGCAGAGGCAGGGCGAAATTGAAGAAAGCGGCGCTCGGGTTGCGCCAGAACATGTGCCGCTCCAGCCGGTATTGGCGCCAGGTGAGGGCGACGGCGTCAGACATGGGGGATTGGTGACGCATTTGGCGATGCCCCGCGTGCGCGCGCGAAGCATCGCGTTTTCGAATACATCTGACGTTGACTCAGAGCGAGGTCAAGCATCGGCGGTCAGCTCCAGGTAGACGTCCTCGAGGCTGGGGCGTCCCACGTTCAGCTCGTCCAGGCGCTCCCCTCGCGCCAGGGCGTCGGAGGTGAGCTCGTGCAAGGTGCGCGTCGGATCGTCGGTCTGCACCTCCACGAGCTCGCCGGAGGCGCCGCGGTATGTGACCGTGTAGTGCGCGGCACCAACTCCAAGCTCGCGCGGCGGGCCGATCGCCAGTACGCGCCCGTCCTTGACGATCGCCACACGATCGGCCAGCGCCTGCGCCTCGTCCAGGTAGTGGGTCGTCAGCAGGATCGTCTTGCCAAGCGAGCGCAACGAGCGGATCGTCTCCCAGGCGGCACGCCGTGCCTGAGGGTCGAAGCCGGTGGTCGGCTCGTCGAGGAAGATCAGCTCGGGGTCGCCGACGAGCGCCAAAGCGAAGTCGAGCCGGCGCAGCTGGCCGCCTGAGAGCTTGCGCGTGCGCACGTCGGCCTTCTCCTGCAGGCCCATCAGGTTCAACACCTCCTCGACGTCGCGCGGGTGCGGGTAGAAGCTGGCCCAATGGCGCAGCGCCTCGCGCGGTGTCAGGTGGCTGTAGATGCCGCTGCTCTGCAGCACGATCCCGAGGCGCTTGCGCAATGCAAGCTCGCGTGCGGCGGGATCGTGGCCGAGCACCGAGACATCGCCCGCGCTGCGCTGGCGGTAGCCCTCCAAGATCTCAACGGTCGTCGTCTTGCCGGCGCCGTTGGGCCCGAGCAGGCCGAAGACCTCGCCGCGCCGCACCTCGATGTCGATGCCCCGTACGGCCTCGAACTCGCCGTAGCGCTTGTGCAGGTCGTGGACTTCGATCGCGGGGCTGCCGGCTGTCACCGGTCAATCCTATTTGCTGCCGCTCGGCGCATGTCCGGCCTCGCTGAGTCCCGATTGGCTCACGTCTGGCCTCATTGGCGCCCTCGACGCATATCTAGCCTCCTTTGGCCCAGTCGGCGCATGCGCCGACTGGCCTGGGCGCGCATGCGCGCCCAGGGACCGAGTCGTGCATGCACGACTCGGCGGGAGCGCACATGTGCGCTCCCGAGGCAGGCCCGCATGCGGGCCTGCCGGTCACGCCACATGTGGCGTGACCAACTACCAATGAACGCCGCGCATCAGGTTCGCCATAGCAAGTTGCTCGAGCGAAGCCCGCTCGTCGGTCCCCTTCTCGCCGCGCGAGGCGGCCGAGTCGGGGAACACGCGATAGGCGAGGTGCAGGATGCGATCGACGGTGCTGGGCGACAGTGCATAGAGGACCTCGCCGAACGTACCGAGCGATGTCCCCATGTGCTTGGGACGAGTGCGCAGCGCCTCGCAGATCATGTCCGCGGCCTGCTCGGGAGTGATCGTGGGAAACGCGTCATAGAGTTTCGTGGGAGCGATCATCGGCGTGCGCACGAGCGGCATGTGGATCGTGGTGAACGTCACGCCGTCGCCGATGACCTCGGAGGCGACCACACGCGTGAACGCGTCGAGCGCGGCCTTCGACGCCACGTAGGCCGAGAAGCGAGGCGGATTGGTCTGTACGCCGATCGAGGAGATGTTCACGACGTGCCCGAAGCCGCGCGCGCGCATCTGCGGCAGCAGCCCGATGATCAGCTTCACAGCCCCGAAGTAGTTGAGCTGCATCGTGCGTTCGAAGTCGTGAAAGCGCTCGTAGCTCAAGGAGATCGAGCGCCGGATCGAGCGCCCGGCGTTGTTGACGAGCATGTCGACGTTGCGGTGGTCGTCTTTGACGCGCTCGATCAGCCGATCGACCTCGTCCATGTCGGAGATGTCCGCTGCATACACATAGGCAACCCCTCCGGTGGCGACTATTTCCGCGCGAACCTCCTCGAGCTTCTCAACGTTGCGAGCCACCAGCAGGGGAACCCCGCCGGCGGCAGCAACCTTCACGGCCGTCGCCCTGCCGATGCCGGATGAGGCGCCGGTGATCAGCACGCGCTTGTCGCGCACCGCCTCGCCAAGCGTGCGCCCGCGGCTGATGCTCGGGTCCATCTCGCGCTCCCAGTAGTCCCAAAGCTTGACCGCATACTCGCGCAGCGCCGGCGGATGCTCGAAGTCGGAGCCGGCGAGCGCCCGCTCGGCCTGACGCGTGTCGAACGTGGGCACGAGCTCGATGTGCTCGAGCACCTCCCTGGGTATGCCAAGCTCGCGAAGCGTCAGCTTGCGCGCCTGACGCAACGGAGGTATGCGCATCAAGAGCGAAAGCGGGGCGGTGGGCACGACGTCGAGTACGCGCTTGTCGATGCTCACGGCAAAGCGAGGAGCGTTCGCGGCGCCGGCGATGTCGTTCATGACCTCGTCCACGCGCTGGCCGCCCGGATATGTCAGATGGAATGCCCGTCCGTCGAGGTGCGGACGGTGGGCGATGTGGTCGAGTGCGCCGGCGACCCAGTCCACAGGCACGACGTTCGTCTTGCCGAGATCCAGCCCGAGGAGCGGCATCCACTGCGGCACTACCTGGCGCATGCGCTGGATCGCCTTGAAGAAGTAGTAGGGACCGTCGATCTTGTCCATCTCGCCGGTCTTGGAGTCGCCGACGACGACCCCGGGCCGGTAAACGCGCCAGGGCACAAGTTCCTGTTCGCGCACCGCTCGCTCAGCCTCGAACTTGGTGGCGTGATAGGGCGAGGGCAGCCGCTGCCCCTCGTCGAAGAAGTCCTCGCTGAACTCCCCCTTGTAGGCACCCGCGATCGCGATCGAAGAGACGTGGTGCAGGCGTCCGGCGCGCAACGCTCCAGCCAGTTCGATCGCGTGGTTGGTGCCGCCGACGTTGATGGCGGTATCGAGCTCCAGGGTCGCGGTCATGTCATAGACGGCGGCCAGATGGAAGAGATGGTCGATCGTCCCTGCAAGCTCTGAGACCTGCTCGTCGGTCAGCCCCAGCAAGGGCTGGCGCAGATCCCCGACGACCGGATGCACGCGCCTGCTCACGGTCGCCTCGGAGATCTTTTCCCAGTGCTCGATCGCCTCGTCCAGGCGTCCAAGCGAGTCCTCGCGCACGAGCACATGGATCCTGCCCTTGCGCTCCAGCAGTCGCTCCACCAGTCGCCGCCCGATGAAGCCGGTAGCTCCCGTTACGAAATAGGCCATTTGCTCTCCCGAGGTTCGATCAGTCGAGGATAGTCATAGCTGGAACCGCGCGTGGGATGCGGCGGGTTGGGGTGTTGTTCCGAAATGGCCGATGCCCCCCGCGCTCGCGGGGAGCACCGCCGGTTTTTAACGTTATGCCCCGGAGCCCGTTCCGCCGCGACCCTCGCCGGAGACAAAGCGCTGTGCGCCGCTGAGGGCGTCGAGGTACGTCTCGGGCCCGGCCTGGGACTCGAGCGCAAGCCCCTGCTCGAGCGTCATGCCAAGACCATCGATTGCCGCACGTCGGTCGGCGAGCATCGTGCGCTGCGGAAAGCGAGCAAGGTTGTTGGCAAGCTGGACGGCGCGCTGCAGATGCGCCCCGTCGGGAACCACCTCGGTCAACAGGCCCATCGCATGAGCCTCGCCGGCGTCGATGATGCGCCCGGTGAGGATCAGATCGAGCGCGCGCCCAAGCCCGACGATGCGGGGCAGGCGCTGTGTGCCGCCGTCGATCAGGGGCACGCCCCAACGGCGCTCGGGGTAGCCGAGCTTCGAGCTCTCGGTGGCGATCCGCAGATCGCACCACAGCGCCAGCTCCAGCCCTCCGGCAAGGGCGAAGCCGGAGATCGCGGCAATCGTCGGCTTGGAGGGCGTCAGCCGCGTGAACCCCATCGGCCCGTCTGGCGACAGCAACCTTCCGCCAAGCGTCTCGATCGCCTTGAGGTCGGCTCCAGCGCAAAAGGCAATACCGCCGGTGCCGGTGAGCACCATCGCGCGCGCGTCCTCTTCGCCCTCGAAGCGCATGAGCGCCGAGTGCAAGGCCTCGGCTGTAGCCCCGTCCACAGCGTTGCGCCGCTCGGGACGGTCGATGCTGACCACAGCGGCAGCGCCGTGGCGCTCGTATAGGACCGGTTTGGAATCCGGCTGGACCTGGGAGCCGGACGTCGGGCCAGGCTCGCTCGTCATCGTCAGGTCAGCTGGACCGGTTTACC
Source organism: Solirubrobacteraceae bacterium (assembly GCA_035485715.1). Lineage (GTDB taxonomy): Bacteria > Actinomycetota > Thermoleophilia > Solirubrobacterales > Solirubrobacteraceae > Palsa-744. The sequence goes on along the minus strand of DATHNT010000015.1, from coordinate 232,786 downwards.
AGCCGCCGCGCCAGCGTGCGTCGTCGATGCGCGCGGTGTGTGCCGCTTTGCGGGCTTGTTTGCGCTTGTCCAGGCGCCACTGCAAGAGACTCATGAGCAGCACGAAGGTCGGGAAGAAGATGATCAAATAAAAGCCGGCTTTGGTGATTACCTTGTCGTTGGTGGCTCCGTAGAAGCCGCGCCCGTCGTTGTCGGCGAGGGCCGCGGGGGCGAGCACAAGCAGAAGAGTCGCGGAGGCGCAGAGGCTTGAGAGCAGGCGACGCATGAGGACACTGATCCTATCGGAGCGCGTCACAGACTTGCCTGCCCGCGCCCCCTACCATCCTCCGACATGGCTCTCCTGATCGCCTCCGACCTACGCAAGGACATGGCCGGCAAGCCGCTGCTCGGCGGTGTGTCGTTCAAGCTCGAGCGCCGCGAACGTCTCACGATCGCTGGACGTAACGGCGCCGGCAAGACAACGCTGCTGCGCATGATCGCCGGCGAGGAGCGGATCGACCAGGGCGAGCTGAGTGTCGCCAAGGGCGTGCGCATCGCCCTGCACGACCAGCGTCCGCCCAGGGAGCGCACGATGTCGCTACGCGACTATGTGCTCTCCGGCTGCGTGCAGGAGCTGGAGGTGGAGCGCCAACTGGCAAAGCTCGAGCGTGAGATGACCGAGGGCGCAAGCGACGATTCGCTACTCGACCGCTACGCTCGCGCCCAAGCACGCCTGGAGTCATACGGCGGCTACCTGTGGCGCGACCGTGCCACCGTCATGACGCATGGCCTCGGCTTCTCAGATGCCGATCTGGATCGTGGCTTGGACACCTTCTCCGGCGGCCAGCTCACGCGCGCCTCGCTGGCGCGCGCTCTGGCCACGAGCGCCGATGTGCTGCTGCTCGACGAGCCCACCAACCATCTCGACATCGAGTCGCTGGAATGGCTGGAGCAGACGCTCGTCGACCTCGACGCGGCCGTGATGCTCGTCGCCCACGATCGCTGGTTCCTGGAGGCGGTCGGTACCGCGGTGCTGGAGCTCTATGGCACTCCGCCGACGCGCTCGCGCTTCTTTGCAGGCACGTGGCACATGTGGCGGCGCGAGCAGGCCGCGCGGGAGATGGCGCTGGGCAAGGCGATCGACAAGCAGCAGGCCGAGATCGCGCGCATGGAGCGCTTCGTCGAGCGCTTCCGCGCCAAGGCCACCAAGGCGCGCCAGGCCCAGTCGCGCGTAAAGCAACTGGCCAAGATCGAGCGCATCGAGCGCGACCCACGCGACGCTCAGGCGCTCGAGTTCTCCTTCAAGGCGCCAGAGCGCAGCGGCCGCGTGATCTTCGAGCTCAAGGACGGTCGCGTCGAGATCGAGGGCGCCGGGGACGGGGGCGGCCCTCTGGTTCTGCTCGACGATGCCGAGCTGTGGCTGGAGCGCGGCGAGCACGTCTCGCTGGTGGGAGCAAACGGCGCCGGCAAGACAACCTTGATCGAGACGCTGGCAGGACGCCGCCCGCTGGGCGCGGGCAAGCTCTCCACAGGGCACAACGTCACCGTCGGCTACCTCTCCCAACATGCCGAGGAGCTTGGCGCCGGCGGCGCGCCAGGGCAGAGCGTGGTGGAGGCCGCTCAGCGCGCTACAGGCCTGCCCCCGAACAAGGCGCGTGCGCTCGTAGGCAGGTTCCTGTTCTCCGGCGAGGATGCCGAGAAGCCGCTGGAAGGCCTGTCCGGCGGCGAGCGCCGGCGGCTGTCGCTGGCGATCCTGATGAACGGCACTCCGCGCCCGCCGAACGTGCTGATTCTCGACGAGCCCACCAACCATCTCGACCTCGAGAGCCGCGAGGCTCTGGAGGACGCCCTGCGCAGCTTCGAGGGAGCGCTGCTGCTCGTCTCCCACGATCGGGCCCTACTCGACGCGGTGGGCACGCGGACCGTTGCGATCGAGGACGGCTCGCTGCGCAGCTTCCTCGGCGGCTGGCCGGAGTATGTGCGCGTGCGTGAAGAGCGGCTGGCCGCAGGGGCTTCCAAGTCCGGCGGCGCCCCGGCGCGTTGGCACGCAGGAGGGAGCGGCGCCAGGGCCGGCGGTAGCGGTGGCAGCGGGAGCGGGAGCGCGGACGGAGGTGGCGAAAATGCCGATGCCCCCCCCGCGCGCGGGGGGCATCGCGTTTCGAGCGATGCCGACGATGGGGACGTCGGGTCGGCCAATGGCGGGCCCAAGTCCGGTAGGAGCAAGTCAGCGAAGTCTCCGGGCCCCTCGAAGAATCGGGTGCGCGAGCAGGCCAAGGCCGAGCAGGCGGTCGAACAGGCCGAGGCGGCCTTGCGCGAGCTCGAAGACGAGTTGGCCGATCCGGAGGCCTGGGCGACGAAGTACGAGGCGGCCAAGTCCGAGGCACGCCACACGGCCGCCAAGCGCGCGGTCGAGCAGGCTTACGAGCACCTCGAGACGCTCGTAGGCTAGGGACGCGCGGTGGAGTGAACTGGTGGTAACCGGCGACCAGCGGGTGAGCAAAAGAGAGTTCGCCCGAGACGGTCAAGGAAACGAACGGCGAGGAAAGCTCGAACGCGCCAGGAGATCTTGGTGTGGCGCATTAAAAACAGGCGCCGGGGCTCTCTGACCTGAATGACGAGTACCCCGGCGCCTGCCAACCAACCCTCGTTTCGATCGGGTTAGGACCGAATGGGCTTACCCAGTATAGCGTAAAACGGCTCGTGTGATGAAACGTTGGATGACTTGCAGGACGATCATTCCGGAGATTGCGGCTTTACATCTTTCACGCTTGCGGATGCCCGCGACCGGGGACAGCCCAACTAAACTGATTGACCTCATGGACAGGGTGTCGTCATGGATCGGATGAGGACCGCGCGCAACATCGCGATCGTCGTTCTGATCGCGGCCGCGGTCGAGTTCCTGCCGGGTGGAGGGCGCGCGGCAGATGCGTTTGCCGCGGCGCTATGGGTGGTGTTCGCCGCCGGCTTCGCTTTCCTCGGCTATCGGCTCTACCGCGAACGTGGCATCGATCTGCACAGTCTCGGCGACCGCCGCCGGGCGCTGCTCTACGGCGCAGTGGCTGTCGGCTATGCCACGATCGCCGCGCAATCGCGCATGTGGCAGACGTCCTTCGGCGAGTTCGCGTGGTTCGCGCTGATCGGTATAGCCGCCTATACGCTGCTGGCCGTCTACCGCTATTCACGCACCTATTGAATAACCCCAACCCACGAAGCAAAAGTGTTCCCGGACAGGGCGCTGCAGAGCAGCGACGCGCCAGTCTGGCCGAGCAGCGCCGCGTGTTGCCTGACAAGCCGGGCGTCTACCTGTTTCGCGACGCAAAGGGCCGCGTCATCTACGTCGGCAAGGCCAAGTCGATCCGCAAGCGGGTCGCCTCGCACTTCTCGAAGGCCCAGATTCCTTCGAGCCCGGGCCACGCGGAGATGGTGGCGAGCGTGGAGGCGATCGAGTGTGTCGTGGTCTCCAGCGAGGCCGAGGCGCTGCTGGCCGAGCAGAGTTTCATCAAGCAGTACCGTCCGCGTTTCAACATCCGCCTGCGCGACGACAAGTCCTACCCGTTCATCGCGATCTCGCTCGACGAGCAATACCCAAGGGTCTATTTCACACGTGAGCGCCACCGCTCGGGACGCGCCTACTTCGGTCCCTACTCGAGCGCCAAGCGTGTGCGCTCGACGCTCGAGGTGCTCGCCAAGGTCTTCATGTACCGCTCCTGCACAGGCCCCGAGCCGGGCCGCCGCAGCGGCAGTCCATGCCTCGATTACTACATCAAGCGCTGTGAAGCCCCCTGCGTCGGCTATGTCACCGAGGAGGACTATCGGCGCAGCATCGACGGCGTGATCGACTTCCTCTCCGGGCGCTTCAACACAATCGAGCGCGATCTCGAGCAGCGCATGCGCTCGGCCTCCGCCGCCCAGGACTACGAGCAGGCCACGCTCGAGCGCAACCGGCTGCGCGCCGTGCGCTCGCTGATGGAGCGCCAACGCGTCGCCAAGAGCTCGATTGGCACGTTCGACGCGGTTGCCGTCGCCACCGACGGCCGCGACGCAAACGCCCAGGTTTTCCAGGTGCGTGACGGCATCCTCTCCGACCGTCATTCCTTCTACCTGTCAAACGAGACCGAGCGCGAATTGGGGGAGGTGGCGGAGGAGTTCCTGCTGCAGTACTACGGTGGCCCCACCACGATCCCGTCCCTGCTCGTCGTCCAGCAGGAGCTTGCCGAGCGGCCGGTGCTCGCCGAAGCGCTTTCGCAGCGACGCGGCGGCCCGGTCGAGCTGCGTCCATCCGAGCGAGGCGACAAGCACCGCATCCTCGAGCTAGCCGAGCGCAACGCACTACTCGCGCTCGACCAGGAGCGCTTGCGCGACGAGCGCCGCCACCAGCATCGTGCCCAGGCACTCGAGCGCCTGCAGTTCGCGCTCTCACTCGATGCGATCCCCGTGCGCATCGAGTGCTTTGACATCTCCAATCTGGGCGGCACCCACACGGTCGCCTCGATGGTCGTGTTCGAGGGGGGAGCACCGAAGAAATCCGACTACCGGCGCTTCAAGATCCGTACGATTGAAGATCCCGCCCGCCCTGACGACTATGCCTCGATGGCGGAGGTGCTCTCCAGGCGCTTCAGCCAGTGGGAGCAGCAGGCCGACTTCTCCCCGCACGACCCGGCCCACGACGCCAGCTTCGCAGCGCTCCCAAACGTGGTCGTGATCGATGGCGGCAAGGGTCAGCTCGCGGCGGGTCTGGTTCCGTTGACAGGCTTTCGCGAGCGTGGTGTCGCCGTCATCTCGCTCGCCAAGCGCATCGAGGAGGTGTTCATGCCCGGCCGCTCCGAGCCGCTGTTGCTCGATCATTCGAGCCCCGAGCTGCAGCTGCTGCAGCGCATCCGCGACGAGGCCCATCGCTTCGCGATCACCCACCATCGCAGTAGACGCGACAGCGCGATGACCGGCTCGCTGCTCGACGGGCTGCCGGGCATCGGTCCGACACGCAAGCGCGCGTTGATGGCCCATTTCGGGTCGCCCGAGGCGATCCTAGCCGCCTCACGCGAGGAGCTGCAGGGAGTGCCGGGTCTGCCGGCCAAGACCGCCCGAGATATCCACGCTCTCCTGCACCGAGCCGGCTGAGTCCTCTCAACCGGCCCTTTCCCCCGGCGCAGTCTGCACAATGGACTGGAGATGGCCGCCACCAGGCCCGTGCCTCCCCGTCCCGTGAGCGGACCGACCGTTGTGTCGCGTCTGCAGGACCTCGTCATCATCACGGGCTTCTCCGGCGCCGGTAAGTCCACGGCGATGAACGTGTTCGAGGACGCGGGCTACTTCTGCGTCGACAACCTGCCGCCGGAGATGATCCGCTCGCTCGTCGAGCTGTTCGTGCACGAGGGCTCCAAGGTCGAGCGTGCGGCGGTTGTCTCCGACGTGCGCGGCGGCGTCTACTTCGAGGCGTTGACCGCCGTCGTCGACGATCTGCAGGCGCTCGGGATCACCCACCACGTGCTCTTCCTGGAGGCGGCTGAGCAGACGCTCTCGACGCGCTACAAGGAGACCCGCCGCCGCCATCCACTCGCGCCGGAGGGCAGCGTCGCAACCGGCGTCGCCTCCGAGCACGCGCTGCTCGAGCCGTTGCGCTCGCGTGCGGACCTCGTAATCGACACGACGGGCATGTCCTCGGCGATGTTGCGCAGCCGCATCGCCGACGAGCTGCTGCCGCGCCAGCACGCCGGCCGGCTGGCGCTCACGTTCATGAGCTTCGGCTTCAAGCACGGCCCTCCGCGCGAGGAGGATCTCGCCTTCGACGTGCGCTTCCTGCCCAACCCGCACTACGAGAGCGAGCTGCGCGATCTCACCGGTCACGACGAGCGGGTCGTGCAGTACATCGCTCGCGACGGCCGCCTCGACGAACTCTATTTGCGCCTGCATGCGCTACTCGACTTCCTGTTGCCCGAGTACGTGGCCGAGGGCAAGGCCCATCTGGTGATCGCGATCGGCTGTACCGGCGGTCGCCACCGCTCGGTGGCCATCGCCGAGCATCTCGCCGCCCGCTACCGCAATCGCGAGGAGCTCACGGTTGCCGTCGCCCACCGCGACATCGACAAGCGCTCGCGTTCTTAGCCGAGCCGCGCTGGGCCGCGATCGAGGGTTGGAGTGTCCTCGATCCCCGGGTCTCCTCGGTGTCTGGTGGGTGAGGGGCTTGCCGCCGTCGAGGCAGGGTGGTGAGTATCGATTTTTGGGCGATGCCCCGCGCGCGCGTGCGGGGCATCGCCGGTTTTGGCAACCTCTGCGCGCAGCGCAAGCGTCCGCTCTGAGGATGCGTTGATCGGTTGGCGGGTAGGCGTTATAAGGCGGCGGAATAAGCCGCTGATAGCCTTTTCGGCCTAGAGCCGGGCGACGGAGCGATGCTCCTGAGGCCCGGCATCGTTCATTTTTCACTCAGGAGGCCGTGAATGCCCGTACGCGTGGGAATCAACGGTTTCGGCCGCATCGGTCGAAACGTGTTCCGCGCCGCAATGGCTCGGGGAGACGTCGATCAGATCGAGTGGGTTGCCGTCAACGACTTGACCGACTGTCGCACGCTGGCTCATCTACTCAAGTACGACTCGATTCTCGGCCCCTACCCGGGCGAGGTCGTGGCCAAGGACGAGCACACGATCATGGTGGACGGGCGTGAGTTGAAGGTGCTCGCCGAGCGCGACCCCGCTGCCCTGCCTTGGGAGTCGCTCGGGGTGGACGTCGTGATCGAGTCGACCGGACTGTTCACCGACCGTCCCAACGCCGCCAAGCACCTCGCAGGCGGCGCCAAGAAGGTCGTGATCTCCGCGCCCGCCACCGACCCGGATGTGACGGTGGTGCTCGGCGTCAACTTCGACGAGGCCTACGACCGCGACAAGCACGACGTGATCTCAAACGCCTCGTGTACGACCAACTGCCTCGCTCCGGTGGCAAAGGTGCTGGTGGACACGGTCGGGGTCAAGCACGGCCTGATGACGACGATTCACGCCTACACAGCCGACCAGCGCCTGCAGGACATGCCCCACAAAGACCTGCGCCGTGCGCGCGCCGCGGCGATCAACCTGATTCCGGCCTCGACTGGCGCCGCCAAGGCGATCGGGCTGGTCGTGCCGCAGCTGCAGGGCAAGCTGCACGGCTTCGCCGTGCGTGCGCCCGTGCCCACCGGCTCGGTCGTCGACCTGACGGTGGAGTGCGCGCGCGAGACGAGCGTCGAGGAGGTCAACGCGGCGCTGAAGGCCGCATCGCAGAGCGGTCCGCTGGAGGGCCTGTTGGCCTATACCGAGGATCCGATCGTCTCCAGCGACATCGTCAACTCACCGTACTCCTCGATCGTGGACTCGCAGCTCACCGCCACGATCGACGGCACAATGTTGAAGGTGGTGGCTTGGTATGACAACGAGTGGGGCTACTCGAACCGCGTCGTCGACCTCGTACAGAAGGTTCTGTGAGCCCGCTCCTCGGCTTCTCAGTCAGCTCTTCACGGATGGTGGAGCGGTGAGGACATGCAAGGGCCCCGCGGACGATGGGGTTGTCACGACGATGGGAGCGCAAAGACGATGAGAAGCATCGACCAGCTCGACGTCCACGGCAAGCGTGTGCTCGTGCGCGTGGATTTCAACGTGCCACTGTGCAAGGACGAGCATGGCGCGCCCGCGGTTGCCGACGACACGCGCATCGTGCAGGCGCTGCCCACGATCAAAGAGCTGCGCGCGCGCGGTGCGAAGCTGGTGCTCGTGTCGCATCTCGGACGCCCGGAGGGAAGGCCCGAGGCCGACCTTTCGCTCGCACCCGTGGCGGAGCGTCTGCGTGAGCTGACCGGGGCAAGCGTGACGCTCGCGCCCGAGGTTGTGGGTCCTCGCGCACGCAAGCTTGCCGATGAGCTGGGAGACGGCGAGATCCTGCTCCTGGAGAACGTGCGCTTCGAGCCCGGGGAGACCACCAACGACCCCGAGCTCGCCCGCGCGCTGGCTGAGCTCGCCGACGTGTACGTCAACGATGCCTTCGGCGCCGCGCACCGCGCCCACGCCAGCACAGCAGGCGTGGCACACCTGCTGCCGTGTGCGGCGGGACGCCTGCTCGAACGCGAGGTGAGCACGCTGACCGGCATCCTCGAGCATCCCGCGCCACCGCTGGTGGCGATCATCGGCGGAGCGAAGGTAGCGGACAAGATCGGTGTGATCGACCGCTTCTTGGCGCTGGCCGACGTGGTGATGATCGGCGGCGCGATGAGCTTCCCGTTCCTGTGCGCGCAAGGGCACACAGTTGGCGAGTCGCTGTGCGGCGATGAGGACACCGAGCACGCTCGCAGGCTGCTCGTGCGCGCCAGCGACACGCACTCGCCGCAGCCCGGTCGCGCGCGCCTGCTGGTGCCCAGCGACCTGGTGATCGGGGAGCGTCTCGCCGACGACGCCGAGTACCGCGCGCTGGACGGGGTCGAGGTGCCGAAGGGTTGGATGGGGCTCGACATCGGACCCGCCACGGTTGAGCGCTACAGCACCGAGATCGCGCGGGCGGGCACCGTCTTCTGGAACGGTCCGATGGGCGCCTTCGAGTACGAGCCGTTCGCGCAGGGCACGCGCGCGGTCGCCCAGGCCGTCGCCCGTGCGCCGGGCGTGACGGTCGTCGGCGGCGGCGACTCAGCGGCGGCGCTGGCCGACTTCGGCCTGGAGGACACGGTCGATCACCTCTCGACCGGAGGCGGGGCCACGCTCGAGCTCGTGGAGGGACGCGTCCTGCCCGGAGTCCAGGCGCTCGAGGGCGCCGGAATCGCCTGATGGCCGGTGAGCGCCGCCCGCTGATCGCGGGCAATTGGAAGATGCACAAGACCGAGGAGCAGGCCGAGGAATACATCCAGGCTCTGTTGCCTCGCGTATCCTCCGTCAGCGGAGTGGACATTGCCATTTGCGTGCCGTACACCGACCTGCGCGCGATGGTCGACAGCGCGCGCGGATCGCGCGTTGAGGTGTACGCCCAGAACATGCACCACGAACCCGCGGGCGCCTTCACAGGCGAGATCTCGGCGCCGATGCTCTCAGAGCTCGACGTCGGCGGCGTGGTACTCGGCCACTCGGAGCGGCGTGAGCTGTTCGGCGAGACCGACAAAGCGCTTGCGCTGAAGGTGCCCGCTGCGCTAGCGGCAGGCCTTGCGCCGATCCTGTGCGTGGGGGAGACCGAGAGCGAGCGTGAGGATGGCGAGACCGAGCGCAAGCTGCGCCACCAGATCGGTGAGGACCTCGCGGGTGTGCCCGACGAGCGCTTGGCCGAGGTGACGATCGCCTACGAGCCGATCTGGGCGATCGGCACCGGCCTGGTGGCCAGCCCTGAGCAGGCTCAGGAGGCAATCGCGTTCGTGCGAGCACTGCTCGGCGGGCGCTCGCCCGAGGCGGCCGAGCAGGTGCGCATCCTCTACGGAGGCTCGGTCAAGCCCGACAACGCTGCCGAGCTGCTGGCCCTGCCCGACGTCGACGGCGCGCTCGTCGGCGGCGCATCGCTCGACGCCGAGTCATTCGCCGCGATCGCGGTCGCCGCCCAGCAATGAGCGCGCCTGAGGGGTCGCGGGCAGCGCGCGCGCCTTGCGTATGCCTGGTGGTGCTCGACGGTTGGGGTCTGGCCGAGCCCAGCCCCGGCAATGCCGTCTCGCTTGCCAACACACCTGTCTTCGACGAGCTGTGGGCGACATACCCCCACACCACGCTCACGGCATGGGGTGCGGCCGTGGGACTGCCGGAAGGGCAGATGGGCAATTCCGAGGTCGGTCACCTGAACCTCGGCGCCGGCGCCGTCGTCAAGCAGGATCTCGTGCGCATCGACGAGGCGGTCGTGGACGGGTCGCTCGCCGAGAACCCCGTGCTGCGTGCTGCTTTCGCCGGCGCCCCACGTGTCCACCTACTCGGGCTCGTCTCCGACGGGGGCGTGCACTCCTCGCTCGAGCACTTGCGCGCGCTGATCGCGCTCGGTGGCGGGCTGGCGCCCGAGGCGGATGTTGTCTTGCACGCTTTCACCGACGGGCGCGACACGCTGCCGCATGCGGGTGTGAACTACCTGGCCGAGCTCGATGCCACCGCGTGCGTGCGTGTCGGCTCAGTCGTCGGCCGCTATTGGGCGATGGACCGCGACAAGCGCTGGGAGCGAACGCAGCGCGCCTACGACATGCTCGTGCACGGCCGCGCTCCGTACAGCGCCTCGAGCGGCGAGCAGGCTGTGCGCGACGCCTACGAGCGCGGCGAGACCGACGAGTTCATAGAGCCCACGTTGATCGCCGCTGAGGCCCGCATTCGTCCCGGTGACAGCGTGCTGTGCTTCAACTTCCGTCCCGATCGCATGCGCGAGATCGTCAGGGCCTTGGCCGAACGGGGCTTTGGCGAAGACACGGGGGATGGCTCCTCGCACGCGACGGGAGCCGAAGCAGCCTCACGCGCCGAGACGGCGGAGTTGCCTGGTTGGGAGGGACGCGCCGGCGCGCCGGCAGTGGGCCGGCTGTCGACGCTAACCGAGTACGAGGAGGGCTGGTCCTACCCGGTCGCCTTCGCACCCCAACGTCCGCAGACGACGCTCTCGCAAGTGATCGCAAGCAGGGGAGCGCGTCAGCTGCACGTGGCCGAGACCGAGAAGTACCCGCACGTCACGTATTTCTTCAACGGCGGCGAGGAGACGCCGTGCGCGGGCGAGCGACGCGAGCTGGTGGCCTCTCCACGCGATGTGCCCACCTATGACCACAAGCCACAGATGAGCGCCCGTGAGGCCGCCGCGGCATTCGTTGCTGCTTGGCGCGAGGACCGACCGGAGTTCGGTGTCATCAACTTCGCCAACGCCGACATGGTCGGCCATACCGGTGTCATAGCGGCCGCGGTAGCGGCGATAGAGACGGTCGACGAGTGCTTGGGCAAGGTGCTCGAGGTGGTGCGCGAGAGCGGTGGTGTGTGCGTCGTGACCGCCGACCACGGCAATGCCGACCACATGCTCGAGCCCGACGGCAGTCCCAACACCGCCCACTCGCTCAACCCTGTGCCGTTGATCGTGACCGCGCCGGGTCTCCAGTTGCGCGTGCGGGGCGGTATCCTCGCGGACGTGGCGCCGACGGTGCTCGACCTGCTTGGGATCTCCCAGCCAGTGCAAATGACCGGGACATCGCTGATCGTGGGCTGAGGCTCCGAAGGCACGACGCTCAACGAGGAGAGACGATGGAAACCAACACAGACACCGAGACGCTCGGCCCGATCGCCGAGGAGCGACATCGCGGAAGGCGCTCGCGCCTGGTGCTCGGCATCGCTTTCATCGGCGCCGGCGTCAACCACTTCCTGATGCCGCGCACCTATGAGGCGATCGTGCCACCGAGCATGAAGGGTCGTGCGCAGAGCCTCGTTGCCGTCAGCGGCGTCGCCGAGGTGGCCGGTGGCCTCGGCGTGTTGCTGCCGTGGACACGTCGCCTTGCCGGGCTGGGTTTGATCGCGCTGCTTGCGGCCGTATTCCCGGCAAACCTGCACATGGCGCGCGCCCCCGAGCGCTTCTCGAAGATCCCACGCTGGGCGCTGTATGCGCGCCTACCGTTGCAGCCGCTGATGATGTGGTGGGCCTGGACGGCTACCAGGAGGAGCAGCTGAGCGCCCCTGTGGCGCACGGTTGACAGGGATTCCGGCCCGCGACGCTGCTATGTTCGAGTAAGTACACAGCCGGTTTCGAGCACGATCATGTCCACCGCAACAGCCACCGCGACAGTCCTGAAGCTTCCCCAGGGGAAGGACAGTCTCGGCGAATCGGACAGCCTCAGCGAAGCCGAGCTTCGTGCGTGGCGCGGCCTGTTGCGTGCGCACGCTTCGCTCGCCAAGCGCTTGGAGAGCCGACTGGAGCGCGAGCATGGCCTGCAGCTCAGCTCTTACGAGGTGCTCCAGCACTTGATCGACGCTCCGGGCGGGCGCATGCGCATGTGCGATCTCGCCGTGCAGGCCCAACTATCGCGCAGCGGTCTCACGCGCCTGGTGGATCGTCTGGAGCGCGACGAGCTGCTCGGGCGCTGCAGTTGCGAACACGACGCTCGTGGCGCCTACGCTTGTCTCACCGATCGCGGCCGTGAGCGCTTGGACGCGGCGCGCGGCACCCATCGTGCGGTCGTGCGCGAGCACTTCCTCTCGCACTTCTCCGAGGGAGAGCTCGAGGCTCTCGGCAAGATGTGGGAGCGCGTGACCGCAGGCTGCTGCGGCGCCTGAGCTACAGACGCCCGCGGCGGTGGGCGACAAAGAAGACGACGGCCGCCAGTACCAGCGCCGCGATCCCGTACAGGCCGAACGCTTCGACGGCGTTACCGGCCGCGTTGCCTAGGAAATAGGCGAGCAGGCCGATCGCCGTCGCCCAGCAGATCCCTCCGAGCGCGTTCCAGAGGAAGAAGGAGCGCCAGCGCATGTGCGTGGCTCCGGCGAGCCACGAGGCCCAAACGCGCAACCCGAGGATGAAGCGCCCGAAGAACACGGCCTTGGGACCGTGGCGCTCGAAGAACGGTTCGCCGGTGACAAGCACCTGCTGGCGCTGGCGTTCGAAGCGCCCCGGTCGTTCCAGCAGCCAGCGCCCTCCCTTGCGGCCGATCTGGTAGCCGATGTTGTCGCCGATGATCGCGGCGGCGGCGGCGATCGGGATCACGAACTCGATCTGCAGCTTGCCCTGGCTGGCGAGCACGCCCGCCGCGATCAGGCCGGTCTCGCCGGGAATCGGGAGGCCGCTGGACTCGGCCATCACCACGAGGAACAGCAGCGGGTAGCCGAAGGTTTCTACAAGGTGGCCGACATTTATGAGCGAGGCGAGCATGGTCTGGGGGCCTGTGGGGCTCGGGCCAGCGTATCCGGCGATTCGAAATCCTCCTGCTCTGGGTCTTGCCCTGCTCGCGTTGTGTCTTGGAGGACGTGCCCTGCGCGCGCACGCGTGGTATGGCCATTCGGACATTAGGATGCCCTTGTGGCCCTGACGATCGAAGCGCGCGACGGCGCCACACACGCCCGAGCGGGACGGCTGCATACCGCGCATGGCGATGTCCGCACACCGGCATTCGTCCCACTCGCTACGAAGGCAACCGTCAAGGGCCTGCTGCCGCAAGAGGTCAAGGGGCTCGGCTATGACATGGTGCTGGGCAACACGTTCCACCTGATGCTCAACCCGGGCGCCGAGCTGATCGAGCGCTTCGGGGGGTTGCACGGCTTCATGGATTGGGACGGGCCGATCGTGACCGATTCCGGCGGCTTCCAGGTGTTCTCGATGGGGCACGGCACGGTCGCCGATGAGATCAAGGCGCGTCCATCGCGCCGGCGCCAGGGTCAGGGAATAGCGCGCGAAGGGGGAGGAGGCGAGGCGGACAAGCGCGAGGGGGTGACGCGAGAGGGCCGTGAGCGCGAGGGGGCGATCCTCTCGATCGATGAGCAAGGCGTGCGCTTTCGCTCCTATGTGGACGGCGCCGAGCGCTTCATGGCTCCCGAGGACTCGATGGCGGTGCAGGCTGCGCTTCACTCGGATATCGCGCTCGTGTTCGACGAGTGCACCCCCTTCCACGTAGACCGCGACTACACCGAGCGCTCCACCGAGCGCACCCATCGTTGGCTGACACGATGTCTGGATTGGCATGCCGAGCACGGACCGAGCGATCAGCTCGTCTACGGGATCGTGCAAGGGGGTGTGTACGAGGACATGCGCCGTGCCTCCGCCCGCACGGTTGCCTCGAGCGGCTGCGACGGCGTGGCGGTCGGGGGCTCGCTCGGCGCCGAGAAGGCCCAGATGTACGAGGTCGTCGGCTACGCCGTCGCCGAACTGGGCGGCGAACACGAGCAGCTTCCTCGACACCTACTGGGGATCGGCGACGTGGACGACCTGATCCGCGGTGTCGAGTTGGGCATCGACACGTTCGACTGCGCGATGCCAACGCGCCTGGGACGCCACGGCACAGCGCTGATACCAGACCCGGACGCACGCTGGCGGGTCGATCTGACGAAAAGCGAGTGGCGCACATCCGAGCTGCCATTGATGGAGGGTTGCGCCTGTCACGCCTGCAAACGCGGCCTCTCGCGTGCTTACCTCTCCTATCTGGTGCGCTCCTCCGAGTTGACGGGCATGCGCCTGCTCACCGAACACAACCTTGCCTTCTTGGTGCAGTTGATGGACGATCTGCGCCAAGCCATCTTTGACGGACGGTTGTCTGCTACTGCAGCTAGACTGCGAGGCGAGTGACAGTTGCTCAAAGGCCTCGCGCGACAAGCGTGGGGGCCTTTGCCCTTCTGGCGCTACTTCATGTTTTCGCCGACAAGCTGCTTGAGCGCTTCGGCGGATTCCTGGGCGTCGTTGTAGACGACTGTGCGCAGTTTGATCGTGGTCGTGGCGGGAGAGCTGAGCACGGCGATCAGCGCGATCACGCCGACGAGCGCCAGCAGCGCCAGTACAGCGATTCCGAGCCGGCGTAGGCCTGCGCCACGGCGTCGTGTCGGCGCCGTCGCGACGACGGGTGGTGTCTCGCGTGCTGGGCCTCTACGGGGCTGGCGCGGGGCGACCGCTCCTCGTCCTTCGGAGGGGCTGTGTGTGCGTGTGGCGCTCGCAAGCACGCTTGTCGCCTCGGTGGCGTGCCTGGCCCCGCGCGTGGGCGCGCGATGCTCGTTGGGGGAGATGCCAAGCGCGCCGTCTGAGATCGCCCGACCCATCTCGCGCGCATTCTCATAGCGCTCGCGCGGGTCGAGCGCAAGCGCGATCGCGACCGCTTCGGCCAGCTCCGGCGTGACCGCGGCCACGAGCGTGTCGAGCATCGCAGGCTCTTCCTGCTGCTGTTTGAGCGCCAGCTCGGTGAGCGAGGCGGCTTCGTAGGGCAGGCGCCCTGAGATCAGCTGGTAGGTGACCACGCCAAGCGCGTACAGGTCGGCGCGCGGCCCCGCTTCCTCGCCACGGGCCTGCTCGGGCGCGAGATATGCCGCGGTGCCGAGCACCGAGCCGACCTGGGTGATGCTCGACTGCTCGGTGGCCTTGGCGATGCCGAAGTCGGCGAGCTTGACCTCGCCGTCGCGCGAGCGCAAGAGGTTCCCGGGCTTGACGTCGCGGTGCACCACGCCATGGCGGTGGGCGTAGTGCAGGCCCTCGCAGGCCTGTTCGATGATCGCGACGGCTTCGTCGACCTCGATCCAGCCGTCGTCGCGCAGGATCTCGGCGCACGACTGGCCCTCGATGTACTCCATCACGATGAAATACTGCCCGGTGCGCTCATCCTGGCCGGAGTCGAACACCTGCACGATGTTGGGATGGATGAGGCGTGCCGCGGCCTGAGCCTCGCGCTGGAAGCGAGACACGAAGGTGGGGTCCTCGGCGAGGTGCTCAGCCAGCAGCTTGACGGCGACGCGGCGCTCCAGGCGCTTGTCGAACGCGAGGTGCACGGTCGACATGCCGCCGAAGCCGAGTCTGCTCTGCAGCTGGTAGCGCCCGGCGATCTCGGGGTCGCTCACTGGCCGCCTCCCGCGCTTGCCCCGCCCGAGTTGGACGTGCCGTTACCGGCGCTTTCTTTGCTTGCCCCGAGTCCTACGCCGTTTTCGCCAGAGCCTTCTTCGGGAGCTTCGACTCCACCGCCGGGGCTCGGCGGCGTGCCGGTGGTGGGTGTCGTCGGCGTATTCGTCGGCGTGGTGGGAGTCGTCGCCGTTTCGGTGCTGGTCGTCGTTTCAGTGTTCGTCGTGCCCGTCTGAGGAGTGCTTTTCGTCTGCGTACTCGTCGTCGAGGTGTCTGTCGCGGTCGGTTCTTCGCACATCGCCAGCGCCTGTTTGCGCAGGTTCGTTATGCCTTCTTCCAGGCGCTTGTGCAGCCCCTTGTCGACCGTGGCCGGCAGTGCCAGGAAGTCCTCCTCGGTCTTGCCGAGCGCGGCTTCGGTCTTGGCACAATCCCCGTTCCCGGCTTCGGCCGCTTTGGCGACAGCTTCGAAATCTTCTTGCAGGGGACCGGCGCTGGCGCTGGGGATCAAGCCGGCACCTGAGCTTCCGCAGGACACGAGCAGGGCAGTGGCGGCGCCCAGCAGCGCCACCACGATGAGGCGGATAAGCATTCGCATGTTCATTGACCGTACTCCAGGCGCTCCGCAAGCGAGTTTGGCAGACGAGCAGCCTTGATGGCCGCGGCGGCGCCGGCGACGTCATAGCTGGTGCGCCGGTAGGAAGCTTGGTACCCGTCGAGATCGAGCAGCAACCAAGCGGCGCGACGGTCGCCGTCGCGTGGCTGTCCGACGCTCCCGGGATTGAGCATCCATTCCCCGCTCGAGAGGTCGAGCGCGGTGCCCTCGCGACATGGTTCGCCGCTTGCCGCCTCGCCTGCCTGGCGCGTGAACGACGAGGCGACATGGGAGTGGCCGATCAGGCAGATGCGGTTGGGCTCGCGGTCCAAGCACAGCTCTGCGAGCAGCGCCGAAAGTACGTACTCCCACACTGGATCGCGCGGACTTGCGTGATAGAGCCCGATCGTGCCCTCCCTCGCGTCCTCCTGGCCCTGTGGGCGTAGACCGGCGAGGAACGATTGGTTTGCGGGGGCGATCACTTCGCGCGTCCACTGCGCAGCGATGCCCGCCCCACGCGAGAACTCGTCCAGTGGAAGCTCGCCGACGACCGCCATGTCGTGATTGCCGGCCAGGCACACCGCCACGTGGCGCCGTGCCAGTTCCACGCAGGCGTCGGGGTCGGCGCCGTATCCGACGATGTCTCCCAGGCACCAGAGCTCGGAGGCCTCGCTGTCGGCGGCCGCCTCCAGCACGGCTTCGAATGCTTGTCTATTGGCGTGGATGTCCGAGACGACCGCGACCTTCATTCGCCACAAACCTTCATATAGGTCTCTGCCCCCTCGACGGGACGCAGGGGTGTGGGTGGCGAGTGGGGTTTTGCGCCCTTGGCGGGGCGCAGCGCTGCGGGCGGTATGTGGAGAAATGCGCACCTCGCGGGCGCACGGTACGCCACTACTCGTCGGCTTCCCCGGCCTCGGCGCCGCCGTACTCGGGCAGGTTCTTGATGCCCTCGCGGGTGCGCCACTTCGAGTAGTTGTCCTCCATCGCGTCGATCAGCTCGCGCATGAAGCGCGGCGAGAGGTTCACGCGTGAGACGACCACGCCAGGCACCTCCTCGGACTCGACCTCATGGTCGACCCTTGCGAAGGTCACCGTGAACTCGTAGTCGGAATGGCTGACGTTCGCGAAGTTCGCGTATACACCTCCCATGATCTCGGGAGAGAGATGAATGTTTATGTGGCGCTCGGCGCCTGGGTTCTCGTCGTTCACAGAACTAGTATCGCAACCTCCCCCACGGAAGTGGCCGAGACCGTTTTGGGGGCGCCGCGGCTGGCGCTCCAGTTGGGCGGCTTTGCACCCCGGCCGGGGCACACCGGTGCGGGCGCATAAGATCATCGCCGTGAGCTCCACGACCACCGAGACAGGCCTACGCGAGACCGTGCTTGCCCTCGCCTGCGAGCACGCCGGCAGCGCAAGCTCGCATCGAGCGATCACGCTCGAGCGCCCGCCGCGCCAGGACTTCGGCGACTACTCCACGAACGCGGCCCTCCTGCTCGCGCCGACCGCAGGCGCCCAGCCGCGCGAGCTGGCGCAGCAACTGGGCGACTTGCTGACAGAGCGGCTGGGCGAGCAGTTGGAGCGCTTCGAGGTGGCGGGGCCTGGCTTTCTGAACCTGTTCCTCTCCGATGTCTGGCACCGCGCCGCGCTCGGCGGGCTGCTGGCGGCGGGGGAGAGCTTCGGGCGCGGAGAAGCGCCAGCCGGCGAGCGGATCATCGTCGAGTTCGTCTCGGCCAACCCAACGGGTCCGATGCACGTGGGTCACGCCCGCAACGCGGCTTACGGCGATGCGTTGGCACGGGTGCTCGCCTTCCATGGGCACATCGTGGAGCGCGAGTTCTACGTCAACGACGCCGGCTCTCAGGTGCTCAAGCTGGGCGAGTCGATCGGGGCGCTCGCGCGTGGCGGGCAGGTGCCCGAGGACGGATATCACGGCGACTACGTGACCGGGCTCGCAGCACAACTGGCAAACGAGGCGAGCATGGAGCCGGCTGAGCTGGGACGAGCGGCGGTAGCGCTGATGATGGGCCGCATAGCCGAGTCGTTGAGCGAATTTCGCGTCGACTTCGACTCCTGGAGCTACGAGAGCGCGCTGCACGAGGGCGACCCAAGCCCGGTGGCGCACACGCTCTCGATTCTGGAGCAACAGGGCCACACCTACCGCAGCGAGGGCGCTCTGTGGTTGCGCACGACCGACTATGGCGACGACAAGGACCGCGTCCTGTTGCGCTCCAGCGGCGAGCACACCTATTTCGCCTCGGACATCGCCTACCACCAGGACAAGCGCGAGCGCGGCTTCGATCGCCAGATCGACGTGTGGGGCGCCGATCACCACGGCTATGTGGGACGCATGAAGGCAGCCTATGAGGCGCTGGGTGGCGACCCGGAGCATCTGGAGATGCTGATCATGCAGTTGGTTCACCTGGTGCGCCGAGGCGAGCGAGCACAGATGTCCAAGCGCGCTGGTGAGTTCGTCACGCTCGACGATCTGCTGCGCGAGATCGGCGTGGACGCCGCGCGCTGGTTCCTGCTGTCGCGCTCGCACGACACGACGATCGACCTCGATCTCGACCTGGCACGCGAGCAGTCCAACGAGAACCCTGTCTACTACGTCCAGTACGCGCACGCACGCATCGCCTCGATGCTCGCGAAGGCTGGCGTCGAGCAGCTGCAACGGGCAATATCGGAGGTGGGGGCGCAGCATGAGGATTTGCACCCAGCCGAGCGCAGCCTGATCAAGAAGCTGCTCGCGTTTCCGGGCGAGGTCGGTGAGGCGGCCGCACGTCGCGCGCCACATCGGATAGCCGCCTACGCACTGGAGCTGGCCCAGCAGTTCACGGCCTTCTACCGCGACTGCCGCGTGCTCGGCGCCGAGTCGCCGGTGCTCGAATCGCAGCGCCTGGCGTTGTGCGTAGCCTCGCGACAGACGATTGCCCGCTCGCTAGAGCTGCTCGGGGTGGACGCGCCTACGGAGATGTAGCTGGGCGGGCGCGCTGCTGAGCGGCGTCGCGCGAATGGCCACCCAAGGCCATTCGAGCTCGACCCGGTCTTCGCGCCGGAGTTCTCAGTCGAAACGCTCGAGGTCCGCGTCCAAACGCGCCGCGTCGCCTGCGCTGAGCTTGGGTGAGTCGGGGCCGGTTGCGGCCTGGTCTCGTGCATGACGCCGCCAGTTCGGCAAAAGCAGCGCGAGCAGTCCGATCAGCGCGAGCACGACGGCGACGGGCACGAGATACGCGGCCAGATCGAAGCCTTTGGCGCTCGGCAGGGCAAGCACCGACGTCCCGTACTGGGCCACGAGTTCGCTCTTGATCTGGGCTTCGGTCTTGCCTTCGGCGATCAGCCCGCGGATGTAGGCGCGCTCGCGCTGGGACTGCGGCGATTCGGCAACGTTCAAGGGAATCTTGCAGGTCACGCACATGACCTGACGTTCGATCGCGGGCATGCTCGTGCGCGGTGTAGCGGCGATAGCGCTGGAGTCGAGTAGGGGCGAGGCCCCAAATGCTGCCACGAGCATCAGCGTCGCTGCCAGGCGGGCGAGGTGGTCGGCTGGGCGCGAGACGGGACTCGGGCCAAGCCCCACTCTCAACGACGGGCACGCCCCAAAAATCCTCATACGCTCTCCGCCAAAGCGATCGCATGGTTCAAGAACGCTTCGTCGATTTCACCGCGCGAGATCGCCACAACGTCGCCAGAGGAATCGATCACGAACGTCTCGGGGATCTGGGTCGTGCCATAGGCCTGGGCGAATTCGCCAGTCGTATCGCGCAGGTTGGGGTAGCTGACGCCGTAGTGTTTGACGAAGGTAAGCGAGTCGGGCGAGGAATCGCGAAAGGTCACGCCGAGCACGGTGCCGCCACGGCGCGCCAGCGTATGTTGAGCGCGCTCCAGGATCGGCGACTCTTCCTGGCAGGGCGTGCACCAGGACGCCCAGAAGTTCAAGACGACCACTTTGCCACGATAGGAAGCGAGGGTGCGAGCACCGTTGCCAGAGAGCAGCGGCATGGGAATGGTGCTCGCCGGCGCCGTGGGATGGTGCCCTTGCTTGATCGCTTCGTCGAGCGTGCGTTTGGGGGACTGGGAAAGAACCCCGTAGACGAGCAGCCCGACAAGCGCGGCACCGGCCACACCGATCAGCAGAGGCATGAGAGAACGTTTGGCCATCGAGCAGGAAGCGTAGTGCCAGGGCGAGGGAAGCGGCGTAATATCTGCCTCAGCGCGGTGGTAGCTCAGTTGGTAGAGCGCGAGCTTCCCAAGCTCGAGGTCGCGGGTTCGAGGCCCGTCCGCCGCTTCAGCTTGGCAGAGGCGACTTTGGCTCTGTGCAAGAGGATTCTCGGTTGTAGTGCGCAGTTTGTTGGGGAGCTTCGCCGGCTGCACACGTACGTCGAACGCGGGTGCCGCCCGCTCATGTCATCGAGCCTGAGAGCCTTCAGACACGCTCTCGGGCTCCTGCAAGCAGCGCGACACGTAGGTTGCCCAACCGGTGCCGAGCAGCATGCCGACGATGACGTCGCTTGGATAGTGGACGCCCAGGTAGACGCGAGACGCGGCCACCGCGAGAACGATTAGCAGCGCGAGGACGGCAGCCACGCGGGTTAGCTTCGGCGATGCCCCTGCCGCCGGCATCGCAAACACCAGCGAGAACCAGAAGGCGCTCGCCTGCGTCGTATGGCCCGAAGGAAAGCTCGAACCGGCAACCGCCTGCAGATGCTCAACGGGTGGGCGCGGGCGCGACACAAGCAGCTTGACCCAGTCAGAGATCAGGATCGCGCCGCCGAGGCTGAGTACGATCGCGAGCGCCTCTCGGCGCAGGCCAGCCTGGGCAAACGCCAGGCAGGCGATCAGAGCGAACGGAACCAGCAGAAACGCACTACCCGCCCAGGTGATCGCCCGAACTGCGTCGGTGAGTACCGTTGTGCGCTGAGCAGCGACATCGCGTACCGCGTTCAGGTCGACCGACCCCACGACTGAGGTCCAGAGGTCCCCGACCACCCAACCGAGGAGCACGAAAACGGCCAAGCCGAGCACGAGTCGCGCGGCCGGGTGGCTCACCAGCCAGCCGCCAACCATAGGAGCGCAGCCAGATTGTCAATAGTCAGCACCACGGCAATGGCTTCAAGTGGATGGTCTGGCTTGCATCGTCGGCGGCGCCGTTCTCCTAAGCATCACCACCCCAACACTCATGATCGTGAACGCCACCAGGCTGCCGGCGATCGCTGCCGGACCGCGGGTGTAGTGCTCTTGGAAGAGCCAGATGCTGAGAATGACGCTCACGGAGGGGTCCACGATCACGAGCAGGGGTTGGGACACACTAAGAGGCCCGACATGAAGGGCCGCCTGCACCAGGATGATGCCTGCCGCCCCACCGGCGGCCAATGCATAGGCCGGCCAGTCGGTGAATACAGCGGCGACCCCTGATTCGGTCAGGGTCTCGGTGGTCGTCTTGATGAATGTAGCCACGAGCGCCCACACGATGGCGGCGGCTGCCGCCCGGTCGCCCAGCCAAGTAGCCACAGTGAACTGCGGACGAGATACGCGAGAAGGTGCAGGCCTTTCGCCTTGCCCACCCGGCCGCTTGTGCTTGCAACGTGCTGCGTTGCCACGTACAGCGTTGGAGAACGCCGCGCAGAGAGCGAAAATGGCGCTCACCCGGGCGGCGCTCCCTGCCGCCGAGGCCCTGTGCCGGTTTAGGCGTTGAGGATCTTCGCCTTGGCGTCTGCGAACTCCGTGTCGGTGAGGACGCCCGACTCGTGCAGCTCACCGAGTTCCTTGAGTTTCTCCATCGAGTTTTCTTCCGGCGGTGGCGGCGCGGTGGCCGTCTGTTGCTGTTCTTGGGCGGCCCTCTGATCTTCTTCCTGTCGGGCCCACCGGCCCTGCTGACGATGCTGAACGGCCCCGGCGGCGCCGCCTGCGACGGCACCGGCTGCGGCCACACGGGCGACACGGCGAAGTAGTGGCATGCGCTGATCTCCTTCTCTTCTAGGATGCCGACTCGGCGGCATTGAGGGCTTGGATGGCGGCGATGATCTCCTGCGTTGGGACCCGCTGGAAATCCAACAATCGCCCCCCGTTGCGGCTCACCGCAGCGGCGAAGGGACCGGCCCAGGCGTTCTCGAAGCAGATCAGCACGGCCGCCTCGCCCGGCTCTAGTACCTCTCCCGCCAGGGCTGCATCCTCGTCGCCGAGCATGCCAGTCCGCGCCCCTTCGAATACCAGAAGGTCGCCCGCACCGTCACCGTCGAGGTCGCCGATCTCAAGGCCCGAGACCACGCCCTCAGCATCCTTTTGGACCACGAGCACATCTATGACCCGGATGATCCCTCGGTTCACGAGGTCCACGAACATTGGGATTGCCTCGCCGGTTCGTGGCGCATCCGGAGGGAAGCCAATCACGACAATGTCGACGGGGCCCAACTCCAACTCCTCGCTGCTCACGGCTCCTCCTCTGATTGGTCTATCGTCCTCCAAAGGATGCCAGCGACATTGACGGTATCACGATGGAGTGTCGATCGGAATATGAGTGAAGAAATTCGACGAGCTGATGTAATCGAATAGCTCGCGCAAGTTTTAGTCGGTCCAGGCTGCGGTTGTGTCTAGTCTGGGTTTGTTCTGGCTGGCGCGGTCGAGCGCTCGTTTACGAAACTTATGGATGGGGTTCGAGGTCGAGCAGAACGAGCGTCGCATCGTCCGGGCGCCGGCATCGTAGGTCCTCAGACACCACGATGTCCCTGATAACTGCAAGGCTGGGTGTTATGAACGGTTCAGCCGTGACGAAGACAGCCGCCACCGGCGCCCAAGTGATCCTATTGACGCTGGCCGCCGGCCAGTTCCTGATGGCGCTCGACAGCTCGGTGATGAACGTCTCGATCGCGACCGTCGCGGAGGACGTCGGCACCACGGTAACCGGGATCCAAGGTGCGATCACGGCCTACACGCTCGTGATGGCGATGCTGATGATCCCCGGGGCGAAGATCGGCGCGCTGATCGGCCGCAAGCGCGCGTTCATGATCGGCTGCGTCATCTACGGCTGCGGCTCGTTCACGACCGCTCTCTCCCAGAGCCTGCCGGTGCTCCTGTTCGGTTGGTCTTTCCTTGAGGGCGTCGGTGCCGCGCTCATCCTGCCGTCGATCGTCGCGCTGGTTGCGGGCAACTTCCCGGCTGAGCGTCGTCCCGCCGCCTACGGTCTGGTGGCGGCCGCCGGGGCGATCGCGATCGCTGTCGGTCCGCTTGTCGGTGGGCTGGCGACGACCTATGCATCCTGGCGCTGGGTCTTTGCCGGTGAGGTCATGCTCGTGGCGGTCATCCTGGTGCTGGCACGTCGCGCCGAGGACGCCCCCCCTGACCGCCGACCGAAGATCGACCTGATCGGCGCGTTTCTTTGCGCCGCAGGTCTCGGCGTGTTCGTCTTCGGCGTGCTGAAGTCCGGCTCCTGGGGCTGGGTGGTATCGAAGTCGGGTGCACCCCAGTGGTTTGGGATGTCCCCCGTGCCGTGGCTGATGGTGGCCGGGCTCGTGCTGGTGTGGTCGTTTCTGCACTGGGAGGGTCGGCTGGTCGCGCAGAGCAAGGAGCCGCTTGTCGATCCGCAGCTTTTGCGCAATGAGCAGCTCCGCGGCGGGCTGATCATGTTCTTCTTCCAGTACCTCCTGATGATGGGAGTCTTCTTCCTGATCCCGCTCTATCTATCGGTGGCGCTAGGACTGTCGGCGATAGACACCGGGGTTCGGATCCTGCCCATGTCCCTGACCCTGCTGGCGGCGGCGCTGGGAGTGCCGCGGCTGTTCCCGGACATCTCACCGCGCCTGGTTGTACGCATCGGGATCCTCTTGATTCTGCTCGGGTTGCTGGTGCTGCTGGCTGCAATCGATATCGATGCAGGGGCCGAGATCGTGACCGTTCCACTGCTGCTCGTCGGACTCGGCATCGGCGCCTTGGCATCCCAGCTCGGCGCTGTGACGGTCTCGGCCGTGCCCGACGAGCAGAGCTCGGAGGTGGGGGGCGTACAGAACACGGTGACCAACCTCGGCGCTTCGCTGGGCACGGCACTCGCGGGCTCGATCCTGGTCGCCGTACTGACGGCGTCGTTTCTGACACACATCGAGACAAACAACGCCGTCCCGCAGAGCGTCAAGGACAGGGCAAACACCGAGCTGTCGGCCGGCATCCCGTTCATGTCCGACAAGCAGCTCCAGGCTGCCACCAAGGAAGCGGGCGCCAGCAGCGAGGTGACGCAGGCGGCGCTTGACGCCAACGCCCAAGCTCGCCTCGACGGGCTCCGCGCCGGCCTCACGGTCCTGATCCTGATCGCGGCCCTTGCGCTTTTCTTCGTCGGGCGAATGCCGACGCGACAACCCGGCTCAGAGCCGGCACATCGTCATCGAGCCTGAGAGCCTTGAGACAGGTCCTCACGCGTCACCCCCAGCCATTCCGATGACATCCGCGCCACGCGCTATGGCGCCCTCGGCGACAATGAGACCGGCTCCAGCGAGAAACCGCGACCACCGTGCCGAGGGCGCGCACCGCACTGCGCTCTGTCAAGGCGAACGAGATGGCAGCATTTCGCCAACAGATCCCGTGCGCCGAATCGGGCTCTGCGTTCAACTGTCTCCTGATTTCTCGTTGGTATGTATATTCGACTCTCGGTCGTCTGCATGGATTTGGTGACCTTGAAGGTTTATGGTGAGAGTTGACTTTCGACACCGCTGTCACTCGCAATGGGTCAGCCAGGAGAAGGGAGCAGTCTATGTTGAGAAGGATCACAGACATGCCACCTGGAACGATCGGCTTTGAGGCGGTCGGGGAGGTCGAGGACGACGATTGGGAGGAGACCGTCGAGCCTGTGTTGCGCCAAGAGATCGCAGCGGGCCGCAACGTACGGCTGCTCTACCTGATCGGCATAGCGGCGCGTGAGGTCGAGGGCGACGCCATGAGCGCAGACACGGGCTTTCGCATGCGCCACGCGACATCGTACGAGCGCGTAGCGGTGGTCAGTGACGAGGACTGGATACGCCCCGCACTGCGCGCCCTCTCCTTCCTGCTTCCCGGCAAGGCCCAAGGCTTCCGCGTCCGCGATATGGCCGAGGCAAAGGCTTGGCTTGTGCAGGACGAAGCCTAGCGGGCACACGCGAGGCCGCCTACTCTGATTATTCAGCAGTGGGTCGCTCGGCCGTGGCGCGCCGTTTACGACGCGCACGCCCCACCAAACGCGCTAGGTCGACTGCGGCAAGCTACTGAAAAGGCTCGGAAAATTACCGATGCAGTTCGGTCTGCTCGGATTACAGTTTGGAGGGTCGATCGGCAACTAAGTCTTGAGCAAAGGAGATCCGCATGGCAGATCAAGGCGAATTCATCCCCACGCGAACGCGGGACACGAGCGCTGGGGTCGAAGGCAGCGGCTGGCTTTTGTTTGCTTCGATCATGATCGCGATCGCAGGCGTGCTGAACATTATCTGGGGGATCGCGGCGATCAGCAACTCGAAGTTCTTCACCCAGAACGCGACCTACATCTTGAGCGGCCTCAACACGTGGGGATGGATCGTGTTGATCATCGGGGTACTCGAGCTGTTCGCTGCGTATTCGATCTTGGTCGGCGGCCAGTATGGCCGATGGTTGGGCATTGTTGTGGTGAGTATCAACTCGATCGCTGCCTTGATGTCGATCCCTGCCTACCCGTTCTGGTCGCTGTGCCTGTTCGCGATCGATATTCTGATCATCTACGGGCTGGCCGCCTACGGCGGGCAGCACAAGGACGTCATCTGAGTCGCCGACACTCAGAAGAAGCAGACCCAGCATGGCGAGCGCCGAGGACTGGCCACACAATGCATGCTGAGCAGGCGGCCTAGCGCAACCGGCTCGTGACGATGCAGACAACCGTCATAACGAAGGGAGCCTGATGGACATCTTCGAGGTCAAACAGAAGGAGACCGTCGGCAGGGAGGAGGTCGCGGAGCGCCTACGACTCCTCGCGGACATGCTCGCTCGTAACAACGACTTGGAGTTTGACCGTGGTGGAATGCATTTCACTGTTCACGTCCCCGACCAGCTCCAGCTCAAGGTCGAGCTAGAGGTAGAGACCGACGAGCGCGAGCTCGAGATTGAGCTGAAATGGTGATTGCTTGCGATGGCCGTGCTCCGGCCTATGGCGCCCTCGGGCGGAATGGCCGTTGCTCGTCGTGGCCTTGACCGACGATCCGGCAGGTGGCCTCGGGCACTTCATTCCACACGCCCGGCATATCACCAAGCGGCTCGGAGACGACCATGTGTGCGTCCTCTGAGACCTCGTACAACTCTCGTTCGGGGTAGAGCTTGCGCAGCGTCGGCACGTCGGTCGTGTAAAAGAGCGAGCGGGACTTTCCCTCGCTCGAATACCGGAATGTCCAGATGGCCTCACCGCTGGTCGTGGCGATCGTGCCCTGGAATGGATTGGCTATCCCGTGCCGAGCCGCCACCTTCTCCACCAGTCCGACGGCGTGCTCGATCGCGGTGGGCGGGTCGTCTTCGAGGCCGAACGTGAGGGCTAGAAAGAACAGTATCTCGGAGTCGGTCTGTCCTGCGATCTGCGGATACAGCGACGGATCGACCGCGAGCACGAGGTCGCGCTTGATCGCGGCGAACTCGTTGATATAGCCGTTGTGCATGAATAGCCAGCGGCTGTGGCGGAACGGGTGACAGTTCGTCTGTTGGACGGAGCTCCCGATCGCTGCACGGATATGAGCGAAGAAGCTCGATGAGCTGATGTGATCTGCGAGCTCATGCAGGTTTTTGTCGTTCCACGCCGGCTCGGTGCTGTGGAAGACGCCTGGAGTCGGGAACGTGCCATACCAGCCGATACCGAAGCCGTCACCGTTTGTCGTCTCGGCGCCGAGACGCGAGTGCAGACTCTGCTCGATCAGCGAGTTGGCTGGTCCATACAGCGCTTCCTTGAGCAGAAGCGGAGAACCTGAATACGCGAGCCAGCGACACATTTGCGGATCCCTTCTTGGAAGCTACGTAGTTAACCCTATTGCAGTCTGTGGTCATCCCGGGACAACACCCATTGTCGTCCACTTATTCTTGTCTCAATGGCGGCTATGGAACCCACAGCCAGCTGGTTGGCCGTCGATGCCTAAGTCTGCGGTGGCTTCGATCCTGTGACGCGCTGGGCTTTTCGGGTTGGCGGGCTGGGCCTCTCGCTGTTCGCCTTGGCCGCGTGTGGCTCAGGCGGCGGGGCGAGTGTGGCGAGCAGTCTGAGTCAGACTGTCTCCAGCCGCGTGGGTAGCACCACCGCGAGCACCAGCGGCAGTACACCAACCGCCACGCAGGCCAAGACCGAGATCCAAGCCTCCCAGAGCCAAACAGCGACTGCGTCGGCGCAAACGAAGTCGGCGACGACCGCAGCCGCTAAATCGACTCCGACCACTACGAGCACCACACCGACGCAGACGCAGACGGTTACCCAGACCAAAACGGTCACCGCACCGTCGAAGACAACGACCGTGACCACGCCTACACAGACACAGACGCAGACGGTCGTCAAAACTCAGACGGTCACTACCCCGACCACCCGGACATCACCCACTTCTATCCCACCGTGCAGGCTGCCGTCGACTCAGTGCAGCCGGGCGCCTAGCCTCCTGACCTCAGCTTCCGCGGGCAGGCGGTAGGTCCGTGGAACCTCACACCAAGCCTGTGTAGATCTGTCCGCCGAGGCCGTTCGAACTTTGGCTGCCAAGCGGCGGACGGGCCTCGAACCCGCGACCTCGAGCTTGGGAAGATGGAGGTAGATAGGCGGTCGTCAAACGCAAGGATGACGGCGAGCGAGAGCGCGCCGATGAGCAGCGTCGTGCCCCGGGTGTCGCCCAGGTGGACGATGACGTGCCAGAGCTGCTTAGAAGAAATCTTCGGCACCTTCTCGATGCCGAAGAGCTTCGGTACTTGGCCGATGATGATCGTCAGTGCCAGCCCGACGATGAAGCCCTTGATCACCGGCTCTGAGATGAAGCTCGCCACGAACCCAAGGCGCAGGACGCCGGCCAGCAACGCGGCCAGGCCGGTGGTGATCGCCAGGGCAGCGGTCATCGCAGTGAAGCGATCGTTACCCACAGGCACGAGCGCCGCAACCGTCGTCGCCGACAGCGCCGCAGTGGCGGACATCGGACCGGCTATCAGCTGACGCGAGCTGCCAAGCGCGGCATAGAGGATCAGCGCGCCGGGTGCCGCGTAGAGTCCGACAACGGGGGAGACCCCAGCGATCGAGGCGTACGCCAACGCCTCCGGGACGAGCACGGCCCACACGGTCAGTCCAGCGAGCAGGTCTCCGCGCAGCCAGTCGCGACGATAGCCTCGCAGTGAGGAAACAGCCAGTTCATTATCGGCTATGCCGAGAGGCCCGGTTACAGGGTTAGGGCTCTCGACGATGGTAAACCAGAGGTCAGATCTGTCGGGGTGGCCAATGTCAATGGCCCGATACCATCCACTACTCCGAGGAGAGCGCGCTGATCATGTCCAGGCGAGCCGCGCGCCGAGCCGGCAGCTGTGCGGCGAGCAGACCCGCCAGGGCGGCGATCACGAGCAGGATCAAGAGCGTGCCGATCGGGAAGGCCTGCACGTAGCCGGAGCCCGACAGCGTGAAGGTGGTGATCAGCACGGCCCCCACGACGCCGATCACGAGCCCGAACACGCCCCCGATCAGCGCGGTGATGACCGACTCGTAGCGGATCATCTGGCGCACCTGGCGGCGGGAGGTGCCGATCGCGCGCATCATCCCCAGCTCGCGCGTACGCTCGTAGATCGAGAGGATCAGGGTGTTGACGATCCCGAACAGCGACACGATCACCGACAGCGCCAGCAGCACGTAGATGAGCGCGAGCAGCGTGTTGATCTGGTTGGCCTGGTCTTCCTTGAACTGCGCCGCCGTGCGCGAGCGCGCTTGCGGGAACTGGCTCGCCAGCAGCCGGTCGACGGCGGGCTGGACCTGGGAGTCGCTGTAGCCGCTCTTGTAGGCGACGAAGTTCAGCGCGTCTTCGCGCAGGCCGAACGCTTGGCTCGCAAGCGCGAGTGAGATAGTGAAGTTTCCGAGCAGGCGCGCGTTGTCGGAGGCGATCCCGACGACCCGCAGCGGTACGTGCCTGCCCGTGGGTGTGAGCAGTGAGACCGTTCGCCCGATCTTCAGGTGGTGAGATTCGGCGTAGGCCTTCGCGACGATGGCGCCGCCACTGTTGAGTGCCAGCAATGCCGTATCTGAGCCCTGCTTCCATTCCACGCGGTAGACACGGCCGAAGCTCTGCGGTTCGATGGCGGTGACCGATGCGTTGCTGGAACTGCCGCGCATGCGTCCCTCGGTGAATCCGACCGCGGTGACGGTCGCCACGCCCGGCACCCGGCGCAGCGCGGGCGCCACCAACGTGGGAATCCCCGCTTCATTGCCCGCCTGGGAGTTCTCCACGATCAGGTTGCCCGCGAACGAGCGGCTGACCGCCCGGTCGATCGTGGCCTTGGTGCCGTCGGCGAGCACCGCCACCAACGTGACAAGCGCCAACCCGACCGTGAGCGAGGCAGCCGTGGTGAGTGTGCGACCGGGCTGGCGGATCGAGTTCTCTCGCGCCAGGCGGGCGGTGATGCCACGCCAGGCGATCAGCGAGCCGATCGCTCTCGCCAAGGCCGGGACTATGCGGTAGTGGCGTGCCGGGCGCTCGCCGCCGCGCCGCAGTCGCACCCATAGCCTCAGCGCTCGCAGACACCAGGCGATCAGTAGCACGACGCCCAAAGCGTGCCCTATCAAGCTCACGGCGAGGACCACGACGAGCCCGATCAGGAAGCGGGCGATCAATTGGCGCCGGGTGGGCAGCGGTCGTGGCGGTATGGTCATGCCCTCGCGCATCGCTGCGAGCGGTGGCACGCGCGTTGCACGGATCGCGGGCGCAAGCCCGGCGAGCACGGTCACGCCGATCCCTACCGCCAGCGAGACGACGATCGTGCGCGTCTCGAGCACCGTGCCGCTATCGGGCAGGTCGGCGCCGAAGGCCTTGAACAACTGATCGAGCGCCGGCGCGAGCAGGAGCCCCCCGAACAGTCCGAGCACGGCCCCCACGGTCCCCAAGAGGAAGCCTTCGTAGACGACCGCGCGCATGATCTGGGAGCGCGAGCCGCCGAGCGTGCGCAACAGCCCGAACTCGCGCGTGCGCTGGGCGACGGTGATCGAGAAGGTGTTGAAGATGATGAAGGCGCCCACCACCAAGGACACGTAGGCGAACACGAGCAGGAACGTGCGCAGAAAGCTCAGGTTGCTTTCCAGTTCGGAGGTATCGTGGCTGGCTTGTTCGGTGCCGGTGCGCACGTCCACCGTGCGCGGCAAGACGACGCGCAGTCGGTCGCGCAGATCGCCGGGCGTGACGCCGGGCTTGCCGGCGACGTCGATCTGGTCGAAGGCGCCCTGCTCGCCGACCACGCGCTGGGCCTCGGGGAGGGTGAGGACCGCGATGCCCGCGCCACCGAAGGACGCGCCGCCGCCGAACTTGACGACGCCGACGATCGTGTAGCGCTTGGCGGGCGCGGAGCCGCCCGCGACGAGCATCTGCCCGCCGACCTTCAGTTTGGCGCGTTCCGCGGTGGCTTCGTCGATCGCGAGTTCATCCGGGCCCGAGGGGAAGCGGCCTTGAACCGGGGAGAAGGAATTGAAGCGCGCGGGTACCTCGGAGGCCACGAACGCGGGCGCTCCACCCTTGGTGAGCCGTTTGCGGTTCACGTCGAGGAATGTGCCCGGCGTGAAGATCGAGCCGGCCGCTTCGCTCACGCCCGCGGTGGCGCGCACGCGCGCGAGCATCGCGTCGGTGATCGGCGTGGTTTCCGAGCCGCTGTTGTTTCCAAGCACCTGGGTCGGCGTGATCACCACGTCGTGACCGCGGTTGGCGGTCTGGAAGATGCCGGCGAAGGATTGGTTGATCGTGTCGGTGAGCACGTAGGTGCCCGCCATCAGGGCCACACCGAGCGCGACCGCAATCCCGGTGAGCAGTACCCGCAGCTTGCGCTGCATGAAGCCTCTCAGCACCAGCGCGAGCATCAGCCGCGCCTCCGAGCCCAGGGGGTTATGTGACCGGCGAGCATCAGCCGCGCCCCCGCGCCGGCGGGCTTGCGTGACCGGCGGGCATCAGCCGACGGACTTCATCAGATCCAAGGCCTGCTCAGCGCTCGTCGCCTCCCCGTCGTGGGCGATGCGCCCGTCCACGAGCACCAGCAGGCGGTCGGCGAACGACGCGGCGTGCGCGTCGTGGGTGACCATCACAACCGTCTGGGAGAAGTCGTCGACGGCGTGGCGCAGCAGTTCGAGCACGTCGTCGGAGGCCTTGGAGTCGAGGTTGCCCGAGGGCTCGTCGGCGAACACGACCGAGGGGCGTGAGACCAGCGCGCGCGCCACGGCCACGCGCTGCTGCTGGCCGCCGGACAGCTCGGCCGGCCGGTGGTGCAGGCGGTTGCGAATGCCGACCGTGTCGATCAGCCGGTCCAGCCACTCCCGGTCGGGCTTGCGCCCGGCGATCGACAGGGGCAGCAGGATGTTCTCCTCAGCGCTCAGCACCGGCAGCAGGTTGAACGTCTGGAAGATGAAGCCGATCTGATCGCGGCGCAGTTGCGTGAGCTTGCGATCCTCGAGGTCGCTGAGCTCGACGCCGTCGAGCTTGACCGAGCCCGAAGTCGGCCGGTCCAGTCCGGCGAGAATGTGCATCAAGGTCGACTTGCCCGACCCTGACGGTCCCATGATCGCCGCAAAGCGTCCCGTTGGGAAGTCCACAGTCACTCCAGAGAGCGCATCGACCGCCGCCTCGCCCTCGCCGTAGCGACGACACAGATCCTGAGCCTGGACGATCGTCTGCGAGCTGTTTTCGGGACCTGTGCCCGTCATGAGTTCGTGAGCATAGCCGTCACAATACGTGCCTGCACCGGTGGATCGCGATTATTTGGACCCATATTGGGGCGCTCGCTATTGGGAGAACCGGCGATAGCGCGGCGGGGACTGGGCTAGCCTTGCACGATTCACCGTCATCGGTTCGTGCATGGTGAATGGTCAACCTCAGGGTACGGCTACGCATGCTGCCCGTCTATGAAAGGAGACAAAGTGCCTCGAGCGCGAACAGGGAAGTTCAGAGATCGACATCCGGTCGCGGCGAAGGTCCCCGAGATCACGATCGTCTTCTGGATCATCAAGCTGCTCACGACCGGGATGGGCGAGTCGATGTCCGACTTCATGGGCGCTCACAGCGTCCCGATAGCGGGAGCCGTCGGCATCTTCGGCCTAGCGTTCGCCTTGTGGTTGCAAATGCGTACGCGCGAATACCAAGCCCCGGTCTACTGGTTCGCGGTGATGATGGTCGCCATCTTCGGGACGATGGCAGCTGACGGCGTCCACGACGGAGCAAGCATCCCCTACGCGGTGACGACGCCCATATTCGCCGCTGTGGTCGGTGCGGTCTTCTTCTTCTGGCGGCGCAGCGAGGGCACGCTCTCGATCCACAGCATCACCACACGCCGCCGCGAGACCTTCTATTGGGCCGCGGTGCTGGCCACCTTTGCGCTCGGGACGGCGGCAGGCGACCTGACGGCGACATCGCTGAACTTTGGCTTCTTCGGCTCGGTGGTTCTGTTTGCCGTGCTCATCTCCATCCCAGCGGTTGCGTGGCGGCGTGGGAAGCTCAACCCGATCGCCGCCTTCTGGACCGCATATGTCATCACCAGACCGCTTGGAGCCTCTTTTGCCGATTGGTTTAGCAAGCCACGCTCAAGCACAGGCCTGGGGCTTGGGGATGGAACGGTTAGCGCTCTGGCGCTTGTCGTCTTCGTGCTGCTCGTCGCCTATGTGGCGATCGCCAAGAAGGACATCCAAACGCCGGAGGCGATGCACCCAGAGTCGTTGCCAGCAATGGCAGACGACGATCAAGCGCTTGCATGGTGAGGATAGGCGTCCGAGCTTGGGCCATCTGTAAGGGCGTCGGAGCGCTCACGAGCGAGGCAGGGAGTCGCCCGTCTGCCGTTTAGGACACAATCCTCGCAATGCACGTCACCGCCAAGGCCGACTACGCCGTTCGCGCCGTCGTCGAGCTGGCCGGCAGCAGCCAGGACGCACCACGCAAGGTCGACCAGGTAGCGCAGGCCCAGCACATCCCACTGTCCTTCCTGGAGAACATCCTCACGCAGCTGCGCAGCTCGGGGATCGTGCGCTCCCAGCGCGGCCCCGAGGGCGGCTACTGGTTGGCCCACCCGGCCGAGGAGGTAAACCTCGCGCAGGTCATCCGCGCCGTGGAGGGCCCGCTCGTGGGTGTCCGTGGGCAGCGCCCAGAGGAGGTTGAGTACGTGGGCTCGGCCGAGTGCCTACAGCAGGTATGGATCGCCCTGCGCTCGAACTTGCGCAAGGTACTCGAGCACGTGACCGTGGCCGACGTGGCCTCGGGGAAGCTGCCGAAGGACATCATCACGCTGACGCGTGAAGAGGAAGCCTGGGAAACCCGCTAAGGGCTCGCTGGGCGGCGCGATACGGCGTCCTCAGTCGCTCATGTGCGGAGCACATTCGCGAATTGCCTGTGCCCCGAAGGGGTACGTCCTTGTCTCGCTTGCCCATCGAACCCTTAGCAGCCCGGTGGGGCTAGGGTTTTGTTTGCTTAGGCAAAGACGCGCGGGGTGGGTAGGCGGGCGGCGAGGATCTGGCCCTCGGCCAGCTCAAACTCAGCAGCGGTCTCGCGCGTTACCTGGGCCCAGATGTCGCGGCCGTCGGGCAGAGTCAACTCGACGCGTACCTCGAAACCGAGGTGCACGACACGGCGCACGAGCGCCTCGACCGTGCTGCCATCCGGGTAGGGGAGGATTTGGATGTCGTGCGGGCGCAGCAGCGCGTCGCCGAGTCGGTTGACAGGCCCGATGAACGACATCACGAACTCGTTGCTCGGATGCTCGTAGAGCTCGTGGGGGGTACCGGCTTGCTCGATCCGTCCGGCGTTCATCACGACGATCTGCTGGGCCACGTCCATTGCCTCCTCCTGGTCGTGGGTGACGAAGATCGTGGTGACGTGGATCTCCTCGTGTAGCCGCCGCAGCCACTCGCGCAGCTCGTTTCGCACTTGCGCGTCGAGCGCGCCGAAGGGCTCGTCCAGCAACAGCACCTCAGGCTTTGGGGCAAGCGCGCGTGCGAGCGCCATCCGCTGCAGTTGCCCGCCGGAGAGCTGCGCGGGGTAGCGCTTGGCCAGACCGTCCAGACGCACCAGGCCAAGCAGCTCCTCCACACGCTCGCGTATGGCGGCCTTGGGCTCGTGGCGTACGGTCAGGCCGAAGGCGACGTTGTCGAAGACGGTCATGTGCTTGAACGGCGCATAGTGCTGGAAGACGAAACCCACGCCGCGCCGGCGCGCCGGTTCGGCCGTCACCTCGCGTCCGCCGATCACCACGCTCCCGGTATCTGGAGTCTCCAGGCCCGCGATGATGCGTAGCAGCGTCGACTTGCCGCTACCGCTCGGGCCGAGCAGCGCCGTCAAGGAGCCGTCCTCGACCGTGGCGTTCACATAGTCAAGCGCCGCGAACGTGCCGAAGCGCTTGGAGACGCCGTGAACCTCGATCGCCATCAGACCAGCGTATCCCTGCTGGTGCGCTTGGCGAGCAGGCTCATCGTCGCGAGTGTTGCGAACGCGAGCAGCGCGAGCACCACCGCGGCCGCGTAGGCACCGGTCGTGTCGAAGTTCTCGAAGCGATCCTGTACATACAGGGGCAGCGTTTGCGTCTGGCCCTCGATACGCCCGGAGACAATGCTCACGGCCCCGAACTCGCCCAGAGCGCGCGCGGTCGTGAGCACCACGCCGTAGACGACGCCCCAGCGGATGGCGGGCAGCGTCACGCGCCAAAACGTCTGCCAAGAGCTCGCGCCAAGCGTTGCCGCGGCCTGCTCGGAATCGGTGCCGAGCTCGTGTAGCACAGGGATCGTCTCGCGCGCTACGAACGGCAGCGAGACAAACGCCGTGGCCAGCACCATGCCCGGCACGGAGAAGATCACTTGGATGCTGTGCGCGGTCAGCCAATTGCCAAACCAGCCGGTGCGGCCGTAGACGAGCAGCAGCGAGAGCCCGACGACGACGGGAGAGATCGCAAACGGCAGGTCCACGATCAATCCGAGCAGGCTGCGTCCGCGCATCCGTCCCCGCTCCATCAGCAGCGCGATGCCGATCCCGGCGGCAGTGTTCAGCGGCACGACGATCGCCACCAGCTCGATGGACAGCCAGAAAGCATGCATGGCGTTCGGTTGCGTAATCGCATCCCACGCGGGTGCCAGCCCGTGTTCGAAGGTGCGGTAGAAGATCATCGCGACCGGCGCTCCGAGCAGCGCCAGTAGGTAGAACAGCGCCACGAAGCGCAAGCCGAGGCGCCTTGTCCGCGCGGTACCGGCGCTCTCTGTCCAGCGTCTGCGCGTTCCGGGTGGGGGAGCCATGCGCGCAGACGTGTCCCCGGCGATGCCGGTCTTCTCAGTCGCGGCGAAGGCGCCGGCCTCGAGCGGAGCGAAAGCCCTAGAGGACATGAGCGGACATCCTTCGCGACAGCCAACTCATGGCGCCCAGAACGACCAGTGCGCACACAAGCAGTACGACCGACACGGCGGCGGCGCCCGAGACGTTGTCGTTCTCGACCTGGTTGAAGATGTAAACGGCCCCGACCTCGGTCTTGAAGGGCAGGTTGCCAGAGATCAGCACCACCGAGCCGAACTCCCCAAGAGCACGCGCGAAGGAGAGCGCGACGCCAGAGAGGATCGCCGGCGCAAGGTTTGGCAGCACGATGCGTCGGAATACCGTCCAAGCGCCTGCTCCCAAAGAGGACGCGGCTTCCTCCATGGAGCCGTCCAGCTCGATCAAGACAGGCTGTACCGAACGCACGACGAACGGCAACGTCACGAACAACAGCGCCAGACCGACCGCGGCGCGCGTGAAAGTGATGTCCACGCCGGCCGGGCCGCCCTTGCCATACAGCGCCAGCAGCACGACCCCCGCCACGATTGTGGGTAGCGCGAAGGGCAGGTCGATAAGCGCGTTGACGATGCGCTTGCCGGGGAATTCGTCGCGTACGAGCACCCAAGCGATCAGTGTGCCGAACAGGGCATTGATGGCGACCACGATCGCCGAGACGATCAGCGTTAGCTTCAGCGCTGCCACGGCCTCGGGGCTCGAGACCGATTGCCAGAAGGCCGAAGGTCCACCTTTGGCAGCGCTTGCCAAGAGTGCCGCCAGCGGGAGCAGGACGAGCACAGACAGGTACATGCCCAGCAGTCCGCGACCGAGCGCGCTGCCGCCGTGCCGGCGCAGGCGCCCGCCGGCTGGTGAGGGCCGCCGGCCGGCGGGGAGAGGTGCCAGCGCCTCAGATGCCGAGCCGGTGCTCATTTGGCGGTTGAGACCCCCAGCGACTGCTCGATCTTGGTGACGATGCCGGTGCCCGTTTCGAAGAATTCCTTGTCCACCTTGGTCCAGCCGCCGAGCGTTTCGATCGTGAACAGGTCGGGTGGGGTCGGGAACTGGCCGGGGGCCGCCACACCTTCGATGACCGGGCGGTAGCCATTTTCAGCCCAGATCTTCTGGCCGGCGGGCGAGAGCAGGTAGTTGACGAACTTCTGTCCCTCGCTCGTGTTGCCGCCGCTGACAACGGCGATCGGGTTCTGGATCAGGATCGTGGCCTTGGGGATCACATATTCGATCGGTGAGCCCTTCTTCTGGTCGGTGATCGCCTCGTCCTCGTAGTCGATCAGGGCGTCGCCGCGACCGGCGAGGAATGTCTGCAGCGCGTTGCGCGCCGAACTGTCCTGGCTGACCACGTTGTGGAACAGCGTTTGGAGATAAGCCTGCGCTTCGGCGGGTGTCTTGCCTTCCTTGATCTGGGCGCCGTAGGCGGCGAGGATGTTCCAGCGCGCACTGCCGGAGGTGAAGGGGTTGGGTGTGACCACTTGGATGCCCGGCTTGGCCAGGTCGCTCCAGCCGGTGATGTGCTTGGGGTTGCCCTTGCGCACGATGATCACGGCCACCGAGTTGGTGACGAAGCCGTGGGTGGCGTTCTTGTTCCAGTCCGAGGAGACGAGCCCGGCCTTCACCAGGCGCGTGACGTCCGGTTCGAGCGAGAAGTTGACGACATCGGCTTTCAGACCGGCGGCCACGGCGCGACTCTGTTCGCCGGATGGCCCATAGGACTGGCTGAACGTGACTCCTTTGCCTTCGCTTGTGGCATTGAACGCCGGTATCAGCGACGTGTAGGCCCCCTGTGGCGTCGAGTAGGCCACGAGCGTGACTTCTTTGCCGCCGCCCGATGATCCGCAGGCCGCCACTCCGAGCACGGCGCCGAGGACGGCGAGGGTGGACAGGACAGCTGGAATAGTGCGTTTGCGCATAGCCACTTTCTGCATCGAAGACATGAAGATGACCCGAGTCTAACACCACAAACTGGATCGGCTTATAGGTGTTTAGCCACAGGCGAGCGCACGCGTCTGTGGTCTCTCCATGGCATGCCCGCGCGCGCGGCATCGTCTTAGCGCGAACCAAACGCCTTAGCGCGAACCAAACCACTACTCGGCATTGCCCGCCCGCAGGCGGGATGAGCGCGCTAGTCGCGGCGAGCGCCGACAGACGCGAGTACCGCGTCGATGCAAGCACGCTGCACGCGCGCCGGCTCGATGGGGAACGGCTCGGGGATGTTTCCGCCCACTGTGCGCACGCCCACGCCGATGCGCGCCAGGTGCATCGTGCCGAGTGTCTGCGCGTAGAGCTGGTTGGCGGTGAAGTCGGGGTCCTCGACGCTGAACACGCCCTGCGCGGCACCCTCGGCGAGGATCTGCGAGAGCTTGCCCAGGCAGGCCGCCATGTTCTGGCCGAGGCGAATCCAGATGGCGTCGGAGATGCTCTCGCGCAAGTCCTCGGCGGAGCGGCGCATCAGCGAGAGGCCGCAGTCGAGGAACGCCGGATACTCCAGGCAGAAGCTCGTGTAGCGCAGCCAACCCTCCTCCAGACGGGCCACTGCATCGAGCTTGGCGGGCACCTCCTCCAGCAGCTCGGCGAGATCGGCAAGGTAGCTCGACAGGGTGAGCACGTACAGCTCCTCCTTGGAGGAGAAGTAGCGATAGATCAATGCCTTGTTGATGCCGACAGCGCGCGCGATGCTCTCGATAGGAGCGTCCTGTAGGCCGCGTTCGTCGAACAGCAGCCTCGTGGCGGCGAGGATCTCGCGCTCGCGCTCGCGTCGACGCGACATACGCGTCGACGCGGCTGACTCTCGGAAGCTGTGAGCAGTAGCCATCTCGAGCGATCATATCGCGAAAGTAAACGTCGTTCAATCTCGTATTTGACAACCGTTTACCCTTTGCTAGGATTTAGTCGTCGAGTTACGGGCGCGAGTTGCTCCGTGGTCGATCCCGGACCCAGATCCGGGCGAAGTCGGATCCGGCGGGAGAGCCGGATGCCGGCTGTCCAGTTTTAGTCGCGCCACTCCATCGAGCTAGTAAAGGAGCATTCGTCCCATGTCAGCAACCGACGTAACCGCCAGCGAGGCGACCGGAGCCGCCGAGGCCGCCGTCGAGGCGATCACGAGCGCCGCCGGCAAAGAGGTTGCCTTCTCGATGGCACTGAGCCAGGACCAGAAGGACATCCGCGATTGGGTGCACGGCTTTGCCGCCGATGTGATGCGCCCCGCCGCGCACGAGTGGGACGAGAAGGAGAAGACCCCGTGGCCGATCATCGAAGAGGCCGCCAAGATCGGGCTCTACGGCTTCGAGGGGCTGGCTCAGTTCTTTGCCGACCCGACCGGGCTGACGCTGCCGATCGTCAACGAAGAGCTCTTCTGGGGCGATGCCGGCATGGGTATGGCGATCATGGGCACCGCGCTCGCGGTGGCCGCGATCTTCGGGCAGGGCAGCGGCGAGCAGATCGGCGAGTGGATCCCGCGTTGCTTCGGCACACCTGAGGACATCAAGGTCGCCGCCTTCTGCTCCTCCGAGCCCAACGCCGGCTCGGACGTGAGCGCGCTGCGCACGACCGCCAAGTTCGACGAGACCACCAAAGAGTGGATCCTCAACGGTCAGAAGGCCTGGGCCACCAACGGCGGCATCTCCGACGTGCACGTCGTGATCGCCACCGTGGATCGCGAGCTGAACTCCCGCGGTCACGCCGCCTTCGTGGTGCCGATGAGCGAAGTCAAGGGCATCTCCGAAGGCGCCAAGGTCTCAAAGCACGGTCTGCGCGCCTCGCACACAGCCGACGTGTATCTCGACGACTGTCGCGTCCCCGAGAACTACGTGCTCGGCGGCAAGGAGAAGCTCGACGAACGTCTGGCGCGTGCCAGGGAGGGCAAGAAGAACAAGTCCAACGCCTCAATGGCCACCTTCGAGGCTTCACGGCCCACGGTCGGCTCACAGGCATTGGGCATCGCCCGCGCCGCTTATGAGTACTCGCTGGAGTACGCCAAGGAGCGCGAACAGTTCGGCAAGAAGATCATCGAGAACCAGTCGATCGCCTTCACGCTCGCACGCATGAAGATGGAGATCGACGCCGCCCGCCTGCTCGTGTGGCGCGCCTCGTGGATGGGTCGCAACCAGGTCCCCTTCGAAAACGCCGAGGGCTCGATGTCAAAGCTCAAGTCCGGCGAGGTCGCCGTATGGGTGACCGAGCGCGCGATCCAGATCCTCGGCGGGAACGGCTACACGCGCGAGTTCCCGGTCGAGCGTTGGCACCGCGACGCGAAGATCTACGACATCTTCGAGGGCACTGCGGAGATCCAGCAGCTGGTCATCTCCCGTGCTATCAGCGGAATGCACATCAAGTAGCGGGGAAGGCCCTGGACGCGGCGCGGAGCTGCGTCCTCGGCGTCCTCGGTCGCTCGCGTACTTAGTACGCCACGCGGGTGGGCGGGTCCTTGATTTTGCTCCGCCTGGTCCAGGACCTTCCCGCGGCCAATAAGTCAAAACTGAAGGGCAGTCCCTCCTACCAGGCTTGTGTCCTGCCGCAGTGCGGACAGGACACGCTGGTCGAGACAGGCGCGATGAAGAAGCACCCGCACGCGCAGGGGTAGCAGGCCTCGTCGATCGGGCCGCCTGCGTCGCGCATGCGTTTCACGGCGATATCTGGAGCGGCCGGTGGAATCTCGTGGTGGCGCCAGGCGGTGAGTGGATGAAGAAGGCTCTGTCGCATTGATCTCTACCTCTAAGACGCGCGGGACACCCAAAGGTTTCGCTATCGCGTCCCTATTTCCTCGGTTGCCTGGAGGAGCGGCGGTGTCTGCTGGAACGTCGCGCGGGCCGCTTCTGAGATAATCAGCGGCCGATGAGTCCCGCACGCAAGCGAAGGGTGCGGCTGGTGGTCGCATTGAGCGCGGCCGTGATCCTGGCGAGCGCCCTGATCTACACCAGCTTCAGCGCCGCCAGTCCCACCGTCACACCAAGTCAGTTGGTGCACGAAGGGGTCGCCGGACGCATGTATCAATTGACGGGCAAGGTCAAGTCCGGCTCTGTGCGACACGAAGGCGACACGCTCTACTTCAGCGTGCAGGACCGTGCCGGCGAAGCTTCGGTGCCGCTCAGCTACACAGGTACGGTGCCCGATCCCTTCCGCGAAGGGCGCGAGGTTATCGTGAACGTCGAGAAGCAGGGCGACAGCTATGTGGGCGAACGCAACTCGCTCATAACGAAGTGTCCGTCGAAGTACACGGTGACCCCCAGCAAGACCAAGACCTACTGATGGCCCAGCTCGGAGGTGCCTGTCTGATCCTGGCGCTTGCCGTGTGCGCCTATGGCATCGGCGCTTCGATCTACGGCGTCAGAACAGGGAGAGCCGAGTTCTCGGAGTCCGGGCGGCGCTCTGTGTACGCGCTAGCGGGAATCCTCACGGTCGCCTTCGCGGTGCTCGAGCTCGCGTTCCTGCGCAACGACTTCTCCTTCAACACGGTGGCGGATACTTCCAGCGCGACCACGCCCACGTTCTACAAGGCGGCGGCCGTATGGTCGTCTCAGGAAGGCTCGCTGCTGCTTTGGGCATGGCTGCTGTCGTTGTGGTCGACGCTCGTGCTGTTCTTGACACGTAAGCGCATGCGTGACGTCAGCGCCTACGCGACAGCGATCCTGCTCGGCTTCGGCGGCTTCTTCATCGCGCTGATGGTCTTCTACGCGACGCCGTTTGCCACGACCGACCCAGCTCCGGCTGAAGGTGTGGGCTTGGACCCGCTGTTGCGTCACCCGAGCATGATGATCCACCCGCCGATGCTCTACTCGGGCTACACGCTGTGCATCGTGCCGCTCGCCTTCGGGATGGGCGCCCTCCTGGCACGAAAAGTCGACGCCGAATGGATCAAGGCGACACGCCGCTTTGCGATGGCCGCATGGTTGTTCCTCGGCATCGGCATCATGCTCGGCGCGCGCTGGTCCTACTCGGAGCTCGGCTGGGGCGGCTACTGGGGCTGGGACGCGGTCGAGAACGCCTCGCTGATGCCCTGGCTGACAGCGACCGCCTTCATCCACTCGCTGATGATCCAGGAGAAGCGCGGGATGCTCAAGGTGTGGAACGTCTCGCTCGTGCTCGCCACGGGGACGCTTGCGATCATGGGCACCTTCCTCGTGCGCAGCGGCATCCTCAGCTCGATCCACGCCTTCGGTGGACAGACGCTCGGTGTGCCGTTCGTGATCTTGATCGGAGTGCTGATCCTCAGCTCGATCTATCTCGTCAGCTCGCGTCGAGACATGCTGCGCAGCGAGCATCGCCTCGACTCCCTGCTCTCGCGCGAGTCGATCTTCCTGGCCAACAACATCGTGCTCGTCGGGCTCTGCTTCGTGATCTTCTGGGGCACCTACTTCCCGCTCATCTCCGAGGCGCTGACCGGCCACGAGGCCTCGGTCGGCCCGCCCTGGTTCGATCGCTACACGGTGCCGCTCGCCCTGATCCTCGTGCTGCTGAGCGGCATCGGCCCGGTGATCGCATGGCGTCGGGCGACACTCGCAAACGCCCGCCGCAACTTCGTCGTACCGCTGTCGTTCGCCCTGGTGACGCTTGCGGTGTTGCTCGCCACGGGCGTGGCCGACAGCAAACCGCTTGCGCTGGCGATGTTCTGCTGTGCCGCTTTCGTCTTGGGCAGCGTTGGACAGGAGTACTGGCGTGGGGTGCGAGTGCGTCGCGCGATCGCCGGCGAGCCGGCGCCATTGGCGCTGCTGGCGCTCGTCAAGCGCAACCGCAGGCGCTACGGCGGCTACGTCGTGCACATCGGCATCGCCGTGCTGTTCGTGGGCGTGGCGGCCTCCTCGTCCTTCCAACACGCATCCGAGTTGAGCCTCTCACCAGGTCAGTCCACGAAAGTAGGCGCCTACACGGTGCGCTATGTGCGCCCGACGGCTTCGGTAACACCAAAGTACGACCCCGTGCACACAGGCTCCACGCTCAGCCTCGGCGCGGTCTTGGACGTGACCAAGCGAGGCAAGCACGTCACCTCGCTGACCCCAGCCGAGGACTTCTATGACTCCGGCGAACCCGCCCAGGGCTCGGTTGCCCATCTGATCGGTGGCCAACCGGTCAGCCAGGTGGGCATGGACGGGGGCATCAAGCGCGACATATGGAGCGCGATCGCGCCGGACATCGACACGCCGCGCCTGAAGCGGATCATCGAAATCGGCAACAAAACGATTCCCTTGGTGCGCCCGGACGAGGGCATGATCGCGATCGCTGTGATGGCGCGCGAATACATGCGCTCGCCACCGCCGGCTGAATTCCACTTGATCGTCTCACCACTTGTGATGTGGATCTGGATCGGGGGAGCGATCGTCGCCTGCGGCGCGCTGATCGCGCTATGGCCCGCTCCGAGCACGGTGAGAGCACGCGTCAGCGTACGAGCGCGCAGCCGTGCCGCACGGCGCCTGGCTCGCGCCTAGCGCGGTGCGGACCGCAATGACGCCGACCGTCGTGGCGAACATGTTTGTGGACAGCGTCCGAGTCCACAGATGAGCGTCCTTGCGGCAATGTTGACACTGATGCTGCTGGCCGCGGTGATGGCGGTCGTGAGCCGGCCGCTGCTCATTGCGCGCAAGCCGGACGAGTCATACACGCCGAAGCGCTCCGAGCTCGAGGCCGAGCGCGAGGCTAAGTACAGGGAGATCCGCGACGCCGAGCTCGACTACCGCACAGGCAAGCTTTCCCAAGAGGACTATGAGGCGGTCAACGGCGCGCTGCGCGCCGAGGCGGTGGAGATCCTCAACAAGCTGGAGAGCTCAGAAAGGGATCGGGTCGGCGAAGAGGATCAGGCTGCCGAAGAGGATCGGGCCACGGACCCAGCGAAGTAGGTGCCGTGAACGGCCAATCGGGGTTTCCCCAACATCGCGCCAAGGGCTTCACACGCGCCGCTCGTCGGCGGATGTCTCTGCTACCAGGGTTTCTTCAGCAACAGGATCGTGTTCAGCACGAACACGATCGCGAAGGCGACGGTCCAACGGTTGAGGTTGCGCTCCACCATAGAGCCACCGCCGAGCGGCCCCTGGCCGCTGCCCACGCCGAACGCGCCGGAGAGGCCAGAGTCCTTGCCCGAGTGCATCAGCACAAGGAAGATGAGCCCAACCGCGAGGAACACCTGCACAACCGAGTCGATCGCTTCCATCGGCAAAGCCTAGCGAGTTCTGCAAGCACGCGTGCGCAAAGGCGGCCAATTCGGCCATCTTCGACGCTCCCGCCTCGGGCATCTGTACAGTCAGGTCGCTTTGCCGCTAAGAGCAGCTATATGCACCTGAAATCCGTCATTTCACCGCGAATTTGCGGCTCCGATTACGAATCCTTTACGAAGCCGTGCTTCCCTGCCGATATGAATAGGGTCAGGGGGGCTCTCGGGGTACGCGGGTGCCCTGCTCGAACGCGACCATGGGACGAGAAACGAATGAGCGGGGGCCAAGCATGTCGGGCATAGACGACGCGCCATCCAAGCGGCTTGGGCCCCTGAAGGTACGTCGCGTGATCCTCTCCGCGCTCGCAGGCGGTGGGCTCACGGCAGTCGGGCTGAGTGGGCCATTGTCCGGTGGCGCGCTCG
Source organism: Solirubrobacteraceae bacterium (assembly GCA_035485715.1). Lineage (GTDB taxonomy): Bacteria > Actinomycetota > Thermoleophilia > Solirubrobacterales > Solirubrobacteraceae > Palsa-744. The sequence goes on along the minus strand of DATHNT010000015.1, from coordinate 188,748 downwards.
CGGCCGAACCCCCGAGCGGTGGCGCTCCTCCGACAGGAACGACAACCACGCCGGCGCCGTCGGAACCGACCCAGACGCAGACCAGCACCACGGGAACCACACCGGAAACGACTACGACAAGTACCGGCACCAGCACGACCACGACCCCGGTCAATCCGCCACCGAGCACTCCAACGCAGACGACGACTCCGACCAGCACCACGCAGGCGCCGCGACCCACGGTAAAAGAGCCACAGCCTGGCCCGAAAGTTCTCGTCCAGCACACGCAGGAAACGACCGACGCAGAAGCGGCCGCGACGGCGCCGAGCACGACTGCCACGGCCACCACGCCGGCCACGCCCAGCGGCCCCAGCAATGTCGCCGCTGCGCCGCAGCTCGCCGCCGCTCAGTCCGAGGCGCTCGCCGCGATGCTCGCCGGCTCATCGGCTTCGATCCGGGCGCTGGACTTCTACCGGATCCCGCTGTATCTGCTGCCTATCTACCAGGCAGCAGCAGTGCAGTACGGCGTGCCCTGGCCAGTGCTGGCCGCGATCAACGAAGTCGAGACCGACTTCGGCACCGACCTATCGGTCTCGACCGCCGGCGCGGTCGGCTGGATGCAGTTCATGCCCGAAACCTGGTTGCAGTACGGCGTGGACGCCGTGAACGCCGGCTACGCCGATCCCTACAACCCGGTTGACGCGATCTTCGCTGCCGCCCGCTACCTGCATGCCGCAGGTGCCTCCAGCAATCTGCGCGCCGCGATCCTCGCCTACAACCACTCCGAAGCCTATGTCGAATCGGTGCTGCTGCGCGCGCGCCTGTTCGCGAGCTATCCGCCGTCGGTCATCGCCACGCTGACGGGTCTCACCGAGGGCAGTCTGCCCGTCGTGGGAGCCAAGCTGAGCCCGACGTCGATCATCCCGAAGGGTGCCCTCGCGCCCACGCCGACAGGTGCCTCGAGCGCGACGGCCGGGGCCACGCCGCTGGCATCGGAGGCGACGGGCGCCTCGGCAAAAGCGGCCGCGGCGCTTCCAGGCTCGACTCCGGCTCCCTCGCCCACCGCCAGTGCGGCAGACGCCGAACGCGCTCTGAACGCGGCCGCTCCACCTTCGCAGCTCTCGGAGCTGCTTGCCCGCCGCGGCGCGCCGGTGGTGGCGGTCGAGGATGGGCGCATCGTCGGCATCGGCCGCTCGCACAAGCTCGGCCGCTACGTGGTGCTGCGCGACACCTATGGCGATCTCTTCACCTACGCCGGGCTCGGCAGCATCGCGCCCGACTATCGCCTGCCAAAGCCGGTGCAAGTCCAGCTACCCAAGGGTGCGCTTCAGAGTGGCGAAAGCGCCGGCGACCCGACGCCAAAGCTCACCGCAAGCTCCGGGCGCCAGCTGCCGGTCACGCTGCACGTAGCCAAGAAGAAGACGGCCATCTCGACGAAGATCGCGAGCGTGGCGTCGTCAGGCTCGGCCGGAGAAGCCCAAGCGCCGGTCGAGGCGGGCAAGGTCCGCGTGTTCGCCCATCCCGACAACCCAGACGCAGCAGCAGCCGCACGTCTCCTGGCAGCGCGCTCGGCCGGCGCCAAGGCAGCGGCGGACGGCTTGATGAAGCTGGGTCGAGGCTCGGTCGTCGCTCAGGGTACGGTTTTGGGCCATCTCGACTCGAAAGTCGAAAACCCGGATGCGAGCCTGCGCTTCGCGATCCGTCCAGCCGGCGCTCAAAGCGCGATCGACCCGCGGCCGATCCTCGAGAACTGGAGCCAGCTCGGCATCGCCTTGCACCCGCAGGGCGCGAAAGACGGCCCGGTGCTCGCCGGTGCCACTGCAAGCGATGCCTTCCTGCTCTCGCGCGTCGAACTCGACAGCGCGGTGCTAGCCGATCCCGACATCAAGCTCGGTCGCTGCGATCGCGAACAGGTCGTTGCCGGCAAGGTCGGCTCCCAAGCGCTCGCCTTGCTCGTGTTCCTCTCGCGCAGCGGACTGAAGCCAACCGTCGGAGAGCTACGCTGCGGCAGCACCGAGCGCACAGTCAAGGGCGTCGTGACCACCTTCCCGCCGCCGGACACGATCTATCTGACAGCCATCAACGGCGTCCCGGTCGCCGGCCACCAGGGCGCAGGCACGATCACCGACATCACGATTCGCACACTGCTCACACTGCAACACAAGTTCGCGCCGAAGCGGATCGTGAGCCTGATGAGATATCCGGGCGCGCCCAGCACGGTGGCTGCGTCCGACTACTCCGGCTACATCAAGATCGAGCTGGCCAAGCCTGCCTCCGCGAAGACGAGCAAGAACGTCGGAGCAAAGACAGCCCACGCGGCAAGCTCGAGTGCGACAGTCCCGCTCGTTGCCAACCCGATCTTGAACACGCTCGAGTGGCAGCGGCTGATGACACAGCTGAGCACGCTGCAGAAACCGAAGCTGTCGAGGAAGCCGAGCGCCTCGGCGATACGCGACAAGAGCGCCACACCTGGCAATGGCGGGTCCGGCACAAGCGCACGGCCGTAGGCCCTTGCTGCCGATGACGCAGTAGCGACCATGGCCGTGTAGGCAGGAGTGTCGGCAGGTCAGAGGGGATACTGCCGCCACACTCCACTTCGACCAGGAGCGAGCGAGGCGGCGGTGTGCGCTGACACCACCGCCTCACCTCCCAAGTGCTTCTCTAGCCTGTGCTGCTTTCGCCGCTGGCGGATGCTCCGCCGGCCGGCGGAGCCCCGGCGGCTCCGGGCGCTCCGGCCGGACGCCTGAAGGCGCTGGTCAATGCGCTGCGGCACTTCGCCGAAGCGGCCTTGAACTGGGAGCTGTCGGTGTCGATCCCCTTCGTGTCGAAGATCGGGCCATTGCCCGAGGTGTTCGGCGCAGGCAGCTTGATGCCGTTTTCGCGCAGACAGTCGCCGTACTTGGCGAGCGCCGCCTTGAACACGGGATTATTGAGCCGCTGCGTCGCGCCATTGCGGAAGAAGTGTCCGCTCCCGCCGCCGCACTTCTTCAGGGCCGCTTCGTACTGCGCGCGGGTTACGCCGCTTGGCAGTTGCGGTCCGCCACCCGCACCCGCGCCAGGGACGAAGCCGCCGCCCGGACGAGAACCCGGGGTGCGCTTGGGCAGCGCGATGCCGTTCTTCTGCAGACATTCGCGCAAAGCCGTGAAGCGGGCTGAGCCGCGTCCGCCACCCGGCGCGCCCGGCGTGGTAGAGGTGGATCCCGTCGAGGATGTACCAGAAGCGGCGCCGGTAGAAGCCGCGTTGGCACTCGAGGATGTGGTGCTCGACGACGAGCTGCCGCAGGCCGCCAGGCCTAGGCAAGCCAGCAACAGGACTACGACTACGGCGACCGCGGGCATGCGGTGGCGAGTGTTGGCGTGAGGCATGGAGCTCCTTTGTCGATGAACGTCTTCGGGGTGCTGGTCGGATGCTGCGGCGAAGCGTCGGGTTTCCTCCATGCGCGCTCGATGCGCGGAGTCGATCCGAGCCGAATCGTCTTTCCGGAGAGACCACTCTTGCATGGCTAGCCTCCGAATAGCGCGGGTTCGCCGCCGCCGTGTGAGCTCGAGCCGGACCCGCCGTGGGCGCCGGAGCTGCCGAACAGGGCGGCGAGGCCCCCACCTGAACCGACGTCGATCGATTCGGCATTGACCGAGCCCCCCGAGCCGGTTTCGCCGGTGACGGTCACAGTTTCGCCAGGGTGGATGCCTTTGACAGACGATTTCACCGTCTTGTTGACGGTCGTACCAGCAGAGGTCGTGACCTTGACGGTGTTGCCTTCGGAGTTGGTCACATACAGCGTGCTCCCGTCGAGGTAGGCAACGGTGCCGGCAGTCGGGCGGGTAAAGCCGCCGGTGCCAGAAGCGCCGCCGCCGAAGCCGCCGGCCACAGAGCCGGCACCGGAGCGTGCGCCCGTGCCCGACGCACCCGAGGCCCCCGCACGTAGAGCGGCAAAGCGCGAGGCGAGACCCGACGCGCCGCCTGCAGAGGAGCTGGAAGAGTTTTGGCCCTTCTCGACCAGTACGCCGCCGATGAAGCCGCAGGCGATCGCCAGTACGCCCATCAATGCCAGCGGTACCGGTGTGAGCAGCCGGCGGCGGGGCCTGGGCGGCAGCTCGGACTCCGGCGGCTCTTCCAACCACTCCTCCTGCTGTTCGACGGTGACTTGCTCAGGGGGCATGACGGACTCCTCTTGGGGGGGCGGTTGATCACTCAAAGCGCAGCGCTTCGATCGGTCGCAGCGAAGCCGCACGGGCGGCCGGGTAGGTGCCGAAGAACAGGCCGGAAAGGGCGGCAGCACCGAAGGCCAGGAAGATCGAGTAGGTGGCAATTTCCGGGTGAACCCCGGCGATCTCGAACTGGCTGCCGACCACGCCGACGAACACCCCCGTGAGGCCGCCGATCAGCGAGACCAGCACCGCCTCCGTCAGAAACTGCGTGAGGATGTCGCTGCGGCGCGCGCCGATCGCCTTGCGGATGCCGATCTCGCGCGTACGCTCGGTGACGCTGACGAGCATGATGTTCATCACACCGATCCCGCCGACCAGCAGCGAGATCGCAGCCACCTCGCCCAACAGCGTCGTGAACACGCTGCTCGTGGAGCTCGAGGTTTCAAGCAGCGAGCCCTGGTTGAGCACACTGAAGCCCGGTTCTGAGGTGTCCTTGATTTTGTGGCGTTCCTCGATGATCGTCGAGACCTCCGCTTCGGCCGCGTTGAGCGAGGACTCGGACTTCGCCTGCACGGTGATCGAGTCGATCGGCCCGGACCCGCTCAGCGTGTTCTGGACGGTGGTGATCGGTGCCATCACGACATCGTCCTCGTTGGTGGTGCCGCTGGATCCCTTGGAGGCGAGCACCCCCACGACTTCGAAGTTGCTGCCGTTGACCTTCATGTTCTGTCCGATCGGACTCACCCCGGAGAACAGTTCCTCGACGACCGTCTGGCCGATCACGGCCACTCGCTTGTGCTGGCTGACATCGGCGGAGGTGAACGAGCTGCCTTCGGCGACGTTGTAGCTGTGGGCGGTCAGATAGGAGGGTGTAGTGCCGACGAACGAGGACGGTTCGTAGCTGGAACTGCCGTACACGAGTTTGACCGAGTCGGCGTTGACGACGGGCGAGGCGCTCTGCACGTCCGGGGCAAGGCTCGGGTTCTGCAGTGCTTCGGCATCCTGCTTGGTGAGCGAGACGCCGCTTGCGCTGCTCGCACGCGCGCCAAGACGAAAGCCGCCGCCGCCCGGCATCACGATCAACACGTTCGTGCCCAGGCTCTGGATGCGCGACTCGACGGCTTTGGAGGAGCCGTTGCCGACGGCGATCAGCACGATCACCGAAGCGACGCCGATCGTCATGCCGAGGATCGTTAGCCCCGAGCGCAGCTTGTTCGTCGTGATCCCGCTCCAGGCGATGCGCAGTGTGCCCGGACCGATCATGGCTCGGTCTCGATGATTGTGATGCCAACGCGATCACAGTGGGCCGATCGATCGCGACTCAGCCTCCGTGCGGCTCGCGGGATGTTTGAGGTTGAGATGATCACGAAGCTGACTCCGCGACACCAGTGTCCGCGGGAGGACGATGGGAGGACTTCTGCGCGTGCAGCACCGGCGGCGCGTCGCGCACACCAAGTAAACGACGGTCTTCGACGATCTCCCCGTCTGAGAGGCGGATCACACGCTTGGTCTGGTCGGCGACGTCGGGCTCGTGCGTGATCAGAACCACGGTGCGGCCTTCCTCGTTGAGGTGGCCGAAGATGCGCAGCACGTCCTCGGTCGAGTGCGAGTCGAGGTTGCCGGTCGGCTCGTCGGCCAGGATCAGCGAGGGGTTGGTGACGATCGCCCGCGCGACAGCGACGCGCTGCTGCTGGCCGCCGGAGAGCTCGGAAGGCTGGTGGTGGAAGCGGTTGGCCATGCCCATTGCGCTGAGTGCCGCCTCAGCGCGGCGGCGGCGCTCAGCGCGGCCCAGGCCGGCGTAGGCGAGCGGCAGCTCGACGTTGTCGATCGCGCTCGTGCGCGGCACGAGGTTGAAGCTCTGGAAGACAAAGCCGATCTTGCGGTTGCGCAGGTCGGAGAGATCGTCCTCGTCCATGTGGCTGACGTCGACCCCGTCGATCAGGTAGCGCCCGCTCGTGGGAACGTCCAGGCAACCGAGGATGTTCATCAGCGTGCTCTTGCCACTGCCGGAGCTGCCCATGATGCCTACGAGGTCTCCGGTGTCGATCCGCAGCGAGACTTTGCGCAAGGCGTGCACATGGATCTGGCCGAGATCGAAGGTCTTGGAGACGTCGTGTACCTGTATGACCGGCGCCCGCCCACGGGTCGCCCTCTTGCGGGTGGCGCCGCCCGCCGGCAGCGCGCGCTCAACCAGCGGGCGCACTCGTGGGGTGCGAGTCTCGCTCTGGCTGCTCGGGCGCAGGGGGCGGTGCATCAGCCGCCGCCCCCTCTGAAGAAGGCGGCCCCGCCTCCGCCGCCAAATCCGCCCCCGCCGGCGGCTCCACCGCCGAGTCCGCCCCCGCCACCGGCTAGGCGACTCAGCCGGGACGTGAGGCTGGTGCTGGAGCTCGTGCTGGTGGCCGCGGGCAGCACGACGGTTTCGCCAGCCTTCAGGCCGCTAACGACGATCGTCGAGGTGTTGCCGGCCAGGCCCGTGACGACGCGCTGGCGCACGTCTTTGCCGTCGCGCACCACAGTCACCGAATCCGCTGAGATGGCGGTGGTCGGCACGTTGACTCCTTCGGCTTGCTTGACGACGACTTCGGCGGTTGCGCTCATGCCTGGCTTCAGCCCTGCTTCCATCTGGTCGAGCTGGAATGTGACGTCGTAGCTGACGACGCCGCTGCTGCTGGTCGAAAGCGTGGCCACTTCGCTGACGTGAGCAGCCAACTTACGACTTTCGAGCGCTTCGACCGTGACGGTCGCGATCTGACCAACCTTGACGTTGCCGATTTCCGATTCGCTCAGCGCCACCACCAACTGCATCGAGGAGAGATCGCTGAGCACCGCGAAGGCGGAGCTCGAGGAAGCGGAGGAGCCCGAGCCGGAAGAGGACGAAGATGAGGCGCCGCTGGCCGAGCGGCCCGTCACCGCCGAGGAGCCGGTTGCGGAGCTGCCCGATCCCGAGGAGCTGGAGGAACTGCTGCTGGAGGCCTTGGTCGTGCCGCTGCCGGATACGACTTCTCCGACCTGCCCGGAGAGCGAGACGATCGTGCCGTTCTGCGGCGCGTACAGCTTGGTGGCGCCGACAGCCTCTTCATCGCTCTGCACAGTCAGCCGATCGCTCTTGACGGCAGCCCTGGCCGAGGCAAGGTTCGCTTCGCGCGTCGCGGCGCTGACGGTGGCTTTACTCGAAGAACCCGAGCTTTCGTTTTCCCTGGAGGACGAGCCGCTCGACTGCGATTCCTCTCGTTTGCCCTGGGGCACGGTGGTCTTGGAGGTGGTGGTGTGGGTTGGTTCCGTGGAAGTGGCGCTCGGTGTTGTGGTGGTGTGGGTCGGTTCCGTGGGACTCGTACTTGGCGCAGTGCTCGGCTCCGATTCCGGCTTCTTTTCGGCGTCGATCGGGTGAACCGATGCGGCCGCCGCGCTCGCGCCGCCGGATGCCGATCCGCCGGATCCAGTGGTGCCTTCGCCGTCGGTTTCTTCCTCCTTGACCAGGTTCGCTTCGGCAGAAAGCAGTGTGGCCTTGGATTGTTCGAGCGTTACTTCGGCGCTCTGCGGGTTGAGTTCGGCGATCAGCTTGCCCTCGGTCACGTACTCGCCTTGGGACATGTAGATTTTGGTGACCGTGCCGCTCGTCTTGAAGCCGAGATCGAGCTGGCTGGCCGGCTGCAGGTTGCCGCTGCCGGAGACGGTGGACTGGACGACGCCTTCCGCGGCCTTTGCCGTACGCGTTACGGCAGTGGTGCTCCCGGAGGCCGGCCCGACAAGCAAGATGGCGGCGGCTATCGCCCCCACACACAAGAGGCCCAGCAGGTAGTTGAGCCAGGGACTTCCTGTGCGCTTGGTCATCGGCACCTCTGATATTGGGCTTATGGCGTAAGAGTGGGAGAAGAAACGCCCTAAGGGCGGGTAAAGTCCGAGCCTATGACCACCTACGGCGGAATCGACCTCGGCGGGACCAAGATCCAGACGATCGTGATGCGCGGCGACGATCGCACAGTGCTGGGGCAGGCGCGCAGCCTGACTCCGCACAAGGGGGGCCCGTCAGCGGTGGTCGACGCACTCGTCGCCTGCATGTCCGAGGCAGCGGCCGCAGCGCAGCTCGATGTCGCGCAGTTGGACGGCATCGGCGCCGGCGTACCGGGCGAGGTCGATGCGGCGGCGGGCACCCTTGCGCGCGCGGGAAACCTGCCGGAATGGGAGCAACAAGTGCCGCTGGCGGCACTGCTCTCCGAGCGGCTCGGGCCGAGCGTGAAGCTGGGCAACGACGTGTCGGTGGCCGCCAACGCCGAGCTCTTGCTCGGCGCCGGTCGCGGAGCGAAATCACTGCTCGGGGTCTTCTGGGGAACGGGCGTCGGTGGTGGCGTGGCACTCGATGGCCAGTTGTGGCACGGTCGCGGCGACGCGGGGGAGATCGGTCACATGGTCGTCAAGCAAGGGGGCGCGCGTTGTGGATGCGGCAGGCGCGGCTGTATGGAGGCCTATGCCGGACGCCGGGCGATGGAAGCCAAGGCAAAGCGCATGGTCGAGAAAGGCCACCACACCGACCTGTTCGAGATCATGCGCGAGCGCGAACGCGAGACGCTCTCAAGCGGCGTGTGGGCACACGCCCTCAAGCACGAGGACAAGCTCGCACTGCGCCTGATCGAGCGCGCGGTCAAGGCGCTGGGCAGCGGCATCGCCTCCGCGGTGAACCTGCTCGACGTCGAGCTTGTGCTGCTGGGAGGCGGCTTGGGCAGCCGTTTCGGCGAGCCGATGCTCGAGCGCATCCTGGCGGCGATGAAGCCACATCTGTTCAAGGACGAGCAGCCGCCGACCATGCGTCTCGCCAGCCTCGGCGATCTGGGTGGGGCGATCGGCGCGGCGTTGCTTTGCGAGTAGTCCTCGCTCTCGGTATGGTCCGGGTGGAGCATTAACGTATGGACGCTTTGTCACAGCCGGTGATGCACCTCTCGACGGTCCTGCGCAGTCCATTGCTCGACAGGGCGGGGGAGAGGCTCGGACGCGTGGAAGACCTGATCGTGCGGCTCGCCGACGGCGGCTACCCGCCCGTGACCGGTTTGAAGGCGCGCATCGGCGGGCGCGAGCTGTTCGTGCCGATCGCGCGCGTCGCCGAGCTGCAACCCGGTGCGGTGCGCCTGTCAGGCGAAAAACTCTCGCTCAAGCGCTTCGAGCGACGCGTGGGCGAGGTGCTGCTCGGTCAGGACGTGCTCGGACGCACGCTGGTCGACGTCGAGGCCGATCCGCCGGTACTCGTCACCGCACACGAGATCGAGCTGGCCTGTATCGAGGGCTGGTGGCGGGTCGTCGGGGTGGACAACGCCAGGCGCGCTCGTCTGCGCAGACGCTTGCCGCGCCCACTGAAGGGCTGGATCGGCGATCAGGCGTTTCTCGACTGGTCTACGCTCGAGCCGTTCGTCGATCATGTTCCAACCGCACGGCTGCGTTTCTCCCACCGCAAGCTCGCCAACCTGCATCCGGCGGAGATCGCCGACCTGGTGGAGGCCGCCTCGCACGAGGAGGGCGAGGAGATAATCAAGGCCGTCGGCCAAGATCGAGAGCTCGAGGCAGACGTCTTCGAGGAGCTCGACGAGCACCACCAGCTCGAGTTCATCCGCGAGCGCCCCGACGAGCAGGTGGCGGCCGTGATCGCGCGCATGGCTCCAGACGACGCGGCCGATTTGATCGTCGAGATCGAGCAGGATCGCCGCTCCAGGATCCTGGCACTGCTGCCGCCGGCTCAGGAGCATCAGATCGAGAGCCTGCTCGGCTACAACCCGGAGACGGCCGGCGGTCTGATGAGCCCCGATTGCATCGTGCTCCCTTCCGAGGACGTTGTTGCCGTGGCCCTTGAGCACGTACGTTCCAGCGAGATCGCACCGACCACGCTCACCACCGTCTACCTGCACGACGACGAGGGCAAGCTGTCGGGCTCGGTGGCGGTCGTGACGCTCCTGCGCAGCGACGCCCAAACATCGTTGTCGGACGTCGCCGAGCAAGAGACCGAGTCGGTGCACACCGATGCCGACCTGCCCGAGGTGGCGCGCACGATGACCGACTACAACCTCGTGATGCTCCCCGTTGTCGATGAGGATGAGCGCGTCGTCGGGGTAGTGACCGTCGATGACGTGCTGGAGCTCACCCTCCCGGCCGGTTGGCGGCGCCGCTTCGGCCTCGCCCGCGACTAGGCCCAGCGTCCCACTAGAGTCCGGGCCGTATGTCTGAGCGCCCGGAGACAACTGAGGAGACGACGCTGAGCACGCCGCCCGCTCCGCCACGCCCAGATGGCGTGCCGCCGGTTCTGGACGAGGCTCATATCGGCGATATTCGCGGCGCGCTGGGCACGATCAAGCTGCACGACACGGGCGCCAGACATGGCGTACGCGCCAAGCTCCTGGCACTGCTGGCGATCATGGGACCCGGCCTGATCGTGATGGTCGGCGACAACGACGCAGGTGGCGTCTCCACCTACTCGCAGGCCGGCCAGAACTACGGCACCACGCTGCTGTGGACACTGGTATTGCTGATCCCGGTCTTGATCGTCAACCAGGAGATGGTGATTCGCTTGGGCGCCGTCACCGGTGTCGGCCACGCACGCCTCATCAACGAGCGCTTCGGCCGCTTCTGGGGCTGGTTCTCCGTCGGCGACCTGTTCATCCTCAACTTCCTCACGATCGTCACCGAGTTCATCGGCGTGAGCCTCGCACTCGAGTATTTCGGTGTCAGCAAGTACATAGCGGTGCCTGTAGCTGCGTTGACACTGGTGGCGATCACATCCACGGGCAGCTTCCGCAGTTGGGAGCGCTTCATGTACGTGTTCGTCATCGCCAACTTCCTCGTGATTCCGCTGTTGATACTTGCCCATCCGGATCTCGGCACGGTCGCCCACGACACGTTCTCGCCGAGCATCAAGGGCGGCGTCAGCTCGACCGCGGTGCTGTTGATAATCGCGATCGTCGGCACCACGGTGGCGCCGTGGCAGCTGTTCTTCCAGCAGTCGAACATCATCGACAAGCGCATCACTCCGCGCTGGATCAACTACGAGCGCGCCGACACCGTGATCGGTGCGTTCGTGGTCGTGTTGGGCGCCGGCGCCCTGATCTCGGTGACCGCGTTCGCCTTCGGCGGCACCATCTACGCGGGCCACTTCAACGATGCCGGCACGGTCGCCACCGAGTTGCGCCGGACGCTCGGGTCGACGGCGGGCACGTTCTTCGCGATCATCCTGCTCAACGCCTCGCTGATCGGCGCCGCGGCCGTGACCCTGTCGACCTCCTACGCGTTCGGCGACGTATTCGGGCAGCGCCACTCGCTCAACCGTGGCATTCGCGACGCCAAGGTGTTCTACGCCAGCTTCACTTTGATGGTCGCTTTCGCGGCGGGCATCGTGCTGATCCCAGGCGCCCCGCTCGGCCTGATCACGACCTCGGTGCAAGCGCTGGCGGGCGTGCTCTTGCCGAGTGCCACGGTGTTTCTGCTGCTGCTGTGCAACGACCGGGAGGTGCTGGGCCCATGGTCGAACCCGCCGTGGCTGAACGCGATCGCCAGCGTGATCATTGCCGTGTTGGTCGAGCTCTCGCTGATCCTGATGGCGAGCACGATGTTCCCGAACATCGATGTCACGCACCTGTTCGAGTACCTCAGCATTGGCACCGCCGCGGCCTTGCTGATCGCCGGTGCCTACACATTGCGCCGGCGGGCGTCACAGCCGGCGATGGCATCGGAGGAGGAGCCGGTCGTGGAGCGCAGCACGTGGACGATGCCGCCGTTGGCCCTGCTCGAGCGTCCGGTCTGGTCGCCCGGACGCAAGGCGGGCATGCTGATGCTGCGCGGCTACCTGCTGGTGGCGATGGTCCTGCTCGTCGTCAAGACGGTGCAGCTCGCGCACTGATGCCCCTCGCGCGCGGGAAGGCGGATTTCAGCGCAAACCGGATTTCAGCGCAAACTGATGTCCCCCGCGCGCGCAGGGGACATCGCCAAGCGTGACTTACGCTTGGCGCCTGTAGTTCAATCGCCGCTCAGGTTGGTCGGTAGCGGCAACCCGTGCGGCGGCGGGTCGTCCTCGAGCAGTTGCGGGACGGTGACGGGATGCAGCCCACGCTTGCGAAGTCCTTGCACGATCGCCGGCAGCGCGGCAATCGTCTCTTCGCGGTTGCCGCCACCGTCGTGCATCAAGATGATCGCGCCAGGCTTGGCCCCGGCAAGCGCGGTATGTACGATCGCGCTCACGCCGGGCAAGGTGTAGTCGGAGGTATCGACCGACCACAGAATCATCAGCAGACGCAGGTGGTGCAGCTCTTTGAACGTGGTCGCGTCAAACGACCCGTAGGGCGGGCGGAACAGGCGCGGACGCCTGCCGCCGATTACCTCGATCTGGGCCATCTGATCGAACAGCTCTTCGTACTGTTCGTGCGGGGAGAGCGTGGCCATCATCGGATGCGTCTCGGTATGGTCGCCGACCACGTCGCCAGATTTGATCTCAGCGATCGTGCCGGCCGAGAAATACCGCTCTTGGGAGCCGATCGCAAAAAAGGTGGCGCGCACGTGCAGCCGGTCGAGCGTGGCCACGAGCTGCTGCGTGTAGGGTCCGGGCCCGTCGTCGAAGGTGAGCGCCAGCTCGTTGCCGTGTGAGCCGCCGCTGGTGACCGCCGGCGTATAGGCGAGCACCGAGTTGACCGCATCGTCTTCGCCCTTGACGGCGGCGGCCGCGCGTTCGGCCGGGGTGAGCGAGGGGATGGTCCGATGGTCCTTGGCGACGGTGACGTGGGTCTTGCCTGAGCTTTTGTGAGAGCCCACGGCCACGATCAGCACGGCCAGCAAGACGATCGCCAACCCGCCAGCGGCGATACGGCGGCGACGAACGACCGGGCTCACGCCGGGGGGCGGAGGTGGCGCTGCGCCTGTCGCTGAGGGCATGTCCGGCCCTTCGCCGGTCTCCTCAGGGGCGACGGGCGGAGTGCGGTTTGCCTGGGAGCGCTCCTCCCATGTCCAGTCCCAACGAGTCATTCGCCTCTATTTTGACTATGTGATTCCGTTTTGGGCTTCCATCGCCGTGCTATCGCTCTGCCAGGGCCTGGTCGTGGCGCTGCCGCGGTCTTGGTCTCCAGCGTGGACAGCACGCTTGCACAGCCGCCTGTGGGCACTCGTCCCGGCGCTCTCGATCGTTGGCTTCGTGGCGGTGGGTTCGCTGGCTGAAGAGGCAAGCGCCCAGGCGTTGACGTATGTCGCGCTGGTCGCGGTACCGCTGCTGGCCGCGCTCGCGCTCGGTTGGCTGATGCACGGCGCTCGCTCGGGCTTGGCGCTGTTGGTCGCGCCGTTGTTCGTGCTGGCGTGGGCCGATCGCGGCGCACTCGTCGGTCAGGGTGCGGGCGTCCTGCTCTCGGCGCTCAGCTGTGTGGCGCTCGGCGCTCTGATCGCGGGTGTCACGCCGGCACGCTGGCTCGCGGTCGGGATCGTGGCGATGGCCTGCGCCGACACCGCGCTCGTGGTCTCCAGCTTGTTGCAAGCCCCCAACAACGCGCTCAACGCAGCTCATCCGGTGGGAGGCTTGCCGCGCCTGCAGGCCGAGGTGTTCGGCTCGGCGGTGATGGGCTACGGGGACCTGTTCGTGGCTGGGGTCCTTGGCGGCTTGCTCGCTTGCCTGCCTGCTCGTGCCCCGCGGGTGGTGCCCGACAGGGTGACCCCCGGCATGGAGAGTGCCAATACGGGCACCGCCGCGACGGGCCGCTCGCGTCAATCGACGGGGGCGGTGCTCGTCGCCCTGCTGGCGGTGGCCTTCGACCTGCTGTTCTTCGTAATCGACGAGTTGCCGGCGACCGTGCCAGTGGCGAGTGCGCTTGTGGTCCTCGTGGGGCTGAGTCGCCGCCAGAGGTTCAGACCAGTGGAAGCTCGTCCGCAGCAGAAGGTTCCAGCCGCTCGCGCTCCGGCTCCGCGTTAGCAATCGCCTCGCGCGGACGACCGTCGCGCGCGCGGATCATCGGCGTTCTTTGCAACTGTGCCTGGTGAGTGCCCAATGGCTCCATTCCGTCAGAGCTCGGATCGAGCCTGATGGTCGGCGCCTGCGGGTTCGCCTCGATCGGCGCGGGCTCGGGAATTTCACGTCCGGACGACGCCCCCAGCTCGACGAGTTCCCTGACCTTCGGAGCCAGACGCGAATCGAACGAGCGAGCTGCCTGGTTGTAGGCGTCCACCGCAGAGCCGAGGTTACGCCCGACCTTGACCAGCGGCTCCACGAATACGCCAAGGCGCTTGTGTAGTTCGCGCCCCAATTCGGCGATCTGGCGAGCCGACTCGGCGAGCCGCTCCTGGCGCCAGCCGTAATCGATCGCCTTGAGCAGGCCAATCAAAGTGGTCGGCGTAGCGATCAGCACACCCTGATTGACCCCGTACTCGATGAGGGTCGGATCGCTGGCGAGAGCGGCCAGGTAGTTGCCGTCGGAGGGCACGAACATGACGACCAGTTCAGGTGTGGAGGCGAATTGGTCCTGGTAGCCCTTGGAGGCGAGCTTGGTGATGTGTTCGCGCAGTTGCTTGGTATGGCGTGCCATCGCCAGCGCGCCCTGGGCCTCGTCGGTTGCGTCGACGTTCTGGAACAGCGCGTTACCCGGAAACTTCGAGTCGATCACGATCAGCTTGTCTCCGGGCAGATGCACGAGAACATCGGGCCGCAGCCGTCCGTCTTCGGTGTGGATCGTGCTTTGCACTACGAAATCGCAGTGCTCGACCATCCCGGCCATCTCTATCACCCGGCGCAGGTGAAGCTCGCCCCAGGACCCGCGCGTGCTCGGGCCCTTCAGGGCCGAGGTCAGATTGTCGGTCTGTGCGCGCAAGCCGCCGACCCCTTCGTGCAACTGGCGGACCATGTTCGCCAGTTCGCCCTGGGCGTGCTTGCGCTCGCGCTCGAGACGGCCGATCTCGCTCTCGAACTTGCCAAGCTTCTCGTGGACCGGCTGCACGAGTCCTTTCCATTCCTCGGCGCGACGCGCCATCTCGCCGACAGTGCGCTCCTGTTCGGCGCGTTGCTGCTCGATCAAACGTTGTGCGAGCGAGTCTCCGGTCTGCGCCAGCACATCGACGGAGATCGACTTCATTTCGTCGCGCATCCGCTCGCGGCTGTCGGCGGAGATGGAGTCGAGCTGCTCGCGTATGCGCTCGCTGCCGGAGCGCGCAAGCGCCGCGGCGACAGCGGCGCCCGCCAGGGCACCGACGACCAAGCCGGCTATCAAGAGTGCAACGGACACGTTTCCTCGCTTTTCATGCTCGTGGAACTACAAGGTGACATCGTGAGCGGACGGCGAGGTCTACGATGGGGTCATGAGCACGACCGAGGCACAACTGAGCCACGGCGATGCGGATGTCGGCGGTGGCGTGCGACTGCACTACGTCGAGGCCGGCACTGGGCCGCTGGTCGTTCTGCTGCACGGCTTTCCCGAGTTCTGGTACTCCTGGCGCCATCAGATCGGGCCTCTGGCCGAGGCCGGCTACCACGTGGTAGCGCCCGATATGCGCGGCTACGACCTCTCCGACAAGCCGCAGGGATGGCGCGCTTATGACGCGACGCTGTTGGCGGGCGACATCGCCGGACTGATCCGCAGCTTTGGTGAGCAGGACGCTTTCGTCGTAGGCCACGACTGGGGCGCAGCCGTGGCCTACGCTGTGGCGACGGTCCACCCGGACGTGGTGAAGCGCCTCGCGATCCTCAACGTGCCGCACACCTCACGCATGCTCGAGGGCTTCAGGACGCTCAGGCAGCTGCGCAAGAGCTGGTACATGTTCTTCTTCCAGATCCCGCGCCTGCCGGAGTACCTGATCGGGCGCGACGACTTCTCCTTCGCCAAGCGCTCGCTGCGCTCTGACTCCAAAAAGGCGTTCACCGACGAGGATCTCGAACGCTACGTGGAGGCTTGGTCACAGCCGGGGGCGCTCACGGGAATGATCAACTACTACCGGGCCGCCCTGCGGCGCTCGCCGCGCGCGACACTCGCGCAGATGAGGCCGATCCCGGCGCCCACAATGGTGATCTGGGGAATGCTCGACCGTCACCTCGGCAGCGAGCTGGCCGAACCGGCGCCTGAGTGGGTGCCCAACCTGCGCATGGAGCGCATTCCGCAGGCTACACACTGGGTGCAGCACGACGCGCCCGAGCGCGTCAACGAGCTGCTGATCGACTTCCTGGGCGAAGCCGACTCCTAGCCGGCGGCCGGTTTATGACTCCACCGCGCGCGGCGCGGTGTCGGCACGCGCGAACGGGGAGATACCGCGCAGCGCCATCAGCCCCATCAGTGCCACCAGCAGGCAGGTGACGGCGCCCACGCCAAGACCGGCGCGAGCCCCTGCCCAGGCCATCACCCAGCCGATCAAAGGTCCCCCGATCGGGGTGGAGCCCTGGAAGGCCACGAACCACAGCGACATCACGCGACCACGCATCGAAGGCGCGGCGCCGAGCTGCAGCGTCGAGTTGCCGGTGGCCATGAAGGAGATGCTCGCCCAGCCGACGAGTGCAAGTGCCACGAGCTCCACCGGCAATGTCGGGGCCAACGCGGCGAGTCCGATCACGGCGCCGAACGCGCCCGAGGCGATCACGAGCGGGCGCAGTCCGGTGCGTCCCACGGCAGCGACGAGCAGGCCGCCAGCCACCGCGCCGGCACCCATCGCGGCGGTCATGAAGCCATAGCCCGCCGCGCCGACGTGCAGCCCCTGGCGGGCCATGACCGGCAGCGTCACCTGGAACTCGTAGGCGAGTGTGCCCACCAGCGCCATCATCAGCAGTGGGATCGCCAGCTCGCGGTTGTTCCTGATGTAGCGCAGGCCTTCGCGCAGCTGCCCAGGCTCGCGCCCCGAGGGCGGGCTGGGATGGATCGCGGCGAGATCGAGCGTCAAAAGCGAAGCGATCACAGCGATGAAGCTGGCCGCGTTGGCGAGGAAACAGACACCCTCGCCGACAGTCGCGATCAACAGTCCAGCGACCGCCGGCCCGATCGTACGCGCCACGTTGACCAGCACCGAGTTGAGGCTCACCGCATTGCGCAGGTGCTCGGGCCCCACCATCTCGAGCATGAACGACTGACGCGCTGGGTTCTCGAAGGCGTTGTTGAGGCCGAGCAGCATCGCGAGCACCCCGATCTGCCACACGCGCACCTCGCCGGTGATCGTGAGCACGCCGAGTATCAGCGCCTGGACGCCCATCATGCCCTGCAGGAAGATCATCGTGCGACGCTTGTCCACGCGATCGGCGATCACGCCGCCGTAGGGGCCCAGGAGCAGGATCGGAAGCGTCTGCAGCGCCACGATCAGGCCGAGCGTCGTCGCCGAGCCGGTGAGCGTCAGCACCAGCCACGACTGTGCCGCCATCTGCATCCAAGTGCCGCACAGCGAGATCGCTTGACCGGAGATGTAGCGGCGGTAGTTGGGGACCTCGAACGCCTTGAAGGTCGTGCGCCCCACCCCAAGCAGACGCGTCGTCGCGTCTGCGCCAGTGAGCTTCTCGATGTGCCTGCGCAGCACCTCGGGTGCTCACCTCCTGTGGTCGCTTGTCCAACGAGGATTATAGAAGCCCAGCATTTGCGCTCAGTCACCCCGCGACCGATCGCGCGTGCGTCGAGGCTGTCGAGTTGTGGCTTGCGCGCTGCGTTTTTGGGTGGTCTCACGCTGTGGCGGAGTCGGTAACGAGAATCACTCAACCCTGTAACCGGTCGGCAACATCGACACGCAGGGGTGGCCCATATAAGTCGTCGTGCAATGGAATCGAGGTCAAGGAGGAATCCGGATGCGTGCCCGTCTCAGACTGTGTATCGCTCTTCTCGCGGCAGCCGTCGGCCTTACCGTCTTCGTGTTGCCTGCAGCTGTCACCGCCGCCAGGTCATCGCGCCACGATCGGGGGCGCTCCGAGCACGGCGCACACAAGGGCCGCTCCGGACATCGTCGTCACGGCGGCGGTTCGGGCCACGGCGGTGGCTTTGGGGGGCACGGGGGCCAGGGCCATGGCGGTAGCTCCGGCGGACACCATCGCCAACCGATCCAGCACGTCTTGCTCCTGTCGGTGGACGGGATGCATCAGAGCGACCTCGAATGGTATGTCTCCACCCATCCCACTTCGACGCTCGCGGCGCTTGCCACCCAGGGCGTCCAATACACAGGCGCTCAGACCCCCATCCCCTCGGACTCGTTTCCCGGCATGGTCGCTCAGGCCACCGGTGGCGACCCGCGCGTGACGGGCATCTACTACGACGACACCTACAACCACGATCTGCTGCCGCCGGGTACCACCACCTGCACCCCGGGCGAGCCGACGGGCACCGCAGTCAACCTCGACGAATCGATCGACCTCGACCCCACCGCGCTCGACGCGGGCGAGGGCTTGGCAGGGCTGCCGTCGAACATCCTGCAGATGACCGAATCGCCGCAGACGCTCATCAACCCAGCGCTGCTGCCAGTCGATCCCAGAACGTGCAAGCCGGTGTATCCCAACGAATATCTGAAGGTCAACACGATCTTCGAAGTCGCCGTGCAGCACGGCATGCGCACCGCCTGGGCGGACAAGCATCCGTCCTACTCGATCCTCGACGGGCCTTCGGGCAAGGGCGTTGAGGACCTCTTTACTCCCGAGATCGCAAGCGAACCTCCGGGCTATTCCGCCGGGGATGAATGGACGAGCGACAACGCGGCCACCGAGCAGTACGACTCCTACAAGGTGCAGGCCGTGCTCAACGAGATCGATGGCTACAACCACAGCCGTACCGACAAGCTGGGCGTGCCCGGGATCTTCGGGATGAACTTCCAGACGGTCTCCACCGCCGAGAAGCTTCCGAGCTCCGACGGTCTCACCGGCGGCTACCTGCCCGGTGGTACGACGCCTGGACCGCTACTTCAGCGGGCGCTGGAATACGTCAACACCCAGGTCGGCTCATTGGTGAGCGAGATAGACAGTCAGGGACTCGCTGATAGCACGGCGATCATCCTGTCGGCCAAGCACGGCCAGTCGCCGACCGACCCGAATGCGCTCACGCGCATCGACGATGGGCCGATCGTGGAAGGCATCGACGCAGCCTGGACGGCCCTGCATCCGGGAGTCCCGAATCTCGTGGCGGCGGATACCGACGACGATGCGATTCAGATGTGGCTGTCGAACCGCTCCGAAGAAGCCGCCCAGTTCGTGGCTAACTACCTCATGTCCCACCCGGCCACCGGCAACACGATCGAAGGTGGGCCCAGGACGCTCGCCTCCTCCGGCCTGCAGAAGGTCTATGCCGGCGCCGCGGCAGCCGCCTACTTCGGTGTGCCCAGGTGGGACCCCCGCCACCCCGACGTGTGGGGCGTGGTTCAGCACGGGGTCGTGTACACCGGCAAAGAGAGCAAGATCGCCGAGCACGGCGGTGCCGACCCGCAGGATCGCGACGTTCCGCTGGTGGTCTACGCACCCAACGCGATCGGTCCGGCCACTGTCGGAGCACCGGTCGAGACAACGCAGATCGCCCCGACGATCCTGCATCTGCTCGGGCTCGACCCCGACGAACTCCAGGCTGTGCAGATCGAGGGTACGCAGGTACTGCCCGGCTGAGCTGTGGGAAGGGCGTCCGGGCAGGCGGCTGTCCGGACGCCCTTCCGTCGCGGGAGCAATCGTTTCGAGTGAGCGGCAAGCGCTTGAACGAGCGCTCAAATCTATTTGGGCCTGCGCCAGGCGAGTCTGCATCCATCCACATCTGCTGTTCGGGTCGGCGCATGCGCCGACCCGCCGGGCCGCACATGTGCGGCCCGGGGCCATGGCGCATGCGCCATGGCCTTCCAAATGAGTCAAGATGGATCGCGTGCAAGAAGAGTCTCCAAAGGCCAAGTCCTCGATGACGTCGGCGCCCTCAGGTGAGCAGTTCGAGATCGCGCTCGGCGAGCAGCGCGCGACGATCGTCGAAGTGGGGGGTGGGCTGCGCGAGTACACGGTTGCCGGGGAGCCGGTTCTGCACCCCTACGAGGTGGGGGAGATGTGCGACGGCGCGCACGGCGCGGTCTTGCTTCCGTGGCCCAATCGGCTCGCTGACGGTCGTTACGAGTTCGACGGTGAACGTCACCAACTCGCGCTGACAGAGCCCGCAAAGCGCAACGCGATCCATGGCTTGCTGCGCTGGTGCTCGTGGTGGGCGGCAGAGCGTGAGCCCCACCGCGTCGTGATGGCCACGCGCCTTCACCCCCAGACCGGATACCCCTTCGCGCTCGACGCCACCGTCGCCTACGAGCTGGGAGAGGACGGCCTGCACGTGACGATCGGCGCTGTCAATGTCGGCTCGCGCGCATGTCCGTATGGTGCGGGCCAGCATCCCTACCTGTCGCCCGGCGAAAGCACAATCGATGGTTGCGAATTCGAGTTGCCCGCGCGCACCCGCTTGCTGGTGGACGAGCGCCACCAGGTTCCCGTCGATCGAGAGCCGGTGGAGGGCACTCCTTTCGATTTTCGCGAACCGCGCCAGATCGGCGGGCTTCAGATCGACTCCGGCTTCTGCGATCTGATCCGCGACGCACGTGGCCGCGCCACCGCGCGCCTTCACCGTTCCGACGGCAGCCGCGTGGAGCTGTGGGTGGACGAACAATACGAGGTCCTACAGGTCTACACCGCCCACACGCTCGCCCCGTCGCGCCGGCGACTCGGCCTGGCAGTCGAGCCGATGACGTGCGCAGCCAATGCTCTGCAGAGCGGGGACGGGCTCGCGCGGTTGGAGCCCGGACAGGCGTTTTCCGCGCGCTGGGGCGTGCGGTTGGCGTGAGCTGACACTCCGCGCGGTCCGTGGGCTTGCTTTCGCAGCTGCTGAAGCTAAAGGCTCTCGCACAACGCCCGCCACCGCGGGTGCCGCGCTCTCGGCGACGCGCACCGAGTGCCGGCGGAGTCGTTCTAGGAGACGGGAGTCGGCTCGATGTCGTGCTCCGGTACGCCGGCCGCTGAGTAAGCGTCGAAGGCATCGAGCGTCTCCGCCGTGAGCAGTGCTTGGGCCAAGCTCTCCAGTTGCGAGCGGTGCTCGGTGAGTAGCTGTGTCACTTCGCCGTGCGCCTGCTCGACCAGCTTGCGCACCTCCTCGTCCACCAGTTGCTGCGTCTGCTCGGAGGTGACGCTCATTCCGGGCAGCATCGGCTGGTCCTCGTTGGGTAGCAGCGTGACCGGCCCGAGCGCCTCACTCATCCCCCAACGCCCAACCATCTGTCGCGCGATCGCGGTCAGCTGCTGGATGTCGGACTCGGCGCCGGTGGTGATCGTGCCATAGACGACCTCCTCGGCCACGCGTCCGCCGAGCGCAACACGAATCTTGGCCTGCAACTCCTCGGTCGAATAGGACACGCGGTCGGCGTCGGGTGTGGACAGGGTCACTCCGAGTGCCATTCCTCTGGGGATGATCGACACCTTGCGTACGGGGTCGGCGCCGGGCGTCAGCATCCCCACGAGCGCGTGTCCGGACTCGTGGTAGGCGGTGCGCTCGCGGTCCGCGGGAGAAAGCAGTATCCCGCGGGGCGAGCCCAGCATGATCTTCTCCAGCGAATCGGTGAAATCGGCCATCTTCACCTTTTCGTGGCCGCGGCGGGCGGCAAGCAGGGCCGCCTCGTTGGCGAGATTGGCCAGGTCGGCCCCGACCATTCCGGGCGTCGAGCGTGCCACGGCGTCGAGACTCACCTCGTCGTCGAGCGGGATCGAGCGCGTATGTACCGCGAGGATCTTCGCGCGACCGTCGCGATCGGGCGCCTGCACGGTGACGCGCCTGTCGAAGCGCCCAGCACGCAGCAGGGCGGGGTCGAGCACGTCAGGCCGGTTGGTGGCGGCCAGCACGACAACGGCCTCGGAGCTCTCGAAACCGTCGATCTCGGTGAGGATCTGGTCGAGCGTCTGCTCGCGCTCGTCGTTCGCGCCGGTAACGGACACCGACCCCTGGCGCGAGCGCCCGATCGCATCGAGCTCGTCGATGAAGATGATCGCCGGCTCCGCCTCCTTGGCCTTGGCGAACAGGTCACGTACACGCGACGCCCCGACGCCGACGATCGCCTCGATGAACTCCGATGCGGAGATCGAAAAGAAAGCGGCATGCGCCTCGCCGGCCACCGCACGTGCCAGCAGGGTCTTGCCGGTGCCGGGCGCGCCGGAGAGCAGCACCCCGTGCGGCATGCGTCCGCCCAGGCACCCATAGCGCTCGGGATTGCGCAAGAAGTCGACGATCTCCGAGAGCTCGGCCTTTGCCTCGTCGATGCCGGCCACATCGTCGAAGGTGACGCGGATCTTCTCGGGATCGATGCGCCGTGCCTGGGAGCGGCCGAAGTTGCCGAGTGCGCCCATGCCGCCGCCGCCGCGCATCGCGCGCCGCGCGATGAATATGAACAGCCCCACTATCAGCAGCGTTGGCCCGAAACCGAGTAGCAGCTCAGCCAATATCGAGGTGCTCTTGGAAGTCGACTTCGCATTAACTTCAACTCCCTTTTCCTGCAACAGTGCAGCAAGCTCGCTGCCGTTCCAGAAACTCGGCACCTCGGTCGCGAACAACGTGGTCGGCGTTGCTTTCTTGTCGCTCGCTGGGTAGCGCTGCTTGGCCTTGAACGTGCCTTCGATCGTGTCGCCCTTGGAGGAGATCGACTTGACCTCGCCGCCCTTGACCTGTTCGAGGAAGTAGGGATTGAACGAGACCGTCACCCGAGGTTGGCCGGCTGAGGGCGCGAACAACAGCACCGACAGCCAGTTGAGCGCGAGCAGCGCGATCACGAACCAGATGAAGCCGCGCCTGCGGTGCGGGGGAGGCCCAGTCGGCGTCTGTTCGGGCATGCCACGCCCGTCGGGAGCAGGCGCGACCTGCCAGCCGCGCTTGTCCCGCGGCATCGGCGGGTGAGCGTCGGCTCGGCTGCGCCCGGTCCGCCCAGAATCGCCTGAAGCTTGATCGGGCATGAGTCAGATGCTACGCACCGGACGCGATGGGCAAGGCGCGGTGGGACGCGCGGGCGGTTGGGGTGGACTGCTTACGTGGAGTCAGATCGGCAATGCCCCCCGCGCGCGCGGGGGGCATTGCGTAGAAAGCCGCAGCCTGTGCAAGGGTGCTCCCGGATGGTGTCGCTTCGGGTGCCGTCTAGGGTGAGGTCCGACTGCGGATATCGACTGCAACAGTGAGCCAAGGAGCGACGCGATGTTCAAGAACGTGCTGGTGGGAGTCGACGACAGGCAGGGTGGCCGCGATGCGATAGCGCTCGCTACACATCTCGTGGACGAGGCAGGAAAGCTGACGCTGCTCAACATCCACAGCGGCGTGCTGCGCCCAGTCGACGCGGCCAGTCCGGGCGCGGTCTCGGCCGAGCAGGAACGCTCGCACGCTTTGCTGGAGGCCGAGCGCGAGCGAGCAGGCGTGCAGGCAGAGCTGGTGAGCGTCGTCTCGAGCAGCCCGGGCAAGGGCCTGCACCAGCAGGCCGAGGAGCAGCAGGCCGACCTGATCGTCGTCGGCTCCTGCTCGCGTGGCACTTTCGGCCGGGCGATGCTGGGCGACGACACCCGCGCCGCGCTGAACGGCTCCCCCTGCGCGGTGGCGGTCGCCGCCCACAGCTACGCCGAGGCGCCAGCACCGATTGCGAAGATCGGCGTCGGCTACGACGGCTCGCCGGAGAGCGAGGCAGCGCTCGCGATGGCGCGCGAGCTCGCAATCCCAACTCGGGCAAGCGTGATCGCGCTGGAGGCGGTGTCGATGCCGTCCTACGCCTACTCGGGCATGGTCTCGCCGGCGATCGGCGAGACCATGGAAGTGATGATCGAGGAGGCCAAGGAGCGCATGAGCGTATTGCCGGGTGTCGACGGTCGCGCCGTGTACGGCTTCGCGGGCGAGGAGCTGGCCAGTTTCGGTGACGAGTTGGATCTGTTGGTCGTCGGATCACGTGGTTACGGCCCGGTCAAGCGCCTGGTCGTCGGCAGCACCTCCGAGTACCTGGAGCGCCGCGCGCGCTGCTCTTTGCTGGTGCTGCCCCGCGTCGCCGGGAACTGAACGGCTCGCCTGGCTTCGCAACAAAACGCTTGCGGCTCTACCACTGAGTTGAGGCTCGGCCGGAGGCTGCGCTGTGTTTGGCCCACGGGTGCCCTTGAGATAACGCAACGGTCACAAAGTGGCCACGCAACAGTCACAAAGCGGCTGTTTGTCGTGATTACGGTTGGCGTGTTCCACACCCCTATATCCGGACACGAAGTCCGTGCAAAGGAGACCGTAATGACGAAGCGTTCTGGCCCGCGGGCGGTTGCTCGCGTGGCAGCCGCGATCCTTGCGTCAAGTGCGCTGGGAGTGGCATTCGATGCGCCCGCGCAAGCAGACGGAGGGCATTTCCCCTCACCCGGCGGCGGGCACTCGGCGCTGATGCCGGGCAATCTGCTGCTCAGCCGCAGCGTCTACGAAAACGACCCGAACCTGAAGGCCGGTGTCACCGAGCTGCCGGCGGGTTGCGTGACAGGCTGCACACTCGCCACGGCCGCAGGCGCTTACCCGGAAGTGTGGAACAACGTGCTGACCGATGAAAGCTTTGGCGTAACTTCAAAGATCTTTCTCGACCAGCTCACACCGTGGGGAACGCCGGTCAGCACCTTGCAGGTGCCCAACAGCACCGAGCCGGGCGTCTCCTCGGGCTCCGACCAGATGGTGACCAGCTTCTCCTCGAAGTCCGAACTGGCGCTCAACCTCTCCACGCGCGGCAACAACGTCACGTTCATGGGCTATCTATCGCCGGTCGACACGGTCGACGTCTCCAACTCCAACACCCCGGACGCGATCGACCCGACCAACCCGGTCACGGGCTCCTATTACCGCGTTGTGGCACAGTTGAACGCCCAGGGCCAGTTCCAGTTCACCGAGACCAACGCCTACAGCGGCAACAACGGTCGCGCGGCGATCCTCAGCGAAGAACATGGCGCGCACGCGGTCTACATGGCGGGCAACGCCGGCAACGGCGCCAATCCACAGCCGGCCGGAGTGGTCGTCGGCACGGGCGCACAGATCCTCAAGCCCTCGCGCGAACCGGTACCGGAGCTCCTGCAAGAACCGGGATTCCCGACACCGGTGGGCAGCTTCAATGTCACCCAGCTCGGCGACAAGATAGACAAGGTCGGCAAGGACACCAACTTCCGCGGTCTGACGATCTCGGGCAATGTCGTCTACTACACAAAGGGCAGCGGCAGCAACGGCGTCAACACCGTCTACTTCCTGGACACGACGGGCAAAGCTTGCCCGAACGGCGTGGGACTCCCGGCGGCAAACGCGAAACTGCCCTCGTGGCCGCTTGCCTACAACCCCGAAGAGCTGGCGGCCGAAGGCCTGAAGCCGAACAACATGTGCGTCCTCAAGGGCTTCCCGACGGCTCTGGCGAAGAAGGCGACATCGTTCCCGTTCGGCATCTGGTTTGCCAACGCGAACACGCTGTATGTCGCCGATGAGGGCAACGGCGAAAACGCATACTCGACAACCAAGAACGAATACAGCGAAGCGGCCGCACAGACAGGCGCGGGTCTGCAGAAGTGGGTCTTCAACTCGACCGCAGGGGAATGGCAGCTCGCCTATACCCTGCAGAACGGTTTGAACCTGGGCAAGCCCTACACCGTGCCCGGCTACCCCACGGGCGACAACGCGGCCACGGGTTTGCCGTGGGCGCCGGCAACCGACGGCCTACGCAACATAGACGGTCGCGTGAACCCCAACGGGACGGCGACGATCTGGGCGATCACCTCGACGGTCAGCGGCGATGGCGACGAGGGTGCCGACCCGAACAAGCTGGTGGCGATTACCGACCAGTTGGCTGCAACCGCCCCCCCGGCTGCGGAGAGCTTCGGCGCGGTGCGGGTGGCCGCCAGCGGTGAAGTGCTGCGCGGTATCTCGTTCACGCCGGGGACTGGTGCTCAGCAGGGTGGCTACCACCAGGGTGGCGGCTTCTCCGAGCGCAATTACAGCGGTCGCTAGCGGGTAGAAGCAGCGAATAGCGAGCGGGCGGCCGCGCTGGAGCTTGCAGCGCGGCCGCCCGCGTCGCGTCTATTGTTGCGCGTAATGTTGATCGAGATTATGGTCTTTATCTAGAGGCGATGGGCAAGCCTGCGACAATCCCCACAACCAACTAGCGCGCATTGAAAGGACACCAAGCATGACTCTGCAACTAGGCGATGTCGCCCCTGATTTCGAGGCGCAGACCGACCAGGGACCGATCCATTTCCATGACTGGATCGATGGCTCATGGGCGGTTCTGTTCTCCCACCCCAAGGACTTCACTCCAGTCTGCACGACAGAGCTCGGCTACATGGCCAAGATCAAGCCAGAGTTCGACCGTCGCGGCGTGAAGATCATCGGCCTCTCGGTCGACCAGACAGGCAAGCACGAGCAATGGGCCAAAGACATCGAGGAGACCCAAGGCTATGCGCCCAACTACCCGATCATCGGCGACAGCGACTTCAACGTCTCCAAGCTCTACGGGATGCTGCCGGCAAGCACCGATGGCGACTCGGATGCGCGCACGCCGGCGGACAACCAGACGGTCCGCAACGTCTTCGTGATCGGGCCCGACAAGAAGATCAAGCTGATCCTCATCTACCCGATGACGACCGGGCGCAACTTCGACGAGGTATTGCGCGTGATCGACTCGCTGCAATTGACGGCCAGCCACAAGGTGGCCACCCCGGTCAACTGGAAGCCGGGCGAGAAGGTGATCATCGCCGGATCGGTCTCCGAAGACGAAGCGAAGGCGACCTACCCGGATGGCTGGGAGACGCCCAAGCCTTACATCAGGATCGTGCCGCAGCCGAGTTGAGGATGCCGGTCACGGATGACCCTCTCGCAGGCGTCTCTCAATACAGGCCGTCCGGGTGCCCCTGTGGCTAGCTCGACTCACGCGACTCTGCAGTCCGGCGAGTCCTCAGAGCGTGGTCGAGCGGCCCGTCAGGGCGTACCCCGGTCGGTACACGGCGATTGGGCCCCCGCTGCTGACCGGACCGACCCTGTCGCCGTGCTCGCGGCCCAGGCGGCCTCGCGCGTGCAGGAGCTCGTCCCGATCCGCTATGGGCGGATGCTCGTCTCGCCGTTCACGTTCTATCGAGGCGCCGCGGCTGTGATGGCGGCCGACCTCGCGGTGACGCCGGATTCGGGTATCGCGGTGCAGGCTTGCGGCGATGCCCACATCTCGAATTTCGGTGGATTCGCGGCTCCGGATCGCCGGCTCGTATTTGGTCCCAACGACTTCGACGAGACGTTGCCGGGCCCGTGGGAGTGGGATGTCAAGCGGATGGCCGCTAGCGCCGAGATCGCCGGCCGCGACGTCGGGCTATCGAAGGATCTCCGGCAGTGGATCGTGCGCGACTGTGTGCGCGAGTACCGGGAGGGGATGCGCGGCTTCGCCAACGAGAGCCACCTCGACGTGTGGTACGACCGCCTCACCGCGAGCGAACTCGTCGAGCGCTTCGGTGGGAGGCTGGGCGCGAAGGGGCGGATCGTGTTCGCAAAGCCTTTCGCCAAGGCACGACGCAAGACGAGCTTGAGGGCGGTCAAGAAGCTCACCGAGCGCGTCGACGGGAAGCTGCGCTTTCGCAGTGTCCCGCCACTGCTGGTCCCGCTGCGCGAGCTGTTCGAGCCGGGGGACGCTCGTGACGAGAGCGCCTACGTTCGCGAGTTGCTGCACGAGTACGCCGCCAGCCTCGACATCGACCGGCGTTACCTGTTTGGGACCTATCGGTTCGTGGACATGGCCCGCAAGGTCGTGGGCGTGGGGAGCGTCGGTACGCGCGCGTGGGTGTTCCTGCTCGTCGGCCGCGACGGCAAGGACCCGCTCGTTCTGCAGGCGAAGGAGGCTCAGCCCTCGGTGCTCGAGCCCTACCTGGGCGCAAGCGAGTTCGCGAACCACGGCGAGCGGGTTGTCCAGGGCCAGCGGATCTCACATGCGGCGAGTGACACCTTCCTTGGCTGGCAGCGCAGCGAGGGCCTGGATGGTCAGGAGCACGACTTCTATGTTCGCCAGCTGTGGGACTGGAAGGCGTCCGCCGACCTGTCGACGATGAGCGAGATCGGCCTGCATGCGTACACCCGGGCCTGTGGGTGGTCTCTGGCCCGTTCCCATGCTCGCTCCGGCGACCGGCTCGCGATCGCCGCATACCTGGGCGCCGGCTCGGGATTCGATAAGGCGATCGCCCGCTTCTCGGAAGCGTACGCGGACCAAAACGAACTTGACCATCGGCGGCTGGCAGACGCCGTCGCCGCGGGCGAGGTGCAAGCTGAGTCCGGTGTCTAGTACGTTTCTTCCGGCTGTGCTGAGGGGGTAGGGGGCGTTTCGTCTCGTCGGTCCTCTCAATAGATATCGGCGTTTTCGAGCTGGTGGCGTTCGCCAGGGAACCACACACGATTAAGGGGCCGCGATGACCAGCAAGATCACGGCGATCACAGCCAGCGGTAAAAAGAAGAAAGCGCACACACGACCACGAAGCAGGTCGTGGTGGCGAGCGGCGGTGCGACGCTCGCGGCGGGTGTGACGAAGGTGTTTACGTTGACGCTCAATTCGACTGGGTTTGAGGGCGTCCAGATTGTCCAATTTGCGGGAGTTTGCGGACGCATGGACGGGTCTGGCGGGGTGGATGTTCTCAAAGTCTCACGGAGCAGGCCTAGGGTGCGAGCACTTCGAGGGGTTTGCACTAGAGCTGTAGCCAAAACCGTCCGGTTCTCGTCGTACGGTCACAGCGATGTCCGCTGAGCACCCTCAGACAACCGATCCCGACGGGCGCATGGTCGTTTTCGACGCTGGTTCTCGCCTGCACTTGGCTCGCCGTCGCCCCCTGGCTACTCGACCACGTCGACACGATCATGGGCACAATCGCGCGGCCCGATTTCCATTCACTGGATCCCACGGCGCCGAGGGAGCGGTTCTACCGCCAGCACATCGAGCCTTCCCGGTGGCTACGAGTCGTCGTAGACTATGGCGAAGATCCCGCTTGGGTTGTGACCGCCGTGGTGCAGGACAACGATCCCAGGGAAATAGACAGATGATGATTACGATCGCCGGCATCGACTTCGACTACCACGACTACGACGAGCGTGGCGATGTCCTGTACTTGCACGTCGGGGAACCGAAGAAGCCGCCCGCGAAGGCTTTTGAGACGCCCGAGGGGCATACGGTCGAATACGACGAGCACGGGGCTGTGGTCGGCGTGGAGCTGATGGGTGTGCGTAGCGCCGTTGACGGTGGGGGGGAGCTACAGCTCACTTGGCCGCCTGCACAGGTTGCGGCGAGTGCGTTGCGGGAGGTTCTGGCGGCTTAGGAGCGTGTCGATCGAGGGGCACTACGATCGGCAGGCGGATGTTGTTTGGCTTCGTCGCGAGGGCTATGACTCGCGTAGGGTTGTGGGCGAAGAGACTGAGGTTGGCCTGCGGGAACTCGATCCGGTCACTGGGACGGTCGTGGGCTTGGAGGTTTGGCAGGCGAGTCGCGTGCTCGCGACCGACTTGGTACGGGTCCTCCCCTCTCCTAGGAAATGACCACTCAAGTTTACGTGGTCTTGTCACGTGGCAGGCTCGACAAGGGCTTTTACCCTCCGTCGAAAACCCTGCATTTGTAGGGCTTTCTACATGCGCTCGAGTGGACTCGAACCACCACGGACCATTCGGTCCACAAGGCCCTCAACCTCGTCCACGACGGCAAGATACGTCCGCCCGTGTCCAGATCGTCCGTTTTGTGCGGTTTCCGGGACGTTTGGGACGCATCTGACGATCTGAGTGTTGCCACGATGTTGCCACGGGCGGGTGAAGTTCGCTGTGGACCGTCAGGAGATTACGGCGTCGATCTCGGTTTCTCAGCCGAGTTGTTGCAGCGACGGCCGCGCCGCTGGCTGGGTGTCGAGCTCGTGCGTGCCTCAGTGATCCAAGCGTCGAGGTCCTCGGGGACGAATCGCAGCGGCCCTGCTCGTCCGCCGAGGCTTACCGATGGGAGTCTGATGTGGGGGATGAGGCCGGCTTTGGCTGCGTCGTAGAGCCAAGATCGCGAGACGCGTAGTCGCGCAGCCACGTCTGAAGGCTTGAGTAGTTCAGGGCTGTCTTGTTGGGCCGACATCTGGTTCTGCGCGTTGGCTCGGGTATCGAGGCCGCTGGAGCTGATAACGATCTCATCTGACTAGGCAAAAAGAAACAGACAAGGAGTGCCGATCGGGTGATGGAGGGATGACGCTTCGGCCGGATCGTCTCTGCCAGATTGCTAAGAATGGACGCTTGTTGGCGGACGAGGGTCTATTGATAATGTTTCAAGTCTTTCTATAGTTGTGTCGATGAGGTATCTGGGGCCATGAGCATTCTGTCGCCGACCGATCGCGCCGTTCTGTGGCGCATGACCGTTACGAGCGGGAGCGAGGAGCGCGCCTCGCGGCTGAAGATCCTCGCTTCGGAGATCCTTGAGAGCGCGGGCCGTCGGTTGGACCTCTACAGCGACCATGACGATGAGGTCATCGAGACCGTCGAGATTCTCGACGCCTCGGGGCTTCTCGGGCGCGACGATCTTCGTGAGGCGTTCGAGGACGCCGACGAGGACGACGATCGGGCGCAGGTCTTCGCTGCGCTTCTGGCTAGCCATCTCGATGCGGCGGCGGAGATCGAGCGGCTCGGTGTTGACGTCCGCCTGAGGGCGCTTCGTCTCGCTGGCGTTTGGCGGGGGCACGTCCGCGATCGAGCAAGCGAGAAGCACGGGTGGTTGTCCGCGGCTCAGGTAGCTGCACGGTATGGCGTTACGCCGCAGGCGGTCTACAAATGGATCGAGGCCGGACGCGTCCGCGCGGAGCGAACCCCGGGCGGCTCCTGGCGACTGGCCGCCGATCAGTTCGAGCCCCGCCGCCCCAGACAGCACGCTGCGACAGCGCTCAAGGCAAAGCTGGTCGAACGCGGCGGGAGCGCGACCAGCCCCTCCGATGAGAAGCTGGCGGCCGAAATCGTCGCTCGACGCCGCTCCTGAGTGCTCGTAGCCTTCGACGCCACGGTGCTCTGCGGCGCTCTGAGGAAGCCGACGGGCTACAACTTCAAGCTGCTTGAGCTCGCCGCGGACGGCACACTCCTCCAAGGCTTCACGACCGATATCGCAGGGATGGAGTTTGTCCGCAACGCCCTCGACGAACTGGGCGGTGTCAGCTACGACATGGAGCTGATCGAAGCGTTCCTCGATCATTTCGCTCCGCTATTCAACCCCGAGAACGTCGAGTCCTCTCCGATCGGGAGGGCGCTACCTGCGCAGGCTTCCCTCCATAATCGGCCGATTGGCGAGGTCGTCTACGAGCTGACCGGACGCACACGCGAGGACCTGCTCGACGGCTTGCCTCGGCAATTGAGGCTCATCGCTGGAGAGTTCGACGCATACGACGTCCACCTCGTTGCTGCCGCGGTCGCACGCGACGCCGAGGTGATCTGTAGCGCCAACCGCGCTCACCTACCCGAAGGGCCACTTGCGGGCGACCTTCAGGTCATCGGACCGGGACGGCTGGCGGCGAGTCTCGGCATCACATAGACAGGTCAAGCGCCGCGAGCACCCGAGGCCAGGTGTTGCTCAGAACTAGCGACGTTCGAGTTCCCACGTCCCTCGTGGACGATCTGGCTGCTCTTCCGGGCTTCATCCGAGCGCCCGGCTGTGCGAGGCAATCCAGAGTTGCAAGGGTGCTATTTGCGTTGCGAATCACAGGCAGGTGCTCGCGCAGGATGCGGTTGGCCGCGTCGTCAACGGTCTCGTAGCGGCGACCGGCCTCCTCGACGAGCCGCGAAAAGGTCTCTGGCTGACATCGTATCAGGCTGGGCATGTTCGCGAACGGTAATCCATTCGACGATGCAGTTTTCCCGAAGGCTTCGAGCTCTCCAGGAAGAAGGAATGCTCGATCACGGGGGCGACCCTGACATTTGCTTATCGTCCATTTCAATAGCGCTGGGGATTGTCAGAGGGCAACTGCCTTCGGTGGCGAGCAGGAGCGAGAGGGTCGACTCTAACCTTGCCCCGGAACGCGGGACGCCGCTATGGTCGTATACCTGCGGGAGGCCAGTAGGTGTGCACGCAAGCTCGCGGGTCGTGCGCTACAGCGGGCGTGGCTAGCGCCACGATGTCGAAGCCTGGTCGGCGTACCAATTTCGTGCGCAATGCTTCGCCATCCGCGATGGCGCTTACTCTCGCTCTGTCGTGTTTCGACGCTGACTTCGTGGGGAGCTGACGATCCCGGGTCGCGGGCCTTCTGCGATCGTGTTCGGCGTGGATCAAGAGGCACGAGAGCGACTGAACGAGGAGCTGCGCCAGCTCGGGCCCGAGGGCGAGAAGACAGCGGACATGCTCACCGCCGCCGCGGAACAGATCGAGCGCGCCGGGACTCGCGCAGGAAACCTGATCGCCTACGCGATCCGGGAAGCGCTCATGTCGCTGCTCGACCTGGGCGGCAAGCGCCACTACCCAATGACCGACGCGGTGAACCAGACCATCAACCGAGCCAACAAGCTCCGCGACGGAGGGTCGCCCGAGCCGCTCTTAGAAGCCGTCAGCGAACTCGAGGCCGCCCGGGACGGGGACGGCCCGCACGTCAAGCGTCTCGAGGTGCTCATCGGGTCGCTCGCCCGCCACGAGCCCGTCCGCACCAAGGCCGACCTAATCGACATTTACGACGAGCTCATCGGCGAGGTGAACCACCTGCACGCCAACGTCACTGTGCAGGAGGCGACCGAGCTGTACGAGCGCGCGCTGACCACGCTCGCCCGGCTGTTCGGGCGGATCGGCGACCGGCTTGCCGAGATCGACCCGCTCACCGAGATCGCCGCGCCGACGCCGGCCGATGTCGCGGGCTTCGTGAGCCTGGCCGGTGACCCGCGGACGCTCGGCTACTTCTACGGTTCGCTCGATGGAACGGGCTGGATGCGCGCCCTCGCGGATCACGAGTTGCTGCAGCCGCCAAAGACCGGCCCGTGGTTCGCGTACGGGTACCTCCAGAAACTCGCCAAGTCGCACCCCGAAGACGTCCGGGAATGGCTCCGCTCGCGGACGTCCGGAAGCGAGCTCAGCGACCACCAAGCGTTTCTGCTGGTCGCCGTCGCCAGGACCGTCCCCGGCCCTGTCGCTGACGCGGTGCTGCATGTGACCAAGGACCGCACCAATGACGCCGGCGTCTTGCACCAGGTCGCGGCGTACATTGGCGAACTCCCTGCCGAGCAGCACAGCGCCCCAGCGGTCATCAGCATCATCAAGCGGGCCCTCGAGGGCACGGCCGCCAAGGACGCCCCCGCCGACGTCCCCTACCTAATGGCCGGCCTCTTGCGGGTGGCCGTTTCCAGTGCCGGCCAGGGCGAGGCACGGCGCTGGCTGAGAATCCTCGCCGCGAAGCTGCGCGCCGAGTGCGACCGATTCCCAGGTGAGCTGAGGGCGCTCCAGAAGATCGACACGCTGACCCTCAACCCCGATGGTCACGCCTTCGACCAGCTCGTTGCGGCCGTCCGCGACGTCGCGCGGCTCGCCGCCGATCAGAATATGTCGACCAGTGAGCGGATCGGGATGCTCGCCACCCTTCCCTCCCCACTCGCCGGGCGACTCACCGCCGAGCACCTGATCGAGACCCTCGATGCCGACGTCGACGTCGCGTTCACCTTGATGACCGACGAGGTAGCCCGTGAGGATCCGATGCCTGAGACCCTCGCGCTACTCGCCGAGCTCACATGCCGGGATCACCCTGGGCTCGACCAGCGGATGCTGGACGCACTTGGCAACCCGCCCAGCGAGGAGGAGGTCGCCGCGCTCGACCAGGACGAGGAGCCGCCGAAGCCATGGCAGCACGCGTACGGGTGGCTGATCGTGATGCCGGCCGCCGTCCGCGAGCCGTGGGCTCGCGCGAACGAGAAGGTCGAGGAGCGCTGGGGTCCTGCGTCTACGAACGGATACATGTGGCCGAAGGCGACCGTTTTGACGGTCTCCCGCGAGACCGCGATCGGCGCGGATATGCTCGCTGAGCTCGAGCCGCTCGAGGCCGCCCGACGGCTTGCAGCGTTCACCCCCAGTGACCAGTTCGGCGGGGCCACCCGCTACAACGCCAGCCAAGAGCTACAGCAGGCCATCAACAAAGACCCCCTCCGTTGGATCGCCGAGCCCACGGTGATCATCGAAGCCCTCGATGATCCGATGTACGCCGAGCGCTACCTCAACGCGCTCGCCGACCAAGTGGACGAGATCCACCAGCACGTACCCGATGTCCTCGACGCGGTCGAGCTCGCAGAGCAGAAGCTGCTCACCGAGCAGACCCTGACGGAGCCGATCGAGAGCTGGGCGAACGTCGTCAGCTCCGGACTCGACCTGATCACCAAACTCGCCCATGCCGGAGCCCCGTTCACACGCAGCAACTGCGATCGCGGTTGGGGTCTGATCGAGCGCGCCGTTCGCCGCCGCGATGAGGATCTACCCGACGAGCAGCCCGACGTCCCCACGGCTCACTGGGCGATCTACCGGCGCTCGATGCGGGCACTCGCCACCGCCATCCCCTACGCCGACGCGACCAGCGACGGAAGCAGCGAACCCGAGCAGCTGCTCCAGCTTGTCGACGAGCTGCTCGAGCTCGACGGGCCAGACGGGCTGCACGCGCGGGCGATCCTCGCTCGCAACCTGCCATGGCTCGCCTCCCGGGCACCCGAGTGGACCCGCTCCCACTGGAGCCTGCTCGTCGGCGCCGACGCTCCCGACGGGCTCGGCCCGGGCACCTTCGACCAGTACCTCGAGGCAGGCGCCCCGTTCAAGTCGTTCCTCACCGAGCACCGCAACCTCTATCGGGAGGCCCTTGAGCGGGCTCCCGACGGTGCGCGACGACACCTCCTCCACGGCATGCTCTGGAAACTCGACGGTTACGATCCCGCGAGCGTCCTCGAGGCGCTCCAGGCTGCCGGCGATGACCAGGTCGCCGAGGCGATCAAATGGCTCACGTTCGGGGCGTTCCGGGAGCCCGACATGCCACCCGAGGACGCGATCGAGTTCCTACGGCTCGCGCTCGCACGCGAGCTGCACGGCGACGTGGTCAAGCCCATCGGCTGGCTCGCCCGCGCAGAAGGCCTCGACGACGAGGCCTGGCTCGACCTCACTCTGCAAGCCGTCCAGGCGGCGAGCGGCGAACTTGACCAGCCCGACGATGTCGCCGAGCGAGCCGCCAAGCACCCCGACGACGAGCGTGCGATCCGGATCGTCGCCGGACTGCTCAACTCCGATAGCCAGCTCTGGCACCTCAACGACATCGCAGCCGTCGGGCTGCAGCTCGTCAACCGAACCGACCCAGCGACGCAGGCCGTCCGCGAGGAGCTCCGGGAGCAGCTCCTCAAGCGCGAATTCTTCGACGCACGCAAAGAGCCCGACCCGAAGCGCAAACTGGACTAACGACTGGGAGGGCGCGGGCTACGGAGGGGAGAAGCCGTCATGCTGGCGAGGCTCCGTCAGCCAGCTGGATGCTGCGAATGGCCCCGTGGAAGCGCCCATCCCGCACTGGCAGCCCGACGGGCCTCTCAAGCGACTTTCGAGTATGTGGCGCGAAACGGTGACCGGCGGCCTTGCCATGATGTGCACCGCCATGTCGCCTTCGCGTTATGTGTCTGACGACTTGGTTCATTTCGTGGGCCGCAGCGCCGTATCCGACGATGACGCCTTCTCTCGGCTCGCAGCGATTATCCAAGATGGCTGGCTGCTTACGCCCACTGCACTCGCGATCGAAGACCGTGACGAGAATGTCTCAAACTTTAGCCTCCAACCGAAAGTGAAGCTTAGTTCTAATGATCGATATATCCCCGAGATGGTCTGTTTTGCAGACATACCGGAGGAGGCGCTTCATATTCACACGGCTAAGTACCGGCGGTTCGGCCTGTCTTTTAGCAAGCGCTTTCTGATCGGTAAGGGAGCGAGACCGGTTCTCTACGTTCCCATGGGGGCAAAGACTCAACCGATGGCCAAGTACGAAGACGTCGGTGAAGATTGGGATGAGCTAGCTGATTTGTTGCCACTTGAGATCAACCCCGCGTTTGGAGGAACTACACGCTCGGGAGATCAAGGATCGCCCGAGATCGGAGAGGGGCCAGCCACGCGTATCGCGGACTGGATCGAAGACGATCTCCTGGCATTCGTGAAGTTCTTCGACCCAACCCTGCCCGAAGACCACATCGACAACTACTATATGGAGCGTGAGTGGCGGACAGTCCGCAACATCCAATTTCGGCTTTCGGATGTCGCAGGTGTCTATGTGGCCCCCGGATACACAACACGTCTGGTGACAATGTTCACGGATCTTGCGGGTAAGATCGCCGAGTTGTAGATAGGGTCGCCCGCGGGATCTGGTCGCTTACTGAGCCGGTAGAGGGCCAAGGCGTACGTGGACGGCTGTGTGTCGACGCACTGACGACCGCATTTGCAGGGAGGCGGGCGTCTCGACCCGCGGCCCCGAGACTGCTGAGTTGGACGAGGAGCGTCAGTCAAGCCGACGCCCGGACGCCTCGCTCCTTTCCATGCCAACCAGCAGCCAGCGCTTGGGTCGGTGACGGTTGCGGACGCCCGACGCATCGCTCCCTACCTCTACGCCGGGCGGCCGTCCTCGTGCACGGGCGCATAGAGGTCGCCCGCTGGGAGTCCCACGCCGGTGCCGAGCAGTAAGTGCGCCACGCGCTCGCCTAGCGCGTCCAGCTGCGCGGTCTGCCGCCCAAGGCACACAGGGCAGCGGCGGTGTGCGATCGAGCGGACGCGGCAGTCGGTTCAGCGCCGAGATGTGGGGGTGAGGGGGGTGGCTAGCAGGCCATCGCCGCAGCAAGCGTTGCCACGCGCCCAATCGTCGGAATGGTCAGTGGTTAGGCAGAACTTGATGTCAACCCATATCAGTCGATTTGCAGGGAGTTTCTATGCGCTCGAGTGGACTCGAACCACCACCATGTTTACACATGACAAGGCCCTCAACCTTGCGCGTCTACCAATTCCGCCACGAGCGCAGAGCGGGCGAGTATATCCGGCGCCCGGCTCGGGCAGCGCCTGCCGGTTGCATCCGTCCACGGCCCGCGCTACTGTACGAACACATGTTCGTTTCAGGACCCAATCCATCCGACACGGGAGCCGCGCACACATGGATCTGACCAAGCGTCAGCAGGAGATATTCGACTTCATCGGCAAGTACTCGGCCAAGTACGGCTATCCACCGACGGTGCGCGATATCGGTAAGGCGGTCGGATTGGCCTCGTCATCCACCGTTCACGCGCATCTGGCCAATCTCGAGAAGATCGGTCTTCTGCGCCGCGATCCTTCAAAGCCGCGCGCGATCGAGCTGCTCGACAAGGCCGTCGGAAGCGCCGTCGACAGCGTGCGCAACATCGTAAGGCCGGAAAGCCTGCCATTGCTCGGCTCGGTTGCGGCTGGTCAGCCGATTCTCGCCGAAGAGAACGTTGAGGAATATGTACCGGTTCCAAGCCTCGCCGGCGGTAGCGATGGCGACTACCTCCTGCGGATACGTGGAGAATCGATGAAGAACGCCGGCATCGTCGAAGATGACCTTGTCGTCGTCCACCAGCAGGACACCGCGCAGCAGGGCGACATAGTCGTGGCGTTGCTCGGTGAGGAGGCCACGGTCAAGCGCTACTTCCGCGAGTCCGACCACATCCGCCTGCAACCCGAGAACGAGACGATGGAGCCGATCCGAACCAAGGAGGTCAAGGTGCTCGGACGCGTGGTCGGTTTGCTCAGGAGCATGTGATGAGCACCTCGTTGCTCGAGCGGGCCCCGACTTTCGACGAGGGTTTCGAGCACGATACGCGTTCTCGGCTGGATGGCCCGCTGTTCGCGGGGACGGCGGATGCGCACGGCAGGCTTACGCTGGATGAGCTCATCACCGGCGTGTGGGAGGGCCTCGCCGTGCGTGGCGCCGTCGAATGTCCGGTCTGCGCCAGCTCGATGGCTCTGAGCTCTCATGGCTGTGACGATGACCGACAGATAGGCTCCTGCGTTGGCTGTGGCTCGGAGCTCTGCTGACTCACCGACACACTGGTTGCCGGCTGAGCATCGCGTCTCTACCCGCTCGCATTGCCCCACTCTTCACAGAGCGTATGCTTCGCGCTACGGTTGTGCGGCAGGTCAAGCAGCCGCGGAGGCTCAATCGGGCCTTCGAGGAAACTCCGGACATCACAGGGCAGGGTGGTCGACTATCGACCCGGGGAAACCCGCGGGAAAGTGCCACAGAAACAAACCGCCGATGTCGGCCGTCCCACGTGAACGGCTGGCAGGCAAGGGTGAAATGGTGCGGTAAGAGCGCACCAGCGTCGCGGTGACGCGGCGGCTGGGCAAACCCCACCCGATGCAAGGTCAAACCGGATCGTTTGCAGGTTGCCCGCCGAGATCCAGGTAGGCCGCTCAGATGGATGGCTGCTCAATGACAGGATCCGGGTTATCGACCTGCTAAGGAAAAACCCCGCTAACGCGGGGTTTTTCTATTGGTAGTCGCTTCGACGGCAAGGCCGGGAAAGGCGCTGCAAGTATCCGTTCGCCAAGTAGAACGGCTACGGTCAGAGACATTCCGAGAGAACTCGAGGCCGGTGTTGTAGGGCTTTGCTTGCTCTCAGATGGGCTCCTGTTGCGACCGATGGCACAGACCGTCAGAGTCGCCGCTCAAAAGACTCGGCATGCACGATTGGCTGTGACTGTATTTCGCGACAGCGACAGCGATCAGGGATGGAGTAGGAGACACGGCTCGACTTGAGCGGTCGAACCCGGGAATCTCTGTGTGTGACGCATGGCCGAGAGGGGTGTGCGGAGAAGCGTCGCGCTTGCGGCCGAGCGCTGTGTCCGTTGGCATGGAACTCGGATCAACGATGAACAGCACCGACTAGGCAGGAAAAACATGGCTTCAATCAATCAGACACGCTCGAAAGCGCGGGCATTGCGTCCTGGCGACGACGGGCTGCCGCGTGGCCACGTCACGGAGATCCAGCGTGCCCGGATGCTCAGCGCCGCAGTCGAGGCGATCGAGGAGAACGGGTATGCGAGGCTGACTGTCGCACAGGTGATCAGCCGGGCGAAAGTCTCCCGCAAGACGTTCTATGACCTGTTCGTCGATCGCGAGGACTGCTTCTTGGCTGTGTTCGAGCGGACGCTTGAGCAGTTGCGTTCGCGGGTGGTAGAGGCATATGAGCAGGAGATCTCATGGCGTGAGGGTGTCCGTGCAGGCTTGGCGGCTTTGCTGGTCTTCATCGACGAGGAGCCCGAGCTGGCCCGGTTGTGCGTCGTGGACGCGCTCGGTGGGGGTCCACGAGTACTCGAAGAGCGCACGCGGGTACTCGGACAGTTGCGTAAGGTGATCGATCGGGCTCGCACCACCGCCAATGTCAAGCGTGAGCCGCCGAGCGTCACGGCTGAAGGCGTGATCGGCGCCGTGTTCGCGGTGATCCACACGCGCCTGCTCGAACGAAGCACCAAGCCCTACGTCAGCCTGCACGGTTCGCTGATGAGCATGATCGTGCTTCCCTACCTGGGAGTTCGTGCCGCAAGCCGAGAACTGTCCCGCCGCCCGCCGGAGGTGCGTCGGCGAGGCAGGGCTGAGCCGGGTGTCGGCAAGGATCCGATGGCTGGGCTCGATATGCGTCTGACCTATAGGACGGTACGAGTACTGACGGCGATCAAGGAGCATCCCGGAGCCAGCAACCGTGAAGTCGCCGACGGAGCTGGGATCGCCGACCAAGGCCAGATATCGAAGCTGCTTTCGCGCCTAGAGCGACTGGACCTGATCGAAAACGTTGACCATGCCCAATCGAAGGGGGCTCCCAACGAATGGTGTCTTACCGAGCGCGGCGAGCGGGTGGAGAGAGCTACCAGACCGATGTGAGCTAGGTGTCGGATTGCGGTCGGTACAACAGCTCAGTCGCTAGGGCAATGGTCATGGCCTTGGTGCATGGTCTAGGGTAATCCTCTCCACGTCTTCGATGCCTGCTAGGCGCAAAGGCCAGCGTTGCTCTACCTTGGAAGTGCGGGAAGCTGTGGAACAAGGGGTGAGCATTGATGCTGCGTACGGGCTGGAGTAAGCGTCGTAGGGTAGGGGAGGCAAGGGATCTGCTGGCGGCCGCCGGCGGTATTTTCGACCGTTCGCTCGATCCGCATCAGACGATGCGAGCGATCGCTGAGATGGCTGTGCCCAGGCTCGCGCAGATGTGCGTGATCGACCTGTTGCGCGAGGACGGCACGGTGGCAGAGACAGTGGCTGTGGCCGAGCACGAAAGAGAGCTCGGCAAGCTAGAGGTACTGCGCGCCGAGCAACCTCTCGACCTCGACAGCGAACATCCCAGCGCTCGTGCGATTCGCTCACGTGCCCCGGTGACCGCAGAGGATTTGACCGACGCGCTCACGCTCGAGCGGATCGCGCCAGAGCCCGAGGTGCGCGAGCTTCTCCTCTCAAGCGGCTACCGCTCCGCGATAGCGATGCCCCTGATCTCCCGCGGACGACTTCTAGGAGCGCTGTCTTTCTTCTACGTGCACGACGGTCGCCGCCGCAACACCGAGCACATGGCTCTAGTGAGCGACCTAGCGGATCGCGCGGCCACGGCGCTCGACAACGCAGGCATGTATGCCGCCCGCACTCAGATGGCGCGCACACTGCAGCGCAGTCTGTTGCCCGAGAGCTTGCCGGTGCTCGAGCGAGTGAGCCTCTCCTCTGCCTACCACCCCGTTGGCGAGGGAAACGACGTGGGCGGGGACTTCTACGACGTGTTCACCACTCCTCTTGGCTGCTGGCTGGTCGTCGGCGACGTATGCGGCAAGGGCCCAGAGGCAGCGGCGGTAACTGCGCTGGTGCGTCACAGCATCCGCGCCTTTGCGTTCGTGCGGGCAAGCCCGGCGCAGGTTCTCGGGGCCGTCAATGAGGTGATGCTCGGGCACGCGCTGGCGCAGCGGTTCGCAACCGTCGTGGTCGTTCGGTTGGACCTGACCAGCAAGCGGGCTCGGGCTGTCGTGGCGGCGGCCGGTCATCCTCCGCCGGTGGTGTTGGCACACGATGGCTCCAGCCATTGTCCAAGCATGCAAGGCATGATGCTGGGTGTGCGCTCTGGCTCGAATGTGCTCGACTTCGAACTGGAGCTCGAACAGGGCTCGACGCTTGTGCTCTATACCGACGGTCTACTCGATGCAGGCGCACCGCTGCGGGACTTGACATCACGACAGCTATGCAACCTGCTCGCCGATCAAGCTGGAGCTGGGCCAACTGCGATAGTTCAGCGCCTCGAGCAACTTGCGCTTGTGAGCGGTGCCGGCCGTTTGCGCGACGATGTTGTGATTGTCGCGGCGCGAGTCGACGGCTGAATGGCGTCGCGCGCGTTCGCGTGCGTTGAGGACAAGCGCCTGACAGCTTGCCTGGAGCGCGCCCTAGCGCGCCGTCCCGATGCGTCCCGCCCGTCGGATTAGAGGAGGAGTTGCAGCTCTGCGCGATACTGCCAAAGTCCTCCCACACCGCGACGGTGGCCATCCTCGGCGTAGGCCTGACGCTGATCACATGCTTGACGGTGCTGATTGTCGCTCGTCTCCGCGCTCGCTGCCTAAGACGGTACGTGCGCCTCAGGGTCGTGCCTTATCGCGGCGACGATCCGTCCATAGGGGAGGTCGTGAACGTCTTCGATGCGTTGCACAAGCGGTTGCTGCGCCGTTGGTGGCGGAGACTGTTCAGCGGTCAGCCATCCGTCGCTCTCGAGATTCATTGCCATCGCGAAGCATGGCTGTCGCTCACCTGCCCTGTGGGCATGCAGTCCCTGATGGAGGCTGCAATACGCGGTGCCTACCCCAACTGCCATCTACAGGAGGAGCCGACGACGCTCGGCTCGCCACCCTACGTGCTTCGCTTGAAGAAGCACAGTCCGTTCATCAAGCGCGCGAAGCTCATCGATCCTTTCGATCGCGACCGTATCCCGGCGGTCAACCGACTGATCACGACGATGGCCGCCTGTCGAGCCCCAGCCTTTGTGCAGATCGCGCTGACGCCTACCCCGGCATTGTTCGAGAGCCATTCCAAGCGCAGTTACAAGCGCCACGAGCACCACCTCTCGCGTCAGCGCAAGCTGAGACTGCCGCCGCTCGATCGCTCAATGGTGGAGGATGAGGAGCTGAAGGGAGGCTTGGACATCCAGCATCAACCTTTGTTCTTCGTAGATCTGCGCCTAGTCGGGCCGAACCGCGCCGTCTGCGAGCGGATAGCCTCAGAGATGCGCGCCGAAAACGCTGAGAACCGCTTGGTGGAGCGCGGCACATCGATCCGCCACGGCTGGTTTGGCATGTACACCAAACGCGTTTCGCGCGGCGAGGGCAATCCGCTGCCTTCGATCCGTAAGGGCGTGTTCGCCTCAACGGAGCTCGCGAACGTCTGGCAGGTACCTTCGGTGGACTACTCCTCCGTTCCCTTCGCACGCAACCCGTTGCCATTTACGCCGGCTCCGCCGACGATCTTTCGCCCGCTGGAGGGGACGGGCACGCTACGCGACGCCAGTGGCCCGGTATCGATCCACCCGCCGCTGCGCCGCCAAAACACGGCAGTGCCAGGCACGGTTGAGCAGGGCAAGTCGAGCTATCTGGTGGCCACAGTGGCAGAGGACCTTCAGCGCAAGCGCTGCGCTGTGATAGTGCTCGACCCCAAGGGCGATGCCGCCGAGGCCGCGGTCAGCGTGGTGCCGACCGACCGTACGTGTACGCTACTTGACTTTTCTCACCCGACCTGTGGCTTCAATCCGCTGGCAGTGGACGCGCCGGCTGACACGATCGCCGACTATGTTGTCTCGTCACTGAAGAACCTCTTCAGTGACGGGGACATAAGAGCCTCTTCCGACCGCTATCTGCGCAACGCGATCATTGCCGTGCTGGCCTATGACCGTCACAGCACGCTATGGGACGCAGCGCGGCTCCTGTCGGTAGGGGAGGAGGGCTACGCTTATCGCTCGCGTGTTGCTGGTGCGCTGCGTACGCAACCCGAGTTCAAGGAGATTTCCGAGTTTTTCACCGGCGAGCTCTCAGCGCAGCTCGCTGACGCACGTGGCACCACTACCGCCAAGCTGGATGCGCCGGTGAACAAGCTGGCGCGACTGCTCAACTCGCCGTCGATCAAGCGCGTCCTGCTCAACGATTCGCTGCGGGTCAGCTTCGACGAGGTGATCGAGAACGAAGAGGTACTGGTCGTGAAGGGTGCCCTTGGCGTCATGGGCGCTGGCAACACCAGCGTGCTTATGCAACTGCTCACGGGAATGCTCGATGCCGCGCTCGCGCGCCGCCAAGATGGAGTGACGGCCGCGCAGCGTACAGCCGTGGCTCTGAAGGTGGATGAGGCGCCACTCGTGTTCAACAGAGGCTTCGCCGAGACGATGGCGCTGAAGCGCTCGGCAGGCCTGGAGACGGTAGCTTGCTGGCAGACAGACTCGCAATGGGTCGATCGTGACATGCGCGATCAGTTGGACGCATTGTTTGCCCACCGTGTCTATTTCGCCACCGCGTCGGTCAAGGACGCACGCGACGCTGCAAGCTTGATGATGGCCGAGTTCTCGGACACTGTTCGTCCAGGGATTCGCAACCTTTCGACGCTGGGGCGTCCCGATGTGCGCCTTCATCTGCCCCGACACTCTGCAATCGCAAGCTGGGTCACGGCGGAGGGCCGCCAGGCCCCGTTCGTCGCGCAAACGCTTCCGTTGTGCGTGGATGAGCAACGCCTGACGTTTCATGCGGCAAGGCAGGCAGAGCGGGGAGGCTGCTACCTACATAACCTCAGCCAGCCGCACTGGGAGCGCGCTGGGAACGGGCAGGCCAAGCAAGAGGCATCGCAGGATCGCCTGGCGACAGGCGCCTCCGCGGTGTCGGTCGCGCTCGCCGGCGACGACAGCAGCTTCCCCGCGGCAGCGTCGAGACCGGCGGACAGCTATAGCGAGCTGGTGGACATAGGCGCCGCGCACAGTGTGCGCCGGGCAAAGCTGCCTGCTGTTGTCGTCGCGCTCGATCCCGAGCCGCTGGACATAGAGATACTTGTGCTTCTGACCTCGCTG
Source organism: Solirubrobacteraceae bacterium (assembly GCA_035485715.1). GTDB lineage: Bacteria > Actinomycetota > Thermoleophilia > Solirubrobacterales > Solirubrobacteraceae > Palsa-744. Next base: position 144,646 of record DATHNT010000015.1, on the reverse strand, counting down.
AGACACGTGCTCAGTAGCCAGATACACCGACGCTTCAACGAGGGGCGTGCCGCCACGACAACCCAGCGCCGCTTGAAGCGGCTCTCCGACGCTGGGCTCGTGGCCCGCTTCCAATTCCATCGTCGCGACGGTGGAGGAATGCCCATGTGCTATTCGATCACACCGACGGGACGCGAGTTGTTGATTGTGCGCGGCCACCTGACCGCCAGTCGGTTTCTCCCCGGAGGGGTCTCCGACAGGAACGACCCAACCATCCCCTCATCCAAACACCAAACAGACGATCAACTGCTGCGACAGGCGCGCCACGATGTTCGCGTTGCGGGCTGGACGCTTGCCGTCGAGCGGGCTCTTTCGGAGCGTCTGGAGTTGAGAGGCCCCGAGGAGTCTGTGATCTCCCCGCAGAAGCGCTCGAAGTCAGGCGACGGCCCAATGTTGGCTCTCGAGGATCTCTGCCTTCCCGGTGGTCGCGCTCCCCATGACTTCATGCGCACTACCGAGGAGGGCAGCAGGTTCGAGGTCGAGCGCTTCCAGAGCATCAGGCCCGACGCGACGCTGCTTCGCAGGGGCGGTCAGGAGTTGCTGGTCGAGTTCGACGATCGTCTGCCCGAGGGTGTCGCTGCGGCGAAGGTCGAGCGCTATGACCACTTCCTCGCAGGCTGGTCGGCCAATCTCGGGCGCTATGCGCGCGCGGGCGTCAAGCTGCCGATTGTGGTGTTCGTATGCCGAGATCGCGCCCGCGCCCGCGAGTGCGTCAGGCGAGCCGACAAGATACTGACAGCATGCCGCGCCTACGCCGGCGAGTATCCCCAAGATTGGGAGTATCAAGGACGCACCAACATCTTGTTTGCTGCTGAGCGTGACGCCCATGAGGCCCTGTTGCAAGGCTGGCAAGTTCCAGCTCTGCCACCAGAGGTGCGGATTGCGACGGGTGGCGATCCGCGTAGGCGAGAGCCATTGATCGAGTCATGTGATATTTACGGTCGGGCCAAGGACTAAGTCGGTTGAACCGGCTTTTCCCTTCAGGAAGGATCCTGCTAAATCAGATCCTACCAAATCAGAATCATCGAGATTTTACCATCTGACGGGATACGGTATCCCCATCGGAAACAATTTGTGAGGACTTCGATACTTCTCTTGACACCGTCACCCAGGTGCCCAACAATGCCGTCCGGACCCGTCCGACGGGTCTGAACGACACGGAGTCGGGAATATCTCTGACCTGAGAACGGGGCGTCCCGGCCCTGGGCCAACCATCCCTGGAGGGCCGGCTGGCGTGGTCGTACCGTCGGAGGAAGCCTCTCGGATCGGTTCGGCCCCAGTCGGTCCTCCTCGCGTCTATCCAGCTGCGTACTCGAGGCAGACGAGTTGCGCAAATGGAAAACTCTGTCCTATGCAACGTCTTGGCCTCTAGTAAGAAACAGCAGAATGGAACTACCTCTAGAGATTTGACAAAGACCACCTGATTAAGCATGCTTGGGCCGTCGTCAGCGCGCGACGGCGTGGTTACCCGGGACGTCTTGCGGACTAGCGTCCCAGCGGCTGACCAACCCTCACAGAGGGCCGGTTTGGGGCGCGAGTGCAGAGTCGGAGGAGGCCTCCCGGCCGCAGTTGCAGACCCGGCCGGCCCTCGTGCAGGACAAGCAAGACTTTCCATCGTGGGCATCTTGACACCAGTCGAGCATTGTGCGACTATCACGTTTGATCGGAGATCCGGAATGATCTCTCGGTGGTTCGTACGGTTTGTTGACGTGAAATCGGGCTGTAGTAGAAGTGCGGAGAAATCGATCTCATCGAGGGTGGAGGAGATACACAAGACTTCCCGGGAACCGAATGGGCGGACAAGGGAAGAGGGTTCGGATGGCCGTGGTAACCCCCGCCGTGGCTCTCGGACGAACTCTGGCGCGGCGTTCCTCTCCTCGCGTTGGAGTACTGGTCTCGCGTGGCGACATGGCCTGACCTGAGTCATGGCGTCACGCGAGACCCCTAAATTGATGCTTTACGGCGTGTTTATGGCGTGATTCCGTCGAGTAGCAGTGCGGGACGGACCTCGAGCTTGAACGCAAGCTTCAATACTGTGCGCAAATTCGGTTCGCGCCCGCCGTTCTCATAGACGCTGATCGCCGCGCGATCGACTTTGGCATCGAGCGCGAGTCGCTCCTGTGAAATGCCTGCACGGATTCGAGCCCACTTGAGGTTCGCTCCAAATCGTCCGCCATGCCCGTTCGTGCTCGCCTGTGCATGTGCTCCCTTGGGCACACCACGGGGGGAGACCGTCGGACCGATGCCGCGCAACATATCTCTCGGCTCGATCCCAAGCGCCGCGCAAATCCGCAACAGGGTAGGCAAATCAGGAGCACGCTCCCCACACTCCAGGCGACTGATCGCAGCCCGGTCGAGTGGCGCCGCCTTCGAGAGCTCTACCTGTGTGAGCCGAGCACGCTTGCGGGCGCGGCGCAGGTTCTCCCCAAATGCCACGACCTGCTTGTCGATCTCGGTCTGCTCAGTTTCAACCATGTCGGCATCATTCACGCGTGATTACAAAAGAGCCACTGAACAAACGCTACAATCCTCGATTTGGTCGGATGAAGTGCGGTGTGCTTCAGTGCACATTTACGTCCGCAAACGGGCGTAGAGCGATCTCCGCGGCAAACTCGCTCAAGCTGGGTAGCTCTCGCGTTCGCTCGGCGGCCACGTAAACGAAACAGAGCTCGAGCAGTGCCCCGGCCGTCGCCTCGACTACGACGGCCGTGGGAGGATTGCTGTTTAGGTTTGGCTCCAGCCCGGGCTCAAACATCCAGGCGTACGCGTTCATCCCGTCGTGTGCCACGGCCGCCGCCTTCGGGCTGGCCGTCAAAGCGTCGATCAGAGCAAGATGCGCGTACGCGGGCTCAGCTGCAAGGAACTCGAGCAACGTCGCAGTCCCGGCACGGACCGCCGTTGGCCAGTCCTCCTGAGCCTCGTAAGCACGCTCGACGATCGCAAGCGCCTTACGGTGCCCAAGCTCGTAGGCCACCAAGAAAGCATCCTCCTTGCCAGAGAAATGCTCGTAGAACGCCTGCACCGACACGGCGGCCTCTTGGACGATCTCGGGAATCGTGGTGGCTCCGAAGCCCTTCGCCGCCGCCAAGTTCGCGAGCGCATCCAGAATTCGCTCGCGCTGGTTGTGCACAACGAAGCTGCGTGACACGTTGCCCTCGCCTCGCGGTAGCCCGCGGCGCTCGATCGATCGCGAGCCGAGCGACAACGTACCCGGAGCGCGCCCGCCCACCGGGACTGTAGAACTCTGCTCGCCGATGTGGCTCGGAGTAAGCGCGATGCCGGTGCGCGAAACGTATGAACTGGCCCAAGTCGACACTGCTGGTACGAGTGCCAGCAAGGCGCCTCGACGCGGGCGACGCACGCGTGCTCCACGTCGAGCGCGAGCGTAGAGGATACGTAGGATCGCACCGACGATTGTCCTCGCTAGCAAATCGATGTCGCCCGACTCCTCGCCGAGCGCACGACGTAGCGGCTGTGCGAGTCTGTAGAGCGCCCGCTCACGGCGCTCTATACCTGCCGGCCCGGCCGCCGTCAGCTCGACCGCAATTACCCTCAGCGAAGCTGGACTCTCGAGCGAGAGGGTGAAGAGTTCGTCGACGAGCGCATCGATCGCCTCGTGACCATCTTCTGAAGTGCTCTCGGGGCGCTCCACGCGTGCCACCCACTCGTCGATGATCTCTTCGCTCATCGCAAAGAAGCAGGCGTGCTTGTCCTCGAAGTGCTCGTAGAAGGTCTTGCGAGAGGCCACGGCCTTGGCGATCACGTCGGCAACGACGGTCGCGGCGTAGCCTTGCTCGCCGACGCTCGTGAGCATCGCCTCGATCATCCGGGCACGAGGATCAGCCATGGTTCGCTTGCCCTTTCGAGCCCTGCGGGCCGGGGCTCGGCCGGCCGATGGAGAATTCGCTTTGCGTCCCTCGCTCTTGTCCACTAACCAACATTGTGACTATCCGGACCGATTCATGCGAACTGCTCACTGCTGCGTCTAGCTCTTGTCAGGGAGCAAAGTAGGCTAAACGTGGCGTCTGAACGCTCACGAGTCTGCCGGGCCTCTGCTGCAGTCTCGATACCCCTGGCTGCAGTCGCCTAACGTGGGTGAGAGGGACTTGTGCAGTCACCCGGATGCCGAGCGCATAGGCGACTGCACCACACTCTCAGATATTGGTCGAGCAGGCTGGGGTTGACGCCGTGCAGTCGCCGTCGCTTGCGAAAACAGTTCGGCCGGCGCCCATCGTTGCTGTGGGCCTTTGCCCGCAGGCGCTAAGTTGCATGTTCTTCTTTTCCCTTCCTCCGTGAGCATTCCGGCGTGTGTCGCCGATTTGGATTTCGTTTCTTGGCGAGAGTCAGAGACAACCCGTCCTCCTCGGGAGTTGGTGGACGCATGTTTATCGCTCTCGCAGATCTAGAGCTGAGCGATTCTCGGCCAACTTTCGTGACCGACTCGCGCCGGTGAGAGTGCGCTCCGAGGACCCCTTAAGGGGGCCTCGGACTACCTCTCTGCGCCGCTATCGGCACCGCCCCCAGCACTTGACGACGCGCTGAAGTACGCCTACAAGGCGCGTGCATCAGCACAACCAGGCCCACGCCAAACATGGCGCCGCCCAGACCGTCAGGAGCGCTCAATGTCGTCCGCCATCTCATCTGCACAGCTCACAAGGCGCGGTTCTTTCCCGCGTCGTAGTCCCCATGTCCGGTCGCGTCCGTTGCCCTCGCACCACCCAGCCCACCATGAGGAGACCCCGACAAGCATTCGGCTTGCCGGCTACCACGACGAGCAGGGCCGCGCTCGGGACCTGATCGCACTCCCTGGACAGGGCGGCAGCGTGCTCGTGCTGGATCGCGATGCCGAAACGCTCTGCGACCGCAGGCTCATCGCTCACCTCGCTGCCGACGAGCCGCAGGGCAATGCAGAGCTCGTCTGCAACCACTACCTCCAAGACGCGAAGGGGCGTTGGTGCCGGCGTATGCACCCAGAGGATCTGCGAATCTCTCCGCTGGCCCTCGAAGCGGGTGCTATTCGGCACGACCTGAATATCCGGGATGCGCTCGTAGCAGGCCGCGACGGCGACCTTTACCGTCTTTCGCCGGTCCAGGGAGAGCGCTGCATCCTGCAGATGCGCTGGTGTCGAGGTGCCGCCGAGGGCAACGATCGCTGCTGGCAGCAGGCCAGTTTGCGCGAGGTCATTGGCGCCGTCGAAAGCTACGAGCCGATGCGCACGCTCGCCAAGCAGGCGATCGCACTGTACGACAACGACCGCAGCGTCTCGGTGACTCGTATGCGCTCTGAACTGGAGCGCCTCGACGGCAGCCCAGTCGTGCTCAATCGCCGCTTGCGCGAAGCCGTCCTTGACGCGGTCGATCGCGGTGGTATCAGCATGAGCGAGATTTCGTTGCGCTGTGGCGTGGTCAAGCGCGATCGCCGCGGCAAAGTCAGCGGAGAGACGAGCTGGCTCGCACGACGCATTGGGACCATGCCCGAAGGCGGCGAGAAGGCAATAACGCCATGGATCCATAGCGAAGTGCTCGGTTCGATCGCGCGCAAGGGCCTGCGCATCAGTCCACGCGAGGTCGAACTCCAGTGAAGGCCAAGCGTGATCGATCGGACCCCTCCATCGAGGTTGACGGCGGTCGGCGGGAGGCCGCGATCCTGTTTGTTCAATCCGATAGCTCGCTCGCTCGCGAGTTCGTCGAGCAGCTGCGCGCCGACCGCTTCCAAGCAGTGCTCGCCAGCGGAGCGGAGCACGCACGCACCCTCGCGCGGATGCACCGTGTCCGTGTGGTCGTCCTTGGCGAGTTCGAACCGCTGCGCGGTGCACTCGACCTGCTGGAGGAGATCCGTGGCGCCGATGAGGCGGGTGGCACTCGAGGGCACTGGGATGCACGCCTGCCGGTGATCGCAATCGGTTCAGGCGCCGGCCAGCTCGAGCTGTTGCGTGCCTTCGACGCGGGTGCAGATGACTTCATCGCCGCACCCGTTTCCTATTTGGAGCTGCGTGCCCGCCTGCGGGCGCTGCTGCGACGCGCCGAGGACGCTGTCGAGGCTCCGACCATGTCGGTCGGTTCGCTCGCGATCGACACCGCGGCGCACTCCGTCAGCTTTGCCGGAGTCGAGGTCGAATTGTGCCGCCTCGAGTACGAGCTGCTTGTGTACCTGGCTCGCAAGCCGACGACTGTCTGCTCCAAGCGCGAACTGTTGCGCGCTATCTGGAACCACCACACCGATCAGGGTGCGCGCACGCTCGACAGTCACGCCAGCCGCCTGCGTCGCAAGCTCGATGCGGTCGGTGGCGATGGCTTTGTCGTGAACGTCTGGGGCGTGGGCTACCGCCTCGTCTAGAAACGCTTCCAGACGTTCTGAACACATCTTGACGGGCTCCTGGAGCCCGCATGCCAACGCAGCACCGCGGCGGGCCATCGGCTCGCCGCTTTCTCGTTGACCACAACGGCCGGCGAGAGCCGGTTCAAGAAAGGAGCGGCTCATGTCCGCATCTCAGTACACCAACGAAGCCCTAGCCAATCCACTGCAACCTTTGAGCGAACCGGTCGGATGGCTTTGCTCTACGACTGTCCACATCGCGATCGGCGTCGCGTTGGGCCTGTTCGTCGTGCGTGTCATGCGCCGGCGTCATCTACGTTGGACATGGGCGGCCTGTGCGTTTCCGGTCGCTCTGTTCGCTCATTCGATATTGGCCGGCTGGGCAAGTACGCTCGCCGCTGCCGCCGTCTGCGCCGGCGTACGCGGTCGCCACTGGCACGCGGAGGACCTCATGGCCGGCGCCGATCTAGCCGAGATCGCTCGTAAGCGCCGCGGTCCGAGCCACGCGCTATATACGCTCGCACGGCGGCTATTCGAGCGGATCGTCCACCTCTCCGCCTGGACTTCCCTGCGCGGTGAGCGCGTCCCGGTTGGACGTGCCGAAGACGGCAAGACGCTCGCGATCCCGCTCGGCAGCAACAGCGGCGGCAAGCACATCCTGATCGTGGGCGCCACCGGCTCGGGAAAGACGATTACCGAGACATGGCTTACGACTCGAGCAATCGAGGCAGGACTCGGTGCGGTCGTGATCGATCCCAAGGGGGATACCCGCATGCGCTCGCATCTGGTCGAGGCGGCCCACCTCGCCGGACGCAAGTTCATCGAATGGACGCCTACCGGCCCATCGGTCTACAACCCATTCGGTCACGGTGGCGCCAGTGAGATCGCCGACAAGGCGCTGGCGGGCGAGCGTTTCACTGAGCCCCACTACCAACGCCAAGCGCAGCGCTATCTCGGCTACGCCGTGCGTGCGCTGCGTGGCGCCGGCGCCACAGTGAGCCTGCCGGCACTCGTCAAGCAGCTCGACCCGGCACAGTTGGAAGTGCTGGCAAGGACGCTTCCCGAAGCGCAAGCGGATGCCACCCTCGATTACCTGGAGTCGCTGGGCGCGCGCCAACGCACCGATCTCGGTGGCGTGCGCGACAGACTGGCGATCATGGCCGAGTCAGACGTCGCGCCCTGGCTCGACCCAGAGACGGTTGACGCCCAGATATTCGATCTGCTCGGCGCTGTCAAAGAGCGAGCGGTCGTGTATTTCAACCTGAAAGCAGACGCGCTGCCACTGTTGGCTCGCATGCTCGGCGTGGCGATCGTGCAGGACCTGCAAACGACGATGGCCGCGCTGCAGGCATACCCGATACCCACGGTGGTGGTGATCGACGAGTTCGCCGCCATCGCGGCCGAGCAGGTCGTGCACCTGTTCGGCAGGGCGAGATCGGCTGGTCTGAACCTATTGCTGGGAACCCAGGAGCTCTCCGACCTGCGTCTAGAAGGACGCAAGCAGTTGTTGGAGCAGGTCCTGGGCAACCTCTCGGCAATCGTCGCCCACCGTCAGGTCGTGCCCGAGTCGGCCGAGTTGATCGGTCGGCTCGGCGGCAGTCGCGGCGTGTGGCGTGCCACGCACACAAGCGATGGGCGCTGGACGCGTACGCGTTCGACCAGGCCGCTACTGGCATCCGAGGACATGCGTGACCTGTTGCCGGGCTGGGCTGCCGTAATCGAACTGGGCGGAGGTGCCTCGGCCCGCTTTGTCGAGGTCTTCTCCTCGGTCGATCGACCCACCGGCAGCCTGCTCACCAGATAGCCATCCCATCCCCAAGAAAAGTTCCCACATCCATCCCAAGACCCATCCAATCCCCAAGAAAAGCCTCCACGTACGTACATCCCCGAGACCCACCAATCCCCAAGACAGACAGGAGGACCCCATGAGGCAACAAGATCGACCACCAACTCATGAGCAAATCGAGATCGCGCGTTGGACGGCCTCGCTTGGAGCAGTCACCGCCGAGGCTCTCGCCCAGCGCACGGGCGTGAGCATTGCCTCGGCGCGCTCGAAGCTCCTGGCAGCGCGGCGGCGCAAGCTGCTTGCAAGCGTGCGTCCGCTCTCAGGACGGCCCACATTGTTCACGATCACCCGTGCCGGATTGCGGGCCTGCGAGATACGCGGCATTCAGATCTGCGCGGTGAGCCCTTCCAACGCAAACCACCTGATGATGTGTGCCGCAGCGGCAGCCGTGCTGGAGCGCCGCTATCCACACCATCGCCTCATCGGCGAGCGTGAGCTGCGTCGTGACGAGCGCGAGCGGGGACACCCGCTCGCCAGCGCGAAGCTCGCCACATCGCATGGGGCGCAGGGTCGTCTCCACCGCCCAGATCTCGTTCTATGCCCGCTCGATCCCGACGGTGGTCTGCCACTCGCCGTCGAGGTCGAGTTGACGATCAAGTCTCCAGAGCGACTCGTTGAGATATGTCGAGCCTGGGCGCGTTGTCGCACGATTTCCGGGGTGATCTATTTCGCGCCCGAGGACGTGCAGCGAGCGCTCCGGCGAGCCGTGACGAAGGTTCGTGCCTTCGAGCAGGTGGTGATCGTGCCACTCGACTCGTTGCAAGCCCAGGACACGCACCTCGTTGGCTGATTGGCCGCGGTCGAGGGGGTCTTTGCCGACGAATTTAGCCCGTCGAATAGGGCTGAAACGAGGTTTTGGCATTCGTGCACAAAGAACCGTCCCAAGCGGGGCCTACCTTCGTCAACAGGGCGAGCCAACAGCAAAGGAGAACACCATGTCCTACTCGAACATCAACCGCGTCGTGCTCGTCGGGCGTCTCACCAGCGATCCCGAGCTGCGAGCGCTCCCGTCGGGCAGCAGTGTCTGCGAGCTGCGCGTCGCCTGCAACGCCACCCGCAAGACCTCCGCCGGCGACTACGCGGAGAAGCCCAACTTCTTCGACGTAAGCGTCTTCGGGCTCACCGGCGAATCGGTCCACCGCTATATGAGCCGTGGCCGTCGCGTCGCGATCGACGGGCGCCTGGACTGGCACGAGTGGGAAACCACCGAGGGCAGCAAACGGCAGGCGGTCAAGATCGTCGCTGAGAGCGTCCAGTTCCTCGACGGTCGTGGCGGTCAAGCCGGCCCTGGCGGGTCTTCCGACGACGAGGGCTCGCTCGAGGCTTCGAGCGAGCGCGAGAGCGAGAGCGCAGACGCGAGTGAGCTCGTCGGCGTTGGCTCTGGCATCGAAGACGACCTCGTCTTCTAGCTACGGACCGATTGGTCCGATCGAGCGTTCAGCACGGCGGGATGTCACCACGGACATCCCGCCGTCGACGTCCACAACGACAGCGGGATCCCGCCAAAGACGTCCTGGACGGCTTTTTGTGTTTAAGAAACCTAAAGACTCGCTCGACGGGTTTCGTCGATCAATAAACGAAGGGTCTAAACTGCCGCGCGGCTCCACCAGTGAGCCCTGCCAATCCTTCCAATCCGACAAGGAGCCCTCCCCGGTGCCAGTCAACACCAAAGCGATCGGAAAGAAATACGAGCCCACCACGTATGCCGTGGGTCGCGAGAAGATCAAGGAGTACGCCCGCGCGGTCGGTGAGACCAATCCGCTGCATCTCGACGAGAAAGCCGCTCGCGACGCCGGCTACGCCGACGTCGTGGCCCCGCCGATGTTCGCTGTCGTCTACAGCTCCCCATCGGTTGCGCCATCGCTGTTCGATCCTGAGGTGGAAATGAACTTCGCGATGATGGTTCACGGCGGGCAGGAGTTCGAGTGGGGGCCGGTGGTCGTCGCGGGCGACGAGATCACCACCACCGCCTCCGTCAAGGACATCTCAGAACGAGACGGCCGCGGCTACTACGTGTTCGAGTCCGTTTCCGTCAACCAGCGCGGCGAGCAGGTCTGCCGCGGAACCTGGACCAACATCGTCCGAGGAGTTTGAGTCATGGCCGATCTTTCAACTGGAGCGCAGATCCCCGAGGTGCGCGTCACCCCCGACAAGTACCTCACCAACCGCTATGCCGGGGCTTCGGGCGATTTCAACCCGATTCACATCGACGAGGAGTTCGCCAAAGCCGTTGGGTTGCCCGGGCGCATCCTGCACGGTCTGTGGTCGATGGCACAGGTCGCGCGCGCCCAGACCGAGGCAGCGGGTGGTCCGGCGACACTCAAGCGGCTGTCGGTCCAGTTTCGTGGCATGGGCGTGCCGGAGCAGGAGGTTGTCGTCACCGGCACCGTGCGCGAGGCGTCAGATGGCCATGTGATCGTGGACACGGTCGCCGAGCAGGCCGGCAACCAGATCATCCGTAACGCCGAGGCCGAGCTGCAGTTCTGAGAACACGACATCGCGCCGCTCCACGATTGGGTGCGGCGCGATCGTCGCAGGCGACCAGCGGCCAGCCGATTCGCAAGGGCGCCAAGAGACCGCAGGCACAGACCCTAGAATCACGGTCATGCTTACCCCCCGACAGGAGCTCATCCTGTGCAAGGTGGTGGAGGACTACCTGCACAGCGGCCAACCGGTGGCCTCCAAGGCGATCGCCGCCGACCCCAGCCTCGATTGCGGACCCTCGACCGTGCGCAACGAGCTTGCCCTGCTGGAGGAGCACGATCTGCTTGCACATCCGCACACCTCCGCTGGGCGTGTACCCACCGACGCAGGGCACCGCTATGTGGTCGACAGGATGCTCGACACCGGTCAAAGCCTTGCGCCTGTGCGCCCGTTGGCATTGTCGTTGACCCGCAGCGAGGTCGAGGAGGCGATGCGTCTGACAAGCGTCGCGATCTCGCAGGTGACGAGCCTGCTGGCCGTCGTTTCTGCGCCGGCGCTCGACACCGCCAAGATCCGCCACATAGAGGTGCTCGCCTTGCAACCCCAGGTCGTGATGGTCGTCGTCATCACCTCGACCGGCGGCGTCTCCAAGCTGCTCACCAGCTTCGGCGGACCCGTGGACCAGGGGCTTGTGAGCTGGGCCGGCGAATACCTCAACGAGCGACTCGTCGGCTTCGGGCTCGGTGCACGGATGCTTTCCAAGCGCCTGGATGATCCAAGTCTTGGCACCAGCGAGCGTGCGTTCGTCGATCGGCTCGCGCCCGCCTTTGGCAGCATCAAATCCGAGACCGAGGATACGCTCTACGTAGACGGAACCGCGCACCTGCTCTCCAGCCAGGCGATCGGCGATCTCACCGGGATGAACGAGCTGATGAGCATGCTCGAGCGTCGCGCGGCCCTGCTGCGCGTACTGCGTGCCGCGCTCGGGGAGTCCGATGTCTATGTCCGCATCGGCCGCGAGAACGAGATTCCCGCGATGCGCTCGCTGGCGCTCGTCGCAGCAGGCTACGGTGTCGCACGCCGTAAGCTCGGAGCCGTGTCGGTGATCGGGCCGGTGCACATGGACTACGCTGGCGCGATCGCCACTGTGCGCGAGGCTGCCCACGAGCTCTCGCGCTTCGTCGAAGATGCGTACGCGGAGCGCTGAGGAAAAGCGATGGCCAGTCGATGAGCGCGACCACTCCCCGCGACCCCTACGAGGTGCTTGGCGTAGCTCGCGATGCCGGTGAGCAAGAGGTCAAGAAGGCATTTCGCAAGCTCGCCCGTGAACTGCATCCGGACGTCAATGCCCACGATCCCCGGGCCGAAGAGAAGTTCCGCGAGGCAGCGGAGGCAAACGAGATCCTCTCCGACCCTGAGCGTCGTGCCACCTATGACCGCTACGGACACGAGGGCCTGCGCTCTCGAGGGTATGCTCCGAACTTCGAGTCCTTTGGCTCTATCAGCGACCTGTTCAACGCCTTCTTCGGAGGTGGTGGCTCAAGCGCTGGGTCTGCCCTGGGTGGCGATATCGCCGTGGCTGTGGAGATGACGCTGCTCGAAGCGTCAGTCGGCGCCAAGCTCGATGTCTCCTACGACGCGATCGACCGCTGCGATCATTGCCACGGCAATGGTGCCGAGCCCGGTACCCCGATCGAGCGCTGCTCGCGCTGTGAGGGGGTCGGCCAGGTGCAGAGCGTAATGCGCACTCCCTTCGGTCAGATGATGCGCACCAGCCTCTGCGACGTTTGCCACGGCGACGGACGCGTGCCGACCGAGCCTTGTGGCACCTGCCGCGGCCGCGGACAGTTGGCGGTCAAGCGCAGCGAGCAGGTCATGGTCCCCGCGGGCATCGATGACGGACAGCGAATCCGCGTGAGCGGGCGCGGGCACGCCGGTGAGCGCGGTGCTCCCGCCGGCGACCTCTACGTGCTCGTACGTGTGCGTGCCGACGAGCGCTTCGTTCGCGAAGGTGACGACCTGATCACTGCACTCGACGTCGCCGCCCCGCTTGCGGCGCTCGGGGCCACGCTCGAGGTGCCCACACTCGACGGTGTGGTACCGATTGAGATAGTTGCAGGTACCCAACCCGGCGAGATCCTCACGGTGCGCGGACAGGGGATGCCCTCGTTGCGCGGCGGGCGTCGCGGCAACCTGCGCGTTGTCGTCAATGTCCTCATCCCACGTCGTCTCAGCGAGACCCAGCGTGATCTGCTCGGGCAGTTGAGCGAGACGCTTACCGAGGAGAACCTGCGCTCGGAGGAGTCGATGCTCGGGAAGCTACGTCGCGTTTTGCGCCACCAAGCGGCGTGAGCGGCTCGGTGCATCGCGTGCCGCGCCTGTGATCCGGCTGGCGCTACGCGTACGGCGTAGCGACGCCGAGTTCGTGCTTGCCGATCTGCTCGAGCTTGCGCCCAGTGGCGTCGAGGAGATCGAGCTGCAAGCAGAGGATGGGGGAGACGGGATGGTCGAATACGCCGTCTACGGCGCTCCGGGCGAGTTGCCGCTATTGCCCGACGTGCGGGCTGCCGTGGGGGGTGCGCTGGTGGAGATCTCTACCAGCGAGGTCGCCGATGATTGGTCTGAGCGCTGGAAGCAGTTTCATCAGCCGGTGCTGATCGAAGCTCGGGCGGCAGATGCTCGCCGCGAGCGTGGGTGGAGAGGGGATGGGGATGCTTCTGCGACGGCAGACCCGCATATGCAGCGTGGTTGGGGTGAAGAGGACGGTGGACGGGGTGGGGGTATTTCCGCGGAGGATGCCCCCCGCACGCGCGGGGGGCATTGCCTTTTCGTGAGACCACCGTGGGAGGCGCCAAGCGATCGCCCCGATGCGCTTGAGATCGTGATCGATCCCGCGCAGGCCTTTGGCACCGGCGCACACGCAACCACACGCATGTGCCTGGAGCTGCTGCTGGAGCTCGCCGCCACTGGGGGCGCCCGCGATCCCGTGCTCGATGTCGGCTCCGGTTCGGGGGTGCTGGCGATCGCGGCACTGAAGCTTGGATATCGCCCGGTGCTGGCACTCGACAACGACCGCGAGAGCGTTCGCGCGATTCTCGCCAACGCGGCCGTCAACGACGTCGAGTTGGAGGCTCGCTGCTTTGACCTGCGTCGCGAGTCGTTGCCCTGGCTTGTCGGGGATGGGGATTTGAAGGGCGTGCCGATAGTGCTCAACGCCGCGTCCACAGCCGATCGCGGCGGAGCTGCAAACGGGCAGGTGGTGCTCGCCAATCTGCTGAGACCGTTGTTGATCGACTTGGTAGAGAAGATGGTCCAACCAGACGTCTGCGCTCTGCCTGCGCGTCTGGATCTGATCGCAAGCGGGCTGTTGCGCGAGCAGGCCGACGAGGTGGCCGAAGTGTTCGCTAGACGCCTTGGCCTGAGCGAGCGAGCCCGTCTCGAGCAGGGAGAGTGGTCGGCGCTGTGGCTGACTCGCCGGCGGGCAAGTCCGTAGCCGCGCGGGCCACCGCCCTGAACAGCAGGTCAAGCGCCGGCCGCAGGGTTTCCTCGCTCTGGAGCAGAGCGCGCGCGGCGATCAGGCCGGCGCCGATCTCCTCGAGCGCCTCGCCGACTTCTCCTGGGTCGGGGTCGCGGCACACGGCGATTGCCAGGTCGAGCATGCCCTGCGCTTGCTCGACGGCTCCCGCGAACATTGCCGGACCGGCAAGGCTCGCGTACCCGTAGGCGCGCGCAAGCCGGCCCTGCATGGTGATCTGGTGCTTGCCGCGCGGCGCAGAGACAGGCGGCAGGCCGCGACCGTCGACGAGCCCGGCCATCGTCCCACCGATCACAGCGCCGATTGCCTGCTCGTCGAGTCCCGCGTGGGCGGCGACGCGCAGCGCGAGATATAGGCCGCTGGCGGTGAGTCCGTACGGCGGGTCCGAGGCGAACACGATGCGCTCGGCCGGCACGCGTGCGAACAGCTCGATCAGGTCCATCGGAAAGAAGCACGACGTGTCGTAGAGGACACCCGGATGGTCGGCCAAGCGCGAGGTGAGGATGCCCTGGTCGCAGATCGCGCCGTGGGCGAGGATCAGCACTGCGTCGGGGTAGCGCAATGCAAGGTCGGCCAGCCCGTCGGCGATCGGGGGCATGCCGCGCCCCGCGTGAATCAGGATCGGCACGCTCGCTTCGCTGGCCAACTTGAAGATGGCCTCCATCTCGGGGCTGTCGAAAGCAAAGGCCTGCGCGCGCGGGTGCAGCTTGATGCCGCGAGCGCCCTTGGCGATGCAGCGCTCTCCCTCGACGACGGGGGCTTCGGCGGGATCGAGCCGGCAGAACGGGATCAGACGTCCCGCGCTTTCGCCGGCCCACTGCAGCACGCGGTCGTTGGGCAGGCTGTAGGAAGGCCTGCGCTCGGGGTCGTGTAGAGGGAACACGCAGGCCCTGCGCGCGTCGGCGGCATCGAGCTGGGAGAGCAGTGTCTCAAGGTCAAGCGAGCGGCCGTCCTCGTCCAGTCCGAGATGGGTGTGCGCGTCGAAGACTTCCGCTCCGGCAGGTCGCAGACGTTCGCCATCCGCAAGGAATGGAGCGAGTGCGTCGCGATAGACGGATGCGCTCATCGCCACCCATTCTGCCGATTGCGGGGTTGCGGCGACGCCCGGCATGCCGATCCAGCGGCCATGCCAACCGGGCGAAAGCGATGAATCGATACAAAAGTCTCGCCTACTCGGCGTATCCTGAGTCGAGGATGACGATTCTCGATGACGTCAAGCAAGACCTGACGAGCGCGATGCGTGCTGGCGAGAAGCAGCGTGTCGGCGCTCTACGCATGGTCCTCTCCGAGCTGCAGAGGGCCGAAAAGGACGGTTCCGGCGACGAGCTGGCCGTGCTGCGGCGTGAGCGTAAGCGGCGCTTGGAGGCAGCCAAGGCGTTTCGAGATGGTGGACGCGAGGATCTTGCTAGCGGCGAGGAGGCCGAGGGGGAGCTGATCGGCTCCTACCTGCCGGCCGAGCTCTCAGACGTTGAGCTCCAGGCGATCGTCGAGCGGGCCCTAGCCGAAAGCGGCGCGCAGTCGCCCAAGGACATGGGCCAGGCGATGAAGAGTGTCATGGCGGCTGTCGATGGGCGCGCCGATGGCAAGCGGGTCTCGAGCCTGGTCAGGTCGGCGCTCGGGGGATGAGGACGCAGATCGAGCTGCCGGGCGAGGTCGCGGCCGAGCTGGCGGGCACCCAGGACTCTGTGCTGCGCGCGCTGGAGGGACATCTGCGTTGCAAGGTGTTCCTGCGCGGCAACCTACTCACGCTCGAGGGCTCCGAGGAGGATGCGCGCATGGGCGAGCGGGTCATACACGAGCTCTCCGAACTGATCAGCCGCGGCCATCAGGTCGCGCCCGGCACGATCGCCGCAGTGACGGGCGCGCTCGATGCGCATGAATCGCCGGCGCGTGTCTTGGAGGACATCGTGTGGAGGCATCGCAGCCTGAGCGTCGCGCCCAAGACCGTCAATCAGAAGCGCTACGTCGACTCGATTCGCTCGAGCACAGTGACGTTTGGCGTTGGGCCAGCAGGCACCGGCAAGACGTTCCTGGCCGTGGCGATGGCCGCCGCCGCGCTCTCGCGCCATGAAGTCAATCGGATCATCCTCACCCGTCCCGCCGTCGAGGCCGGCGAGCGACTCGGCTTCCTGCCTGGCGATTTGATGGCGAAGGTGGACCCTTATCTGCGACCCCTGTTCGACGCGCTGCACGACATGCTCGATCCGGAGAAGGTCTCCCAGCATCTGGAGCGTGGCGTGATCGAGATCGCGCCACTCGCGTTCATGCGTGGGCGTACGCTCAACGATTCGTTTGTGATCCTCGATGAGGCTCAGAACACCACGCCCGAGCAGATGAAGATGTTCCTCACACGGCTCGGCTTTGGCTCCAAGATGGTCGTCACAGGTGACATCACCCAGGTGGATCTGCCACGCGAGCAACGCTCGGGTCTCGTTGTGGTGGGAGAGGTGCTCGATGCGATCGAGGGCATCGAGTTCGTGCGCTTCGGCGGCGAGGACGTGGTGCGTCACAAGCTCGTGCAGCGGATCGTGGAGGCATATGACGAGCACGGCAGGCGCACGACCGACGACGGACGTGGGCGACGTGAGGCTCCTGCTGCGCGGCCCGCCTCCGGAAGATCCGGGCCGGGCGCCCTGGATGAGGTCGACGATGCCGGGGAGCAGGTCGTGGTTCAGCGTTTGGCTGAGCGTCGAGCCTGAGTCGCTCATCGATGCTCGAGGTCGAGGTCTTCGGCGCACAACTGCTCGCGGGGCCGCTTCCTCAGTGGCGGGTGCAGCGTCTGTGCGCACTGGCGCTGGCATCGGCTGGCGTAGAGGATGGACATCTCGCCGTCGAGTTCGTTGGCGCCGAGCGCATGACTGAACTAAACGGAGAGCACCGCCGCAAAGACGGCCCCACAGACGTGCTGTCGTTTCCCGTCGATGGAGCCGATCCGCACGCTCCCGGAGCAGGCGTTCCACGCGAGCTTGGCGATGTCGTGATCTGTCCCGCCTTCACGAGCGATGTTGGCGAGGCGATCGTGCACGGCACGCTTCATCTCGTCGGCATGGACCACGAGACAGACGAAGGCGAGATGTTGGCGCTGCAAGCCGAGATCATGCGCTGGGGCAACTCGTGAGCAACGCAGCCACGCAGCCGGACGCAGCAGTGACGCGCAGCGGCTTTGTCGCGCTGGCCGGCCGTCCCAACGTGGGCAAGTCGACGCTCGTCAACGCGATCGTCGGTGGCAAGGTCGCGATCGTCTCCGATCGCCCACAGACCACGCGTCGGGCGATTCGCGGCGTGCGCACTGAGCAGCAGTGGCAGATCGTGCTCGTTGACCTGCCCGGTGTTCAGCGTCCCCGTGACATGCTGACCGAACGTATGGCTGGACGGGTGCGGTTGGAACTGGAGGGCTCCGATGCAGCGCTGCTCGTGCTCAACGGGGAGCAGGGGGTCGGCGCCGGCGACCGCTACATCGCGCAGGCGCTCGCCGAGGTGGATGTACCGGTGACGATCGCGATCAACAAGGTCGACCGGCTCGACCGTGGCGCGACCGTTGCGGTGCTGGCGGCTGCCGCTGAGCTTGACCTCGACGGCGAGATATTCCCGATCTCCGCACGCACCGGCAAGGGTGTAGGTGAGCTTGTGGAGCACCTCGCAGAGCTGATGCCGCAAGGCCCTTTCATGTTCTCTGCGCAGGCGATCTCAGACCAGCCGCTGTCGGTGCTGCTTGCGGAGTTGGTGCGTGAGGCGGCGATCAGACGCACCTTCCAAGAGCTGCCCCACGCTGTGGAGGCGATTGTCGAAGAGATCGAACGCCCGCGCGATGGCTTGGTGCGGGTGCGCGCACTGCTGTGGGTCGAGACCGAGTCACAGAAGGGGATCGTCGTCGGCGCGGGCGGACGCATGATCAAGGCGATCGGCTCCGCCGCACGCAAGGAGATCGAGCGCGAGTTGGACTGTCACGTGCACCTGGACCTGTCGGTGCGCGTGCGACGTGATTGGCGCGGGGACGAGGGGTTGCTGGATCGGCTGGGGATTACCTAAGACTGGACGACGGGCCGTCCCGACTCTCAGATCCTGCCCTCGAGCCGGTCGCTTATTCGGCGCACCGCATCGAGATCGAAGACTGGGACGAACGCGAAAGGTACCGTCAGTACAGCCGGCGGCGAGCCGCCGGCAAACCGCTGGCGGCGCAGGCGGGCTATTTGCGCCAGCTGGACGCGGGCACGATCGTTGATGGTTCGTGCCATATGCACGGCCGAGCTCGTGACCGCTGCGCTTGCGCCTTGGTTTTGGCCGGCCGCAGCAGCCGAAATCCGGTCAAGCTCCTCGCGCGTGAACCGCCTTGGCATCGTGCCGTTGACGATTACCGCGTCGAGGTCGCGGTCGAGCTCGCGGCGCAAGCCTTCCTCCAGCTCGAGCGTCTCGGTGACGGCCATCTCGCTGGCGTGGGTTACCGCGACATATGCTGATCGCTGCGCATCTTCGAGCAGCTCGCGCAGCGCCTGCGCCTGCTCGGCCAGCGGCCCGACGCGCACGATTGCCGAGAAGGTCTGCGGCGAGCGCAGCATCGCAAGCGCATGGCCGCTGGCGGGCGCGTCTAGCACGACGAGGTCATAGGCCTTTCGGCCCCGTCTCTCACGACTTGAATCGCTCGAGCCGCTCTTGGTCTCTCCTCGCTCTTCGCACAGCTCGCGCAGCTTGACCATGCTCATCAGCTCCTTTACACCGGGAGCCGCAGCCGCGAAGTATTGGAAGGTGCCGCTCGATGTAAGCAGGCGAGCCGAGATGCGACCGGTGAGTGTTTGCAGCCACTCGCCAAGTGCGCGGTCTGGGTCGATCGAGACGGTCCAGAGGCCCTCCTGCAGTTCGATCTCATCGCCATCGTGGCGGTCGGGCCGGTGTCCGCGACGGCTGTGCTCGCTGCCGCCTGAGCGCATCGCGAGGTCGGGCCCATTTTGTCCGGTCTTATCGGCGGCGAAGAGGTCAGGCAGACGACGCTGGGCGCCCAGTTCTACGACGATCGTGCGCAGCCCTCGCTGTGCTGCGGCGAGTCCTAGGGCACTTGCAACTGTGCTCTTGCCGACCCCGCCCTTGCCGGTCACGACGATCAGCTTTCTCTCCAGCAACGAGACCATGTCCCTTGCAACCTACAATTCGGCGGATGAGCACAGCGGCAGCCGACGAAGTGGAGCAACTCCTCATCTATGACGAGCGCGGTCTCGTACCATGCGTGGTGCAGGACTGGAGCAGCGGCGAGGTGCTGACGCTTGCCTACATGAACGAGCTTGCGCTGGAGCGTACGCGCGCTACCGGCGAGCTGCATCTTTGGAGTCGCTCGCGCCAGGAGCTGTGGCACAAGGGTGCCACGAGCGGCAACACCCAGGCGGTGCGAGCGCTGCGTGTCGACTGCGACGGCGATGCCCTGCTCGCGCTCGTCGAGCCCGCCGGACCGGCCTGCCATACGGGCGAGCGCAGCTGTTTCTACCGCGGCGAGCTGGAGCCCCCTGCCCCGCATGAGACGCTGCCGGCGCTCGAGCGCACGTTGCGCGAGCGCGCAAGCGAGCGTCCCGCGGGCTCCTACACCGTAGAGCTGCTTGACGATCCCAAGCGCATCGGCGAGAAGGTGATGGAGGAGGCCGAGGAGGTCTCCCGTGCCGCACGCGAAGAGACCGACGAGCGGGTCGCCGAAGAGGCTGCCGACCTTGCCTATCACCTGCTGGTGTTGCTTCACAGCCGCGGCCTTGAGCTGTCGGACGCGGAGGGCGTGCTCAATGGCCGTCGCCGGTAGTGCGGCGCCGTCGCAGGCGGCGGGCGCTTACAACCTGATCCCGCTGCACGAAACGTTCATCGCCGACTGCGAGACGCCGGTCTCCGCGTTTCTGAAGCTGCGCGAATTGGCGCCGAGCGAGCCCGCCTTCCTGCTGGAGTCGGCCGAGCAGGGTCAGCGCATGGGCCGCTACTCGTTCATCGGCTTCCGTCCGCGCTCGGTGCTGCGTTGGTCGCTTGGCGATCCGGGGGACCCATATGCCGCGGCGGCGGCTGCAGTCGCTGACTGCCGGCAGGCGCCGTTGCCCGACGGTGTCGGTGGGTTCCCGTTCGCAGGGGGTGCTGTGGGTTTCTTCGGCTATGACCTGGTACGCACCGTGGAGCCGCTGGGTGAGCCCAACTCGGATGCGCTCGGTCTGCCGGACATGGCGCTGATGCTGACCGACGCGCTTGTCGCGTTCGATCATCTCAAGCACACGATCACGATCGTGGCCAACGCCGACCTGGACGCCGAGCCGGACCCTGAGCGGGCTCGCGAGGCCGCTCAGGGCACGATCGCCGAAGTGCGGGCATGCCTGGCCGGTCCTGTGCCGTCTGGCGCGAAAGCTGGGGCGCGCGCGGCGCCGCGCTTCGAGTCGAACATGACGCGCGAGCGCTTTGAAGCGATGGTGGCGCGGATCGTCGAGTACATCTATGCGGGCGACGCCTTTCAGGTCGTGCCTTCTCAGCGCTGGTCGGCGGAGGTGCCCGTCGAGGGGTTCTCCATATACAGAGGCCTGCGCACCGTCAACCCAAGTCCCTATATGTACTTCTTGGACTTCGGCGATTTCCAGATCGCCGGCGCGAGTCCCGAGCCGTTGCTCACCGTCTCTGCACGCCACGTGTCCACGCGCCCGATCGCCGGTACACGCCCGCGTGGCTCGAGCCCCGAGCAGGATCGACGCATCGCCGAGGAGCTGCTTGAAGACGAGAAGGAGCGCGCTGAGCACGTGATGCTCGTCGACCTGGGGCGCAACGACCTGGGACGCGTGTGCGAGTACGGCAGCGTCGCGGTCGATGAGCTGATGGAGATCGAGACCTACAGCCATGTGATGCACATCGTCTCTTCGGTGTCTGGCACTTTGCGCGAGGACGTCGGCGCGATGGACGCGCTGCGCTCGGTGCTGCCCCCGGGCACTCTCTCAGGAGCCCCGAAGGTGCGCGCGATGCAGATAATCGACGAGCTCGAGTCCACCAAGCGCGGTGGCTATGGCGGTGCGATCGGCTACCTCAGCTATACGGGCGACCTCGACACTGCGATCCACATCCGCACCGTCGTCGTCAAGGACGGGGTCGCGCATGTGCAGGCTGGCGGTGGGACGGTCGCCGATGCCAAGCCTGAGTACGAGTACGAGGAGTCGGTCAACAAGAGCAAGGCGGTGCTGCGCGCCGTTGAGCTTGCCTGCGAACAGCCGGATTGGGCTTGAGGATGCGCGCTATCGAGGGCAGATACGGTGCGCCCAAGCTTGCGTGTGGGGCAAGGCGGGCCTAGCGATGCGAGTGCTCGTCATCGACAACTACGACTCGTTCACCTACAACCTCGTCCAGTACCTGGGCGAGTTGGGAGCCGAGGTCTGCGCCGTGCGCAACGATGCTGCCACCGTCGAGCAGCTGCTCGACGACTCATACGAGCGCTGTGTGATCTCGCCCGGCCCTTGTACTCCCAACGAGGCCGGCATCTCGCTGGAGGTGGCCCGGCGCATGCCGGAAGCTCGCATCCCCACGCTTGGTGTCTGTCTTGGCCACCAGTCGATGGCCCAGGCGTTCGGCGGCGTCGTCAAGTTGCATGAGCCCGTACACGGCAAGGCGACCACGATCGAGCACGATGGGCGCACGATCTTCGCTGGGCTCACCTCGCCGCTGAAGGTAGGGCGCTATCACTCGCTTGTCGTCGATGAGGAGCTGCCCGATTGTCTGGAAGCGACCGCACGCGGCGGCGGGGTGCTGATGGCATTGCGCCATCGCGAACTACCGGCCGAGGGCGTCCAGTTCCATCCCGAGTCGGTGCTCACCGACGAGGGCAAGCTGTTGCTCGGAAATTTCCTCCGCGACTAATGCCCAATCCCGTCCTCACCAGCGCGATCGACGCGGTCGCCTCGCGGCGCGATCTGAGCCAACAGGAGGCCGCCGAGGTGCTCGCCGAGATCATGCACGGCGATGTCTCGGAGACCCAGATCGCCGGCTTTCTGATCGCGCTGCGCACGAAGGGGGAGACGGTCGACGAGCTCGCCGGGCTGGCCGGCACGATGCGCGAGCTGGCAGCACATGTGCCGACCAAGCGCCACGACCTGCTCGACACGGCCGGTACCGGTGGTGGCCGGCGCACCTTCAATGTCTCCACCACGGCCGCCCTGGTGGCGGCCGGAGCGGGCTGCGCCGTGGCCAAGCACGGCAACCGCTCGGCGACCAGCTCGTCCGGCTCGGCCGACCTCCTGGAGGCGCTCGGCGCGCGCATCGACCTTGGGCCTGAGGCCGTTGCGCAGTGCATCGAGGAGGCCGGCTTCGGCTTCATGTTCGCGCCCGCCCACCACCAGGCCACACGCTTCGTCGTGCCGGTCCGCAGCGAACTGGCGGTGCGCACGATCTTCAATTTCCTCGGGCCGTTGACCAATCCAGCGGGCGCGAACCAGCAGCTTGTGGGAGTTGCCGATTCGAGCTTCCTGGAGACGATCGCAGGCGCGCTGGCACGCCTTGGCGTACAACGCGCGCTTGTCGTCGCCGGCGAGGACGGGCTCGACGAGGTCTCGACGTCGGCGGCTACCCACGTTGTCGAGGTCAACGGCGATGAGCTGAAGCGCTATGTGCTCACGCCCCAGGATGTCGGCATCGAGCTTGCCGACCCGGCCGACCCGCTGCTTGACGGTGGGTCTCCCACCGAGAATGCAGCGGTTACGCGTGCGGTGTTCGAGGGCGAGCAGAGCGTGCGCGCCGATCTGGTGTTGATCAATGCGGGCGCCGCGATCTACGCTGCCGGTGCTGCCGATTCGATCGCAGGCGGCGTCGAGGCTGCTCGCGCGGCGATCGCATCTGGGGGCGCATCCGCGGCGCTCGAACGTTATGTGCAGGCCAGCCGCCGCCACGCGCCGGAGCAGGTGACGGGATGAGCGCGGGTGAGGCTGCCGGTACGGCAACTTCGGGCAGGGCTACTGTGCTCGAGCGAATCCTGGGCGAAACGCGTGCGGGGCTTGAAGATCGTAAGCGCAGCGTGCCGCTCCAACAGTTGGAAGCACAGGCGGGAGATCGGGCATCGAGTCAGACAGCAGGAGGGGGATGCTTTCGCCGGGCGCTCGAGCGTCCGGGCATCGGCGTGATCGCGGAGTTCAAGCGCCGCTCTCCCTCGGCGGGGAGCTTGCGCGAAGGGGCCGATCTCGCTGCGATCGTCACGGCCTACGAGCGCGGGGGGGCGAGCGCCTTGTCGGTGCTGACCGAGGGCCCAAACTTCGATGGGTCACTGGCCGACATCGATGCTGCTCGCGGCGCATGCAGGTTGCCGATCTTGCGCAAGGACTTCGTCGTCGACCCCTATCAGCTGTATGAGGCTGTGGCTGCCGGCGCCGATGCCGTATTGCTGATCGTGGCCGCGCTCGAGCAGCAGAAGCTCGAATCCCTGCACGATCGCGCGCTTGGGCTTGGCCTGGATGTGCTCGTGGAGGTACACGACCGCGACGAGCTCGCGGGCGCGGCGCAGGTCGGGGCGCGGCTGATCGGCGTGAACAATCGCGACCTGCGTGACTTCAGCGTGGATGTCGGACGCACCGAGCGGCTGCTGGAAGAGATGCCTGCAGGGACGACGGTGGTGTCCGAGTCTGGAATCTCCAAGCCAGAGCAGCTGGAGCAACTGGAGCGCGCGGGAGTGGCGGCGGTGCTCGTCGGTGAGTCGTTGATGCGCGCGCCTGAGCCTGAGCAGGCGCTTGTCGCCCTACTGGAGGGATCTTCCGCGCGGTCCTGAGTCCTCGCGGCTGTTTTCACGTCCGGCGCGCGTCGCCCGGCGTCGCCCACGGCCGACGGCAGCGCCGAAGCGGTTCCGCTGCTGGCGAATCCGTCAAGAGGCGACCACGGTTTCAATATTTTTATAAAGTCGCACGGTCCTCTTTAGTTCTCGTTGATCGCCATCCCTCATCCTGACTGCCAATGAAGCGCACGTTCCTCATTCCGCTCCTCTCGGCCCTGATCGGCGGCGGGCTCGTCGTCGCCGTGGTCGCGGCCGCCGGCGATCTTGGCTCCTCCTCGAAGACGGTCACGATCGTGCAGCAGGCTTCCACGCCGATTGCGCCCTCGAACGCTTCGCAGCAGAGCAGCGGGTTGACGCCGCATCAGATCTACGAGAAGGACGCGCCAGGTGTGGCGCTCGTGACCTCGACGATCGTGCGTCAGACCGAATCCCCGTTCAGCCTCGGTGGCGAAAGCGAGCAAGGGACGGCCACCGGCTCGGGCTTTGTAATCAACAGCGACGGCACGATCCTGACCAATTACCACGTGGTCGAGAACGCGGTCAAGGTCGAGGTCAGCTTCGAACACGGCAAGACGGTGGAAGCGAAAGTGGTCGGCAAGGATCCCTCGAACGATCTTGCCGTACTGCACATCCCCACCGAAGGCCTCACGATGCACGTGCTGACGCTCGGGAACTCCGGCAAGGCGCAGGTCGGCGATCCGGTGCTTGCGATCGGCAACCCCTTCGGCTACGACCGCACGCTCACCACCGGCGTCATCTCGGCGCTACAGCGTCAGATCACGTCGCCCAACGGCTTCTCGATCGACAACGTTCTGCAGACCGATGCGCCGATCAATCCTGGCAACTCCGGTGGGCCGCTCCTCAACGAGGAGGGCGAAGTGATCGGCATCAACTCCCAGATCGAGACCGGTGGCAGCGGCGACGGCAGCGTGGGAATCGGCTTCTCGATCCCGATCGACACCGCCAAGTCCGAGCTTCCGCAGCTGGAGAAGGGAGGAACCGTCAGCGGCGCGTATTTGGGCGTGAGCACGATCAGCGTCGACGGCTCGCTCTCCGCCCTGAACTTGCCCGTGAAGAGCGGGGCCATGGTCGAGACCGTGGAAGCTGGCACGCCGGCCGCGAAGGCAGGGCTGCGCGGCGGCAACCTCGAAGCGCAACTCGGCGGCGGCAAGGTAGCCGTCGGCGGCGACATCATCGTCGGGGTCGACGGCAAAGCAATCAACAGCGCTGAAGATCTTTCGGCCCTGATCGGCTCCAAGAAGCCTGGCGACACGATCTCGGTCGAAGTGATGCGCGCCACTGGCAACGGTAGCTATGAAAAGAAGACGATCAAAGTAACGCTCACTGCCCGGCCGAACTCGATCAAGAACCCCAACACGCCCGAAGGGTAGGGGGCCTCCTCCCGGGGCGGCCGGCGTTGCCTTGAAGGATCGATCTCAGCTGCTTGGATCGCTCGGCGTAGTCGTCTTTCGCATCGTCAGGTTGAGTGGAGACCATCGCGAGCGACGCACCAGTCTCGCAAGGTTGTTGCCCTGATCGGTGATGCGGCTGCCCCCGTCGTCGAGCAGGTTGACTTGCCCGGAGGCCATCTTCAGCAGTCTCCTCAAGAATTCGATCGGTTCTTCGCCGGCGCTCTGGAGGGCGTCGGCCTGGAACTCCAGCACCACCACGACGTGGGGATTGCGTTTGATCAGTTCAGTCATTCCATCCAGCACGGCGGCCTCTGCGCCCTCTGCGTCAATCTTCACCAAATCGATCCGCGGCCAACCCTCCGTGTCTGCCCACGTGTCGAGCGACGTTGTGGCCACCGTGATCCGCTGACCGTTGCCTTCCGTGCTCGGATAGAGCGTCGAGGACCCGGTGTCGTTTCTCATACGGTAGAACGCGCGCCTGCCGATCGTGGACGTCACGGCGAGCGGAACGACCGATACTCGATCGACCATCTCGTTGACCTCGAGATTGTATTCCAGGCTGGTGCGGTTCGCGGGGTCGGGCTCGAAGCTCCACACGTGCCCGCTCGGGCCGACGAGCTTGGCGGCCACCAGAGTGAAGTAGCCGATGTGAGCCCCGACGTCGACTACGACCATCCCCTGATCGAGCGTGTTCGCAAACAGGTGGGCGATTGACTCCTCGTAGGCGCCGGCAGCGAGACCGCGAACAGTGTTCGAGGGCCGATCGCTGTCGTACCACAGAGTGAGTCCGTCTATGTTCACTGGACATGGCAAGCCCTTCATCCTCGCGGCCCGTCCGCGCATCATCAGTCGCCACGCCCGTAGCGCGAGCGGCTCGAGGGGGCCGCTGCGCATGAACAAGGGAATGAGCACTCGATAGAGCCACACGCGCCCTACGCGGAATCCGAATGTCCGAATGTTCCTCCGGTTCGGGCTTCTCCACATCGGTGGTCTGAACTGCGCAAGCATGGTCTGAGTTGATATCACAAGCAAATTCACAAACCTATTGATCTCATAGTTGGCACAATAGTAAAGGGGATTCTGTAGACTTGATCAATTGATGAGGACTTGGGAATGCGCCGAGGTTGAGCGCAGGTACTGGAGCCAACATGGACATCGAGACGTATGCCGAGCAGCACCCACAATTCGCCTCTGAGGATGTCGAGTTACACCTACTCGAATGGCTGGCGCGTAGCGACTTCTCGACTCTGCTCGACGTTGGATGTGGCAGTGGTCGTTTGATCTCTGCTCTGCTCTCTAAGGGCCTACTCGATCCGGCCTCTTCGCGTGGCGTCGATCTTTCGCAAAGTCAGATTGACAGGTTCCGTGTGCTTCTGCCGGGATTCGACGTTGTGGTAGACGATGCACAGTCACTGCAAACGGTGCCTGACCACACGATCGACTTTCTCATCTCGACACAGGTCCTGGAGCACGTGGACGATGCGCGGATGATGGCCGCGGTGCGGCGCGTCCTGGCCCCGGGAGGGATAGCCTACATCTCGACTGTCTCCAAGCGAAGATGGGCTCGTTTCATTTGGCGCAACCAAAATAGTGAATGGTCGTTGGATCCGACGCACGTACGTGAGTACACCGATGATGCACAGCTGTTGCGACTGCTGGACCCCATGGGACCTACGTTGATTGACAGCAGGAAGGTGCCGGTCAGCTATTCCTTGCTTGATTTCGTGATCCGGCGATTGCGTCTCGATCCCGAGCGCGTCTTCGCCCTACCTATCGCTCGGATCGCACGGCGCGCGAGGGTCCGAATTCCAGGGTATTTCATCTGGTCGCTGGTGTTTCGGATGACCGATACGAGGTGAGCGCAGCATACAGACCCCTGTTCGTTGGCTCTCAGGGCTCTACTGTGCTGCGATAGCGAGGTATGACAGTTTCGTGGGATGCTCCTGAGCGTTGAATCGCGTGTGCCGTCGATAGCGCGACATAGCCGTCGTAGCCCGAGGCTTGCGGATGTCCCTCTCCGTTCAAAGCCGACAGGAATGTCTCCCACTGGACCAGCAATGGCTCGCGTCGGGCTAGGGCGTAGCGGATCATGTCTCCCTCGCCTGCTCCGCGCATGTTCGCCAGGGTGTCCCAGTCCGTCGGCTCGATCGGGTGCTCGTAGCGATATAGCTCCTGGCTGAGGTAGTTGAGCACGAAGGTGCCGCCTTCGCCGGTGACTGTCAATTCGCGTACCTTCGTCGGCGTCAACCAGTTGACCTCCAGTAGGCCGGTCGTGTCGTTCTCGAAACGCATGGTGGCGGCCAGTAGGTCCTCCGCGCTGTCGTGCAGGCGTTGGGCGGTCTCGGCGAACACGCGCTTGATCTCCGAACCGGTCAGGTAGCGCATCACGTCGATGTCGTGTGACGCGAGATCGAGCGCCACTCCGAGCATCGAGTCGCGATCTGGGAAAGGACTGAGGCGGCGGGTGTGGAGCTGATAGATGCGGCCGATCATGCCGCTGTCCAGTCTCTCCTTGAGGGCGACGACAGCGGGGTTGCATCGCTCTATGTGCCCCACGCCGAGCATTACTCCGCGCTTTATGGCCTCGCGCACCAACTCCAGAGCTTCCTCCTCGTTGGCGGCGACGGGCTTCTCGACCAGCAGCGGGATGCCAGCCTCGATCACGGCACGGCCAAGCACCGGTAGCGTCTCGGCGGGGGTGGCCAGACAAGCGAAGTCGAGCTCGACGCTTTCGATCGCCTGCTCGATCGTGGTGCAGATAGACGTATTTGGATGACCTCGCCTGAACCGCTCGCGTCGCGCTGGGTCGGAGTCGATCGCGGCGACGACCTCCACGCCGTCGATCTGGCTCAGCACTCGAGCATGGTGTGAGCCCATGTTCCCAAGGCCGGCGATCAAAGCCCGAAGGGGTCTTCCATCCTCATGCATGAATGCCGAGGGTACAGGCTGTGCTTCGTGGGTCCTCATGAGTTGCACGGCGCCTACGAAAATGTGCTCTGAGTGTTCTCAAGCGGTCGGTCTGGCTGTGGCGAGTGTGTGAGTCTTGCCGACAACGCTAGGTACAGTCCACGCCACATACCCGCGCCGTAGACGCACAGCCACGGCGCTCCGAGCATCCCTAGGGCCAGACAATCGGCCCGCGAGCGCCGCATGGCAGTTCCAGCCGCGGCGCTTGCCACCGGTGCCGCGGCGAACGCTGAAAACGCGATCTTCGGGTGTCGTAGCCCGACGGCGAGCGCCAGCACACTGAGCGGGTAGAAGGCGAGGATGACGCCGGAGAAACGTCCGCCCGATCGTGCCCAGCCGTCGACAAAAAAGCCACCGCGATAAAACGCATGGCGCAAGAACGGGATCAGAGAGTCGCGTGCACGATAGACGCATGCGAAGCCTGGCGAGATGTTGATTGGCTGCCGCGTGGCCAGTTGCCTGATCATGCTCGTGTCGTCATTTGCATTGCGCGGATCGGAGTAGCGGGAGTCGAAGTTCTCGATCGCGTTGAGTAGCGCCTCGCGTGGTGCCAGGAAACAGCCGGTGCCCTTGGGGTAACGATCGAATAGCTCGATGCCGTAGCTCATCGTGCGCGGGTTGGCGAGATAGTCGCGATAGGCAATCTCCGTTAGGACGTTCCAGAAGCGCGCGTAAGGATTGCCCCTCAGCTCGATCTCGCAATGTCCGTTCCAGATTGACGGTAAATCGTTTGTCTCGAGTTGCTCGTAGACGAACTTCAGGCCGTCGGGATGCAAAGACACACGCGCATCAAGCAATAGCACGATCTCGCCGCGTGCTGCTTGGATGCCTGTCTGGCGCGCGATGAACCGTCCCTTGTTCTCCTGACGTACGACACGCAGCGGGAAGGGTGTTCTCAGCCGCGCGAGCGCCTCCCGTGTCTCCCTATTGGAGCCGTCGTCGACGATGACCATCTCGGGTTTGGCAAACGATGTTCGCGTCACCGCCGCGACGGCGTCCGCGACGGTTACTGTGATCCAGTGGGGCTCGTTGTAGATCGGAATGACGATCGACAGAGAAGGGGCTGTGGATGGCACGATGTTTAGACGCGTTCCGCTGCTTGCGAAGGTTGCTTGCCGTAATTGGGTAGCCGCGGGTGGGGGCGTGGTGGCAGGCTCCCGCGGGTCGGGTTCAGGTGGCCACGGCTTTCGAGATGGCCGAGGATGACCTCAGTGGGGGAGGTCTGCTCGGTGGTCGGTGCCTTGGCGTAGGCCAGTGGGGCCCGCAGAAAGCCGCGTGCCACATCGAGGTCCAGCCTCGACAGCACAACTGGGCCGCCCAGACCGTCGTTGTGCTCGGTGACGGCACGATGGACCAAGCAGGGGTGGCCCAGTCGGGCGCACTCTTGCTGGCTGCCTCCGGAGTCAGTCACGAGAAAGGCGCTAGCCTTCAGCAAGGCGATGAAGTTGAAATAGCGCTGACGTGGTACGCGCAGGAAGCGCTCGTCGAATAGGCGGTCGAGGTCGTGCGCCGCGATTGCCGCCGCTGTCACCGGATGGTCGATCAGCAGGATCGGTTTCGATCGCGACGCTTCGTGCAGGAGTTCGAGGATTGCCCGCAGGGCGGCTGGTTTGCCCAGCAACTCGAAGCGGTGCAGCGAGACCAGACCGAATTGCTCGGCGGGCAGGGTGATCTCGAGTGCGTCGGGCTTCACGAGCTCGAGCGCATCGAGAATCGTGTTGTGAGCGGTGTCGACGATCTCGCCTCGGACTTTCAGATTACGCAAGTTGGCAGCCGCCCGCGGGCCGGGCGCGAAGTGTATTTGTGCCAGTCGTGCGACCAAGAGACGGTCGAGCTCCTCGGGAAACGGATTGCGCAAATCGCCGCTGCGCATGCCTGCCTCTATGTGTGCCACGGGGGCCCGTAGGGCGTGTCCCATCAGGGCTCCGAGCACGGTCGTGAACGTGTCACCGTGGACGATGAGCAGAGGCTCAGCGCCCGACGCCATACGCGCACGCAGGTTCTGCCGCTGACGTGTGAACTCGACCACTATGTCGAGGAGCCATGGAGGCAGGTCCGCGGGACGTGTCAGGTCGTGGCCGTCTTTCCCCCTTGCCAGCCACAGGTTCGGTTGTGGCAGGTCGAAATCACGAAGTAGGGCTGGTATTTGCTCGACTTGTTGACCTGTGCAAAGCGTGAACGCCGGTTCTTCCATTTCGTCGAGGCGCACCAGGATCGGTGAGAGCTTGATCAGCTCTCCCGTCGTGCCGTATACCACCCCGATCACGATGCTCCCCCCTGTTTGGAAGTGGCGGGGGTGGTGGCGCCGGCCGCACTACCGACACCGACGAATTCAGGATCGATGATTTGCACGCTGATGCTGGGGCTGCCCTCCTCCTTGCTGACGCGCTGCAGACCAGGTGTCGATCTCACGAAGAGGGTCATGTGTTTGGTGAAGTGGAGCGGTATCGACACCGACACGCTTATGTTCCCGTTGACGGGCCCCTGTGCGAGCACGTGCCCACCGCTGTTGAATATTTCGACGTGGCGATGCTGCGCAAAGGAAGCCAAGGTTATTTTGAGGACTCCCTTGCAGGTCGTGCAGACGCCCTCCAACTCGATTGTCCCGGTTGGCTGTTCGAGCCAGGAGGTGACGCCGTTTGCGGTCAGTCGCGCGTTGCCAAAGCCTTCGCCTGTCGCCGCCAGGGCCGGACTGCTTGGGCGGGCCGTTACGGCGTAGAGCTTCGCGTATGGTTCGCTGGCGATGAGGCGAAAGCCCGCACCGGGCGTGCCGGGCTCAGGCCAATTTCCCCAGTTGGGTGGGGATGAGTCGACGATCACATAACGTACGCCCAAAGTCGCGAGTCTTGAAGCCGTCGAGGGCTCGGCGAGAACAGAAAGCGACAAGGCTCGCCATTCCTGATAGGTGCCTTCCACATAGCCACTGACGATCGGCTTGTTGAAGTTGCCTTGGAAGAAGATGTCCTTATAGGCGTTGACGCTTGACTCGGCCAGCGGATATTCGATCGTCAACCCCGTCGGTAGGCGCGCCAATGTCTTGTATATGCCTGGACTGGGGATCGTGCTGACATGTCCACCCTGGGGTGTCCACAGGTCCAGGGGTATGGCGATTGTGGCCAGCAGCATGACGGCGATCTTCAGCCGCGGTGAGCGCCCTCGTGTAAGTGCATCCAGCCCAACGGCGGCGAGCAGGGACAGCGCAAGCATCACTACCATTACAAAGCGTGAATATACGCGCCACGTGGTTGTGATCAATGAGATGAAGTGAGACGGAAACGGTATGAGTACGCCGAAGATGTGAGCTTCGGGTGGCATCGAGGTGACTATGGCGGCGACAGCGACCAGCGATAGTGAGAGCACTGCCATGTTCAGCTTCGGCGTGAGCTTGCGGCGGATGAGGGCTGTCAGTGCCACGAGGGCCAATAGCATTATGGTGGCACCGACGTAAAGCGTGGTCTCAATACCGCGTCCACCCTGCGGGAGGGTTTTCAGATAGCCGTTGGTGGTGCTGCCAAAGAGCGGACTTTCGATGTCCGGCAGGATGTACTCCAGTGGACGTGCGCCATAGGCGGTCAATTCGTATGTGTTGTGTGTGCGGACTCCGATCCCTTCCCCCGAGCCGACGGTTGATAGGAGGGCCAGTCCGGCTAGGAATGCCAGGATGATCACGGCCGAGACCATCTGTGGAGCGAGCACCGATCGCAGGCGTCGTGCGCGCCACGCCACGAGCAGTGCGACGACAGTCACGGCGACATACGTGACGCCGACGAATACGATGAAGTATGGGGACCACCAGATGCCAAGGGCAACGGCCAGGCCGGCGAGCAAACCGTTACGGCGCGTTGGGTGCCATTGCAACTCCAGCATTCGCCAAAGGGCAAATATGAGCACCCATCCTTGGACAAAGTCGAGGTGGCCTTGTCCATTGAGGGCGGCGAACGGATAAAACGCGAACGCCCAACCCGCGATCAGGGCGGCCCATGTGTTTTTCGTGAGTTGGCGGGCCAACAGGAATGTGGCGATACCTGTGAGGGTGTAGCCAAGAAGTGTGTAGATGCCGTATGCCGAGATCTCTCCGAAGACTGCTGTCAGGAGGTACAGCGTGAGTATCTCCGGCGCCGAGGCGAGATCTCGTGGCCACGGTATCGGCAGACCCTCGGGCGCGGCGAACTGGGTGACTCTGCCCGGTAGGAAAGGGTTTTGATGATGGGCGACGAGATTGCCGAAGAAGGCCATGGTGCCATAGGGATCGCCGGGCGCGCCATAGATGCTGTGTGAGATATTGGTGACCAGCGGCCATGTCAGGTAAAAGGCGAATCCCAGGTAGAGGGCGAAGGCCAGCGCAAGTCCGATTTGGGCTCGATGGGCGCGGGCGAAGGTCGCTAGGCGCGCGGTGAAGTTCGATGATCCAGCCAGGTGGTCGATCGTGGCGGTTGTGCTCGTCTCGTTCACGGCTGGCTCGCTACTGTTTTGAGATTGGCGCTCGATGGTGTCAGTGAGGTTGGCTGTTGAAGTGCCTTGTGCGCGTCGGTGCGCTGACGCTGCTGTGCTGAGAATCGACGCACGTACCAGTGACGCAGGTGAATTCTGTAGGCGATTGCCAGTGTGTCCAGAAGCATGCGCTGGACTGCTTGTCTGTCGATGCTTGTGCCGGTGAATCGGTAATGGAGCCGTATGGGCATTTCCTCGATGCGATCGAAGCCGAACTCGACGCCCACGGCGAGTAGCTCCAGGTCGAAGGCGTAGCGCTTGATGAGAAGCAGGGGTACAACCACGTCGAGCATCTCTCGACGGAAGACCTTTGCGCCGACCTGGGTGTCGCGCACGTTGACTTGCACGAGGATGCCCGCGAGCAATTGAAAGATCGACGAGAGCAGGCGCCGTGGTAGTGGGTAGTCGACCTGGCTGTCGCGGTGGCGCTTGCTGCCGATGACCGCGTCGACGTCGACGTGCTCGAATCGTCGGACGGCGTCTACTATCGCCTGCGGCTCGATGTCGAGGTCTCCGTCGAGCCAGCCGACCAGGCGGCCCTGTGCGTAGGGGACGCCGAAGCAGATCGCGTATCCCTTGCCTTGGTTCAACGCGTAGCGCAGAACTCGTACGCGTGGATCTCCTAGGCTCTCAGCCTCCGCCGCGGTGCCGTCGGTGCTGCCGTCGCACACCACCAGGACCTCGAACGGCTCACCCATGCTCTCCAGCGTGTCGACGATCTCGCGTACGTTCTCAGCGACGTACGCGGCGCCATTGTAGATTGGCACTATCAGTGTCAATAGCGGCATGTGCGCCATCTCCCGAAGGTCACCTTGCTAGCTGCCTACTGAGGTCGGCCGGCGTGCGCGGCTGAGGAACAGTCGCTCCGCGCGCAGGATTGGATGAAAGATGCACTCGTTGGCGATCAGCACCGCGATGACCACGCCGGCTTGCACTGTTGCGATTTGGGTAGGCGATGAGTGCAACAGCCCGATTGCGCTCACCTGCAGGACGACACCGGCGATCAACAGCCACACCCACCTGCGGTCTTGGATCGCGACGGTGTAGACGGCGAGCAGATAGAGCAGCGCGAGGCCGGCGCCGGCGCAGACGATTGGCGCCACACCGGCGGCAGCGTTCACGTACTTGTCGCCAAACATCAGTTGCAAGAGCAAATGGGGGGCCAGTGCGGCGGGTATTGCCACCAGTAGCGTGGCGCTGGTCACGAGCAGTGCGGCGATCCGCAGCACGCGCCCGGCGGAGCCGTCGGCGTGTCTTGCCTTTGCCGCGCTCGGGACCATCACGACGGCGACGGCGCCCGGCAGGAATATCACGATCTTCTCGATCGTCACGAGCGCGGCGTATTCGCCCGCGGCGTGGGGGGACAGCATGATCTTCGCGAGCAACACGTCAAGATTGGAGATCAGCGCGAAGGCAACGAAGACGCCACCGGCCGTCATGGTGCGACGGTCCGGTCTCCTGCGCAGACCGGCGCGTGCGGCGCCGCTTCCCCGACCTAGGAGGTATCTGCGCGACAGGAGCGCGGTTGCGCCGATCGCGAGCAGGCATCCGATTGCCTGACCGAACAGGGGGCCTCCGGCACCGCCGCCGGCAAGGGTCCACGGAACTCCGATGGCGATGCGAGAGATCGCTACCAGCAGCAACAGCGCGCCGAGGGCGACGAAGCGCTCCATGCCTTGCAAAACGCCGAATGCGACGGGAATGAGAAACGAAAGCACCAATAGTGGGGCCAATGCGATCGCGGGACCGATTGCCTGTAGGCCGAGCGCCGGCTTGATCAGTGGGATACACGCCGCATAGATCAAGCCGAGGATCAGCGCGATCATCGCGACGTGCGCCATCGCGTGGCGGATCAGATACCGCGCTTGGTCGTGGTTGCCTTCGGCCTGCAGCACGGCGATCCGCTCGGCGACGATCGTCTGTGCGGCCCCGGTCGGCACGGCGGCGATCACGCTGAAGGCGATCAGGGCTGTCAGGTCTCCGTATGAGGACGGCGACAGCAGGCGACTGAAGATGATGTTGGACCCGTAGTTGGTGACGCTTGCCAATAGCGTGAGCCCAATCATCACCGTGGTTGCGCGCCCAAGTCGTGTCCTCGAGCGTGTCGCTGTCCAACTCGTCGCGACGGTCTCCTCCTGAGCTGCCGGCGGGTCGGCCGCCGACGCGACGGTTGCGAGGGACGGCAGCTTGTCGACGATTACGTTCACGGTCAGAGTGCTCATTGCGCAGGGTCAAAGCGACAGGCTGCGCACGCTGTCGTATGCGCTTGAGGTGAAACCGTTGAGCTTTGTAATCGTGCTTTGTGCATCCCAAAACCATGATTCCAAATAATCGATAATCTCGCAAGGATGGATCAAGTGGACATAGGGTACCGTGGGTGTCAGTGGTGCGCAGGCCGCTCCCGCTACCGTTTGAGGCATGTCCGACGGAGCGACACGCACAAAGATCTGCGGGATCACCCGCCTGCAAGACGCCGAACTGGCGGTCGAGCTTGGAGCTTGGGCGGTGGGCATGGTGTTCTTCGATGCCTCTCCGCGCGCCTGCTCGCTTGCCGAGGGACAGCGCATAACCACGAGCCTGCGCCGCAAGGTGGAGCTGTGTGGGGTGTTCGTCAATGCGCAGATGGAGGAGATCGTCGGCGTCAGCGAGCAGCTCGGTTTGACGCTGCTGCAACTGCACGGCGACGAGGGGCCCTCCTTCTGCGGGGAGGCCGCACGCCGCACCGGCGCACGCGTAATCAAGGCACTACAGGTATCCGGCATGGCCGACATCCAGGATGCTGCTCGCTTCCACACCGACTTCCATTTGCTCGATGCACGCTCTACAGAGCCTGGACAGGAGCGGTTGCGCGGCGGCACGGGGGAGACCTTCGACTGGGCGCTGCTGGCTGGGCGGCGTTCGAAAGTGCCGCTGATCTTGAGCGGCGGCCTGAATTCCGGCAACGTGGGCGAGGCGATCGAGCGTGTGCGTCCGTTCGCTGTCGACACCGCCAGCGGCACCGAGAGCGCGCCGGGGATCAAGGATCTGGCGTTGCTGCGCGACTTCTTCGCGGCTGTTGATCGTGCCGCCTTCGCTTCGCAGACGCAGACGCCGGTACTGGAGGAGGCCGTCATCTCCCACGAGCCTGTATCAGCTACTTTCCACGAGTCTGAGCCAGGCATGTCCCACGAGCCCGAGCCCACCCAGACGGTCTCGCCCGGCGAGCCGTCGCAGGAGGCGGCGCCGTCAGTAGGCTCGCCCACGTGAGCGCAGTCGAGCACCGCTTTGGGCCTTACGGGGGGCAGTACGTTCCCGAGACACTGATGCCGGCGCTGGCAGAGCTGGAGCAGGCCTGGCTTGCTGCGCGCGAGGATCCCGCGTACAGGGCCGAGCTCGACCGTCTGCTGCGCGACTTCGCCGGGCGTCCCACTCCGCTGTACCTCGCCGAGCGCATCTCCGCGCTTGCCGGCCGGCCCATTTATCTAAAGCGCGAGGACCTCAACCACACCGGCTCGCACAAGCTCAACAACGCGCTTGGGCAGGCACTGTTGGCCAAGCGCATGGGTAAGCACCGCGTCATCGCCGAGACCGGTGCCGGCCAGCATGGAGTCGCCACCGCCACCGTTTGTGCGCTGCTCGACCTCGAGTGCGTTATCTACATGGGCACCGAGGACACGCGCCGCCAAGCGCCGAACGTGCAGCGCATGGAACTGCTCGGGGCGCGCGTGCATGCGGTCGACGCCGGTGCGCGCACGCTCAAGGAGGCCACCTCCGCGGCGATCCGCGATTGGGTTACCAACGTCGGCGACACCCATTACATCATCGGCTCGGTCGTCGGTCCGGCGCCATACCCTGCGCTGGTGCGCGATCTGCAGCGCGTGATCGGCGACGAGGCGCGCGCACAGCTGCTGGAGCGCGAGGGACGCCTGCCCACGCGCGTGATCGCTTGCGTCGGCGGGGGCTCCAACGCTCTTGGCATCTTCACGGCCTTCCTCGACGACGAGGGCGTCGAGCTGATCGGCGTTGAGGCCGGGGGTGACGGGATCGAGACCGAGCGCCACGGCGCGCCGCTGACGGTGGCCGGCCGTGCCGGCGTGCTGCACGGGGCGCTGTCGGCGGTGATGCAGGACGAGGAGGGCCAGATCGTCGAGGCGCATTCGATCTCGGCCGGCCTGGACTACCCCGGCACAGGACCTCAACACGCCTACCTGCGCGACAGTGGTAGGGCACGCTACGAGGCGATCACCGATCGCCAGGCGCTCGAGGCATTCCGCGAGGTGGCACGCCTGGAGGGGATCATTCCGGCGCTCGAGACCGCGCACGCGCTCGCCTGGACGCTTGCGCAGCCCGACGGCGAGCTGGACCTCGTGTGTCTTTCAGGGCGCGGGGACAAGGATTTGGCCGAGGTGCTCGATGCCGGCTGAGGATTTTTTTGGGAGACAAGATTCGCTTGTTGCCTTGAGATTTCCCGTCTGGCCGGTCTCGCTGGCACGTACGGGCCAGCCGGCTGTTTTTGTCTGGGGATCGGGGCTGTGAGCGCTACCGCGACTACCGGCATCGACAGGATCGCTGTTGCCTTTGTGAGCAGCGGCAAGCGGGCAGCGCTGATGCCGTATCTGATGGGAGGCTTTCCAACGCTCGAGGAATCGGCGAGGATCGGCCAAGCCTGTATCGCCGCTGGCGCCGATCTATTGGAGCTGGGCGTGCCCTATTCAGACCCGCTGGCTGATGGTCCGGTGATCCACGAGGCTGGTACGCGCGCACTTGCTGCGGGTGCGAGCCTCACCGGTGTGCTCGAGGTCGCGCGGACGCTTGCGCCGAGCGTCCCGGTGGTACTGATGTGTTACGCCAACATGGTCTTTGCGCCAGGGGCGGAGGCGTTCGTCGAGCGCCTTGCCCAGAGCGGTGCCAGCGGGCTGATCGTGCCGGACCTGCCGTTGGAGGAGGCGCCCCAGGTGCTTGGGGCTTGCGACGCCCACGGGCTTGCGTTGGTCCCATTGGTCGCGCCCACGAC
This sequence comes from Solirubrobacteraceae bacterium, assembly GCA_035485715.1. GTDB lineage: Bacteria > Actinomycetota > Thermoleophilia > Solirubrobacterales > Solirubrobacteraceae > Palsa-744. Next base: position 106,878 of record DATHNT010000015.1, on the reverse strand, counting down.
GCCACCTGAGCGCCTTGCCAGGATCGGGGAGCGAGCGCGCGGTTTTCTCTACACGGTGTCGGTCGTCGGTACGACCGGCGAGCGGGCTGCGCTGTCGGATCGCTTCGCCGAGGTCGTGAGCCGCGCGAAGGCCAGCACCGCCGCGCCGGTTGCGCTCGGCTTCGGGATCTCGACCCCCGAGCACGCACTGCAAGCCGCGCAAGCCGGGGCAGACGGCGTGATCGTCGGCACGCGCCTGGTGCGCGCCGCGGCAGAGTCAGACGATCCCGCTGGGGCTGTCGGCGAAGTCGTCGGCGAGCTCGCTGCTGCCCTTTCGGCGTAGGTTCTGGACGCCCACGTCTGCGCGTCGCCGGCCCGCCCGAGCGACTGTGGTAGAGCCGCAGGCCGCCTACGCGGCCTATGCGGCGTCCTACTCGCGCAGGCTGTTATAGGATTGCGCCCGCAATGGGACTGGTACTCACCGTAACCGCCGGGCTGGTCATTTGGATCGTGCTGTGGGCGCTGGGCGCGAAGGGCTTCGACTCTTTCATGCTCGCGACGCTGGTCACCATCGTCGGTGCCTCGCTGAAGATCCTCTCCGGCTACCTTCCGGGCCGTCGCGACTCCGGGCCATAGTGCCCAGAGCCGAAAATTCGACGGTGTTTCCCGGCGCCTGCACGCGCCTGACGTTCGACGGCGTCAGCACACGTGCTACCGGCACGCGCACTGACACCGTCGAACGTCAAATCACGCGCATGTGCTCGGCAAACACTCGCCGAATTTTCGGCTCTGGGCACTAGCCATCGCGTGCGCGCGCGCTGGCTGGGCATCGGGCTCCTTGCCGCTCTCGCTCTTCTGCCGGCGCTGGCCGGCTGTGGCGGCGTAAGCAACTCGACCGCCTCGGAGAACGTCGGCAGTCAGCTGACGATCTACTCGAGCCTGCCGCTGCAGGGTCCCGAGGGGTCGATCTCGCAGCAGATCGTCGGGGGCGAGAAGCTCGCGCTCTCCGACGCCCAGGGACATGTCGGCCGCTTCACGGTCAGCTACGTGTCGCTCGACGATTCCAGCCCCACGACGGGAGAGTGGGATCCGGGGGTCACCGCCTCCAACGCGAAGGCGGCGGCGCAGGACCCCACGACGATCGCATATCTCGGCGACTTCAACTCCGGCGCGACCGCCGTGTCGCTGCCGCTCACCAATGCCGCCGGGATCTTGCAGGTCAGCCCGGCAAGTCCCTATATCGGGCTGACGTCCTCGTTCGATGCCAACCAGGGCGAGCCGGAACGCTTCTATCTCACGGGCAAGCGCACGTTCGGGCGGGTCGCGCCCGGCGACACGGTTCAAGCGGCGGCACAGGTGGCGCTGCTGCGTCGACTCGGGGTACACAAGCTCTACCTGGTCGCAGATCAGGACCCGTTCGACACACCGCTGGCGGCGATCGTCGAGGGCGATGCCGAACGTGCCGGGATCAAGGTGGTGGGCGACGACACGATCACGATCGCTCCGGGTTCGAGCTTCACCGGTGAGGTGAAGAAGATCTCAGAAAGCGGCGCGCAGGCTGTGTTCGTAAGTGCGACCGCGACCGAGGAAGCGGCGGAACTCTGGCGCGAACTGCACGGCGCCGAGCCGCACCTGCCGCTGCTTGCCTCGGCGACGATGAACAACAGCGTGTTCACCTCGCACCTTCAGGCGGCTGAAAGCGCGACGTTCATCGGCTCGCCGCTGCTGCCCATCTCTCTCTATCCGCTCTCGGCTCGGCGTGTGCTGAGCGAATACCGACGTCACTTCGCCACGGCGGGCGAAGCGTATGCGCTGTATGGCTATGAGGCGATGAGCGTGGTGCTCGCCTCGATCCGTGCCGCCGGCGACAACGGCGACGACCGCCAGGCGGCGATCGACAAGTTCTTCGCAACGCACGAACGCGATTCCGTGCTCGGTGCGTACTCGATACAGCCGAACGGCGAAACGACCCTTTCCACTTACGCCATCGACCGCGTGGTGCATGGCAGGCCCGTGTTCCTGCACGCGTTCGACACCGCCGGCTGAGGCTCGCGAGCCCGACGACACCGCCGCGTCTGCGCTCCGGTGCTCGCCAGGACTTTTGGTGCTCTCCTGTCCTGTCGTTCGGTGCTCGCGAGACCGGCGTGGGTTCCGGTGCTGTGTTGTCCGGTCAGTCCCCGCCGAGCGCGGCGCGTAGCGCCGCGTCGAGCTTCGGGTAGCGGAACTGGTAGCCGAGCACCAGTGCCTTGGCGGGCAGCACGCGTGCGCCGGTCGTGACGATCTCGGCCATCTCTCCATAGAGAAGCCCAAGCGCGGCCCCAGGCACTGGGAGGAACGAGGGGCGGTTCAGCGCGCGTCCGAGAGATTTGGAGAAGTCGCCGTTGCGTTGCGGCTCCGGTGCGGTTGCGTTGATCGCTCCCTGCCACTGCTGCTCGTCGATCGACGCGAGCACGATTCCCACCAGGTCGTCCGGGTGGATCCAGGAGATGTACTGGCGCCCGCCGGCGACCGGCCCGCCCACGCCCAGCTTGAAGGGCGGCAGCATCTTGGCAAGCGCACCGCCGTCGCGGTCGAGCACCACGCCGGTGCGCACCTTCGTCACGCGCAACCCGTGGCCGTTGGCTGCCTCGGCCTCTACCTCCCAGGCCTGGCATGTCTGTGCGAGGAAGTCGCTGCCTGCCGGAGCGTCCTCGTCGATCGGCTCGTCGCCGTGGGCGCCGTAGTAGCCGATCGCCGAGCCGCTCACCAGCACCCGCGGCCGCTCGGCCTCGGCCAGTTCGCCGATCCCTTGCACGAGCTGCCGCGTACCCGTCACGCGGCTGTCGCGAATGGCCTGCTTGGCCGCGGCGCTCCAACGCTGCGCGATGTTCTCGCCGGCCAGGTGCACGATTGCGTCGCGACCGGCGAGTGCCTGGGCGGGCGCCGGCTCGCGCATGGGCTCCCAGCCTTGCGCGTCGAGCGCACCCCCCGTGTCGTCGAGCGTACGCGTGGTCTCGCCAGGCTCGCCAGTTCTCTCGCCGGACGCGCCGGTCGATCGCGTCGACTTCTCCAGCTGCTCACTTGCCTGCCCGGGATCGCGCGAGAGCACCGTTACGTCGTCCCCGCGCTCCCTGAGCGCCGTCACGACGCGCCGACCGATCAGACCCGTCGCTCCGGTGATCGCTATCCGCATGGCCCTCCCGCTCCGTCAGTTGTCGCGTGGCCGGCGCCGGCGTGGCCGGCCGCTTGTGCCTCAGCCGTTGCTGTGAACGCGCTGCTCGCCCATGCCGGTCAGGGTATCGCCCTGGGCGTAGCCGACCTCTTGACCGGCGAGCGCGTCGCCGCTGGCGCGCGCCTGCTCGGCCACAGCTGCCGCCACGGCGGGAGCCACGTCACGGTTGAAGACGGAGGGAATGATGTAGTCGTCGCGCAACTCGCTGTCGTCGACGATCGCGGCTATCGCTGTCGCCGCGACCATCTTCATCTGCTCGGTGATCGAGCGTGCACGTACGTCGAGTGCGCCGCGGAAGATGCCGGGGAAGCACAGCACGTTGTTGATCTGGTTGGGGTAGTCCGAGCGTCCGGTGGCCATGATGCGCACGTAGGGAGCGGCCTCCTCGGGAATCACCTCGGGGTTGGGATTGGCCATTGCGAAGACCATCGCATCCCTGTTCATCTTGGCCAGCGCCTCGACCGGCAGGGCCCTGGCCCCGGAGAGGCCGACGAGCAGGTCGGCGCCGTCGATCACGTCGGCCGGGCTGCCGGTGCGCTGCTCGCTGTTGGTCGACTCGGCATACCAGCGCTTGATGGAGCTCATGCTCCCGTCGAGGTAGTCCTCGCGCAAAGTCGAGAGCGCGCCGCGCGAGTCGGCGCCGACGATGTCGCGCACACCGGCCTCCAAGAGGATCTTGGTGACGGCGACGCCCGCTGCCCCGAGCCCGATCACGAGCACTTTCAGCTCAGCGAGGCTGCGGCCGGTCAACTTGACGGCATTCAGCAGCGCTGCCAGTACGACCACGGCGGTGCCGTGCTGGTCGTCGTGGAAGACGGGAATGTCCAGGTCGTTCTTGAGCCGCTCCTCGACCTCGAAGCAGCGTGGCGCGGAGATGTCCTCCAGGTTGATTCCGCCGAAGGCGGGCGCGATCAGCGTGACGGCGCGCACGATCTCATCGGTGTCCTTCGTGTCGAGGCAGATCGGGAAGGCGTCGACGCCGGCGAACTCCTTGAACAGGCACGCCTTGCCCTCCATCACGGGCATCGCCGCGGCAGGCCCGATGTCGCCGAGGCCGAGCACCGCAGTGCCGTCGGAGACGACGGCGACCGTGTTGCGCTTGATCGTGTACTGGAAGGCCTTGTCGGGGTCGTCCTTGATCGCCGTGCAGACTCTGGCCACGCCGGGCGTGTAGGCCATCGACAGGTCGTCGCGCGTCTTCAGGGGATGCTTGTTGTGCTGTTCGATCTTGCCGCCGACGTGCAGCAGGAAGGTGCGGTCGGTCGTGTCGATCACCTCGGCTCCGGCGAGCGAGCTGAGCGCCGAGAGGATGCGGTTCCAGTGCTCGCGGCTGCCGGCGTCGACGACGATGTCGCGCACGCTGTGCCCGGCGCCGGCCTCGACGAGGTCGACGGCGACGACCATTCCGCCCTGCTCGCCGATCATGTCGGTGACGTGGCCGAGCATGCCCTGCTGCTCGTCGATCTTGACGCGGATGGTGAGGCGGTACTGCGCGCTGGGGGTGACGCTCACTGGGACGGGACTCCTCGAAGTAGTCGGCGCACGGGCCGGGCCGGCCCGGCATGTTATTTGCTTCTCAATAAAGTGCCCGGCGTGGAGCACCGCGTATTCCTGATCGACGGTCCAAGCCTCGTCTACCGGGCCTTCTACGCGTTGCCGGAGTCGATCGCGACCTCGACGGGGGAGCCCACCAACGCGATTTTCGGGTTCGCCTCGATGCTCGTGAAGATCATCACCGACCACGGCGTGCAGCCCACGGTCGTCGCGTGGGACGCGGGCAGTTCGGGGCGCACGGAGTTGTTCGCCGACTACAAGGCGGGACGGCGCTCGCGCCCGGATCTGCTCAAGGCGCAGTGGCCGGCGATGGAACCCCTGGTCGAGGCGTTCGGCTATCGCAACATCAAGCTCGAGGGCTACGAGGCCGACGACGTGATCGCGACGCTTGCCGAGCAGGCGCGTAACGCCGGCGTGCCGGTGACGATCCTCACCAGCGACAGAGACGTCTTCCAACTGATCGACGAGCAGGGTCTCGTGCAGGTGATGGCCACGGCGCGCGGCATCACCGAGACCAAGCTGTACGACCGCCAAGCGGTGATCGACCGCTATGGCCTGCCACCCGAGCTGATCCCCGACTTCTACGGCCTGAAGGGCGATACCTCCGACAACATCCCCGGCATTCCGGGCATCGGCGAGAAGACCGCCAGCGAGCTGATCCAGCGCTTCGGAGGGCTTGAGCAGGTGCTGGCACATGTCGATGAGATCAGCGGCCCCAAGCGCAAACAGAACCTGGTCGAGCACGCCGAGAATGCGCGCATGTCGATGAGCCTCGCCACCGTGCAGCGCGGGCTGGCGCTCGATTTCGATCCGAGCAGCGAGGCAGCACATGAGCCTGATCGCTCGCGTCTGCGCGAGGTCTTCCGCCACTACGAGCTGCGCGACCCGCTGCGTCGCTTGGAGGAGGCGCTCGGCGAGGTCGAGTTGGCCAAGACGAGCTCCTCGGATGAGGTCAAGCTCACTGCACACGTGCAGCACGGCACAGTGGCCGACATCGCCAAGCTCGTGTCAGCGAGCGATGCGGCGCAGGAGTTGTGTGTGGTGGTTCACCAGAGCGAGGCGCCTGAGGGTGAGCTGTTTGCCGAGGGCTCGCCGTGGCGCTTCGCGGTCTACGCGCAGCAGCCGCCGAGCACGGAGTCATCGTTGAACACGGAGTCATCGCCGAACGCTCAGTCGTCGCTGGAGGCCCAGTCGCCGCCGAACGGCCGGCCGTCGTCGGGAGTCGAGCCCATGCCGGATGTTGAGGTGCCTGCCGTCAGGCAGGGCCCTCGTGGTGGGGCCCGGCGTGGGAGCGTGCTCGTCGGCGACTGTGGAGGCCAGCAAGAGGTGGCGGCTGCCTGTGCCGATCGTCCCGTTGTTGCGCACGACGCGAAGGCGCTCGGCATGGTCCCACCGGGCCTTGTGCACGACACGCTGCTCGGCGCCTATCTGCTCGAGCCGGCTCGTCGCGGCTACCCGTTCGACGAGCTGTGCGAAGAGCGCGGCTTGGTGGCCGATGTCGAGGACCCTGTGGCCGCTCAGGCGTTGTTGCTCGGCGCGCTGGCCACGTGGCAGCGCGAGCAGATCGCCGAGCGCCAGCTGCAAGCGGTGATGGGAGACGTCGAGCTGCCGCTGGTGTCGGTGCTGCGCGAGATGGAGCTGCTCGGCGTGCGCTTGAACGTCGAGCGCTTGCGGGAGATCACGGAACGCGTCTACGAGGAGATCGCGTCGCTCGAAGCGCGCATCTTCGCGCTGGCTGAGGAGGAGTTCACGATCGGCTCGCCCCAGCAGTTGGGCGAGATCCTGTTCGTCAAGCTCGGTCTTTCGCGCAAGCGTCGCGGCAAGACGGGCTTCTCGACCGACGCGCGCGTGTTGCAGGCAATCCGCGAAGAGCACGAGATCGTGCCCTGTATCGAGCGCTGGCGCGAGCTTTCGACCCTGATCAAGACGTACCTGGATGTGCTTCCCCAGATGGTGGACGAGCGCTCGCGTATCCACACCACCTTCCTGCAGGCGGGAGCGCAGACTGGACGCCTCGCATCCACCAACCCGAACATGCAGAACGTCCCGATTCGCACTCCATTGGGGCGTGAGATCCGCGGCTGCTTCGAGGCGGAGGACGGCTGCGTGCTGATCTCGGCCGACTACTCCCAGATCGAGCTGCGCGTGCTTGCGCATGCGGCCGAAGAGCAGGTGCTCGTGGAGATCTTCGAGCGCGGCGAGGACGTTCACACGGCCACCGCCTCCGAGGTGTTCGGCGTCACCGCCGAGCAGATCGACCCGGGCATGCGCTCGAAGGCCAAGATGATCAACTACGGGATCGTCTACGGCCTGTCGGATTTCGGCCTGTCGGATCGCCTGAACATCCCGCGCGAGGAGGCCAAAGCGTTCATCGACGCATACCTCGCGCGTTTCTCGCGTGTGGCGCAGTTCATCGAGGAGACGATCGAGCTGGCCAAGCAGGAGGGCCACGTCAAGACGCTGTGGGGCCGGCGCCGCCAGATCCCAGAGCTGCAAGCCCGTAATTATCAGGTGCGCTCGCTTGGCGAGCGGCTGGCTGTCAACACGGTCATTCAGGGAACCGCAGCCGACATCATCAAGCTGGCGATGGTGCGCTGTCATAACGCGCTGCGGGACACGGGCCTCGCCACCAAGCAGATTCTCACCATCCACGACGAGTTGCTGTTCGAAGGCCCGCCACAGGAGCGGGAGGCGGCGTCTCTGCTGATCGAGGAGGAGATGTGCGGCGTGTGGGAGCACTCACCGCCGATGGCGGTGGACATCGGCGTGGGGCAGAACTGGCTGGAGGCGAAGTGAGCGGCGCCGGCGTCGAGAGTGCGCTGGCGATAGACAAGAGCCCGCACGGGTTGACATACCTGCGGCTGGATGCGGCGCCAACGACTGGGCAGCCCGCGTGAGCCGGCCGCTGGCGATCGTGCTGGTGGCTGTCGCCGGTGTGCTCGTGGGCATGCAGCCGGCCGTCAATGCGCGCCTGGGTCAGGCCGTCGGTTCGGTGCCGGCGGCGGCGGTCTCCTTCTTGGTCGGCACGGTCGTGCTGCTGCTGATCGTTTCGCTTACGAACGAAGGCATTGGCAGCCTCGGCAATGTCGGCAAGGCCCCGTGGTGGGCATTCGTCGGAGGCCTGCTGGGCGCTGTCTACGTGACCGTTGCGCTCGTCGCCGTGCGCACGCTCGGGGTATCGAGCCTCACAGCGATCGTCATCTCTGGCCAGCTTGCCGCCGCGATCCTGATCGATCGCTTTGGTCTGCTGGGGATCGCCAAGCAACCGATCGGGGCCCCTCGCGTCCTCGGCTTCGTGCTGCTCGTAGCCGGAGTTGTGCTGGTCGTTAGGCGTTAGCCGCTGCGCCCGGCGTGCGCAGACGTTCCTGTGCGCGAAACGCTGCTGCACAGAAAGGCCCCTGTGTATGGAAACGCTCCTGTGTGGAAGGCCCCACGCGCAGCGGCGTCGGCTTGGCGATTCTCGTCTACAGCACTTGCGCCTGCGCGTAAGCCTCGCCCAGCAGCCGCACACCCTGCTCGATCGCCGGCTCTGAGAGGTTGCCGTAGCCGAGCAGCAGGCCCGGCGCCCCCTCGGCGGTGTAGCTGTGCAGCGCCAACCCCTCGGCGCCCACGCCACGCTTGCCGGCGGCACGAAGCAGCAGCGACTCGTCGACTTGCTCGGGCAGCATCACGAGCTCGAAAAGTCCGGCGTCGGCGCCGCTCACGCGCGCGTCGGGCAGCCACCGCTCCAGTGCTTGCAGTAGTGCTTCGCGGCGTCGCTGGTAGCGCAGGCGCATGCGGCGCACGTGGCGGTCGAGCTCGCCGCGGGCGATGAAGTCGCGCAGGGCCAGCTGGCCGACGACCTCCGAGCCGCAGTCCTCGATCGTCTTCGCCGCGGTCAGCTCCCAGGTCAGCCAGGAGGGCAGCAGCATCCAGCCCAGCCGCATCGCGGGCGCAAGCCGCTTGCTCGCGGAGCCGATGTACACGATCTGCTCCGGGGCCAGCCCTTGCAGCGCGCCGACCGCCACGCGGTCGTAGCGAAACTCGGAGTCGTAGTCGTCCTCGACGATCAGCCGCTCGTCCTCGGCCCACTCGATCAAAGCGGCACGCCGCTCGGGTGCGAGCACGGCACCGGTCGGGAACTGGTGGGCGGGCGTGAGCAGAACCGCTGAGGCCTCCGTCGCGGCAAGCGCATCGACGCGCAAGCCGCCTTCGTCGACCGGGATCGGCACCACCTCGAGCCCGGCTTGTTCGACGATCAGCCGATGCAGATGCCAGCCAGGGTCCTCGAGCGCCACCTGCTCGACGCCGTGTCCGCGCAGCGCGCGGCAGAGCAGCGAGAGCCCTTGCATGAAGCCGGTGCACACGAGCATGTGCTCGGGGTCGGCGTCGGCGCCGCGCACACGCCCCAGGTAGCCGGCAAGCGCTTCGCGCAATGCCGGTACGCCGCGTGGGTCGCCGTAGCCGAGCGAATCCAGGGGCGAATCGCGTAGCGCCGAGCGCAGCGAGCGCAGCCATGCCTCGCGGGGAAAGTCGAGCAGGTCCGGAAGCCCGGGGTGGAAGTTGTAGGAGTAGCTCTGTAGCAGCGAGCGCGCGGGCGGCCGCTGACTGGAGGCACGCACCGCCTTGGCCACTCGCACGGGCGCGCCTTGGCTGGTGGTGAGATAGCCCTCCACCGCAAGCTGTCCGTATGCCTCGGTCACCACGCCGCGCGATACGCCGAGCTCCTGGGCAAGGCCACGCGTGGACGGCAAGCGCGCCTCGGCCGGCAGCACCCCGGAGCGGATCTGGTCGCGCAGCGCACGCTCGATCTGCTCGTGCAGCGGCAGCTCGCCGTCGCGGTCCAATTCGACGAGCAATTCCGGTCCTCCAACTGGCCCTCTTTTGTTTGTCACTACTGGAACTGTAATAGAGACCAGTATCGGCGTAACTTGATCGTCGGAGCGATATCCGCTCCAACCCGATCACTTTCAAACCACAGGCCCCACGAGCCCAAAACTCATCCCCCGGTTCCATCCGTCAGAAGACGGCACCTGGAACAAGCGACCCTCTCAAGGAGGCAGCGACCATGAGCTCAGTCAACGAAAGCGCCGGCAAGCCACAGATCACGATCGTCGGAGGCGGACTCGCGGGCTTGGTCGCGGCAATCGCCTGCGCCGAGGAGGGAGCCAATGTACGTCTCGTCGAGGCTCATACGGCGTTGGGTGGAAGGGCCCGAAGCACCGACGGTCCCTACAAGGCAAATCTCGGCCCGCACGCCATGTACAAGGACGGCGCATTCTGGAGATGGATGCGTGAGCGCGACATCCTCCCGGCGCACAGCAACGCGCGCCTGACGGGAGTCAGGTTGCGTCTGGGCGGGACGCTGCGACGCACCCCGCCGCTGGGCGTGCTGCCGGCGATCCTGCGCTTGCGCGGCCGCGAAGCCCCCGTCGACACAGATTTCAGGACGTGGGCGAGCAGCCACAGCGACGAGGACACCGCCGCGCTAGCCTCCTCAGCGGCTGGCGTCTTTACGTTCCACCACGATCCGGGTGAGCTCTCGGCGGCGTTCGTATGGCCGCGAATGGTGCGTCTGTTGCTGACGGCCCCGTCGATCGTGCGCTATCCGGTTGCGGGCTGGAGCACTTTGGTGGATACGCTTGAGAAGCGAGTCCGCGAGCTGGGCGTAGCCGTCGAAACCGGCGCGCGCTTGGCGGAGATACCGTCCACGCCGACGATCGTGGCGACCGAGCTCGACCAGGCGCGCGAGCTGCTCGGCGACGAGAGCTTGCAATGGCAGAGCGGTCGCACGCTCTGTCTGGACATCGGGGTGCGCTACCGCCGCGGCGACCCGACTGTCGTCTCGGATTTGGACGAGTCGGGCTGGATCGGCCGCTACTCCGGCGCCAACCCGACGATCGCCCCCGACGGCGAGGAGTTGATCCAGGCGCAGATGCCGATCCGCCCGGGCGAGAGCGCGGACCTGGCGGCAGCGCGCCTGGAGCGCTTCCTCGACCTCAGCATTCAAGACTGGCGTGAGCGTGAGACATGGCGACGGCGTCAGGTGATGGACGCGCGCTCCGGCGCGCTCGACATGCCCGGCTCAAGCTGGCGCGACCGCCCCGCCGTAGATCGTGGCGACGGCGTATTCCTTGCGGGTGACATGGTCGCCGCCGACGGCATGCTCGCAGAGGTCTCGTGGGCAAGCGCGATCGAGGCGAGCCGGCTGGCGCTTCAGGCGCTCAGCACGACCCGTCCGCGACTGCGCGAGGTCGCCTGAGCGCCGACGAAAGACGGAGGCGCGATCTCCAGGTAATGGTTGAAAGACCAGGTGCAAACACGCTCTGAGGCGAGTGTGCGTGCCAGCAGCGTGATCGCGCGAGTGGGAGTGAGACGCCCGACCGCGCGCTGGGTGTTCAACAACCAGCGGTACTTGCGCTCGTGTGCATCCGAGAAGGCGCCGTAGCGGCTCAGCGCCTGCTCGCGAGTGGCATGGCCGGCGAGCACGGGCGCCAGCTCGCGTGCGCAGGCAAGGCCGAAGTAGAGGGCAGTGCGAATCCCCTCGGCTGTGAGCGGCAGGCAATGCCCGGCTGAGTCGCCGACGAAGAAGACGCCGTCCTCGATCGCGGGCCGCAGCTGGTGGGGAATCCAATTGCCCTGGTAGCCGTCTGGCGGCAGACCAAGGTCGCCGGCGAGACGCACGGTCGGCTCCTTGACGTGGTGTGCAGGCCAGAACGAGCCGACACCAACGCGCAGCTCGTCCCTCGCCGGGAAGCTCCAGGCGTAGCCGGCCCGGATGTACTTCTGGTCGATCCACAGCTCCAGCTCCTCGCCGGCGCCGTGCGGATGGACCTCCAGGCCGCGCGAAAGGCGTGCGTTCGGGGGCTGGATCGGGGTGCTGTTGGAAAGCACGCGACGCCAGCCGAGTGCGTCGACGATCAATGGCGCTGTCAAATCCCCGCGATCGGTGTGAACGGTGTTCCCGTCGCGCCCGCTCACCGTCGCCGTCTCGAACTCCGCGTCGCTCGGATGGGCTTGCCCCCACAACAGCGCGCACAGCTCGCGGTAGTCGAAGGTGGAGAACGTCCAGGGCAGCTGCCAGCGCGCCGTGGTCCACGGGGTATGCACCACGAGCTCGTCGAACGTTTGACGTAGCGACCCCTCCAGTGACATCGCCTCCAGCCAGCCGGTGGGGATCCCGCACGCCGAGGTCTGGCGCTCGCCGATCTCATAACGATCGATCACGAGCACGCGCGCCCCGGTGCCGGCCAGCCCGCGCGCGATCGCCAGCCCGGCAAATGAAGCACCGCAGATGAGCACGTCGCAATCGTGCTGCAGCGGTGTGCGCTCGGCCCCGCGCTTGGTCGCTCTCACAGGCATAGGGCTGCCAATGATATGTACCCAACCAATTCCCATGGACCCCACGCCACAGGCGCGGGTCTCTCAGCCCCGGGCGGCGTCCCTGCGCTAGGCTTCGACCGGTGCAAACACTTATAGAGAATCCCCAGGCCCACGTGGTCGAGGGGTCCAACGGACTCCTGCTTGAAATCGACGGGCAGATAGTCCCCAACTACGACGCCACGATGCAGCCCTTCGAGGAGGGCGAGGTCGTGACGGGCAATGTCGTACGCATCGACAAGGACGAGGTTCTCGTCGACATCGGCTACAAGTCCGAGGGCGTCATCCCAGCCAACGAGCTTTCGATCCGCAAGTCGGTGGATCCGCGTGAGGAGGTGTCGCTCGGCGAGGAGGTCGACGCGATGGTCCTCACCAAGGAGGACCAGGACGGACGCCTGATCATGTCCAAGAAGCGCGCTCGCTTCGAGAAGGCGTGGCGCCGCATCGAGGCCGCCGCCGAGTCGGGCGAGCCGGTCATGGGCTCTGTCATCGAGGTCGTCAAGGGCGGCCTGATCATCGACCTCGGGGTACGCGGCTTCCTGCCCGCCTCGCTTGTCGACATCCGTCGCGTGCCCAACCTGGACGAGTACCTCGGCACGCAGATCGAGACGAAGGTGATCGAGCTCAACCGCTCGCGCAATAACGTCGTGCTCTCGCGCCGCGCGGTGCTCGAGGAGGAGCGCAAGGAGGTGCGCCAACAGATCCTTGACCGCCTGCAGCCGGGCCTCGTCGTGGAGGGTCAGATCTCCAACATCGTCGACTTCGGCGCGTTCGTCGACCTCGACGGGATCGATGGCCTGATCCACATCTCAGAGCTTTCCTGGTCGCACGTCAACCATCCGAGCGAGATCCTCAACATCGGTGACACCGTGCAGGTCAAGGTGCTCGACATCGACCGCGACCGCCAGCGAATCTCCCTGGGCCTCAAGCAGACTCAGGAAGACCCGTGGCAGCGGATCGTCGACACCTACAACGTCAACGACGAGCTCGCCGGCAAGGTCACGAAGGTCGTCACTTTTGGCGCATTTGTCGAGGTGCTCGACGGTGTCGAGGGGCTCGTACACATCTCAGAGCTCGCCGGCCACCATGTCGAGAGCCCACGCGAGATCGTCCATCCTGGCGATGAGATCCGCGTCAAGATCCTCGAGATCGACTCCGAGCGCCGACGCCTGTCGCTGTCGGCCAAGCGCGTCGAGGATCAGATCCTGCCGCTGCCGCGACCGGACGCGCCGGCAGCCTCACCGGCTGAGCCCGAGGCCGTGGCCGAGGAGCAGGTCGTGCTCGAGGATTCGCTCGACGTGGCCGTCGGAGAGGACGCCGGCGAGCTGGCCGCCGATCAGGCCGCAGCCGAACAGGCGTCTGCCGAGGCTTTGGCGTCGCAGGAGACGGCCGCCGAGCCCGCCGCCGAGAATGTCGTTGACGCGCCGGCTGAGGAGACCGCCCCCGTTGCGGAGGAGCCAGTCGCTGAGGCTCTCGTGGAGGAGCACGCTGCCAAGGAGCAGATGGCAGAGCCTGCCGCAGAGGTGCCTGCAGCGGAGGAGCCTGTTGCTGAGGTTGCGGTGGAGGAGCCGACACCGGAGGCCGCGGTCGCCGACGCTGCTGTAGAGGAGCCGGTTGTCGAGACCCCCGCTGCGGAGGCCGCCTCCGAGGAGCCGGCCTCGGAGGGCGACGCCGAGCAGTCCGCCGGCGAGCCGGCCCAAGACTGACGAGTTCGAGCCGTGCAGCCGGTGGTGCCGTTCGTCGGGCTTACCGGCGGCATGGGCGCCGGTAAGTCGACCGCGCTGAAGGCGCTGGAAGAGCTCGGTGCGCAGGTGCTCTCGACCGACGTCGTGGTGCACGAGCTCTATGGCGAGAGCCCGGTCAAGGATGCGGTAGTCGAGCGTTGGGGAGCCGAGGTCGCGCCTGGGGGAGTCGTCGACCGTGCCGCCGTCGCTGCCAGGGCGTTCGCCGGCGGGGAGCACGAGCGTAAGTGGCTGGAGGGCCTGTTGTGGCCGCTCGTTGGAGCCCGCATGGGCGCGTGGCTCGAGCACGCACGCGCGTTGCGGCCGGCCCCCAAGGCGGCCGTGGTCGAGGTGCCGTTGCTGTTCGAGGCCGGCATGGAGGCCGGCTTCGACGCTACGATCGCGGTGATCGCGCAGGAGGACACGCGTCGCGCGCGCGACGCCACGCGCGGGCACGCGCTCGCCGAGGAGCGCGCCGGCAGGCAGCTTCCTCAGGAGGAAAAGGCGGCGCGCGCGAGCTTCGTGGTCCATAACGACGGTAGCGTTGCCGACCTGCGGCGCGAACTGGCCGACGTACTTGCCAAGCTGTCTCGATGAATTACACCCGAATGGGGTCATGCCTTTCGCGCTTGGCGTGGGTTGAGGTGGGCAAAGGATGAGCATGCAAAGGTTGTCCACGGCCGCGCGTAACAGCAGTCGTCGCAACTTGTACGCGGGGGGCAGGCAATCAGCAGCCCCCCGCGCGCGCGCGGGGCATGGCACTCGGCGACCATTGCACCCGGCTCGTGCCTTTGTGCGGATGCTGCTCGCATTCGCGGTGCTCGCGGCGCTCGGGATCGTGATCGTCTCGCGCATCGAGCACATGTCGGGCAACGAGGGGCTACCGCTGAGTGATGCGACCGTGATCCGCGAACAAGCGGCCGAAAAGCACCTCGACCCGGCGCTGATCGCCGGCGTGATCTACGCGGAGACGAAGTTCGACCCGCGCCCGTCCTCCGCCGGTGCGCTCGGCCTCATGCAGATCCTGCCCTCCACCGCTCAATACATTGCCCATCTCTCCGGAGGCACGGCTTTCACGACCGGCGATCTGGCAACGCCGAAGATCAACGTGGCCTATGGCAGCTGGTATCTGCGCTACCTGCTCGATCGCTACGAAGGCAACGAGATGCTTGCCGTAGCGGCGTACAACGGTGGGCTGGCCAACGTAGATTCGTGGGTGGCGAAGGCGCGTGAAGCGGGCAAGACGCTCAGCGTCTCGGAAATACCCTTTCCCGAGACGCAGGCATACGTACAGAAGGTGATGCGCGCTCAGGCGGAATATCGGGCCGTCTATCCTCGCCAGCTCGGACTGTGAGCCTGTCTTGAGGACAATCCGGGACCTCGCACCGCCTGCCTTGATGCAGGCTCTAACGTAGGGACCCGTGCCTGAGTTCAAGCTCGACCCCGTGTTCACGCCTACGGCCGACCAGCCGAAGGCGATCGAATCGTTGTCCGAAGGAGTGCGCGAGGGGGAGCGCTTCCAGACGCTGCTCGGGGCAACCGGGACCGGCAAGACGATGACGATGGCCGGGGTGATCCAGGAGGTGCAGAAGCCGGCGCTCGTGATCGCCCACAACAAGACGCTTGCTGCGCAGCTGTGCAACGAGTTCCGCACCTTCTTCCCCGAGAACGCGGTCGAGTACTTCGTCTCCTACTACGACTATTACCAGCCCGAGGCGTACGTTCCGAGCAGGGACCTGTACATAGAGAAGGACTCGGCGATCAACCAGGAGGTGGATCGCCTCAGGCATGCCGCAACGGCAGCCGTTTTCGCACGGCGCGACGTGATTGTGGTGGCGTCGGTGTCCTGCATCTACGGACTTGGCTCGCCAGAGACGTATGAGATGAACATGCAGATCCTGCGCCGCGGCGAGGAGATCGACCGCGACAAGCTGCTGCGCAAGCTCGTCTCGATTCAGTACACGCGCAACGACGCGGTGCTCTCGCGTGGCACCTTCAGGGTCAAGGGGGAGACGTTGGAGGTGTTCCCCGCCTATGCCGAGACGGCCTTCAGGGCGACACTGTTCGGCGACGAAGTGGAGCGGCTGCAGCACTTCGACCCGTTGACCGGCGAGCTGATCGCCGACGATCTCGAGCACGTGGCGATCTGGCCGGCTACCCACTACAACGTCAAGGAGGGCACGATCGAGGACGGCGTAGCGGCGATCGGGCGGGAATTGAACGAACGTTGCGAGCAGCTCGAGGCCGATGGGAAGCAACTGGAGTCCCACCGTCTGCGCCAGCGCACCCAGTACGACATGGAGATGCTGCGTGAGATGGGCTTCTGCTCGGGGATCGAGAACTACTCGCGCATCCTCGACGGACGCAAGCCGGGCGAGCGCCCCTATTGCCTGATCGACTATTTCCCCAAGGACTTCGTCTGTTTCATCGACGAGTCCCACCAGACCGTGCCGCAGATCGGGGGCATGTTCGAGGGCGACCGCTCGCGCAAGCGCACGCTCGTGGACTACGGCTTCAGGCTGCCGAGCGCGATGGACAACCGTCCGCAGACGTTCGACGAGTTCCTCTCGATCACGCCGCAGCTCGTGTTCCTGTCGGCTACGCCCGGGGAATACGAGCGGACGCGCTCGCAGCGGATCGTTGAGCAGATCGTCAGGCCCACAGGGGTCGTGGACCCGGAGATCGACGTGCGCGAGACCAAGAACCAGATCGATGACCTGATGAACGAAATCCGCAAGCGGGTGGACGTGAACGAGCGGGTGCTGGTCACCACGCTCACGAAGAAGATGAGCGAGGACCTATCGCAATACCTGATCGAGATGGGCTTCAAGGTGCGCTACCTGCACTCGGAGATCGACACGCTCGAGCGCATCCAGATAATTCGCGACCTGCGACTCGGCGAGTACGACGTGCTCGTCGGTGTGAACCTGCTGCGCGAGGGTCTCGACCTGCCGGAGGTTTCGCTGGTGGCGATCCTCGACGCCGACAAGGAGGGTTTTCTGCGCGGGGAGACCTCGCTGATCCAGACGATCGGCCGTGCGGCCCGCAACGTCAAGGGGACGGTGCTGATGTACGCCGATAGGGAGACCAAGGCGATGAAGGCGGCGATCGAGGAGACCGACCGCAGACGCGAAATCCAGGTTGCCTACAACGAGGAGCACGGGATCACAGCGTCGAGCATCGTCAAGGGGATCTCCGACATCGCCGAGTTCCTGCAGGCCGAGTCGAAGGTGCCGAAGGGGCGCCGGCGCAAGAATGCGACCAGGACCAAGGCAAAAGAGATGCCACAGCACGAGCTCGAGCGCATGGTCATCGAGATCGAGGAGGAGATGATCGCCGCCGCCGACGACCTGCGCTTCGAGTACGCGGCCCAGTTGCGCGACGAGATCAGGGAGCTGCGGCGTGAGCTGAAGGACGTGCAGGCCGGCGAGGGGCCGACGGGACAGAGCGCTGGAGGCGAGCCTGCTGTGGAGCAGGGCGAGGCAAGCGGGGCTCCCGCGGGCGAGGTGGCATAGGATGAGCGCTGTGGAACTGGACCGTCAGGGGATCGAGCGGCGCGACTTTCCGATCGTACGTCGTGGCTATGACCCGGCTAGCGTGGACGCTCACCTAAGAGCGCTTGCCGCCGAGATAGATGAGCTACAGCGCGAAGCGTCGAGTCGTGGCGGAGAGTCGCTCGCCTCGACCGCCGCTACGCAGGTTCAGGGCATCCTCGAGGCCACCCAGGCGACGGCCGAGGCGATCGAGCACCAGGCCGCGGAGCAGGCGCACCAGGTGCGCGAGGCCGCCGACGCGGATGCGCGGCGTACACGCGAGGAGGCGGTTGCGCGGGCGCGCGAGCACGTTGCGGCGGTGTCGCACGCGACCGAGGCTCTGCTCGGGCACGTCGGCTCGCTCGACGGCGAGACACGCGCCTTGGTCGACAGCTTGCGCAGCGGTGCCGGGCGCTTGGCGGGCGACCTGTCGGCTGTCGAGGGCGAGATGGAGGCGCTCTACGACGCGGCTTCGGGGCGATCGGCCGCGCAGTCGTCGGTGGAGGCGGCAGCCACCGCGGGATACAGAGATGCGGACCAGCCAATTCCCGTCGCGCCTCCCGAGACCCACAGCGAGCCGTTCGTCGAGACGCTGGCTGAGTCGCACGCGGGTATGCAGGGCGATCCCTATACCGAAGCCCCAGACGCCAGGGTCTATGCCGAGGAGCACTTCGAGGCGCCCGTGGTGTCCCAGGCGTCGCCGAGCGAGCCGGCGTTCGACGAGCAGCCGCTCTTCTCGGAGCCGGTGGCCACAAACGATGTCGCCGCCGTCAACGGCGACATCGACGGGGCCCGCCTGGTCGCGCTCAACATGGCGCTCAACGGCGACTCGCGCGAGGACACGGGACGCTACTTGGAAGAGAATTTCGCGGTCCCCGACCGCGAGCGCCTGCTCGACGAGGTTTACGCGGCTATCGAAGGGTGAGTCAGGCGATGCTGGAGGAATTGCGCTAAGAACGAGCGCAAATTTGCGCCATGATCTAGTGCAACGGGCAACCCGGACGGATTGCCTGGGTGACTCAGTACTTGCCGGAGACGAGGTTCCAGGCGCGGTGCAGCTTGTCGGAGAACCCCGGAGCGCCCTCGGCCGGGTCGTCCTTCATGACCCCGGGATTCTCGGTCGGCGCGGGTAGCGCGCGGCAGGCGTTGGCGTCGAGCTTGAGCGTCACCCCGTGCTCGTGGATCGAGTCGACATCGTCGGCGTCGGCGAAGCGGTGGTCTCCGTGGCCCTCGTGCTCGTCGATCACGATCCCGTCGAAGACATCCTCCTCGGGTACGGCGAGCACATGTGTGACCTCGCCGATCTTCTCACCATCGCTGCTGTAGACCGGGGTGCCAGGGTCAAGCACCTCATAGGAGATCGGTAGCCCGTGGTCGTCCATATGGGCCAGCATACCGGTCCAATAGCGACGGCCTGCATGTCACGAGACCGACCCACGAAGGCGAACATCTGTTCGCGTCAATACAATGACAGTCGAATGGCCCAAAGCAACAAGATCGTCGTCAGCGGCGCGCGCGAGCATAACCTGAAGGACATCTCCCTGGAGCTCCCGCGCGACGCTCTTGTCGTGATCACCGGACTGTCTGGCTCGGGCAAGTCGAGTCTGGCCTTCGACACGATCTACGCTGAGGGCCAGCGGCGCTACGTGGAGTCGCTATCGGCCTACGCGCGCCAGTTCCTCGGCCAGATGGACAAGCCGGACGTCGACTCGATCGAGGGGCTCTCGCCGGCGATCTCGATCGACCAGAAGACGACCTCGCGCAACCCGCGCTCGACGGTCGGGACCGTGACCGAGATCTACGACTACCTGCGTCTGTTGTGGGCGCGCGTGGGCAAGCCGCACTGTCCGATCTGCGGACGACCGATCGTCGGCCAGTCGGCCGAGCAGATCATCGATCAGGCGATGGGCTTGGCCGAGGGTACGCGTTTCATGGTGCTCGCCCCGGTCGTGAGAGGCCGCAAGGGCGAGTACGGCAAGCTCCTGGAGGAGCTGCGAGCGGACGGCTTCGCGCGCGTGAAGATCGATGGGCGCATTCGCATGCTCGAGGAGTCGATCGTCCTGGACAAGCGCTACAAGCACGACGTCTCCGTCGTCGTGGATCGCCTCGCGATGCGCCACGACATCCGCAAGCGCCTGGCGGATTCGATCGAGACAGCGGTCGGGCTCGCGGACGGCCTCGTCGAGATCGAGATCGTCGGGTCTTCGCGCAGCGAAAACGATGGGGATGGAAATGGCGTGCCCGCAGCGGGAGACGGCCAGTCCCATTCATCCGGCGCCCTTGGCGTAAGGGCGGCGAATGCCCAGATCGTGCCGGGCGCGAAGCCCGAGCCCGGAACGCTGTTCACGTTCTCCGAGAAGTTCGCCTGCCCCGAGCACGGACCGTCGCTGGTCGAGCTCGAGCCGCGCATCTTCTCCTTCAACTCCCCCCATGGCGCCTGTGAGCGTTGTACAGGGCTCGGCTCGCAAATGGTGATCGATCCCGATCTGGTCGTGCCCGATCCGACCCTGTCGGTCGGCGAGGGCGCGATCGCGCCGTGGGCGAACAGTGCCTCCAACTACTACGAGCAGGTGACCGAGGCGATCGCCAAGCGCTACGAGGTCGACCTGGGTACGCCGTGGGAGGAGCTGCCGCAGGAGCATCGTGACCTGTTTCTGTCGGGAACGAACGGCGAGCCGCTACAGATCACCTACCGCAACCGCTTCGGGCGCACGCGCTCCTATGGCACGCGCTTCGAGGGGGTGCTCGCAAATCTGCAGCGGCGCTATCGCGAGACCGACTCGGAGTGGACGCGCGAGAAGATCGAGGAGTTCATGTCCTTGCGCGCCTGCCCGGAGTGCGGTGGCGCGCGCTTGCGACCCGAGTCGCGTGCGGTGCTCGTAGCAGGCACACGTATCGAGGACTTCTGCGCGCTCTCGGCGCGGCGGGCACTGGCCTGGCTCGAGGAGGTTGAGCTCTCGGAGACCGACAAGCACGTGGCTCGCCTGATCCTGCGCGAGATCTCAGAGCGCCTCCAGTTCCTCGAGAACGTGGGCATCGGCTACCTGTCGATGGACCGTGGCGCCTCGACGCTTTCGGGCGGCGAGGCGCAACGGATTCGCCTGGCCACGCAGATCGGCTCGTCTCTGGTGGGGGTGCTCTACATCCTCGACGAGCCCTCGATCGGGCTGCATCAGCGCGACAACGAGAAGCTGATCGCGACGCTCCAGCGCCTGCGCGACCTTGGCAACACGGTGATCGTGGTCGAGCACGACGAGCAGACGATGCGCTGCGCCGACCATCTGGTCGATTTGGGACCCGGTGCCGGCGAGCACGGTGGCTGGATCGTGGCGCAGGGGACCGCCGCCCAGGTGCAGAAGGTCAAGCCGTCGTTGACCGGTCAGTTCCTGGCGGGTACGCGCACGATCGAACTGCCAGAGAAGCGGCGCACTCCGATCGGCTATGTCGAGATCCTCGGCGCAAGCCAGCACAACCTGCGCGACGTCGATGTGCACATACCGCTCGGCACGCTCACCTGCGTCACCGGCGTGTCCGGCTCGGGCAAGTCGACGCTCGTCAACGAAGTGCTCTACAAGGCGGTGGCCAACCGTTTGCACCGTGCCAGGCAGCGCCCGGGCGCGCACCGCGCGATCAACGGTCTCGACCAGCTCGACAAGATCATCGCTGTCGACCAGTCGCCGATCGGGCGCACGCCGCGCTCGAATCCCGCAACGTACACAGGCCTGTTCGACGTGATCCGCGACCTCTTCTCAAAGACGCAGGAGGCGCGCGCACGCGGGTACAAGCCGGGGCGCTTCTCCTTCAACGTCAAGGGTGGGCGCTGCGAGGTGTGTAGAGGCGACGGTCAGATCAAGATCGAGATGCACTTCCTGCCAGACGTGTACGTGCCATGCGAGCAGTGCGACGGGCGCCGCTACAACCGCGAGACGCTGGAGGTTAAGTTCAAGGGCAAGAGCATCGCCGAGGTCTTGGCGATGCCGGTCGAGGAGGCGCTGCACTTCTTCGAGCACATCCCCAAGATCCGCCGCCGCCTGGAGACACTCGACGCGGTCGGTCTCGGCTACATCCGCCTCGGCCAGCCGGCGACGACGCTGTCCGGCGGCGAGGCCCAGCGTGTGAAGCTCGCAACCGAGCTCTCAAAGGTCGCGACAGGGCGCACGCTCTACATCCTCGACGAGCCCACGACGGGCTTGCATTTTGCCGACGTGCAGCGCCTGTTGGAGGTGTTGCAGCGACTCGTTGACGCCGGCAACAGCGTGGTCGTGATCGAGCACAACCTCGACGTGATCAAGTGCGCCGACCGTCTGATCGACATGGGCCCGGAGGGGGGAGAGGAGGGCGGCATGGTGATCGCCGCCGGCACCCCAGAGGAGGTTGCAGCCGAGCGCGGGTCGCATACGGGCGAATTCCTGCGCGACCTGCTCGTGCGCAAGCCGAAGGCCAAGCAGCGCGTGCGTGCCGTCAAGGCCAAAAAGGTGAGCACAAACGGCGCGTCGTCCAATGGCGCATCGGCCGCGAAGCGCAAGACGAAGTCGGCGGCGCGCGCGTGAGCGAGCTGCTCGTCAAGGTCGCGGCGTGACGGCAGGTCAAGCTCGGCTCTGGTTGACGAAGTGGCTCTGGTACGAGCGCAATTCGTTGCCATGTAACCGCCTGGCGATCCATCGCGAGTTCATGCGCCGCGAAGCTTTCGCGCGCTGGCCGTTGCATGGCGATGTTCTAGCGGCGCTGCGCGACGGACGCTTGGAGATTGGCGCGCACGCGCTGCTGGAGCCTGGCGTTTGGATCACGATGCCCGGCAGTGCGCGCGTGCGCATCGGCAGCGGCACGTTCCTGAACATGGGCGTGATGGTCGCCGCGGAGCAGCTTGTCGAGATCGGAGATCACTGCATGCTTGCCAACGGCTGCTTCGTCTCGGATGCCAGTCACCGCTACGACGATCCCGACAAGCCGATCACCTGGCAGGGCTTCGAGACCAAGGGCCCGACCAGGATCGGCGATAACTGCTGGCTTGGCGCCAACGTTGTCGTCACAAGCGGCGTGGACATCGGCGAGCGCTGCGTGATCGGCGCCAACAGCGTTGTCACCAAAGACGTGGAGCCATTCTCGATCGTGGCGGGCGCGCCGGCGCGGGTGCTGCGCAAAATCGAGTACGGCGTGCGGTCTCGAGTTGACGACGGGGCGGAATGACGACGGGCGGAATGACAGTGTGTGCTGCCACGCTGAGCCGCCGGACGTACGATGGCGACCGGCGGCTCGCTACGCAGCTCAGGCGAGCAGCGTATGCAGCTCCGCCAGCTCGTCGGCGTCGATCGAATAGCCGTGCTCCGGCCCCGGGTAGCGGCCTGAGCGCACGTCCTCGGCGTAGGCGCTGACGCCGGCGTCCATCTCCTGTTGGATGTTGGCGTAGCGCTTGACGAAACGCGGCCCGAGCCCGTCGCGGATGCCGAGCAGGTCGTGGAAGACGAGCACCTGACCGTCGGTGTCTGGCCCGGCGCCGATGCCGATCACGGGTACATCGAGGTGGGGCATCAGCTCCTTGGTGACAGCACTCGGGATCGCCTCGAACACGATCGCAAAGCAACCGCTGCCCTGTAGTGCCAACGCCTCCGAGGCGATGCGCGCCGCCGCCGTAGCGGTGCGGCCCTGGGCCTTCCAGCCGCCGAGCGCGGTCGAGCTCTGCGGGGTCAGCCCGACATGCCCCATCACGGGAATGCCGGCGCCGATGATCGCGCGCGCACGAGATGCAGAGCCCACCCCGCCGCCCTCGAGCTTGACCGCATCGCAACCGGCCTCCTTGACCATGCGCACAGCACTGGTGACGGCCTGCTCGTCGCTGACCTCATACGAGCCGAACGGCAGGTCGCCGATCATCAGGGGTGTGTTCAGCCCACGCCGCACGGCCCGCGCGAGCACAAGCATGTCGTCGAGGTCGACCGGTGTAGTCGAGTTGTAGCCAAGGATCGTCGTGGCGGCCGAGTCGCCGACGAGCACGAGATCGACGCCGCCGGCCTCGGCAGCACGCGCGCTGGGGTAGTCATAAGCGGTGACCATCACAAGCGGCTCGCCAAGCCGCTTCTTCTCGGCGAGCAGAGGCAGGGTCATAGGAAGACGGCCGGGGTCCGAGGGAACGCCGAGGCCGGACCTGCCGGGCATCGTCTTGCCCTGATGTCCTGAGCTGGGATTGCTGGGATGGCTTGACATGGTGAATCCTCTCTGGCGCTGGTTGACGCCGCGCCTAGCCCCGTGCGCCGGTCTCCAAAGAGGCCGGCGGGGAGCTCAGCAGGGTCGCCACCGCGTCGTCGACGGTGATGATGCGATTGGTTTGAGCTTCGACGTGCACGACACGAGGCTCGTAGTGCTCCATCTCTGTACGGTCGTACTGACCGTAGGAGATGACGATGACGGTGTCGCCGCGGTGCACGAGACGTGCGGCAGCGCCGTTGACCTTGATGTCGCCCGAGCCGCGCTGCCCGGCGATCGTGTATGTCTCGAAACGGGCCCCATTGTCGACGTCGACAACGTGAACCTGCTCGTGCTCGAGGATGTCGGCGGCCTCGAGCAGGTCGGGGTCGATCGTGATCGAGCCGACGTAATGGAGGTCGCAGTCGGTCACGGTGGCCCGGTGGATCTTTGACTTGAGCATCACGCGCTGCATGCGATGGTGGCCTCTCTTGATTGTGGCTTCACGGGTATCGAAGGGTCCAAGATCAGGTTGTCGATCAAACGAGTCGAGCCGACCCTGGCCGCGATGGCGAGCAGCGCTGGTCGCTCCAGGCGCGTGATTGGATCGAGCGTGTCCGGATGTACGAGCGCTATGTACTCGGGCTCGACGTCGAATGCGCTCATCGCCTCGCGTGCAGTTGCCATCAGCACATCGGCAGAGAGCTCGCCGTCTTTGACGGCCGCGGTGGCGGCTGCAAGCGCGCGGGGCATAGCTAGCGCCTGAGCTCGCTCTTCGGGGTTCAGGTGCGCATTGCGGCTGGACATCGCAAGTCCGTCCGCTTCGCGCACAGTGGGACAAGCCTCGATGCTTACGTTCATGTTCAGGTCCTCGACCATACGTCGGATAACGATCGCCTGCTGAGCGTCCTTCTGGCCGAAATAGGCGACGTCGGGCGAGACGATGTTCAAAAGCTTCATAACGACAGTCGTGACGCCGCGGAAGTGGCCTGCTCCACGCACAGCCCCCTCCAGGCGATCGGTCAGGCCGAGCACTTCGACCGACGTCGAGAAGCCGGCTGGGTAGATCTCATCGACGGCCGGAGAAAACAGCAGATCCGCTCCAGCCGTCGCGGCCAGTTCGCGGTCGCGCTGCTCCCGGCGGGGATAGCGGTCGAGGTCGGCACTCTCGTTGAACTGGGCGGGGTTCACGAATAGCGACACGACAACGACGTCGCATTCGGCACGCGCACGCTCGATCAACGAGAGGTGTCCCCCGTGCAGGGCACCCATCGTCGGCACCAGCCCGATTGTCTGGCCGGCTTGGCGGGCCGTCTGGAGCGCTGCACGCGCCTCATCAACGGTGCACAGAATCCTCATGGACTTGCGTCCCGCAGCAGGGATCTGATCGATATGGAGATCGAAAAGTTCATCTGGCTCGGTCCAGTTCCCAGCGGGATACCGGTCGCGACTGGGTTAAGCATACCGCGCAAGCGCGCCGGTGACTACCATCCGCAGCTGTGTCTTCGGCGGAGATCGATCAGCGACGCGAGACCCTCAAGCAGGTTTTCGCTCAAGCAAGCGTGTGTACGCGCTGTCAAGAGCTGGCGGCCACTCGCAAGAACGTCGTTTTCGGCGCCGGCAACGCGAATGCCGAGCTGATGTTCGTCGGCGAGGCGCCGGGCGCCAGCGAGGACGAGCAGGGTCTGCCGTTCGTCGGTCGAGCGGGCAAGCTGCTGGAGACGCTGCTCAAAGAGATCGGCCTGGAGCGCAAGGACGTCTTCATAGCCAACGTCCTGAAGTGCCGTCCCCCGGGCAACCGCGATCCGCTGCCACTGGAGATCGAGAACTGCCGCGAGTATCTCTATCGGCAGGTCGAGCTGATCCAGCCGCGCGTGATCTGTTCGCTGGGCAACTTCTCCACAAAGCTGCTCAGGGACGACCCGACCGGGATCACGCGCCTGCACGGCAAGCCGCAAGAGCTGACACTCGGCAGGCGCACGGTACGGCTCTATCCGATCTTCCATCCCGCCGCGGCCTTGTACACCCCGCGCATGCTCGAGACGCTGCGCGAGGACTTCGCGCGCCTGCCGGAGCTGCTGGCGCAGCCCGAGCCGCCCCAGCCGGTCGAGGGAGAGGCCGAGGCGCTCGCGCAGGCGGCAATTGCTCGGGAGCAATCGGAGGCTGGGCCTGCCAAGTCCGCGGGCGCCGATTTGGCGGACACAAAATCGGCGGGTGGGGCGTCGACCGGCGGGAGCTTGGCTGGTGAGGCGCCGGCTGGGGGCGACGGGCCACCCGGAAGCGTGGATCAATTGGGTCTCTTCTGAGCATTCCTCTGAGCGGAATCAAAGCTCCCAAATTGGGCGGCTTTGCGCGGCGCAGGGCATCCAGATCGGCGCGGCGTTCGTATGTGGGAGGTGAAAGGGCTCGTGCAACCGTTCAAGCAGGCGGGACGGTCTGTCGATACCAGGTACATCCATCCTCCCAAGCACCACGGCCGGCTCGCGATTCTCCTCTCCCGCGAGCCGGCCGTTTTTTGTCGGCGCTAGCTGGTGCGGTCGTCAGCTGGTCCGCGTTTGCGGATGCCGGCACTGGTTGGACTAGTCTTCTCTCGTGGCGACACGCATCGTCGAGACCTCGGATTCGCGCCAAACCGAGGCGCTGGGCGCCGAGCTTGCGGCTGCCCTGAAGCCGGGCGACATCGTGCTGGTGCGCGGCGAGTTGGGGGCGGGCAAGACCACGCTTGTGCGCGGTGCGGCGAAAGCCTTGGGGGTTGGCGAGGAGGTCACGAGCCCAACCTTCTCGATCGCCCATCGCTATCAGGGCTCGGACGTGAGCGTCTCGCACGTGGATCTCTATCGGCTGGCGGGTCTCGCGCGAGAGGAGCCCGATCTGCTCGATGACTACCTTGCCCCGGATGCGATCGCGTTCGTGGAGTGGCCCGAGGAGGCGGTCCCAGAGTTGCGCGACGCGTGTCTATTGGTGACGTTGACCCACGAGGGCGGCGATCGCAGGCGCATTGAGGTGCAAGAGCTCGAGGTCGCAAGGTGATCGTGCTCGGCCTCGATACCGCCACGCCGGCGACAGTCGTCGGCTTGAGGTTGGCGGACGGGCGTACGCTGCAGGCGCGCGACGATCCTGCCGCGCGGCGGCGTCCGGGCCATGCGACGCAACTGCTCCCGCTGGCGGACGGTGTGCTCGCCGAGGCAGGGACCGATTGGGCCGAGCTGAAGCGAATCGCGGTCGGCGTCGGTCCGGGGACGTTCACGGGTCTGCGCATAGGGATAGCTACAGCTCGAGGCTTGGCGCAGTCGCTAGGTGTTGAGCTGGTCGGTGTATCGAGCCTGCGCGCGCTGGCCCACGGCGCGGGCGAGGACGCACAGCGGGTCCTGGCTGTAATCGATGCACGTCGTGGCGAGGTCTTCCTCGCGGCCTATGACGGTGGCCAAGAGCTGATCGCGCCGCAGGCCGTATCCCCGGATGCTGTGGCTGAGTTGGTAGAGACTGTCGCGATCGATACACAACTCGAGGATTGGCTGGCGCTGGGAGACGGGGCCATGCTCTACCGCGAAGCCTTCGAGCGAGCCGGCGTGCGCGTCGCCGAGGATCGCTGCGAACATCACCAAATTCAGGCGCATGCGATCTGCGAGTTGGGTGAGCAGGCGCTCGTCAGCACAGAGATGGTCGTGCCTGACTATCGTCGTCGCCCAGACGCCGAGATCGCGCTGGAAGGGGCGCAGGCTTGATGTGCGCCTCGCTGGCCGGCCCCACGACCGAGGGCTCGTTCTCGGTGGACATACGCGGTCTCACTTACGCCGACCTGCCGCGCGTTATCGCGATCGAGCGTCGCGCATTCCCGACGCCGTGGTCACTGGCGATGTTCGTGCTGGAGCTGTCCAAGTCCTCGGGCGTCTGTCTGGCGGCACTGCACGAGGAGCGGCTTATGGGCTATCTGATCTGCTCGCGCTACGACACCGTGTGGCACGTGATGAACGTCGCGGTCGACGTCGAGCACCAACACAAGGGCGTCGCCTCGGCCCTGCTCGGCGAGCTGTACGAGCGAGTACAAGACGACAGCGCCCGCTTCACCCTGGAGGTTCGCCGCTCCAACGACGTGGCGATCCATCTCTACGAACGTGAAGGCTTCCGTGCCGCGGGCCTGCGCCGGCACTACTACCAGGACAACGGCGAGGACGCCCTGGTGATGTGGCGCACGCCGGCGACGCTGGCGGGTTCGTTCGACGACGTGCCGAACCCAGGGCCGGTATGAGGGTTCTGGCGATCAGATGGCCGCTTGCCGACTGCGCGAGGCGTCCCGGAGCGTGGGGTGCGCGGCGATGATCCTCGCGATCGAGACCAGCTGTGACGACACCTGTGCGGCCATCGTCGCCGATAACGGGACGATCCGCTCGAACGTGATCTCCTCCCAGCAAGCGCACGAGCGCTTCGGTGGAGTGGTGCCGGAGATCGCCTCGCGCCACCACCTGGAGCTGATCGACCTCGTCGTCCAGCGCGCCCTTGCAGAGGCGGGCACGACGCTGGACGAGGTGGAACTGGTGGCCGCAACGCAGGGCCCAGGCCTGATCGGAGCATTGCTCGTCGGCTTCTCGAGCGCCAAGGCGCTGGCAGCGGCCCGCCACCTGCCATTCGCCGCGATCGACCATCTGCAAGGCCACGTATCGGCCAATTTCCTCGTGTCCGAGGGCGAGGATGCGTTCGAGCCGCCCTTCCTCTGCCTGATCGCAAGCGGTGGCCACACGCTGCTGGCTCACGTACAAGAGCACGAAGGTTTCCAGACGCTCGGCCGCACGCTCGACGACGCCGCGGGCGAGGCGTTCGACAAGGGCGCAAGGATGCTGGGCCTGGGCTTTCCTGGAGGCCCTGCACTGCAGCGCCTGGCGGCCGATGGCGATCCGGAGGCGTTCGAGTTCCCGACCTCCGGCTCGCGAGCACGAGGAGGACGCGGCGCCACACGTGCCTTCGGTCGCAGTCTCGACTTCTCCTTCGCGGGCCTGAAGACGTCGCTGCTCTACAAGCTGCGCGAGCTGAGTGAGGCTCAGCGTCGCGAGCACGAGGCCGATCTGGCGGCTTCCTATCAGGCCGCGATCGTCGAGCACCTGATCGTGCGCACCGAAGAAGCGCTGGAGCTGGGGGGCTTGGATCGGCTGGCCGTTGGCGGCGGTGTCGCGGCCAACGGCGAGCTGCGTCGGCGTCTGCGAGAGCTGGGGGTGGGAGTGCATGTGCCGCCGGCTGTCCTGTGTACCGACAACGCCGCAATGATCGCCAGCGCCGCACGCTTCGCGCCGGCGCTGGCATACCCCGATTATCTGGGCCTCGACGCCTACGCGACAGGCGAGCGTCCGCGGTGAGAGGGGACGGATCGAGAGAGGGCGCAAGGGCGGGAATGCCTCGCCAGAGCGAGTCGGGTGTGTTGCGAAAAGCGTCATGCCCCCTGCGCGCGCGGGGAGCATGGGGGTTTCGATGAAGGTCGTCACCCTCTACGGCAAGCCGGACTGCCACCTCTGTGAGGAGGCGCAGGATGTCCTGCGAAGATTGAGCTCAGAGCTGGGGTTCGAGTTGTCGGAGGTTGACATAACGACCGATGAGGCTCTGCATCGAGATTATTTCGAGCGTATCCCGGTCGGTGCGTTGGGCGATGAGGAGCTGTTCGAATACTTCGTCGACGAGGGTGCTCTGCGGCAGCGCATGCAGACCATCCTCTAGAGTCAGAAGCGATGGCTTACAACGAGTTGAGCACTCCGGTGAGCACGATCCACGACGGCGATACGCTCGCCGGCGAGCGGCTCTCCCTCGGAGTCGCCGCACGACTGTCGCGCTACCTGCAGGTACTGACTCAGGCAAAGAAGATGGGCAAGGAGACGATTTCCTCGCAGGAGCTCTCCGACTACACCCACGTCAACTCCACCCAGATCCGCCGTGACCTGTCGGGATTCGGCAAGTTCGGCAAGCGGGGAGTCGGCTACAACGTCGAGTCGCTCGTCTCGCAGATTCGCAAGATCCTGCGCACGGCAGGACAGCACAACATCGCGCTACTGGGCGCTGGGCACCTCGGCAAGGCAATCGCCTCCTCGGACATCTTCGCCGACCACGGCTTCAGGGTGGTGGCGATCTTCGACGTGGACGAGACGAAGGTCGGCAGCAAGGTCGGCAGCCAAACGGTTCGTCACACCAGCGAGCTACACCAAGTCGTGGAAGACGAGGAAATCGTGGTGGGCGTGCTCGCGGTCCCCACGCGCGCCGCTCAGGGCCTGGCGGACGAGCTGGTGGACGCCGGCGTGAAGATCATCTTCAACTATTCCGAGTCGCTCTTGGCGGTTCCGCCCGAGGTGACAGTCCACACTTCGAGTCCAGCGGTCGATTTGCTCTACGCGCTCTACTTCTACTTGACCTGATTCCCGGGTCGGTGGTGACACGCTCACCTGACCTTGGGCCCGGCGCGTCTGCACCTCACACTAATTTCTCCCCCTCCCATAACGGCAAGCTTCGTAGGCTCACCTGAATGACCAGCAAAGACCTCGATAAAGCAGTTGATACGTTCGCGCAGTCGACCAACCTCACGGTCGGCATCGAGGAGGAGTTCGCGATCCTCGAGCCGACCACGCTGGATCTGGTCCCGCGCTTCGAGCACTTGCGTACACGCGCGAGCGAGCGTGACCCGCTGCTGGCAGGCGCGATCACGGGTGAGCTGATCTCCTCGGAGATCGAGATCGTCTCCGGCCGCGGCGAGAACCTGGCCGACGCGCTCAGCCTCCAGCGCGAGCGCCGCCGACGGCTGTTCGCCTTGGCAGGCGAAGAGAGCGCCGCATTGGGAGCGACGGGAACCCATCCATGGGCCGACTACCGCGAGCAGCCGATCATCGACACCGAGCACTATCGGCGAGTCGAGCAGGGTCTGAAGTACGTCGCCTGGCGCAACAACACCTTCAGCCTGCACGTGCACGTCGGCATCAACGACATCGACCGCGCCGTGCGCGTCTGCGACCGATTGCGACCGGTGCTGCCGCTGCTGCTGGCGGTCTCCGCCAACTCGCCTTACCTGGACGGACGCGACTCGGGCCTGCACTCGGCGCGCACGCAAAGCTTCACGCGCAACTTTCCGCGCTGTGGCATCCCCGATGCGTTCGGTGGCTGGCAGGCGTATCGTCAATACATCGAGTTCCTGCTGCGGACAAGCTCGATCGTGGAGTTCACGCAGGTGTGGTGGTCGGTGCGCCCGCACTTCGAGTTCGGAACGGTTGAGGTGCGAATCTGCGACGCGCAGAGCACGGCGGGCGAGTCAGAGGCGTTGGCCGGATTGATCGTGGCGTGTGTGGCCCAAGCTGCTCGAGACTTGGACGAGGGCGTGCCGTTCGCCGACCCGCCGCCACGCCTGATCGAGGAGAACATGTGGCGTGCGATCCGCTTTGGGCTCGACGGCAAGATGGTCGACCTCGAGCGCGCCGAGGAGTACCCGGCCACGGAGATCGTCGAGCGCTTGGCTGCGTGGACCGAGCCGGTGCGCGACGAGATGGCCATCGAGCTTGCGTTCCCCGAGCGCAACGGAGCACAGCGCCAGAGAGCGACGATCGACGCGGGAGCAAGCCGCGAGGAGGTATTCGCGGCTTCGGTACGCGAGACAAGACAGACCTATTCCCAGGAGGTGACGGTGTGAGCAGCGAGCAACAGCCCCAGCCGGGCGCAGCGAGTGCGCAGGGGGGACCGGGCGGGCCAACGAGCCAGGCGCAGCCAAGCGAGGACGAGCTGCGAGCAGCCTACGAAGCCGAGCTGAACCGCATCACGAGCGCCGAGATGATCATCCAGACGACGGTCTCGCTGATCAACATCGCCGGTCGCCGTCTCGGGCTGGCGCCGGCTGGCGCCGGGGTCGACCCTTCCGCGGCGCCCGGAAGCGAACGCGACTTGGAGCAGGTGCGCGACGCTATCGACGGCGCCGGCGCGCTGATGCCGATCCTCGAGCGGCGCATGCCAGGTGAGCTGGCCCCGCTGCGCGATGCGATCGCCCAACTGCAGGTCGCCTATGCGCGCGAGGCGCAGAGCTCCACGAGCACCACGAGTGCGAGCACGTCCTCCGCGTCTTCCAGCACGTCGTCAGCCTCGCAACCCCCTGAGGCCGCGAAAGAGCCCGACGAGCCCGCCGAGGCCGATCAACAGTCCGGCCCGGGGCCGGCCCAGTCGAGCGGCAGGCTGTGGGTGCCCGGCAGCTGAGCGCCGCGCTGCACAGGCGAGGCGGTTCCGGGCCGGCTGAGGCTGGTGTTGATGTAGTCCGCAAAGGGTGATGCCCCCCGCGCGCGCGGGGGGCATCGTGCTTTGGGCATGACCTCGACCAGACTTCCGCCGCGACCTTGACCGCCTTCCGCTGGCGCAAACGATAGACTGCGCCCGCCTTTACGCCGGGTCGTGCGCTCCTAGGGAGTGGCCCGTGCGACAACTGTGCGCGCGAATCTCCTCGCGCGGCACCTAACCAGACCGCGGAGGATTTCTGTTGAGTAGCTTTCTGACGAACCATGGGGTCGTCGTTGCCCTTGTGTGCGCCGCCTGTGCTGTGGCGTACGGCCTCGTGACCACCCGCGCTCTGCTCGCGCTCTCGCCGGGCAACGAGCGGATGCAAAGCATCTCACTCGCGGTCCAGCAGGGCGCCCGTGCCTACCTGAACCGCCAGTACACCACGATCGCGATTGTCGGCGTGGTGATTTTCGTGGCGCTGATCTTCATCCAGAACATCGCTGTCGCCTGTGGCTTCGCGATCGGCGGAATCCTCTCCGGATCGGCCGGCTACATCGGCATGAACGTGTCGGTGCGCGCCAACGCGCGCGTCGCCGAGGCCGCCCGCGGCGGAGTATCGCCTGCGCTGCGTGTCGCCTTTCAGGGCGGCGCCATCACCGGCATGCTCGTGGCGGGTCTTGCGCTGATGGGTCTAGCCGGCTACTACGGCCTGCTCACGGCGGTCTTCAACGACAGTCAGAAGACCGCGGTTGACGCTCTGATCGGGCTTGGTTTCGGCGGCTCGCTGATCTCTGTGTTCGCCAGACTCGGCGGCGGCATCTTCACGAAGGCGGCTGACGTCGGCGCCGACATCGTCGGCAAGATCGAGGCCGGTATCCCCGAGGACGACCCACGCAACCCGGCCGTGATCGCCGATAACGTCGGTGACAACGTCGGCGACTGCGCCGGCATGGCCGCGGACCTGTTCGAGACATACGCGGTCACTGCGGTGGCAGTGATGCTGCTGGGCGTGCTCACCTTCCATGAGGCCACACGCGTGGTCATGTATCCGCTGGTCCTCGGCGGTGTCGCGATCATCGCCTCGATCATCGGTACGTTCGCGGTGCGCTCGAAGGCCGGCAACGTCGAGCGCGCGCTCTACCAGGGCCTGGTCGTCTCGGGGATCATCGCCGCGGCGGCATTCGCGCCGATCACCTACTGGCTGATGAAAGACCTCACCTTCAGCCAGGTCGGCAACGTCGTCAACCCGCCCTCTTGGGGCAAGTTCTACCTGTGCGCGCTGATCGGCATCGGCGTGACCGCGCTGCTGTTCTTCATCACCGACTACTACACCTCGACGCGCTTCTCGCCTGTCAAGAAGACGGCTAAGGCGTCGGTCACCGGGCATGCGACGAACATCATCCAGGGCTTCGGCTCGGGCCTGCAGGCAACGGCTCTGCCGGCGATCGTGCTGGTGCTCGGCATCCTCGGCGCATGGAAGCTCGCCGGTGGCGGCACCACGGGCATCTACGGCATCGGCGTGGCGGTCATGGGCCAGCTGTCGCTGACCGGCCTGATCGTGGCGCTCGACGCGTTCGGCCCGATCACCGACAACGCCGGCGGTATCGCCGAGATGGCCGAGCTGCCCGAGGATGTGCGCAACGTGACCGATCCGCTGGACGCCGTCGGCAACACCACGAAGGCGGTCACCAAGGGTTACGCGATCGGCTCGGCCGTACTCGCCGCGATCGTTCTGTTTGCCGGCTTCCAGCAGGAGCTGGCGGACAAGTCGAATGGCAACTTCATCACCTTCGGCATCAACGAACCGCCCGTGCTGATCGGGCTCTTGCTCGGCGGCATGATGGTGTGCCTGTTCGCCTCGCTCTCGATGGAGGCGGTAGGTCGTGCCGGTGGCGCCGTGGTCGAGGAGGTCCGCCGCCAGTTCCGCGAGCACCCCGGGATCATGGAGGGCACCGAAGAGCCCGACTACGCCACGTGCGTTGACATCGTCACGCGCACAGCTCAACGCGAGATGATCCTGCCGGCAATGCTGCCGATCGCGCTGCCGGTGATCGTGGGCTTGATCGACCAGAAGGCACTCGGCGGCCTGCTGATCGGCGTGATCGTCGTGG
The DNA here is from genome assembly GCA_035485715.1 of Solirubrobacteraceae bacterium. Lineage (GTDB taxonomy): Bacteria > Actinomycetota > Thermoleophilia > Solirubrobacterales > Solirubrobacteraceae > Palsa-744. The sequence goes on along the minus strand of DATHNT010000015.1, from coordinate 73,007 downwards.
GCTTCTTCTTCGCGGTCATGATGACCGCGGGCGGCGGCGCCTGGGACAACGCCAAGAAGCTGATCGAGGACGGCGCCTTCGGTGGCAAGGGCTCTGAGGCGCACGCTGCCTCGATCACGGGCGACACCGTCGGCGACCCGTTCAAGGACACGGCCGGACCGGCGATCAACCCGATGATCAAGGTCGCGAACATCGTCGCCATCCTCATCATCCCACTCATCACCTGAGACTCAGGAGCACTGTCGAGCACTGTCGCGGGGCGACGCAGGCGTAGTTGTTCAGGCGTCTGCTATGTCCCGCGGCATGCCCCATATGCCGCGATTAGTCCTAAGCTCACGAGAGAGATGAGATGACGGGTAGGCAGCTACATCGCGCCGGCACCACCGTGCTGTCACTGGCGATGGTCGCGATCGGCATCGCGCTCATCGTCGAGGCGCTCGTCGGCGAAGGCGTGCTCAGTATTCGCGTGCTGCTCGGGTTCCTGTTTGTCGTCGCAGGCTCGGGCCGTATGTACGTCGACGTCAGGCGAGGTCGCGGGATATGAGCACGCCAGAGGGACAGGGGCCAGGCGCGCCCAAACAGGGCGGGTCTGAGCCTGGGAACGGGGCGGTAGCCGGCGCTGGGCGCCAGCCCGACAACGGCGCGCAGGCATCGCAACGCCGGGCGGCGCACATGCGTGCCGTCGAACTCGGCGCCGGCGCGCGCACGACGCTGCGACACGGCCTCGGCTCGCCGATCCTGTTCGCGATCGTCTACACGTCGCTGGCAAGCGCGATCTTCTTCTCGCTCGGGGTCGTGACCGACCACGCGGCCGGCTTGACCCCGGTCGTGTTTCTGATCGCCGCGATCATGTTCGGGCTGACGGCGATGACCTACGTCGAGGGCGCATCGCTACACCAGGAGCCGGGTGGCTCGACCGTCTTCGCGCGTTATGCCTTCAACGAGCTCGTCAGCTTCATCGCAGGCTGGGCGATGCTGCTCGACTACGTCATCCTGATCGCCGTCACCGCGTTCGCCGCGACCCAGTACCTGCGTGTTTTCTGGGCACCGCTGGGCCACTACACCGAGGCGCTGCTGCTGGCCTTGGCGATCATCGCGTTCGTCGTGTTCACAAACGTGCGCGGTTTTCACTGGCGTCGCGAATACCGCATCGTCGTGATCGTGCTCGGAGCGTTGTTGCTCGAGCTGATCATGATCGTGGTCGGGCTCGTGGAGTTCCTCGACCCGCATCGCTTGATCAGCCAAGTCAATCTCGGCAGCGCGCCGACGTGGGCAGGCCTGGTCTTCGCGCTCACGATCACCACGATCGCCTTCACGTGTGTGGAGTCGGCGTCCGGCTTGGCGGGCGAGGTCAAGGTCGGGCGGGGCGCCTTGCGGCGGCTGATAGGAAGCGGCACTGTGACCGTTGTGGTCGCCTATGTAGGCGTGGCGATCGTTGCGGTCTCGGCGTTTCCACTGGTAGCGGGCGGGGTGCCAGGACACCACTTCTCCGACGCCCCGATGCTCGACATCATGGAACAGCTGCACCCGCACTGGCTCTCGCAGGCCTTGACGTACTCGATTGGTGCGATCGCCGGCCTCACGCTGGTCGCGGCAGCCGACTCGGCGATGCTCGGCCTCTCGCGTCTGGCCTACTCGCTGTCGGTCAACCGTCAGATCCCGAGCGGGCTGGGGCGCCTGCACGCCCAGCGCTCGACTCCCTACGTGCTGATCCTGCTTGCCGGCGTGATCGCCGCCGGCCTGGTCGTCCCCGAGAGTCTCACCTTCCTCGTCGGCACCTACGCGTTCGGGGCGATGCTGGCGTTCACGATCGCGCACGCCTCGGTCGTCAAGATGCGCTACAGCGAGCCCGACCGCAAGCGCCTATATCGCACTCCGTTTTCCGTGCGCGTGCGCGGAGGCGAGCTGCCGCTGCTGGCGGTGATCGGCACGATCGTATGCTCGCTGGGCTGGGTCGCGACGATCGCCGTGCACCACACCGCGCGCTATGTCGGGTTCGGCTGGATGGCCGCCGGCATCCTGCTGTACGTCATCTACCGGCGCGCCGATGAAACCTCGCTGCTGCGGCGTGTGACCGTCTCGGTGGAGGCGTTGCGGGCCGAACATCTGCCCGAGCGCGAGTACGGCTCGATCCTGGTACCGCTGTGCGGTACGCGCCTGGACGAGGACATCATCCAGACCGCCGCCCTGCTGGTTGCCGGCAAGCCGACCGACGATGCCGCGATCGACGCCTCGACGATCGAGGCGGTGTGGATCTTCGAGATGCCGATGTCCTTGCCGCTGGACGCGCGCCTGCCCGATGCTCAGGTCAAGCACGCACGCCAAGCGCTGGCGCGAGCCAAGGCGGTGGGCGAGGAGTACGCGGGTGTGCAGGTCGCCACAGCAACGATCAGGGCCCGCCGCATCGGTCACGCAATCCTCGAGGAGGCGCGCAGACGTGGTGTGGAGGCGATCGTGCTCGGTGCCGAGGAGCCCTCCCGGATTCGGGGCGGCTCGCGTCTGGGGGGACGCGGGGGGCCGCTCGAGAACTTCGTCGGCGACGTCACCAAGTACGTCGTGCGCAAGGCGGCGTGTCGCGTGATCGTGACGGCGCCGTCCGAGCGGGACTATGCGGAGGTCCTGGCGGGCGTGGAGGCGGGTCAGGATTCGCCTGCTCAGGATGCGCCCGCGGAGATAGCCCCGGCTGAGCCACTCGCCGGGCCGAGCGGTGGACCCATCGTCTAATCTCACACGCCATGCTTGCGATCCCCCCATCGACCCCGGCGCCGCCCTTCCCATGTTCGTGTTGATCGTCGGAGCGGGTCGTGTCGGCTCGGCCGTGGCCAAGTCCGCGCTTGCGGCCGGCCATGAAGTCTCGGTGCTCGACGAGGACCCGCTCTCCCACGAGCGCCTCGATGCAGGCCAGAGCGGCAGCTGGGAGGAATCCGACGGCCAGTTCACGGTGGGAACGGCCCTGGAGACCGAAGCGCTCGTGCAGGCGGGAATCGAGCACGCCGACGTGTTCATCGCCTCGACCGACGGCGACAACACGAATGTCATCATCGCTCAGATCGCCCAACGCCGCTTCGGCGTGCAGAAGGTGCTGGTGCGCGTGATGGACCCGGCCCGCGCTGGCTGGTACGGCGAACAGGGCCTGCATACGATCTCCCCGACCAAGCACGCGATCGAAATGTTCGAGAGCGCGCTCGCGGCCGAGTCGGCGTAGGCAGTCGATGCGCGTTCTACCGGCGATTCTTCGCACGTTCTCCATGGCCGAGGTCAAGCCATGTACGTGATCATCGTCGGTGCCGGCAAGGTGGGCCGCAACCTCGCGCGCGAGCTGATCCTCAAGGGCAACGAGGTCACGATCATCGAGTCCTCGCGCCCGCGCTACCTGCTGATCGAGGAAGAGTACGAGCACGCCGTCCAGTACGGCGATGCCACCGAGCTATGGGTACTCGAGCGGGCGGGCATTCAGCGAGCCGACCTGGTGATCGCCGTCACCGGCGACGACGAGGACAACATGCTCGTCTGTCAGGTGGCCAAGGAGAAGTACCTGTGCGAGCGCATCATCGCCCGCGTCAACAACCCGCGCAACTACGACCACTTCAAGCTGCTTGGCATCCAGCCGGCGGTCTCGGCGACCGATCTGATCCTGCGCTTGATCGAGCACGAGGTCCCGCGCTACGGCCTGGTGCATCTGCTCGCGTTGGAAGAGGAGCGCCTGGAGATCATCGAGCTGGAGGTCAGCGCTGGAGCCCCGGTCGTGGGCGAACGCGTCTCGGATATCGCACTTCCCGAAGGCAGCCTGATCATCTCGGTGCTGCGCGCCGGAGGCGGCTTCGTGCCCAAGGCGGATACGGTTATCGAAGCGGGGGATGAGGTCTTGCTGGTGCTCGATCCGGGGCTTGAGAGCGCTATTACGGCCTTCTTTGCTCCCAACGGGAGTCTGGCTGAAGCTTAGGCCGGTCGTAGTGTGTTGACGGACGGATCGCTCGTCCAAACACACTATGCTTAGGGCCGCTTTTCCCTTCCGGGATGGTGTAATTGGCAACACGCGTGCCTCTGGAGCACGAGTTTGGGGTTCGAGTCCCTGTCCCGGAGTCTGTTGAGCACCTGCCCGCCCGGACGAGGCGATTTGCCTGTTCGGGACAGTCCATTCAGAGGGGAGGCTTGTACTTTTTATATGTATCATTTGGCTATGTGGATCGGTGGATTCTGTTGTCCTGAGGTGACCGTGATTCGGTTGAAGGTTCGCGTACCCACGATGCTCGGCCAACGGTGGGTTGGCTACGGCTATCGCAATGCTTGTCAGGCGCGCGCGGCTCTCCTCGTATCGAGCCTCCTTGTACTTGGCATCCAGGTCCTTTTCCTGGATATCCGCGAATTGCGACTGGTTTGAGATGGCCCGCGTGCCGGTGGCGCTATGTGCGGGACTGGCATTGATGGTCGTGGCAGTCGCCGTTACGCTCACGCGCTCGCCTCCTACCGTTGCCGCGAGCAATAGCATCAGGCTCAATACTACGCTCGCTAAGACTAATCAGAGCGCGCATGCCTGTCAGCGGGAAGGGGTGCTCCCGTCGGGTACCACGGGTGTCCGTCTTTCGTTGTTCGCCTCATACGGCCCGCGTATTACGGTGAAGATTCTATCGGGTGGTCGGGTACTCACGAGCGGTCTGCGTGGCGCCGGGTGGAATGGGAGGATTCCTACGATTCCGTTGAAACCAGTGCGACACAGCGTGTCTGACGTGGATCTCTGCTTCACGCTTGGATCGACCGGTGGATTGGTCAATATCGACGGCAGTGAAACGCGCCCCGGGGAAGCCGCGATCGGTGGAAGTGGGCAGCGACTGAACGGCAGGATGAGGGTCGAATATCTCAGGCCGGGAAACCGATCTTGGTGGTCCTTAGCGACATCGGTGGCCAGGCGCATCGGTCTTGGCCATTGGGCAGCCGGTACGTGGATCGTGCTACTGGAGATAGCACTGATGGCGGCGGTCGTCGGTGGCGTCTCGTGGTTGACAGTGAAGGAATTGAGATAAATGAGCCCAGGTTGGCGAGGACGGGCCCGGAAGGCGCTCTCGCGTGTTCCCACCGCGGCTAGAATGTGTGTGCTCGTGGCTTTCTTGAATGCGGCTTGCTGGTCGCTGATCACGCCGCCTTTTCAAGCGCCCGACGAGCCTGACCATTTCGCTTACGTGCAACAGCTCGCCGAGACCGGCAGTCTGCCGTCATCGCCGGCTGAGGGGTATTCCGAAGAGGAGAACGTTGCACTACAAGGGCTAAAACAGAAAGCTATTTTCCTCAGTCCGACAGCGCATACGATCTCCCTGCGCTCTGAACAGGTGCGACTCGACAACGAACTTGCGGCGCCGTTTGCCAAGCGCGGAGCCGGAGGCGCCGGGACCGCGACTTCCGAGCCTCCTCTCTACTATGCGCTTCAGACGATTCCCTATGGCTTGGGCTCCGGGGGGACGATCCTCGAGCGACTCGAGCTGATGAGGCTCCTGAGTGCCGTGATGGCGGCTCTTACCGCTCTGTTTGTGTTCCTGTTTCTTCGTGAGGCTCTACCGGGAGCGCCGTGGGCTTGGACGGTTGGCGGATTGGGAGTCGCGCTTGCGCCGTCTCTGGGGTTCATCTCCGGCGCGGTGAACCCGGATACGATGTTGTTCGCGGTCTGTGCGGCGCTCTTCTACTGTTTCGCACGCGCCTTCCGGCGTGGGCTCACACCGCGACTCGCGCTCATGATCGGAGGGGTGATGGCTGTCGGCTTCCTGACGAAGCTGAATTTCCTCGGCCTGGCGCCGGGCGCCCTTCTTGGGCTGGTGCTGCTTGCCCGCCGTGAAGGACGAACGCTCGGCCACGCGGCCTATTATCGTTTGCTTGCGCCGTGCTTGCTGATTGGATTCAGCCCCGCGATCCTCTATGCGCTCGTTAATATGGCCTCGGGCCATCCGACGCTAGGCATTATCTCCAAAGCTTTCGGTGGGGTCATCGGCGGACATGCCTCGATTCCGCACGAGCTCAGCTATATATGGCAGCTCTACCTGCCGCGGCTACCTTGGATGCACAGTTATTTCGGTGAACTCTTCACTACTCGCCAGATCTGGTTCAACGGACAGGTCGGCTTGTACGGATGGTTGGACACTGTTTTCCCGGGTTGGGTTTACGACGTCGTTCTGTTGCCGGTCGCCTTGATCGGCGTCCTATGCGTACGCGAGCTTGTTATTGGCCGAACTGTGCTGCGAGCCCGTGCGACTGAGCTGATCATCTACGCGGCGATGAGCTTCGGCGTGTTGATGCTGGTCGGAATTAGCGGCTACCAGAACATTTCCCTTTATCCGACTGAGTTTGCCGAGCCGCGCTATGTTCTTCCGATGCTGGCCCTCTGGGGCGCTGTGCTTGCGCTCGCTGCGCGCGGTGCCGGCCGTCGCTGGGGTCCGGTTGCCGGAGTGTTGATCGTCACACTCGTTCTCACACAGGACATATTCAGCCAGCTGCAGGTTATCGCGCGCTATTATGGCTGACGCACAGACGTGTAGAGCGTGCCTACGCAGCCGCGTGGATCGCCCAGTCGCGGTACAGGTCGTAGTACCGCCCCTCAGCTGCGATCAGCTCGTCGTGCGTGCCCTGCTCGGCGATCTTGCCGTGCTCCAAGACCACAATCCGGCCCGCACCCCGGATAGTGGAGAGCCGGTGCGCGATCACGATCGAGGTGCGCCCCGCAAGCAGCCGGCGCAGACCCTGCTCGATGCGCGCCTCGGTGTGCAGATCCACGTTGGAGGTCGCCTCGTCGAGGATCAGGATGCGCGGGTCGGCGATCAGCGCACGCGCGAAGGCGATCAGCTGTCGCTGGCCAGCCGACAGCTGGGCGCCACGCTCGCCGACCTCGGTGTCGTAGCCCTGGGGCAGCTCGGAGATGAACTCCTCGGCGCCCACAGCGGCCGCGGCCTGGCGAACCTGCTCCTGCTCGGCGCCGGGGCGTCCGAAGGCGATGTTCTCGGCAATCGTGCCGGAGAACAGGAACGCCTCCTGGGGCACGATCCCCATCTGCGAACGCAATGAGGTGCTGGAGACATCGCGCAGGTCGTGGCCGTCCACGAGCACGCGTCCTTCGGTGGGGTCGTAGAAGCGTGCGACGAGCTTTGCCATCGTGGACTTGCCGGCGCCGGTGGCGCCCACCAGTGCGACCGTCTGACCCGGTGGGATCTGCAGGTCGATGTGCTCGAGCGCCAGCACCTCCTCTGCTTCAAGTGGCGCGGGCAGCCCGGCCTCTAGAGGCGCGCTGACCGACTTGTCCACGTTCTTGCGTGCGCGCCGCGGTTTGTAGGCAAAGGTGACGTCCTCGAAGCTGAGCTCCCCGCGAATCCGATCCAGCGCCGGCGCCCCGGGCTTGTCGGTCAGTTCCGGTTCGACGTCGAGCAACTGGAAGATCTTCTCCAGGGCGGCCATGCCCGACTGGTAGGTGGTGTACAGCTGGGAGAGCTGCTGGATCGGTTCGATGAGATAGGAGAGCGTCGCCACGAATGCGACGACGGTACCGGCGGTGATGCTGCCCGAGATCGCCTGGTAGCCGCCGTACAGCACGATCCCGGCGATCGCTATCCCGGAGAGCATTTCCACCGCCGGGAAGTAGGCGGCGTTGAGCCTGACGGTGACCATGTTGGCATCGCAGTTGTCCTCGTTGAGCTCGGCAAAGCGCGCCAGGTGGCGCGGCTCCTGGCCGAAGCTGCGCACCACGCGGATGCCGGAGAGCGTCTCCTGCAGGTAGGCGGTGATCGAGCCGATCGTCTCGCGCGTGCGGCGAAAAGCGCCGGCCGAGGTCAGGCGGAACCAGAAGCTGCCGGCCGCGATCAGCGGCAGGATGCAGAACGTCAGCAGCGCCAGTTTGACGTCCAGGTAGAGCAGCACCGCGACCGCCCCGACCAGCGTCAGCCCGGACTGGAACAGCGTCACGACCGAGTCGGTCACGAGGCTTTCCAGCGCCTCGACGTCGTTGGTGATGCGTGAGATCAGCACGCCCGCCGGGCGGCTCTCGTAGAAGCCGATCGGCTGGCTCTGCAGGTGTGTGAACAGACGGATGCGCAGGTCGGCAAGCGTGCGCTGGCCGACCCAGCCGACCAAATACGTTTGCACGTAGGTCATCAGCCACACGAGCAGTGCGGCAACGAGAAACGCGATCACGACCAACACGAGCGTTTTGAAATCGTGGCGGTCGATACCTTCGTCGATCGCCGCCCTGGCCAGCAGAGGCGGTGCGAGCGAGGCGGCCGTACCGACGATAAGCGCGGTCAGCATTCCGGCCACGCGCAGGCGATAGGGCTTCAACAGCGCCAGCAGCCCGCGCAGGTTGCGGCCACGACTTTCGCGACTGGCGCGCGAGCCGTCCCACTGCGCGCCGCCGCGGCCCATGCCCGGTCCCATGCCGCGCCCGCCGCCTCCGCGTCCGCCCATACCGGCACCCATGCCCCCGCGACCCATGCCGCCCGGAGGGCTCATATGCCGCTCACCTCGCGCTCGCGCGTCTCTGTCGTGAGAAAGACCTGCTCGGGCAGGCCGCGTTCCACTATCTCGCGGTACAGCTCGGAGGCGTCGAGCAACTGCTCGTGATTGCCCTGAGCCACGATGCGCCCATGGTCGAGCACCACGATCTCGTCCGCCAAGGCGATCGTCGAGAGGCGGTGGGCGATCACGAACGTCGTGCGTCCCGCCATCGCCTCGGCGAGCGCGAGCTTGATCGACCGCTCGGTGGAGGCGTCGACCGAGGAGGTGGCGTCGTCGAGAACTAGCACGCGCGGGTTGGCCAATAGCGCGCGTGCGATTGCCAGGCGCTGGCGCTGCCCGCCGGAGAGCGACAGGCCGCGCTCCCCGATCTCGGTGTCATAGCCCTGGGGTAGGCGCAGCACGAAGTCGTGCGCTTGGGCGCGCCGCGCGGCTTCTTCGATCTCCTCGGTCGAGACTGAGGTCCCGCCCCCCCGCGCGTAGGCGATGTTCTCGGCGACGCTCGCGGAGAACAGGAAGGGATCGTCACTGACGACCGCAACGGCCGAGCGCAGCGATTGCAATCCGACATTGCGCACATCGGCTCCGTCGAGCAGGACTTCGCCCTCGACGGGGTCGTAAAGCCGCGAGATCAGCGCGACGAGGCTGGTCTTGCCAGAGCCGGTGGCGCCGACCAGCGCGACCGTGCGTCCGGCGGGCACGTCGAGGTCGAGATCGTGCAGGACGGTGCGCCTGGCCGCCGCGTGCTCGGTCTTCTTGGCGTGAGCATAGGTTCCGACGTTCAGCTCGTCGTGCGGGTCGCTGTAGCGCAGCGTGACTCCGCGCAGTTGCACGTGGCCGCTCCCGGCCGGCAGCGGCGGCGCTCCCGGTGGGTCGGCGAGCGTCGGCTCGCGGTCGAGCACCTGGAAGATGCGCGCGCCGGAGGCGGTCGCCCGCTGGGCAAGGTTCAAAGTGACACCGAGCGAGCGCAGCGGGCCCACGAGCATGTTCAGCAACAGGTAGAAGGTCGTGAACTGGCCCAAGCTGAGGTGGGCATGGATTACCGCGTTGCCGCCGAGCAGCAGCACGGCGGCGATGCCGAGCTGGGGCAGGAAGCCGATTGCCGGGTTGTAGGTGGCTTCAAGGCGCGTGGCGACCATCGCCTGCTCGAAGGTGCGTCCGACGCTGCGGCGGAAGCGCTCGAGCTGGCGCGGCTCGCGTGCGAAGGACTTGACGATGCGCACACCTGAGATGTTCTCCTCCGCGTCCGCGGTCAGTTCGGCGATGCGCTGCTGCACCTCTTGGATCGCCGGGCGCGCGCGGCGGCCGTAGCGGTAGGAGATCAGCACGACGAACGGTGCGGGCGCGAGCGAGATCAGCCCGAGCCACGGGTTGATCACGATCATCACGATGCCCGCGAGCACGATAGTGAGCACGAACTGCAGGATGAACACGAGCCCGTAGCCGAGGAAGAATCGCACGGCGGGCAGGTCGACGGTGGCGCGCGACATCAGCTGGCCGGTCTGCTGATGGTCGAAGAAACCCAGCTCCAGTCGTTGTAGCTGACTGTAGAGGCGTTCGCGCAGGTCGTATTCGACGCCTAGCGAGACTCGCCCGGCGATCATGCGCCGCCAGTAGGTGAAGCCCCAGCGCGCGAGCACGACCGCGATGATCGCCAGCGCGTACAGCAGCAGCGTGTGGCGGTCGTGCGAGCGCTGGACGAATTCGTGCCTGTGGGCGTGACGGGCGCCGGTGTTGATCGTTTCGACCGCTTGTCCCGTGAGGACCGGAAGCAGCACGCTCATCGCCATCGCGAAGCTGGCGAGAATCCAGGAGACGACTACGCCGCGCTTGTAAGGACGCAGAAAGCCGAGTAGTCGGTAAAAGATAGCCATAGTTGCTTAGTCAACTATTATTACAGGGGATAGCTGTTCGTGCCTAGTGGTGTTACTACGCTCTGGTCCATGTCCGATCGGGACCCTTCGATCTCCCGTGCGCCTGGCCCAAGCACGGGCCTGTGTGAGACGTGCAAGCACCGCCGGCTCGTACCCAACACGCGCGGCTCGGTGTTCTCGCTGTGTGAGCGCTCGCGGACAGACCCAGCTTATCCGCGCTACCCGCGTTTGCCCGTCATGCGATGCGCGGGGTATGAGCAGCGGGAGGCCGATGTTCTCCCGTGATTGTGCTCAAAAGGCCTACTCGTATTTGGGGACGAGGCCGAGGTGCTTGACCTCGCTCGCGGCTGCCATGTCGATGCAAACGACGGTCTGGGAGCGTTGTGTATCTGTGATACTGTGAGGCACAGTGACCAACATCACCGTCTCTGTACCCGAGGATGTCTACCGTGCGGCGCGGATACGAGCCGCCGAGCGCGGCAGCTCCGTGAGCGCGCTTGTCGCCGAATACTTGGGCTCGCTGTCGCAGCGGGAGGCCGAGTTCTCGCGGCTTCAGGCACAGCAGAAGCGCGTGCAGAACCAGATAGATCGCTTCAGCGCCCGCGACCGTCTCGATCGCGACGAGGCGCACGGGCGTGCGCTTCGCTGACACCAACGTTCTGCTCTACACGATCTCGCGCGACCCCGAAGAGCGGGCGAAGGCGAAGCGGGCCAACGAGATCCTTTCCGCCAGGGACCTCGGGCTCTCGGTCCAGGTTCTGCAGGAGTTCTACGTGCAGGCCACGCGCGAGAGCCGCAGCGACTGCCTGACTCACGGGCAGGCCGCGACGCTGGTCGACTCCTTTCGACGCTTTTCCGTCCAGGAGACGACGCTCGAGCTGGTGCTTGCCGCGATGTCCACGAAGCAGCGGTTCGATATCTCCTATTGGGACGCGGCGATCCTTGAGGCGGCTCGTGAGTTGGGCTGCGACGTCGTGCTTTCCGAGGATCTGAACGACGGCCAGGACTACGCAGGGGTGAGGGTCGAGAACCCGTTCAGCGACTGCTGAGGAAGCTTCAGTGTGCCGCGACGCCTTGCGGCTCGGCTGCGACGGGGATGTCTTGTGGCGGCGTCTCTGCCGCCGGCGCCTGCGAGGCCACGAAATCCTTCTGGCGCACCAGAACCAGCGCGCACACGGCCCCCACGAACGCGATCCCAGCAGCGATCAACAGGATGTTGTCGAAAGCTTCGGTGAAGCCGACCCGGTATGAGTGCTTCAGCGCCAGCTGGGCGGCGGGGGAGAGGACGTGGAACACCTGCTTGACTTCGCCTGACTGAAGCAGCGTGTTCAGATGCCCGTGCGCGGCGGCCTGTACCGCCGGCAGCTGCCCGCCGAGCCGGCTCGTGGTCGTGTTGAGCACGTCGTGCTGGAAGACCGCGCCGAGGCCGGCGATGCCCGTGGCGATCCCGACCTGGCGGAAGGTGCTGTTGATCCCCGAGGCCATGCCGCTGCGCGAGTAGTGCACGACGCCGATTGCCGTCGAGGCAAGCGGTGGGTTGATCAGCCCGATGCCCACGCCTGTCACGGCGAAGCCGGGGATCAGAGTCGTCCAGCCGGAGGTCGAGTCGATTGCGGTCATCGCCAGCAGGCCGGCGCCGACGAGCAGCAGCCCACCGCCGAGCAGGTAGCGCACGGGCATGCGCACACTAAGGCGGCCCGCGATTGGGGCGGCGACGAATGACAGCAGCGTGATCGGCAAAAAGCGCAGGCCCGCCTGCAGGGCGGTGTAGCCGAGTACGTCCTGGATGTAGAGCGTCAGGTACAGGAACATCGCGAAGATCGAGGCGGACACGCTGAAGGCGACAATGCTGGCGCCAGTGAAGGCCGGCTTGCGGAACAGCGAGAGGTCGAGCATCGGCCGCGACTGCTTGAGCTCGGCAGTTATGAACGCGATGAACAGCACGAGCGCCCCGAGCAGCAGCGAGACGATCTTGGTCGAGCCCCAGCCGTCTCCGTTGCCCTCGATCAGCGCGAACACGAGCGCGAACAGTGCGCCCGAGAACGTGACCAGCCCGATCCAATCGACGCGGCGCGCGCCCGGGTCGCTTGACTCGATGACGCGCGAGAGCGTGATCGCGACCGCCGCTATGCCGATCGGGACGTTGATGAAGAAGATCCATTCCCAGCCGATGCCGGAGGTGATGATCCCGCCGACGACCGGGCCGATCGCGACCGCGGCGCCTGTGACGGCGCCGAACACGCCGAAGGCGGTCCCGCGCTCGCGACCGTGGAAGGCCTGGGCCAGCAGGGCCAGCGAGGTGGCGTACATCATCGCCCCGCCGACACCCTGCACCGCACGGGCGAGGTTGAGCATCAGCGGCGTGGTCGAGAGCCCGCAGACAGCTGAGGAGGCGGTGAAGACGATCAGCCCGAGCGTGAACACGCGCCGGCGGCCGATCAGGTCGGCGACCGAGCCTGCCGTCAGCAGGAATGCAGCGAGCGTCAGCGCGTAGGCGTTGACGACCCACTGCAAATCGGAGAACGAGGATTTCAGCGACGACTGGATCGAGGGCAGCGCGACGTTGACGACCGTGATGTCCAGCAACAGCATGAAGATCGCCACCGAAACGGCGATCAATGTCCACCACTTGCGCTCCACGGCCGGCTCCCTTCGTCGCGTCAGGAGGACGCTGGACTCATCTCACTGTAGGACGCGATCTCCTGAAGGCGGCCAAGCACGGTGTTGCGTGTGTTCGCGAGCTCGCGGCGCAGCTTGGAAAGCTCCGAAGCACGGTGCTCGACGAGCTCGAGCTGGCGGTCGATATGGCCGAGCGCCTCATTCAGCAGTTCGCGGCGGCGCTCGGGGTGCACGTCGTCGCGGCGCAGCTGCGCGCGCACGGCCGCGCGTGCCTCCTCGGCGGTGAGCAGGTCCTTGAGCTCGTCAAGCGTCACGCCGAGCAGCTCCTTGAGGCGGATCACCTCACGTAGCCGCTCCACCTCGGCTTGTGTATAGAGACGGTGCCCGCCGGAAGGCCGCTCGGGCGCGCCGGCGAGCAGGCCGAGTTCCTCGTAGTAGCGGATCGTGCGCGGGGTGGTGCCGGCGAGCTTGGCCACGTCGCCGATGCGCAGCGGTGCCTCGGTGCTCGGCACAGGCTCGCCAACTCCGGTGATGCTCACGCTGGAATCGCTCACGCGCGTACTCCGGCACGCAGCGCAGGGCGGGCGTCATGATCGGGCTGTTGATCGCGGATGCGCTGTTGCTCGCGCACACGCAGCTCCTCGTCTTCGGCCTCCAGCATCGCGTGCGTCGGGCGCAAGAGGCAGACGAGCGCGCCGATCAGCGAGGTCGCGACGAGCACCCACAGGGCGACGTGCATGTTGGCGATGAAGGGGGCGAGCTTCTGCTCTGAGAGCCCGCGCGTGACGCCGGAGAAGACGGCGAACAGCGTCGCCTTCGGCACCGCCGAAGTGACGATCGCGAGCACAAAGGCGATCGACAACACGGCACCGGTGTTCTGCAAGAGCGTGCGTGCGCCGGCGGCGATCCCACGCCGTTGGGCGGGCACCGTGCCCATCATCGCGGCGGTGTTGGGGCTGTTGAACATGCCCGAGCCGACCCCGACGAGCGCCAGCCAGATCATCGACTGCCAGTAGGGGGAGTGCACCTGAAGCGTCGTCATGCCGGCGAGCCCGACGGCGCTCAGCAGCATGCCGAGCGAGGCCAGCATGCGCGAGCCGTGGCGGTCGGCGTAGATGCCGGCCAGGGGGGAGGCGACGAGCATGCCGAGCGCGAGCGGTATCAGCTTGATCCCCGCTTCGATCGGGCTGTTCGACTGGGCCCCCTGGAAGTAGAAGACGAACAGGAACATCAAGGCGAAGCGGGCCAGTCCGTTGATGAAAGAGGCGGCGCTTGCCGCCGCGAACAGGCGGTTGTTAAAGATCGACAGGTCGAGCATCGGCGCGCGCGTATGTCGCTCGATCAGCACCCACAGCGGCAGGAGCACGACAGCGCACGCCAGACCGCCGATCACGACCGGATCGGACCATCCGGTCAAGCCACCCTTGGACACGCCAAGCACGAGCCCAGTCAGCCCCACTACGAACGTGACCGTGCCGAGCGTGTCGAAGCCGCGCACCTTGTCGGGCTTGGCCAGCTCGCGCAGGATCAGCGCACCCCAAGCCGCGCCAGCCAGGGCGAGCGGCACGTTGAACCAGAAGACCCAGTGCCAGGAGATCTCGACGAGCGCGCCGCCGAGCACCGGACCGAGTACCAGGCCGACGGCGGCGACCATCGTGTTGGCACCCATCGCCAGGCCGAGCTGTTCCTTCGGGAAGGCATCGGTTACGAGAGCGGCCGCGTTGGCGAACAGGAACGCAGACCCAATCCCCTGCAAGACCCGCCAGCAGATCAACTCGGTCGCGCCGCCGGAGAAACCGGCGCCGAGGGAGGCGAAGGCGAACAGCAGAAAGCCGCCGATATAAGCTCGCTTGCGCCCGAACAGGTCGCTCAGCCGACCCGCCGTCAGTACGAGCACTGTCGCGGCGATCAGGTAGGCGAGGATCACCCACACGAGCGCCAGCAGGCTCGCGTGCAGCGAGCGCTCCAGACTCGGCAGCGCGATTATCAGAGTGCCGGAGTTCGTCGCGGCCAGCAGCATGCCCAGGCTCGTGCAGGACAGCGCCCACCACTTGTAGTGCTCGTGATCGGCGCTGACGCCGAGGCGGGATGTTGAAGTTGACGTGAACGTAAAGATCAGGATAGCAGCGTGGGGGTGCGCATTCCAAGCCAGCCGCGAGCGCAGCCGGTATGGCTCACGCGCTGCGGTGGTTTGCGCTTCGCATGTACCCCTCATGTGAGGCGCTGCTCAGCCGTGCTAGAACGTCAGCATGAGCGAGCAGCGTGTGGAGAAGTCAGAGCAGGAGTGGCGCGAGGAGCTGACGCCCGAGCAGTACGAGGTGCTACGTCGCGCGGGCACCGAGGCTCCGTTCACCGGCGAGTACGTCTACAACAAGGACTCCGGCATGTACCGCTGCGCCGGCTGCGGCGCCGACCTGTTCAGCTCCGACACCAAGTTCGAGTCGGGCACGGGCTGGCCCAGCTTCACCGAGCCCGCTGTGGCCGAGACGGTCGAGCTGCGGCCGGACAACGGCCTGTTCATGAAACGTACGGAGGTGGTGTGCCGCCGCTGCGGTGGGCATCTCGGCCACGTCTTCGACGACGGCCCCGGACCGACCGGCCAGCGCTACTGCATCAACTCGGCCGCGCTCGCCTTCGCGCCTGAGTCCGACGAGCAGTCCTAGAGCCCCGAACACTAGACTGCGCCCACGATGATCATGGAGAACCGCGACAGGCGGCTGTCTGAGCCTCTGCGCTGGGGGCGGCGCGAGAAGACGATCGTCGCCGTCCTGTTGAGTTGCGTGCTGCTGATCGCGATCGGGCTTGGCGCCTTTGCGCTGACGAGCGGCTCCAAGGAGCCAAAGGACTGCGTCGACATCACGTTCGCCAGCACTCTCGGCGCAGCCCACATCCACGCTTGCGGCGAGCGCGCCAAGGGCTTGTGCGCGACTCCTGACGCCACCAAAGAGATCGCCGAAACGCTGAAGCAGGCCTGTCGCCGCGCCGGCTACCCGTTCGAGTAGGACACTCGGCGCGGCCACGTCCAGAAGTTTCTGAGGGCAAATCTACGGTCCTCTGGCGGCAAGTCGTCGGCTCTGGAGCCGCATTCCAGGGGGCCTGGCGGGCCCGTCTATACAAATGTCGAAATGCGCCGGTCAACTGTTGGCCAGGATGTCCCTAGCCGCGCCCCTGCGCTCCCGGTTTCATAAGCGGAGCTAAAGAGGCGTGTCGCCACCGCGGGTGCGGGCGGCGGCTCGCCGTATCTACAACGGTAGGAAACGGAGGCACATGACCTGGCTGTCATATCCATCCTGGCTCAACGCCGGCGACAACGCGTGGCAGATGACCGCGGCGACGTTCGTCGGGCTGATGAGCCTCCCCGGTCTCGCCATCCTGTATGGCGGGGTCATGCAGAAGCGCTGGTCGGTCAACAGCATGATGCTCACGTTCGTGGCGTTCTGTCTCGTACTGGTGGCATGGTGTTTGTGGGCCTTCAAGATGGGTTTCGACAACCCGATCGCACATAGTGGTGGCGGCATCTTCGGCACCAAAGGCTTCCTGGGCACTGCCTGGGGCGAACCGGGTGCCGTGCTTGGGCATGCCGCGGAGGAGGGGCAGGCGCTGATTCCGTCGATTACGACGGGACCACCGTTCCACTTCCCCGAGGCCTCGCTCGTGTATTTCCAGTTCGTGTTCGCGGCGATCACGCCGATCCTGATGCTCGGCTCGGTGCTGGGACGGATCAGCTTCAAGGCATGGATCCCGTTCGTGCTGCTGTGGATCACGTTCGTGTACACGGTCAACGCGTTCCTGATCTGGGGCGGCGGCTACTTCGCTGCTCATGGCGCACTCGACTACTCGGGTGGTTACGTCATCCACCTCGCGGCCGGAATCTCGGGCTTCGTGGCGGCGGCTGTGATCGGACCACGATTGCAACGAGACAGAGAGGTCGACGCTCCGAACAACCTGCTGATGGTTGCCGCGGGCGCCGGTCTGCTGTGGCTCGGTTGGAACGGCTTCAACGGTGGAGACTCCTACTACGCGGGCGCCAACGCCTCGGCGGCGGTTCTCAACACGAACCTCTGCACCGCGGTCGCGATGCTCGTCTGGATCGCATGGGACTACATCTTCCGCGACAAGCCGTCCCTGCTCGGCTCGGTCAACGGCATGATCACGGGGCTGGTGGGCATCACGCCCGCGGCCGGCTTCGTGAACGGCTACGGGGCGATCATCATCGGCGTCGTGGCGTCCACGATCGTGTGGATGTCCATCCGCTTCCTCTCGCGTGCTCCAGTGTTCCGGCACGTGGACGACACGCTGGGGGTGATCTACACCCACGGTATCGCCGGCCTTTGCGGAGGTCTGCTGGTTGGGCTTCTCGCGAACTCCAACGTCGTCGAGTACATCGGCGTCAAGAGCACCGGGGCCTCCAACCTGCCCGGTGTCTCGGGCCTGCTCGTGAACGGCAGCTGGACGCTGCTGCGCTGGCAGGCTGAGGCGGGCCTGTGGGTGATCCTGTTCAGCGGGACGATGACGTTCATCCTGCTGAAGCTGGTCGGCATATTCATGCCGCTGCGACTCTCCGACGAGGAGCTGGAGATCGGCGATCACGCGATCCACGGCAACGAGGTCTACCCCTCGGACGTGCCCACGCTCGGTGGACCGCACGCGCCGGCCTTCCAGCCGACACCGGCGGGCAGCGCGGCATAAACAAACGGCGGATCGGGTTGGGCGTGTCTCCTCTGTGCGCGCCCACCCGGTCCTCTGGTCAGTCACGATGACGATCCGCGACCCCGCTTCGGCGGGGTCGCGGTCGTTGAGGTCAGTCAGGAAGTCGTCAGGCCAATCGGGCAGGTCACGCCTGTGCCGCCCAGGCCGCAATAACCACCGGGATTCTTCTCCAGGTACTGCTGGTGGTGATCCTCGGCGTAATAGAAGGGATGGGCGGCGCCGCCGGGCTCGATTTCGGTCGTGATCTGGCCAAGGCCGCTTGCGGCGAGCATGCGCTGGTAGGTCTCGCGCGAGGCCAGCGCGGCCTCGTGTTGGGCGTCGTCCTCGTAGAGGATCAGCGAGCGGTACTGGCTGCCGACGTCGTTGCCCTGGCGCATGCCCTGTGTGGGGTCGTGCCCCTCCCAGAACAGCCTGAGCATCTCCTGGTAGCTGGTGACGGCGCTGTCGAACGCGACCAGCACCACCTCGGCATGGCCGGTGCGCCCGCTGCAGACCTCCTCGTAGGTGGGGTTGGGCGTGATCCCGCCCGCGTAGCCCACGGCGGTCGTGTACACGCCCGGCGCCTGCCAGAAGAGCCGCTCCGCGCCCCAGAAACAGCCCATGCCAAACACGGCCTGCTCGACGCCCTCCGGGAAAGGCCCTTGCATCGCCGTGCCGAGCACGATATGGCGCTCGGCGACACGCAATGGCTGCTCACGACCGGCAAGCGCGTCCTGCGCACTGACCATGCTCGTGTCCCGTGATTTGAACAGGCCCATGGCTATTCAGACTAGCGCCCCGGCGAGCCCTCCCGGCCGGCACGCTGCCATCGGCGGCGCTCAACCGGCTGCGCCCAGCCGGCAAGGTTCGTTGTCGACGGGAGTGGGTGCTCAAGGGCACGCCCATCCAAACCGAAAAGATGGGCAAGCGATGTCGACAAGCCCATCTCAGACGCTCTCGGAAGCTGCGGAGGCCAGCTTGCCGCTCGCGCGGAGCGGATCGGCGCCATTGCGCTCCCTGCTGCACCGCGTCGTGGCGAGCCGCCCGGCGATGGCCTGGTCGCTGGCTTTGCTGTTCATGTTCAAGGCGTTCGTCTGTCTGTCGGCGATCCTGTTCCCGGTTAGCTCGAGCGAGCCGGTGGGCCTGATTGGGGCAGCCGGCGCTCTGGCGGTGGTTGGAGCTTGCCTGGTGTGGCTGGCCGCGCGGCGCATCCCTGTGCTCGGCTTCGAGTTGCTGGCCGCTTGCGGCACGCTCGTGAGCAGTGCTCTGGTCGCGCATGCGAGCACGCACGGCGGCATGATGATCGCCGCCTTCTCCTATCCGTGGATCGCGATCTACTCGGCTCATTTCTTCGAGCGCCGCGTGGTGATCGTGCAGGGCACGCTGATCACCATTGCCTTTGGTGTCGCCCTGCTGCTGGGCGGGCTGCCGCACGTCGGCATCTACTGGATGATCGTGACCGTCACGATCTGGTCGATCTGCATCGTGCTCGGGTGTCTCAGCGAGAGCCTGCGCCGGCAGGCCGACACAGACATGCTGACGGGCCTGCTCAATCGCAACGGCTTCATGGCGGCGGCCGTTCGCGAGCATGCGATCGCCCAGCGCAGCGGCAACCGACTGACGCTCGCGATGCTCGATCTGGATGACTTCAAGCAGATCAACGACCTGCGCGGACACACCGTCGGCGACTGCGTGCTGGCCGATCTGGGCAAATCCTGGCGCGATCGTCTGCGCACCGGCGACATCCTCGCGCGTCACGGTGGCGACGAGTTCGTGCTGCTGCTGCCGGCCACGAACCCCGATGGCGCGAGTGCCGTCCTGGATCGCCTGCGCGACAGAGACCTGCCGGTCACATGGTCGGTCGGGATCGGCGAGTGGCTACCCGGAGAAAGTCTGGGCGAGTGCATCGCCCGCGCCGACGCCGATCTGTACAGCGTGAAGAACGCCATGCGCGTACGCGACGCGCGCGGCGGCGCTCGTGTCGGGCCGCTGCTCAGTTCGTAGAACGTGTCTCAAACCCTGTGCACGCTTGACACCCCCTTATTCAGATGGGGAGGAGATAGTTTGGTACCTAATCTTTAGGTGTCTACTCAAGTTTTCCCAGACTTTTGCGTAGTACGTTTTTCGAAAGACGATCGACACGCTCGATGCAGGTCCTCTCGGGACATCGTGGCCGATCGCCAGCGGCGTGTTTGACAAAGGCCGCTTCAGGCAACACTCAAACTTGAGGGCATCGTTCCTCCCTCATCCCTCCCCGGATCGGCCCGCTCGTGTGCGGGTCGATCTGTGCCGGGGGTCTGTGGGGGTGGGTTGTGAATCGACCCACTGTGCGGACCCATTGTGCGCGGGTCGATCTGTGCTTGGCAGCTGGTGATAACTTCGCCAAACAATGCCTCGCCCGCGCACACTGCTGATCGGCGCCGCCGTCGTTGCGGCTCTTGTCGTCTTCGTCGTG
The DNA here is from genome assembly GCA_035485715.1 of Solirubrobacteraceae bacterium. GTDB lineage: Bacteria > Actinomycetota > Thermoleophilia > Solirubrobacterales > Solirubrobacteraceae > Palsa-744. The sequence continues at coordinate 52,889 of DATHNT010000015.1, read as the reverse complement.
TTCGGGCTCGCCGGCAGTAAACCGGACGACGGGCACGCGGCGCCGCGTTTGCCTCTCGAACACCTCTCCGGTCCGACCGTCACGCTGGCCGCCTTGCGCGGCCATCCGGTGCTCGTGAGCTTCTGGGCCAGTTGGTGCGAACCGTGCGAACACGAGGCGCCTGTGCTCGAGCGCTTTGCGCGCAGCCTGCACGGTAAGGCCACGCTCGTCGGGGTCAACTGGGAGGATTTGTCGCTCGCCAATGCACGCAAGTTCATCCGCACCTATGGCTGGACGTTTCCCAACCTGCGCGATCCCGACGGCAACGTCGGGCGCGACTATGGGATGACCGGAGGGCCGCCGGTCACGTTTGTGATCGACAGCAGCGGACACCTGCGCGCCCAGTTGCGCGGACCGCAGACACAACAGACGCTCACCAAGGCGCTTGAGAGCGTGGGGCCTGAACGATGAGCCGTGCCAGCGGCTGGCGTGTGATCGTCGCCTACGGGCTCGTGTGCGCGGCGACGCAGGTGCTGTGGTTGACCTACGCCGCGATCACCACCGAGACGGCGCGCCACTACGGCGTCTCGGTCGGTGCGGTGGGCTGGCTGGCGGAGATCTTCCCCCTGCTCTATGTCGTTCTGGCGATCCCCTCGGGCATCCTGCTCGATCGCTGGTTTCGCCCCGTGCTGGCGGGGGGAGGACTGTTGGTCGCACTTGGAGGATTGCTGCGCCTTGGGGGCGACACGTTCGCCTGGGCGATGGCTGGTCAGGTCACTGTCGCGGTCGCGCAACCGGTGGTGCTGAGCGCGGTCAGCAAGCTCGCCGGCGAGTACCTGCCCGTCGAGCAGCGTGCGGCCGGGATCTCGCTGGGCTCGGCCGGTGGCTTCGTCGGCATGCTGATCGCGCTTCTGCTCGGTCCCACACTGGGCGGGCACGGGCACATCGAGCGCCTGCTGGTCGTGGAGGCCGTGCTGGCCGGGTTGCCGGCGCTGGCTCTGGCCGTGACGCTGCGGCGTCCGGGCCACGAGAGCACCGAGCATGCCGCGATCGCCGGCAATGCGGCGCGCGCGCTGTGGGCGTTGCCGAGCATGCGCACTTTGTGCGGCCTCGTGTTCGTCGGCTTCGGCATCTTCGTCGCGCTGGCCACCTGGCTGCAGACCCTTCTCCAGCCCTCGGGTGTCTCGGAAACCGCGGCGGGCGCACTGCTCGTCGGGATGATGGTCGCCGGTGTCGTCGGTTGTGCGGTGCTGCCGCCGCTCGTGGCGCGGCGCGGCAGCGAACGCAATTTCATGCGCGCCGCGGTGATCGTCGGCTGTGTCGGCTGTATCGCGCTCGGAGTGATCCCGTCGCTCGCGGGCCGCGCCGTGGCGATCGTGGCGATGGGGGTAATGCTGCTGCCGGCGCTGCCGGTGATCCTCACCTCCACCGAGCGCTTGGCCGGGTCCGCCGCGGGCACGGCCGGCGCGATCGTGTGGATGGCGGGCAACCTGGGCGGGCTCGTGGTGGCCCTGCTGGTACAGATGCTGGTGCACCACCCGCTTGCGGCGTTCATCGCGATGGCCGCGGTATCGCTGCTCGGCTTGCCGCTCGCGGCCAGGCTCAAGCCGATCACGGGCGCCGAGATGAGCGCCGAGCCTGTCGAGCGGCTGACCGTGGCCGCCGGTTGACCACCGAAGTTCTGGTTGTGGCCGCCGGCCGAGTCGCGAGGTGGCTGGCCGTGACGGCCGGCTGAGCTCTAGCGGTCGTCCTCGTCGAGCTCGCTGCTGCGCGCTTGGTCTGCTTCTGAGTCCTCGCGGCGGAGGTTCTGCTCCTCGTTTGCGCCCTGGTCGTGGAGGATCACATGTGCCGGCTCCTGATCGCCGTGGGAGGCGTGGTCGATCAGCGCGGCCTCCGCGTCCTCGAATCCCTCCGCCTCACCGCCGCCTGCCTCTAGGACCGCGCGCTGGGCCGGGTCGAGATCCTCATCGCCGGCCTGGCCGCCGATCTGCGCCGCTTCGCTGGCGGCGAGCTCTGCCTCCTGCTGCTCGTAGGACTCATCGGCCGTCATTTGCCTGCTCTCCTTGGTTACGGATCATGGGGTTGAATAGGTGGGCCAGCGTGGTGGGTATGAGCGCTTTACCCGTGCACTCGCCGGGCCAATCCGCGGGGCGGCCTCAACCAGGCTGGGCGACCGACTCCTGCGCGAGGAAGGCGCTCAACAGGTCTCTTCCCGTGCCCACAACGGGCTCGCTGTGGGCAAACAGGAGCGTGTCGAACTCCTCGTCGAGCATCCGACGCAAGCTCTTGAGCAGGCCCGCGCGAACGCGTCCTGGGTCCTCGCCGAGTAGCGAGTCGGGCATGAAGGCAAGCGCGCCGTCGCGGTCGCGTGTGAGCCCATCGCCGAAGGACAAGGCGCCGGCGTCCGCTTCCAACAGCAGCGTGGTCTCCTCGGCGCAGATGGAGCCTAGCTCCAGAGCACGCAAGCCGTCGGCGAGATGCTCGTCGAAGACGAAGCCCTCAACCGGCCGATCCTCAGAGAAGTGCGCGAGCCCTGCCTTGTGACAAAGCACAGGGCAGCCAAAACGCTCGACGTAGAGCGCGCTGTGGCGATAGTGATGGCGATTGCTGAGCACGATCCGCTCGGGTGTGCCGAATTTGGCGAGCGCGTCCAAGCCCTCGGGCGGCTCCATCGGGTCGATCAGCGTGCCTGAGTCCAGAGCAAAGCTGCTGTGCACAGGCCGGTCGATGCCCTTGTGAAAAGCGCTCCAGTGAAACAGCCCAGATGAGATTTCTTCGATCATGGTGGGAGATGATTCCCCGTCAAGAGGGTTGCCTAATCGCAAACCCGCGGTCGTAAGAGGAGGGCGAGGGAGGGCGCCGAAGGCCAAATATGGGCCTTTGCCCAGAGGTTACTTGACAAGTGACCAAATGGTCACCTATACTCGTCGGCATGGATGAAGTGTTCAAGGCGCTGGCCGATCCCACGCGGCGCGAGTTGCTCGACGAGCTTTTTCGCCAGGACGGTCAGACGCTGAGCGCGCTCGAGCGGCGTCTGCCGATGACGCGCTTTGGCGTGATGAAGCACCTGAAGGTGCTCGAGCAGGCCGGTCTCGTCGTCGCGCGCAAGCGCGGGCGCGAGAAGCTGCATTTCTTGAACCCCGTCCCGATCCGGCTTGTTCACGACCGCTGGGTGAGCAAGTACTCAGAGCCATGGGCCGCAACATTGAGCGAGCTCAAGCACGACATCGAGGAGAAACTCATGGAGAAGCTATTCGAGATCTACATCAAGACGACACCCGAGCGTCTGTGGGAGGCCCTCACCGACGGTGAGATGAGGGGGAAGTACACATTCGGAGCCAGTGTGACCTCCGACTGGACGCCCGGCTCGACCTACTCTGCCGGCAGCCCGAACGCGCCCGACCTGCTGATGGAAGGCGAGAACCTGGAGGTCGACCCGCCGCGCAAGCTCGTGCAGAGCTTCAACGCCCTATGGGGCGAGGACGTCAAGCGTGAGGCGACCTCGCGCGTCACCTACGAGATCGAGCCGGTCGGCAGTTCGTGCCGGCTGACAGTCACCCACGATCAGCTGCGCGAGGGCGCCAACGAACAGCTATATGGTGGCTGGCCGATGATTCTCTCGACGCTGAAGACGCTGCTCGAGACCGGCGAGTCGCTCGACACCCCGGGCTCGCTGATGTACGCGGGCGCGCAGGGGGGCGCTTGAAATAGTCCGCGGCGTATGGGGAGCGTTGAGTAAGGGCCTCGATGGTGAGGGCTTTGAGGAGCGCACATTGCCATCGAGCAGGCGACTATGCTCGCCACAATGCTCTCGCTTCCCCGCGTCGCAGGCGGTCTGCGATGAGACTGCAGCTCAAGGATAGGTTCCTGGAGCTTCGCGACGGGGAGCCGCTGATCATGGGGATAGTGAACATCGGCAGCGACTCGGTGGCCGATCCGCTCTCGCTCGACACGCTGGAGGCGCAAGTGGAGTTCGCGATGCGTCAAAGCGATGCCGGCGCGCATATCCTCGACATCGGCGTCCAGTCGGGCAGAACCGACACGCCCGTGTTGTCGGAGGGGCAGGAGATCGAGCGGCTTGTGCCGCTGGTACGAGCGCTTGCCGAGCGCGAGCTGGTCGTGTCCGTCGATACCTGGCGGGCTGGCGTCGCCGAGGCCGCGATCGCGGCCGGAGCGGCACTGATCAACGACGTCGGTGGGCTCGTGGACGAGCGGCTCGCCGACGTCGTTGGCGCCGGCGGTGCTGGGCTCGTGGTCATGCACACGCGCGCTACTCCAAAGCAGGCGCACTTTCCGGGATATGAGGACGCGACAGCCGACATCCTCGCCTTTCTCGAGCAGCGCATGCAGCTGGCCCTGAGTCGAGGAGTCGCCCGCGAGCAGATAATCGTCGACCCGGGCCTCGACTATGCAAAGACGCCGCAGGAGTCGATCGAGGCGTTGCGCCGTCTCGGCGAACTGCGGCAGCTCGATCGCCCGATCCTGCTCGCCGTCTCGCGCAAGTACTTCATCGGGATGCTGACCGGCGCCCAGCCGGACGAACGTCTTGCTGGGACGTTGGCGGCGGTCGAGTATGGGGTCGGCGCCGGCGCGCACATGGTTCGCGTCCACGATGTGGCACAGGTCGCCGAATTCCTACGCGTGCGCGGCGCGCTGCGCGGCGAGGGCACGGCGGTGCTCGATGGCGACCCCGACGACGAGTCGCTCAAGTGGCTGGCGCCGAAGCGGGCTCTCAACGGATGAAGCCGAGTCCGATCGGGGCCACCCAGGCACCCGAATTGGTCCCCGACGAGCTCCAACCCATCGATCTCGCTGGGCTTGCCTCACGGTTCGAACTGGAAGACGTCCGGGTCTGCTCCGCCTCACTCCGCAAGCTGGATGCGGGCTCTGGGCGCTTGGCGCGGGGGCAGCTCGTCGATGTCGGCCTCGGCGAGTCCAAGCTGCGTGGGGTCGAGTTCGTCGATGTCATCGCCGAGCGGCTCGATGCTGCCAACGGCGACTGGGGCGGTGCGCAGTTGCGGCGCACGCTCTTCAGCGATGCGCGCCTGACCGGCCTCAGCTTTGCGGAGGCGCGAATCGAGCACGTTAGCTTCAAACTCTGCAAGCTCGACTACGCCAATTTTCGCCACTGCAGGATCGAGCACGTGACCTTCGAGGATTGCGTACTCACCGGTGCCGACTTCCAAGGGGCGAAAATCAAAGAGACAGTTTTCTCAGGCTGCCAACTCCTGGAAGCCGATTTCTCCAAGGCCGAGCTCTCGCGCGTGGACATGCGCGGCTCGGGTCTTGCGCTTGCAGGCTCTGTGCTCGGGCTACGCGGAGCGATCATCGATCCCTTGCAGCTCATGGAGCTCGCGCGAACGCTTGCGCACGAGCTCGGGATTACCGTCGAGGACGCCTAGCTCGCTCCGCCCGTGGCGTTGCCCGCGCTGTAGGAGTGAGCGCCCGTGCCTGCCAGCTTGCCGCCATCGACGATCAGGTATTCCTCGCGGATCGGCCTGTCCTCGAAGTAGCACTCGAGGATCTCGCGCACGCCCGCCGCGTAGCGGGCCTGTGCCGAGAGGCTCGTGCCCGAGGTGTGCGGGGTCATGCCCTGGTTGGGCATTGTGCGCCATGGGTGATCTGCCGGTGCCGGTTGTGGAAACCACACGTCTCCCGCGTAGCCGGCCAACTGGCCGCTCTCGCATGCGTTTGCCACGGCCTCGCGATTGCAGATCTTGCCGCGCGCGGTGTTGATCAGGTAGGCGCCACGCTTCATCTTGCCGATCATCTCTGTGTCGAAGAGGTTTTCGGTCTCCGGGTGAAGCGGCGCGTTGATCGTCACCACGTCGCACGCTTGCACGAGCGACTCGACGCTCTCGTGGAATGTGACGCCGAGTTCCTGCTCGGTCTCTGCTGGGAGGCGGTGGCGGTCGGTGTAGTGCAGGCCGATGTCGAAGGGCTTTAGCCGGCGCAGCACCGCCAGACCGATGCGTCCTGCGGCGACCGTGCCCACCTGCATGCCCTCCAGGTCGTACTCGCACGCGGCGCAGTCGGCGATGTTCCAGCCCTCGTCCAAGACAACCTGATGCGAGGGGAGGTAGTTGCGCACGAGTCCCAAGATCATCATCACCACGTGCTCGGCGACGCTGATGCTGTTGCAATATGTAACCTCGGCGACGGTGACCTGTCGCTCGATCGCGGCCTGCAGGTCGACGTGATCGGATCCGATCCCGGCTGTCAACGCCAGCTTCAGCCGCGGTGCGCGTGCGATCCGCTCGGCCGTCAGGTAGGCCGGCCAGAACGGCTGGGAGATCACGATCTCGGCATCTGGCAACTCGCGCTCGAAGACCGAATTCCCACCGTCCTTGTCGGAGGTGACGACCAGCTCGTGACCGCGCTTCTCCAAGAAACGCCGCAGCCCGAGCTCACCTGAGACGCTTCCCAACAGCTCGCCCGGGGTGAAGTCGATCGCCTGCGGCGTCGGCGTGCTCTGCCCATCCGGGTAGCGATCGATTTGGGGAATGCCGTCGCGCGCGTACTTCGGCGGGTAGCCGTCGATCGGATCGTCATAGAGCACGCATAGAACCTTGGCCATAGCCGGCACCCTTTCGTTGGTTGTCCTTCCCCTGTTGACGATCTTAGGGAAGACCGCGCCGCATGCGGCGCGGTCCCGGACCGTACATGTACGGTCCGGCCGGGTCGTGCATGCACGACCCGGAACATGGCCGCACATGTGCGGCCATGCCAGTCGGCGCATGCGCCGACTGGAACAACATCGAAGTGTCGTGTAGCCGAGCTCTGGTCATTGACTGGCAGGTGAGTCCCTGTGCGTAGGTCATCGCAGTAGTACCGAGATCGTCAGGGTATGGCTGTCGATGGTCAGGCGCAGCGTGTATGTGCCCCGCTGGATCGCTCTCGATGGGCGCAGGCTTGCGAGTGTGCCACGAGCATACGTACGCCCGCTCCTGGTGAGTCGCGCCTGTGCGCCTTGCTTCGTGGCCTTGCCTTGAAGTGTTACGGAGCAAGTGACTTTACGGCGACTCCTTGTGACTCTACAAGTCACCTTCGCGTCAGGCCCGGCGGGGCCGCGCGCGCCCTCTGCGCCCTTTGGCCCGCGTGCTCCGGCGACGCCTTTGGCGCCAATGCCTCCCGTTTGACCTGGTATGCCTTGAGGGCCCTGCTTGCCTGGTTCGCCCAGTGCGCCTCTTTCGCTGGATGGCAGCTGGCCGCCTTCGCCGCTCAAGGGGATTTCCAGGCCGTTGACGTTGGCGGCATGCACTGTCAGTGAGGCCGACCGTGGCCCTTCGGCGCTTGGCGCGAATCTGACGAGGAGGGTGCATGTTCCGGCCGGTTGCAATGTCTCGCCGCTGCATTCGTCCGCGGTGACGATGAAGTCCGAGGCGTCCGCTCCGCTTGGCTGAACATTGTGGATCTGCAGTTCTTCGGAGCCTGCTGTCACGGTGACCACCTGTCCTGCGCCGATCGTGTTCTGCACTTGGGTGGGGAAGACCAGGCTCGTGGGCGCCACGGTGGGTTCTTCTTTGCAGGCAGCCAGCTGGCGAACATACACCTCTGTCGGTATTTCCCCATTTGGTCCTTCGGGTGGACCCGTCTGACCGAGGAGGTTGGTGGCCTGGGAATCGAACACGACTCGACAGCCGTTGCTCGAGATGGCGCCCTCTTGGCTTTCGTTGTCGGCCGATACTCCAGCGGGTCCGCCGGCGCGATCGAGTTGTGTTGTTTGTCCTGTGCTCAGGTCGCGCAGGAAGAGGTGGTATCCACTTTCGAATCCGCCCGCGAACAGGATGTCGTTTCCGTCGGCGCTCGCCCCGAACGCGCCGTACGCGTCGCCTGCGAAGCCGCTCGCGTCCTGGCTGATGAGCGTTGTGCTCGCGGGGGTCGAGCAGAGATCGCGCAGGTAGATCTGTGCTCCGCTGATTTCGATTGGTTCGCCGCCGATCGTGACGAATTTCAGGAGATTGCCGGCCTCGGAGCTGAACTCCACCTCGCAGCCATCGTCGCCCACGAGCATCGGGTTTTCCGAGCGGCGTTCGCCGGCTTCCCCGTTTTGCGCCTGGCTGACGAGCGTCGTCGTTCCGGTTTGCAGGTCGCGCAGGTATATCTGTGGGTAGATATTCGATTCCATACCGGGCAGGAGATTGGTCGCTCTCGATACGAAGGGAACGTAGCGACCGTCGGATGAGATCGAGGATGCCTGGCTTTCTTCGTTGGCGATTTCTCCCATAGGCCCGTTGGCACGGCTCACGGCGGTCGTCGTCTCGGCATCAACATCGCGTACGTAGACAGTTTCGATGCTGGTCTTCGTGTGGGCGCCCGCCGGGTCTTCCAGATCGCCCGCGTCGGCGGCGAACACGACGTATCGCCCGTCGTCTGAGATCGCCTCAGCTACGGCATTACGGCTGAGAATCGCGCCATGTGCGCCACTCACACGATCCACAAGCGTCGTTTCCCCGGTCTGCAGGTCGCGCCGGTAGACATGTTGTTCTTCGGGTTCTTCCGCGGGCAGGCCGGCGACGAGGTCAGGGGCCTTCGAGTCGAAGATCACGTAGCGCCCGTTCCCAGAGACCTTGACGTTTTCGACGCCGGGTTCGCCTGCCGGTTCGCCGTTGGAGCCGTTTGCACGGCTCACAAGCTCGACTTCGCCGGTGTGCAGGTCCTTCACATATGCCTCGATCGTTCCGGCGGGCCCTTGTTCGCCGAGGTTGGTTGAGTCGCTCTCATAAGCGACGTAGCGCCCGTCGCCCGAAATCGACACCGGTCCGTAAACGGCCGTGCCTCCGTCGTTCGCGTAGGCGCCTTGCGATGTGACCGACGCGGGAAAGGTGTCGCTGATGGTTTCGTCGCTTGAGGCGCGCGCGTTTGTCGCAAAGAGCGCGAGCACGAGCATCGCAAACGCTGTCAAGAGGATCGTGTTGTGTCTGCGTGCCAGCGCGCAGACCTTGGCCAGGTTCTGGTGGGACATCCGTAAACCCCTTTCCACGAGGGTGCTAGATGGGTAGGGATCGGAGGGAGGTCTCCTGGCTCCCGAGTCTTTCCCGCCACGCCTTCCCAATCCCAAGATGGGACCAGTGGCTGCCGCATTGGCGTGCGGCGGTCTGTTTGCTCGGTCACAGTGGCGGGCCCGCGCCGGTCTCTCACCGGCTTCCCTGTCCACCGATCCGTGGATTATTTGGCGGCAGCGTAGCGCACTGGCGGATCGACTCGTTTGTTGCATCCCTTGACGGACTCTTTTTGCATGCCGTCCGACGAACGGTTATTGTGTTGTCGGTCACGCGCTCGAGGGAACCCGGTGGGAATCCGGGACTGACGCGCAACGGTATGGGCAGCGAGCCGAAGGGGCTCGAAGGCCCGAGTCCGAGTACTCGACGGGTGACGCCAAACATACGGACCCTGTTCTCGCGAACGGACGGCTAGGTCTTCATCGCTCTCACTCTCAGGGTGGGGAAATGAGATGTCCTTCCGTCCTTTACAGAAGGAGATCCATCCCAATGCGTACCTTGACCTATCGGCTCGCGCTGCTCGGCGCGTGTCTCTGCGGACTGCTGTTGCCCGCAACCGCCTCGGCGACCTCGAGCAAAGCTGAAATCGAAGCCTCTGTCAGTAAAGGCGTCATCTACCTGAAGGGGTTGCAGGAAACCAGCGGCGGCTTCCCCTCAGACTGGGACATCAATTCGCTTGCGGCGGCTCATGTGGCCGCAGCGAACCTGAAGAAGGCAGGCGCCGCAACCGACGCTCGTACGTGGTATCGCAAACTGGTCGGTAACGAAACTGCCACGAAATGGCCCAAAGAAGCACTGGTGACCGAATACGAGCGGGCAGCGCTGGTTGCCTATGCGGCCGGGATCGACCCGGCGCGAGTCTCAAAGACACAGAACCTGATCGCCGGGATCGCCTCCTACTACCAGCCCGAAAGTCCCGGCTACTATGGTCCTCCCGGGAACTTCAACGGCACCGTCTTCGCCGTTCTGGCGCTGGTCGACGCAAAGACGACCGGCGGCGTTCAGCGCGTACCAAACGCGCTGTTGAAAAAGTCGGTCGAAGTGATCGAAAAAAACCAGCACACTGACGGTGGCTGGGCCTGGGAAAAGGCCGAAGGCAACGAAACCAAGCTCAAAGCCGCGGCAGAACCGGACATGACCGGAGCAGCGATCGCCGCACTGTGCAACGCGCACGTTGAAAAGACGAGCACTGTGGTCAAAAAAGCCGTGACATACCTGAAAGGCCTGCTGGTCTCCTCAAGCGGGGCGCTCGAATCTGAATTCGGCGCGAACACGGACTCAAACGCCTGGGCGGTGCAGGGCCTGGATGCCTGCGGCGTCGAACCGCAGGGCACGGAATTCACGGCATCGGGAACGAAAAAGACACCGATCGACTTCCTGATCTCACAACAGCTCGCGAGCGGCGCGTTCAGGTATCTCACCACCGGCTCGACCGCGAACGAATACTCCAGTCAGGATGCCGTCCGGGCACTGGCAGGCGCGGGCTTCACGGTGACGCCGCCGGTGCCCACGGGAGGCCTTGAACAGTGGTTCGCCGAAAGCGGTTTCAGCGGCGAAGCCGTCAAGAGCCCGGTGACGCTGATCATCAACAACGAAAGCACGGCCCTGAAGGTCTGCTCGGTGACCTTCGCTCCCAAAGAAACGACCACGACGCTGGAAAAGGTGCTCATGGCCGCCGAAGCGGAATCGGCTCCGGCGAAATGCGTGACCGAACACTCCTCCGAAGCCGGAGCGATCAGTCAGATCAACGGCTATCCGTCCCCGGCCAAAGCGCTGTGGGACTACAGCATTGACGGAGGCGCTGAAAAACAAGCGACGCTTACCAGCGAAATCCATCTGGGTGACACGATCTATCTGCGGTTCACCTAGTCAGATCAGGCCGGCTGGTCCCGCGAGCAATAGGGCGCGGGACCAGCCAGTCCAGGTAATCGTCGATCGCTCTCACGGAAAGGCCCTGACAGGATGCGCACAACCGTCGCGACGCTTGCTGTCGCAACTCTCATGATCTTCGCTACAAGCGCGCAGGCCGCGCCGACATTGGTCAACGTGCGGATAGAGGGTAAGAACGAAACGTTGTTCGAGGGCCCAATCCTCACAGAAGGCCACGAGGTCAAGGCATCCTCGGACACCCAGGAACGCCCGTGCGACGGGATCAATTCCCTCGACCCGCAGAACAAGACGCCGGGCGCGACGCCGACGGCCGCATCGGCCGACGCGATGAGCCTGATCGGGGAAACCTTCGACGGACAGTGGTATCCAGGCTATGACGACTACTTCATCACGCGCTGGGGACCGGACGAACAAGACCCTGCTGAAGGCGCCTACTGGGGGATTCTCGTCAACGACGTGTTCACGAACGTTGGGGGTTGCCAGTACGAGCTGCACGAAAACGACGAAGTGCTGTGGGTATATGACGCGTTCAAGGAAAGGGCGAACCTGGCGCTCTTCCCCGCGGGTGACACTGCTTCCAGGCCTCCGCTTACAGCTATCGCCCAGCTAGGTCAGCCCTTCGGATTGCAGGTCGAGGTCTATGGCGATGACAAGGAAGACAACCCTCCGACCGAACCTGACCGCGCCGATGCGACACCCTATAAGGGCGCTGAGGTCTCGCCGGTGCTGACATCGTCCAAGGGCTTGGAGCAGGTCCAGACCACAAGCCCAGAAGTCGTCACGACGAGCTCTGAAGGGAAGGCGAGCATCACCTTCACAACGCCGGGATGGCACAGGATCAAGGCGGGTACGCCGTTGGGCAAAGAAGGCGAAGAAGAAGCGGTTCGCTCAAACCGCATCGACGTCTGCGTGCCCGCACCGGGCGAAACAGGTTGCGGACCCCAGCCGGCCGAAGACGAGTCTCGCACACCGGCCGGCCTGGCGGTGGAGCCCGAAGAAGAACATCACGAAACACCCTTGGAAACTCACGAAACACCGACGCAAACGCCCGGTGGCGGCAATCAGTTGGGCGGGCAGGCCGGCAACGGATCGCTCGTGACGCCCCTAGTCACCTCGACGCCGACACTAGTGCCGCAGAGGAGCAGTCCCACTGCGCTCCTGACGCTCGAGAGCTTCACCTCCAGGCGGCTGTTGTTGAAGCTTACGGGATCCGGCACGGCGACTGTGCAGATCGCCCGTCAGGCAGGTAACAAACACAACCTCCGCTGGCAAGCCGTCAAGACGATCACCGTAAAGGTAACCAAGGCAGGACAAGTCGAGGTCAGGCTGCCGCGGTTGACCGTGGGGCGCTACCGGCTGAGGATCGGTCTCGCCGGCGCAAACAGTGTTACCAGGATCGTGTCCGTAACCCGCGGGAGCGGTTGAGGTCGATCTCGATGGCGTGGTCGTCGAACCGTAGTAAGCGTGTCCGAACAGGCCTGCTTGTCACGGGCCTCGCGTTCTGTGCCCTGGCCTGTGTTTCCACTTCAACGCTCGGAGCTCCGAACAATGAACTCAACAAAAAGCGGCTGGAGAGCACCGTGAGATTCCTGCAGGAAGCACAGAACAGCAACGGCGGCTTCGGCGGCGAGGCCGGGGAAGAATCGAGCCAACTTTTCAGCGCTTGGGTGGCGCTGGCGCTTGCGGCAGCCTCGATCAACCCGCAGGACCAGGCCAAGCCAGGTGGCGCGAGCGTCTATACGTACCTGGCCGAGCACGTCGCCAAGGCCATCCGCTCGGAACTGTGCGCGCCGGTGATCTGCACGACCGCGTTCGAGCGGGAATTGCTGATTGTCGACGCGTCTGGCACATCGCCCGAGAGCTTCGGCGGTGTCGATCTCGTGAGCGAACTGCTCGCCCGTAAGCTCCCCGACGGGTCCTTTCCGTTCGTTCCGGGCGGCCATGGCGAAGTCAACGACACGATCTTCGCGATCCTCTCGCTTAGCCCGATCAAGGAACCAGCTGTGCAGGAAGTGGTCGAGCACGCCGCCGAATGGGTGATCCAGCAGCAGAACACCGACGGCAGCTGGGCGTGGCAGAACAAGGGTAGCCCAGGCGAATCCGACATGACCGGCGCGGCGATCGAGGCACTCAACGCCGCCGGGATGTCCAACACCGAAGCCCAGCAGAAGGCGATCAAATACCTGCACGAAGTCCAGGAGCCCGACGGTGGCTTTCCCGAGTTCCCCAGCGAAGGGGAATCCAACTCCGGCTCCACTGCGTGGGCGACCCAGGGCATCTGGGCAGCCGGTGAAGACCCTGAAGCGCCCTCGTGGGTCCAACCAAGCTCCGGCCATGGACCGCTGGACTACCTCGAATCGATGCAACAGCTCGACGGTCACATCCGCTACCGCAAAAGCGAGGAACTCAACGGGGTCTGGATGACCGCCTACGCCGGGCCCGCATACGCCGGCCAGTCTCTACCGGTCCCGCCGCCTCCACGCAACCCCGAGGCGCCCACGCCGCCAATCGCGCCTGCCCAGGGGGGCGGTGGTACCCAGTCCGGCAGTGGCGTGATCGCCGGCGGTGGTGGACTGGGTGCGCCCTTGTTCAGCCGCCCCCAGCCCGGCAGCAAGGGCCACACGCCCGGCGGTGTGCGGCAGCTCAAAGACCAGCACCACAACGTGAACGAGCATCGCCACAACCCTGGTCCTCCGCGCAAAACGCCCGTCCCGACAGCCACCAGCGCCAGCGCTCACCGTCATGCCGGCGCCCACCACCCCAAGAGACATGACCCGGCCACCCATAAGGGCTCGGGCGGAGTCGCGATAGCCGGTACCGGCGCGGGCGGCAGCGCACAGGCCAGCGGAGGAGATGTCAAAGGGATTCTGATCGGAGCGCCCGCAGGCACGCTGCAACCCGGGGCTCCCGGGTTGCACAGTGCCGGCGCCAACCGGACCTCGTGGCTGGCGATTGGTATCGCGGGCGCGCTACTCCTGTGCGTCCTGATGGGCATGCAGATCGAGCTGCGGCGCCCCGAGGCGATCTTGTGAGCACGCTTGCGGCTACGGACGGTCTTGCCGAAGCGCTCGCACGGATTGCCTCGTCTCTGCGCATCCCGGTCCTGATCCTTGCGCTGTTGGTACTTCTCGTCTGCGCGTTCGAGGTCGGACGTTTCGCGATCGAGCTGTTCTCGCGCGCTCGCGCCGGACGCGGCTCGCTTCGGATGCTCGTCCGACAAGTCCTAGCCAACCCTGGACAGGCCGCTCGGCTTTCGGCTCACGCGCCCAGTTCGTTTGCCCGAGACGCACTTCTCGAGATCGCACGCGCGAACCTGGCCGGCGAATCGGCGGGCGTCGAGTATGCGCTTGCCGACTATGAGCTTGCGGTGCAAAGAAGCCTTGATCACACTCGCATCCTCGTTCGTGCTGGTCCGGCGCTCGGCCTGATGGGCACGCTCATACCGCTCGCACCCGGGCTCGCGGCTCTCGGTCATGGTGAAGTGAGCACGCTCGCGACAGATCTACGCACGGCGTTTGCTGCGACCACGATCGGACTGTTGGTTGGCACCGTCGCGTTCGCGCTGACGCTGACCCGCACACGCATGTACGCAGAAGATCTCACGGCGCTCGAGCGAGCGACGGTCGCAACCGAGAGCGACACGTGAGCCGTCGCACCGGACTCGGTCGTCACCGCCACATCGAAGACGCCGCCGGAGACCCGCTCGAAGGCCTTGTCAACCTGTTCGACATCGGCATCGTGCTTGCCGTCGCGTTCCTGCTCGCCGGCCTCGGGCTGACGCTTGACCAGCACACACATCGTTTGCAACAGCGCACGCCAAGCACCTCGCACATCCAGACATTGTCCTTGCCATCGTCGAAGGCGCCGGCTGCCAGTGGTCACGGGCGGGCGGTCGGCACTGTTTATCGGCTCAGTAACGGGCAGCTTGTGCTTGTGCAGGGGGGGTCGCGGCGGTGAGTGGCGTAGAGCATTCGGGATAGGGGCGATTCGCCTGGCAGTTGCTCCTGTGTCAAGCTGAATGCGAAAGCGCCATGTGCGGAATGTCGTGTGGCGGGTATACCTCCGGTGAGCCCAGGCGAAAGGTAATCCGGGAGGGGAGGCATATGAGCGAAGATCAACAGGCAGCGGAGTGGAATGTGGCTGACTGGCAGGGCAAGACGCTTGTGGATGTCGAGGGCGAGAAGATCGGGAAGCTGCAGGACGTCTACGTCGACGTCGAGACCGATGTTCCGCAGTTCGCGACGGTCAAGGAAGGTTTCGTCGGCCGGCATCTGACATTCGTGCCGCTCGGCGGGATCAAGGTCGGCCCCGATGAGCTGCAGGTTGCCGTCTACAAGAGCCAGGTTGAGGCCGCGCCCAACATCGAACTGCAGGGCGATGAGCTCTCGCAGGCCGACGAGTCGACGTTGTATCACCACTACGAGCTCAACTACATACCTCCGGACACCGAAAGTGGACGCCGGCTCGCTCGTCGCTGAGGAGTGCTGTTGCGAGAGCTTGGGATGGGGCGTTGGCGTTACGCCGGCCCACGCGTCATCCCGGATACGCACGATCTGGATCGTGTCCATGTAGGTGCGCGCGATGCCATCGATGTCGCGAC
Source organism: Solirubrobacteraceae bacterium (assembly GCA_035485715.1). GTDB lineage: Bacteria > Actinomycetota > Thermoleophilia > Solirubrobacterales > Solirubrobacteraceae > Palsa-744. The sequence goes on along the minus strand of DATHNT010000015.1, from coordinate 37,418 downwards.
TGGCCTGGCTTGGGCGATCGACTGCCGATGAGACGATCGATTGCCTGCTAGGCTGCGCGCCGTGTTGGCCTACGTCCGGCGTCACCACATAGGGCTCATTGCGCTGTTCGTGGCGCTCGGTGGCACGTCCTACGCAGCAACGCGCCCGGCGAACAACAGCGTCGGCAGTGGACAGATCCAGTCGGGCGCCGTCACCGCCACGAAGATCCGCGACGGAGCGATCACCGCAGAAAAGCTCTCGCCGGAACTCAGGACGCGACTGGGACTGACGAGGCCGAGCAGACCGACTCCTGTGACGGTGCCGAATAAGCCGATTCCGGTGACAGGACCGCCCAAATGGAGAGATCCAGGCATCTTGACCGCGATCAGCTCCGCCGGCCAGACGATCGTCGACCAGAAGATCGTGACGGTGCAGGTGACCGCATCTTGGGTGCCGACGGGTTTGTCGATAACCGCCGGGCAGCACCTGTGGACCGACACGCGCAACGATGGCAGCTGGAGCGGCAACCCGCAGTTCTTCCCCTTCTCCGACGCGAACGGCCTCGGTCCGTCCGTCTACAAGAACTGCTGGAAGATCGATGAAAACGTTCCGGTCGAGTCGCTGATCGGCTTCATCGGCGGCACCCCGGTCAACGTCTCCGAAGGATGCCAGGGCGGAACGACCTCTCCGGGGTTCTTCGAGGCGGGCGACACGCTGAAGAACTACACGCCCCAGACGACAGGTCCTGTCTGGCTCAGGACCAACGACAACACCAACCACTTCTCCAACGTCGGTCGGCAGATCGTCAAGGTCATAGTCACCAGCTCTTGACCTGACGACTAGGACCCTAGATGATTGATTCCACGGTTTTAGGCGTAGTAGTTGACGAGTGCGTGGCTGGGGCGGCTGAGTTGGTGGTTGAGGGTGATGGCTGCTGCGAGGCAGAGCAGGCGTTGGAGGATGCGCTCGCGGAGGCCGGGGAGTGTTCTGGCGCCGTGGCGCTCGAGGGTAAGGATGTCCTTGCAGGTCCAGAAGATGCTCTCGATGCGTTGGCGTATGGGCGCGAGGTGTGGACCGCGACCGGGCTCGTCTTTGCGTCGTGGTCTGAGGATCGTGGCGTCCAGGTCCCCGGCTTCCTTGGCGAACTGTGCTCCGGCGTATCCCTTGTCGCCGATCACGGTCACTTTGCCTTGCCGGCGACAGCGAGCGAGCAGCTTGATCGCGATCTCGCGCTCGCCTTGCTTGGGAGACGCCAGAGCGAGCGCTCTGGGAGTCCCGTCTGGTGCGAAGATCGCGTGCAAACGGAAACCCCAGAAATAGCGGGAATGGCTGGCGCAATACCCGTAGTCAGCGGCGTCGCCGAGCGCGGAGCGCTTGACCGTCTCGCGGCTGCGAGCGCACTCCACGGGCGTGGAGTCCACGAGCAACAGGTCGTAAACCGGGGCTCTGGCTTGCGAACACCTCCATCAACCACTCCAATGTCTCAGCCAGGCGACGTCGGCGCTTGAAATATCCTGGTTGCCCGGGCAGCCTGGGAAACAGATGGCACAGTCGCTTGGAAGCGACCGCGAGGAACCGTCGGTCAGACGGGATACCCATGATCGCCTGCGCGACGCAGAGAGCGTGACGACCTCCGCATCTGTGACGCTACGTCTGGCGTTCTTGGCTCGTTCGGGCAGGAGATCGTCAGCCGTGACGAAAACGGCAGTGAGCAGCAGGTCGAGGTCGGCGTCCATCGAGGCCCCCTTCGGTCGACGGTGTGTTTGAGCACCGCCGACTTCGACCCTGCTGCTCAGAAACCCTCGAAAACCACGAGCCCGACCGTGGAATCAATCATCTAGGGACTAGAGGCGTCGACCGGAATCGAACCGGTGTAGACGGCTTTGCAGGCCGCTGCGTAGCCACTCCGCCACGACGCCAAGAGCAACCCGTAGCGTAGCGGCCGCGGGCCTATCTGGCGATCCGCCCGACGGCCTGTCAGGCCCTGACGTTGGCTGCTTATCCTCGGCTTCGTGCCTCGTTATCAAGCTTTTCTGATCTCGTTAGGATCGCTTTCGAGAGGCGTTAGCGCCCGTACATGGCCGGGGCGCACACTGAGATCCCTAACTCGGAGGTGTCTCGTGAAGCGTCTCTTCTTCCCTATAGTCTTGGCAGCGCTCGTCGGTGCGGTTGCTGCCAGCGTGTTCTTTGCCGCTTCCCGTGGGTCTGGGGGGACAGCGCCTGCCCGGACGGCCGCCGTCCCGGTGAGCAAATCCACCGGAGGCGTTACCAAGGACGTGTCATCGACGACGCCCACCGCGACGCAGGTCTACCAGCGCGACGCCTCAGGGGTGGTCTCGATCAAGGCCACCACCGCCGAGGGAGGCGACAGCGGCACCGGGATCGTGCTCAACGAAGAAGGCTTGATTCTCACCAACAACCATGTGATCTCCGAAGGCACGAGCCTCACCGTCAGTCCAGGAAAGTCTACGAGCGTGACCCGCACTGCGAGCGTGGTCGGCACCGATCCCGACAGCGACCTCGCGCTGATCAAGATCAATCCGTCCGGGCTGGGGCTGCATCCCTTGAAACTGGTCAGCTCTAGCTCTGTGCAGGTCGGTGACTCCGTGTATGCGCTCGGCAATCCCTACGGCCTAACTGAGACGCTCACGAAGGGCATCGTGTCGGCCCTCCAACGCGAAATATCCGCTCCCGATGGAGCGACGATCAAGAATGTGATCCAAACCGACGCTCCGCTGAACCCGGGCAACTCCGGCGGTCCGCTGCTCAACTCCGAAGGCGATGTGATCGGTGTCAACTCCCAGATCGCAAGTGACGCAGCACGCACCGAAGGATCACAGCCAGGCAGCACAGGCGTGGGTTTCGCGATCTCCTCGAACACCGTCGCCGAAGTGGTCAAGACGATCGAGTCCGGCGGGGGCGGAAGCAGCGGTTCCGGGCAGACCGAAAGGGGCGCCGGCGCGGAAGGCCGGTCGAGAAGCGAATCGCCTTACGGCGCGCAATCGCCCCACAGCACCGAAAGTCCGTACGGCGGCAGCGGCAGCGGCGGGGGTGGCCAGGTCGAAAGCCCGTATGGAGTCGAAGGTGGCCAGGCCGAAAGCCAGAGCGGCACCAGTCGCGAAAGTCAGGTCGAAGGCAGCGAAGCGAGCCCTTACGGCTACGGACGGGGCACCGGAGCTGAAACGGAAGGTTCGGGCGTGGGCGGTGCGGGGGCCGGCGAAGCCGGTCGCGAAGGCCAGGTCGTGATTGTGCCTTGACTCCTTGACTAGGTCAGAGAGCCAGATGTACCGCGGTCGATCTTTGGATCTGCCGGCCGTGGGACACTCTGCTTCGTGTCTTTGCGGGCGCACCAGGCGGGGCTCCGGATGCGAGCCTCGGAGGGTGTGCCGTTGATAGGCTAACGCTGATCCCAGGGCGATTAGCTCAGCTGGGAGAGCGCCGCCTCGACAAGGCGGAGGTCACTGGTTCGAGCCCAGTATCGCCCATTTCACAAAACCCCTGCTAGTGCAGGGGTTTTGTCGTTTCGGGGGACGTGATTTGTGGGTTGTTTCGTCCCGTGGGTACCACTCGTGGGTACCAAATGGTTCTGCTAGTTGCCGCCGCCTTGACCTCGTCGGCCCTGAGCCGATCTGCTTCGGTTGAGTCGGCGACCCGGCCATGGGCCGGCATGGAGCGAGTTCCACCGCGCTCTCATGCAAGCCGTCGAGCTCGAATGTTCCCTGGACTCGACGGTGAAGGGCGAAGCAGGGACGCCTGGGCGTCCGCCGGGCAGGATTCCAGTTCTTGGGATGTCGGCTAGGGTACCTTGCGTGTCGCTCGTCTCGGCGCCAGCAATCACGTCAGGCCGCTCTCGGGTGCTCGCAAGGAGTGGTCGCTGAACATGCGCCTTAGCCGGCTTATCGTCGCGAACTTCCGCAACCTCCAGAACATCGATATACCGCTTAGCGGCGGCGCCGTGATCGTGGGCGAGAACGGCAGCGGTAAGAGCAATCTTCTCTACGCGCTGCGGCTTGTACTTGACGCTTCGCTTTCGGCCCGTCAGCGCACACTTACCCGTGAGGACTTCTCGGAGTCGCTCGGCCTCGATCCGATGGGGGATGGTGCCGTGATCGAGGTTAGCGTCGAGATCGACGACTTCGAAGATGATCCCGGGCTCGTGGCGACGCTCGCTGGCGCGCTGATCGCCGGCGATCCGATGCGCGCGCGACTGACGTATCGCTTCGGGCCGAGGGACGATCAGGAGGAGGAATCCCCACCGGCCTATCAATCATCCATCTACGGCGGTGGGGACCTGCAGCGCCGGATCGGCGGTGAGCTTCGCACCTACCTGCATCACGTCCACATGCATGCCCTGCGCGACGCTGAGGGCGACGTCGCGTCATGGCGGCGCTCTCCGCTTCGGCCGCTTCTTGAGGAGGTCTCCCGCAGCACGCCTGCCGAGGAGCTTGGGCGCGTTGCCGAGGCACTTGAGAGCGCGAGCGAGATCGTACGTGGCCTCCCTGCGGTTGCGAGCGCCACAGAGGCGATCGAGCAGCAGACCGCCGCGCTTGTCGGGGCGCTGAAACGCCTTGAGCCGACGCTCGACTTGGCGCCCTCGGATCCGCAGCGCACTTTGCGCGCTCTGCGCTTGTACCTCGACGGCGCCGCTCAGCGCAACCTGTCGAGCGCAAGCCTCGGAGCGCTCAACGTGCTCTATATCGCGTTGTTGGAGATCGAGCTTGCGCGCCTGCTGGCAAAGGGTGAGATCGAGCACGCCCTGATCTCGATCGAGGAGCCTGAGGCGCACCTGCACCCCCACTTGCAGCGACGTGTGTTCGCCGGACTGCTGGCCGACGATGGGCCTACCCGTAGCACGGTTGTTGCCACGCACTCCCCGCACATCGTCTCTGTCACGCCGCCCAGACGCCTCGTGATCCTGCGCGAGCAGGACGGAGGCATTGTCGCGCACGCCGCAAGCGAGGCCGCGCTCTCCGAGGCTGAGTGGGACGACATGGCTCGTTACCTCGATGCAACTCGCTCAGAGCTTGTGTTCGCGCGGAAGGTGCTGCTCGTCGAGGGGTTCGCCGAGCAGGTGCTTGTGCCGAGGCTCGCCAGGATCGACCTCGACGAGCACGGCGTCAGCGTTTGTGCGATCCACGGCATCCATTTCTACTCTTACGTGAGGTTCCTCGATGCGATCGGCACTCCGTTCGCGCTCATCACCGACGGAGACCCCGGCGCTGGGAGTGGGCGCACCGGCGCGGATCGCATCGCACGGCTCGTCGAGGTGATCGACTCGGGCGCTGAGGCCGAGGACCTCGGCCTCTTCCACGGTGAGACGACATTCGAGACCGACCTCTTCGAAACGTCCGAGGCGAACCGCGAGGCGATGATCGAGGCGCTCCTGTCCTTCCCATGGGGCAGGCGCGTTCGTGCCGAGATCGAGGAGGAACGCGACGGCGATACCCTCGACGCGGAGAGCATGCTCACCTACATCGAACGCGTCTCCAAGGGCCGCTACGCTCAGCGCCTCTCTGCCCGTGTCGAGTCGCTGCAACCACCACATCACCTACAGCGCGCCCTAGACTTCCTGCTCGGATGAGCGCCCTGTCTGAGGCGATTGCCGAGCTAGCTAGCAACGACCGGCAGTGGGACGCGTTCCGTGCCGATGGGCACTGCGCGGTGCTCGCGCCGCCCGGGAGCGGCAAGACAAAGCTCTTGACCACGAAGCTCGCCGATGCCCTCGCTGGCGACACCGTGCCGCGGCCGCGCGGCGCCGCCTGCATCACGATGACCAACGACGCGGCATTGCAGTTGCGCGCACGTCTTCGTGGGCTCGGCGTTGCGCGTCGGCCGAACCTCTTCATCGGCACTGTCCACGCATTCGCGCTAAGTCGCATCATCGGCCCGTTCGCCGCTGCTGCTGGCAATGAACAGCTCGCGTCGAGCCGCCTAGCCTCGGAACGCGAGCTGCGCGAAGCCTTCGACGCCGCGTTTGCCCGTACTGAGTTCCGTCCCGATCAACGCGGCGAGGTAAAGACTACGACCGATAAGGCCCGCCAGCGCCTGGACCTGACCGGCAATCGTCTGCTTGGCGGACAGCCCATAGCCGATATGGCCGTCCTACTGCAGGAGGAGCTCGCCGCACGCGGCCTGTTCGACTTCCACGATCTCGTCCGCTTCGCCGTCGAGTTGGTCGAGCAGCACGAGTGGATTGGGCGGGCGCTCGCAGCAAGTTTCCCGCGCATATACGTCGACGAGTACCAGGACCTCGCACCAGGCCTCGACCGCATCGTGCGTGGCATCGCGCTGCGCTCGGACCTCGACACCATCCTGTTCGCGGTCGGCGACCCGGATCAAGCGATCTACGCATTCGCTGGCGCCCACCCAAGACTCCTAAACGACCTCGCGCGCGAGCCTGAAGTGCAGACGGTCACACTTGAACGGAACTACCGCTGTGGGCAAGCGATAATTGACGTCTCCCTCCGTGCGCTCGGACAGACCCGGACAATTCACGGAGAGCACGACGGCGGAAGCGTCCACCTCCACACCGCGACTGGCGGCGTCACCGGTCAGGCCGCTGTTGCGGTGGCGCTCATTACCGGCGCCATCGGGCATGGCATCGCGCCGGAACAGATCGCCGTCATCTCGCCGTGGGGCTCTGACCGCGACCTGTGCGCCGCGGCGCTTCGAGACGCAGGCGTGCCGGTGTTCGCACGCACTGACCGCGATTGGGCTACCACACCGTTGACGATGCTGCTTGAGGCGATCGCGAGCTGGACCAGCCGGCGCGCCGTTGCTGGCATCGAGTTGCATGAGCTGGTCGATCAGCTGCGTGCGATTGCACCCGACGCCCGCGAGCACATGGCCTTGCGCGCCGCAGTCGCGGCGATCCTGCAGACCCCGGCACGCGCGCCAGCGCGCGAACTGGTCGAGGCGATTGCGAACGTCGTGTTGCGGGGGTACATCGCTGATCCCGGCGCTGGTGAGGACGCCCGGGAGCTGGCGCGCATGCGCGCCGCTCTTGCTGGCGGCGGCAAACAGCAAGAGATGACTGTCGCCGGGCTTGGCGCGAGGGCTCGTGCCCCCGGTCATGTCATGGGTGCCACGATCCACGCCGCCAAGGGCCTCGAGTTCGACGTAGTGATCCTCGCTGGGGCTGACGAGGTGGGCCTGCCCGGTTTCAACGCCAACGACGAGCAGCATGCTGAGGGCAGACGCAAGTTCTACGTTTCGATCACACGCGCGCGCCGCGAGGTACACCTGATCCACACCGACATCCGCATCAGTCGCAAGGGAAACCCATATGACCCTTGCCCTTGCCCGTTCATCGCCGAGTTGGGCTTGTAACGGGCCGTTGGGTTAGTTTGCTACAGGGCTACGAGAGTACGGCACAGTAGTCGTGTAGCCGAACATTCATATAGCACACGATGTCCCAGGACCTTGGTTGTCGCGCGAAGGGTCGCCCTCGATAACCCGGCGCGCGCCAACCCCCGTGAGCCTGCTGGGCGCGCTCGCTGAATTCAGGAGCAGGAGTGCGTGCTGAGGCGCCTCGCGTTCTGCCAAGGAACAGCGTGCCACAGCAAGTAAGAACACGCCGAACAAATGATCCTGGCGCCCGACATCGCCGATTTGATGTAGCTACACGATCACGTCGGGCGAGGTCGGCTAACGCTGGCACGGAATCGAGGATGCGTCGCCAGAGTCGCCCGGCCGTCGGAGGATGCTCGCTTTCTGGCGCCGTGAACGATCGCGTCCGGAGTTTAGTTCAGCATTCCGATACCCGTTATGCCGCTGATCGTCCATACAGCCGACATCCATCTCGACAGTCCGCTCGCAGGGCTGCCGGAATACGAGGGGGCACCACATGATGCGGTGCACCTCGCGACACGCCGAGCGTTTACAAACATCGTCGACTTGGCGATCGATAAGAACGCTGACATGCTCATCATCGCCGGGGACCTCTACGACGGAGAGCTCCGGGATATCAACACCGCCTTGTTCTTGTGTTCCGAACTGGCGCGGTTGCGACGCGCGGAAGTGGAGGTGGTTATCGCGCACGGCAACCACGACGCCGAGTCGGTGATCACGCGCCGCCTGCCGCTTCCCGCTGGAGTCAGGACGCTCCCCACCAGGAAGCCGGGCACGGAGACGTTCGCTGACCTCGGCATCGCCATACACGGCCAGGGCTACCCGAGTAGAGAGGTCTTGACGGATCTCTCTAGTGCCTATCCGAAGCCCATTGAGGGGCTGCTGAACATCGGGGTGCTCCACACCGCTCTCACGGGCCGTGACGGGCACGCACCGTATGCACCGTGCTCACAGGGCGCGCTCGCCGCTCGCGGATACGATTACTGGGCTCTCGGACACGTACATACGGCTGACGTGATCGGGGAAGACCCGTGGATCGTGTTTCCCGGTTGCCCTCAGGGTCGCAGCCTGCGCGAGTGCGGGCCGAAGGGCGTAATGGTGATCGAGACTGACGGAGATCGCGTGATCTCGGTCGAGGCGCATGCCGTTGACGTCGTGAGGTGGGCCGATGTCACCGTCGAGGTGGCGGGAGCGGCCGAGCGCGATGATGCGCTCGCGCTCGTGCGCCAAGTGCTTGCGGACGTCCTCCCTGCAGCGGACGGCCGGGTCCTTGCGTGCCGCGTGGTGGTAGAGGGAGCGTGCGACGCACACCGCTCCCTCGGGGCGTACCCAGCGCGGCTGACCGACGAGATCCGCGCACTTGCACTCGACGTCGGCGCCGGCCAGATTTGGGTCGCTGGGGTGCTCTGCACGACGCGGCCACACGTTGTCGCGGGCGACCTGAACGCTCGCCGCGACCCAATAGCGCGTCTGCTCGTGGACGCGCGGGCTGCCGCCGCCGACACCGAGCAGTTCGCCGAGCGGATACCTGCCATTACCGAACTCGCAGGGCTGATGCCGCCCGGAACCCTCGGCGACGCCGGGCCTACAGACCCGCAATGGCTGACCGATCGTGTCGCCGGCGCGGAGCGCCTCTTGATGGGACGCCTCGCGGGCATTGAGGCGATATGAGGATCGCTGCGCTGGAGCTCGCGCCCTATGGGCACCTCGCGAATGTCCGTTTCGAGTTTGTCGCACCGGAGGGCGGCCCAGGGCTGCATGTTCTGACGGGCCGCAACGGCGCCGGCAAGTCCACGTCGCTGCGGGCGCTCGACGGCGCCCTGTTCGGCATTCCGCGCCGCACCCGCGACACGCACACCCACCCAGGGCCCGCGCTGAAGGTCGCGATGAGCTTGGAACGCCCCGACGGCGCGCTGCTCAACGTCGAGCGGCGCAAGCGAGACGGGCAGTCACTCTCGGCGCCCGACGGGACCGTCGTGGACGAGGCGCTCTTGCGCGAATGCCTCGGTGGCCTCCCGCCGGAGGAGTTTCGAGCCATGTTCCTGCTCGACTGCGAGAAGCTCGAGAGGGGCAGCCAGGACCTGGTCGAGGGACGCGGGCTGCTCGGCGAGGCGCTCTTTGGGGCCGCCCTGGGCCTCGGACGGGTGCACAAGGTTCTCGCAGACCTCGACGCCGAAGCGGACACGCTTTGGATCAAGGGCGGCCAACGGGTCCTTAATCAGCAGCTGAAAGCGCTCGGTGAGGCACGCAAGGCAGCGCGCGCAGGCAGGCTCACCCCGGACGCCTGGGTCGCGATGCGACGTGAACTGCAAGATGCCGAACAGGAACTCGCGACGGTGAGGGAGGCACTGGTTCGGCACACCGAAACGGCCCTGCGCAGCGAGCGCCACGAACGTTGCTTGGCCCCGCTGGGTCGGCGCCGCCTCACGCTCGAGCGTCTGGCGGAGTTGCCCGCTGTAGCCGAGGTTCCGGCGTCACTACCGCAAGAAGTGCGCGACAGCGCCGACGATCTCAAGAACGCTGAGAAGGACGCCCACGGCCTGCTTGAGGAAATGCAGGCAGTCGAAGTCGAACTGGACGCGAACCCGGAGCCTGGCGCGATCGCCGATAGTGAGGACGCCGTCAACGCGCTGTACAAGCGGGCGGGCGAGATCAGCAAGGCGTCAAAGGATCTCCCGCGCCGAGAGGCAGACCTCGATGCCCGCGAGCACGACATTCGTGTGTTGCTCGCACGAGCTCGCCCGGACGGCTGGACGGGCTCAATCGAGTCGCTCCGGGTCAGCGATGCAGAGCGTGCTCTTGTGGATGAGTACGCCACCCAGCGACCCACACTCGACCGGGTCCACAGTGACGCAACGAAGGCCGTCGACCGGCTCAAACGACGGATCGAAGATCACCAGAAGCTCGCGCCAGCAACGGTGAGAATGACAGGGGCGGCACACGACGCCCTCGCAATGATCGTGGATGACGCTGCTGCCGCAGGTGATCTTGATTCCGTTGTCCGTGACGGCCGCGAACAGGTCAACGCCCTTCAGGCCGCCGCAGAGCGAGGGAACGCCGCGATGGCCCACTGGGACGGCACCGTCGAGGAGCTGGAGCGTCTGAAGATCCCATCCGCCGCAACGATCGAGCGGTTCGCAAAGCACTTCATGGCACTCGATCGCGCCGGGGAGCGACTTGACGAGCGTGACGCCCAGCTCTCAGAGCGAGCTCGCTTGCTCGCTGAGGAGCACTCAAGGCTTCAGGACGGCCCGGCCGCGCCGTTGCGAAGCGAGGTCCAAGCCGCACGGCGGGTTCGCGACGACGTCCTGAACGCGCTCATCGAGAATTCTTCGCCTGATGAGCAGCACGCCGACGTTGTCCATGACGCCGTACGGAGCGCCGACGATCTCGCCGACAGCAGAGCCGACCACGGCGAAGCCGCTGCTGCGCGTGAGCGCCTTGAGCGCGACCGAGCCACGCTCGCGGACACTCGCGAGCAGGTGCGTATTGACCGTGAAGCGCACGTGAAAGGCATGACTGACGTAGACGCAAAATGGGTGGACGCCTGGGCAAAGCTCCCGGGCGACCCCGGCACCGTGGAGGAGATGCGGCTCTGGATCACGGCCCGGGAGTCGATCCTCACCAATGTTGCCGCCGCTCGCGAACAAGAAGGTGTCATAGAGCGCAGCGAACGGGCCGTGCAAATGCACGTCTCGGCAATGGCGGCCGCGAGCGACGTACCGCTAGACCAGCCGGGGGCGCAGGTGACGCTCACTGCGACGTTGCGGGTCGCCCGAGCCCTCGTTGGTAAGCTCGCAGTCGCCAGCCGCGAAAGGGCCGAGCATGAGCGAGAGCACAATAGGCTTCTAGGCGAGCTTGGGACTGCGAGCGAGAACGCCGCCGAGGCAGTAAAAGCGTGCGCTGCGTGGGACGCCGGCTGGAAGCGCGTCACCGACGCGTTGGGGCTCGCCCACGACGCCACACCGGCGCAGGCGAAGGCGCAGCTGGCCTGCGTCGATGAGCTCGTTGGCGTGCACGATGCGGCCGTAGCGCTACGGCGACGGATAGGCACTATCCAGAAGGACCGGGAGGATTTCGCGCACGACGCACGCGACCTCGCGCGCGAGGTTCTACCCGCACTGACCGAGTCAGACGCCGTCACGATCGCCGACATTCTGCACGCCGAGGCCGGGAAGGCCCGCAGCATTCGCGCGACCCGTGCCCAGCTCGAGCCACGCGCACGAGAGCTCTTCAAACAGCTCCAGACGACAGAGGGCCGTGCCCAGCGAGCACGAGACGCGCTTGGCCTACTCGCGGAGCGAGCCGGCGTCACGGCGGTTGAGATCGAGGAGTTCTGTGAGACGGCGGAGGCTCGCGCTGAGCTGCGTGCGCAGCTCGAACACGCCGTCACGGAGATCGAGGCCGCCGGCGCACAGCCTGTCGCGGAACTCGCCATGACACTCGCCGACGTTAAGCCGGAGGCTCTCGCGGCGAGCAAGGCTGACGCCGAAACCCAAGCAGCAACCCTTGAGCTCCAACGTGGAGAGCTGGAGCAGACCATCGGTCGTCTGCGCAGCCAGCTCGAACAGTCAGGAACCGACGTAGCGGCGATCGCGACCGAGCGCGAATCGCAGGCACGCGCCGAAGTAGTCGATGGCTTTGAGCGCTACAGCGAGCTGCATCTCGCTGCGCTCGCTCTGCGAACTGCGATGGAGCATCACCGCCGAGAGCATCAGGGACCCCTCCTTAAGCGGGCAGGAGAATTGTTTGCGGCTCTCAGCGCGAACAGCATGACAGGGTTGACGGCCATCACCACCGAGCGCCAGCCCTTCCTGATGGGTGTGCTGCCGAACGACCGCGAGGTACCTGTCGAGGACATGAGCGCCGGGCAGCGCCACCAGCTGTTTCTTGCGCTGCGCTTTGCCAGTCTCGAGCGCCACTTCGCGACCAGTGAGCCGATGCCACTCGTTCTAGACGATCTCCTCGTTCAACTCGATGACACTAGCGCCCGTGCGGCGTTGGTGATCCTGTCGGACATAGCCCGCACGACCCAGGTGCTGTTCTTCACCCACCACCATCATCTGCTGGAGATGGCCCGCGACACCGTCCCAGGAGACCTCCTCGTCGAGCATCAGATCGGCGACAAGAGCCGTTCGAGACTGCGCGTCGCCTAGTCTCAACAACCTCGTCCACACGCGAAGCTCAAGTTCGGCTTAAACGCAATCAGTCCGACGTAGTGCCATTTGAAATCCGAGAAGGCGATTTCAGTCAATAGGGGAGGCAAATGGGCATAAGGCGTCGGTGTCTAGTTGGATCGCTGCGACGGCCCCGAAACGCTGTCACCGTGTCAGATCTGCAGCCGAGGTGGTTGGCAAGCATTCACGAAGTCCCAACCCAGGTACGTGAGCCTGTAACCAACCGTCTCGGCCGCTTCATCACTGATCGTCCCGAGTGTGGTAACGCGATCCCTGATCGGTTCCAGTAGTTCTATTCGCGTCAGGTTACCGATGTTAGTCGCAGTCGTGTCACCGGGAAAATCCCCAAGAACAAATCTCGGCGAAGGCATGCCTGTGATTTTGTTCACGAGCGCGTCGAGGATACGCACCTCCCGAGGCTCAAGGTCTCCGAGGATTCTTGGATACGCGCGCGCGACCGAAGCTGATCCGTCGGTCATCGCATTCGCGAGCAGGTTCTCCCAGACAACCTGAAGGTCGCAGTCGCTCTCGATAGCCGATGCTTCGAGGATTGCGCACAGCAGTGGGTCGCCAATCTCCGAGTAGGCCAGCGCGGGCAGCCCGGATTCCTTGATCTTCGCTGCTGCTGCCATCGCGCGGTCTACAAGTCGCGGCGCGTAGCGCAAGCCCAGACGGTTACTCGCGTATTCGGCAGCGGCTCTTATCGGCTCAAGCGTCTTCGACTGTTCCGCCAGTGCCGCGACGACTGCACCTGTGGACTCGGCGATGATCTCCGACTCTTCGCTCACCAGTTACACTATGTCAAATTGTCGCCCGATGCAACAACCTGAGGATCTCCTCGCCCGCGTCCTGCAAAGCGTTTCTGGCCCTATCGATATCGGCCCCAGGTTTTCAGCTAGGTAAGGCGACGGACACTCAATAGCTCAGCAATTTGAAGGTATGACGCCGTGTCGGTGACGCAAACCGGTCTCTCTCTCGGCTTTGGGCGACCTTCGAGAGCGTTGGTCGAGGGCCGGATGCAAAAGTGCTTGTGCGTCGTGAGCAGGCCTCGATGATCAGTGATAACGGGTCATCCAGGACTTCCGCATTGGGCCGTACAACGTCGTTTTCGTCTCGTGGGTACCCACTCGTGTATTACCTAACGGGTTTCGTCTCAACGCGTCGATGTACAGCCGGTTAGCACGGCTTCGATGCTCTGGCGGATGTAGAGCCGGCGTCGGCCGATCTTGACGCTGGGCAGGATGTTGCGGCGTGCCCAGTCTTCGACGGTTGAGACTGGGGCATGTAGGAGCGCGGCCACCTCGCGTCCTGTCATCACGTCGGCTGCAGTGAGGCGTTCTGGGGGCGCTGCGGCCGGTCTGCCGATGGGCCCGTGGTGCATGTCGTCGCCCGCTCTCATGTGGAGCCTCGATCTCGCCCGAGCCAGTCGAGGGCTTGGGTGGGGTTTGTGGTTCGCCGCCAGATCGGGGCGTATGGCCCGTGGGCTTGGAGGTCTTCGAGTAGCGCGAGCGAGATACGGACCTCGGGCGTGCTTTGTAGCCGTGGGTCGTTTTGGCAGAGCGCGAGGACGGTTTGCGCGCGTCGTTGGAGGGCGGGTCGGGGCTTGCCTGCGAGGACGCAGATGATGTCGGGGAAGATTGGGTAGCGGGCTTGCCAGGCGGGTTTGCCGGATGGCTGGCCGTGGTTGGATGGTGCGTGGCGGTAGAGGTCGGCGTAGCGTGCGAGCTTGTTGGCGAGCGTGTCGGTGGGGACGGTCGCGCGGTCTAGCTCCAGGAGCCGGTAGTGGAATGTCATCTCTTGGCCGATGGCGAGATATGTGAGCAGCGCGTCTGCGATGAGCAGCTCGCCGCGTGCGTGTCCTGGTGTGGGGGCGTGGTGGGCGATCTCGTGATGCCAGGCGAAGGGTCCGAAGTCGTCGCCGCGTGCGCGGGCGGTTTGCATGAATGTGATCGCGGTGTCGTTGACGGCGAGTGTGTGTTGCCAGAGTGGGCCGGCTGCTTGCTCTGGGGTGATGAGCTTGCGTCTGGTCTCGACGCGGGTTGGGATCTGCTCGACGGCGTTTGCTCCGGCGGGGGTGAGGTAGTAGAGGCGTGGTCCGCCCTTGCCGGGCCTTACGAACGCGGTGAGTTCGCGTGTGGCGAGCTGGCGCAGGACGCGCTCGGCCCACCGTCGCGAAGAGTCGGACATGTGGATCGTGTGGATCTGTGTGGTGGTGAGCAGCCGGTGTTGGTAGATGCTGGTCAGCACCTCGGTGGCGACGGCGGGTAGCGGCGGCGCGGCGGCCTTCAGTCCCATTGCTCGTCCCCCTCCAGCGCGACGGGGGTGTGGATTGTCCGCCCGCGCGAGATGTGCTCGCCTTGGGCTGTCGGTGCTCGGTGGAGCGCTTCGACCGCTTCACGGATGCGCTGGTCGTGGCTCTCGTGTGTGGCGAGCGCTTGTGCGATCGACTCGGGTCGTGTCGTGGTCTGGATTGCGGCTTGGAGGGCGGGTAGCTGCTCGGGGTGGTGGTGTTCGGCGTGTAGCTCGCGGGCGGTGACGCCGTGCACGAGGAAGGGCTTGGTGGTTCGCTCGCCGTGGGTGATGGAGGCGAGGTAGGTGTAGCGGGCGAGGCCGGTGATGGTCTTCGCGTCGAGCTGGCCTGTCCACTCGCGGGCGATCATGCCGGCGGCCTTAGCGTTCACGGTTGAGCTGAGGAGGTGGGAGCGGTTGGTGGTGACGGCGTTCCATGTAGCTTCGGTGAGCCGCTCTGGGTTTTGGTTGAACAGGAACGCGCGGCCGCCATACTTCGCGGACTGCTCCAAGAGTGCGGGGAGGTTCGGCCCGTCGTAGGTCTGTAGCTCGTCGCAGAACAGCCAGAACGTACGGCGATGCTCAGGGGCGATGCTCGCCCGGGCCTTGGCGGCGTGCAGCACGTCATAGACGAGCAGGTTCGCGACGAGCCGGTCACGGGTGGATCCGGAGCCGGGGCACGCGAGCACGATTAGCCCGTCGCGCATCGCCCGCCGTGCGTCATAGGTGGAGACAGGCGAGCCGAGGAACGCCGCGACGGGACGCGCGGCCCGGAGCCGGTCGATCAGGTTCGTGACGGCCGTGACCGCCTCTGCGGGCAGTCTGGGGAACCGGTCCTGGAAGAACCCGCGCGTACCCGCGGACAGCGCGGGCATGATCGCTGCGCGCCAGTCGTCGTCGGAGAGCAGGGTGGGGACTTGGAAGATCGTCGGCGCGCACTCTGGTGGGAGGGCGAGCGCGAGCTCGACGAGCGCTTGGGCGGATTGGGTCGCGAGGTTCAGCGCGCGGGTGTTGCGCTCATCCCACCGCAGGGCGGCGGCGAGCGCGTCCACGAACGCCTCAACCTTCCCAGCGGCCTCGGCCGGGGTGCGCCGCTCCAATGCGAACAGGTTCCACGCGGGCGCTTGTCTGTCGTTTTCGGTGTCGGCGAGGTTGATCTCCACGACCCGCTCGCGTATCCCTGGATCGGTGAGATAGGGCTTGATGTCCTTGAGCGCGTCAGCGTGCGGGTCAAGGAACAGACCCCCATGACCGGAGCGGGCGAGCGCGATGAACTGTCCGATCGCGGTCTCGGTCTTGCCGTAGCGCGAACGGCCGGCCATGTAGGCGAAGAACGTTCCCTTGACGGGCACGCCGACGATCCGCTCTCCGCCACGGTCGGTGATCTTCCCGAGCGGGATCAACCCCTTCTGTCCCGAATAGGTCGGTAGTCCCGGCGGGGGTGGCGGGATCGCGCCACCGGAGCGCGCGACGTTCTCCACATAACAGTGGACGGTCGGCGGCTTGAGCAGCCCCGCGATCTCCGACGCTCCAAGGATGCTCGTCCTGGCCGGGGCGAACCGGCCGCTGCTCAGTCGCCGGTCGAAGTTGCCGCGTCGCCACGGTGCGTCGGCGCCGAGGAATCCGAGGCCACCGAACCGCAGGCCTGCGGCGCGGAGGTGGTTCTCCCCGGCGAAGACGTCAAAACACGACAACAGCGCATGGGTTAGCGCTCGTACTGGAGCCTGCTCGCGGCCACGAATGCAGAGCAGGATCTGGGTTGCGAACAGCGGGTCTGACGCGTCGAGCTTGCGCTGCAACGCGCGCGTCTGAAACAGCCGGTCGACCGCATCCGCCGCCGGCAACCTGCCCGTCCTCGACTGCTGTCCAAGGAGCCCGTCGAGCATTCCGGCGCTCTGGACGCCTGCTCTGCGCGCGGCGTCCTTGAACATCCGCTTGCGAAGCCGCCGGCTCTGCCCTGGCGTCTTGGGGAGCAGATCGATCGCCACGACCGCACCCTCGCCTGGACCGTGCAACCGTCCGAGGACCCCGGCGATCCCTTGCAGCGGGTCGGGATCGAGACCGGGGTCCCCGAGCGGTTGGGCCGGCTCGTGCGCGAGACGCAACTCGACCCGCACCGTGTGCCCCTCGCGCGGGAGCGTGACCCGGTCGCACTCTCTTACTTCGAGTTGGTTGTAGGCGCTCAGCGCTGCGCCGAGCGCGGTGCGGGCACGCTCGGGAACTTCCAGTCGGTAGCGCAGCACGCCGTGGTGGTCGGGTGCGATCAGGATCCGCATCGCGGTCCCTGGACGCTCAAGCCAGCCGACCAAGAATCCTCGCCGTGTGCGCGCGAGCTGAGCCGCGAACCGACGGATCGCATCCAGCGACGGGTCGAACGTGTCGGCTGGTAACAGTTCGAACTGCACCCGCGAGCGAAGAGCACGACGGGACAACACAAAGCGCAGGCAGGCCAGAGCGAAAGCGGTGAGT
This sequence comes from Solirubrobacteraceae bacterium, assembly GCA_035485715.1. Classification (GTDB taxonomy): domain Bacteria; phylum Actinomycetota; class Thermoleophilia; order Solirubrobacterales; family Solirubrobacteraceae; genus Palsa-744. The sequence continues at coordinate 20,153 of DATHNT010000015.1, read as the reverse complement.
AGGGCGCTACCGGCCAGCGGTATGAGATTGGCCCGAACCGCGGTCGGGCTGAACACACCGGGTCCAGGGTGCTCCTTGGTCACCACGTGAAATGCGAGCGCGAGCAACATCAGCGCCGCCAGCCCAATGACCGTGGTCCGCTCCGTCGGCGTCGTAGTCCTCACCAGGTCACCTCCGAGATAGAGATGTCGGCAAACCGAAGGCAGAGCGAATCGCAGTGCCAGAGCGGGGATTCGTCCGGTCGCGTCCTCACCGGTCGCGAACCAAAGATCGAACCAGGAAACGAACTAGGAAACGAACCAGGAAACGAACCGTCTGCCGGGCCTCTCACGATGCACCGCCCGCGTAGATCACGGCTTCGATCACGCGCCGCGCCAACGGTGGCGGGACGGCGTTACCGACCTGCTGGAACTGGCGGCCGCGCGCGCCTTGCCACGGATAGTTGGCAGGGAAACCCTGGAGCACCGCAGCCTGCTCGACACTCACTCGGACGGCACCCTCGCTGCGGCCCGGCGCATCGGGACGGTTGGCGTTTCGCTTCGCGCCGACTCGCGCGATCCGCGAGTCGCACGCGACCGTCGTCGCCGGGCGTTGACGGACCCAGCTCTGGTGGCCGCGCGCGATGATCGTGGGCGCGGGCTCATCGGGACCGCGCAAACACTCCGGGTGGCGAGGCCGGTTGCGGAAGACCCATCGTCCGTCGCGACCGTGGAACGTCCACGAGCCCGAGGCGGTGTCGAGCGTGTGCGCGGGTGCTCGAAGTGGACGAGTGAGACCGCACGGACGACGACCGCTGTTGGTCTGGTTGTTCGTCTGCACAACCCCGTCTGAACTGCACCCCAGCGCTTGGGCCATGCTCACCCACGGCAACAGCGCCAGCTCCCCAGGAGGGGTCTCCCGGCGGCGCGCATCGTAGGAGCGATGAGTCGCCGCAGGCAGGGTCACGGGTCCGTCGAGTGAGGCGATCAGGAATGCGCGCCTGCGGGTCTGCGGCACGCCGTAGCACTCCGCGCGGAGAACCCCAGCCGCCGTTTGATAACCCACTGAGGCGAGGAGCTCTCCGAACAAAGTCCACAGCTCGAGGACGCCGGGGACCTGCTCAAGCGCGATCCAACGGGGCCGCAATGCGAGCGCGAAACGCAGCGGCTCGACCGTCAAAAGCGACCGTGGATCTCGGCATTCCCGCCGTCGCTGCCCGCGCGTGTCGTTCCCGGCTGTGAGCTCGTGCGCGCACTCGATCACCAATGGCTTATCGGTGCGGCCCAGACCCTTGCCAGCCGTCGAATAAGCCTGGCAGGGGGGTGAGCCGATCAACCCCCACAATGGCGCGAAGTCCTGTGGGTCGAGCGTGGAGAGGTCGGCTTGTAGGCGTGCGTGCCCGGCAGCTTCAGCGGTCTCGCAGGCCCAGGGTTCAAGCTCGATCCCGAGCGCATCCAGGCCGAGTGGGCGCAGGCCCTCCTCCCACCCGCCCGCGCCAGCGAACAGGTCGAGGATCTTCCCCGGCTGTCTACTGGCACGGTTGCGGGAGGCCGTTGTCTTCCTTGACTGTGGCATCGAGATTCCTTTCTCGATCAGGACGCAACCCCAAACGGGGTGCGCCACGTTTGACATGAGCTTGTATGACCATCCGCCCGGTCACGCTTCCGTCCGGTTGGCAGAGGGTGGTTGCGCGTATCCGTAGATCGGGCCGGGCACACCGGCGGCCGCGGCGCGTGCGGGGTCGAACGGGCCGACACGCGTGACCTTGTTGGCGTAGTTGCCCTCGACGGTCGCGATCTCTCCGTTGGCGAGGACGCTCTGGACGATCCCGACGTGCAGACTGTTACTGGGTCCGCTGCCGTAGAAGACGGCATCGCCTGGGGAGGGTCGTGCACTTGGAGGCAGAACTCGGCCGTGGTGTTCTGCGACCCAGGTGTACAGCGATCCGGAGTACGCGTAGAGCGATGTGGGGCCGGGGAGCGTGATGCCGGCGTGCTGCCAGACCCATGCGGTGAAGAGGCTGCACCACTCCTCGCAGGGCCCGTAGATCGTACAGTTCGATCCTGGCGGGTGCTCTGTTTGGCCGACCTGGCTTTCGGCGATCTTGACGATCCCGGCTCCCGCACCTGCGCCGGCAATTGGTGCGGCGGCGCATCCGGCCTGGCTTGCCGCTTCGACTGGTTGCGCGAGTTCGGTGTTGGTGGGGTTTGGTGACCCGCTGCCGCTGAACCCGTATTGCACAGCACGAGCCATCACCTCACTCGCGTAGCTGACGGCGCTGTCGGCGCATGCGCCGTAGTAGCGGCAGGCGGCTTGGAAGTATTCGTTGTAGGTCCCACCGGTTGGTGGGGCACCCATGTCTTCGCGCAGGATGCGCGCGGCGGTGTAGATCGCGTCCGCCGGGTCGTTTACCGACGCCGGTTGGCCTGGGTGCGCGGAGACTTCGTAGCGTTCCCAGAGGGTCGGACCAGACCCTGGGCTGCAGGGGCTTTCGCGCTGGTAGGCGATCTGCATCGGTCCCGCGCAACCTGAGCTGTTGGTGCCGGCGCAGGTGCTGTTGCACTCCTGCGCTCCGATGGACGCGAGGAACGTCCAGTCGATGTCGAATCGTGCGCCGGCCTGCTCGTAGAGACGCAACCGTGCAGGCGGAATGTTCTGCAATGCCGCCGCAGACGGTGCGGGACCGTTCGTCGCCGCGGATGCTGTTGGTGTTGCTGCCTTGCAGGAGAGGCTCGCGCCGAGCACGGCTGCGACGAACCCGAGGGTCGTCGTGATCGCGAGGAGTACGCCGGCGCCTGCGAACCCGGAGCCGACCCACCACCACAGCGTACGGCCAGCGTTCGAGGAGTTCCGGCTCATCACGCACCATCCATTCCGGTGACGAGCAGCCGTCCGCTGCTATGGGTTACGAGCAGGTTGACCGTGTAGTCGGCGACGCCACCGTCACTGACAAGCGCACTCACGCCAACCGTTCCGGCTGGTGCGGTCGCGGGCGCCAGCGAGATCACATGCGGGTGCCGCGCACTCATGGCCAGCGAGACACGCGGCGGGAGTGCCGCGAGTGAGTGCTGGAGGCTGGCGCTCGCGCCGCGTATATCGGCGACGCTGCCGCGCCCGTAGAGGTAGGCGAGGTAGCCGGTAAGGAACTGGCGCGCGACGCGCTCTACCGACGGGAACGCTATGCCTGGCGTGGACGGCCTGTCGCCCGCAATCGATGGCGGTGAGACGGGTGATTTTCCGAGCGGTGAGCGTGCAGCGAGCACGCGTCGGCCGGCGTGCGTCGTCGTGCTGGTCGCGGGCGCGGTGAGCGCGAGCAGGCCGACTGTGATCGCAAGCACGACGATCGATGCGATAAACGCTTGGCGGCGCTCGTGATCGGCTATCGGCCGGTCGCGCAACCCGATAAGCCAGCCGCTCATGAGGACCCACCTGCCTGACCGGGAGCAGTCGTCTTGACCGGTGTCTTGGTGCCCGTTTTAGCGGGTGTGTTGGGTTTTGAAGTTGGTTGGGGCGCACCGGGCTTTTTGCCGGTGCGCCCCGGTTGGAGTGGGGGAGTAGTAGCGGGACTGTGCCGGCCGGCCGCCATCCCCGCGAAACGGGTAGCGGCATAGAGGACGGGCAGGAGTCCCAGTCGATCGCCGTCACTGGCACGAGTGCCGGTGGTCGCGGCGAGGAGATCCCCGGTGAGCTTGTTGCGATACAGGAACGCGGCCCAAAGAAACGCGGCCTGCAACACGAAGCTGAGAAGCCATCCAAGGTTGCTCGTTGCCTCCGCGAGCGCACGGCAGATCGCGAGGACGATCGCGAGGATCAGCGAATAGACCGCCTTGCGGAGAAGGAAGCTGGCGAGCCTTGTGAGCCAGCCCTTGAAGAACTCGTGGCCGCGTCCCGGGAACACACCGATCACGAGCGCAACGGGCGCGAAGGACAGCAGCAGCAGGAACAGGATTTGGGAGACGATCACTCCGAGGCAGAGTGCGCCGAGCAACAGCAGCACCCCGTCGGCGCCGAGCACGATCACAAACGACAAGAGCAGCCGTTGGTATTGGCCGCCCTTGCCCATAGCTTCCGCTGCGGGCTCATCGACCGGACCGAGGGGATAGCTGCCGCTGGCCTTGGCAGGGTCGTTTTTGGGCAGGTCGCTGCTCTTGCCGTGTTCGAGTGCGGTGTGCTCGGCGTTGCGTTCTGAGGACTGGAAGGTGTAGGCGAGGAAGTGCGGCGCGTACTTGTGCAAGTCGTTTACACAGATCTTGTGTTCCGCACCGACTTCGGTGCCGGTTTCAAGCTCGGCCGCGAGCTTCGCGTCCATGTCCGGGTTACTGGCGAGCGGCCGGACCGCAACCGACCGCGGTTTATTCGCGACGGGGGTGGCGACGCAGTGCTCTATCCCGCCGAACTCTAGGACCGTCCAGGGTTGAGCGATCAACAGTTCAAAAAGCTGGCCGCTCGCGGCCTGCTTTGCTTCCTGTTCGCCACCAAGCGTGCCTTTGCTCGTGATCGACAGGAACGCTGTGGAGATCTGGTTGGTGAGCTGGCTAGCCGGACCGATCGTCACCTGGGGTTGCGTGACAATCCCGAGCGCCAAGACTAGGTAGACGAGTGAGAGGCAGAGCTTGCCGGCGGTCTCGGTGTAGCGGCGTTGAACGAGTGTCTTCCACATCGCCCAACAACCCGTCAGGAGAATCGCGACGATCAACCACGGCGCGCCGAACGTGTTCGCGTAAATACTGTGGATCGCCTGGGATACGGGCGTGAGCGCACCCGACCCAGGATTACCGTTCCCGTTGATCAAGTCCAGGGAGAACGCGAAGGAGAACAGCGTGATCAAAAGGCGCGACATGAACGCCGTGTAAAGCCAGAGCACCTGCGCCAGCATGTACGCGATCAACGGCGGTACACCGGAGACATCGATGCCGCCCGTCAGGCTCGCTTCGACCCCGTTGAAATACTCGTCAAGCTCGTAGTTAGAGAGGGGGTAGCGTTCCACCAACCCACCCGCCGGCAACTGCGGCGCAGGACCGACGTTCCCATACACATCGCTACCGAACGCGACCGGCGCCGCAACCAACAACAGGACGAGCACAAGCGCAGCGACCAGCAGCGCACGACGGTGGCGCTGCGCCCAGGCGGCGAGACGATGGAGCATATGGACGGCGGTTCTCATGCGCCGCTTTCCGTTGTCGCTTGGGCGGGTGTCGTGTCGAACGCTTGGAGCAGATGCTCATAGACCGGGTCGATCTGAACCTCACCCACACGCCCATCCAGGTCGCGCATCAAACAACGGCCCTGGCGGAACCCGCAGATGAGACTGACCAGACCCTCGTCGCCGGGATTGAGGCCGATCAGCGACAGTGCCCTGGCGGCCTCCGTGTCGGAGTCCTGGCCAAAGATGAAATAGGCACAGATCAGCTCCGAGAGACCGTCGAGGTCGGCGGTGCGCTGCGTACCCAACAGAAGCGTTGTGTTAAATGCGCGGCTCAGGCGGGTGAGACGGTCGACGATCACCCGTCCTCGTGGAGAGGCCAATAGGAACCATGCCTCGTCCAGCAGCACGACCTTATGGCGACTGCGGTCTTGAGATACGAGCCGCAACACATATGCTGCGACCAACGTGAGCGTTGCGACACTCACGCGCTCTATGCGGGTGTACATGTCGCGGGCTGCTGCTGGGTCGGGGAGTGAGAGACCGGGCATCCGGATCGTCACCACGGACCCCCGCGTCTGCACCGTCGTGTCCTTGCCGGTTCCGAACCCCAGGCGTGCAAGACCGAAGTCGCTTATAACCTCAAGCGCTTCACCCGCGTCGCGAGCCGACTCCTGCTCGCTGTCCTTCAGGCGATCAACGACGCTCATGAGGCCACGGGAGCCTTCGCGTACCGCGTCCCTTACGGCGCGGCTAATCGCGTTCTCCCACACAGCGGGCGGGTCGCGCAACAACTCCAACAAATATGACGACGCAATCTCCTCCCGAAGATCAGCCGGTCCAATCGCCAACGGGTCGAGCTTCCCCTGTTGAGAAGGCTCACCAGAGAGCTCGAGCACTTCAAGACGCCCCTGTAGCTCAGGTAGGTTCTCCCACCCGTGGTCGGGCTTCGGATCGAAATCGACGATTAAGCTCCCGCGACGCTCGGCGGCATACGCGATCGTTTGCGCAGCGACGGTCTTGCCCGACCCCAAAGTCCCCACCAGCAATACCGCCGAGGCGCGTGACTCGCGCGAGGCTTGCGTCGGGTCATAACGAACCGGACGCGGCAACCCTGTCGGCGCATATCCCAGATATGGGCCGTATGGTGAGCCGACGGTTCGTGTCGCGGTGGGTACCAGTGCACCGAACTGCTCGACGGTGATCTGCTGGGAATAGTCGAGCGTGGTCCCACCGTCGGTGCGCAGGATGTGGTCGAAGAACAGTTGGTGTTGCAGTCCGGCGGGACGGTGAAGTTGAATGTCGCCGTAGTGCTCGCGCAGCACACTCACGCGACGCTCAAGCTCCTCGGCTGTTGGTGCGCCGAGTGCGAGGCCGATCCAACCCGTCAACATCGGCGGACGCGAACCCGCCTGCAATTGCGCCTCATACTCGCGGGCAAGCGTCCGATCCTCCTCGGCTTGCAGGCCGGGACCGAACGCGGCTCCCTGTACTTGCTCGGCGTATGCGTGCTCGACGTCGGCGATCCGCTTGCGTACCTGTGTGAGCGCGTCACGATTACCAAGCCAACTCGCGTGCAGGACCGCGTCGACGGGGAAATCGACGCTCTCCAGTGGTGCGAACAACAACTCGGAACCGGCGCCGGGGAACTCGGGGGCGTCGGCGAGTGCACCAACTGTCAACATCGCCTGGAAGGAGCGGACGCGCTCGCCGTCGACGCGTAGTGTCCGCTCGTGCTCGGTGATCGCAGCGTTCGCGTTGCGCCACAGCACCTCACTCAGGGGCTCAAACGCCGTCTCTCCGCCGGGGGTGTGTACTACGAGTGCTTGGGGCTTCCAGTAACGGTCGACCCTGGCTTCCGCGACACCACGTGCAGCGACCCGCGCCAGCAGCCACTGGATATCGACCGTTCTCGCGCGCTCGGACACGACGACGCTCGACAAGCGCTCAAAGAGTCGCCGCTCGGATGCTCTGAACTCCTCGATCCGGCTGGCTGGGATCGAGGCGTGTTTGCGAGCGCCTACCACCCCTTCGACGTGAGCACGCACACGATCGCTGAAACGGATCAGGCCCGACCCGAATCCCGCCGGTGCCCGTTCGTTGAGAGAGACCGCGAGATATGTCTCTGGGACGTGTGAAGGCATCCCCGCAAGCCGCTCCGCATGCCCAGCAAGAAACGCCTCCCACGCCTGCTTGTCTTGGTGGCGGGGGTCGAGCAGACCGAGCGTGTCAAGCACATAATTCCCGGTCGGGTAGGCCCGGTTGACGCGCCACAAACTGAAATCGGCGGCGACGGTGTGAGCCAACCGCTCCAGCCGGCGTTGCAAGTCCCACTTGCCCGATACCGCACGGAACGGGTAGGACACCATCCCCAACCGATACAACGCGACACACCCGCCGTTCTGGTTGAACAGAAGGTTGCTGTGGGCGTAGGAGAGGGGAAACCGGGTCATGGTCTGACCTCGATGACCTGGCCCTCATCCAGATCGACACACAAAGCGACCATCTCACCCTCGCGCACACGCCTGCCAGCAGCGGGACGCGCGACCAAACGACCGCGCGCCGGGGTCAACACGACACGCCGTGCGAACACGACCCGCGCCGGCCCATGCACCCGACCGTGATGGAGCACCGGATGATGCTCGTCATGGCCGAACCACACACGCGGAGACCACGTCCACTGCTCACCATCCACAGTCACAGGCCGGCCGAGGGAGCGACGACCCGCACGCAACCGCACCATGATCCGCGAAAACAGATAACGATGTCCTGAGCGACCGTCCGGTGCCAACTGGCCAGCCGCAGTCGCTACAAACCCTGGCAGCACAAGCAAGCGCAACGGCCAATCCACCCAACCCAACAGCACGCCCGATAGCTGCACAGTCGCGGCGATGCAGGTGCTGGCGATGAGTGCGCCGCGCCATCCACGCTCAGCACCCAGCAAACCACCAATCCCAGCCGCGACGGCCGTGAACAGCAGCGAGCGGGTACTGAGCACCAGGATCACCAGCAGCGTGCCCGCCGCCCAGCCAAGCCAGGCGAGCGGGACGCCACCAGGGACGGGCAAACGGCGCCCGTCGATCTGGTAGATCCGACGGTCCGGCTTGAAGATCCGCTGATAAGAGCGGACAGGTGAAGGAGAATCACTCACCAGCCGCTCCTATTCGAAGATCTGCTTGCCGATGGCTTCCGCGGCTTTACCGATCTGGTCCGGCGCGAACACCATCCACGCCACCACGATCGCCGCGAACAAAAACACAGCGAGCTCGGTGTAACGACGATTCCACAGGAAAACGAGGCTGAAAGCCGCGACTATCCCGCCATACACCTCACCTGCATAATGCTTCAACAACCCGCCAACATTCGCACCGACATCATTACCAGCAGCCAGAGCAGCGGACGGGACGACAGCCAACAACAAAACAACAACAATCACCGTCGAGAGCAACCGACGGTAAACCTGCGAGGAATGAGACCAACTTGGATTTTTGGTTAGTGAAGTCATCACCCCCTGGTTTTTACGGAGCGCGAAACCAAAGATCCACAATCACACAAACGCACAAGCGTATGATTGTGAATCGGACGTGCCGGCAGGCCCCCAGTGACGATCTGCGGAAGACGTGAAACGCTATTCACGCAGCAGTCAACGACGCGGTTTGGCTATGTCCGCAAGCTCGTCGAAATATCCAGCGGTGCTCGCAACAGCGTGCTCCAACAGCTGGCAGGCAGTGAAGTCGGAAAGGGTGTAGCGCACACAACGCCCATCGCGCTGGCGCGCGAGAATCCCCGCCTGATAAAGAATCCCGAGATGTTTCGAGACGTTCTGCTGCGTCAATATCCCCATCTCTACCGAGAGTCGATCGGTCAACTCCTGGACCGTGGCCTGCCGACCCTGCAACATCGTCACGATCCGCATCCGTGTCGGCTCACCGATCGCACGCATACGACGAGCCACAAGATCGAGTAGATCCCCAGATAGAGCCGGTATCTCATCCTTGAGAGCCACGGTCACAAATCCCTTCGGTAAACCAAGCCGACGATCCGTCACCGGCCCGGGCTACCGCATGTGTGCACCCTCTTATCCGACCGAGAGCGCGATGTGGGACATGTGGACCGCGAAAAAGTTCGCGTGCTGCGGACGATCAGGGGCTTCTTGACCGACTTTCGCACCGAGTTGCATAAGTGACGAGCGCCGAGAGGCGGATGCCGAGCCCCTTCTCAGCCAGAACGATGAGCTCTTCATAGTCGGGGTCGAACTCGCCGGCTTCCAGCTCGTGGATGTGCTGGAGCGTGCTGCCGGTCCTGATCGCGAGCAAGCCTGCGCTCAGGTTGCGCTGCTCGCGAAGCTCTCGCACTGACTGCCCGAGGACTGCCAACTGCCGTTTGGTATCGCAGTTGTGCGCATCGGCGCTCATAGTGACTCCCCTCGTCGCGCAGCGGATCGATTTAGGAGCCTCGCTGGATCGACATCAAGGGCGCGGGAGAGACGAAGGAGTGTTGACAATCGCAGATCGCGAAGGCCACGCTCAATTCGGGAGACCTCGGTGACGTGGATTCCTGAACGCCTACTTACCTGAGCCTGGGACAAGTGTCGTGCCTTGCGAACCGTGAGCACGTTACGTGCAAAGGCCGAGATTTCGTGGGTGTCGAGAACCACCCATGGTACCTGTCTCCGATCTTCGGATTGGCGCGTTGCTGGATGGGGCAGAGTCATCGCTCTGCATCCATATAGGCAACCTTGACGATCACGGTAGTGCCAAAATCGCGGAGTGCCAGCGCGCGTCTAACCAATTCGCCTCGCTTGACAGACTCATGTCTCTCGGCGCTCCCAATCTGGCCCGTGATTCCATATAGGTCGCCCTGCGCTGAAAGAGCGGAAACTTCGACGGCTTTTAGCACCGCCCAGCGGTGCTCGCGCAGATCGAGATGTATAGCGTGAACACGATCAGCGTCGCTCCAACCAACGGCGTCGAGCAAAGCGAAGACACGCTCAAGCCGCTCCAAGTGCGCGACATACCAGACAGGGCACTGCTCGCAACGCGACCAATCGGCTACGTTTACGACGCCTTCAGCCGCTTGTTGAATCACTCCATGTAGGGCATCGCGTAGGGGCGGCAAGATCTCCGGGCGCACCTCCAATACAGAATTCATCTCGGGTTCCTTTCCCATTAGGTGTTGTTATGACCGAGGAGTTGTTCCCAGACCGAAGGGAGAACCGTGATCAAGATCCACAGGGATTCCCAGCCACGGGCGACCGACGTAGGCTGCGCCTACGCGATCGCAATCTGGCTGTAAGTCCTCGCCGCCCGTGATGGCGTGACGAACTCGCCTGACCGGTCGATGAGTCCTGCCCCACGAAGGCTGTCCAGCGCATCGATGATCGTCAACCGCCGGTCATCGCCCAACTCGGCGACAAAATCCTCGCGTGAGGGGGGACCCTCAGAGACAGGATGCTCCAACGCCAGCCCGAGAATCATGTCTTCGAGGCTGCGCTGCTCCTCTCGCGGACCGTGGCCCTGTTCGATGTCATAGCAGCGCGTGGCGGCGTGACTGGCGACCACCAGGCCGCAGCAGCACCGATGGACCAGACCGCCGTCTCGCAGACGCTCCAAACATTCAGGGACGCTCCCCGGGGTGCTGATCTCTCGCGCGATCTCGGTTTCAGACCACGGCCGATGATCGTCGGGATCGACAAGTAGCCCTAGAACCGCACCGTCAAGGCGGGCTAGCTCATCGTGGTCCTCTGGGGTACGGTGGCGGTGCATGGGAGCTGATACCTCCTGTGTCACGGTCCCGGGCGGGGCGGGAACCCCGCGCCGGGGCCAACTGGATTCGGTCGGCGACGCCGCTCGGCCCCACCAAACCGGGTCCGGAACGTGCGGCAGCGCGAACATAGGCCGTGGACCGAAGAACGTCAAGGCCCTGCTTGAGTGCGCCGGACACGCGCATCTCGAACGCGACGACGCATGCGGCGCCGCATTGGCTGTCCGTCGCAGAACAGTCGCCCTGCGCCGCGTTCTGACACCTACGCGCGAGTGGGTGCGGCGAGCGCCATCTCGGGCCGCCTGACCAAGTGGACCTGCGCGGACGGCATCGCCAGCGTCACGCGGCACCCGACAGACGCGGCGGGATCGCCCATCCAGCGACAGTACAGCCGCTGGGCAGTTGTGCGAGAGGGCGCCCGGCCTCTGAACTCCACGGCGGATGGAAGCGATGCGGAAACTGCCCAGTCACGTCTGGACGCTGCCAAGTAGCGAAATGTGCGCATATTGCGAGCATCTTGTATTCCTGTTGGTTGACATTGCCTCAGAAGTCGGGATAGGGTGCATCCCGGCGTCGGGGTCATAGTCTTCGTGCGCGGCTTTCATCGCCAAATAGTTCTACAAGGGAGACGGCATGTCGCAGGAAAACGACCGGCGTAGGGAAGATAGACTAGGTAGGCCGTGCGATCACATGTTAAGGGCTTCCTGCTTTCTGCGTTCGCGTCTCCTTTTCTTCTGTGCCGTCTTGGTCGTTTTGGCTGTTGTTCTACCTGCGGCTGTGGCAAGTGCCCGTACCCTTTCGGCTGAACCGTCAGGTGGTGGTTTCGTCGAAAATCCTGACCATACGTGGACTCTTTACGCCTATGGTCATGTAATCAAGGTCTATTCGGCTGCTGAAAAGGAAACCATCGATCGTGTGTGGCACGGGGAGGAATTCGACCTTATCCCCGGTCGTGCAAGTGGTAAAGAAGTCGCGAGCATCTCGTCCGGCGAAGCTGAAGCGGCTGCGGGACTGGTCAACCGGTTGCGTACTGGGAAGCCTTACGCGACGACGGGTGAACGTGAAGTCGGCGAAGGTTATATGCGCACGGTCGAAGAAAAGGGAATCATCGAGAAGCGGGCAGAAGCCGTGTTCGGTGGTCTTTATGAAAAGACACTGGAATCAAACGAGCCTTTCGCAGTGGCTATCTCGAACGGGCATACCGTCGAACGGATGTTCACGCTGCCGGAATGGACTGACACAGATGTGGGAGGTGAGAAGGAACACGGTGAACGTGGAGGGCTGCCCATAAAGTATTTCTGGTCATGGTATCCTCAGTTCAAAATTATCGGGCACCTTCAATCCTGTTCTTCAATCTCGGTCGCAGGCGGCGGTGGGGTCTGTGCGTATGCGGCGCAGCCGGTCGATTTGACCGAAGAATGGTGGGAACCGATAGAAAAAAAGTGGGTGTCGCGCGGGAGTCTCGATAAAGGTGGCTATGAGTCGTTTGAACATTTCTTGCCTTTGGCTTGTGTCGTGGATAGTCCTTATCCCACCTGTGGTAATTGGGCGAGTCTAGAAGAATCCGGTGGCGAAGAAATTGCCGACTATGTTAATGCCACGGCGCTCGAAGGGTCGGTCGGTGAAATTGGCTTTCCAGCGGAAGGCATCGGAAGCTATGTGCCCGAAGGCGATCATAAGCTTAATGGTGAAACCTCTTTCGAAACTGAATATAATTTCAACACACACGACGGAGCTACGTCGGTATCCAATGCTGATGTCGCGCCGCTTGCTGATGAGCTTGAGATTGCATACGCCCTGCAATTCTCGCTCCTGCCGGGTCTGGAAGGCGGAGTCGTTCCTAGCCCTATGGTTCCGGGCGAACCGCCGCTTGAAGGCCACCAGAATCGTTCGGAATGCGATGACCCGGTCGATTGCGCGACGGGTGACGAGACGCTTTCGCAGACCGACCTTCGGGTTGGTGGACGTGGTGTGGGTCTGGACTTGACGCGCTCCTATAACTCTCAGGCCGCTGCGGCGGGGGTCAAGGGGCTCTTTGGCTACGGTTGGACCAGTTCCTTTGGCGATCATCTTGTCCTGGAACCGGCGCTGCATCTGGTGTTGCTCGTGACGGCTAGTGGCGAGACGGTCCCTTTCTCGGAAAGTGGTGGGTCTTTCACGGCTCCTGTTTCTAGTCAGGATAAGCTGTCGGGTTCTTCAGAAGCTGGTTACACGCTCATGTTGCCTGATCAGACGAAGATGAAGTTTCAGGGGTCGAGCGGTCGTCTTGAATCGGTCACCGACCGCAATGGCAACGAAACGAAACTCGCCTACAACGGAACTAGCCATCTGCTCGAAACGATCACCGACCCCGCCGGTCGCAAACTTACACTAAAAGAGAACGCCGAAGGTTTCGTGGAATCGGCTAAGGACCCGGTGGGCCACGAAGTCAAATACACCTATGAAAAAGAAACGCTTGCCACTGTCACGCTACCTGGGGAATCTTCACCGAACTGGACCTTTAAAGCCGACGGTGCACATCAGATCACCGAAATAAAGGACGGCCTCGGCGGAAAAACAACCAACAAATACAACGCCAACAATCAAGTCGACGAACAAACAGACCCACTGGGACACACGCTCAAATTCGCCTATGCGGCGCTAAAGACCACGATCACGAACGAAACGACCGGAGCGGTGACATCCGAGCAGTACGCTCCCAACGGCGAGCCCGCCTCGATCACCCGAGGCTACGGCACAGGCCTCGCTACCACCGAAAGCTGGGAATACAACAGCGCAGGTTACGATACGGCCTTTACCGACGGCAATAGCCACACAACGAAATACGGCTACGACGGCTCCGATAATCTCACGAGCATGATCGACCCGGACAGCGACGAAACGAAATGGGAATACAACTCAACCCATGACGTGATCTCGATGACCACACCAAAGGGTGAGACCACTACCATCAAACGCAACAGCGATGGTGACGCCGAAACGGTAGAACGGCCAGCGCCCGGCGAAAAAACACAGAGCACCAAATACGCCTATGGGTCTCACGGCGAAGTTGAAAGCATGACCGATCCGCTCGGGCACGTATGGAAATACGAATACGACACGTATGGTGATCGCACAGGCGAAATCGACCCAGAAAGCGACAAGCGCACCTGGGAATACAACGAAGATTCGCAGGAGATCGCGACGGTTAGCCCGCGCGGCAACGTCTCAGGCGCAGAACCGGACGCCTTCGCAACGACGATTGAACGCGATCAGCAGGGTCGTCCGGTGTCGGTCACCGAACCATCGCGGGAACCTGTCTACAATTCTGCGTTTGGCTCATCCGGTTCAGCTAATGGCCAGTTCCAGTTCCCAACGCTGAGCGCGGTCACTTCGTCTGGTGATTTGTGGGTGGCTGACAGTTCGCTGAACCGTTTGCAGGAGTTCAACTCTAAAGGAGAATATGTAACCCAGTTCGGGTCGTCTGGTACCGGTGATGGCCAGTTCAAATTCCCGTTCGGGGTAGCCATCAACAAAACGACGGGAGACATCTACGTAGCCGACCGAGAAAACTATCGCATCCAAGAGTTTTCCTCTAGCGGCACATTCATCCGTACATTCGGCTACGGTGTGAGTGACGGCACCGAAAAATACGAGGTCTGCACGAGTAGTTGTCGTGCAGGACTGATGGGCAGCAAAGTTAGCGAGTTCTGGGAGCCCGACGGCATAGCGATCGACTCCAGCGGCAACCTATGGGTTGTAGACGAAGTCAACGACCGACTGGAGAAGATCAGCGAAACCGGCGAATACGTCAACGAGTACGGAAGCAAAGGCTCGGGCAATGGTCAGCTATCCGGGCCCGTCGCGATCGCATACGACAAAGGCAACCTGTACGTGACCGAAGCGATAAATGACCGCGTACAGGAGTTCTCGACCGAAGGAGTCTATGTTTCCAAGTTCGGCTCAGAAGGCTCCGGCAACGGCGAGTTTGAGGTGCCCTACGCGATAGCGGCGGGTCCGAGCACCAGCGAGCTGTACGTGACCGACCGCGAAAACAACCGTGTGGAGATCTTCACGGCATCGGGCCGGTTCTTGAGCAGCTTTGGCTCCAAAGGCAAAGGCAACGGTGATCTGGAATCGCCTACCGGCGTGGCCGCTGCCACAGGCGAAACGCTCTACGTCAGCGACCACAACAACGAGCGGATCGAGAACTGGACAGGATTGACCGCCAGAATCACCAAATACGCCTACGACGCCGACGGCAACCTCGAATCGATGACCAACCCGAACGGCAACAAAACAAAGTACAGTTACGATGCTGACAACGAGCTTACGAAGGTCGAAGAACCAAACAGTACAGTCACAGAAACCGGGTATAACGGCGCCGGACAGATAACCAGCCAGACCGACGGCAACAAACACACAACAAAATATGTGCGTAACGTGCTAGGAGAGGTCACGGAAACCATCGACCCGCTCTCGCGCAAGACAACAAAGGAATACGACGCTGCCGGGAACCTGACCAGCTTGACCGACGCGGCTAAACGCACCACAACTTACAAATACGATCCCGCCAACAGGCTCACGGAAATCACGTATTCGGACGGCAAAACACCTACCGTCAAATATGAATACGACAAAGACGGAAACCGCACCAAAATGACCGACGGGACAGGCACCACAAAATATGTCTATGACCAGTTGGACCGCCTGACAGAAGCCGAAGACGGCCATAAAGAAGTCATCAAGTACGAATACAGTCTTGCGAACCAGACAACAAAGATCACTTACCCCAACGGTAAGAACGCAACGGATGTCTACGACAAAGATGGACGCCTGGAAAAGGTCACCGACTGGCTAGAACACACAACCAAATTCTCCTACGGTCCCGACTCCGACCTGACGGCCACGGTATACCCCTCCGGCACGTCAGAGGAAGACACCTACACCTACAATCTGTCCGACCAGATGACCGAAACCAAAATGTTCAAGGGCGCGGAAACGATAGCGTCGCTTACATACGCACGCGACTCGGACGGACAGGTAGACAACACGGTCAACAAGGGCCTGCTCGGTAGCGAAATCACGGAAGCCTCATACGACACCAACAGCCGTCTAACAAAATCCGCGGCGACCACATACAAATATGATGCGGCGAACAATCCAACCCAGATCGGCGCGGGCACATACAAATACGACAATGCCGATGAGCTTGAAAGCGGAGCGGGCGCAACCTACACGTACAACGAAATGGGTGAGCGCACCAAAACCACACCCGGAACAGGCCCGGCAACGACATATGGTTATGACCAAGCGGGGAACCTGATCTCTGTCGAAAGACCCAAAGAAGGCGCAACCAGCGAAATCAAAGACACCTACGCTTACAACGGCGAAGGACTACGCGCATCACAAACAGTCTCAGGCACGACCAGCTACATGGCATGGGACACAGCCGAAAACACCCCATTTATCCTCAGCGACGGTACCAACAGCTACATCTATGGAGTCGATGGCCTGCCCATCGAGCAAATCAACGGCGCCGAAAAAGCACAGTATCTACACCACGACCAAGCCGGCTCCACCCAGTTCATCGCGAGCGAAACAGGCACAACAGAAGCCGCCTACTCCTACACCCCCTACGGTGCGGTCGAAGAACATATTGGGACGGCCACGACACCGTTCGGCTACGACGGCCAATACACCAACAGCGACACCGGACTGATCTATCTACGAGCCCGCAACTACGACCCAGCCACCGGACAGTTCCTCAGCGTCGACCCGATCGAGGCGATCTCGGGCCAGCCCTACAACTACGCGGGGGACAGCCCGACAACCTACGGAGACTCATCGGGCCTTCTATGGACACCGCTGGCCGGCGGCGCCGCCGGCGCTGACGCGGCCTGCGGTGCGACCTTCGAGATCCCCGGCGTTGACCTCGGGACATGTGGAGCTGCAGGGATCGCATCAGGAGCCGCAGCAATCGGCGCGGCCGTTGGGGTCGTGACAGCCATCGCAGGCGAAGAAGGCGGCAATGATGAAGGGGAAGCCGAGCTGAACGAACGCGAGCAAGAGGACACCGACTGCAGGGCTAGCCAGATCGCTAACGGGCACGCGTTCGGAAAGCACGCGAGCGAATTTGGAGCAGAGACGCCTGAGGAGTTTGAACAGATAATCAAGGATGCACTCGAGAACTCGACAAAATCGAGAGAGCTGTCGAATGGTCGAACTGCGTACTATGATAAAGAGACCAATACGGTAGTGATCGTAGATCCGTCGTCGCCAGACGGTGGAACAATATTCAAGCCTGAAGCTGGTGAAAGCTACTTTGGGACTCTGAAATAAGATGAGACTGTTTTCGAGTGATTCACATCACGCGACTCTTGTTCTCAGCAGGTCAGAGTCTATGCTGATGGATAACGTTCTCAATGAGTTCATAAACGGTATACACATGACCGAAGATGAGCTCGAACTCCGCTTGGGTTGTGGCCGATCGATTTTGCGACCCTTTCACGATCATCTGGTTGACAAGCACCGTGGCGTCTGGCCAGATGACGCAAGCGATCCCTCGATAGGTCCACCCGAAATACTTGTGCGGCTGACCCGCGCGCAGCTGGGAACGATGAGCAACGCTCTAAAGGACCTCGCGACCGGTGCAGATATTGAAGCTTGGGAGTTTCCTGTCAGGCTCGGACAAGAGCCGACGGAGGCGCTAAGGCTTGCGGGCGAGCTGGATGATGTGATCGGGTCGCTGTCCGCCCAGTAGCCGTGTGTAGTCGCACAGTTATCTACCTGCATCACGATCAGGTCAGGGTCGACGCGTCGCTCCAGCCAACTGCTACGTACTGACCGCGAATGCAGCAGTAAACGCTTCAGCCTGCTCAGAGGCTGGTCGGGCGTGAAGGTACCGGCTGGTAGTAGCCAGGGCGCTATGACCCATAGCCTTCTGAATCGTCACGACATCTACGCCACCCACTGCCAGGAGTGAACCGAACGTGTGGCGTAGGTCATGGAAACGAAGCGGCCGGACCCCGGCGGCGATCTGGGCGCGACGGTAGCGCCTACGTAGAGCCGAGCCATCGAGTGGCCGTCCGAAGGGGTTACAGAACACAAAATCTTCGGGTGACGTGAAGTGCTCGCGTTGCCTCATACGATCCAACGCGACGGCGGTCTGATCGGCCAACGGGACGCGACGGACGCGACCGGACTTTGTGGATGACTCCACGCCCGCGCTCATCGCACGAGCGATGGTCAGCGCGGATCCCGCGAAGTCAACATCGCGCCAGCGCAAGGCCAGTAGTTCGCCTCGCCTCAGCCCTGCGTAAGCGGCGACGCGTACAATCTCAGCATCTTGGTAGTCCTCCGCTTGGCGCGCACGGCGCTCGTCATCGCTGACCGCTGGCCGTGATGGGTCACGGTGACATCCGTCTGCGAGTGCGAGCGCAATGGCCTCGACCTCCTTCGGTGTATAGAACACAAGCGCAGCCGGATGGGGCTCGCGCCGTCGATCAGCGGCGTCTGCGGGGTTCGTTGGCAGTGCGAAAGTAGACGGCTTGCAGCCATAGCTGAACGCAGCGCGGACAACCTTGCGATACTTGTTCACGGTGCTAGCCGACGCGCCCGTGTCGTTGACGGTCGTCAACACGGCCTCGATTTCGCGTGTCGTGATCTTTGCTGCGGGACGATCGCCCAGCGCAGCCATAACGTGTCCGGCCGTGACTCCGCGGCCATGCTTGTACGGGACGCCCGGCTCGCCAAGAATGTAGCCGTGATCGCGGAGCGTGGCTGGCTTGGCACCGGCCACACTGGCAAGCCACCGGAGGTACGCTTCCGCAACCTCGCGGAACGTCACGCCGCGTGTGCGGCGCTCGTCTTCGATGCGCTCAAGGTCGCTCACTTCGGCGACATGCGAGGCGACAAGCTGTGACGCGGCGATGATCGCGCCGCGTTCGTCATAAGAGCCGTCAGGCACACGCCCTCGGTTCGGACGCCAACTACCGGTGTCAGGGTCGCGTTCGAGCCACGCAGACCCAATGCGACGCTTGACCTGTCGGCCGTTGTGTCGGAACTTCGCCTCGTAGAACGGACGGCCGCGATGCTCGCGGACGACGATAGTGGCGTTAGGACTCGGTGTCGGCATCGATGCATCTCCGGTGTCCGGCCCCCGGCGGCAGTCAAATCCTGCTGGGGTGCCTTTGTCGATGTTGGTCGTCGTCATTTTAGCGTGGGTACCACGGTGGGTACCAAGGCTTTCGTGGGTACCACTTTGGGTACCAAACCAGCCTGATCCCGTGGCAGTGAGCCATTTTTGCGTGGTCATATCGGCCTAATCTACGCGGCTCGTGGCGGATTTGCCGCCTCGACAAGGCGGAGGTCACTGGTTCGAGCCCAGTATCGCCCACTGGTTGAAAGCCCCATTCGGTGGGGCTTTCGCGCTTCTCGGGGAGCCTCAAGGTTCCAATGAGGTTCCATCTGTGGCGGGTGGCGCGCCGGTGAGCTGGCTAGGACCACTCGATGGGCGGTGCGCCTGGTTGCCAGTCATCGATGGTGCTGCCTCGTTCTCGTCGCAGGAGGTGGCCGTAGTCGGCGAGTTGCACTTGGAAGGCAAGCTCTTCGCGTGGGTCGTGGCCGGCGTCGTCTATCCATTGGCGCCAGACCGCAAGCGCGCTCAACGTCTCCAAGTGGCTCGCGTTGCGCCACCATCCCTCCTTGAGAGCGGACAGGGTGTCGGGATAGCGAGCGTGCAGGCCGACGATGGCGCCCCATGTCAGGCCGCGCCATTCGCGGCTGCCGCCGTAGGGCTCAAGCCACGGGGCACGCTCGTCCTGGTCAACAGGATCATGTTCGCTCGGGGCGGGTTCGCGTGCCCGCCTGTCGCGAGCGTGTTCGTGACGTTCGGTATCGCCGATGGACTGTCGGATCATCTGCGCGGCTACTTTCGCTGGCGGCTCGCCGGCACGCATGGCCAGCCGGTCGAGTTGCTGTGCCACGGCGGCTGGCAGCGTCACCTTGATGCGGCGGCTCGCCTGCCTGCGTGCGTCGTTACTGCGGTGTGTATGGGCGGGTCTGATTTGGGTCATGTGGTTACTGACCGTGAGCACCGCAAAACGGCCAAGCAATTTTGGCCCTTGCTAGGGACCGTTTCGGTCCCTGAGCCATCCTGGGTTTGGCGGAGACTTCGATGCCAGGTTTTGCCTGGTGGAGGGAGGAGTCTGTGGTCATGCCAAGAGCGAGGAAGTATCCCGAGGAGTTGCTGGAGCGCGGCACGCGTGTGGTGTTCGAGTCTGGGCGT
>DATHNT010000014.1:0-387612 GCA_035485715.1 Solirubrobacteraceae bacterium | reverse complement strand
CTTCGACTACGTAAAGATCGACGGTGAGTTCATCCGCAACCTGCCATCCAGCAGCACCGACCAGTTGATCCTTGACTCGATCGTGCAGATGTCAAAAGGACTCGGAAAGCACACGATCGCCGAGTTCGTCGGTGACAGTGAGACGGTCCAAGTATTGAAGGAGCACGGCGTCGACTACGCCCAAGGCTACTACCTCGGCAAGCCCCGGTCGGTGACCGAGGCACAGGCGCACTGAACAGAATGACCACCGGAGCATTCGCGATGCGGCTGGGCCGCGGCTATTCGGGTTCTGTTACCTCGACTGCTCCGAAACCCTCGAGTGGCCCGTCCACGAAGAAAATCTCCATCGTGATGTCGGGCTCCACATGGGCCTGGCTCAGGAATGCCACAACTTTGCGTCCGGTGAGCTCTTGAATCGTCTCCTTGTAGCGTTTGGCCATGACGCGTTGGAAGTCCTCGCGCATTGCGATGACGCGATCAGGCTCACCACTGTCCATGATCGTCTGCTCAAGCGCCGTGAAACCGCTTCCGCGCATGACAACGACAATGATGTCGTCAAGCACGTACGTCTTGGCCTTCATTGGCCCCCGCCCATAGTGCTCACGCAGAGTACCGACGATGCTCGTTGAGATCGCCGCCAAGAGCTGGCCACCACCGAGAGGTCCTGTGGTTTCCTCAGATTGCGTATCCACTCCTGTCATTCCGCGCCAGTCGAGATCCCTTCTCGACTGCATAAACCTCGTGACAAATTCTATATATCAAGATCGTTCAGCAAATTGGAGGGGAACCTCAGCAAGGATAACGCATCCCCCCATGCGGGTCAACATCACGCGTCGGACTACGGCGCAGCTCTCGAGTTGGTTGACTCACCGACCTTTTCCTAGAATGCTGGTGGCTGTCTGTGTATTGGGACTCTCGGGAGTCCCAGCTGAGATTCCGGGCATCGCGGCAGCCCGGTCAGCTTCCCCTCGATCCTGCAATAAGGCTGCGTTTACGGGGCGGGTCGAATCTCCACACCCACCTCTGTGCTCAAGCCGAGTGCGAGGACCTTCTGGGCCGCGAGGGCCACAGGGACACTCAGGCGTTCGTGGCCCGACAGGTTTCGCGGGTCTACCCGGGCCTGGCGGTCCCGAAGGCTCACAGGGCCTACTCGGCAGCACAGGCGCTACGGGGCCGATAGGGCCCACAGGAACCCCGGGACCAACAGGGCCATCCGGACTCCCTGGGCTCCCTGGGCTCACCGGTCTCCCAGGCACCACCGGACCGATCGGATTCACAGGACTACCGGGACTCCCAGGCGCCACGGGACCATCCGGTCCCACCGGCTCCATAGGCGCACCGGGATCCACGGGCCCTGCCGGAGCAACCGGCCTTCCAGGGCCGGCCGGCCCGACGGGATTGAGAGGACCTGTCGGTCTAACAGGACCGGTCGGTCTAACAGGACCGGTCGGTCTAACAGGACCAGTCGGTCTGACGGGACCCGCCGGACCTGAAGGGCTAGCTGGACCCATAGGCGAAAAAGGCGCCGCGGGGCTAGCCGGAGCAGCCGGCGTCGCAGGTCCCACCGGATCTGAAGGACCCAAAGGCGAAATGGGGCCTCGGGGGCCAGCGGGCGCTGAAGGCTCATCCAGCCCGTCGGCATACGCCGAGTTCTATGCCCTCATGCCACCCGACAACCCGGCGACGGTCGCAGCCGGGACTCCAGTCCAGTTCCCCCGCAATGGGCCTATTATGGGCGGCATCACGAGACTCAATTCGGCCGAATTCGTGCTGTCCCGCTCGGGAACATACAGTGTGGATTTCTCAGTGTCGGTGACCGAGCCGGGCCAGTTGGTCATTGCTCTCGACTCCGGGGATGCAATGGTCGAACTGCCCTATACCGTGTATGGTCGAGCGACCGGTACGAGCCAGATTACCGGCGATGCGCTGGTCACCACCAATGTCCCGAACTCGACGGTTGAGCTTCGCAGCCCGGCGGGGAACACGCCGGCTCTCACGATCACACCGCTCGCTGGAGGTGCGCAGCCTGCCGTCGCATCTCTTGTAATCCAACAACTCAATTAATACCGACCTCGCTATGCACCTCAAGGTACTTGACGGCGACGATCTGCTGAAAGTCCACGAGGTCGAGCAGTCGCTGGAGCTGACGGTGCTCAATTGCAATAGTGATCATCTCTGCTGCGATGTCCTCGCTGAGGCCAACTCGACGCGCCGCCTGCCTGTGACTATGCTCGCCGAGCAGGATCAGGCCCACTAGATCCCGCTGAGTGCGGGATGGGAGAAAGAGGTTTGCTAGGGCTGCGGGCTGTGAGCTCCAGCAGGTTTTCGCTTGCTGTCCGGGTCCGCCACGCGTCTTGCGCTCATACGTGCAGTGGGTGTAGACGTTGCCAGCCAGCGCGGCGCGTAGGGTCTGTTCCTCTAGGTCGATACTGCTGGGCGCTCGCCAGAGAGGAGTGAGAGCGCTGACAACAGCGTCCTTGGCGAGCTCCACATCCCCAGCGATGAGCAGCGCGAGACTGCCGAGAGCGCTGGCGTGCCGATCGTAGGTCTCCACGACAGCCTCTTCGTTGAGTGCGGCCACCGCAGCGAAGAGAGTGTTGTCGTTCGCCGTGGAAAAGGTCGAAGCCTTCCACTTCCTTGCGAGGGTATTCATGGCTCGATGGTCACGATTTGCTTGAAGTCGACGAGGTCGAGTAGTCGCTGGACTTGCGGGCGCGGCGAGCGGATGCTCATGGAGCCCCCATACGCAGTCACTTGTAGGGCGGCAGCCGCGATGGCATGCAGTCCGGAACCGTCGATGAAATCGAGTTCGGCAAAGTCGAGCACCACCTCCTCCACCGCGAACGCAACCCCCACGAAACAGTCGATCAAGATTGAATCGATCAAGATTGCGATACTAGCCATATCCAATTCGCCGTTGAGCATTACGATGGCTCTATCGCCTTCTAGGTGCGCAAAGGCAGTAAAGGGCTGAGGCGAGGCCAGGAAGTCGTTACGAGAGTCTGATCCGATCGCAACCACTGCATCCGGCGCGACGGGTTGGATCTGCTCTACAAGCATTACGCTCCAGAAATTAGGGTCCCGTGGCTAGCAACGCCACCGGGGTCTGGAGCGACGCGTCAGCGGATCAGACAGCTGACGGCAAAAATCATAGTATACATGCTGCTGTATCTGAGCTGGCAATTGTTTCACTGGCTCCCCGGCAAGCAGCAGTTGGGTCAAGCCTTTCTCATACCTGCCGACATGGCCGCGCTCTGCGCAACGTGGCTGGCGGCACGGCGCTGTGAGGGATCTCCCGAGCTGCGTTCTTTCTGGCGCATGATGAGCGCCGCGATAGCAGCGGAGACGATCGCCGACATCCTGCTGTTGCGCAACGACATCTCCTATGACATACCGCCTTTCCCGACGATCGCGGACGCGTTCTTCCTCTCGTTCTTCGTGTTGCTCTTCCTGGCTTTGCTGCGGGTCCCGGTCGCACGGGTGACGCTGGCAAAGCGGTTGCGGATCATGCTCGACGGAGCGACGCTCGTGCTCGGTGGGGGCGCCATCGTCTGGTACTTCGTTCTCGGTCCCACCGTCAAGACGGGAGGACAAAGCACACTGGCGATGGCTGTCTCGCTGGCCTACCCGATCGGCGACCTGATCCTACTGGCCGGTCTCGCGGCCGTGCTGCTGCGCCGCAGTCCCCCCATCCTAAAGATGCCGCTCTTGTTGATTGCAGCCGGGGTAATCTCGTCCATCGCAGCCGACGTCATCTATGGGAACGGCGTGTTGAACAACACGTATACGGGAGGCGATCCGATCGACACCCTATATGTGCTCGAGTTCATAGCCTTTGCCCTTGCTGGCATCGCCCAGCGATCGGTCAGACCGGGGGAACCGCAAGCGTCGGCCGGAGAATGGACGCAACCCATTCCGCGTGCGAACTGGCTGCCATACATGACCGCACCGATCGGGTTCGGTCTGCTCATTGGCGTGAACTGGGGAAAGCCATTCTTCCCAGAGTTGGGCCTTATCCTGATCTTGGCCGTAATCGGAGGACTGGTTGCCGTCCGCCAATACCTCGCGTTGCGCGAGCTCGCCGCTGCTGAGGCGGCACGACACGCAAGTGAGCGGCGCTCCCGTGCGATCTTTGACAACGCGGGTGTCGGAATTACCGTCAATGACCTTGAAGGACCAGTCATCATCGACGTCAACCTGACATTTGCGGAGATGGTTGGATACTCCCCCCCAGGAGTTGCGAGGCGGAGACTTCTCCGCGCTCACCCACCCGGATGAGCTGGAGGCATTCCAGTCGCTGACACCCAAGACCATCGACGGGTTCCAGCGCGAGATACGCTTCCTGCGTCGTGACGGCACAGCGCTATGGGGAAACCTGACACTCTCGCTGTTGCGCGACGAAGCCGATGTCCCACGCCAGGTGATCGGAGTCTTGCAGGACATCACGGGGCGCAAGGAGGCCGAACAAGTCAAGGACGAGTTCATCTCGGTGGTAGGACATGAGCTGCGTACCCCCCTGACCTCGATCCGTGGCTCGCTGGGACTGCTCGAGGGTGGCGTCTTTGGCGAGCTACCTGAAGAGGCAACGAATATGGTTGCGCTCGCCGTCACTAACACCGACCGATTGATCAGGCTCATCAACGACATTCTCGACATCGAGCGCATGGACGCAGGCCGTATGGAGCTTCAACTCGCCCCGGTCAAGACATCAGAGATCATCAACAACGCCATGCAGGTCGTCCAGATGACCGCTGCACAGGCCAGAGTGACGCTAGCCGCCGACGTGCAAGAGGATCTGACCGTAAATATCGACGCTGACAGCATCCTCCAGGTGCTCGTCAATCTACTCGGCAACGCCGTGAAGTTCTCTCCTCGGTGGAGCACTGTCACCATCACGGTCGCCTACAAGAACGGACGCGCCCTCTTCTCGATCAAAGATACGGGCCGTGGCATCCCCGACGACCGGCTGGAGACGATCTTCGAGCGCTTCCGCCAAGTCGATTCCTCAGACGCTCGTGAGAAGGGTGGCAGCGGCCTCGGACTCGCCATCGCACGCAACATAGTCGAGCACCATGGCGGACACATAAGCGTCGAGAGCGAACTCGGTCAAGGAAGCACTTTTTATTTCACGCTACCCCTCGCAGGTGGTCGCGTGACAATGCTCATGTGCGGTAGCGAGAACGGTAAGACAAACGCTAACGGCGACCGTCTCGCCGAGTTGCAGGCAATTGCACCCATCCTCGGCTCAGGGACAGTGTTGATAGTAGAGGACGACCCGTCGCTGGGCCAAGTACTCACCGAGACGCTCACCCACAAAGAAATCACCACGCGGCTCGTACGTACCGCCGAGGACGCCGTCGAGGAGATCCGACGCTCCCAACCCAGTGTCCTACTGCTCGACCTCATGCTGCCAGGCGATGACGGTTTCACCGTCATCGAGCGCCTCGCGGAGACGGCCTGCTGAACGACACCCACCTACTGGTCTACACCGCTCTGGACCTCGCTTCGGGCGACCGCGAACGACTGCAACTCGGACATACAGAGTTCCTATCCAAGGCCAACGTCACACCGCAAGACATCGAGCGCCGTGTCAGCGAGTTGGTCGCATCCGGAGAGAATGGCGTATGAGTTCGCGACTGCTACTCGTCGACGACGACGACGCTATTCGCACCATCGCTTCCATCAGCCTCGAACGTATCGGAGGATGGACCGTCATATCCGCCTCTTCAGGACAGGCTGCGCTAGAAGCCGCACAGGACGACGGGCCGTTCGATGCTGTCCTGATGGATGTCATGATGCCCGACCTCGACGGACCCACCACACTCAAGCGCATGCGGGACGGGGTGCTCACACTCCAAGTTCCCATCGTCTTCCTCACCGCTAAGGTCGGGAACGTCGAACGAGAACGTCTACTCTTGCTCGGCGCGAACGGCATGATCGCCAAGCCATTCGACCCCATGACCCTCCCTGACGAACTCCAGCAGATACTTGACCGAACCCCGTAGCCATGGCCATTGCCACTACCTCCCCCAGTCCACCACTGTCCCGGAAAATGCTCTCTGCTCTCACCAACCCTCGCCGTGTTCGGCATGTAGGACTTCAAGGACGATCGCGCTGGGCAATCTCCACACGGACGGGCTCAAACCCGCGACCTCGAACTTGGGAAGGTTGAGGTAGACAAGCCTTTCTTGCCTGCAAATAGACATATTTGCGGGAGATCGATGTGCCCGTGGCCACACGGGGGCCGCAAATCTCCAAAGACTTGAGCGTCGCGGAGCACCCCACGCTGCCTCCCAGAAGAGCCAGCAACTGCCTACGCGAACGAGCGCGTCCGGGCCGACAGCGCGTGCGGCTTCTCGTCGTCCTGAGCGAGAGGTGGGCGATAGCGGCGGGGACGTGCTCGCTTGTTGCGCGGAAGCAGGAGCGACTTCGAGGTTACGGCGTGCCGAACGGAGATCCATATTCCAATCAGGTTCTCGGGACTCTTCGGGTCTAAGCGGTCGACGCCAGATGTGGGGCAACGCGCGATTCAGCCTTTCTGGCATGCAACGCGATGTCGCTGCGTGGAGGAGGTCATCGGGCGTCTCGCCAGGTTGCCATTGCACAGAGATAACGCTGGTCGTCGGCCGCAGATCCGTGCTTGATACGACAGCGTGTGCGGGCGATCGCGCCGGTGATCTGCTGCACGAGCGCATCCGCATACTCTGTGCAACTCCGGGACGCTGCGGCCGCCGGCCTCCTGTTCGTTGCGGGTGAACTGCGGTCAGGTCGATACGCCCACGGGCCGAGCCGCGTTGCGCACCATCTGCCCAGCGATTACAAGTTGCTGGATCTGGCTGGTTCCCTCGTAGATGCGAAACAGGCGCGCGTCGCGATAGAGGCGCTCGACGGGGACGCCCCGCATGTAGCCTGCGCCGCCGTGTATCTGTACGGCGCGATCGGCGATGCGACCGACCGCCTCGCTGGCGAAGTACTTGCTGGCGGCAGGTGCCATACGCCGGTCCGCGCCGCTGTCGTAGGCGCGGGCACTCTCCAGCACAAGCGCGCGGGCGGCCAGGTATTCGGTCTGTGAGTCGGCGAGCATCCCCTGGATGAGCTGGTGCTCTGCGATCGGCTTGCCGCCCTGCCTGCGCTCGAGCGCAAAGTTCAGTGACTCGTCGACGAGCCGCTCGGACAGCCCGACGCACAGGGCCGCGATGTGCAGCCGCCCGTGCGCGAGGCACCGCATCGCAGTTAGGTATCCGGTGCCCTCGCTCGCGCCCACGAGCGCGGACTCGGGCACACGGACCTCGTCGAGGTACACGTCAGCGGTCCAGGCACCGGCCTGACCCATCTTCCTGTCTTTGGGAGCGACGCTGAGTCCGGCGGCGTCGCGCGGGACCATGAACACAGAGATCCCCTGGCTGGGCGTCTCGGCCTTGCTGGTGCGGGCAAAGACCATGAACAGGTCGGCGATAGGCGCGTTCGTGATGTAACGCTTGGCGCCGTCGATGACCCATTCGACGCCGTCGCGTCGTGCGCGCGTCACAAGCCCGGCCGGGTCAGAGCCGGCCTCCGCCTCGGTCAGCGCGAACGCGGCCGTCACCGCCCCGGAGGCGAGTCCGGGCAACAGGCGGCGCTTCTGCTCGTCCGTGCCGCCCTCGATCAGCACATGGCCGGCGATGCCGTTGTTGGTCCCGAACATCGACCGGAACGCCGGTGTCGTGTAGCCCAACTCGAACACGAGCTGGACCTCCTCGGTCATGGTCATGCCAAGCCCACCGTGCTCGATGGGAAGCGCGAACCCATAGAGGCCCATGTCGATGGCCTGCTGACGGATGCGCCCGGGGATCGCGTCGCTCTCGTCGATCGTCGTCTCTTCCGGGACCACCTCGGAGCGCACGAATTGCCTTACCGCGCGCACCATTTCCTGCAAGTCGTCGTGCTCCATCGTTCATCTCCTGGCCAAGCGCACCCGCGCTCGCGGGCGACTAGAGCCCAACATTCTCGAAGATTGCGGTCATTCCCTGACCACCCCCGATGCACATGCTCTCAAGCCCGTAGCGCCCACCGCGACGGCGCAACTCCCGCAGCAAAGTGGCCATGATCCTCCCGCCCGTCGCTCCGACGGGATGACCGAGTGAGATGCCCGACCCGTGTACGTTGACGCGCTCGAGGCCGTCGGGCAGATCCCACTTGTGTAGGACTGCGAGCACCTGTGCCGCAAACGCCTCGTTGAGCTCAATGAGGTCCATGTCCTCCATCCTCAACCCGGCTCGCTCAAGGGCGCGCCGAGTCGAGGGGACGGGACCGATGCCCATGCTCGCCGGCGCCACACCTGCGACTGCCCACGTCACGAGGCGGGCGAACGGCTGCAAGCCGAGCTCTGCCGCCTTGTCCGGGTGGGTGACGATGCACACGGCCGCGGCGTCGTTCTGACCACTCGCGTTCCCGGCGGTCACCGTCGCCTCGGGATCGACGCGCGCCATCAGTGCCCGCAGGTTGCCGAGCCGCTCGAGCGTTGTGTCCGAACGCGGGTGCTCGTCACGCTCGATCAGCCTCTCATCCCCCCGGCTCTTGACGGACACAGGAACGATCTCCTCAGCGAATACGCCGCTCTCCTGAGCGGCAACCGCGAGATGGTGCGAGCGCAGTGCGAGTTCGTCCTGCTCCGTGCGCGAGATCCCGTACTGGCGGCGTACGTTCTCGGCGGTTTCGATCATGCCGCCGGGCACCGGAAAGTGGATACCGCCGGCCGTCACCCGGCCCCGCGCCAGGCGATCCTCGAGCGTCACGCTGGCACCCCTTACACCCCAGCGCATGCCCATCGCATAGAACTCGGCCTGACTCATACTCTCGGCACCCCCCGCGAGAACGAGATCCGCAGCACCGGTCTGGACCTCCATGCAGCCGAGCATGATCGCCTGAAGGCCAGAACCGCAGCGCCGGTCGAGCTGAAGCCCCGGAACCTCGATCGGCAGACCCGCATCGAGCGCGGCCACCCGACCGATCGCCGGCGCCTCGCCATTCGGATAGCACTGGCCGAGGAGCACGTCGTCGATCTCAAGCGGCGGCAGCGATGTCCGCCGGAGAAGCTCCCGGATGACCGTCGCGGCCAACTCTGCGGGCGGCACGTCGCGGAAAACGCCGCCGAAACCGCCGACGGCAGTTCTCAACGGCTCGCAGATCACAGCCTCGCGCACGGTCGAAGAGCTTGCCATAAATCGCACGCCGGCATATGGCACGGGTGGCGCCTTCGCGAGACCCCGACCCGATAAGACTCATGTCTGCGTTGCGCTTTCGCGTCAATGCAGTCGCGCGCCCCCGTGCCGAGCAGACGACCGCTGCGGACGATTTCCGAGTACGGCGGCTGAGGATCGGCACACGCCCGCTCGCGTGGGCGAAGCGGAAGCGCTCGCTTTGCCGCATATCCGATCTGGTCCTCGTCCGGAGCAGTAGCGAGCTTGCCGCTTCTTAAGACGCTCGCATCTCGAGCAAAGCGCAAGCCGGTCGTTCAGCCGCTGCCTCCCGAGTGCTCAATAGCCGGGTCGAATGTGAGGCTCTCTGCTTGCCCATCCAGCCGTCTCTCGGTGAGCGCGGCCATTCTCCCCCTCCCGACCTCGACCGGTCGTCAGCGAGGACCTCAAGGCCGGCGCTGGCACAGCGCCGATGCACCACATGGCCTGTCGCAACTCGCCCGTGGCCACAAGGGGCCACAGATTCATGTCTGTATTAGCAGCGAACGCCCGCGTCTGTCCGCGAAGAGAACCGTGCGGCACCACCCAGAATCGTCTTACACAGAGCCAAAATCGGCTCCGCCAAGGCGAAGCGATGGACGGGCCTCGAACCCGCGACCTCGGCTTGGGAAGCTCCTGCTCAGTGACGCACGGCGGCTAGTTCAGCATTCGAGCGATCGTCGAGCAGCCGTCGCAACTGGGGCGGACCCTCATCCTCCACGAGCACACTGCCTCCAGGCCAGTAGGGACTCTCGCCAGGTGTGTCGGTGACGAAATATGAATCATAGGTCCAGCAGCCGGCGTTGAGCAGTTGCGCACCGCCAGGCCCACGCCACTCCGCGTCTACGTCCCCAGGCAGCGGCCCCGCCCGATGCGTGTGCCCGAAGATCACATGTGCATCGCCGAGATCGAGCCGCGCGGCGACCTCCCCCATCGCACGCAAGCCCGCGCGGCGCAGCTCGGCCGTCGAGATGTCAGCTTGAAAGGAGCCGATGCCCGCCCTGTTGAGCGCCGCGACCGCGAATGGGAAGGCGCCGGCCAGCGCCCGCGCACGCAAATCGAAGCCGTTGCCGTTACGTCCTTTGCCCGCAAGCGCACGCCATGCGCGCACGGTTGACTGTCCGTTGAGCGTGGATCCTGTCGGGGCCTGACGCGCGACGGCGTCGATCCACGCAAACACGGGCGCAGTGACGGCCTCGTAGTCCGCGACCGTCGCAAACGCATCGGTCGGTCGGCTCTGCACGCGCGCGGTCATGCCGATGCCAAGCCGCTCCATCGTCGGGATCGACAGGTGGCAGTCGAGATAATGACCGTGCGTGGCGTACACGTCAGGACGTAGCCACAAACCGGGATAGGCGGCGCTCAGGCTTGCAGGCTCAGCCCACGAGGCAAGTGCCGCGAGCATCGAAGAAGCTTGCTCGGCGGCAAAGCGCTGCTCCAAGCCAAGCGGTAGGAGCTCTGGCGCTTCGTCACGGCGCCGCGACCAGGACTCCACGAGCGCATGGTCGTGATTGCCGGCAACGACCACGATCTCCCGCCCGGCAAACACTTGGCCAAGCTCCTCGAAAAATGGACGTGCAGCGGCAAGTGCATCGCGACGCGGGCCATGGCGCAGCTCGAGCACATCCCCCAACAGGACAAGCCGATCGATGTCCTCGAGCGCGTCGATCAGCGCGGAGCGGGGCCCGGAACGACGCAACACATCGGCGCCGGAGCCGGCGCCCAGATGCAGATCTGAAACTACAAGCGTGCGCGTCAAGACGCCGCGGCGACTGCCTCGCGGATTGGCTTCGGCAGCATGAACCGCACATCCTCGCGAACGACGTGGAACTCGGAGATGTCCTGCACTCCACGCGCGCGAAAGAAGTTGAGTAGGTCCTGGACCAGATCGTCGGGCGCACTGGCCCCGGAGCTGACACCGACGACGCGCTTGCCGGCAAGCCACTCCTCGCGCACCTCACCGGCGTGATCGATCAAGTAGGCCTCTGTGCCGCAGTCGCGGGCGACCTCTACCAAGCGCACCGAGTTGGATGAGTTGCGCGAGCCGATCACGAGCATCAGATCGCAGTCGCCGGCCATCTGCTTGACGGCGGACTGGCGGTTGGTGGTGGCGTAGCAGATGTCGTCGGTGCGCGGACCCGTTATCGCCGGGAAACGCTCGTGCAGCCGCTTGACGATCGCCGTCGTTTCATCCACCGAGAGTGTCGTCTGCGTGATATAGGCGACGCGCTCGGGGTCCTCCACGACAAGCTCGTCTACGTCCCGCTCGTTCTCGACCAGCACGATGTGCTCCGGGGCCTCCCCCATCGTCCCCTGTACCTCCTCGTGACCGTCGTGACCGACGAGCACGATCGTGTAGCCGCCCTGTGCGAAGTGGACCGCCTCGCGGTGGACCTTCGTCACCAGTGGGCAGGTGGCGTCTATCGTCTCCAGCCCGCGCGCCTGGGCGTCGCTGCGTACCTTCGGCGAGACGCCGTGGGCAGAGAAGACGGTGAGTGCCCCCTCCGGCACTTCTGAGACATCCTCGACGAATACGGCGCCACGGGCGGTGAGCAACTCGACCACGTGCTTGTTGTGGACGATCTGCTTGCGCACGTACACGGGCGGCCCGTGCAGGTCGAGCGCGCGTTCGACCGTCTGCACAGCACGATCGACGCCCGCGCAATATCCGCGTGGCGCTGCAAGCAAGAGCTTCTCGACCGTGTTGACCACCACGCCCATTGTAGGGCCGCCGCGATCGACCCATGTGCGAAGCGCGAGCCCCGCTGGGCAAGGGGCCGCGCGGCCAGTACCCTTGAGCAACCGATGGCACAGCGACACCTCGACAGGCTCACAGCGGTGGACGCCTCCTTCCTGCACCAGGAGGGGCGTAACTCGCACATGCATGTGGGCGGGCTCACATTGCTCGAGGGTCCACCCCCGGCTATGGAGGAGTTCCTCGAGCAGATCCGCAAGCGTCTGCATCTCGTACCTCGCTACCGCCACAAGCTGGCCTACACGGCGCTCGACAGCGGGCGCCCGGTGTGGGTGGACGACCCCGGCTTCAACCTCGAGTTCCACGTACGCCACACAGCTCTGCCCGCCCCGGGTAGCTGGGAACAGTTGCGCAACCTGACGGCGCGTATCTTCTCCCAGGCACTCGACCGCTCCAAGCCCTTGTGGGAGATGTGGTTGATCGAGGGCCTGTGGGACGACAAGTTCGCACTGATCTCCAAGACCCACCATTCGCTGATCGACGGGATCGCGGGCGTCGATCTCGCAACGGTCTTGTTCGACATCTCACCCGACCCGGAGCCTTTGCGCCATTCGGGTAGAGCGTGGAAACCGAAGCCAGAACCTGATGTGACCGAGCTTGTCGCGGCGGGCGTGCGCGGAGCGGTGCGCGCCGGTGCAGAGATGCTCGGCGGCGCGATGCATGCGCTCACCCATCCCGAGCGCACGCTCGAGCGAGCGCGCGAGGCCGCGGAGGGCGTCGGCGAGATCGTGTGGGCCGGACTGAACCCGGCGCCCGAGACGCCATTGAATGTGGAGATCGGGCCGCACCGGCGCTTTGTCGGGATCGCAGCGCAACTGGACGACTTCAAGCTCGTCAAGAACGCGTTCGGCGGCACGGTCAACGATGTCGTACTCGCCGTCGTGACCGGTGCCCTGCGCTCGTTCTTGATCGCGCGCGGCGTGCGCACCGAGGGTATGGAGATGAGAGCGCTGGTGCCGGTGTCGGTGCGTACCATCGGCGAGCGCCACGAGGGCGGCAACCGGATCGTCGTGATGCGAGGGCCCCTGCCGGTGTACATCGCCGACCCCTTGCAGCGCCTGCGCTTCGTCAGCCATGCGATGGACGGCCTGAAGGAGTCCAAGCAGGCCCTCGGCGCCGAGGTGATCGCCGGGGCTCAGAACTTCGCACCGCCCACGATCCTCGCGCAGGCCTCACGCTTGAACTTCTCCACGCGCCTGTTCAACCTGATCGTGACGAACGTGCCAGGACCGCAATTCCCACTGTACGTGCTGGGGCGCCGTATGGAGCGCGTGTTCCCGGTCGCATTCCTGCCTGAAAACCACGCGCTCGCAGTGGCGATCATGTCCTATGCGGGCGAGATGAACTTCGGCCTGCTCGGCGACTTCGACGCGCTGCCGGACATCGACTTGATCGGCGAGAGCATCAAAGCGGAGTTGTCGGAGTTGGTCGAGCTAGCTCGAGAAAAGCAGACTGTCGAGGCCCAGAAGATCGTGAAGGCGGGGACAGCCAGGTCGAACGGCAAGAAGCGGGCTAATAGCCCAAAGCGAACTTCGCGTCCTCGCTCATCTTCTCGGGCGACCACGGAGGCGTGAAGACCATCTCCGATTCGATCGTTGCGACGCCTTCCAGTTCGCCCACGAACTCTTCGATCTGCTCGGTCACCTGAGGCCCGATCGGACAGCCCGGTGTCGTGAGCGTGAACGTCACGTGCACGTCGCCGCCTGAGACCTCTACGCCATAAATCAACCCCAGCTCCACGAAGTCCAAGCCGAGCTCGGGGTCGATCACGTTGGACAGGGCGTCCATCACGTCATCGACGGTGATCGTCGTTTCCTCTGGCATGTTCTTGACTCTAGCGGCTGGAACGTTCTAGGGGCAAACAAGACAAGGACGCACGACCGCGGTGTGCTGAGCGCATAAGCGTCCGAGGACGCTGTATCGCGCCGTCCATAGGACGTCCTAGTTGTATGAGCCGAGACGGTCCCACTGATACAGCTGGATACACTCCTCGGCCAGCTCGATCGCCCTCGCACGAGACAGATGGGGAAGCACCGTGTCGAGGGCCTGTTCCTCCGCGACGCCTGCCTGAAAGGCTTCCTCACCCTTGAAGCCGGCCGCGATCTTCAGCGCCTCGCGGCGATTCTCGCCGAGGCTCGGGAAGACGCCGACGAGGAAGGCGGTGTTGGGGACGGGATGGCCAACCTCGAGCGAAGCGTGCCAGGCGGCGAGCAGGTGCAGGTCGTCTTGATCCAGGCCTGCGATCGCGCGCTCGTAGTGGAACGTGAGCTCCCGGTCGGGGAGATCGTCGACCCATGCGCGCACAACCTCGCCGACGAGCTGCCGCCGGGCCTCGCGGCCGACGGAATCTGCGATCACTCTGATGGCGTCGTGTGGCTCGATGAAGCAGAGCGGCATGATGGCTCCCTGGTCTTGCGGGAAGGGGACGTGACACGCAGGACTTTAGGCGTCGGTGTGGACGGCAAATTTGCCAGCCCCCCGGGCGCGCGGGAGCCCCCTCGAAATGCAGCTGGAACACCCCGCCAAGAAAGGCTTCGCAGCGTCCGAAGACGAGCGCCGGGCGCGGCCTAGCCTTGGATCCCTAGCGCGGCCTCGGCCCGCTCGACCGCGTGCTCATCGCGTGTCTCGACCGGAAAGCCAAGCGTTGCGCGTTCCTGCCCCGAGCCCCCAAGGCTCCAGTTGTAAAGGGCCAGATCGAGCACTTCGATCGGAGTCGAGGCTGCCTCGGCAAGCGCGTGCGCACGCCGCTCGACGATCAGCTGATCGCCGATCCCGAAGACCCGCTTGGCGGCCTGCAACGTGAGGTCTGACGCCGCCTGACCGGAGCGTGTGACGAGCTGCAGCGAGTCGGCGCGCAGGTCGTAGAGCCCAAGCCGCCCCAGTGTCGCCAGCAGGTCATAGCGCCCGACACGTCCGAAGCCGGGCAGCGCGAGGCGCTCGAACAGTCGCGCGAAGCGTCGCTGCGGTGTCCACTCAGGCTCGCCGGCGAAAGCTCGCTGCTGTGAGCCCGCATGCTCGACAAAGCGTCGGTAGGCGCTCAGCGTCTCCGCGCCGCGAGTTGGATCGTGAGAGGTCCGGGGCCCTAGCGGTGTCCCCTGGAGGTTGGGCACGGAGCCGGATGCCCAGTCGCAGGAAAGCAGCGTCTCACGGATCCCCGCGAACGGCTGATCCTCCTGCAGCGGAGACAGGTAGGCCGCCAGGACGCACATCCAAGTTGCCTGCTCGATGTCCTCGCATTCGCGCGCTTCGACGTAGAAGCTCGGAGGAGCCACGCCGAGCGCAAGCAGGCGTCCGCTTGCAAAGCCGATCTCACGAGCAAGCCGCCGAGCGTCCTCGGAAGAGTGCAGGCCGGGGACCAACTCGCAGCGGTAGCCGTCGTCCTGGGCACGCACTTCACGATGGACGCGCACTTCCTGATTGCGGCGCGTGGAGGCTCGCCCTGCCTGGACGCGCGCGCCGCCACCGGCGCGGGACGTCGCTGCTCGGCCTGCGCCTGACCGTACATCGCTCCCCGTCCCACGCTTGGACTTGGTTGCGCGAGGGGTCGATGTCCGCCCCGGGAGGCTCTCACGGCAGATCGGGCAGCGATCGACAAAGCGATTATGACGACAGAAGGTAGGGCTCACGTCGGTAACGCTAGCGAGACAGAGGCGCTCAAGCGCTATGCGCCGTAATGCTCGCACGCGCGGGAATCGGCACGGCAAAACCCCGCGTTCGCGCCCGCTCGGCCCCGGCGCGGCGCTCGGCGTCCAGCGCGTAGATGTAGTCGTCGAAATCCACCTGGATCGTGTGACGCTTGGAGGCTACGTAGCGCTTGCGCATCGCCGCCTGGTCGGAGGCGATGTCGCGATGCAACCCGGCAGGCGAGGGCAGCGCGTACTCGCCGCGCAGGTAATCGCCGACCCAGGCACTCTGGGCCTCGGCCAGCGGCATGATCGCGCCGAGTGGCTGCAAGAGGCCGACGAAGTAGAGGCCGGCGATCTCCGGATGGAAGACGCGCCGAAAGAGCTCGATGTGGTTCTCGGGCGCCGCGAGGAAATCGGCGTCGAAGAACGGGAAGCTGATCTTGTAGCCGGTGCAGTAAACGACCACATCGGCGTGGACTTCGCTGCCGTCGGTGAAACGCACCCGCCTGCCCTCCAGAGAGGCGATGTTCGGCTTCGGCGCGATCGTGCCGTGGGCGATGCGATCGAGAATGCGTCCCGAGACGGTGGGATGGGCCTCGCCGAACTTGTGGTCGGGCTTGGGCAGGCCGTAGCGCTCGGGCGGGCCCGTCAGCGTCTTGATCGTCTGGTGGATCATGCGCTGGCGGATCTTGAACGGGATGCGGGGATTGTTGGGGAGCTGGTCGACCGGCTTGCCGAACACGTACTTGGGGATGATCCAAGCGCCTTTGCGCGCCGCCAGATATGTATTGGCTGCCACATAGGAAGACTCGACCGCGATGTCCATCGCCGAGTTGCCCATGCCCAACACGACGACGTCCTTACCGGCGAAGATCGAGTTCTCCACGTAGGAGTGTGCGTGCAACTGCGTGCCTTCGAACGTGTCCGCCCCGGGGAAGGCGGGTTCGGGCCAACGCGGATCCCAGTGGTGGCCGTTGGCCACGATCAACGCGTCGTACTCGAGCGTCTCCCCGGTGTCTAGCTCGATCTCCCACACGCCATCCTCGCGCTTGCGCGCATGCTCTACGCCCGTCTCGAACACGATTTGCTTGCGCAGCCCGAAGTGGTCGACGTAGTTGTCGAAGTACTCCTTGATGTGCGTGTGATGGGGAAAGTCGGGGTAGCTGCCTGGCATCGGAAAGTCCGCGTAGGCCATGCGCTCGCGCGAGACGTTGATGAACAGGTCCCTGTAGGCGGCGGACATCCCGTTGCGGTTGCCAAACACCCAATTGCCGCCGACCTGATCTGACTTCTCGAAGCAGTCGAAGGGAACGCCGCGGTCGAGCAGCGCCTTGGCGGCGGCGATACCGGAGGAGCCGGCTCCGATGATGCAGGTGCGCGGCAAGCCGCTGGCGGAGCCATTGTCGTTGCTCGATGCCGGACTTACGTTCTCAGGAGCGCTGGCCACGCAGCCAGTCTAGCGCCGCGGCTGTAACGCTATTCGGCCGACACGCCGGGGCCGACATGCTGCGGGGGTCCCTCGGGGCCTTCATCGGCTTCTCCGTGACCGGCTATGCCGCCGTCTTCGGGGGAACCTCCGTTGGGATAGGCTCCGGCCGAGGGGTCTGCTCGCAGGCCGGCCAGGTAGCGATCGACCATCCGCGCGCACTGGCGTCCCTCGTTGATCGCCCAAACGATCAAAGACTGCCCGCGACGCGCGTCGCCGGCGGCGAAGACGCCGTCCACTGAGGTCGTGTAGGGCTTGATCGCCTTGACATTGCCGCGGGGATCCCTCTCCACGCCGAACTGGTCCAGCAGCGGCTGCTCGGGATGCAAAAAGCCCATCGCCAACAGCACGAGTTGCGCCGGCAACTCGCGTTCCGTGCCAGGAAGCGGCCCGAACGGCGGCGCTGCCTCGGCAGCGGCAATGTGTAGCGCGGCGACGGCACCGTGCTCGTCGCCGGAGAAGCGGGCGGTGGTAACCGAGTAGTCCTGCTCGCCCACAGCGGCCGTCTTGGCCTCCTCCATCGCATAGGAGAGGCGGTACTTCAATGGCCACTCCGGCCACGGCGTGCGCTCGTCGGGCCTGTGCTCGGGAGGCTCAGGCAGAAGCTCGAGCTGGACGATCGAGAGGGCGCCCTCGCGCAGCGAGTTGCCGACGCAGTCGGCGCCCGTGTCCCCACCGCCGATCACGACCACGTGCTTGCCGGCAGCGCTGATCGGCTCACCCGCGGGTGGCTGCGGCACGGTCGGCTCCGGGCCGTACTCGCCGGCCACGAAGCGATTGCGCTGGTAGAGGTAGTCCATCGCGAAGTGGATGCCTGCGAGCTCGCGCCCGGGCGCCGGCAGGTCGCGGGGAACGCGCGAGCCAGTCGCAAGCACGACCGCGTCGAAGCGCTCACGCAGCTCGGTCACGGTGACGTCGCTGCCGACATCCACGCCGCAGCGCAGGTCCACGCCCTCGGCGATCAACTGCTCCACGCGCCGCTGCACGACCCGCTTCTCGATCTTGAAGTCGGGCACTCCGAAACGCACCAGCCCGCCAGCGGCCTCGTCGCGCTCGAACAATGTGACGTTGTGGCCTATGCGACGCAGCTGCTGTGCGGCGGCCATCCCGGCAGGACCCGAGCCGACGACCGCGACCGACTGGCCTGTCTCGTACTTGGGCTTGGGCGGCTCGGGCCTGATCCACCCTTCCTCGAAGGCCCGATCGACGATCGCAAGCTCGATCTGCTTGATCGTGACCGAGTCCCCCTCGCGAATCTCGAGCACGCAGGCAGCCTCGCAAGGCGCCGGGCACAGGCGCCCTGTGAAATCGGGGAAATTGTTGGTGGCGTGCAGCTGGGCGATCGCCTCCTGCCAGCGATCGCGATACACAAGGTCGTTCCAATCGGGGATCAGATTGCCCAACGGACAGCCGTTGTGGCAGAAGGGCACGCCGCATTCCATGCAGCGCGCGCCCTGGTCGCGCAACTCCTGCACGGGCCGCTCCACGAAGAACTCCTGGTAGTCGTGTGCTCGCTCGCGGGGATCGCGATAGGTCATCCCGTGACGCTCGATCTGCAGGAAACCGCCGAGCTTGCCCATCAGCACCCCACCCCCGAGCAGTGCCGGCGCACGGACGTGCGCACAGGCAGAAGCACTCCAAGCGGCACGCCCGATCCATTCATCCAAATGACCGACCTCATGCCACCACACCCTCCGGCCTACCCTCTTCGGCCTCCGCCAGCTCGCGTAGCACGCGCTTGTAGTCGTGCGGCATCACCTTCACGAGCGAGCCGCTCCCAATCAACTGCTCGAAACGCGCGAGCACGTCGCGCGCCACCGGCGAGTCGGTGTGCCGCGCATGCTCCTCGATCATCGCCCGCAACTCGATCGCGTCGTCCGCCGATATCTCGTCGAAGCCGACCATGCCCATGTTGCAGCGAGCGGGAAAGCTGCCGTCCTCGTCGAGCACATAAGCGACGCCGCCACTCATCCCGGCGGCGAAGTTGCGACCGGTTGGACCGAGTACGACGACGCGACCACCGGTCATGTACTCGCAGCCATGATCGCCTACGCCCTCGACGACCGCCCAAGCGCCGGAGTTGCGCACGGCGAAGCGCTCGCCGGCCAGGCCTCTGAAGAAGGCTCGGCCGGATGTGGCGCCATACAGCACGGTGTTGCCGACGATCACGTTCTCCTGGGCGATGAAATGCTCGCCCATCCCGCGCGACGGGCGCACCGAGACGACACCGCCGGAGAGTCCCTTGCCGGTGTAGTCGTTGGTGTCGCCTTCGAGCTCGAAGGTGACACCGGGCGCGAGCCACCCGCCGAAGCTCTGCCCGGCCGATCCTTTGAAACGCACGACGATCGAGTCGGGCGGCAGACCCTCGGCTCCACGCGCACGCGCGATGTGGCTGGAGAGGATGCCGCCGACGCAGCGATTGACGTTGCGAATCGGCAGTTCGATCTCCACTCGCGCGCGCCTGGAGCCATCGCGAGCGATGGCCTGTACGGCCATGTCCTGCGCTTCGGCGTCAGGGTGCCCATTCGCAGCCGACACAGGCGCGTCGATGACCGCGCGCGCGCACTCCACGAGCTCCCAGTCGAGCGCGTCGTCGAGCACGCTCGGAGGCGGCTTGACGCGATGGCGCGCCGAGCCCTCGGGCAACTCGACATGAGCGAGGATGTGAGTGAGGTCCACGCCGCGCGCCTTCCAGTGCTCGATCGCGGTTTCAGCGCCCAGCAGGTCGACGCGCCCGATCGCCTCATCCAAGCTGCGCAGGCCCAGCGAGGCCAGGATCTCACGGACTTCCTCGGCCACGAAGAAGAAGAAGTTGACGACGTGCTCGGGGCTGCCTTTGAAACGCTTGCGCAGCTCAGGGTCCTGCGTGGCGATGCCGACAGGACAGGTGTTCAAGTGACAGGCGCGCATCATGATGCAGCCGGTCGCGATCAGCGGCGCTGTGGAGAAGCCCATCTCATCGGCGCCGAGCATCGCGGCGATCACGACGTCGCGGCCGGTCTTCAGCTGGCCGTCGGTCTGTACGACGATGCGCGAGCGCAGATCGTTGAGCAGCAAGGTCTGCTGGGTCTCGGCCAAGCCGATCTCCCAGGGTATGCCGGCCGCCTGGATCGAGGAGAGCGGCGAGGCGCCGGTACCGCCGTCGTGGCCGGCGATCAGGACACGGTCGGCGTTGGCCTTGGAGACGCCGGCGGCGACAGTTCCGACACCAACCTCGGAGACGAGCTTGACCGAGACCTGAGCCTCGGGGTTGGAGCAGCGCAGATCGTAGATCAGCTGCTTGAGATCCTCGATCGAGTAGATGTCGTGGTGGGGCGGCGGGGAGATCAGGCCGACACCGGGAGTGGTGTGGCGGATCGAGCCGATGTAGGCGTCGACCTTGTGGCCCGGCAGCTGGCCCCCCTCCCCCGGCTTGGCGCCCTGGGCCATCTTGATCTGCAGCTCGTCGGCGTTGACGAGGTAGTGGATCGTCACGCCAAAGCGTCCTGAGGCGACCTGCTTGATCGCCGAGCGGCGTCGATCCCCATTGCGGTCGGGCGTGAAGCGCGCCGGGTCCTCCCCACCCTCACCGGTGTTGGAGCGTCCGCCCAAGCGGTTCATCGCGATCGCCAGCGTCTCGTGAGCCTCGCGGGATATCGAACCGAGGCTCATGGCCCCGGTGCAAAAGCGCCTCACGATCTCCTTGGCAGGCTCGACCTCATCGAGCGCGATGGGCTGCCCACCCTCCACGCCGATCCGCAGCAGGCCACGCAAGGTGGCCTTGCGCGCGGCATCCTCGTTGACGGCGGCCGCGTACTCGCGGTACTTCTGGAAGGCGGGCGAGTCGCGCACTTCGGAGTTCGCGGTCGCATCGCCCGCGAGCGCCGCGGCGACATTGCCGTTTGCCGAGCGCACCGCGTGTTGAACGAGCGCGATCGTCTCGGGGTTCCACATGTGGTGCTCGCCGTCGCGACGCCATGCATAGACGCCGCCGACCGGGAGCAGGTCGTCGTGCGCCGCCGGATAGGCACGCGCGTGGCGCTCGAGCGCCTCGACGGCCAACACGTCCAGGCCGATACCGCCGATACGCGAGGCGGTGCCGGTGAAGTGGCGTTCGACCAGGCCGGGCTCCAGGCCAACGGCCTCGAATATCTGCGCGCCCCGGTATGACTGGACCGTGGAGATCCCCATCTTGGAAATCGTCTTGAGCAGCCCCTTGCCGATCGCCTTGATCGTGTTCTGTGCCG
Organism: Solirubrobacteraceae bacterium; assembly: GCA_035485715.1. Classification (GTDB taxonomy): domain Bacteria; phylum Actinomycetota; class Thermoleophilia; order Solirubrobacterales; family Solirubrobacteraceae; genus Palsa-744. Next base: position 366,304 of record DATHNT010000014.1, on the reverse strand, counting down.
CCTGCTCAGGGGAGAGCGAAACGGTAGATCCGTTCTCGGTGCGCATGATGCGCCCCTGAGCGACAAGCTCGTCAAGCGTCTCGAGCATCACATAAGGGTTGATCGCGCTGGCCCCGTAGCCGATCAGCGTGGCGAAGTGATGGACCTCGCGCGGCTCGCCCGACTCGAGCACGATGCCGGCGCGCAGACGCGTGCCCTCGCGCACCAGATGGTGGTGGACCGAGGAGACCGCCAAAAGCGAGGGGATCGCCGCCCGCGCCGGCCCGAGCAGGCGGTCGGAGAGGATGATGATGTTGACGCCCTCGGCGATCGCCTCGTGCGCCTGCTCGCATACACGCGTGAGCGCGTCCGCAAGGCCCTCGGGGCCCTCGGAGGCCTTCCAGGTGATGTCCAGCGTACGCGAGGAGAACACGTCGGTGGAGATGTGACGCAGGGTCTCGAGCTCGCGGTTGAGCAGGACCGGCTGGTCCAGCTCGAGCTTGTGGGCGTGCTCGGGGGTCTCGTCAAACAGGTTGCGCTCGGTACCGAGGCTGGTCGAGAGGCTCATCACGATTTCCTCGCGGATCGGATCGATCGGCGGGTTCGTGACCTGCGCGAACAGCTGCTTGAAGTAGGAGAACAGCGGCGGCGCCTGATCGGAGAGCACCGCCAACGACAGATCGTTGCCCATCGATCCCAGCGGCTCCTGGGCGTCGCGCGCCATCGGCTCGAGCAGTACGCGCAGATCCTCCTGGGAGTAGCCGAAGGCACGTTGGCGGCGGCGTAGAGGCTGGTCTGAGAGCGTCACCTGCTCGGAGGGCTCAATCTCGGCAAAGCGCACCGCGTTGCGCGCATACCACTCACCGTATGGCTTCTGCGTCGCGATCCGGTGCTTGACCTCGCCGTCATCCACGACACGGCCCTGTTCGAGGTCCACGAGAAACAGCTTGCCCGGCTGTAGTCGACCGAGGCGCACGACCTGATCGGCAGGTACGTCGAGCAGGCCCGCCTCCGAGCCGAGCACGACATGGCCGTCCTTGGTCAGGACCCAGCGCCCCGGACGCAGTCCGTTGCGATCGAGCGTCGCCCCCACCACACGACCGTCGGTGAAGGCAACCGCCGCCGGCCCGTCCCAAGGCTCCATCAAGCACGAATGGAAGGCATAGAAGCCCTTCAGCTCCTCAGAGAGGTCGGCGCGAGCACGGTAGGCCTCGGGGATCATCATCATCACCGCGTGCGGCAGGGACCGCCCTGCAAGCAGCAGCAGCTCGAGCACATTGTCGAACGTGGCCGAGTCGGAGTTGCCCTGCGTGACGACCGGCAGGATCTTGGCCAGATCCTCGCCAAACAGCTCGGAGGCGAGCTCTGACTCGCGCGCGCGCATCCAGTTGACGTTGCCCATCACCGTGTTGATCTCGCCGTTGTGGCAGATCACGCGGTAAGGATGGGCAAGCTCCCAGCTGGGGAACGTGTTCGTGGAGAAGCGCGAGTGCACCAGTCCCAGTGCGCTCTTGCAGCGCTCATCGCGCAGGTCGGGATAGAAAGCACCGAGCTGGTAGCTGATGAGCATGCCCTTGTAGTTGATCGTGCGCGAGGAGCTCGAGGTCACGTAGAAGCCCTTGCGCTCCTCTTGCGCCCAGGCGGCGACGGACTGTTCGCAGACGCGGCGAATCACATACAGCTTGCGCTCGAAGGCGTCTTGGTCGAGACCGTCGGCGGCAGCGACGAACAGCTGGCGGATCTCCGGGCGGGAGGCCGCTGCCGTAGCACCGGTGTGCTCGGGGCAGATGGGCACGTCGCGCCAGCCCAACACACGCTGGCCCTCCGCGGTGACGGTTTGCTCGAGCAGCCCCTCCACACGCGCGCGGACGGAATCCTCGGTGGGCAGGAAGCACATGAAGACCCCGTAGGCGCCGAGCGCGGGCAGCTCGAAGCCGGCCACCGCGCGCAGCAACTCGTCGGGCATCTGCATCAGGATCCCGGCGCCGTCGCCGGTCAAAGGGTCGGCGCCGGAGGCGCCGCGGTGCTCGAGGTTCTCCAAGGCGGCGAGAGCGCGCGTGACCACCTCGTGCGTGGGGATGTTGTCCAGACGCGCGACCATGCCGACCCCGCACGCGTCATGCTCGTAGCGGGGGTCGTAGAGTCCAGCGGCCTGTGATGGCATTGTTTGCGAAGTCATATGAGTGCTGCCTTGAAGCGACGCGCCCCTATGGGCTGCGGCGCGCTCGCGGACATGGGGGGTCGGCACCTGAGGCGGAGCTAGAAAGCGTAGCATCGAGATCGCCACTGGAGAGGTATTGGACGTGTGAAATCCGTCCTCGACGGGGATCATTATGGGCGAGACGGCAAGGCACGCTAGGCACGGCAAAGCGCCAGGAGAGGCAATGACGCCGGATATGGAGCTTGCGCTTACGGCGCGAGCTGAGAACATCGCAGTGGTTCGGTATGCCCTCGGCGGCCTCGGCGAGGCCTTCGCGGTACCCGAGCCCAAGCTCTCGGATATCCGCCTCGCGGTCACCGAGGCTTGTGCAAACGTGGTCGTGCACGCCTATCCGGATGGCCATCATGGGCCGATGGAGGTCATCGCGAGCAAGGACGAGGACACGCTGACGGTGCTCGTGCGCGATTGGGGGCGCGGCATCGGGCCACGTCCGGACAGCCCGGGCCTCGGCCTCGGTCTGTCGTTGATCGCGGCGCTCGCCGACAGCGTGCAGCTCGCCCATGGAGAGGTGGAGCACACCGAGGTGCGGATGACCTTCTCCTTGGCCGGACCAATCCTGGGCGCGGACACACCGCAGAGCACGGACACTCTGCCGAGCACGAACACCCGTCCGGACACAGACGCCATTCCGAGAGACGCGAGCCTGCGGGGAACAAGCACTCTGCCGGGAGCTAACGGCCTTCCAGGCGCAAGCGGCTACGGCACATGAGCGAGTTGGCTGGCCACGCCGACCCGGTCGACTCGCTGGATGCCGACACGCTGGACGGATCCAACGTGACCGAGTCGATCCCCGACGACCCCAAGCCGGCCGACTGCAACTTCGCGCGTGTGCGCCTCGCCGACGGGCCGCTCGCCGGTCCCGTGCTGTGGCGGGTCGTGTCGATGATGCTCGCTCGCGCCGACTGGCCACTCGACCGGCTCGACGACATGCTGCTCGTATGCGATGCACTGTCGGCGCACGCCTTCGCACACTCGAGCGAGGCCACCGTGACGTTCAGCATCCAGGCGGGCGAGCACGAGGCCAAGCTGCGCGTGCTCGATCTCATGGACGAAGGTGCGAGCGGCCTCGTCGGAGACGCGGTGCTGCCGGTTGTGGGCAACGTGCTCGAGCGAATCGCCGAGTGTGTATCCATGGAGCGCGGCGCCCACGGCGAGGGCTCGCAACTGGTTCTGGCGCTTCGTGCACGCTCGCCCCGCAGCCAGTAGGGCTATCCGAATCGGCTGTCGGAGGAGGCGTCCACGCCCGCGCGCAAGCGTGCCAACGCTTGGCGGATCAAACGCGAGACCTGCATCTGGGAGACGCCTATCCGCTCACCGATCTCCGCCTGCGTGAGATCGTCGCTGAAGCGAAGCTTCAGCACGGTGCGCTCGCGCTCGCTGATCTGCCCCATCAGCGGCTGAAGCGTGGCCCGTTCCTCCGCTCTGGCGAAGCCATCGTCATCCGAGCCGAGACCCTCGGCGACCGTCTCGGTCTCCTCGTCGCGCGCGGAGCGTGGCGCATCGAGCGAGCCGGCCCTGTAGGCGCCCATCGCCTCGAGTGCTTCGAGCACCTGCTCCTCGGATGCTTCGACTGCCCGTGCGACTTCGCCCACCGACGGGGAGTGGCGCTGACCGAGCGATAGTCGCGTGACCGTCTGATCGACGCGCAACGCCATCTCCTGCAAATCGCGAGGCACTCGCACCGACCACGTGCGATCGCGAAAATGGCGCTTGAGCTCGCCAAGGATGGTGGGCACCGCGTAGCTGGAGAACATCACCTCGCGCGAGCAATCGAAGCGGTCGACGGCCTTCAACAATCCGATCGAGGCGACCTGGATGAGATCCTCGATCGGCTCGTCGGTGTGCTGATAACGGCGCGCCAGACGGCGTGCAAGCGGCAGGTAGCGATCGACGAGGAGCTCACGAGCGTGCGGATCGCCATCGAGGCGCATGCGGGCAAAGAGCTCGAGATCGGCCAGGTTCGACGGCATCTGGATGACCGTAGCCGCTGACCTCTCCGTTGCCATACAAGTTCCCTCTCGTCGGCCTCGCCAAATTTGCAAGACTTGCGATTCTCGACTTTGAGGCTACCCCCTCAACCGCTGGATTCCAATGTGGTGGACCGCTCACTCATGGTGCGGGTTTCCCCCCATGAGCACAATCCCCCGCGGGCGGGACACGTAAGGCAGACGTCGCGGTGGGGCGTCTGCGTGACAGCGAAGCCCTTGGCCCTCATGAGCGCGATCCGCTCCAGCAACAGCTCGCGCAGCCCCTCCCGCTCACGGGAGTCGAAACCGGCTGCGACCCATTCGTTCGGACGCTCCAAGAACCAGTGGACGACCTGCACGCGTGAGGCACCGTCTTCGATCGCGGCCAGCGCATAGAGCAGCCGCTGGAAGCCATAGTCACGTTGCACGAGCAGCTCCAGGTCCTCGCCCCCGGCGAGCCGATCGCTCTTGTAGTCGACGATCAGGGCGCTGCCGTCGGGCTGCTCGACAAGTAGATCGAGCACACCTGTCACCAGCGGCTCTCCTCCGCCGAGCGAGAACGCGAACGGATACTCGCGACGTGCCCGGCGCGCTTCGCCCAGCAGCCGGGCCGGCTCGGAGGCAAGCGCCGCTGCGATCAGAGCTGCAATCTCCTGACGCTCGCCCGCGCTCAGCACGGCACCGGCCCGCCGTGCTCTCTCGGCGACGTCCTGAAGCGACGGTTGCTTGGGGTGCGCGAAGTCGATCGACTCGAGCAGTCCGTGCACGATCGTGCCGCGCCGGCGCGCCCGCGTTCCGCCGTCATCGCTGTCCATGCGGGCAGCCGCGCGATTTTCGGGGAGACGCAGGACTCTTTCGACATAGAAGCGGTAGCCGCAACGCTCAAGCTCGGCAAGCGAGGTGTAGCTCATCGTCGCATCTGGGTCGCCGAGCGGCAGCGGATGGGATGTGGCGGGTTCCTCGACCGATTCGGGGGAAGGCACAGGTAAGGAGCCATCCAACGCACGCGGGGCTACATCCGACGCCTGCACGGAGGTATACGCCATCGACGCGAGAGCATCCGGCGTCGGTGGGAGGACCGCCGGCACACGATCGAGGTCGACGCCCGTGTGGGAGCCCTCGCCGCCCCGCGACTCGAGCGTGCTCGAGGAGTGAAACATGCAACGTACTCTCAACCCGCTACCCAGATCCACCGTCAGAGCCTCCGTAGGAGGCTCTCCAGATGCCGCGAGCGTCGGCGCATCCGGCACGAGCGCCGGGGCCATCCATGCGATCGGCGCGACGCCCGGCCTCGCGGCCGGCCAGCGCTCGAACGCCACGGAACCGCTCAACAGCAGTCTGTTCTCCGCTCGCGTGCAGGCGACGTACAGGACACGGTCCTCCTCCTCTTCCTGTGCGAGGCGACGCTCGTCGCGCAACTGCTCGTAGGCAAGCGCGCTGACCGACTCCGGGTTTCCCAACTGCTGCAGGCGTAGTCCCAGGCGTCCGCCGGCCTCATCGAAGAGGAGATCGGGCACGCGCAGATTCGCTTCGCGGCCCAGATCGGCTACGCATACGACCGGAAACTCGAGCCCCTTGGCCGCATGAATGCTCATCAGACGCACAGCGTCCAGTTGTGCGTCGCCAACCGGCGCTTCGGCCTCGCGCCCGGCGAGCGCGACTTCGAGGTGGGCGACGTGATCCAGGAAGCCGCGCAGGTCACGGCCCTCCTGCGCCTCGAAGCGCCGCGCCATGCCTATGAGCTTGTGCACGTTGGCGAGTCGTCGCTCGCCCCATCCGAGCGAGAGCACGTGGGTGTCGTAGCCGGTGGCGCGGATGACACGACGCAACAACTCGGAGATGGGATGCAGACGAGCACCCATGCGCTCGGCTGCAAGCAGCTCGCGGAAGGCAGCGAGTCGCTTGCGGTCCTCCGCCGGCAGCAGAGCGTCGAGCTCCGCGGAGCCCTCGAGAATCGCCTGCCACACGCCACGTCCGTGCTCGCGGGCGATGCGTGCGAGCAGCGCGAGGCCGTCGCTCGAGAGACCCACGAGCGGCGAGGCGAGCGTCGAGTACAGCGCGAGCTCGTCCAACGGGTTTGCCAGAGTTCGAAGCCAGGCGAGCAGATCGCCGATCTGTTGATGGCTCCAGAAGCCGCCGACGCCAGCGAGCGTGCGCAAGCCGTTCCGGCGCAACGCGCTCTCGTACACCGGCAGGTCGCCCAGCGCGCGCAACAGCACGACGACATCTCCCGCTCGAGCTTCGCCGTTTGCGATCAACTGTGCGATGCGCTCCGCAAGCAGAGCCGCTTCGGCCTGACGCCACAGCGTGGCTTGGGGCAGGCCCGTGAGCTCCTCGTCGCCTGAAAGCTGCTCCCAGCCGCGCTTGTCGCAGAGCAGCAGCTCCACGATTGGCTCATTTGCGGACTCGAACCCTTCACCTGGAGAGCGCATGGGAGTCAGTGCTGTGAAGTGCTCCCCGATCCGCTCGGAGAAGATCCGCTTGACGGCCGCGAGAATCGGGGGCAGGCTGCGAAAGTTGCTTGTCAGCTCGAGGCTGGCAGCGTCGCGGGCCAGCCTTTCGCGACGCTCTCGAAAGAGGCCGACGTCAGCATGACGAAAGCCGTAGATCGACTGCAGCTCGTCGCCGACGGTGAAGAGATTGTCGCGATCGAGTGCAGCCAGCACCTGGAGTTGGCGCGGGTTTGAGTCCTGGAACTCATCCACCATCAAGAGCTGGAAACGCTCTGCCCAGGATTCGCGTACGTCCGCGTGCGCTTCGAGCAGCGCGCGCGCGTTCAGCTCGAGATCGTCGAAGTCAAGTGCCCCACGCGCGTGCTTGCGCTCCGCATAGCTTGCCCCAAAGCGCTCCAGCAACTCGCCTATCAGCCCGCAAGCGACAAGCGCATCGACATCGGCGTCCGAGAGATTCAGGCTCCTCTGACGAGGCTCTGAGGGCAGGCGCGGCTGTGCCTGCCCCTGACTGCGCAGCTGGGCGTAGACGCCCAGCACCATCGTGCGCAGCGGATCGGCGCCGTAGGCCGCCGCGAGGTCGACCGCCTGCTGGCGCTCACCGGCCAAGAAGCCGCCCAGCGCGTCGCTGAAAGCAAGCATCCGCAGCCGCGTGGCGATCCCCTCCTCCAGGATCTTAAAGCCCGGTTCGACCCCCACCTGCACGGGATGAATGCGCAGCAGCCGCGCGCAGAAGCTGTGGAAGGTGCACACATTCGCGGCCTCGGTCTCGCGTGCGGCCTCACGCTCGCCCAGCTCCAACATGCGCGAGCGCACCCGCTGGCGCAACTCGCCGGCCGCGCGCTCGGTGAAAGTGATCGCGAGTATCCGCCCGGGAGCGACGCCGTCCTCGCGCACCGCACGCACGAAGCGCTCGACGAGCACCGAGGTCTTGCCGCTGCCGGCCCCGGCGGCGAGCAGCAGCGAGCCTTCGCGACTTGCAACCGCACGCTCCTGCTCGTCGGTAAGCCGCCGCTCCGGCACACCGACGTGCACAGGCTGCTGCTCATAGTCGAGCGCCAGCTGCTGTTGAATGGCCGGCTCGCTCACAACCGGTGCAACCCCTGCGTGTTGCCCTGCGACGCCGTCATTGCTCGCAACGACAGATCGTCGGATATGCGCAACCGCCGTTGTATGCGCAGGTGTCGGGCCGCGGCACGAGCGCTCCCGAACGGGCCTCGCCTGCGGCACGCAAGGCGGTGGCCAGGCACTGGTCGATCAACCCGCGCATCTGCTCGTGCTCCAGGCGATCGGTGCGCACGCACTCCAGCTCCACAGCGCTATCGCCGTCGAGCACACCGCGCGCGCGGATGTCCCTGCCTGCCAGCGGCTGATAGAAGCCGCCCACGGCGGTGCGGTCTAGCAGGGCCTCCACAGCGCGCATGTACAGCGCCAGCTGGAAGGCGCCGTCGCCGAGCCACCTGGCAGCCGGTGGGGCGCTGCGGCCCTTGTAGTCGTAGACCACTGCCTCTCCCGCCGAGCCGAGATCGACGCGGTCGATGCGGCCGCGCAACAGAACTCCATCGCCTAGCTGAAGGGCAGGCAGTGCCCCCCCATCCTCTCCGGCATGCTCCTCGCGCGCCTCGGCCTCGAAACCGAACTCCAACTCCAGGTACGTCGGCTCCAGCGGACTGGCCTGCTCGGCCGCGCACTCCAGGTAGCGTTCCAGGTCCACCTGCAGGCGCCGACGCGCTCCGGGCAGACGCTCGGGCGCGACCGACAACGGGTAGTTGGGCTCCAACTCGAGCAGAGCCTCTGCCAGCAGACGCTTGGCGAGGCCCACGCTCGCGGAGGTCAGTCTGGCCGAGCCGCTGCGCTCGCGCAGACGCTCCAGCGTGTCCTTCAGCGCGGCATGGGCCAATCCACCGCGCTTGAGCGGCTCTGGGTCGGGTTCGATGTCATCCGCGCGCAGCAGGCGCTCCACGAACCACTTCACAGGACAGCCCGTCCAGCTCTCGAGCGACGAGGCAGACCACAGCACACGCTCACGCATCTCCCCCAACATGCGCTCGTCCCTTAGCGGAGCGATCGGACTGGTCGGCGCGGCCGCAGAGTCCGCCGCCGTGGAGATCGCGGCCGCACGCGTCGCCATCGCCCCGGCCGGCCTGCCCGGGCCTGGCCAGTCGGCGGCCCCTGCCACCCGGCGCACGGTGCGCTCTCTCAGCGTCGCGGTGAACAGGTCGCATATGTCCTCGACGAACAGCGAGCGGGCGATCGGCGTACCCTGCTCGTCGGCGACGTGCCAGCTGAGCGTGAGGCGCTCCAGCGGACGCGAGGCCAACGCATAGAGCAGGTAGCGCTCGGCCGCCAGCGCATCAGGCTCGCCACGCAACACCAGTCCGGAACCCTGGGCCAGCTCGCGACGCTGGTGGTCTTGGAGTAGGGGATGAGGCGTGGCTGTCGTGGGAAAGATGCCCTCCTGCAACCCACAGGCGAACACCATTCTCACGCGGCGCGCCCTTAGTGAAAGGGGGTCGAGGACCGCGACCCGCCCCGGCTCCAAGTGCTCCCCGGCTGTCAACTCGAGCCGCTCCAGCAACTCGATCAGCTCGCCTGCGCTTGGTGCGAACTCGGGTGCGGCTCGCGCCAGCTCGCGCAACTCCTCGAGCGCGCGGCGTGCGCCCACAAGCGCTCTGGCCTCGTCGCGCTCGTCCTCCTCGAGCACCGACGCGGTGCTGCCGCGAGGAGCACAGAACAGGCGCTGGAGCTCACCTGTGAGCGCATCGAGCAGCTCCGGTGTCCCCGTGGCAGCCGCTTCGCGCACGCGGTCGATGCGCTCGAGCGGCCAGTTCTCGGCCTCCCACAAAGCCCGGGCGCGAGAACTGTCGAGCACACCCTGCCTGCGTGCGCTGCGCTCGAAGCGGTCGAGCAGCTCCGGGCGCTCGAGCACTCCGGGAGCTCCCAGCCAGGCCAGCAGATCGCCCAGCTCACCGACTTCGGTGGTACAGCGCAGCATTCCCAGCAGGCCGTGACCGACTGCGGTGTCGGCGAACATCGTGCACCGGCGCTGCGCATAGGGGATCTCGAGATCCTCCAGCACTTCTCCGAGGAGGCCGGCGATCGACTCGGGAGAGCGGTGTACGATCGCGATCTCCTGCGCCGCCACGCCGCCGTCGAGCAGAGCCCTCACCTCACCCGCGACCAGCTCCAGCTCGGCTCTGGGACCACCGCCCTCGAGCAGCCTCACCGCCTCTCCGGGCTCGACCTGTTGCGGGTCGTCGCTGAGCAGCGAGCGCTCCAAGTGGTACAGCGCCTCGCGCGAGGGCGGCGCGTAATGGTCGGCGCGGGCGCGCAACTCGGTGTGAAAGTCGGCAAGCGGTGCGAGCCGTTGAAAAGTGGAGGCACGGCCGACGAAGACGACGCGCCCGGGCTCATATGCCAGCGAAACCGTCACGGGAGCGTCCACAACGTCGCCAAGCGTCAGGATCGTGTCGATCTGCAGCTCGGTGAAGTCATCGAAGCCGTAGAGCAACACGGGGACCGCTCCCCAAGACGCTGGCTTGCGGCGCAGTTCGTCCAGCGCCCTCGTCGCTCGCAACTCACGATCGGAGCGGCGCATCTGCGTGAGCGTCTGCTGGTAGCGCTCGAACACCGTACAGAGACGCTCCAGTGGTGGCGCTTGCCCGCCGGGCTCCTGCCCCTCTGCTCTGGACGCGCGCAGCGCGCCACGCAGCCTGGCGGGGGTCACACGCTGGGTCTCCAGGTCGGCGGCCAGCGCCGCCAACTCCCTAGCCATGCCTGGGCGGGCGTTTGCCAGGCGCGCCAGCAGATGCTCGCGCGCCAGTGGGCCGAGCGGCGCGCGAGCATCTCCAGCCCTGGCCAGCACCTCGGCCAGGAGGCCCTCGAAGCGCTCGACCCGAGCGCCCAGTGCCAATCCTCCCTCCGCCAGCTCGCGCTGGTAGCGGGCCTGGTCGGCCTCGGTCGGCACTATCAGCAGCGGTTCTTCATCCCGCGCTACGTGTCCGCGCACTGCTTCCAACAGGACGCGCGCCTTGCCGGCGTTGGCTGGTCCGGTTACGAGCGCGATCGGCATGCTGCCATCCTGGCGCACCGGCCCGACGGGTCACGTCCGGTCGGAACCAACGGGCTAGGTCCGATCGTGCCCGACAGCTAGGTCCGGTCGGGCGCCGGGACCCAGTTGAGCAGCTCGCCTTGTCTACCGATTCAGCTTGATCGCTTTTCCACCCTGTAATTGGACCTAAAGATAAAGATTAGGTACCAAAGTATTCCCTCCCGGCCCAACAAAGGGGGTGGAAAGCGTGCAGCGCGTTTTGAAGACATCCACGTGACCCAGTCGGCTTGCGCCGGCGAGCGACCGAAACCATCGCCCAATCGGCCCGCACGTCAGCGCGCAACCAAACATCAACGCAAATCGACCACGCACCGGTGCGCGGGCGCGCGGCCGTAAACCATTACGCCGCGCTCGCGGCTACCGCGTCCTGCTGGCCCTCTGCCTCCTGGCCGGCCACCTGCTGGCCCGCCTCGGCCTCGGCCTCGGCCTCGGCCTCCGGCGGCTTGGCGCCCTCGCGGGCCCACTCCTCGTCGAACTCGACGCGCCACTTGCCTTCCTCGTTCTGACTGAGGGCCAGACGTGCGCGGAAGTTGCGCCCGCTGCGCGCCTTGAAGCCCGTCACGGCCTTGGCCGTGTAGCCGCTGTGGATCAGCTCCTTCGCCACGGCCACCGGCAGCTGCTTGCCGGACTTGCCCTTCCAGATTACAAAGCCACAGCCTGGATCGTCGCGTGCCCAGCAGGAGTAGCCCTTGCGGTTCTCTTTGATGTCGTGTCCGCAGATCGGGCACGGACCGAGGTTGGCGCGCGGAATGCGCACGTCCTTCAATTTCTCGTCGAGCTCTTTGACCGTCAGCTCCGCGAAGCCGGCGATGTCGCCCATGAACTTCTCGCGCGAGTCCTCGCCGCGCTCGATCTTGTCGAGGCGGTGCTCCCACTGGCCGGTCATGTCCGGAGAGGTGAGCGCGTGCTCGCCAAGCAGCCTGATCACGTTGAGGCCCTTCTCGGTGGCCACGAGCGCGCGTGCGTCGCGTTCGATGTAGCCCACCTGGATCAGCCGCTCGATGATCGCCGCGCGCGTCGCCGGCGTGCCGATGCCGGAGTCCTTCATCGCCTCGCGCAACTCGTCGTCCTCGACGAGCTTGCCGGCGGTCTCCATCGCACCGAGCAGCGACGCGTCGCTGTAGCGTCGCGGTGGCTTCGTTTCCTTGCGCTCGCTTGCGATCTCGAGCGTCTGCACCTCTTCGCCGTCGTTCAGCTTGGGCAGCTGCTGGTCTGCGCCCTCGTCTTCCTCGGCGGCGGACTTCGCCTCGGATGGCACCTCTCCGTAGACCCCGCGCCAGCCGGGAACGAGCAGCAGCTTGCCGCGCGTCCTGAAGACGTAGCCGCCGGCCGCCGGCGCCGCCGCTTGCGACCCCTGACCGTCGGCCACCGGCGTCGCTTGCCCCTCCGCTCCGTCCTCCCGCTTCGCCGCCGCACCCGCGGCCTGCTTGCCGGCGGGCACGATCGTGGTCTCCACGCGGGTGTTCTCGAACACCGCCTCGGGATGGAACACGGCAAGAAAACGCCTGACGACCATGTCGTAGACGCGCTTGTCGTCGTCGCCCATGCGATCGACGCCGTGCTCGGCCTTTGTAGGAATGATCGCGTGGTGGTCGGTGACCTTCTCGTCGTTGACAACGCGCGCGAGCGGCAACACGTCCAAAGCCGTGACGTATGCGGCGGCCTTGGCGTACTCCTTCTGCCCCCCCACCAGCTCGGCGGTCGGCTTTATCTCCTCGACCATGTCGGTCGTCAGGTAGCGCGAGTTGGTTCTTGGATAAGTGAGCGCCTTGTGCTCCTCGTACAGCCGCTGCGCAGCCGCAAGCGTGCGCCGCGCCGAGAAGCCGTAGCGCGTGTTGGCCTCGCGCTGCAACGTCGTGAGGTCGTACAGCATCGGAGCGCGCTCGCGCTGCTCCTTCTTGTCGAGCTTGGTGATCGTGCCCTGCCTGCCCTCGCAGGCCGCGACGATCGCAAGCGCCTCCTCCTCGGTGGCCAAGCGCGGCTTCGCACCGGCATGGAAGCGTCCTCCGTAGACACGCGAACCTTCAGCTCCACCCCGGCTGGATCCGTTGTCAGCGCCTCCGTCGCCCCCCCCAAAATCGCCCCCCTCGTCTCCGCCGGCGGCGGTCCCTGCATCGAAGCGTGCGTCAACCAGCCAATAGGGCTCGGGCACGAACGCCTTGATCTCCTCCTCGCGACGCGCGACGATCGCAAGCGTCGGGGTTTGCACACGACCCAGCGAGACCGCGCCGTCGAAGGACGATTTGAGGCGGATCGTCGCCGCGCGGGTGGCGTTCATGCCGACGATCCAGTCGGCCTCCGAGCGCGAGCGCGCGGCCTGCTCGAGCAGCGCATAGTCCTCTGACGGGCGCAGCGAAGCGAAGGCGCTCTTCATCGCGGCCGTGGTCATCGAGTTCAGCCACAGGCGCTGCACCGGCTTCTTGGCTTTGGCCTTCTCGTACAGGTAGGCGAAGATCAGCTCGCCCTCGCGCCCGGCGTCGCAGGCGTTGACGACCTGCTCCACGTCCTCGCGCCCGAGCTGGGAAGTGACCACCGACATCTGCTTGCGCGAGCGCTCGTCGCGCACCACCAGCTTGAACTTGGAGGGCACGATCGGCAGGTCAGGCATGCGCCAGCGCTTGAACTTGGCGTCGTATTCGTCGGGATCGGCGAGTTGCACGAGATGGCCCACCGCCCACGTGATCACGTAGTCGGGACCATCGAGATAGCCCTCCTGCTTGGCGAACGGACCGGGCAGCACACGCGCCAAGTCGCGCCCCACCGAGGGCTTCTCCGCGATCACAAGCGTCTTTGACATGGCGCCCAGCGTAGCGGGTGACTGGTTTGAGGTCTTGCTCACCACATCAGCCGCGATACGAGCGAGGGCTCATCGCGCTCCACCCGCCACCGGCGCAGATGGTCGCTCAACCCCCAATCGGCGCGCGCGGATTGGATCCCCAGAAGACCTGTGTGCCCAGCATCCCTATCAGCGTCACCAGCACGATGTTGAGCACCATCGACTTCGCGGTTGCCGTGCCGACGCCCACAGGCCCCCCGGAGGCGTTGTAACCGTAGTAGCAGGACACGAGCACGATCACCGTGGCCATCGACATCGCCTTGGCCATGCTGTAGAGGTAGTCGGTGGGGTTCTGGTACTGCCAGAAAATCAGCAGGTAACCGCCGGAGGAGACTGAGGCGACCTGATGGACGATGGCGATGTAGGAGGCAAGGAACGCCACGCCAACGCCGGTGGCGTAGACAAAAGGCAGCACCATCCAAGCGGCGAGCAGGCGGGTGGCGCAGAGATAGGAGACGGAGTCGATGCCCATCACTTCGAGCGCGTCTATCTCGTCGTTGATGCGCATCGCGCCAAGCTCCGCCACGATGCCGGTGCCGATCTTCGCGGCCATCATGTAGCCGAATGCGTAGGGAATCGCCTCGCGCAAGTCGCACCATCCCGCATAGGCGCCCGCATAGGACGGCGCGCCCTGAGACTGTGTGAAATAGGCGCCCTCGATACCGCACGCGCCCAGCCCGATGATGAATACGAGCGTCCAGATGACGACCGTCGAGGTGAGGATCAAGATCCCCGACTGGCGCACCGACTCGCCGAAGAAGCGCAGCACACGCAAGCCCAGCACGTCGCGCAGGATGCGTCCACCGAACTGACCCATTTCACCGGTGGAGGCCAGCCCGTCGCGCAGCGCGGAGCCCGGTGTGCTCACCTGATCGCCCTCTCTTCCCCAAACCCATGCCCCCACTTGGGGCATGACCCCTTGCCAGACAACCCCCCAAACCCATGCCCCCATTGGGGGCATGACCCCTTTTGGGTGTAAACGTGGCTCACCTGATCACCAGGATGTTGGGATGCGTGGCAAGCAACATCTGTGTAAAGGCATAGTTGAACGCCCCGAACACCAGGAACGACACGACGATTGCCTGGTTGACCGCGCGTCCGACGCCCTCAGCCCCTCCGGAGGCTGTCATGCCCTTGTAACAGCAGACGATCGCGATGATCGCCCCGAATATCGCCGTCTTCAGGGTCGAGCCCCAAAGATCGGTGGTCGAGGTGTTGGCGAAGAACGTCACCCAGAAGGGTCCGAGCGGCTGATGGTTGACGATCGCCGCCAGCAGCCCTCCGAACAGACCGAACAGGACCGCGTAAATGTTGAACAGGCCTGTGGCCAGCATCAACGCAAGGAAACGGGGAACCACGAGATTCTTGACCGGATCGACACCCAGTACCTGCAGCGCATCCAGCTCCTCACGAATCTTGCGCGCTCCCAGATCGGCGGTGATCGCCGTGCCGGCCGCTCCCGCCAGCACTATCCCCGTGATGATCGGCCCGATTTCCCTGACAACCGCAAGCACGAAGAAGCCTCCGAGGCGATCGAGTCCGCCAAAGAGACTCAGGAAGTTGGCAGCCTGCAATCCGGGTGCCCCGTAGGAGAGAGCGAAGGTCGACACAAGCAGCGGCAGCCAGCACACGCGCAGCACAAATAGGAACTGCCAGACGAACTCGCCCCCGTAGGGAAAGGGCGGCCGCAGCGCCGAGGAGATCGTCCTCCCCGTGAGGATCATCATGTCGCCCGTTTCCTCGAACAGTTTGCGGCTCGGAAGCAGCGCGCGCCTCAATAGATCCGCCCCCGTCCGGCGCTCCCGACCGTCGCCAGCGATTTCCCCAGGCTCCAACCCTTCCATAGAACTAGTGTACTAGTTCACTAGCACAATGTGTTTCTCGCCCGCGAGCGTCTAAAGTTGGGTGCATGGCAAGACGCGACCATCGAGACCCGCACGCGTCAGAAGCGTCAACTGAAATGCCGACATCGGAGATGTCGGCCCAAGTGCAGGCGCCGGCGGCTCAGTTCGAGCTCGAAGACCTGACGATCGACCGCGCCGGTGAGATCCCGCTCGGCGTTCAGCTCGCCTGGGGGCTGCGTGCTCGGATCGGCGACGGGCGGCTCGCGCCCGGTCAGCGGCTGCCCGGGCTGCGCGAACTTGCCGAGATGCTCGGGATCAACGCCAACACGGCCCGCGCGGTCTACCAGCGCTTGGAGCAGGAGGGGTTGATCGACAGTCGCCAGGGCACCGGCACATTCGTCGCGAGCGTCGCCCAAGAGTCTTCCGCGGTCGGCCAGATAGCCGCGGACGCGGCGCGCCAGGCGCGGCGCACCGGTGTCGACCCACGCGAGGTGGCCGCCGCCCTGTACGTCACAGCCGAGCCGGCCTCCGACGCAGCAACGCAAGCAGGCGAGCGCCGCCGCGAACTGCGTGCTCAGATCGCCGCGCTCGAGCAGACCCTCTCGGAGATCCAGTCCAGCCATCCCGGTCTGGTCCCCACGCCCGGCAAACTGTTCAGGCATGCTGGCCCGCGCCTGCTGAGCGTCGAGGAGCTCGAGCGCGTGCGCATGGAGCTCGTGCGCCGCATCGCCGCCGCGGAGCCACTGCTCAAGGCGCCCACAGACAAGCGGAAGACCGCCGTAGCCGAGCAGCGGAGCGCCGGCGACGTCGAGGAGCCGCAAGCTGCGGCCCCCAAACCCGCTAAGGAGAGACGGGCACCACGCGCACGCCCGCAGACCCGCCCCTCAACCGCCTGACCGAAGATCGATCCGACAGGACCGTATCCGCCACCCAGGGCGGCTCAGCCAGAGGTGCATTCCCCCGTGCCCACCATATGTCCCGCCCCCGCCAGCACCCGAGCGACGGTGGCGTTTGCCACTCCATAACCACCGGCGGGGCCACCCCCCGTGGTACTGGCGAATACCGTCGTCAACACGCGTCCTTCGCGATCGACCAGCGGACCACCCGAGTTTCCGGGGCGCACCAGGCCTCGCAGCGGCGTCAGCAGGCGCGAGACCGGACCGCGGCCGTAGGCGTCGTCGGTGATGATCTTCTGGGTCGTGCCGATGCGCCCCGGTCGCGGGTCGAAGGGACCGTCCTCCGGGTAGCCCAAGATCGCGCCCGCGCTGCCGGGCGCCGGGCTGGGGACGAGCGTGAGCGGTAGCAGGGAGAGGCCCGGAACGCGCAGGATCGCGATGTCGTCGGTGGGGTCGAAGGCGATCGGATAGGCCGAGAGCTCCGGTTCGCCTCCCCCCACCTCGACCGTCGTGTCGTGCTCGCCCGCGACCACGTGCGCATTGGTGACCACCACACCGGGTTGCGCCACCCAACCCGAGCCCTCGATCGCCAAGCCGCAGGCGGTGCCGAGCACGCGCACGACGCTGCGCGCGGCGATTCGCACTCCCCGCTCCCGCTCGATCGCGCTCGACGGCGGCGCGGCCTCTGGAACCGGACCGGCGATCGATGGCAGTGGATCGAGGCTTGCGAGCACGTTCAAGATCGGCCCGCTGGGTGGCAGCAGCTGGTTGAGCTCGCGCAAGATCTCCGAACGCTGGATGTCCGCGCGTAGATGGGTCGTGCCGGCAGTCTGTACGACGACCGCAGCGAGAATCCAGGCGATCGCCAAACCGAGTGCCGCGCTGAGCAGCGCCCCGAAGACGCCGTCGAGCATGCCCAACCCGGGCAGCACGAGTGTGCGACGAAGCCTGAAGCCGACGCCCTCGAAGCCGGTCGCCAGGATCGCTCCGGCGAGCAGGGCTCCAACCAGCCCGAACGCAGGCGCGTACGGGCTGGCAGAACCCTGAGAGAGCAGTAGAGGACCCAGCCGCGTTCCGATGAATGAACCAAGGGCGAAGCCGCCGAAGGAGAGCGCAGCGACGATGAAGCCCCGTCGAAACCCGAACAGCGCAAGCAGCACAGCGAATCCCACGATGATCCAGTCAAGCCGCGTCATGCTCATGTTCTACCGTCCCGAGCTGTGAACACCTCCCACGACCGCCGGCTACGTGCACGACGAGCGGCGCCGGTGATCGCTCTTGCCGCGGTCGCCTTCCTCGTGGGCGCGATCGTCGGCTCCGGTCATGGCGGCTCGCCCCAACTGGGAATTGCCGAGCAGTTCGCCCGCGCTTGGACGCACGGCGACTACGCGTCGATGTACGAAGACATCGACACTGCCGCTCAGCGACGGATGTCAGCGAGCACCTTCGCCGGCGCCTACCAGGCGGCCGCGCGAACCGCGACCGAGACCAGCTTGGCCGTTGTGGGTAGCGCTCGTGAAGGCGCGCATGGGGCGATCTCGGTGCCGATGCGCGTCGGTACGCGAATCTGGGGGACGCTCAAAGAGAGTCTGCTCATCAACGTGCAAGACGGGCCCGGCGGCCCACACGTGATCTGGTCGCACTCACTCGTCTTTCCTGGATTGCTGACAGACGAGTCGCTGAGCAGGCATATGACGCTGCCGCCTCGCGCGACGCTGCTCGCGCGAGGCGGGTCGGTACTGGCCGACGGGCCGGCAACCGCGGCGGGCACGCGCAACTCGCCGCTCGGCGCGGCAGCCGCGGGCGTCGTCGGAGAGGTCGGGCCCGTGCCGAGCGCTCGCGTAGGCGAACTGGAAGCTCTGGGCGTGCCGGCCGAAGCGATCGTCGGGACCAGCGGCCTCGAACTGGCGCTCGACGGCCAACTGCGCGGGACACCCGGCGGGCAGCTGCTCGCCGGCGGACGCGTGCTCGCAAGCGTCTCACCCAAGCCGAGTCCCGCCGTGCACACCACGATCTCTCCGAACCTGCAGCGCGTCGCCGCGGAAGCGCTCGGCGGACAGCTTGGCGGAGTCGTGGCAATGGACCCCGCGAACGGGGAGATACTGGCGGTGGCGGGCCTCGGCATCGACGATCTGCAGCCGCCCGGCTCGACATTCAAGATGGTGACCGTCACCGCCGCCTTGGAAGCCAAAGTGGCAAGCCTCGAGAGCGTGTTCCCCTACGCGACGTCGGCCACGCTCGACGGGGTCAAGCTCGAAAACGCCAACGGCGAGGACTGCGGGGGCAGTTTGGCGCTTGCCTTCGCGGTGTCGTGCAACTCGGTGTTCGCCCCCTTGGGGGTGAAGGTCGGCGCCGATCGCCTCGTGGCCACGGCCGAAAGTTTCGGCTTCAACCATTCGCCCGGGCTTCCGGGCGCGGTCGAAAGCACGCTGCCGCCGGCAAGTCAGATCCAGGGCGAACTGGACCTTGGATCGACGTCGATCGGACAGGGGCAGGTACAGGCCTCGGCGCTGCAGATGGCGGGGATCGCGGCGACCGTCGGGGACGGCGGCAGACGCCCGACGCCCACGTTTGAAGCGCTGCCTTCCACACCCGTGCGTGTGATGAGCGCCGCCACGGCGCGCACCGTGCGAAGACTGATGATCGGGGTGGTGCGCGAAGGGACGGGCACCGCCGCCGCCATCCCCGGGGTGGTCGTGGCCGGCAAGACCGGCACCGCCGAATTGGGCGTACCGGCCTGCCCCAGCAAGAGCGAACACGGATCTGAAAGCGGCGAATCCCAGACGAGCGGAGAAAGCGAAAAGGAGGCAGGCGAAGACTGCTCTACCGGAAGCGACGATCCGCAGAACACCGATGCCTGGTTTGCGGCGTTCGCGCCGGCCATACACCCAAGGATCGCCGTCGGGGTGTTGCTCGTGAAAGACGGCGCCGGCGGGGAAACGGCCGCACCGCTGGCCAAACAGGTACTCGAAGCCGGCTTGCGCTGACGAAGCCGACTCTCGCTGAGGAGACGCCGCTCGCTCGCGCTGAGGCTGGTGAGCTTAGGACGTTGGCCCAGAGCCGGACTCAGCGTGACCGACGACGCGGCCTAAACGTCGAGCTCGGCGGAGGCCGTCTCCGCCGGGTTGAACGGATCCACGAACTTGATCTCGATCGGACGGTTGTCCAGCGAGACGATCTTGATCTTGAACAGCACCAGGGCGCCCTGCGTGGGCCCGTTGGCAGCGGTCGTGTCGAGCGCCGGGATACGGCCTTTGGGAGGGACGAGCCCGCCCCGGTAGGCGAATTCGTTGGTCAGGGCCGGGGCGATCGGCGTGTATACGTTTTCCTGGGTATCGCTGATCGAGATGTTCGTGGTGGCCACATGAGGGGCCGAGCTTTCGTTGTAGACCTGCAGGAAGACCGCAAACCACTCTTCGCCCGGGCCCAGCTTTCGCTGGGCTGGGGTCAGGCCGCTCAAGTATGTGGAGTCTTCCGTGTCGTACGGATTGAGCTCGCGCGAGAGCTGAACCTCGTAGATCAGCGGGCCGACGTTCAGGTAGGGGGCGTTCTGACCGGACTCGCCGGCGTAGGTGCCGGTCGTCACACGGGTGTGAGAGTTGTCCGAGCAAGCGCTGAGCGCCAACGCCGATACCAGCAGAGCCGCCAGCAGAGCAAGCTTGCCCAGCGAGCGTGCAGCCATCGACGAGGACCGGCCGACGAGGGTATGCAGGCGCGCTCGGAGGGGGCTGTTGGCTGGGCTGGGAGTCATGCGAGCGGGCAGTTTATCCGCCGGCGACGGTAATGCGCTCTCCGCGGCTTTCGCCCCGCTCGAGGATCGCCCGCAGGCGGCGCATGGCCTTCTCGTTCTTGCGCTTCAGCCATGTACGGCCGCCAAGGGCCTCCATGATCCGGTCGGACAGCACATGGGTCTCGGTCTCCAGCGTGAACTGCACGCGCGTGGCTCCGCCGGCGGCGGGAGCCAGCTCGTAGACGCCGAGCGTGCGCACCCGATTGGTCTTGCCGGTGCGACCCACCTCGACGATGCGGTGCGGACGCGAGATCTCGGTGAACGTCGAGTCGGCCCAGCTGAAGCGGTTGCCTGGAGCCTTCACGCGGAAACGAGCGCCCGCGCCACGACCGACCGAATCCTCGCGCGTGAGGTGCCAGTCGACCAGATAGTGATCGGTGAACTCCGGGTGGTTGGCGATGTCCTGCAGGTAGTCGAACACCTGCTCGCGCGGGGCGCTGATGACGATCGATACGGTCAAAGGATCCACGGCGCGGCAGTCTAATGACTGGACGGGCGGTTTCGCGCCCAGAGCACGACCACCAAGAGGTTATCTGCCGTAGATAGGTCACCCAAATAACAACCTGAAAGTTGTATTCCTGGATCCTGTTGGGCAACGCTTTACAGATCGGCGATGCATCAGGCTGGTTATCTGCTGTGGACAGTCACCCGATAAACAACCTGAAGGTTATATCCTGGACCTTGCGGCTGCTTTGGGCAACGTTCGCTAGATCGGCGAGATGCATCAGGCTGGCAGGGGCGTGCACGGCGGGGCGGTGAGGCCCGCGGCGCTCACACGAGCTCAGGCGGCACGCGCGGTCAAGCGCACCGTATGACCAAGCTCGCTGTGGCGGACGATCTCGCTCTGAAGCGGCGCTCCACGACGCAGCTGGCGGCATAGCTCACAGACGATGCCTTTCGCCTGCTCGTACACGTGTATGCGCTCGCCCACGAGCGGCGTGCGGTCGCAGTCCACGCAGCGGTGGCGGTCGGCAGTCAGCGAGCCGACGCCGCGGCGCAGGAGGAAGCGCTCGAGCTGCTCTACGTCGACATGGGGCGAGGCCATGCGCGCTACTTTCGCCAGGGCCATGCTGGGTCCTGCACTCTTCATTGATCTTTCGGCGCGATTCGTTTGACTGCCGAATCGGGGGGGTATGCTGGGATCAGCGACAAAGTGCAGGCGAAGATCGAGCACCCTCGTTTACTTGCTCCTTACAAGCTCACTTGACAGCTTCGTTATGATTCCGCCGGATTCCGCCCTGTAGAATGTTCCCGATCCCCCGGGAACGAGAGGAAGGGGTAGCGCAATATGGAGTCGCATATTTCGGGCACGATGGCTGGCACCGGATCGTTCCGCTGCCAGGGATGCGGATACGTATTGACCTTGACATCGTTGGATGCGCTGCGCGACTGTCCGGAATGTGGCGGGCATGATTTTGTCAGGGCCTCGTTGTTCAACGCGGCCGTCGCTTCCGTCGAGACTCATACGCAGTTGCACGCTTACGAGCCCCAGGAGTGGATCGTTCGTGCGCGCGAAGAGCTGATCGAGCCGGGCGAGTACCTGTTGTATGACGATGGCGAGGAGAGTAGGACGGTCGCGCTTACGCGCGAGTGGACACGCATCGGGCGCAGTCTCGCCGCAGACGTGCGCTTCGACGATCCGACCGTGTCCCGCCGCCACGCGCTCGTCGTGCGTCAGGCCGATGGCGTGAGAGTGCTCGATGACCGTAGCCTCAACGGTGTTTTCGTCAACGGCGAGCGCGTGGAGTGGCGACCCTTGAATGACGGCGACGAGATTCTTGTCGGCCGTTATCGGCTCACGTTCGTGAGCGTGCCTGGCGAGCGCACGCAGAGCCCGCCGCTGCTGGCACAGGCCTGAGAGCCCGGAGCGCTCGCGCGACGCATTCCACGTACTATCGGCCGCAATGGCCCAGACGATCGCTGTGCTCTCACAGAAGGGCGGAACCGGCAAGACGACGACCGTGCGCACGCTCACCGACGTGCTGCGCCGGATCGGTGTGAAGACCCTGGCGGTCGATCTCGACCCTCAAGGCAACCTGTCGGACTACTTCGACCTGCCTCCCGACAGCGATCCCACGATTGCGGACGTGCTTGCCGGTACAAGCTCTGCCGCTGACGCAATCCACGAGGACGTGATTCCCGCTAGCTTGAACCTGGCCGAGGCGGAGTTGATGCTCGGCGGCAGGATTGGGCGCGAGATGACCTTGAGACGGGCGCTTGGCCAGCTGCCCGATGAGTACGAAGTGGTGCTCATCGACTGTCCCCCGTCGCTGGGACTGCTGACCGTGAACGCACTTGTGGCGGCAGACTACGCGCTTGTGACGGCCGAGGCCCAATACTTCGCGCTACAAGGCGTCGAGCAGGCGATGGAGGTGATCGAGATCGCACGCGACAGCCTCAACGACGAGCTTTTGCTGCTCGGGGTGTTGCTGAACTTGGCCGATATGCGCACGGTGCACTCGCGCGAGGCGAAGGTGTCGCTGCAGGAGCGCTTCGGCGAGAAGGTCTTCGAGACGCCGGTGCGCGGGTCGATCGCATATGCGGAGTCGGCCGAGCGGGCCACGTCGATCCTCGACCATCGCCCCGATCTTGGCGCCGACTACCTTGCGGTCGCCGACGAAATGCTCGAACGCCTGCCTGGTATGGTGGGCGCCCGCCAGCGCCTGGCCGAGCTTCGCTGAAACGCATGCCCCCCCGCGCGCAGGGGCATCGGTGAAATGGTCGCCACCGGACAGACGGCGCAACCACCGCTGGCCAGACGCCGGCACCCGGCCGCTGACTCGCGCTCAGCCAGCGAGTTGTGGCGTCGGCTGCCCACGCTCGATACGGCGCTGCTCGGTGGCGGCGACCATTTCGAACTCGGGGATGCAGGAACCGTGGGTGAGCTTGCGCGGGGCCAGCATGCGCGCGAAGCGTCCGCCGGCCAGCACCGCCGCGCAGGTTCCGGCCTGAGAGAAGCTGTAGCGCAGGCCGTAGAGCTCGCGTACGCGCGGGGGCAGCGAGCCGAGCATCACCAGATCGTGCATGCGCTTGGCCAGTTGGCGACTCGAGGGCATCGGGATCTCGAAAGCGGAGGCGTAGCCCATGTAGCGGGCCTCCTCGGTCAGGTGCAGGTCTGGGCCGGCCAACTGGCGCTCGAACCATTCGCGAAACTCGCGGTGGGTGGGCGGGGCCGAATGACGCGGCATCTTGAACAGCTCGGCGAAGCGCAGGTAGTCCTGCCACAGCGCTTCGCGTTGCTCGTCGGTCAGCGGGCGCACGAGCCTGTCGTAGAACCATTCGGCCGAGTCGGCGATGACGGCAACTGTCCACAGCATCAGCTCAGGGTCGAAGGCCGAGTAGGGCGTACCCGTCGGGTAGTGGGGGCCGGCGTCCTCTGGAAGCTCGCCAACCACGCGCTCGTGCATGCCGTCGACGATCTCGAGCACCCGGTCGGCCTGTGCGCGACTGCCGAAGAAGACCGCCTCGAACATGCCTCCCGTGTGGGTGATGCGCTTGAACGGCGTGCGCTTGTTGCGGGTGTGTTCGCTTGTGCCGACGTAGTTGAGCGGCTTGACGGCGCCGACGCAGAGCGCGCGCTGGCCGTACATCAGCCCGACCGCCTTCTCTTCGTGGACCATGCGCAGCAGCGAGCGTCCACGCGGGAAATAGCCGTCGTCCATGGTCCTACAACCCTCCGACATAGGCGCCCTGCGCCTCGAACGGAGCGCGCAGCAGCGTGGCCCAGCCCTCGATCTCCGGCCGCAGCGCCTCTACTACCGCGCCTGTGTGCTCGTAGAAACACCACAACAGGACGGTGGGCCCGGCGCCGGAGATGGTGGCGCCCAGCGCACCGAAATCTGCCGCTCGTCGGGCGAGCGCGTAGGAGCGTGGGAACAGGTGCGAGCGCCGTTGCTCGTGCAGGCTGTCGTGTAGGCCGCGCGCAACCAGATCCCAGTCGCCGCGCGCGAGTCCCAGAGTGAGCAGCGCACCGTGGGCCACGTTGAAGACCGCCTGCTCGATCGGGACCTGCTCGGGCAGGGCGCTGCGCGCCTCGCTGGTGCGTACCGCCTGCTCGGGAACGACCGCCAGCGCCTCCAGGCCCGTGGGCGGCTCGAAGCGCACAGCTTGGCCGTCTGCGCATATGACGAAGCCGCCGTGGAGCGCCGCGGCGACGTTGTCCGGGTGGCCCTCGATCGCGCTCGCGCACGCGAGCAGGTCCACGTCGAGCTCGAACAGGTGATCGGCGGCCAGCAGGCCCGCCACGATCGCGGAGGCGCTCGAGCCGAGACCACCCGTCAGCGGGATCTCCGAGCGGATGCGGAAGGTGAAATCCTCGGCTGGGTGCAGGCTCTCGAAGGCGCGCACGCAGAGGTTGTCCTTGTCCCGCGAAACATCGAGGTCTGTCTCGACGGCGAAGCTGCCGGTCTCTGCGACCTCCAGTTCCAGGTGCAGTCCGAGAGCAGCGGCAAAGCAGTCAAAGCCCGGGCCGAGGTTGGCGGAGGACGCGGGCACGCGCACCACGCGTCTGCGGATCAACCCAAGACCGCCTCTTCGATGGCGCCGATGTCGGGCTCGCAAGGGATCACGGCGCCACCGTTGTGTTCGATCGCGGTCTGCGGGTCCTTGATGCCGCGGCCGGTCAGCACGCACACGACCTGCTCGGCGCCGTCGGGCCCGTACTTGAGCAGGCCGGCGACCGACGCCGCCGAGGCCGGCTCGCAGAACATGCCTTCCTTGGAGGCGAGCAGACGGTAGGCGGCGAGGATCTCGTGGTCTGAGACGGCTCGGATCGCGCCCCCGGACTCGCTCACGGCGGCGAGCGCATCGCTGCCCCGCACCGGGTGGCCGATGCGGATCGCGCTGGCCACGGTTTCAGGATGCTCGAACGCTTCGCCGCGCACCAGTGGCGAAGCGCCCTCGGCTTGGAAGCCGAACAGCCTCGGCGTCGCTCCCAGCTCGCGGAAGCCGCGCCAATAGGAGGTTATGTTGCCGGCGTTGCCGACCGGGATGCAGAGCGCTTCGAGCTGCCCTTCGAGGTCCTCGTGAATCTCAAAGGCCGCCGTCTTCTGGCCTTCGATGCGAAATTCGTTGACCGAGTTGACGAGCACGATCGGGTCCTTTTCGACGAGCTCGCGCACCAGTTTCAGTGCCTGGTCGAAGTTGCCGGCGAGTGAGATCACACGCGCCCCGTGCATCAATGTCTGGGCCATCTTGCCTTCGGCGATCTTTCCCTCGGGCACGATCACCGCGCAGGTGATGCCGGCACGCGCGGCATAGGCAGCCGCGCTGCCGGCGGTGTTGCCCGTGGAGGCACAGATCACGGCCTTGGCGCCATCGCGTACGGCCGCCGAGACGGCGCAGGTCATGCCGCGGTCCTTGAAGGAGCCCGTGGGATTGGCTCCCTCGAGCTTGAGGCGCACACTGGCCCCCACCATCTCCGAGAGCACGGGCGCGCGCAGCAGCGGCGTTGAACCCTCCTGCAAGCTGACGATCGGATCGTCCTCGGCGAACGGCAGGCGATCGCGGTAGCGCTCGATCAGCGGCACATGGCACTTGCTCATAGGGACATCACATGAACTCCTCTTCGATAACGCGAATAGCTCGTGGTGTTGAGCGTAGGAAGTCGAGCGCGGCGATGCGTTTCAGGGCCTCGCGCAGGCGCGATTCGGCCAGCGGATGGATGACCATCACCAGGCGCGCGTGCTCGCCCAGACCATGCTGGGCAACGGACTTGATCGATGCGCCCTGCTCGCCGAGCAGCTGGGCGATTGAGGCCAGTGTTCCCGGCGTGTCGGCGACCTCCATGTGGATGTAGAAGCCACTCTCTACATCCTGCACCAACGGCAGCGGATCGAGCGGTGCGGAGGGCGCGCCCAGCGGGAGCATCGCGCTGACGAGGTCGCCAAGCACGGCACTCGCCGTCTGACGTCCCCCAGCCCCCGGTCCGGACATCGTGATCTCGGTGATCGCGTCGGACTCGACCGTGACCGCGTTGAAGGGGCCGTTGACCGAGGCCAGCGGGTGGCCGGAGTAAAGGAAGGCTGGGTGCACGCGCACCGATAGCCCGCCGTCGCGGCGCTCGGCCGTGCCAATCAGCTTCAAGCCGAGTCCCAACTCACGCGCGTACTGCAGGTCGTCTGTCTGCAGCTGCTCGATGCCCTCG
Source organism: Solirubrobacteraceae bacterium (assembly GCA_035485715.1). GTDB lineage: Bacteria > Actinomycetota > Thermoleophilia > Solirubrobacterales > Solirubrobacteraceae > Palsa-744. The sequence goes on along the minus strand of DATHNT010000014.1, from coordinate 340,065 downwards.
TACGGGACCTGGTCGATGTGGACCGGCGTGCCGAAGGCGAGTCGCGCGAGGATCGCCATCTTGGCCGCGGCGTCGCGTCCGCTCACGTCGTCGCTTGGGTCGGCCTCGGCGTAGCCCTGGCGTTGGGCCTCGACGAGGGCCTGCTCGTAGGAGGAGCCACGAGTCATCTCGCTCAGGATGAAGTTGGTGGTGCCGTTGACGATCCCGTGGATGCGCTCGACGTGTGCGCCGGCGAGCGACTCGCACAGCACGCGGATGACTGGGACGACGCCTGCCACGGCAGCCTCGAAGCGCAGCTGCACTCCGCTCGCGCGCGCCGCCTCGAACAGTTCCTCGCCGTGCTGGGAGAGCAACTGCTTGTTGGCTGTGACGACGTGCTTGCCTGCCTGTAGCGCGGTAAGCACATACTCGCGCGCGGGCTCGATCCCGCCGATCAGCTCGACGATCAAGTCAGAGGACGCGAGGATCTGGGCAAAATCGCCTTTGCTGGTGGTGAGCGCCTCGCCCAATACCGGCAAGCGTCCGGTGAGCTTCTCGATGTGCGGCGCACGCTCTCCCAGCAACGTGGCGAAGGCCGAGCCGACGGTCCCGAAGCCGAGCAGACCCACATTGAGCGGCGCGAAGGTTTCGGCGACGCGATCTGGGGAGGCCACCGGGCGCACGGAGGTCATCGCTGAGTGCTCAGACGACATCGCGAGCCGTGAGATCCTCGAAGCGCTCACGCCTGACCACGATACGGGCGTCGCCGTCCTTGCAGAACACGACGGGTGGGCGTGGCACGCCGTTGTAGTTGCTCGCCATCGCAAAGCCGTAAGCGCCAGTGGCGGGCGTCACGATCACGTCTCCCGGCCTTGGGTCCTCGAGTAGCGCCTCGCGCACGATCACATCGCCGGACTCGCAGTGCTTGCCGGCCAGCACGCAGCTGACGGCGCTCGCGGGATCGGCGAGGCGATCGGCTACGTGCGCTTCGTAGGCGGCGCCGTAGAGCATCGGGCGCAGGTTGTCGGACATGCCGCCGTCGACAGCCACCCAGGTCGAGACGTTGTGCTTGACGCTCTCCACCGTGTAGAGCGTGACGCCGGCGTTGGCCGTGAGCGCGCGTCCCGGCTCGACCAGTATGCGCTTGCCCGGATCGATCCCAGCCTCGTGCGCTGCGCCGAGAACCGCACCGACCCATTCCTCTATCTCGGGCGGATGCTGGCTCTCCGCATATGCGACGCCGAGTCCGCCACCGAGATCGTAGGTGGAGAACCCGCCCACCCCGTCGCCGATCTTCGCGAGCGCCTTGGCCTCTCGACGGTAGGGGTCCAACGCGAGTAGCTGCGAGCCGATGTGGGCGTGGATGCCCTGCAGTTCAAGTCCCGCGACCGCCCGCACGCGCTCGATCGCGGCAGGGATGTCGGCCATCGAGAAGCCAAACTTGGAGTCGGCCTGACCCGTGGAGATCTTCTCGTGGGTATCTCCGCGTACATCCGGAGTCGCCCGGATGAGCACATTCTGTGTGCCATTTGCCAGTCTCGCCAAACGGTCGATCTCGTCGAAGTTGTCAATCACGATCAACCCGATCCCGCACTCGAGCGCCATGCGCAACTCGGCCTCGGACTTGGCGTTGCCGTGCATCAGTATCCGCTCGGGCGGGAATCCCGCGTTCAAGGCAAGATGAAGCTCGCCGCCGGAGGCCACGTCGCACCACAGACCCTCTTCGGCAAACAGGCTCAGCACCGCCGTGCACGGGAACGCCTTGGAGGCGAACACCACGTGGAAGTCCTCGTGGCCAGCCGCGGAGCCCGCCTGCACGAACGCACGCGCCCGCGCCCGTAGATCGTCCTCGGCGACGACATACGCGGGCGTGCCGAACTCGCGTGCGAGCTCGATCGTGTCGCACCCCCCCACCTCGACTCGGCCGCGCTCGTTGAGACGACTGCCCAGTGGGAAGACATGCGAAAGGGTGGTTCCCGTAGCCATGCGTTGGATTATGGCGGCTAGAACGTCTTTCAGAATGAGCGGTGCGTTCGGGCCGTTCATGGACCAAGCTGGTCGCCGCGGGGCGTCGCAGCGCGTACTGGTGGTACGTGCAAGACGTCACGTGGCGATCCAGCGCAGTGTCCAGGGACGGATCCGGGCGTGCCGATCATTCTGAAAGACGTTCTCAAAAGGGGACGGAACTCGGCGCGGCTAAGCAGTGCTCACGCGCGTACGCGGGGGGCGGCCCGAAACGGAGACACCACGACCCCGGCCCGGTGCCGCCCAACCCCCACCACGAGCCAAGGCCCACAGCAGCACGACACCGATCGCCATCAGCACGACGCTCTCCAGCTGCGGCCCCGTCAAGCCAGCGAAGATCTCTTTGTTACGCCGCACGAACTCCACAAGCAGCCGCTCGAGACCGCTGAGCACCAGGTACAGCCCGAAGACCACTCCAGGCCGCACACGATCGCGTAGCTGCCACAGCGCATAGGCGAGCAGGCACATCGAAACGGTCTCGTAGATCGGCGTTGGCTGCACGGTTACTCCCGGCGGTGTGGGCACCGTTCCATGCGGATAGCCCATCGCCCAGGGCAGTTTCGAGCGGATGCCGTAGTCGCCGTCGCCGGAGACCTGACAGCCGATCCGCCCGATCCCATAGCCGAGTGCGAGTACCGTGGCGCACATGTCGACGGTGGTCAAGTTGAGTGTGTCGCGCCAGCGCATCCAAGCCACCACGGCGATCGCGCCGCCGATCGCGCCGCCGTACCAGACCAGACCAGACCCAGAGAAGATGTGTCCGAGCAGGTCGTTCTTGACTTCGCCGTAGTTCTGCACGATGAAGTAGCCGCGCGCGCCGAGCAGCCCACCGATGAGCGCGGCGAACACGATCTCATAAGCCCAGTCGACCGGCTTGCCGAGCTCGCGCAGGCGACGCGCGACGATCGCACCGCACGCCAGGAAGCAGATCGCGAACGTGACGCCGAACGTCTTGATCGAGATGCCGAAGATGAGGACTTCTGGCTTCACGAAGCTCCTGCGAGGCTTGGGGTCGGCGGCTTTGGCATTCGCGGACTCTACAATCAATCCAGATGGCAAAGCGACACTCAGAGTTCGGCAAAGATGGCGGGCTGCAGATAAGAATGCTGCTGACGATGTTCCTGCTCGGACTCGTCTACGTGGTGTTCGTCGGCGCCCTCTTCGCCGCCGGCGCAGCCGCCGGCTTGATCGTCGTGATCGCAGTGTTCATGCTGGCGTTGCAGTTCTTTGCCTCGGACAAGATCGCGCTCTCGACGCTTGGCGCCAAAGAGGTCACCCCTCAGGAACAACCCGAGCTGCACGGGATCATCGAGCGACTGTGCGTGCAAGCGGACCTACCCAAGCCGCGCGTGTGTGTGATGGACACCCCGATGCCCAACGCCTTTGCGATGGGCCGCTCGCAGAAGAAGGCGACCGTGTGCGCAACCAGCGGCATTCTACGGATGCTCGATACGGCCGAGCTCGAAGGCGTGATCGGCCACGAGCTCACGCATGTGATCAACCGCGACGTGATGGTGATGACGCTGGCCAGCTTCTTCGCCTCGCTGGCCGCGCTGATCGCCCAGTTCACTCTCTTCTTCGGAGGCGGCTTCGGCGGCGGCTATGGGCGCAACCAGGAAGAGGAGGAGGGGATCATGCTCGTGCTGATCGTCTCCGTGCTCGTCTACGCGATCTCCTTCATGCTGCTGCAAGCGCTCTCGCGCTACCGCGAGTTCGCCGCCGATCGCGGCTCAGCGGTGCTGACCGGCCGTCCCAGCGCGCTGGCCTCAGCGCTGGTCAAGATCAGCGGCACGATAGAGCGGATACCGAGTCAAGACCTGCGCAAGGCCGAAGGCATGAGCGCCTTCTTCATTGTGCCGGCTCGCACCAAGAAGTCGCTGATGAACCTCTTCTCCGACCATCCCTCGCTCGAGAAGCGTCTGGATGCGCTCAGCCGGCTGGAGTCTCAGCTGCAGAGCGCTGCCTAACCTGTGCCATCGGCAAGGCCCATGTTCCGACGGCGTCGCACGCGCTAGCCGATGGGCCTCAAAGACATCCTGACGGGCCGCCACGAGGTCAAAGGGCCGGCCCCCGACCGTCTGTTTGCGATCTCCACCGCCTACATCGCGCTGCAAACCGAGCACAACATCGAGCCTGCCGGCGCCGCGGCGATCGTCTTCCAGGCGCTTCAGACCAGCGAGTTCGAAAGCGTCATCAAGGAAATGGAAGAAGTCGTCGTGGCCACCGGTGGCGAGAGCGGCACCAAGGTGCACACCCAGGACGACAGCTTCGGCTACCGCTGGATGGTGCTGAATGGCAACTCGATAGAAGACCTGGCCGTCGGCGTCAATGCCGTTTCCGGCTCGATCGAGACGGCCGGCCACGGCGAGCGGCTGCTGTGTGCGGTGTTCGCCTTCAAGGACGCCAAGGGGCACGAGCTTTACTTCATCTACAACTACAAGCGCGGCTTCTGGTACCCGTTCGTCCCGGCCTCGGGCGGCAGCTCCTCGAGCTCGACCCAGGCCACCGAACGCTCTACCGAGCGCGAGTTGCAACTGAAGGCGCAGATGGCCTCGGAACTGCCGATCGAGCCGGAACTCGAGCGGTGGTTCCCTTTGTGGGGTATCCCGATTTAGCCGATGCCCCCCGCGCGCGCGGGGGGCATCGCGCTCTAGGGCGACTGCGCCACCCCGACTACGCGCGAAGTCAGTCTGGGATCAGGCCCTCGCCTGTGAACTCTGAACGAGCCTCGGCAAGCGTCGTGTCGCTGGGCGGCAGGATCACGTCGGAGGTCTCGATCTCCTCATCCCCCACCAGCGTGCCGTTGGTGCGTACGAAGGCGAGCAGCTCGCCGAGCGATCGCGAGAATGCGGCCTCGTCGTCGACGTCAACTGCGACGTGAGCGACGCCGGCAAGTTGGTCGAGTTGGTCGTGCAGACCGTCGTCGAGGCGGTACTGGTCCTCACCTGAGATGCGCACGATCATGCCGACTGCTCCTTGCTGGGATCGGCCGTGGCCGCAGCTCCCTCGTCGCCCGCGCCAAGCTCGCCTGCGGCGCCGGGAGCGCCCGAGCCGAGTTCGCCCTTCAGCTTTGCGAGATCGTCGTCGACGGCCGATTTGCTGGAGAGCGATTTGAGCTGGCGATCGATGTCGTCTTCGCCAGGGCCCAGGGCCGTGATGTCGTCGAACGTACCGGCTGCTTCGAGCTCTTGTACTGCATCCGCACGGGCCTTCATGTTTTCGGTCTTGTCGACGGCCCGCTGCATGGCGAGGCCAACATCTGCCATCTGCTCGCCGACCCCGGTGGCCGCTTCGGAGATCTTGACCTGCGCTTCGGCGGCGGAGTACTGGGCCTTGATGACCTCCTTCTTGGTACGGAAGGATTCGATCTTGGCGCGTAGCTTCTGCTCGGAGTCAGTCAGCTTCTGCTGCTGGTCTTCCAGTTCGGTCACCTGCGTGTCGAGCCCCTGCAACTCGGTCTGAGCGATGTTCTTGCGTTCCAACGCCACGCGCGCGAGATCTTCCTTGCCGGAGGAGACCGCTTGGCGGGCCTGCGTGTCGAGCTTGACGACCTGTTGCTGAAGCGAGGTCTCCTGCAGCTGCAAACGCTTCTTAGCGGTCACCACGTCTGCGATGCCCTTCTTGACGTTCTGCAGCTGTTCGACCTGCTTCTGATAGCTGTAGTCGAGCGTCTCGGCGGGGTCTTCGGCGCGATCCAAGAGCTTGGAGACCTTGGCCTTCACGACGGTTGACATGCGCCCGGTCAAACCGGCCATATGATCCTCCTATTGGAGCGGGTAAGTGAGGCTACAAGCGTAGCCGACGACACCTACAGGCCGGTGGGGTGGCGAACCGTGAAGCCCGGATTGCCGGGCCGCAGCGGACGCCAGCGTGGACCGTCCTGGTTGGAGGGATCGTCGACGGGGCTCGTGTCCAAGCGCAGACCGGCGACCGTCATGTAGGCGTGACCGCCATTGGCAAAGATCGTCACCCATGTGCCGATACCGCCGGAGTCCCAGCCCATGAATTCGCTCGAGTCCATCGGCGTCGTAATCAGGTCGGCGCCGTGAAGTGCGTAGGAGACGGTGCCCGAGCAGTCGTAGCCGGGCGAGATGAAAGATGCGTGACCGCCACCGTAGATGTAGGGCAGGCCGATGATCTGATTGCCGGCCCAGATGATGTCCTGGACGGCAGGTGGCGCAGATATCGGGGCTGCGGCAAGACCGTCAACGACACGGGCAGTGCTGCCGGGGACAAGGAGCTCCGGCTTGGTGTCGGCGGCAACGCCGACCACGCTTCCACCGGTCGACGAGGTCATTTCGCTCGGCGACTGGGGAGCGACGTAGGGAACGACCTGGCCGGTGGCCGTCTTCTCGTAGATCGGGCCCTTGTAGGCGAGGCTCGTCGATTTCGAGGTGATCGGCGCGTGCGGCTTCTTTACGGCCGGAGTAGTGGCTGTGGGAGTGGTGGCCGTGGGAGCGGCACCGCCAACGACTGCGGGCGGAGCCACTGTCGCCGAAGCGCCTCCGGCCGAGACACCGCCTGTCGCGGCAAGCGCCGAGACAGGGGCGACAGCCAGGAACAGCATGCTGAATAGCGTTGAGCCCGCGGCTCGCAATCGCAAAGCAACCTCTTTCGTCGGCCTGCGGGGTTAGCTGACGGGCTAGCGCTGAAAGAGCCTGCGCTTCTCACGGATCTACCGCGGGATTCGCCCCAACAACATTGGGTCCCCCGTTCCTTGGCTTCTGACCAAGGATTCGGCGTTCGGGGCGGCAGGCTATCAGAGTGCAATGACGGTTGCACCGGATGTAGTTGTTTTGAGACGTTTTCCCCGCAAATACGGGGATTTTGGGCGTCAAATTGCAGTTGAGGGCATTGTCGGGCCATCCGCTGAGCTCCAGCTTCAGTGCCTCAAAGCGTCGTAGCTCTCCGTTCAGGCCCGCTGAGAAGGCGGAGCCGTCTCCACTGTCGTCGGGGAAGGCGGGTAGCGTGGCGGGCATGCGTGTCACCCATCTGCGCGCCGCAACCCTCGTGCTCCTGTCTTGTACGGCGCTCGCCGGATGCGGCAAGGCGCTCTCCCCACAGGCCACCGAACATGCGCCCGCCACGGTTTCGGCGCTCAGCGCGCACGCGGCCATCGGCGCAAGCACGACGAATACCACCCGCCTGGGTGGGTCCACCCCGGTGGTCGACGCCGCAGCGGTCGCGCTCGCCGCATACCCAGGCCTCACCCCCGCGACTCGACCACCGCTGGTGGTCATGGTGAACGACAACAACTGGCCCGCGGCGCTTGCATCCTCCGTGCTTGCAGGCATGCCGCTGCGCGCACCGCTTCTGTACAGCGAAGGCAGCACGTTGCCACAGCCAACCAGCATGGCTCTCCAGGCGATGCGGCCCACGGGGACCGACACGCTCGGACCGTCACCGAGCGGACCGGCTGGACGCGCCCAAGTGCTCGATGTTGGCAACACCCTCTCGCCAGCCGGCTACTCGACTCGATCGCTCGCGGCAGCCGAACCGGCCGTCCTGGCGGTCGCGATCGAGCGGCTCTCGAGTTTGCTGGACGGCCACTCGCCGCATGATTTGATCGTGACTGCCGCGAACGGGCCGCCCGCGATGACGATGCCCGCCGCGGGACTGTCCGCACAGACAGGCGCGCCGATCCTGTTCGTGCAGCGCTCGAGGATTCCCCATGCAACCACCGCCGAGCTGGCGAGGCTCGCCGGAGCCTCCATATACGTCGTCGGTCCACGCGCTGTGGTAGGCGAGCGCGTGATCAGAGAGCTCCGACACTTCGGCACGGTGACTCGCATCGACGGCCCCACTCCGGCGGCAAACGCGATTGCTGTGGCGCGCTTCAGCAACGGCTCCTTCGGCTGGGGTGTGCTGGAACCTGGGCATGGACTCGTGTTCGCGAACAGCTCACGACCTCTGGACGCACCGGCCGCTGCGCCACTGTCCGCGCGCGGCGACTACAGCCCGCTCCTGCTCCTCGAAGGGCCCGAAGCGCTGTCGAGCCAGCTGAATAGTTACCTAAGCGACCTGCAGCCAGGCACACCCACGTCGGGGGCAGTGCACGGCGTCTACAACCGTGGCTGGTTGATCGGAGACGAAGCCGCGATCTCCGCCACCACCCAGGCACGCCTGGACACGCTGCTGGAGATATCCTCCCGAACGGCGCCCGAAGCGAGCTTCTCCTCGCCGACGACGCCCTCAAACGAACCTACACCCAGCGAATCGACACAGGGCAGTGAACCGTGAGCCAAGCCGAGAACCCACAACGTCTGATCAGAGAGCGCTCCGGAGAGGTGAGCGTGGAGGACGTACGCGAGCTGATGGGCGCCTCCACCCCGCACTTCGCGCTGCAACTGCGCAATCGCATCGCGCGCCTGATCGCTGAGCTCCCCTCCGACCATCCGGCGCGCATAGAAGGCGAGCGCGAGATCGCGCGGCTGGAGCGCCTTGGTTTTACCGGCGAGACACGCGGAGAGGCCGGCAACGAGGGCGAGCTGCCGTTGCCTTCGCTGAGCGCCGGCTGATCGCCTCGTCTCCCTGCGGCATCGCTCAGCCAGACTCACCAAGCCCCCTCCGAGCCCTGCTCTTCAGCTTGTCGCGATCGACGGCAGGTCGTCAACTGCCCTCATCAACCCCGGGTCATCGCGCGTGCGCGAGCGTCCAGGAAGCGCGTGCGCAGCAGTCTGAACAGGAGCACGAAGACCGCTATGTCGACAGCGAACATGCCCACGTTCAAGAGCTGAGAGGCTTTCGCGAGGAACGTATAGCCCAAGACGACGACCGAATGCAGCACGATCACCGGCAGCAGCGCCAAGAGCAGTGTGTGAGAGCGGTATCCGCTCGAATGCTCGCGCCAAGTCACCTCGATCGTGCCAAGGGCGACGGCGGCGATGCCCGCCAGCAGTAGCGGGCCGCCAGCTGCCGGACCGTTGCGCAGCCGCGTGACGGCAACCACGAACGCGATCCCTCCGGCCATGATGAGCAGCTCTGAAAGCGGCAGCGGATGCCAAGGTGCTTGCGGGCGCTCGCCGAATGTTCTCTGAGGCGAGACCGGCGGGCGTCTCGCTGTACTCGGCGCACGCCCACGGCGAGAGGACCTAGCCCGCCCTGCCCGCGACGCAGTCTGCCCGGCCGGCGAGGTGGATTGTTCGTCCGAGGCAGACTTGGACCCACCGCCTGCCACAGGCACGCTCGGACGCGGCTTGCGCGAACGTCCCCGCGGACCCTTGGTGTTACTTGCCACAACTACAGTTTACGGTCATGTTTCCGGGACCTTTTAAGCTGAGCCGCTGTGCCTGAGCACGGGAATACCTGGGAGCGCGTGGCGAGCTTGCCACTGCAGATCGAGCGGCACACCTTCGAGCCGCTGCAGGCGCTCGTGTCGAGCGAGTTCGAGCGCAAGAGCACCGTGATCCACATCTCGGGCGCCGGCCAGGAGGGCATCGGCGAAGACGTGACCTACGACGCCGTCGACCATGAGGTTTTGCAGGCTGCGGGACCGCACCTCCCGCTGGAGGGCAGCTGGACGATCGGTTCGTTCTCAGAGCATCTGGCGACGCTCGACCTCTTTCCTCAGGAGCCTCAACGTGAGGTGTCCCGCCGCTACCGCGTGTGGGCATATGAGTCGGCGGCGCTCGACCTGGCGCTGCGCCAGTCGGACACGACGCTGCACGAGGCCTTGGATCGCAGACCGCAGCCGGTGCGCTTCGTGGTGTCGCTGCGCCTCGGCGAGCCACCCAGCATCGATCCGCTGCGCCGACGCCTGGAGGCCTACCCGTCGCTGCGCTTCAAGCTCGATCCGACAAGCTCGTGGGACGACGAGCTGATCGCCGCGCTCGTGGCTACCCGCGCAGTGGAGTCGGTCGATTTCAAGGCCTACTATTCAGGCTCGATCGTCGACCAGCCGGCGGATCCCCTGCTCTACCGGCGTGTCATCGAGGCGTTCCCCGACGCATGGATCGAGGACCCAGCACTCACGCCGGAGACCGACGCGGTGCTCCAGACCCACCGCGAGCGCTTCTCCTGGGATGCTCCGATCCACTCCGTCGAGGACATCCAGGCGCTGCGCTACCCGCCGCGCATGGTCAATATCAAGCCGTCGCGGCTCGGAGGGCTCAGAAATCTGCTCGACGCTTTCGACTACTGCGCTGCGCACGGCATCGGCAACTACGGCGGCGGGCAGTTCGAGTTGGGAGTCGGCCGCGGTCAAATCCAGTACCTGGCCTCGTTGTTTCACGCGAATGCGCCAAACGATGTGGCTCCGTCCGGCTATAACTTGCCGGAGCAGCCCACCGGCCTGCCCGAGAGCCCGCTCGCGCCGACGCCGTCGGCGCTTGGCTTTCGCTGGGGCACGGGCTCTCCCTGAGAACTGCTCACGTCGTCGCCGACTCCGATGCTCCTACGGCCGGGAATGCGAATACGCGCCTGGATACGAAAGTGGGTCTCGCCACAATCCTGACGAGACCCACCCTCACGATTCTCACTGCACTAGCCGACTACCAAGCGATATCTATTTTTCGCTGGCTTTCACGGCAGTCACTTCAGCATTTTCAAGCGTCCCCGAAAGGATCGCCGTGTTGTTCCCCGAGACGGACGGCAATTCCAGCTCAGAGTTCACAGCGTCGTCGATGATGCCCGTGAATATACCGAACAGGATCTGCGAGCCGCAGCCTTCGGCTTCGGGAGCCGCGAACGTGTTGTTCACAAGCGTATTTTTTTTCACCACCAACAGGCCTTCGGCCGGGAATTCCAGTTCTCCCACATTACCCGTGATCGGTTTGTTCGGTAGTGGTGGAGCCGTGGTGCCTGTCGTGAGTTCGACGTTCACAGGATGCGCTTTCGACCCCACGTAGCAGCTCGGGCCGAGGAATGTGTTTTCCAGATGGACACGCGACGGCAGAACCAGCGCGTTTCCTGTTTTGGTCAGCAGAGCCGTCCTGCTGATGCTGGGCGTACCGACGAGTTCTGTCGTCGCGGTCGCGCCGGTAATGCCTTTGTTGACGATTTCGTTGAAGATGATCTGCAGTATTTCAGGCCAACCTTTGGGCGCGATGATTTTGAACAGGCCTCCGGGCACGGTCTGAGGCGTTTTCGACAACGTGTTCGCCGGGGTCGCCGCTAACACGAACGTTTCGGTTCCCGTCGATTCATTTAGATCGATGCCACCTTGCAATACGATGGGTTTCAGGATCGGAACGGTAGTTTTCTTGATCGCGAATTCACCGCTGGTCGTGGTTGCGTACACACAGAGATTGACGCCCGCGGTTTTCTGCGGACATTCGCCAAAGTTCTCGAAGGGCGAGGTCGGTTTGAGTGCCAGAGCTGGGGCCGCAAAGCCGAGTACGGCGAGCGATACAGCAGCCACGGCAAGAAGAGGAGCCATAGCTCGCCCTCCCACATGGGGTATGCCCATTCTAGTCATCCTAATCCTCCTGGTTTGGTTGATACTTCAGAAGCGTCGCCCCGGGCCAGCTCGACCCTGAGCTGTCCTGACCGCGCGCGCCCATCGTGCCTATCTCCTATTCATCCACGGACACGGCATGTTGTTTCTATCGGAATACGACGCGGTCACGGTTCTATAGGAAAAACCTTCCTCTGTCAAGCGGAAAAGGCCACTCGATGCCAAGCGCAAAGCTGTCCGAGCGAGGGGTACATCGAGCCCGAGACACCGAGGTTCTGCTAGCCGGCACGGATGGCGCCGATCGCCATCCCGACCCGGAGCCCCTGGGGTTCTCCTAGCCGGTATGGCCCAGCTATGACGCTGGAGGCCAGATCCAGCCTGCAGCAGGACGCAACTTCTCTGTCTACCAGTGGTTTGTGGGGCCAGAACCGCTAACGTCGCACGACGCTGGCGGCGGATTTCAGGCTGCCGCTCAGGCTAGGACGAGCGGCTGAACGGGTGGGGCGCGGAGCGTGCGCCAGAAGGGACGATTCGTGACAAGGATAGTGAGCAGACGTTCGACCCATTCCCTGCGCAGGGCGGCGCTCGTGACGGTCTGCACAGCCTGCGCCGCACTGGGCCAGCTTGCGCCCGGAGCCGACGCTTCGCAAGGTGCGGGTGGGACAAGCGCCCCGGCAGGCGGAGGAACACCCGCAAACGGCGGGGCTTCCTCGAAGGCCAACGCGCCGGCGGGTAAAGCGACGGGTGGGAGCTCGCCGAAGCCGGCCACCGAGAAGAAGACGAGCGCTAAGCACGTAAACCCCTTCACGCTCTCGAGCGCGGTGTGTGTGCCGGCCATCCGCTGCTCGACCAACTCGCGCCAGGTGTCCGTGGGCGGAGAGCTGCTCATCAAAGGCAAAGGGCTGCGCACCGGGATGGTCGTTGCGTTTCCCCACAGCTGGAACGCGCGCATCGCCAGCAACTCGCCCACAGCCCACCTGGCCAACTCATCCCTGGGGATGGTTGTGCATGTGCCGAGCAGCGCCCACTCCGGGCGCATCATGGTCTTGATCAGCCACGGCCGCCACACCAACTCCTTCGGCCCGATGCAGGTCGTGCCCTATGCGCTGCACCCGCCGACGCCGCCCAAACCGACGGTGGCCCCGCCGGCGCCGACGCCAAGTGGCACCGCGTTCGATGGCCAGGGCATGTGGATCTGGTATGTGAGCCAATCTGACGGCGGCAGCCTCGCCTCGATCGTCGCCCAGGCTCACGCCGCGGATGTGACCACGCTCTATGTCAAGAGCTCCGATGGCTCCTCCAACTACTGGAGCCAGTTCAGCCCCGAACTCGTCCAGCAGCTGCACGCAAACGGCTTGAAGGTGTGCGCATGGCAGTACGTCTATGGCAGCAACCCTGCAGGCGAGGCCGAACTCGGGGCGCGGGCCGTAGCGAATGGAGCCGACTGCCTGGTGATCGACGCCGAGTCCGAGTACGAAGGCCACTATGGCGCCGCTCAGACTTACATAGCTGACCTACGCGCCAAGATCGGTGTTGCCTATCCGCTCGGGCTGGCGTCCTTCCCCTACGTGTATGACCACACCTCCTTCCCCTACTCCGTCTTCCTCGGCCCAGATGGCGCCCAGTTCAACGCACCGCAGATGTACTGGAAGGACATCGGCAACTCCGTGGACACCGCATACGCCAACACCTACATCTCAAACCGTGTCTACGGTAGGCCTATCTTCCCGCTCGGGCAGACCTACTCGAAACCCTCGGCCGAAGAACTGCTGCGCTTCCGTGAGGAGGCGCCTCTTTATGGAGCGACAGGCACCTCTTTCTGGGACTTCCAGGAAACGCCGGCAAGTCTGTGGGCGGCACTGGCAACTCCGCTCGCACCGCTGAGCAGCGTCACCCCCAATCCCTCCTGGTCGGAACTCGGCGAAGGCAGCAAAGGCGACCCGGTGCTTTGGATGCAGGAGCACCTCGCCGCGGCGATCCCCACTCAGGAAACGACCGGCATCTTCAACGCGGCGACCACAGCCAACCTGGAGCAGTTCCAGAGCGCACACGGAATCGCACCCAGCGGCCACACCGAAGCGCTCACCTGGCAGGCGCTGCTGGCGCTCACGCCGGTAGCGGTTGACTGGACCGCCGCCGGGCCCAAGGGTTGACTTGTGGGTGGAGCCCAGGCCGCATGCGGCCTGGGCTGAGGGCGCGCATGCGCGCCCTCAAGGACTCGCACATGTGCGAGTCCACCGGGCCGCACATGTGCGGCCCGGCCGCCCGGCGCATGCGCCGGGCGGAACAGCACCGTGCTCAGACGCGCTGAATCAGCGTGCCGGTACCCAGCCCGCCACCGCAGCACATCGTGACGAAGCCGATCTCCTTGTCGGAGCGCTCGAGCTCGTGCAGCAGCGTGGTGATCAGCCGCGCGCCGGTCGAGCCGAGCGGGTGGCCGAGCGCCATCGCGCCGCCGTTGACGTTGACGCGGTCCATGTCCGGGGAGAGCTCGCGCTTCCACGCCGCCACGACCGGCGCGAACGCCTCGTTGATCTCGATCAGGTCGATGTCGTCGATCTTCATGCCGTTGCGCTCGAGGATCTTGCGCGTAGCGGGGATCGGCCCCTCGAGCATCTTCACGGGGTCGCAGCCCACGGTGGTTTGATCCACGATGCGAGCGCGTGCGGTCAGACCCAGATCTTTGGCCTTCTCGGCGCTCATCAGCAGCACCGCGGCGGCGCCGTCTGAGATCTGCGAGCTGTTGCCGGCCGTGATCTTGCCGTCTGGCTTGAACGCCGGTTTGAGCTGGGAGAGCGCCTCGAGGTTGGTGTCGGGACGAATGCCCTGGTCAGTGACGTAGGTGTCGCCGTTGACCGCGAACGGCACGATCTCGCGCTCGAAGCGGCCCTCCTCGGTGGCCTGATGAGCCAGTTTGTGTGAGCGCACCGCCAGCTCGTCGAGCTCTGAGCGCGGGATCTCCCACTCGTCGGCGATCATCTCGGCGCCAAGACCCTGGCCGACGATGTTGTGCTTGGCCATCAGCTCTGGGGTGAAGGCGAAACCGAACTCCTGCTGGGTCTTCATCGCCGCGGAGAACGGGAAGTGGCCCATGTGCTCCACGCCACCGCCGATCATCGCGTCGTGCACGCCCGCGGCGATCAAGGCAGCGGAGAAGTTGACCGCCTGCTGGGCGGAGCCACACTGGCGATCGACGGTCGTGGCGGGAGTCTCGATCGGCAGACCCGCTTGCAGCCACGCGTTGCGGGCAACGTTGAGGCCCTGCTCACCGAACTGCTGCACGCAGCCGGCGACGACGTCTTCCACCACGGCGGGCTCGATGCCGGCACGATCGATCACCTCGGTGTAGACCTTCGCGAGCAGCGCGTTGGGATGGGTGTCCTTGTAGTAGCCCTTCTCCAGGTGTCCGCGACCGATCGGTGTGCGAACGGCCTCGACGATTACGACCTCGCGGCCCTCTGCTTGCCTCATTTTGGAAGTCCTTTGCTTGTCTGTTGCCGGTGGCGCCGCGGCATCTCGCCCGGCGTGTGCTCAGAAAGCGGGCGCATACGGGCTTCTGGTGAAGACGCCGCGCGTTCGCTATCTCTACTGTACCGCTCAGCAGCACCAGATTGACTGGTCAGTCAACCAGGGCCCGGCACGATCGGGTCGGGTAGCCGTACTGGCCACCGATACAGCAACCGCCAGCCACACCGCCAGAGGAGCGAGAGACCTTGAACGAACGCCTAGCCATAGTCGGCAGCGGAGCCATTGCCTGTGGGCTGGCCGCCACCGCCGCACACCACGGACCCGTGCTCCTGCTTGCGCGCTCGGACAGCTCAGCCGAGCGCGCGCGCGCAACCGTCGAGAAGACCCTCAGCCGCTTGGAAGCAGAGGTCGATCCCCAGCATGTGCAGATCGTCACAGATGTCGCCGCTCTTGCGCAGTCATCGTTTGTAGTCGAGGCGGTTGTCGAGGACCACGACGTAAAGGCCGGTCTGCTGGGGGAGCTGAACGGCCTCCTTGACGAGCAGACGGTGCTTGCCTCGACGACCTCCTCGCTGTCGGTGGAGCGCCTTGCGGAGGCCTCTGGCCGACCCGAGCGGTTCGTGGGTCTGCATGTGTTCAACCCGGTTACGCGCATGAAGCTCGTGGAGCTCGTGTTTCCGAAGGCCGCCTCGCAGGAGACCCGCAGCCGCGCCATGGCGCTGTGCGAGACCTTCGAGAAGACCGCAGTCGAGGTGCCGGACGTGCCGGGATTCGTCGTCAACCGCCTGCTTTTCCCCTACCTGTTCAACGCAGTGCGCCTGCTCGAAGAGACAGGCATGGACCCCAAGGACATCGACACCTGCATGAAGCTCGGCGCCGGCCACCCGATGGGACCGTTCGCGCTGCTGGATCTCGTGGGTCTCGACGTCTCCAAGGCGATCGGCGAGATGATCGGCGAGCCAATCCCGCCACGCGTGGATCGACTGATCGACGAGGGGGCCCTGGGACGCAAGACAAAACGGGGATTCCTCGCCTATTGAGTCGGTGAGAATTTATTTAGGCTCACCAGACTTTTAGGAGAGCTTCATAACCGGGGGCATACTTGTCCGTGCGACACAAGATCGCAACGCACACCCGCCTCCTCCCAGTGCACACGCTCCGGCCCGCTCCCCCCGCGGGCCGGACGTGTCTTTGGGCTAGGCCCCGGGTGACGCCTCGCGACGAGACGGCTCACGCGGGTCCCCCTCGCGCGAGTGCACCGCCCGGCGCGGGCGGATGCGCACCGCCTCCACGCGATTGTGGTTGACCGACTCGACCCTGATCGAGAAGTCTCCGGAACTGATCGTGTCGCCCCTACGAGGGAGCCGCCCGATCTCGGCGAACACGAAGCCACCGACCGAGTTGTATGCGTCGCTGTCAACCGGCAGCTCGACCCCATAGTCGAGCAGGTCGGCGATCGAGACGTGGCCGCGCACGAACAGGTCGCCGCCGGAGAGCCGACGAACCTCGCCAGCAGCTGGATCGGTCTCGTCTGTGATCTCGCCGACGACCTCCTCGATGATGTCCTCGATCGTCACGATTCCGACCACGCGCCCATACTCGTCGACGACGACCGCCATCGAGGTGCGCTGGCGTTGCAGGTCAGCGAGCAGGTCATCCAGCGGCTTGGTCTCAGGCACGATCGGTGCCTCGTGCATGATCGGCTCGATCGAAGCATGGGGACCGTCCTGCATCAGCCGCTTGGCAAGCGAGGAGGAGTGCACGAGCCCACGTACGTGATCGCGATCGTCGCCCTCGATCACAACGAGTCGAGTGTGGCCGCTGGAGATGCACAGCTCGAGCGCGGTTTGGGCGTCTTGGGAGACATCGACGGTGACGACCGCGGGAATCGGGGTCATCACCTGGCGGGCCTCCTGCTCGTGCAGATGGAACACACCGGTGAGCATGCCCGCCTCGCCCGGATCGAGCTGGCCGCCGGCATAGGACTCCGCGATCAGACGCTTGAGCTCATCGGGCGAGCCGCCTCCTTGCTGTGCGCTCATCTCGACGCCGAGCAGACGCAGGATTCGACCGGAAATGACCGTCAGGGCGATGATCACGGGGTGAAACAGGACGCTGAACGCTTGTAGCGGGCGGGCAATGCGACGGGCAATCGTCTCGGCCCGATCGATCGCGTAGAGCTTGGGCACCATCTCCCCGGCGATCAGCTGCGTGGCGGCAATCACAGCGAATGCGAGAACTACCGATATGACTACCGCGGCGTCATGACTCGGCGTGCTGCCGAGAGCCCCCTTGAGAATGTCCGCGAGTGCAGGCGTGGCAAGCGCGCCGATCCCGATCGAGGTCATCGTCACGCCGATCTGGACGGCAGAGATGTATTCGTTGATGCGGTCGAGCTGGCTCAGGGCAAGCGCCGCGCCGCGCGAGCCTTCCTCGCGCATGAGCTCCAGCCGCGCCCGCTTGGAGCGCACGAGCGCGTACTCGGCGGCGACGAAGAACGCATTGATCGCGATCAGGACGACCGCGAGTATGAGCTTGAGCCCGTTCACGCCGGATCGGCGCCCGTCCGGGCCGATCTACTTCGAGGAGGTTTTTCTTCTTCGTTCATCGATAGCCGACGGCACAACCGTAGCAGGGCCGCTGGTCGGCTTTGAACGTGGCTGAGGGACCGTTCAGGCCAGAGCGTCGATGCGCGAGGCCATGTCGAAGTCCGCCTGCGTGAGACCGCCTTGGGAGTGGGTCGAGAGTTCGAGACGGACCTTGTTCCAACCGTGTAGATGGATGTCGGGGTGATGGTTGGCCCTCTCGGCGGTGTCGGCCACGCGGTTGACGAAGGCAATCGCCGCGGCGAAGTCGTCGAGCTTCCATTCGCGCACGATCGCCTCACCGTCGCGTCGCCAATCGCTGCCAGCGAGCCGGCCGTCGACCTCCGGATCGGAGAGGAGCATCACACCCGTCAGGATATCCGGCCACTCAGGCGATCCCAGAGGCCGATGAGCCGGGGAGATCGACGAGCGCCATGCACCGCACGGCTCACGGTTCGGAGCCTCCGGGCGTGAACTGGATCGGAACGGTTGTTTCCGCCTCGCTCGCGTGCGAGGTCGCCAGCGATCCGGCGACAGCCGCGACGGCGATCGCCGCGCACCCCGCCAGCGCAAGTGTCTGCGAGCGGTAGCGATCCCCCATCTGGATCACAAGCGCCGCGAGCGCACCACCGATCAGCCCGGCGATGTGACCACCCAAAGAGATGCCGGGCACCGTGAAGCTGATGGCCAGGTTGAGCAGGATCAGCATGCCCACCCCGTTCTGCATGATCGGGATCTGACGCGCACGCATCTCCACAGCGGCGGCCCCCATCAATCCAAACACCGCCGCCGAAGCGCCGACCGTCGGGGAGTGCGGGGTGAGGAGCAAGGCGCCGAAGGAGCCCGTCAGTAGCGATACCGCATAGATCACACCGAACTTGAGGTGCCCCAGCGCCGGCTCCAGCATCATGCCGAGGTAGTAGAGGACCCACATATTGAACCCGATGTGAAGGAGATTCTCGTGTAGGAATCCGCTCGTCACCAATCGCCACCACTGTCCATGGGCGACACCCAGCGTCGGCAGCCCACGGATGCTGCCGAACAGGGCCCCTTCTTCGTAGACCTTACCCGTCGGCTGGCTGCTCAACGTGAAGCTCCCCTCGCTGAGGAACACGATCACGTTGATCGCGATCAAAGCGAACGTGACCCGCGGCCGCGTGACCATGTTGCGCATCGTCATAACGCGCGTCCCCTGTTTGGCGCACTCTGGACAGCGCATCCCGACGGCCGTAGGCGTCATGCAATCTGGGCAGATCGGACGCCCGCAAGAGGAGCACGCGACTCCGGTCTCGCGCGAGGGGTGGCGGTAGCAGGTGGCCATCGGCCGCGCAGACGCTAGCAGTGGGTGGGCTGGAGCGGGGCGCCTGCTCGGGCGATCAGCGCAGGTCGGCGCCGGCAACAGCCATCTTGCGCAAACCGAGTCGCATGCGGCCCTTGATGGTGCCTACCGGGGTGTCGAGCATGTTCGCGATCTCGGTGTGGGTATAGCCACCGTAGTAGGCAAGCGTGATGACACAACTCTGCTCGGGTGGAAGACCGCCGAGCGCCGCGAGCAGTTCGCGAGCACCCTCGCGGCGCCCGACCTCATGGTCGGTGCGCTCGCTTGCTTCGAGGAGATCCTCCACCTGTCGATTCGCATCGGCAAGGTCGTGTGCGACGTTTTGCCGCAGGACGTCGATCGCGCGATTGCGCACGATCCCCAGCACCCAAGCTCTGACATTGCCTCGTGTGCAGTCGAAGTGCCTGCTGCTGCGCCAAAACGACAGGAACGCCTCCTGGACTACCTCCTCAGCAACCGCACGCCTGCGACACATCTGTGTCGCGAGCGCCAAAGCGGCGTGCACATGACGATCGTAGAGCACTTCGAACGCACCCGGATCGCCACGCACGACAAGCACCATGAGGGCATCGTCCGGGAGTCGGGCGAACATGCTCGGCGGTAGCTCCGATGTGCCCCCCGAGCCGGCACGGGCGGACGAGGAAGTTGCGTGAAACATGCCCGAGATCGGCACCACATGCCTAGGCGGCTTGTCGTCAAAAAGTTCCATATGCCTGACAGTCGGAACAGTTCCGAGCCAAACACTGTGACCGCTACATCCCGAAATTGCAAGGAAATCTCGACGAACATTGCGCTCACAGCGCAAAACAGAAGCGTGTGTCCGCCGATCTGGACACATCTCGATGGTCATCGAAGCCTCGGCACGGGAGTCCCGAGTGGCGCCCGAGTACAACCCAGCAACGCAACTTCCAGTGGCGCTAGCGCTCTCCGATCATGCGCCGCGTGTGCTCGCTGAGATCGCCCACAGCCCGCTCGGCGGCACGGCGGACACCCCGCAGGCCACCCGCGTCCGCATGCGGACGGTGCCGGGCGCGCAGCAGCACGAGCGCGACGCCAGCCCCTCCCCCGACAACGACGGCCGTCGCCGGGCGGACCCAGTTGCGCGGGTCGCGCATCGCTGAGAGCTCCCAAGCCTCGAGCTCCTCCACGGCGCTCTCGGTGATGCTCGTGAGCGCACCCTCCAGGCGCCGCACGAGATCCTCGGGCGGGTCTATCGGGGAGAGCGCCTCGCGGAGCAACCCCTCAAAGCTTGGCAGCACTTCACTCATCTGACACCTCGACGCTCGACTCGCCGACGAGGCCCTCCAGCTGCTTTATCGCACGATGGATGAGCACCTTGGTGGCCCCGTCGGAGCGACCCATGGCACGGGCGATCTCGCGATTGTCCATGCCGAGCGCGAAGCGCATGATCAGAGCCTCGCGCCTGTCGTCGGGCAGGCGCTTCACCCCATCGAGCACCCTGCTGAGCTCGTCTCGGCCCTCGACCAAGTCCTCGGTCGTGTGCAGGCTCGCCAGCTCTGAGCCCTCGTCGATCGAGGAGGAAGGCCGGCGCGAGCGATCGCGATAGAGATTGGCTGCCAGATTGTGGGCGATACGGATCAGCCATGGGCGCAGCGGCCTCCCGTGAGACTCGCGCTGGGCGCGCTCGAAATGACGGTAGGCCTGCAGGAAAGTCTGCTCGGTGAGGTCCTCCGCGTCGTGATGGTTGCCGACCCGATAGTAGGAGTAGCTATAGACGTCGCGTAGATGAGCGCGATACAGCTCGGAGAACTCGGCGTCGAGCTGCGCCTTGGACTTCGTTTGTTGGGGAGCCACTCATCGCACCCTACCCTCCGAGGCATTTACCCAAGTCCTCAGGCAGCGCGCGCGTGACGCTCGGAGCCACTCGGGGGGGTCTCCGCAATGGGGATCGCTCTGGCGCCGCCAAGCCACTCCCACTGCAAGCTGACACAAGCCCAGATACGGTCGGCCACGCCAAGGGCCATCGCAGGCGTTGGCCGCTCGGCTTGCGGGAAGCGAAGCGGACGCCCACAGCGGAGGCTGACCTTGCGGGGACGTATTCGCCAGCCTCGGCGTACGTCCTCGGTGCCCAGCACAGCCACCGGAACGACGGGCGCCCCAGTTTGCAGAGCAAGTCGTCCAACCCCTCGATGAGGATGGGCGAGCGGGCCAGGACGCACACGGGTCCCCTCGGGAAAGATCACGACACAATCACCCCGTCCGAGAATTGCGCGAGCGGTGGCCATCGCCTGTTCGTCACTGTGTCCACGATCGACGGGGAAAGCCCCAAGGCCGTTGAGCACCCAAGCCTGCCAGCGATGCTCGAACAGCTCGCGCTTGGCCATGTAGTAGACCGGCCGACGCGTCAGCGCGCCGATCACGAACGGATCGAGAAAGCTCCGGTGGTTGGCTGCCAGCAACACGGGCCCAGAGCTGGGAATGTGCTCGCGTCCAAGGCGGGCGATGCGAAAGTAGAGCAGGAAGAAGGGCACCAGGACGGCTCGTACAAGCCAGTAGAGCACTGGGTTGACGCCGTGGGTGAGTGCGTGCTCACGAAACGCGTGCAGCTCGTTGGACTCCATGCCAGAAGCGCCCTGACGATCTGCGACAGCCTCAGGGCGATCGGATCGCGCATTACCCTGCACAGGGGCAAGGCGAACTCCGGCGGGTCGATCGGCGCCTTTGCCGCTCCCTTCGTGCCGGCCAGTGGCTGCGCTTGACTCCATGCATTGGATACCCGCTTGCGCAGACAGCGTTACAGCCCCAGTGTCGCTACGCTCGACGCTTCCCGCCGGAGTAGCTCAGCTGGCCAGAGCACCTGTCTTGTAAACAGGGGGTCACGGGTTCGAATCCCGTCTCCGGCTTCGCGGACTGGCCCGCTTCATACGCCGCTGGGACCCTCGTGAGCCACCAGGACTCGCAGGCCTGTGGGGATCGGTTCACTCTGGTGCGAGTGAGTTGAGCCGGTGGGCTCTCGCAGCTGCAGACAAGTCGCTGTCGTAAGCGAAGAAAGCGCCAAGGTCCTCGCGCATCGTGAGCGCCGTGGCGAGGTGGATCGCGTCCATCGCACGTAGCGGCGGGGTATGGGCGCCTGTGGCCAACTCCATGATCTCGGGCGAGATCGGGATGAGGTTTATCCGCTCGATGGCTTCGTTTGCACGCGCCAGCACGTTCTCGTCCCCGAGACGTCGGGCTGTGCAGACCGCCTCGACACGGATCAACTCGCTCGCGACCTGGACAGGCCAATCGCCGAGGGCCGCGCGGAAGGCATTGGTCTCGCGCTCTGCCTTGAAGAGCTTGACCAGCGCGGAGGCGTCGATGTAGGCGGCGTTCACTCGCCGCGAACCCACCGCAGCGCATCGGACGCCAGCGTAGCGCCCGCTGTCTCCGGTATGCCGGGCGGAGGATCGAGTTCTGACAAGTCGCCCTTCGCAGGCTTGGCGCGGTAGCGTTCAGCCAAGCGGGCTTGCAGTTGGGACTCGGAGCCAGCGCCAGCGAGCACGGCCTGCGCACCGCGCAGTGTCAGCGCTCGTATTTGAGCTGCCGCCGAGCGTGTCTCGGCTGGGTCGAGAAGGGGCTCCGTGAGTGCGAGCGCACGTTCCATCTCTGAGTCGCGTTCTACGCCCAGGCGCGGATGACGAGCAGCCATATGCGGATGGTAGCACTTACGTGTCGCACTTTGGCGGAGCTAGGCTCGGCCGTGCTGATGTTGACGCGCTGCGCGCAAGGCTGGGCCAGCTCCTCGACCTAGCCAGCAATGACACGCTAGACGGGGATGAGCTGCGCGCCGCCGGGCATCTTTGCCTGTGCGAAGCCGCCAATGCAGCGGACGACCATCGGCTCCGGCGTATTCTTCTTGAAGACATCGAAGTCAGGCACCTTGCCACCAGTACCCTATCCCGATGGCGTGCCCAGTCTGGAAGACGACGGCAAACCGCCGGCGTGCATGAGACGGACGAAGCTGTCCTGTGAGCCACCTGTCGTGACACGCCGATCGACGTCGTGGTTGAGATAGCGCAGCAGCAACGGTGCAGCTAGCGAATAAGCCACTCCGAGCGCCAAGAACAAAGCCAACTGGCGTGGAGCCGCCAACGCTACGACCCCGACGATCATCCACGCTTGGAGCACAGCCGCGACCACGGTCAGTCGTATCCATCGATGACCCTCGCGCGCCTGCGCGGGAGTGAGATGACTTCCTCGCCTGGGCTTCTTTTGCTCCATACAACCGGATCGACTCTCGAATGGCTCGACTTTAGCCACATTGGGGAATTCACGGCAAGCGTCCGATAAGACGACAATGCAGAGCGCGAAGAAACGCGCCGAGGCCGACGATGCCTTCGGTGCCGAGCCTGCCCCCCACGCGCGCCATGCTTTTGGCTCGGTATCCATGCCTGTGGGCCAGCGCATGGGCAAATGGCTCCTCGGGCAGGCACGCCTCGCGAGCCTGCTTGTAGCCCTCGCATTCGCGACCGCAGGGCTCGTTGAGAGCCACAGTGTGCTCAACATCAACGGTTCCACCTCGTCGGCCAATGAGGGTGGCTCCTTGGGACAACCTACATGTACGCCTGAACAGCCGCCCGTATTGGCGACGGTCGACGTCGATCAGTTGCGCGCTCTGCGTTCGGTCGCTCGATCCGTCGCGGCTCGTGCCGGCGGCCACGAATATGAATCGGGCATTGTCCAGGCGATTGACGCGTGGGAGGACGATCCGCCAGAGCGAGTGACGACCACAGGCTCGACCAAGACACACTGGACCGGCAGTTGGGAGATTCGCCAATGGGCACCAGACCCTCAGTGGGGAACGTCGTATAGAGATGACGTAGCCACCGACGTATTTATGTTCCATACACCGCTCCAAGCGCGCCGCTTCTTCGCTGAGGCAGCAAGCGCTCGCTGTCGCGAGCGCGCCTCTGAGACAAAGGCAATGCGACCTCCCGGTGCTCGCGAGCTGAACTGGGGCAACCCCGACCGGGCGACCCAGGAGGACCTGTGGCTGACCCGAGGTCGAGTCGCCTATCGAATCGCCGACGTGCGACCCGGCGCCGAGGATCGTCTTCCATCGACCGAATCCGAGCGAATCGGATTCCGAACGATAGAAGCACTCGCGTGCGGTCTCCCCGAAGCGCACTGCCGGTGACAACGTGCGCATTTGTTTCCGACTTTAAAAGCACGAAATGACGAATGAACGGCACATTCCCGCCGAGGACATCCTGAGCAATGGCCTCGGGAAACGCCGATCTTACTCGTACGGACTGAAGCCAAACCACCAGCAAGCCACCAGGCCTGGACATCGCAAAGCGCACAATCCGCCAAACCTGAGCATCCTTCGACTATCGTCATCTTCTTGTACGAAGTCCACTGGTTGGAAGGCGGGTCGCAGACCGGTGTCTGCTAAGCATGCCGTACTCGGGCTTGTAATCGAGCAGCCAAGCTACGCCTATAGGATCGCCTCGGGTGTGCGCCGACAGCTGCGATTTGCCGATCTAGCCGATTCCTATCCGTACTGGGCTCTCGAGAAGCTCGAGAACGAAGGCCTTGTGCGCAGGGTCGACGAGAATGGCGACCCGCTTCGCAATGGGAGCTCGGGCCGCAGGGCGATATACGAGGCTACCCAAAAGGGAGTCGAGTCCTTCGAGGGTTGGCTGCTGTCGACGACCGCGGAGCCGCCGTTGCGAGACGACCTGCATTTCAGGATCGCACTATGCCGCCCGCGTGACGCACCACGCATGATCGAGCTGATCCATGGGCAGGAGCTGGTGTGTCTGGGGCGCGTGCAGGATCTGAAGCGCGCCTCCGAAGCCGATGGCGCGGACGGCTCGGAGTGGGACAGGATGGTTCGCGTTGTATCGCGTGACGCGGAGCTTGGCTTTTGGAACGCAAGGATCGAATGGCTGCAGGGCGTGCGCGAGCGACTCGAAGGACTGCCAGCCGAACCCAGGTAGCTCTCCAGATGCGCCCCTCGGCCGCTTTCAGCTCTGAAAGATTCAGGGCTGACTAGCCCAAATCGTTCCACTTGAGCACCATTGTGTTCGTTCCTCGTCCTGCTGTGGGAGGAGGCTGACACGTAGCCGAGGCGCGTGCAAGGAAGGCCCGTTCTATGACGACCATGTCCCCTATCCGCGGAGGCATCTTGCATCTGCCCAATTCCCAAGAGGGTCGCTACTCGCAATCGTTGGAGCGCGGCTTGGCAATCCTCACCGCCTTTACGCCGGAGCGGACGTGGATGGGCATCGCCGAACTTGCCGAGAGCCTGGAAATGAGCCGCCCGACAACCCACCGCTACGCCTCGACGCTCGTGGCCCTCGACTACCTCGAGCAGGGTCCCAGGCGCAAGTACAGACTCGGGATGCGCGCTGGCGATCCGGGGCGCTCGGCGGTGAGCTCGACTGCATTGAGCAAGCTGCCGCAGGAATATCTGGCCGAACTGCGAGACCGCAGCATGTGCACCGCCAGTCTCGCACTGCTGCACGGCAAGGACATCGTTTACATCCACCGCGCCAGAAGCTCTTGGCAGGGAGAGAGCGAAGTCACACAGAGGATCGGACGCGGTTCGCGTCTGCCGGCGAGCCGCACGGCGATGGGTAGAGTGCTGCTGGCGCACGTGTCTCATCAGGAGCAATGCGATGCGATCGATGCCTACGCGGAACCCCCGGACTCCACCGACGCGCTCGCTGCGAGAGAAAAGTTGATCGCCGAGCTCCGTAGCATCCGCCAAAAGGGGATCGCGATAGCCGACCAGGTGCGCGTCGACGGTCAAAGATGCGTGGCGGCACCCGTGATGTCGAAGTCCGCAGAGGTCGTCGCCGCGGTCGATGTGGCGGCAGGCAAGTCAAGCTTCTCGCGAGCCCAACTGCTCGAGCAGCTGGCGCCGTTGGTGGTGGAGTGCGCTGAACGGATGTCGGCGCACCTGGGCTATACGCCGACTGAGTAGTCCCCGCGGCCCGCAGACGCGCACGCAGCGAACTGGCCCGTGCATCGCCCAAATGCGGGTAATTTGGGAGACAAGCTCATATCGCGAGCCGAAGAGAAGCCATCCGACCGATCGCGTCCTCGGCGCTTTGAGACGCCGGATGTTCTTTCAGTAGTCCGCCACGCAAGCGTGGGGCGAACCGCTGAGGCGTGGACGGTTTGGAGCAGGAATCATCCGGGTATGCGCCTATCTGTAATGGGGATCGGCCGGGGATGAATCAGCGTGTGCGTTGCCCGCACTGCCACCGCTGGACCGACGCGCTGCTTGTGTGGGCCGCAGCCGACTGCTGCCCCAGCTGCAACGTTCAGATCGCTGGCTTCGGCAGCGATCGAGAGCAGTCAGACGACGAACGAGTCTTACGCGACCAGCGCCGGATTTCGGGCTCGAGGCCCGGACGTGCCAGCCGCGAGCGCCTGAGCGAGCGCGCGTAGCACGAGCGAGCACAGACTTTTGCGGCCGGCCGCTCTTCGGCCAGCCGCAAAAGGGCCCGTGGATCAGGACTGACCTTCGGGTGGGATCGTCGTGTTTTCTGGCACTTCGGGCATCAGTGTCGACGCGAGCGCCGGGTTGACCTGGATCGTGAACGGTGGGCTGGAGGCGCCCTGATTGTCGGGCCCGCCGGGGATGTAGACACGCAGCAGCTTTGTGCCGGCGTCATAGAAGCGGTGCACGATCGCGTAGCTGGAGCCGGCTCCCACGAACGACAGCTGAACCACGTGGAATCCGGGTCCGCGCGCATTCCGGCGTTCGAGATAGATGACGTGACCAGCCTGGTCCGGAGAGACCGTGCCCGAGAACGTGACGCTCTGGCCCGCCTGAACCGTGGTCGGCGAGGCCTGGGCGGTGAGCACGTCCTTCACGCCCTCGTAGAGGACCGCCGAGGAGACCGGCCTGAATGCGATAGCCGGGCACAGCGCATTCGGCGGGCATACGAGCTGCCCGGCGTCCACCCTGTAGAAGGTGCTGTTGGCCGGCGACTGCGCCGGGAAGCTGTATTCGCCAGCGGAGTTGCCGGTCGTCTGCGCCACCGCGACGAAACCAGGCTGACGCGCCATATGCGCCATCAGCGTCAGCGAGCGACTCGAGCCCGCGGTCAGCTTGCCGCTGATCGTGACCGCTTCCCCGGAGGCGATCGGATCGGCGGATGCCTGAATCGTCAGTTCGGGATTTTGGGCCTGGGAGACCGTGTCGGCAAGGATGTTGGATTCGCTTGACACGTTTCGTCCCTGCGAGCGGACGAGCACCCTGAGGTTGGCGTCACCGGCCACGATGAACGTGTGCGTAATCGTGAAGTCGCCCGTCGATTCCACGAAACCCGAGTCGATACGGCGCCATTGGTTGCCTGTGAGGGCGTTCTGGCGCTGCAGGATCACCCGCGCGCCCACGTCTGCCGGCGAGACCGCTCCGGTGAAGGTGACACGATTTGGGTATCCGGTGAGCAACGCGCCTTCGGCTGAGCCGCTGAGCGTCACCTGTGCGGCAACCCTGATTCGCTTGGTGGCGCTGCGAGCGCCGTGCGAGCGTACGAAGAACGAACGGTTGGTTTCGACCACGCCGTCGGCTCGACCGAACTCATAGAAGCCATGAGCATCGGTGGTGGCGCTTTGCACAGGGGTGAATCCTGACAGGCCGGTGAGATGGTGATAGAGCACTATCTGTTGACCGGCGGCGCTCGCCCGGTTGACGCAGCGAAGGCGTCCGAAGATGACCACCGGATCGCCCGCCACTATCTGGCGCGGGGCAACCTGCATGCTTACGATGCAGCGCCCGCTTGGACTGGGGTGCTTGTGTGCGAAGGCGCTCGGCGGTATAAGCGCGAACAGCGATATGACGGCCGTGATGGCCGGAATGAGCGTACGTGAACGCATCGACGCCTCCCTTGCGACGGCTGCAGTTATAGGTTCCGCCCTCGCTAACACACGCACGCCGCGTTTGATGCGCCAATTTCTTTGCGAAATATTTATGTGTGGGGTGTCCCATAGGAAATTTGTCAGGCCGGGCGCGAATGGTCTGGAGGGGACATACAAACCTCCATCCAGACATACAACCTCCAGGTTATAATCCAGATCTGGTCTCCGTGGATTACAACGTGGAGGTTCGGACGTCTTCTTTGCGCTGGGTCTCCGGACCTGCGTGCCGCGGAGACAGTCCGGAACGCGACGCTACTTCGCGCGTTTGGTCTGCTGCTCGAGAACCTTGCCGAAGGCCCGCTCGACCTGAGTCGTCATACGCTGCTTGAAGATCGCCAGCAGTGCCTCCGAGGCGATTGGCCGCAGCGCGTCGGTCGCCGCGATCATCTCCTCCCAGCGATCGTCGGGCTGACCGGCCTGCTCGAAGGGCTCCCACAGCTCGCCCAGAAACAGCCTGACAAAGGCCTTGGAGATCGATTCACAGTCGCGCGAGACCCGCTCGACCAGAGCCAAGGCGGCTGGTAGAGGGATCCCCAAGGCGGTCACTTCTTCGGCCGCTTTCATCAGAGCCGGGCTGGGCACTTCGAAGCGGTCGTCGCCCAGAGGGACCAATAGCTTGAGCTTGCGAATGCGCTCGACGCTCTTGGCATCGACCTCGCCGAAGCGCCGTTCCAAGTCCTCCGCGGTGACCACCTCGGGCGACTCGGTCGCATAAGGCGTAGTCATTGCGTTGCGCAAACCCAACAGCCGCGAGGCAACGCCACCGGATGAGGTCATCAGGCGCTCGATTGCCGCCAGGTTGAAGCCGTCGGCCTGCAGGTCGAGGATCAGACGCAAACGTGCAACATGCTCGGTGTCGTAGTAGCCGACACGTGCGCGTACCTCGGGCGCAGGCAACAGCCCCCGCGACTGGTGGTTGCGGATGTTGCGCACCGACATCCCCACCTCGGCGGCGAGCTGCTCGATCGTCAGCCCCTCGCCAGCAGCCTCCTCACCGTGCCCTGAAGACGAGTCCTGAGGGCTCCTTCGGGGTATGTCAGTCGTATCGGTTCGTGATTCCGCCACCTCGATCCAGGATACCATTTTGCATGTAACCTCATTTGAGGTAGCATTGATCCAGGTCAGATGAGTTTGCTTTCCAAAACCCGCTCACAGCGCGCTACTTGCGCCCGTCCTCCCCTCGTACGTCTCCATGGCTGAACGCGGCGCGCCACCGCGCGTACCCGCGGGGCGCCGCCGGGCCTTGGCACTGGTGCGTTCGTTCACCTCGCCGCTGCTGCCCGACGACTACCTGGAGCTCGTCAACCCGCTGTGGTCGACGCGAGAGCTACGCGGACGGATCGAACGGATCGAGCGCGAGACACCGAGCGCCGTGACCGTCACGATCAAGCCCGGCTGGGAATGGGAGGGCCATCGACCGGGGCAGTATCTGCGCCTGGGGATCGAGGTCGACGGGGTTCATCACTGGCGCGCCTACTCGCTTACCTCTGTGCCGAAGCGCCCGGACGGATTCATCTCGATCACGCCGAAGCTCCTCGAGGGAGGCAAGGTCTCGCCCTTCCTATTCGGGCGCGTGCGTCCGGGCACGATCGTGCGACTTGGCGGCGTGGAAGGCACCTTCGTGCTGCCCGAACCGTTGCCCGCTCGTCTGCTGTTCATCAGCGCCGGCAGCGGCATCACCCCGATCATGAGCATGTTGCGGAGCCTTGCGGCCCACGGAGCGATTGAGGACGTGGTCCACGTGCATTGCGCACGCTCCGCCGATGGAGTGATCTTCGCGCGCGAGCTGGGAGAGCTGGACGCCCGCCATCCGGGCTACCGACTGCATCTGCGACTGACGGGCGAGCAGGGCCGCGTGACACCTGGGCAACTTGACGCTCTCTGTGAGGACTGGCGGGAGCGCGAGGCGTTTGTTTGTGGGCCCGCGGGGCTAATCGAGGGGATGGAGCAGCGGTGGAGCGAAGATGGCGAGCACAAGCAGCTGCATACCGAGCACTTTCAGCCAAGCACGACAGTTGGCGAGGGGCAGCGCGGATCGGGTGGCAGGATTCACTTTCGCAAGAGCGATCTGGAAGCTTGCAGCGACGGTGAGCAGCCGATCCTTGTGGCCGGGGAGAAGGCGGGCGCGAGCTTGCCGTTCGGGTGTCGCATGGGTATTTGCCATACGTGCGTGGGGAAGCTGCGCACCGGGCAGGTGCGCGATCTGCGTACCGGACTCGTGCACGGCCAACCCGGGGAGATGTTGCGCACCTGCATCAATGCGCCTGAGGGCGCGGTCGAGATCGACCTCTAACCGATAGAAGACATACGACCTACCGAAGGAGCGCCCATGTCAACGATCCACGCCGAGAAGCCATTTATTCCTCCCAACTCTCCGCCGTCGCCAGCCGGGAGTGTGCCGCCCCCCCACATGCCGACGGCCGATTCCGATCAGCTCGAGAGCCCGCTCGCCCGATTGACACCCGAGCAACTCGAGCAGCTCGGGCGCGAGTTCGACGCGATCCACGACGAGGTCTTTGCCGACCTCGGCGATCGCGACTCGCGCTACATACGCTCCACGATCAAGCTGCACCGCCAGCTGGTTCTGGCGGCGCGCGCGATGCTGCTCGGCTCGCGCTACAAGCCGTTGTGGTTTGCCGGTACCGCCTCGCTGTCGATCGCCAAGATCCTCGAGAACATGGAGATCGGCCACAACGTGATGCACGGGCAGTGGGACTGGATGAACGATCCCGATATCAACTCCCAGAGCTGGGACTGGGATACCGCCTCGCCGGCCGATGCTTGGCGGCATTCGCACAACTACGAGCACCACACGTTCACCAACATTCGCGGCAAGGATCGCGATCTGGGCTACGAGATCATGCGCATCGACCCCCATCAGAAATGGCACCCCGTGTATCTGCTGCAGCCCTTCTACAACCTGCTGCTGATGGGGTTCTTCGAGTGGGGCGTGGCCTTTCACGACCTCAACTTCGACGCGATCCATGCCGGCGAAAAGTCCAAGGAGCAGCTGGTCGAAGAGCTCAAGGCAATCGGGTTGAAGGCGCGCAGGCAGGTCGTCAAGGACTACGTCGCCTTTCCACTGCTCGCCGCGGCGCTTGCCGGCGCGGTTCAAGTAGCCAAGAGCCGGAGAGCCATGAGTCGAGCGGGCACAGGGCCGCGAGGCACAGATCCTGTAACCGAGTCCCAAGTCAGGGCCACAAGCCAAGCAACCGAGGCCCGAGGGATCGGAGCAGCCGCTGGGCGCGCGTACAAGTCAACGCTCACGGCCGACTTCACCGCGAACATCGTTCGCAACGTCTGGGCCTACTCGATCATCTTCTGCGGGCACTTCCCGGACCAGACGTATACGTTCAGTCAGTCCGAGGTTGCCGAGGAGACGCGCGGCGGCTGGTACGTCCGCCAGCTACTGGGCTCGGCAAATATAGAAGGCGGCCCGCTGTTCCACTTCATCGCGGGCAACCTGAGCTTCCAGGTCGAGCATCATCTGTATCCCGACATGCCCTCCAGCCGCTATGCGGAGATCGCACCGCGCGTACGGGACGTGTGCCACCGCTACGGGTTGCCTTACAACACCGGGCCCTTCAGCAAGCAGCTCGGCAACGTTCAGCGCACGATCCTGCGTCTGGCGTTCCCCGGCGGAAAGGCACGGCGCAAGCCAGGCCCATACCGGCCCAGCTGACCGCGCAACGGCCATCAGGCAGGGGGCCATACGGCCCAACTGCGCGGGTGGCCATCGGCCTCGACTTGGGGCTATCGCCGACGGGGTCTGATGACAAACTCGCTCAAGAGGCGACCAGGCGTGTGCGCAGGTGGGCGCCGACCTTGCGCTTGACCCGCTGCAGGGCGTTGTCGACCGTCTTGGTGTCGCAGCCCAGGCGCTCGCCGACCTGCTCGTAGGAGCAGCCGTCGAGATACAACGAGAGCACGCGGCTCTCCAACTCAGAGAGCGCTGTAGAGAGACAGCCGACCAGCGAGCGCAGCTCCTCGGATGAGATGACTCGGTTGACCGGGTCGTTGACTGACGGTCCGGCGATCGTCTGGTCGAGTGTCGGCACGTCCTCGCCTGCTGCGGCTGGGGTCGAGGAGAACGAGACGTACTGGTTCAGCGGCGTGTGCTTGTTGCGCGTGGCCGTCTTCACCGCGGTGATGATCTGACGCGTTATGCAGAGCTCGGCGAAGTTGCGAAAGCTCGACTCGCGGTCGGTGCGGTAATCGCGAATCGCCTTGTAGAGACCCACCAGACCCTCTTGGATCAGGTCTTCGGAGTCTCCCCCCGCGAGGAAATACGAAGAAGCCTTCAACCGCACGAAGCCGTGGTAGCGGCGCACAAGGCGGTCGTAGGCCATGCGATCGCCCTGCTTCGCAAGGGCGATCAAGAAACCGTCATCAACCTTGACTTCAGATTGAGTGTTATGGAAGGTACGTGCCACGAGCAGATCCTTTCTTGGCTTATTCCAGCCAAAACATGCTCAGTGGCGCACTCCTCCCCTGGCGCCAAAGCTATGAAGTCAACCTTAGGTTGAGCGTTATAGGCGGCAGCTTCGCACAGTTATGGAGCCTTGTCAAGCCCGACATCGCGAGACTGCAAGATCCCGTACAGCAAGGCCGCAGCGGCGGCCGCAACTCCGAGCGACTCCATGCGTCCCAGCAGAGGCAGCGAGACGAGCTGGTCGCACGCGCCGGCCACACGCGGGCGCAGTCCACTGCCCTCGCTGCCGAGTACCAGCACGACCCCGCCGCTGTAGTCGGGAACCGCGTACGGCACGGTGTCGCCGTTGGCGCTCGCGCCGTAGGACCAGCAGCCGGCGTCACGCGCCTCGCCGAGGAAGTCGGCGATGTTGCGCACGCGCGCGATGCGCATGTGCTCTACCGCTCCCGCCGAGGCCTTGCACGCGGCCGGGGTCACCTCAGCCGCGCGACGCTCGGGAATGACTACGCCCGTTACCCCCGCACACTCCGCCGTGCGACAGATCGAGCCGAGGTTCTGCGGATCCTGCACTTGATCGAGCGCCACGATCAAAGGCGAGTCAACGGCTAGGAGCTCGTGTGCGCCGACATACGGATACCCACCGGCATCAGCGCAGACGCCCTGGTGCGCAGAGGAGCCGCAGACACGCTCCAGCTCATCCGCAGCGCACACCTTCGTCCGGACGTCTGTCAACCACGGCTCGTGCGCTACGTTCGCGGTCGCCCACACTCGAGCGACGCTACGAGCTCGACGGCCGCGCAGCGCCTCACGCACAGGGTTGCGCCCGTAGACGATCACTGCGAGAGCGGGATCAGCTCGGGACCGTCCGCGCTGTCGCGAATCTCCCAGCCGCGCGCGGCGATCTCATCGCGCAGGCGGTCGGCCTGCTCGAAGTCGCGCTCGCTACGAGCCGCCTCGCGCGAGGCCAGCAGCGCTACCGCCTCCGGGTCGATCGCCCCGACGTCACCGACCGCGCCCAGCGGCTGCAGGTTCTCGAGAGCGAATGTGGCAAGCATCTCGCGCAGGTCGCCGTCGCCGACGGCCTCCCCGCGACGGTTGGCCTCGCGAATCCACTCGAACAGACAGGCAAGCGCCTTCGGCGTGTTGAAGTCATCGGCAAGAGCCGCAAAGAAAGCATCGGCATGATGGGCCATGTCGGATGGGCTCGGCCTGCCCGAGTCCAGGCGGCGTAGGGCGTCGCGGATGCGGTGGATGCGACGATCGGCGTCTTCGAGCTCTGCGGAGGAAAAGGCGAGCGGCTGGCGATAGTGGCCACCCAGCAGATACATCACGACCGCGTCGCGCCCATACTGCTCGACGACCTCGTACAGGAGCGCGATGTTGCCGACCGACTTGGCCATCTTCTCGCCGGTGAACTGGATCATGCCGTTGTGCATCCAGATCGTGGCCAGCTCGTGCCCCCGCGCGGCGCGGGTCTGAGCGGCCTCGTTCTCGTGGTGGGGAAACACGAGGTCGGAGCCGCCTCCATGGATGTCGAAGCCAACGCCCAGCAACCCCTCGGCCATCGCCGAGCACTCGATGTGCCAGCCGGGACGGCCCTGGCCCCAGGGGGCATCCCACCATGTGTCCTCGCCCTCCTTGCGCCCCTTCCACAACGCGAAATCGAGTGGGTCCTCCTTGCGGTCCGATCCCTCCACCCCCTCGCCCTGGTCCATGTCGTCTATGCGGCGATGGGACAACGAGCCATAGTCCGGGTCCGAGCGCACGCGGAAGAACACGTCACTGCTCGAGCCCTCCTCGCCCTCCCCCACGTAATCCGCGACATACGCGTGGTCGGAGTCGATCAGATCCTGGATGTAGGCGACGATCGCGTCCATCGTCTCTGAGGCAAGCGGCTCGTGATCCGGTCGCCCCAGACTCAGTGCATCGGTGTCGGAGACATACAGAGCAGTCATTTCCGCCGCCAACTCTGAGCTGGAGCGACCAGACCGTCGCGACGGATCGGAGCTCTGGGGATCGGCGCGCGCGGCGTCGTAGATCTTGTCGTTGACATCGGTGACGTTCACCACAAGCGTCGTGTCATAGCCCTCGTGTTCGAGAAACCGCTTGAGCAGGCTGAACACCACAAACGGGCGGGCGTTGCCAATGTGGATGCGGCTGTAAACGGTGGGGCCGCACGCATAGATGCCGACCTTGCCGGGATCGCGGGGCGCCAAGGGAACGACCTCCCCTGTGCGCGTGTCGTGTAGTCGGATCTCTCGCATAGCCCGGCAACAGTAGCGTTCACGGGCGCAGGCGGGCCTTCAAGCATCTCGCTTGCAACGCCTCGCCTCGGGGTGAGGCCGCCTCAGTCGGCCAAGCGCAGCGAGACGACCGCCAAGGCCGCGACACCCTCTCCGCGCCCGACGAACCCGATCCCCTCACCCGTGGTGGCCTTGACATTGACGCGTCCGGGAGCCAGACCGAGAGCGGTCGCCAGGCGCTCGCGGATCGCCTCGCGGTGCGGGCCAAGCTTGGGGCGCTCCATCACCACGGTGCTGTCTACGTTGACCAGCTCCAAGCCATGTGCGAGAACGCGCGGGAGTACCGTCTCCAGCAGCTCGATCGAGTCGGCGTTGCGGTAGCGCTCGTCGCTGTCTGGGAAGTGCTCGCCGATGTCTCCGAGACCGGCTGCGCCAAGCAGCGCGTCGATCACCGCATGGGTGAGCACGTCCGCGTCGGAGTGGCCGTCCAGGCCCAGCTCGCCGGGGATCTCAACGCCCCCGAGGATCAACCGGCGCCCCCCGGTCAGTCGATGGGAGTCGTAGCCGATACCGGTGAGGGTCATGCGATGCACACCTCGACGGCGATAGTGGCGCCGACCGATGGGCAGTGCCTGATCCGCGACCAAGCCGTGCCGCTCACACCACACCCGCGCCGATCGGCTCCAGGCGGCGCTCGCGGCGCTCGAACACGCACAGCTCGCTGACACCGACGCTCTCCAGCAGCTCGAGCGCGCGATCGTAGTCGGCGCCGACATCCTGAGGCCGGTGTGCGTCGCTCGACAGCGCTACCGGCGCACCGGCTTCCACACACATCTGAAGCAGCGCGGGTGCTGGGTAGATCTCCTCGGCTCGCTTGCGCAGCCCGGCCGTGGAGACCTCGATCGCCACTCCCGACTCTGCAATCCCATCGAGCGCAAGCTCGTAATAGCGACGCAGGTCGCCTTCAGGCAAGGGACGATCACGACCCCATACCTTGACCAAGTCCGGATGCGCGAGGATGTCGAACAGGCCGCTGCGAGCCGCCTCTCCGAGCGCCAGGAAGTAAGCACGCCAGATCTCCTCGGCGCTACGCCCGGTGCCCCACACGCTGTAGTCGTCCATGTCCAAGGCGTGATCGCGGAGAAAGTGCACGGAGCCGACGACGTAGTCGAAGTCGCGCGCCTCCAGCAGATTGGCGATGCGGTCCTCCGCCCCAGGGATGAAGTCGGCCTCGACTCCCAGGCGCAGGTCGGTCTCCTCACGCACGAAGCGGACGTACTCGTCGATGTCGTCGCGCGCGAATTCGCGCCACAGTGGATGCTGCCAGACGTCGAGCGCCTGCTCGAAGCGGTAGATGTGCTCGGACACGCCCAGCTCTGAGATATCGCGTTCGCTGGCCGTATCGCGATAGCGCTGGACGTTGGTCTGCGTGAAGTACCCTGCCGGGGTCGCGCGAAGCTCGTCGGGGCGCAGGTGTAGGTGGTAGTCGGTGAGCATTCTTTTCAGTCGGTCGGGTTCCTTGGTAATCGTGGGCCACGCCAGGGTAGCTGCCGTGGGCCCGATGTCCGGGGTCGGCCGTCGAGCACGGACCCGCAGTGAGGAGAAGCAGCAACCCGTCGAGCGCTACCCCTCGCGCCGAGCCAAGAGCAGTTCGGCAAGCTCGAGATCAAGCGTGGTGGTGACCTTCAGGTTGTCCTTCGGGGCCGGCACTATCGCAACCCGTCCTCCCACGCGCTCGATGAGCCAGGCGTCGTCGGTCGCCTGCGCCAGAACCTCCTCGGACACGTCGAGCGCTCGCTCGAGCGCCTCGCGTCGAAACACCTGCGGCGTCTGCACCGCCCACAGGCCGGCGCGGTCGAGCGTCTGCGTCACGACACCTTCACCGTCGGCCTGCTTGATCGTGTCCGTGACCGGTGTCGCGGCAATCGCCGCATCGACGCCCCTCTGCTCGACCGCCACGAGCGTCGCCTGCACCAACTCGATGCTCAGCAGCGGTCGCGCGGCGTCGTGTACGAGCACGGGATCGCCGGCCCCGGATGCCTCGAGAGCGCGGAGCACCGACTCGGAGCGAACGGCCCCGCCAAGCACGCCAACGGTCCCCTCCGGCGCCTCTATGCCGGCTGGGAGCGCGACCACGATGCGCTCGATCTCCTCGACGGCGCCCAGCACATCCAGGCTCCACTGCAGTAGCGGCCGCCCCGCGAGCTCGACGAGCGCCTTGGGACGTCCGGCTCCAAGACGCTCGCCGAGCCCGGCGGCAACGATCAGCGCGACAGCCAAGCGGCGTTACTTGCCGGCTACGGCCAGCTGGCTCGACGCGGAATTCGCGAGCAGCTCGTCAAGGTAGGACTCTGCCTCGTCCTCGTCCTTGTCGAGCGCGTACATGAGCTCGGAGGCGAGGATCTTCTTGGCGCGCGTGTACATCTGCTTCTCGCCGGTAGAGAGGCCCTTTTCGCTCTCACGCAGCGAGAGGTTACGGACGACCTCGGCGAGCTCGTAGATGTCGCCCGTCTTGATCTTGTCGCGGTTGTGCTTGAAGCGCCGGTTCCAGTTCTTTGGCATCTCGGACACCTCGGCAGTGAGGACGTCGAGAACCTTCTTGACCGTTTCTTCGTCGATCACGCGGCGCAGGCCCGCCAGGGCCGCATTCTCGGTCGGGACCTTGACGGTCATGTCGTTGTGGAGGATCTTGATCGTCAGATACTCACGTGTCGTGCCGAGTACCTCCATGTCCTCCTTGCTCAGCACCTTGCCTGCGCCGTGATGGGGATACACGACGTGGTCGCCGAGCTCGAACTCGATGCACTCGACCTCGCGGGTCGCCTCGAGCTCCTCAATGAACGATGTCTCTTCGACTGTTGATACGGGAATGATGTCCTCCTTCGTCGCGCCGGCAATGGGGACCGGCCTTTGTGTCGGGGCCGGCCACGGACCGGCTGTGGGTCAAGTCAAGTCTGTAGGTAGCGATCCACGAGATTGATCTCTTGCAGCCGGCGAAGACCCTCGCGGATGTCCTTCGCCCGTATCTCCCCCACTCCCTCGACTGCCTCGAGCTCGGCGTCGGTCGCCGCCAGGAGCTCATCCAGGCCACCAAATTCAGAGACGATCTGCGTGACCACCAGCTTTGGCAGCCGCGGGATGCGGCCGAGGATGCGGTGGCCTCGCGGCGAGACCGGGTAGTCAAGCGTGTTGAGCTTGCGGTCATAGCCGAGCAGCTCGGCGATGCGCCCGAAGTCGAGCAGATCCTGGTGGGCCAGGCGACCGATCTGATCGAGTGACGAGGCAAACGCCTCGTCGCCGTAGTCGGCCAGGTAGTCCTGCACGAGTGCTGCCTTCTCGGCGGTGGTACCGAGGATCGTCTCCTCCAATTGCATCTCGATCAGGCGCCCCTCGCTGCCGAGCTCGACGATGTAGCGCTCGATCTCCACGGCCATGCGCGTCACGAGCTCCGAGCGCTGCAACACCGTGAGCACATCGTGCAGCGTCACACCCCCCTCGAACTCGAGCGCCGTGAGCCGCGTGGAGACCTGATCGAGGCGCTGACGGTACTTGTCGAGCGTGGCCAGTGCCTGGTTGGCCTTGGAGAGCACAACCGTGATGTCTTCGAGGATGTACTTCGCCCCGTCCACGTACAGTGAGACGACCTCGCGGCGTTGGGAGATGGCGATCACCAGCGCATCTGTCTGCTTGGAGACGCGCTCGGCGGTTCGGTGGCGGGTGCCGGTCTCGTGCGAGAGGATCGTCGGATCCGGCATCAGCTGCACGTTGGCCATCGCGATCTTGGTCGCGTTGGTGCTGACGATGATCGCGCCATCCATCTTGGCCACCTGGTAGAGGAAGGCCGGGGTGTAGTCGATGTCGAGCTTGATGCCGCCCGAGAAGAGGAAGCTGAGCTCCTCCGGATCGCCGATCACTATCAGACCGCCCGTACGAGCGTGCAGGATGCTCTCGATCCCCTCCCGCAGCGCCGTGCCGGGAGCAACCATCTCGAGGGCCCTGACCAGACCGGGCTCGGGTCGCGCGTCCGTGTCGAATTCTTCGCCGGATCGTGAGGCCACAACTGGACATTCTACGGCATTTAGGCTTTTTTTATCGCGCCCCTAACGTGTTCCAAGGGCGCGAATTAGCCCGCTCACACGCGGCCGGAGCGAAAACCTCCGGGGAGACATCTCACGCAGCCCGCGCAGGCCGACTCGCAACGGTGGGAAGTGCCGCCGCCAACGACTCGCGCAGCGTCGAGGCCTCACGTGCCTTATCGCCACTGCCCGCAGGCGCATGCACGCCTGCGAGGCCATGTCTGGCGGCCTCGGCCAAGCGTCGCTCGGGATGACCCACCCAGCGCAACTCCCCCGTCAGGCCAAGCTCGCCGAAGCACCCACAGGGAGAGCCGTTCAGCGCCACGCCCTTGGCAGCCGAGGCGACCGCGAGCGCTATCGCCAGATCCACCCCTGGCTCGTCCACGCGTACGCCGCCGACGACATTTACGAACACGTCGTGGCCACCCACCCCGACACCGCCGTGACGGCCAAGAATGGCGAGCACGAGCGCGAGGCGGTTGCGGTCGAGGCCGGACACCACGCGGCGTGGTTGTTCGAGCTCCGAGGGAGCCACAAGCGCCTGCACCTCCACGAGCAGCGGACGGGAACCCTCCATTGCTGCCAACACCACACTGCCGGGGGCACGCGTGGCCTCAGCGACGAAACGAGCTGAGGCATCGAGTACCTCGACCAGTCCACCCTGGCGCATCTCGAACAGGCCGGCCTCGTTGGTCGAGCCGAAACGGTTCTTCAGCGCGCGCAACTCGCGATAGGGACGCTCGCGCTCGCCCTCGAACTGCAGCACACAGTCGACCAGATGCTCGAGCACGCGTGGTCCGGCGAGCGCACCGTCCTTGGTGACGTGCCCGACGAGTACGACCGCGATCGAGCGCGCCTTGGCCACGTCCATGATGCGTGCGGCCACCTCGCGCACCTGACCGACCGAGCCTGGAGCTCCGGAGAGCTCGGCGCTGCGCAGCGTTTGCACGGAGTCGATCACGCACACGCTAGGGGCATGCGCGGCGATCGTGTCGAGCACCGCGTCGAGGTCGGTCTCGGCCAGCACCGGCACCTCCAGCGCACTGGGCTGCAGCCGCTCGGCGCGCAGGCGCACCTGCTCGGCTGACTCCTCACCGCTCACATATAGCGTCTTGTGCCCGGCCGCTGCCACGTTGCCCAGCGCCATGTTGGTGAGCGTCGACTTGCCGATACCCGGCGAGCCGCCAAGCAGCACCAGCGAGCCTGGCACGAGCCCGCCCCCCAGCACGCGGTCAAGCTCGCCGATGCCCGTCTGCAACCGAGCCAACGGAGCGCTCGCCACCTGGGAGAGCGCCACCAGCGGTGCGCCGATGCCCCCCGCGCGCACAGGGGGCGAACCATTTCGACGACGATCTCCACCACCCCCCGCCGAGCGCTCCTCAACCAATGCGTTCCATGCCCCGCATCCTGGGCACTGTCCATGCCATTGGGCGGAGGAGAGCCCACACTGCGAGCAGATATGGACGGTTTGAGCTCGGGCCATCGGCCCAGGTTACGGGTCGGCCCCGACGGTTCTCTGCACGGACACATCGACTTGGAACGTCCAGAGCATGTGCCGTCTGCGGTTCACCAAATTCGCAATGCCCCCCGCGCGCGGGGGCATTCCGATCGAAAGACCCACAACAGAACCAGGTCAGGCGCTACCCGACCACTTCGCTACGGCGCTCGTAGAGCATCACGTCGCGCCAACGGCCGTCGGGCATCTGGCCCAGCCGCACCTGCGTGCCTACCAGGCGAAAGCCACAACCCACGTGCAAAGCAATCGATGCCGCGTTCTCGGGAAAGATCCCAGCCTGCAGCGTCCAGAAGCCGGCGTGCTCGGAAGCTCTGACCAACTCTTCGAGCAACGCCCGTCCTACGCCACGGCGCGCCACCACAGCATCGACGTAGATGCTGACGCCACCCACGCCGCGGTACACGGGTCGGGCCGAAGCAGGGGTGAGAGCCGCCCAGCCGATCACGCCCGAATCGTCGCGTGCAACCAAGCGCGGCTCTGGGCAGCGCGCTGTCGACCACTGCTCCCAGCTCGGTGCCGACCGCTCGAACGTCGCGTTACCACCAGCTATGCCCTGCTCGAAGATGCGCGCGACCGCAGGCCAGTCCTCGGCGCCCATCGGCGCAAGCGTCACCTGCTGACTGGTACTCAGCGGAACCTTCTCAGGAGCCTACGGCTCGACAGGATGCTCGTCGTCATCGTCGTGCGTGTCCTCGCCCACCGGCAGCTCGGGGCCAGGCTCGGGATCGCCGCCGCCGGCGCCGACTCCTACTGGGGTCTTTGCCTTCTTGGG
This sequence comes from Solirubrobacteraceae bacterium, assembly GCA_035485715.1. Classification (GTDB taxonomy): domain Bacteria; phylum Actinomycetota; class Thermoleophilia; order Solirubrobacterales; family Solirubrobacteraceae; genus Palsa-744. Next base: position 299,356 of record DATHNT010000014.1, on the reverse strand, counting down.
CTTGACGATCGTGAGGCGCACCTCGCTGTCGTCGCCCTCGGGGGCGGGGTCCACGACGACTGTGGCGCCTGGCGTCAGCTGCTCGCGCAGGACGAAGTCGGCCAACGGGTCCTCGATGTAGCGCTGGATCGCACGCCGTAGCGGACGGGCGCCCATTGCCGGGTCCCAGCCCTTGTCGACGAGCAGATCCTTGGCAGGATCGGTCAGCTCGAGCTGTAGCTCGCGTTCGGCCATCGACTCGCGAATGCGCACCAACAGCAGCTCGACGATCTGGCGGATCTCCTCCTTCTGCAGCTTGTGGAAGACGATCACGTCGTCGATACGGTTGAGGAACTCGGGACGGAAGACCTTCTTGAGCTCGCCCATGATGCGGTTCTTCATGTCGTCGTAGGTGATCCCGGTCTCGTCGTCGGAGACAGCAAAGCCAAGCGGCGTATTGCGCGCGATCTCGGCCGCTCCGATGTTCGAGGTCATGATCACGATCGCGTGGCGGAAGTCCACCGTGCGACCCTGAGCATCGGTCAAGCGCCCGTCCTCGAGGATCTGCAGCAGGATGTTGAAGACGTCTGGGTGCGCCTTCTCGATCTCGTCCAGCAGCAGCACGGAGTAGGGCTTGCGTCGCACGGCCTCGGTCAGCTGACCGCCCTCGTCGTAGCCGATGTAGCCCGGGGGCGAACCGACCAGGCGCGAGACGGCATGCTTCTCCATGTACTCGGACATGTCGATACGGATCATCGCTTCGTCGTCGCCGAACAGGAACTCGGCGAGCGTCCGTGCGAGCTCGGTCTTGCCCACGCCCGACGGGCCGAGGAAGATGAACGAGCCTGTCGGCCTTTTGGGGTCCTTCAGACCTGCGCGCGAGCGGCGGATTGCCTTGGAGATGACCTCGATCGCCGGGTGCTGACCGATGACGCGCTTGTGCAGTTCCTCCTCCATGCGCATCAGCTTCTGGGTCTCGGCCTCGGTCAGCTTGAAGACGGGGATGCCGGTCCACATCGAGACGATGTCGGCGATCTCCTCCTCGCCGATCGCCGGGCGCTCGACGGACTCCCCGGACTCCCACTCTTCCTCGAGCTCGCGCTTCTTGCCGGCGAGCTTGCGCTCTTGGTCGCGCAGGGCTGCGGCCTTCTCGAATTCTTGGGCCTCGATCGCCGCCTCCTTCTCGCGGCGCGTCGATTCGATCTCCTCTTCGAACTCGCGGTTCGCCGGTGGAGAGGTCATCGACTTGATGCGCATGCGCGAAGCCGCCTCGTCGATCAGGTCGATCGCCTTGTCCGGCAGGAAGCGGTCTGAGATGTAGCGGTAGGCGAGGTCGGCCGCGGCCTGCAAGGCCTCGTCTGTGATCTGCACCTTGTGGTGCTGCTCGTAGCGGTCGCGCAGGCCCTTGAGGATTTCGACGGTCTGCTCGATCGTCGGCTCCTCCACACGGATCTGCTGGAAGCGGCGCTCCAAAGCCGAGTCGCGCTCCAGGTACTTGCGGTACTCGTCCAGTGTGGTCGCGCCGATCGTCTGCAGCTCGCCGCGTGCCAAGGCCGGCTTGAGGATCGAGGCGGCGTCGATCGCGCCCTCGGCGGCGCCGGCTCCCACAAGGTTGTGGAGCTCGTCGATGAACAGGATGATGTCGCCGCGCTGGGTGATCTCCTTCATCACCTTCTTCAGGCGCTCCTCGAACTCACCGCGATACTTCGAGCCCGCCACCAGCGCTGCCAGGTCGAGCGTGTAGATCTGCTTGTTCTTCAAGAGCTCGGGCACGTCGGAGTTGGTGATGCGCTGGGCCAGGCCCTCGACCACTGCCGTCTTGCCCACACCGGGCTCGCCGATCAGGACCGGGTTGTTCTTGGTGCGCCGCGAAAGGATCTGCATGATCCGCTCTATCTCGGTCTCGCGCCCGACCACCGGGTCCAGCTTGCCCTCGGCGGCGAGCTTGGTCAGGTTGCGCCCGAACTGGTCGAGCAGCTTCGAGGACTTCTTGCCCTCGCCTGGGCCGGAGCCCGAGCCGGCGCCGGCGCCTGAGCCCTGACGACGGCCCCCTGGGCCGGAGAGCATGCGGATGACCTCGTTGCGGATCTTCTCGGAGTCGGCGTCGAAGTCGAGCAGGATGCGGGCGGCCACGCCCTCGTTCTCGCGGACCAGGCCGAGCAGGATGTGCTCCGTGCCGATGTAGTTGTGGCCCAGCGACAGCGCCTCGCGCAGGGCGAGCTCCAAGACCTTCTTGGCACGCGGTGTAAACGGGATCTGCCCGGAGGTGACCTCCTCGCCGGAACCGACGATGCGGACCACTTGGGCGCGCACACGCTCGACGGTGATGTCGAGGGACTCGAGCACACGCGCGGCCAAGCCCTCCTCCTCGCGCAGCAAGCCGAGCAGGATGTGCTCCGTGCCGATGTAGTTGTGCTTGAGCGTGCGCGCCTCCTCTTGCGCGAGAACGACGACCTGCCGGGCCCGTTCTGTGAATCGCTCGAACATGGGGTACGTCCTTCCTGTGCGGAACGCAAGCCTCGCGCTTACGGTCCTGTGGCGCCTTTCAGGCAGTCTACCAACCGGGTATCCGGGCTCCCGTCGCCGCCCTCTTGACGTTGGATGTGCATGCTCTAAAAGACCTCCAGCCAATCACTAGTTGCGCATCGCCGGGAACAGCACGACCTCGCGGATCGAAGTGCGTCCCGTGAGCAGCATCACGAGTCGGTCGATGCCCACGCCGACGCCACCCGTCGGGGGCATGCCCTGCTCGAGCGCTTCGAGGAACAGCTCGTCGTGGGGCTGGGTCTCTTCGTCGCCCGCGAGCGCGAGCCGCTGCTGCGCCTCGAAGCGCTCGCGCTGCTCGTCTGGGTCGGTCAGCTCGGAGAAGGCGTTGGCGATCTCCATGCCCCCGGCGAACGCCTCCCAGCGCTCGGCGAGACCCTCCTCGGAGCGGTGTGCGCGCGCGAGCGGCGACAGCTCGATCGGGTAGTCGAACACGAACGTGGGCTGGATCAGCTTCGGCTCCACGAACTTCGAGAACAGGTCGTCGGCCAGCTGGGGCCAGGTGAGCCCGTCAGTGGGCATGCCGAGGTCGCGCTCGGCGATCGCGCCGGCAAGCGCGGAGGTCTCGCGATGGGCGCGCAGGTCAATGCCCGTGGCCTGCTGGACGGCCTCCGTGAAGCGCACCCGCTGCCAGGGCGCCTTGAAGTCCAGCTCGCCCTCGTAGCCGACCACGGCGGCCGCACCCGCCACCAGCGCCTCCAGGCGTGCGGCCTCGTCGTTGTAGTCGGCGTAGGCCTCATACCACTCGACCACCGTGAACTCGGGGTTGTGCTTAGTGGAGAGGCCCTCGTTGCGGAAGTTCTTGCCGAGCTCGTACACGCGCTCCAGACCACCCACGATCAGGCGCTTGAGGTAGAGCTCGGTGGCGATGCGCAAATACAGCTCGCGGTCGAGCGCGTTGTGGTGGGTCGTGAACGGCCGTGCCATGGCGCCGCCGTAGAGCGGCTGCAGGACCGGCGTCTCGACCTCAAGGAAGCCCTCGCTGTCGAGATACGCACGCACGGTCGAGACGATCCGGGCGCGATCGGCGAACAGCTTGCGCGCGTCCTCGTTTGCGATCAGATCCAGCTCGCGGCGGCGATGACGCGTCTCGACGTCGATCAAGCCGGCGTGCTTGTCGGGCGGTGGGCGCAACGCCTTGCCGAGGATTCGAAAGCTGTCCACACGCAGGGTCAGCTCGCCGTGGCGGCTGCGCAAAGGCGCCCCATCGACACCGAGCAGGTCGCCGAGGTCGAGCGAGAGCAGTTGCTTGAGCGCGTCCGCGCCGAGCACGTCTGCACGCGCGTGCAGCTGGATCTTGCCACTGCGGTCGACCAGGTCGAGAAAAGCAGCCTTGCCTGCGCCGCGACGGGCGGCGATGCGTCCGGCGACGCGGTGGCGATCCTCGGTCTCCTCGCCGGTCTCCAGGTGCTCGTAGGCGGCACGCACTTCGGCGATCGGCTCTACATCCGGGAAGGCGTAGGGGGCGATCTCGGCCCCGTCCGCACGCAAACGCTGCGCCTTGGCGCGGCGCTCGGCGATCAGCTCGGGCAGGCCGTGGGCCGCATGCTCCACAGGCGTATGCCCTCTGCGCGCGCGGGGGGCATCGCCTTTTTGAACATCCACATCCGAGCGATCCGGCTGCCCCTTCCTACGACCCTCGCCACCAGCGCCGGCTTGCTCTCCAGATGCCTCTCCTCTGCGCGCGCTCGGGGCATCGGGCTCAGAAGAACCCCCAGCCGGCTCATCGTCGCTCTCGCTCACAACGCGAGAGACTATTTGAGTCCGACGTCGATCTTTGTGATCTTGAGCTTGCGGGCCGGTCCGCGCGGAACCTGCACGGCGACGACCTCGTTGCGCTTGTGCCCGATCAGGGCGCGCCCAACCGGCGACTCGTTGGAGAGCTTGGCCTCCTGCGGGTTGGCCTCGGCGGAACCGACGATCGTGTACTTGACCGACTTGCCGGTCTTCTCATCCTTGACGTGCACGACAGAGCCGACGCCGACGACGTCTGTCGAGATCTCCTTGGAGTCGATAACGCTGGCCATACGCAGCTTCTCCTGCAGCGTGGCGATCCTGCTCTCGAGCATCGCTTGCTCGTTCTTGGCGTCGTCATACTCGGAGTTCTCGGCGATGTCGCCGAACTCGCGTGCCTCCTTGATCCGTTGAGCCACCTCGCGGCGCTTGGCGGTCGAGAGCAGCTCGAGCTCCTCTTGGAGTTTCTCCAGCCCTTCGGGAGTGAGGATGACGTCCTTCGGCATGTGGGTGGGCGGGAACTAACTCCGCGAGGTTGGCTTTGGATGAGGAAATCCCTGCAGTTTCAGGCAGGGACCGCCACCGTCGGGTGGGCGGCGAGCGCAGCAGTATAGCGAGCGTCATCCAAGGTGGCGGCTCTTTGCAGGGACTCTCCCAAAGCCTTGGCTTGGGGCTTCTCGAGACCCAAACGGGCGACGTACCAAGGGTAGAACTTGCGCAGGTAGCGGGTGGCTCGCGGCGGGCCGAGGTGCTCGACGGCGCGGTCGATCGTCCAGTCGAGCTCAGCCAGTACCTCGGCGCGCGTGGGCGCATCCTCACGCACGCCGAGCAATTGCTCGAACAGCCAGGGGTTGCCGAGCGAGCCGCGCGCGAGCATCACGGCGCTGGCGCCGGTCTGGTGGAAGGCGCCGAGCGTGGACTGAGGGTCATGCAGGCCGCCGCTGAGGATCACCGGCGCATCCAGCTCTTCTACGAGGCGGGCAGCCAAGGCGTAGTCGGGAACGCCCTTGTGGTGGACGGCGGCCGAGCGCGGATGGAAGGCGATCGCCGCCACTCCTGCCTCTCGCACGAGGCGATGTGCAAGCTCGAAGCCGCTCGTATCTCCTGGGCGTCGACCGGAGCGCAGCTTGACGGTGACCGGCAGACCGCTGCCCTCGCGTGCGGCACGCGCAACCGCTACTGCGACGTCCGGGTCGTCGAGCAGAGCGGCGCCGGCGCCGGTCTTGCAGACCTTCGGTACCGGGCAGCCCATGTTCAGGTCGATCGCGTCGGCGCCTGCTCTGGCGACCTCCTTGGCCGCGACGCGCATGACGGCCGGGTCCTGCCCGAACAGCTGGATCGAGACCGGGCCCTCGTACTCCCGCTCGCGCTTGTCGATGCGCAGCATCTCCACACACGTACGCTCGTTGCGATGAAAGATGGCATGCGAGGAGAGCATCTCCGAGACCGCCATACCGGCACCGTGGCGCTTGGCCTGCAGGCGCACGAACCAGTTGCCGATGCCGGCCAGCGGTGCGAGCATCACGCGGTTGGGAACGCGCAGCGGGCCGAGCTGCCAGGGGTCGGTCAGACGGGCTTGCGTTGTCATCGGCTCATTATGTGGGGATCGTCGTTCGTGCCTGCGATATTCGCGCGCCATTGGCTGACGATCGTCGTGCACCGTTGGCTGACGATCGAGCCGAGCGTGCATCCCCCGACCGACTTTTCCAGCAGACGCGCCGGTGTTGGAGGCGCTTACGCAGCGTTCATCTCGTGGATCAGGCGCAAGCCAGTCAGCGTGAGCAGATCGTCGACCTCGTCGATCTCCTCGGTGAAGGGGACGACCAGACTCGAAAGCCCACCCGTGGCGATCACATCGGCGTGGCCGCCGAGCTCGTCGAACAGGCGACGTAGGATCGCGTCGATCGCGCCCGCGTAGCCGTAGACGACGCCCGAGCGGATCGCGTCGATCGTGTTCTTGGCGATGACGGTCTTCGGTGGGGCCAGCTCCACCTTGGGCAGGCGCGCGCCGCGCTCGGTGAGCGCGTCGAGGGAGATCTCGATGCCGGTCATCAGCGAGCCGCCGATGTACTCGCCGGCGGCAGAGACGACGTCGAAGGTGGTCGCGGTGCCGAAGTCGACGCACACCGCTTGGCCGCCGAAGCGGGCGCGCAAGGCGACGGCGTTGGCCAGGCGGTCGGCGCCGATCTCGCGCGGGTTGTCGTAGCGGATCGCCATGCCGGTCTTCAAGCCCGGACCGACGACGAGCATCTCGTGGCCGAGGTAGCGCTTGGCCATCGAGGTCCATTCCGGCTCCAGGTGCGGCACCGTGGAGGAGACGATCGAGCTCGAGAGATTCTCGAAGGAGACGCCGCGCAGCTCGAGCAGGTTGCGCAGCGCGGCGCCGAGCTGGTCGGCGGTCGACTCGCGCACCGTGGCAAAGCGCCAATGCTCGAGCAGCTCCTCCCCTTCGAAGGTGCCGAAATGGGTTTGGGTGTTGCCGACGTCGACGACAAGCAGCATGGTCGGGGATTATGGGCCTAGCGCGCCGCTGCTGCACTGAGGCCCGTCGCGCCGTCCTCCCTCGCGATACTGCCTCCTCGCCATACCGCCTCCCTCTCCATGCAGCATCCCGCATACCCGCTCCCTCTCCATGCAGCCTCCCGCCATACCCGCTCCCTCTCCATGATGCGACCTCCCGCCGTACCGCGGTCCCACGACGCTGCCCTTTCCCACCGCGTCGCGCTCGGTCCTGGTCGGCGAGCCAGCCAGGACGCGCACACCGGGCAATAAGGCCTATGCTCCGAAACATGAACGTGAAGCTGTATGCCCTGCCCGGATCGCACCCCTGCGCAGCCGTCGAGGTTGCGCTGCGATTGAAGTCGATCGACTACCAGCGCATCGACTTGCTGCCACTGACCCAGCTGGCGATCGGCCCGCTGCGCTACGGAGGCAACACGGTGCCGGGCTTGCGCATCGACGGCGAGCGCCTGGCGGGCTCGCGCACGATCATGCGGCGCCTCGACGCGCTCGCGCCCGAGCCGCCGCTACTGCCGCCGCTGTCGGACGCTGTGGCGCGCGCACGTGTGTTGGAGGCCGAGCGCTGGGGCGACGAGGTGCTGCAGAGCGTGCCGCGGCGCATCCTCGACGCGGCATGGCTGCGCGACGCGGCCTCCATGGAGAGTTATGCGGGCGACACGAAGATGCCGCTCCCACGCCCGATGCTGCGCCCGGCGCTACCGCTGACGGCCAAGCTGATGGCCAAGCGCAACAAGGCTGACGACACCAAAGCCAAGGCCGACCTTGCGGCGCTTCCCGCGCAGCTGGAGCACATCGACGCGTGGATCGCCGACGGCGTGCTCGGCGGCGATCGGCCCAACGCTGCCGACCTGCAGATCGGCAGCTCGATCCGCCTGTTGATGACGATCGCGGACGTGCGGCCGCTGATTGAAGGGCACAAGGCAGAGAGCCTCACGCGCTGGTTCGAGCCGCAGGCAGGCGAAGTCCCTGCAGGCACGCTGCCGGCACAGTGGCTGCCGGCGCCGACGAGCGCCTGACCCACTCACTCCCTTCTGGGCGCGACCCGACAGTCTGTCGGGATTTCGATTTCCCAACTTGAGTATTCGGATCTCGCGGACGAGAGAAGCCTATGCGCCCGTTCCACGGAGGGAGACGGTGGATAGGACATCTGACGCTGACGCGGCAGGTTGCCCTGTTGAGCCTCGTCCCGATCGTTGCGCTGGGGCTGATACTTGCGCGCGTCCTGCAAGAGCAGATCGTCCAGCGCTCTTTGGCCGATGCCGACCAGTCGGCACAACTGATTGCGCGCATCGGAATTCAACCTCGCCTCACGCCTCACGATCTGCGCTACGGGATGACCCCAGATGGGGTGCGCGCCCTGGACGAACAGCTACGCGCACGATCGGTCACGCAGGATCTTGCGCGAATCAAGATCTGGAACGCTCATGACAAGGTCATCTACTCCGACGATCACAGCCTGATCGGTCGCACTGCCACCTAGCGACGACCTCCTCGACGCTCTGGCCGGTAGGCCGCATCCAGCCGCACTGGTCACACCCAGCGAGGACAGCGAGACGGCCAGCGAGGTCGGGCTCGGCGAACTTGTCGAGGTCTACGTGCCGCTTCACTTCAACAGTTCGCCACAGCCGGCTGGTGTCTTTGAGATCTACCTGAGCTATACGCCAATCGCGGCGGCGGTTGCGCGCGACAAGCGGATGATCGCCGCGCTGATTGCTGTGGGTCTGGCCCTGCTTTGGGCGATCCTCTACCGGATCGTTGGCCGAGCCTCACGGCGGCTGGGCGAGCACGCCGAGGAAAATGCCCGTCTGGCGCGCTATGACCAGCTAACCGGGTTGCCCAACCGCACCCTGTTCATCGAGAGCGTCGAGCATGCCGTCAGTGCCAACAAGCTGGGCACCGGAGCCGTCGCGGTGTTGCTGATCGACCTGGACCGCTTCACCGAGATCAACAACACGCTTGGCAGCGCCAATGGCGACCTCGTGCTCTGCGAGGTCGCCGAGCGCCTGCGCGGCGCCTTGGGAGATAGCGTCGTGATCGCGCGGCTTGCAGGCGACGGGTTTGCGGTGCTTCTGCGCGGTGCGCAAGGCGTCCCCGGCGCGCTGCGTATCGCAGCCGCGATACAGGCGAGCCTCGAGTCCTCGATAGCGCTCGATGAGATCGAAGTCGCCGTCGAGGCAAGTGTGGGCGTCGCGGTGATCGGCGATCACGCCGAGACCCCGGGCGAGTTGCTGCAGCGCGCCGATGCGGCGCTCGCGCACGCAAGGTCTCGTCGCAGCAGCGTCGAGGTCTATTCGCCCGAGTGCGATCATTTCGACGCCGAGCGCCTGAGGCTGCTCAGTCAAGTCCGTGGCGCGCTTGGCCGGGGTGAGCTCATCCTTCACTACCAGCCGCAGGTCGATCTCCAGACTCGAGAGGTAATAGGCGTTGAGGCGCTGGTTCGTTGGTATCACCCCTCCCTCGGACTGTTGGCTCCAGCGAAGTTCATCCCGCTGATCGAGCAGACGGCGCTGATCGGTCCGCTCACGCTGCACCTGATCGACCAGGCCCTCGGCCAACTCGTCGCCTGGAGGAAGCTCGGAATCACGTTGCAGATGTCGGTCAATCTCTCAGCTCGCAACCTGCTCGATCCGGCGCTCCCGCAACAGATCGCCGGGCTTCTCGATCGACATGGGGTAGCAGCTGAGAAGTTGGTCGTGGAGGTCACCGAGAGCGCAGCGATGATCGACCCGCAACGCTCAGTGGCCGTGCTTGCGGCATTGCAGGCCACAGGCATCGGCGTCTCCGTCGACGATTTCGGCACGGGTAATGCCTCGATCGAGTATCTGGCGATGCTTCCAGCAAGCGAGATCAAGATCGATAGATCGTTCATCACCGGCATCCTCGAGGACGCCCGCTCCGAGGCGATTGTCCGCTCGATCATCGATCTTGCCCGCAACCTGGGACTGACGGTCGTCGCCGAGGGCATCGAGACCGAAGCCGTGTTTGACGCGCTCACCGCCCTTGGCTGCCAAACAGGCCAGGGCTACTTCATCTCACGACCCCAACCGGCAGACGCGCTGACGGCGACCCTGAGAACCGGCGGCACCACGACGCCGCCACCCACCGGACATGAAGGCGCGACGTCCAACTTGATCTCCGTCTAAGAACGTGTCTCGGAAGGTTGTGGGCGTTGCGGCGTCAGTGTAGGCAACGCTTACAACAGAGGAGACTCGATGAACAGTGCACGGCAGAACCAGATAGCGCGTTCGTCCCGGAGACGGCGGTGGCGACCTTCGGGCCTGCTTGTGACCGTTATGGCCGCCACGCTGGTATTTGCCGGCTCGCTGGCCGCGATGGCACTTGCCAGCGGCAGCACAACGACGCTCGGCTCGGCATCGAACTCGACACTCGGTGAGCAGATCGTCATCGACGCGCAGGGGCGCACGCTCTACGCCCTGAGCCCGGAGACCACGCATCATCTGTTGTGCAAGAGCAGCCAATGCCTGAAATTTTGGCCGCCGTTGACAGTGCACTCGAGCAAGACCAAACTCCTGGCCGGGCCAGGAGTGCACGGCCATCTCGCGATCCTGCGACGCAGCAACGGCGTGTTGCAGGTCACGCTCGGCGGGCTGCCTTTGTATCGCTATTCGGGCGACCAGGCCAAGGGCGAAGCCAACGGTCAGGGCATCCACAGCTTCGGCGGTAGCTGGCACGTAGTGAGCGCGACGAGCGCCACCAGTCTAGCGACACCGACGACCCCCACCAAACCGAGCACACCGAGTCCGGCGCCGGAATCGGAATACAGCTACTAGTTGTTGCGATGCATCAGTTCGATGCCCGTTGGGCAACGCGGCCCGCAGCCATGATCGCCGGGAAGGATCGGCACCGGTCGGGGTCTGTAAGAGGCAGGTGCTCCAGCACCGGGACTACGGGATGACGAGAGAAAGGCGGCTGAGACCGTGAGACCGCGCACGCTGTTGCTTTTTGCCTTTGTTGCTCTGCTGGGAGTGGTGGCCACCGTATCCCCGGCGCTGGCCACCGCCTCGGAAGTGAAGCTCGAAGTCAACCAAAACTGTGTCGAGGCCGACTGGCCATGCTGGACATCCGGCTCGGGGGCGAACCCCGCACCCGCGCTAAAAATCACGATCGCTGCCGGCGACGAAGTCATGTTCACCGACCACGACGCGAGCAGAACGGCGACCGTCTCATGGACGGGCTCTGCGCCAACAAAATGTTCCGGCATACCTGTGAGCGCCTCGACCCCCTGGGAAGGCAAATGCGAATTCGCACAAGCGGGGACCTACAGGTTCGAAAGCGCGACCCTTTTCGATGATGAAAACACCCCATACGGCGACGCCAACTACACCAAATACGAAATCGTAGTCGCAGGGACGTCCACGGACGCAACGACTTCCGCGAGCGGCGAAACCCAGACGGAAGCGATACTCAACGGCAGCATCCATCCCGAAGGAAACACCGTCGAATACCACTTCGAATATGAAGGCCCGGGCGTGACCGGTAAACAGTCGACGCCTACAGCCACGTTGAGCGCGGCCGACTTCACGAGCCACTCCGTCTCGGCACAGGTGACCGGCCTGGAGCCGGGCATGATCTACCACTTCCAACTGGTGGCAACCTATGGGGCCGGGAACACCTCTGTATCGGGCGCGACGAAGCAGGAATTCACGACCCACACGGTCGCCGCACCCACCGCCACAACGCTCGCCGCCGAAGGGCTCAAAGAAACCGAAGCCACGCTCAAGGGCACGGTCAACCCCGGCGGCGAAGCGACCGAATACTTTTTCGAATACGGCACAGACACGCACTACGGTCAGAAGACCGAAAAGGCGACTCTCCAAGCGAGCGGAGGTAGCAGCCAGGGTGTCTCCGCCACGCTCAAAGGCTTGACCCCCGGCACGGAATACCACTTCCGGCTTGTCGCGAAAAACAAACAGAGCCCTGCTGGAGAAGGTCTGGACCGCAGCTTCAAAACAGCGTCTCCTCCGGCCAAAGAACCTCCTGCGAAAGAACCTTCACCGACCCCGACCCCGACCGGTGGCAATCCCACTGCCATTGCGACAATCTCGAGTCCGCCATCTGGTCAACCAATAGCCGAAGCCGCTCCCGGCCCGCTGTTTGGATCAGTCAAGCTGGCATCCACTCAGCACGGTGGAGTCGTGCACGGGTCGCTGGTCGTGTCCTCATCCGGTTCTGATGGCCGGCTTCAGATCGAGCTGCTCACCAAGGGCGCCGCCGCTCCAGTCGGCAAGCTCGTGCGTTCCTCGCTGCACGCGGGCAAGCTCACATTCGCGCTGCCCCTGAGCGCGAAGGGCAAGGCCGCGATGCGCCGCCACCGGCGCCTGACGCTGACGGTGACGGTGAAGATCACGCTCACACCACAACACGGCGCAGCGGTGACGGTCACCCGCAGCGTCGTGGTACACGCCTGAAACGAGGTCGACAGCGGCCAGTCCTGCTTCGTGTCCAGGGTTCTCTGAGATGGAGTCGACGGGCCGAACAATCCAGGGCGTCTCTCACCATCATGAGGCGTCTTCCCGGTCCTGACGGCGTACTGGATCAACGCACTGGAAATTCCGCCCTTCGGCACTGTTGGCAGCAGGTGGGTGCGCATGCTGCTCGTCGCTCAGCGGAGTCTCAGTACGCCCGTGCGCGACGACCCGAACACCATCGCGCGAGCACTTGACGCTCTCGCCGGCCAGCCCGTGGGAGTGACCATGCGCGTGCTCGCCATGACCCTAGCGCGGCTGCTCATGGCGGTGATGAGAGTGATGTTCGTGCGGCCCGGCGTGCGGGTGGGCGTGACGCAACCCGCCGTGACGGTGCAGGTCGCCTTTGACAGGCTCATGGGTGGCGGGGGCACGGTCAGCTCTCCATCGGGTGCGCGTGCGTCACTGGCTTCGATCGGTAGCGCTTCGACGCGATCACGGCCCAGATCGCCTCGACTACGCCGAACGGCCAGGTGCCAGCGAGGAAGCCGTAGACGCTCGACAAGGCACACCCGCAAGCGAAGGCAAGGATGAAGCCTCGGCCGCGCCATTCCAGCGAGTACATCAGGACCATGAACGTGACGGCACAGGCACCAAATAGAGTGAGCACATTCAGGAGTGTGCCAGCGTGGCGCGTCGATCCCTTTGTCCTACCCAGCGACAACCGCGGTGGTGGGGCGGGCTACTTGACCGCCCCACCGGAAGCGTTGAGCGCGTACCAAGTGCCGCCGAACTGTTTGACCCCCACGTAGGAGGTCTTCCCGGGACCGCGGTCTCCGCTGTAGAGATAGAGCGGGTGACCGGCGTAGGTGACCTGTCCACCGGAGGTGGAGAGTAGGGAAGCTCTGACGCCTGAACCGGCGGTGGGCCTGCCGCTCGCCCTCAGCGACGGCCATATTTCTGAGCATCCCCTGATCGATGCGCAACTGCTCTTGTTGGCGTGGTCACGCGTGAACTCGTACAGCGTTCGGCCCGAGCTGCTGACGAGAATGCTGCCAAGGCTTGAGTGACGCAGTTGCACAGTTGCCGCGCTGCTCAAGCGCGCACTGGGGATGGACGGCTTCGCGCTCGCAACCGTCACGGCACCTGCCGTGACGGCGAGGGCAACGGCCAGGAAGACGTATGGTCGCTTCATGGTTCCTCCGAGTGTTGCGGGTGGTGGGGCGTATCAACTCTTGTCTCCCTATAGACACCGAGAACGCCGCGAACCTTCCGCCCGCGACGCATTCGGCTCAATCCGAGCGCCGCTCCATCCAACTCTTCCGTCAACGCACGTGCGGCTCGATCGACTCTGAGGCCAGTAGGCGGCACTCTCAGGTGACCGTCGGATTGCCCTCGCTCCAGCTGGCCAACCTCAACAATGTGGCGCTGGAGACGCCACGGCCCGCGACGACGCACAGGTGGCCGTCGCGCAGCCACGTGACCACAGCAAGGCCATGCGCGTCGAGCAGCCGGTAGGACACACCGCCACGCCACGCAACCACGCCACCTGCCCTGGGTTGCGGAGCCCTGGCGAAGATCGCATACCCGACACGTTGACCGTCGCTATTTGTGTAGAAGACCGTCCTGACCGTATGTCCGTTGATTCGGTCGGCGCGTGCTCCGGTGCTGCGCCAACCGAAGCGCTCGCCCCAATAAGGGAACGGCACGCCATCGACAGCGGCCTCGAGCTGGTCGTTATGAGCGAGGCTCTCGCGCGGCGCCGATAGCGTCGCCGCGCGCAGCGTCGGCGCAACCGCCTGACCGACACTCAGCGCCGGTGTACCGCCACCGCTATTGCCAACCGCGATCGCAAGGGCGATGGCCACCACGACGACAATCGCGCCCGCGCCGGCGAGAACCGGGAAAGTGAGCGAATGCCTGGGGGGCCAACTCCGGCGGCGGGAATCTCGATGGCTGTCGACGAGCAAGCCGATCCGCCGGTGCAGAGATTGCGGTGCGGGCGCGTCGAACGAGCGCACCAGCTGGGCAATGCGCTGCTGGTCGTCCTGCTGGTCGTCTTCGATGTTGGAGGGGGAAGGTATGTCGGTCATGGCGTTCCTCTACTGGGCAAGACTCCGGCCGGCCGCGTCTCATTCCCGCGGATCATCTGGTTCGACGGACGCGAGGGTGCGGGAACACTCCCCAGATCGAGGGAGCCTTGCTCTGGGGAGAGCGACGCGGATGAGCCGGATTCAGAGCCAACCGCCCCATCCACTGCGGGCGCGAGCCGCTCAGCCACCTGCTTACGTGCCCGGAACAGCCTGGTCGTGATCGTGGCCTCGCGCACACGCAATGCTCGTGCGGCTTCCTTGTAGGAGAGGCCAAGCACGTCCACGGCCACCAATACAAGGCGACGATCTTCCGGAAGCCCCGCAATCGTCGAATACACCTCCTGCATCTCAAGCGCTTGCTCGGGCTCGCCCAGCTGTCGAGGATCGGCGGGGTTGACGTCCTCGAGCGTGGCCACGGTCACCGGTCGTCTGCTCGCGGTACGACGGTTCGTGAAGAACGTGTTGCGCAGTACCCGCATCAGGTAGTACAGATCGTCGTCGCCGGTGAGAACTCGAGGCCTGGCAAGCACCCGCGTAAACGTCTCCTGCACCAGGTCCTCGGCATCCTCGCGCGAGCCGCACAGCGCCCACGCGGCGCGATAAAGGCGGTCCACGTGTTGCGTCAGCGACTGTGGGTCCAAAGTGCGCATTTGACGGTGGCGGAAAGAGCGGCCCTCGCGGCACCGAGATGCCCTCCCCGCCCTGCGACTGTAGCGCCAACGCCGATCTCGCCTGCACCTCACCGCCTCCCGGCATCTCGGCGAGCGGCGAAGGGCCGGAAGGAAAAGCGCCTGCGCGGAGTCTTATCAGCACAGCAGGACCCACACGCGCCCGCACAGCGCCGAATCCTCACAGGAGTGAATACATGCGCCATCTACTTAAGCTGTCCCTACCAGCAATCGCCGCGTCGCTCCTGATCGCCGCCTGCGGCAGCAGCTCATCCAGCAGCACGACCAGCTCAGCCGCCGGCACACAGCCCGCCGCGCAGACAAGCAGCGGCTCGTCAAGCGCCGTGCTCGTGAAGAGCGCCTCCAACTCGCTCGGCACGATCCTGGTCGACAGTCAGGGCATGACGCTGTATCACCTCAGTGGCGAGCAGAACGGCAAGTTCATCTGCACCAGCTCCGCCTGCGTCGGTGTTTGGCACCCGCTGATCGCGCCGGCCAGCAGCACTCCCAGCGGCGAAGTCGGCTCGCTCGGCACGGTCAAGCGCCCCGACGGGACGATGCAGGTTACCTACAAGGGCACGCCGCTCTACACGTTCACGGGAGACCAGCAGTCTGGCGAAACCAAGGGGCAGGGGATCAAAGACGTAGGCACCTGGAGCGTCGTCACGACCAGTTCCAACAGCACCCCCGCGACGAGTACAAGCAGCACGCCGGCGACACCCGCGCCGAGCACGGGCGGCTCCTCAGAAGAATCCTCGAGCGGCGGCGGCTACGGCTACTAGCGCTCGCGGCTGGACCAGCGGCACAGCGTTCGTGGGTGCGACAAACCGGCCCCGCGCGCTGGCCGCCGGTTGTTTGTGCGCAGTCGCGCTCGGCGGATGCGCGAGCCAAGCCGGGTCGGCAGCCACAACGCAAAATGCTGGGCGGGCAGCGATCGAGCGCTATATGGGCGAGGTCGAGCCGATCAGGCTCGCGGTCAACAAGCTCCTGGGTGGGGCCGACCCGATCCTCGAGGCTTTTCACGACCGACACATCGCACCCGGCGAAGCCGCCCGGCGGATGGGCCGGCTGGAGCAGCGGTTTGCGGCCTATGCAGTCGATATCGCGGCGGTCGATCCGCCAACCGCCCAGCTACGCGCTCTCAACGCAGGCTACGCCAACACCTACGTGTTCGAGGATGCGTACCTGAGCGCGCTCGTCGCCGGCCTCGCCGACGGCGAGCTCACCGACCTACCCAACACGCAGGCAGCCCAGCGCGCCGCGATCATCCGCTGGCGCATCGGCCTGACCGTCCTCGCCCGCGCCACCGACGCGACCCTGCCGGGCGACTTGCAACAAGCTGGCCGCGGCGAGATCGCACCATCTCCCGACGGCAGCTGAGACGCGGCGCGCAGTTGACGTGATCCCTGATCTACATCAGCACCGAGGCCGGCGACTGTTGCTTGACCGTCGCCGGCCCACAAGCGCGAGCGGTCCTGAGGGCGCTCAGAGCAGAAGGCCACGCCGGCGCGAAAAGATCGGAAAGCTCGCCGGGAAGGAATTCCACGAGGACGGAGTCATAAGGAGAGCGCGCGATTGCGGGCCGTGCGTTGATTGCTGCCGAAGCCGACCAGGGGATCGCGAGATTCGCTGTCGGGTCGGGCTGTGATCAGGAAACCGTCTCGTCCGATCCCCAACCACAGGAGCCACCCCAGTGCCGAGAACGTCGATCCTTGCTCTAGTTGGTGTTGCGTTCGCTGTCGCCGGCTGCGGCAGCTCCAGCAACACCAGCAGCTCATCCAGCACCAACTCCGCGGCAAGTGTCAATGCGCCTGCTGAATCGACACCAAGCTCTGGCCCGTTCCTGGCCAAGTTCACGAACGTCAGCAAGGTCGCCTCGACCGTCCCGGCCAATGGCGATATCAATCCGTACGGGATCGTGATCGTGCCCACCAGCGTGGGCAAGCTCCAGGCGGGCCAGATGCTGATCAGCAACTTCAACGCCAAGGAAAGCGCAAAGGAGAACGGTCAGGGCACCGGCACGACGATCGTGCAGGTCTCGAGGAACGGGAAGCTCTCCACGTTTGCGACGATCGATGCCAAGACGCTTCCCGGCCCATGCCCGGGCGGCGTCGGGCTGACAACGGCCTTGAACACCCTGCCGGGCGGCTATGTCGTCGTGGGCAGCCTGCCGACCACCAACGGCAAGACAGCCACCGCCAAGTACGGCTGCATGATCGTGCTCGACTCGAGCGGCAAGCCCGTGAGCACGATCTCGGGTCCGAACATTCAGGGGCCGTGGGACTCGACCGCTGTCAGCGAAGGGTCAAAGACAAACCTCTTCGTCAGCAACGCGCTCAACGGCGGTGCCGCGAAGGGCGTTCACACCATCGACAACTCGAACGTCGTGCGGATAGTCCTCGAATCGGGCGAAGGGCAGCCGCCGAAGGTCGTCAGCGAAACGGTGATCGCGAACGGCATCCCCTGGGTCAATTCAGCAGAAGCCCTCGTGCTCGGCCCGACCGGACTCGCACTCGCCTCCAACGGGACGCTGTATGTCGCGTCGACTGATGGCAACAAGATCTTCGCGATCTCCGAAGCGATGACGCGCACGACGCCCGCCGCGAAAGGCGGCACCGTCCTCACCGAAGGCGGCCACCTCAAGGAACCGCTCGGCCTGGTGCTCGCACCGAACGGCAACATCATCACGAGCAACGGTGGCGACGGCAACATGGTCGAAACCACACCCGCCGGCCAGCAGATAGCCGTGCAGACGGCCGACAAGAAGACGGGGGCTGGATCGCTGTTTGGCTTCGTCATTGCGCCGCAAGGCAAGGGCATCTACTTCGTGGATGACGGCGAAAACACGCTGAACCTGCTCAACGAAGGCAAGCCGGCATCCACGGGCGCCTCGACCGCGTCGACCCGGACCTCCACGAAGGCAGCAGCATCTTCCGGGGCATCGAGCGCACCAGAAAACCTGAGCCTCGAAGCAAACGCCGAAGGCCAGCTCAAATACAACACAACATCCCTGAGCGCGAAGGCCGGCAAAGTCTCGATCGACTTCACCAACATGGCACCAGAGGGCCACAACGTCACGGTCGAATCCGCGGCCGGTGAAAAAGTGGGAGCGACACCCACCTTCCAGGGCGGTTCAAAGACTCTGAGCTTGAACCTGAAGCCCGGAACCTACAAGTTCTTCTGTTCGGTTCCAGGACATCGCATGGCTGGGATGGAAGGCACCCTCACCGTCAAGTAGCAGACGCTGGACCTCTGGATCCCGCCCCTGGCTTTCCTTCCAGCGCCGAAGGAACCCGCCGGGGGCGGCTGCGGCCGTCAGCGACTGGCACCCGGGGGGTGCGCACGGCGCCGTCAAAACGCCGCGGGAAGGATCTTTGCGCACTGGAGTCCTTAGGGGATAACGAGCCGGGGATGTCGCTGCACCACGCACGACGCCCAGCGACTGTCATGGGGACATCCAGCACGAGAAAGGTGGGTTCACGATGAGATTGCGCACGCTTTTGCTTTTCGCCCTCGCTGCACTGCTGGGAGCGGCAGTGGCCGTGCTGCCCGCTCTCGCCGCCAGCCCGTCCGAAGCCAAACTCGAAGTCAACGAGAACTGCGTCGAGCCCGACTGGCCGTGCTGGGCAACCCCCGGCTCGGGGTCCAACCCAGAACCCGCGAGCAAGGTCACGATCGCCGCCGGTGGCGAAGTCAAGTTCGCCGACAACGCAACCACCGCGGCGACAGTCTCATGGACCGGATCTGCACCAATCTGCTCCGGCATACCTGCGACCGCCATGACCCCATGGGAAGGCACGTGCAAGTTCGAACAACCAGGAACCTACAAGTTCGAAAGCTCGACCCTCTTCAACGACGGAGCCATCAACTACACCAAATACGAAATCGTGGTCGAAAGCGCCACCACCGGCACGACCCCCACAACAACGACCACAACCACGACACCGACGACGACCACCACAACGCCGAGCGAACCCAACTCCGGCTCACCCTTGGAAGGAGGATCCAAGGCACTCGAGCTCTCCGGCAGCCAGCGCGGATCGATGGTGCACGGATCGATCAAGGTGTCCCAAGCCGGCTCCGGCGGACGGCTGGAAGTCGGCCTGTTTGCCGCCGGAGCCTCGCTGGCCAAGGCGGGGCGCCCTGCGCAGGTGCGCATCGGGCGGCTTGTGCGCTCGTCGCTGAAAGCGGGCAGCGTGCCTTTCTCCGTGCCCCTGACCGCCAAAGGCAAGGTCGCGTTGCGCCGCCACCGGCGCCTGGCATTGACGGTGAAGATCACACTCACACCGCTACACGGCGCTGCGGTGACGATCACCCGTGGCATCGTCGTACACGCCTGAACCTCACGCTCACGCCCGTACGGGGTGCGCCGACAAGGATTCGTCCGCATCGTCCTGCACGCCTGAGAGCGTTCTCCCAAGGCTGGGCGGGCCTCTTCACAGTCGGGACGAGCCGCCCGGGGAGCCAGCCTCACCCATGACGACCCGCCCCGCCTAGGGCCGTTCCCTGGCCCTCAGGTCTCCCCTGCCAGGCGTAGTGGATAGCCCAGGAGTACATCCACCTCGAAACGGCCGACCGGCCACGAGATGGACGGTCATACCTAAGACGCTGCCTGAGCGCGATCCTTCCCGCCGACTGGGAGCATCTTTGGCCTCGAGAGCCTCCGCCCGTCGCCTATTCCGGTGGCCCGCTGCTCCTATCCGCCTACCCAGAGGTCGCGGGTCCGCGCTCTCGCGGCCATGGCGACAACGGCGGTCCCGCCCAGCGGACGCCTTCGCCCACCGGAAGCACCGCCAATGCGTCGGCAAGCCGGCGCCCATCTGGAGTAACCAGCTCGAAGTCGAGCTCGAGCGCGGGGATCAACACGAAGCGACGGTTGAGCACCTGCTCGTGTGGCAGCGTCATGCGCTCGTGCGCGAGAGTGAGCTCTCCGAGCAACAGGATGTCGATGTCGATCGCTCGCGGCCCATGTCGCACGCCGCCACTCGCACGCCCCAACTCGACCTCCAAGCGCTTGACGGCGCCCAGCAGCCCCAGTGGCTCGAGCTCTGTCTCCACGAGCACGCACGCATTCAGGAAGCTCTGCTGATCGAGCACCTCGCCGACCGGGTCGGTGTCGTACACCGAGGAGGCTGCCGTTACTCGTACGCCGACGGACGGCAGGGCGTCGGCGGCCGCCTGTAGATGGTTACGACGATTGCCGACATTCGATCCGAGGCCTAGCAGTCCGCTGCGCATTGGCATGTGGCGCCGCAGGCTATCCGAGCGAAGGCAGCGCTGACGCAACGCCTCATCGCGCAACTTCTCCTAAGCCTCCAGGAAGGCTAGCTTCGACGCCGAGGGCACGGCACGCTATCGCTGACCGTGGCGACTTCTCCGCTGAGGAACTTCATTTCCAGCTTCGCGGGGAAGCCCCCGCGAGGACACTTCGTTGGCTGGGTGAAGTAGGAGATCGTCCTCTTGCCACGCTTGTAGGCCGCGCCGACCTTGACGGTAAAGGACGTGACAGAGGCATCGTTGGCGCCAGGGGCCGTTTCGACAAGCGGCACTTCGACAATCACCTCTTGTCCATATGGGGGACTCGCGTTGACCCAGTGCGCTTTTTCCAGGACTTGAAAATACGAGGGGGTGCGCCCTTCGACAAGGAAGGTCAGCCCACCGCCGGGTGCAAAGAACGATTCGATCGAGACTTTCTCAGGGACGGGATGACCGCCGAAGGCGACGACACCAAGCCCTACCCCAGGCGGACCTGCGCTCGAGCGCCTGGGACAGCCTGCTCCCCCATCGTTTTCCAGGACCGAGTCAGCGCACGTCGCGAAGCCTGCCGCGGCGATCTTGGACCCGCTTGGCGAGTACAGGTCGAGCCCAGTCAGCGGAGAGGGATAGCCGCCGTATTCGCTGCCGCTGATCGTGACCTGAACTTCTATGTCGGCGCCGGCGCCCAAGACGTCACCTGTCCCCGGGAAACCGGGAATCGGGAGGGCTTTTACCTTCAGCGTGACCGAGGGAGCCGCCGCGGCGATGCCTGTGACCCCGAGCGTTGCGAGCATGACCGAGGCCAGGGCGACGAATCCTCGGCGCATCGGCAAGACTCTCAAGCGGCTCCGCGACGACTCCCTTACTCTCCCTGACCACCACATAGTCCGAAACATACCATCCGAAACAGACTGTTGTCAAGCTCCTGCCCATGCCCGACGAGATTCAGCTAACACCCACCTCCTACATAGTTCTCGGCCTGCTCTCGATGTTCGTCGGAGAGGCGACGCCGTATGACCTCAAGGGCATGGCCTCGGCCTCGGTGGGGCAGTTTTGGACGCTACCCCACTCCCAGCTCTACGCTGAGCCGGCTCGTCTTGCGCGCGCTGGCTACTTGACCGAGAGTCAGGAGCAGAGCGGCAGGCGCCGCAAGCTCTACAGCCTCACCGAGCTTGGACGAGAAGCGCTTGGAAGCTGGTTGGGCGTGTTCACCCCCGAGCCCTATGTGCTGCGCGACCCCGCGCTGCTCAAGCTGTTCTTCGGGGCCAACGCAAACGACCTGGCCGAGGGTCAGCTCACCACCCACCGTCAAAAGCTCGCCGAATATGAAGGCTACGCCGCGCACGATCCCGGAACCGGCCCGCGCGGACCATGGCAAGCACTCCAGCTCGGCATCAGGCACGAGCGCGAGACGATCGACTTCTGGGCAGAACAAGCGCAGCTGGACAGCAAATAGAGAGGTAGACGCTTTCGGGATGCCATCGCCCGCGGGGCACAAGTTTCTGGGGGACCCACAACCGCCTCCGCCGACAATCCCTCGCTACTCCCCCGCCTCTCTCCAAACCTCTACGGAGACATCCTCAACCGGCAGCGGAATTGGCGGCTCGGGCTTCGATGCCTTCACCCACACGCCCTCCAACTCGAAATCGGCGAGCAGGCGGTCGGCGATCGCGCTGCACAGGCGCTCGAGCGTCCGGTAGGAGCGCTGCTGGGCTACAAGCGCCACCAGTTGGCAGACCTCGGCGTAGTCGACGGTGTCCTCGACACGGTCGGTGACGGTCGCGTCGGTTTCGCCCACGTCCAGGCGCAGGTCGAGCAACAAACGTTGGCCGATCTCGCGCTCCGCCTCGCTCACCCCATGGTGCGTGTAGAGCGAGAGGCCGCTGATCTCGATCGTGACGGTCTCGAAGCCGTCCTCCTCGTCGTCATCCTCGTAGGCGCTGGACTCCTCGACGTCCTCGGGAAGCTCATCCTCCTGGGCGCGCCGACGCTCCTCGTCGCTCAGCTCGTCGTGGGGCTCGCCGTCCATTTGCCGCTCAACGTAGCACTCGCCACCGCCAGCGCAGCCGCCACCGGCGCCACATCGTGCACACGAAACACGCTCGCTCCCCGCTCCAGCGCCATCACGTTCGTCGCGATCGTGCCAGGCAGACGCTCGGCAGGCAACCCTCCGAGAAAGCGCTTGCGGGATGTGCCGATCACCACCGGGCATCCCAAGGCGACGATCTCATTCAGCCGGCGTAGAAGCGCGAGATTGTGCTCGACTGTCTTGCCGAAGCCGATACCCGGGTCGAGCAGGATACGCCGCTCCTCGATGCCCTCGCCCACCGCGAACACCATGCGCTCCTCCAGGAACGCCTTCACCTCGTCAACCACATCCGTATATGAAGACCCACCCACCACGCGCTGCATCGTGCGGGGCTCTCCCAACATGTGCATCAAGCAGCAATCGGTGCCGCTTTCGGCCACGACAACCGCCATCTCGGGATCGGCACGCAAGGCGCTGACGTCGTTGACAAGCGTTGCGCCGGCAGCAATCGCAGCTTGCGCCACGATCGCCTTGGAAGTGTCGATCGAGATCTGTGCCCTGCCGGCACGCTGAGAGAGAGCCTCTACGACCGGCACCACCCGGCGCAACTCCTCGTTCGCATCGACAGGCTCAGCCCCAGGACGGGTCGATTCGCCGCCGATGTCGAGAATCTCAGCCCCCTGCTCATAAAGCTCGACGCCATGAGCTACGGCAGCTTGCTCGTCCAAGAACAGGCCGCCATCCGAGAACGAGTCGGGGGTCACGTTGAGGACCCCCATGACGCGGTAGGACAAGCTCAGGTAACGGAAGGTCCGCTGGGATCCGAGCCGGTCATGTCGGCTGTGCCACCCGCCAAACCCGGGCGCGGTAGCGGACGCGGAGCTTCGCGACCGGCGCGGTCGGCCTGCGCCGGCGGAACCGGCAGCTCGGGCGCCGGGGCCTCCTCGGCGCCGAAGACTTCCTCCTCGCTCTTGCCGTCGAGCAGGGCGAGGAACTCCTCCTTCTCGATCGTCTCGCGCTTGACGAGAATCTCAGAGAGATTGGTGAGATCGTCTTTGTGCTCGGTGAGGATCGACTTGGCGCGCTGATGGGCCGACTCGACCATGCGCCGCACCTCGTCGTCGATCTCGCGTGCGATCTCGTCCGAGTAGTCGGGCTCGGTCGAGAACTCGCGGCCGAGGAACGGCTGGCCGTGCTCGTGGCCGAACACACGCGGGCCGAGCTTCTCGGACATGCCGAAGCGCATCACCATCTGCTTGGCGGTCGCGGTGACCTTCTCCAGATCGTTGGAGGCGCCGGTCGTTATCTCCTCGAAGACGATCTCCTCGGCAGCGCGGCCGCCCAGGGTCATCGCCATCGTGTCGTTGAGCTCTGCCCTGGTCGTCAGAAAGCGGTCTTCCTGGGGCATCGAGATCGTGTAGCCGAGCGCCTGCCCGCGCGAGATCACCGAAATCTTGTGGACCGGGTCCGAGTGCTCGAGGAAATGGCCGACGATCGCGTGGCCCATCTCGTGGTAGGCGGTGATCAGGCGCTCCTTGGAGGACATCACGCGTGTCTTCTTCTCGGGGCCGGCGATCACGCGCATGATCCCCTCCTCGAGCTCTTCCTGACCAATCTCGCGCTTGCCGATGCGAGCGGATAGGAGCGCGGCCTCGTTGATCAGGTTCGAAAGGTCCGCACCCGTGAATCCTGGTGTTTGGCCCGCCAAGGCGTCGATGTCGATGATCTTCGCCAGCGGCTTGCCGCGCGTGTGCACCTCGAGGATCTTGGAGCGGCCCTTGCGGTCGGGGCGATCGACGGCGATCTGGCGGTCGAAGCGGCCGGGACGCAGGAGCGCCGGGTCGAGGATGTCAGGCCGGTTGGTGGCGGCGATCATGATGATGTTGTCCTTGGCCTCGAAGCCGTCCATCTCGACCAGCAGCTGGTTGAGCGTCTGCTCGCGCTCGTCGTGGCCACCGCCGAGGCCCGCGCCGCGATGGCGGCCGACAGCGTCGATCTCGTCCATGAAGATGATGCACGGGGAATTCTGCTTGGCCTGCTCGAACAGGTCGCGCACACGCGAAGCGCCGACGCCGACGAACATCTCTACGAAGTCAGAGCCCGAGATCGAGAAGAAGGGCACGCCCGCCTCGCCGGCTACGGCGCGTGCGAGCAGCGTCTTGCCCGTCCCCGGAGGGCCGTACAGCAGCACACCGGTGGGTATTCGCGCGCCGAGCGCTTGGAACTTCTTGGGGTTCTCCAAGAACTCCTTGATCTCGTGCAACTCCTCAACGGCCTCGTCGACCCCGGCGACGTCACGGAACGTGATCTTGGGGGAGTCGGCGGAGAGGCGCTTGGCGCGCGACTTGCCGAAGGACATGACGCGCGAGCCCCCGCCTTGGACCTGGTTGATCAGGAAGAACCAGAAGCCGAGGATCAGGACGAGCGGCAGCAGATACGTGAGCAGCGAAGGCCAGATGCTCGTCTTGTTGGATTCGACGTTGAACTTGGTGCCCTTGGCTTTTTCGAGGTCGGCGATAAGCGTCGGCGCGGCCTGATCGACATAGCCGACTTCGAATTTTTCCTTGTTGTTCAGTTCGACGGCAACCGCGTTGTCTTTGACCTTCAGCTCCGCCGACTTGACTTCGTTGCGAGGGATGTTTTCGGTGACGAGCGTCCTGTAGCTGTGTTCCGGCCCTTTCTGGGCGGGCGAGACGAACACCTTCGAGATGAAGAAGGCGAGCACGACCACGATCAAAATCGGGAAAGCGGCGCTCTTGAAGAATCGGCTCATGGGCTTGGATCCTGGCTGCCAACAACATCGGAGGTGCCGACCGCCAGTCCATCAGCGTACCACGAGAGGCCTGAATTCCCGGTCGTTTCCGACCATGCGCGCCCACACCCAGGCCGGATGCGCCGCGGCTCGCATGCGGTTGAGTTATTGGGATAGAAGTTCGTGCCCATAGGTCTTCTAACGCTCAAGCACGGCAACGAACGGCAGGTTGCGGTGGCGCTCGGCGTAATCGAGCCCGTAGCCGATCACGAAGCGGTCGGGTATCTCAAAGCCAACGTAGCGGGTGGGCAGATCGACCTTGCGACGGTCGGGCTTGGTCAGCAGCGCACACACCTCCAGGGACGCTGGATTGCGCGAGCCGAGGTTGCGCAGCAGATACTGCAAGGTGAGCCCGGAGTCGACGATGTCCTCGACGATCAACACGTCGCGACCCTCGATCGCGACGTCGAGGTCCTTGAGGATGCGCACCACCCCGGAGGAATCGGTCGCCGAGCCGTAGGAGGCGACAGCCATGAAGTCGACCTCGACCGGGATGTCGATGAAGCGCATGAGGTCGCTCAAGAAGAAGACGGCGCCCTTGAGCACGCCGACGAGCAGCAGCGGGCGCCCGGCATAGTCGCGCGAGATCGCCTCGCCAAGCTCGCGTACGCGCCGGCTCAGATCCTCCTCGCCGACAAGCACCTCGCCCACCTCGGAGGTCTCCTCGGAGGCCGCCGGGGCGACACGCTCAGGTATGGGCACCACCTGAGGGAGTGTATTGGCCGCCGGGCCGACCCCGCTCATGGACCCTGTCCGTCAGGGTCCTCGGCATCCGTGGGTATGGGCTCGGGCAGAGTCTCAGGCGCACCCGCCTGTCCCTGCTGGGGCTCATGGGGGTCTGCCTGTCCCTGCTTCGAGCGCGAGCGCGGTGGGCGCTGTTCGCGCGGCTGGATCGCGACCACGCGCAGCACGCCATTCTCGATCACGGCACCTGCGAGACCGCCGACGTGTAGCTCCGCTCGACCGCCGCGCGCGCCAAGCGCAAGGATCTCGCCGACACGCTCGCCGGCCTGCGGAGCAAGCTCGCCGCCGGCCTGCTCGGCCAGGCGAATGACCACGAGCCGCTGCAACGCAGGCGCGAGCTGCCCCAACCGCTCGATCGCGATGCTTGCGCCCGTCCCCAGCTCGGCGTCCACCAGCGCGTCGAGCAGCTCTGTCTCCTCTCGCAAGAGCGCGGCGGTGCGCAGGACGTTGGCCTGCGCTGCCGGGTGCACGGCGTCGAGCGCCTTGACGAGCCTGTGGCGCACGCGGGCACGGGCATAGAGCTCGCTGTCGTTGCTCGAGTCCTCGTGCCATGCGAGCTTCAGCTCCTGGCAGTAGGCGGCTGTGTCCTGGCGCGTCAGCCCCAACAATGGGCGCACAAGCCGTCCCTCCTTCGGGGCCATGCCGAGCAGCGCCCGACGCCCGGGCGAAGCGGCAAGGCGGTAGAGGATCGTCTCGACCTGGTCAGTGGCGGTATGGCCTGTCGCGATCAGCGCCTGCTCCAGCCGCTGCGCCAGCTCGTGCGCCGCCGCATAGCGCAGCTCGCGCGCCCACGCGTGCAGGTTGCCGCTGGCCTGCTCTGCCCTGCTGGCCTGCACCACCTCGATCTCCACCCCCAACAGCTCGCACAACTCGCGGCAGTGGCGCTCGTCCTCGTCCGACTCGGCTCGCAGCCCGTAGTTGACGTGCAGCGCGTGCACCTGCCCCGCACCGCACAGCGCGATTGCGACGTCGAGCAGGCAGACCGAGTCGCGTCCGCCGGAGAGCATCGCGACGACATCCGAGCCCGAAGAAAGCAGGCCACCGGCTCGCACGCGCTCGCGCACCTCGGCGGCGGTCATTGCTACCCGACCTCGGCGACAGTCACGACCTCGTCCAGCTCGTCGACGCTCAGAGCACGGCCTGTCATGGACCAGTTCCTACTCCTCGCGTGGAAAAGCGTGGAACAGCTCGACCGGCTCGGAGAAGCCCTTCAAGCCGATTTCGCCGATCAACTCGAAGCGCAAGCCGTCCACGCCGCTGGCAGCGTCGACCACTTGGCGCGTGACCAGCACCTCGCCGCCGGCGGCCCTGGCGACCACGCGCGCCGCCTGGTTGACATCGCGCCCGTAATAGTCGCCGTCGCGATAGAGCGCATCGCCGGTATGGATGCCGATGCGCGGAGCAGGCACGTCTGGAGACAGCGCCGCCTGAAAGTCGACCGCCCACTGCGTGAGCGCGAGCGCGTCCGCACCGATGACCATCACCTCGTCGCCGAGTGTCTTGATTACGCGCGCGTCGATCGGCAGCGAGTGCTGCACGGCCTCCACGAAGCGTTCCACGACGCCGACGGCCTCCTCGTCGCCGCGCTCCTCGGTCAGGCGCGTATAGCCGGCAAGGTCGGCAAAGGCGATCACGACGCGCATGCGCCCCTCCTCGGGGACGCCGCCGGCGAGCTCGGCCTCCATGTGGCCGATCACGTCCTGCTCGATGAAGTGCCCGAGGAAGCGCCCGTGCAGATAGCGCATGAACGGCGCGGCGAACGGGAGGAGCTCGCCGGCGAGACCCTCCATCGCCTCGGCCATCTGTACGCCGGGGATGCCCTCGCGCATCATCGGCTCGTGCACGTAGATGTGGATAAGCCGCACCTCGGCATCGGCGATCTGGGCGAGCGTCTGCCCGTACACGCGCGCAAGCTGCAAAAACGCGACTTCTGGCAGGCCGGAGTTGAGCATCGCCGCGATGTAGCGCAGCATCTCCATGTCTTCCTCGGTGATCGCATCGACCGACAGCGTGCTCAGGCCGAGCGACATGTAGATGCGCTCGATCAGCTGCTCGTCGATCTCGGCCTCGCGCGCGGCCTGCCTGAGCGTGTAGCGGCCCTCCTGCGGCGCGAACATCCCCTGCACGTAGCCGGCCAGCTGCCCGCTCTCGCTCGCTCGACGGATCTGCTCGATCGTGTGCCCACGCTCGCGTAGACGCCCGACGATGCGCACCTGTGCCGCCGCTGCAGGAGTCCACGCCCCTTCGTACTGTGGGACCAGCCCCTCCTTCACCCAGCGCCTGACGGTCGCGGCAGTTACTCCAGCGCGCGAAGCCACCTCTGCGAGCGTAGGTTCGCTCGCCCCACCTTCGGCCTGCTCGCTTGTCGTGGACGTCGCCATCAGCGGCAGTCTAAAGTCGCGGGGCGTGAATCACAGTGAGACAGTCCAACAGGCCGAAAGCGAGCCGATTGCCGCTCGTCCCAGCGACCCCAGGCGATCCGCCGAGCGGTCGACCCCACTCCCCCAGGGGAACACGATCCACCTACGCCCAACCGCCACGTTGGCCGAGCGGGTGCTGCTTCCGGGCGACCCGGGCCGCGCGCTGGCGCTGGCCCAATTCCTGCTCGAGAGCCCGCTCATGTTCAACCACAACCGCGGTCTGTGGGGCTACACCGGCATAGCCCTCGACGGCGAACCGCTCACGATCCAGAGCACCGGCATGGGCGGACCGTCCGCCGCGATCGTCTTGCACGAGCTGATCTCCCTGGGTGTGACGCGTGCGATCAGGGTGGGCACGTGTGGAGCGCTCGACGCGGAGCTCCGCCTCGGCGACCTCGTCGTCGCCCATGAGGCGATCGCCGCCGACGGGACGAGCTTGACCCTCGGCGCCAAACAGCTGGCTTTCGCCGATCCAACCTTGACCGAGGCTCTTGCCCGGAGGGCAGGCAGCTGGCGGGAGGGAACGCACCGCGAGGGCCGGATCGTAAGCACAGACCTCTTCTACGAGCGCGACTCGACACGCAATGCAAACTGGCAAGCCGAAGGGGCGCTGGCGGTGGAGATGGAGGCCGCGACGCTGTTCACCCTAGGAGCCAACACAGGCATCCAAGTCGCCTGCCTCTTGGCGGTCAGCGACAACCTCCATCCAGATATACAACCTGCAGGTTATAAACCGGAACTCGATGCCGGTGAAAACCTACATCCAGACATACAACCTCCAGGTTATAAATCGGAACTTGGAGTTGGCGAAAACCAACATCCGGACATACAACCTCTAGGTTATAACCTTGCCTCCCATGGATCCGTCGCGCGTATCCGCATAGACGATCACGCGCTCACACAGGCCGCCGAGGCGATGGGCAGCATCGCGCTGGGCGCACTGTCGGCTTAGCTCAAGCGGTCTTCTTGGGCTTTGCGGTCCGCGCTGCGCGCTTAGGCGCCGCCCGCTTGGGCGCAGGCTTCTTGGATCCAACCGAGTTCTTGGCTGAAGTCTTCGCCGCGGCGCCGCCCTGGGCGCGCTGAGGACTTGCCTGCGTCGAAGGCCTGCTCGGCGCCGACAGCTTGCTGCTGAGCGCCCTCAACTGCTCCTCCATCGCGACCAGGCGCCGCTCGACCGAGCCCTCGCTCAGCGCCCGGTTGATGCGGTGCACGCCGTCCTCGATGCCCTCCAGACGCTGCGATACCGAGCGCAGACGCCGCGTGAGCCGCTCGATGTCTGCGGCTGTCGGGATGTTCAATGCGCTCAGCGCCAGCTCCTGGGCCTGGGCGGCGCGCTCGCGCGCGTCGAACGCCCGACCGATCGTGCCCGTGACCAGCGGGTTCTCGATCAGATCTACGAGCGCCCTGCCGATCTTGTCCTCGGTACCGGTGGTCAAGCGCTCGCGCAGCCCCGCAGCCGCCTTGTTTCCGTCGGACATCGGCCAAAGAGTACCGTGCGCGTGTGCCCACGCGCCTTTTCACCTTCGTGCAGATGGAGCTTCCCTGGGAGCTCGGCCCGGCCGACGGCCGCTATCTGCTGCGCAAGTCGGCAGGACCTGACGGCAACGAGCCCGAGCACGTGGTCGTGCTCTCGACGATCGGGGCCGAGCGCCGCGGCATGCTCGGCAGGCGCTCGCGCACGCGCCGAACCGATCCCGAGCCGGCCTCTGTGCCCGTCGCGCGCGCCACCGTGGTGGACCCGGTACCGCTGTCGCTCGAGACCCAAGCAAGCGCCTGGCTGGAGCAGCTCGATCCCGAGCTCGAGGCGCACGCGGCCGCAAAGGTGCTCAACCGCGTCCTCTACGCGCATCGCATCGCGGGCGCAGCCCCGCACATCCACGAGATCTCCCCAGCCCAGGCGCTGGTCGTGCGCGCCGGCTTCGGCGAAGGCGAGCAGGTCGCCGACGGCCTTTGGAGCGACGCGCGCGAGCTCGTGCTCTCACGCCGGCGAGCCGGCAAGCGGGCGAGCGTGCTGCGTCCACAAGAGCGCCTTGCGCTGCTCCTGTCCGGGCGCGGCAGCGTACTTCTATGCGAGGAGCTCGCTCTACGCGCACACCTGGACCTCGACCAAGGCCGGCTCGAGCTGGCCGCGATCGAGCTGGACCGCGCTTATGTGGCTGCGCTACAGGAACTGCCAAAGGAGCGGCGCCCGGACCTGCAAACGCGCATCGTCGAGCTGCGCGAGCTGAGCGCCGGCGTTGCCGCGAACGCCCACGCGCCGGCGCCTGAGGAGAAGGTCGTGCGCCACGCGCTCGAGCGGCTCGAAGCCGCCCTGCGGGCACGCACGGCGACCGGATTCGGCTCGTCGTAGAGTTCGTCGCGATGGACCTGCCCGAAACACACCCCCTTTACCGGACACTCCCTATGAGCGAACACAAACCTCCTACCGAACACTCCCCATGAGCCAAACGCAACCCCCTTGCCGAATCCCAGACAAGACCCGATGACAATGCGCCAAAGCGAGAGAAACGCTCGATGACCGTTGACCCGACCGCCACTGCGATCGGCACATGGAGCGGGGGCCGCTTCATGCATTTTGGCGAGCCACTGGAGGACGAGCGCCTGCTCGCGCTGCTACGGCCAGGCGAGGGGATCGACACTGTGATGAGCGCCGACGCCTACGGCGCCGGCGAGGCCGACCGCCTGCTCGGACGCGCGATCGACGGGGTGGATCGCGACAGCTTCTGCTTGATCGGCGCGATCGGGCACGACTTCTACGAGGGCGAGCGCGAAGGCGCCAAGGGCTTCCCGCGTTTCACCGACCCGCGTCTGCGCAGCGAGGGCGACTACGGCGCCTACATCCGCATGGCCGCCGAGCGAAGCCTGGAGCGCCTCGGAGCTGAGCGCTTCGACCTGTTGATGCTGCACAACCCCGACCGCACCGGCTACACGAACGCAAGCGTCTGGGAGGGGATGCAGGCTTTGCGCGAGGCGGGCCTCACGCGCCTGCTCGGGGTTGCTCCCGGCCCGGCAAACGGCTTCACGCTCGACTTGATCGACTGCTTCGAGCGCTTCGGCGAGCTGATCGACTGGGCGATGGTCATCCTCAGCCCGATGGAGCCGTGGCCGGGCGAGTTGGTGCTCGACGCAGCCACAACTCACGACGTGAAGCTGATCACGCGCGTGGTCGACTACGGCGGCCTGTTCCACGGTGACGTACGTCCGGGTCATGAGTTCGCCCAGTACGACCACCGCAAGTTCCGCCCCGCCGGTTGGGTGGAGGCAGGGATCGAGAAGCTCGGGCGCATGCGCCCCTATGCCGAGCGCCATGGGCTGACGCTGCTGCAGCTTGCCTGCCAGTGGAACCTTGCGCACCCGGCCGTCCGCTGCGTGGCGCCCACGCTGATTCAGGAGAGCGCCAGGCCCGCTACCGGGCAAGCAAAAGCAAGCCAAGCATCACAGTCTGGCGTCCCAAAGCCAATCGAGGACAAGCGCGCCGAGCTCGCGTCGCTGCCCGCGCAGCCGTTGCTCAGCGATGCCGAGGTTGCCGAGCTGCGCGCGATCGGCGACAACAGCGGCTCGATGGTGCTGAAGGGAGCAAGCGTCGAATACGAGGGCGAGCGACTTGCCGACCGCTGGCAGCTCGACGAGGAGCTCCGCCGGCTCGCCGCACGCTGGGAGATCGCGCCGCGAAGCGATCTCGTCAAGCTCAGCTGAGAACCGGCCAGAAGAACCGGCCAGACGCTCAGGCAGACGGTCGCTCGGCAGACACAGAGGTTGGCGAGACCGCTCCCGCCCAATTCTCCAGGAAGGTCTCGCATTCCTCCGCGTCGAGCGGGCGCGCGAACAGGAAGCCCTGGCCGGTGTCGCAGCTCTCCTCGCGCAGCAGGCTGAGCTCCTGGGCTTGCTCGATGCCCTCGGCGAGCGTCTCGATCGAGAGCGACTTGCCGAGCTGCACGAGTGTCCTGATCAGCGTCTCGCCTTCGGCGTCATTGCTCATTTTCGAGATGAACGAGCGGTCGATCTTCAAAGCGTCGACCGGGAAGCGCTGCAGGTAGGCAAGCGAGGAGTAACCGGTGCCGAAGTCGTCGATCGCGACTCGCACCCCGATCTCCTTGATCGATGCGAGCCGGCCGGCTGTCTCCTCGGCGTTGGCCATGATCGTCGTCTCGGTGATCTCGATCGTGAGCTGGCCGGGCTCCAGACCGGACTCGCTCAGGGCATCTCTGACCTCGTGTACAAACTCGTCACGGTCCAACTGTCGTGCGGCCACATTGACGGCGATGCCGATCTCACGACCGGCGTCGCGCCATTCGGCCCCCTGACGGCAGGCCTCGCCCAGGACCCATCTTCCGACCTCGACGATCAGGCCTGTCTCCTCCAGCAGCGGCACGAAGTCGTCGGGCTGGACGACGCCGCGCGTGGGATGGCGCCAGCGGATCAGAGCCTCCATACCCGTGGGCACCATCTCGCGCAAGTCGAAGGTGGGCTGGTAGACGACGAAGAACTCGTCTTTCTCGAAGGCATCGCGCAGGTCCATCTCGAGTTCCATGCGGCTCTGAACGGCATCCTGCATGCCCGACTCGAACACCACGTAGCCGTTCTTGCCGTCCCACTTGGCGCGGTACATGGCGATGTCGGCGTCGCGCAAGAGCTCTTCGGCGGTGGCCCTCTCGCCCATCGCGACCCCGACGCTGGCGGTGACGACGAGGCGCGTGTTCTCGGCGCCCTTCAGTTTGAAGGGCTGCTTGAGCGCGCCAAGCAGCCGCTCGGCGATCAGCTCGGGGCCGGCGGCAA
The DNA here is from genome assembly GCA_035485715.1 of Solirubrobacteraceae bacterium. GTDB lineage: Bacteria > Actinomycetota > Thermoleophilia > Solirubrobacterales > Solirubrobacteraceae > Palsa-744. The sequence continues at coordinate 266,355 of DATHNT010000014.1, read as the reverse complement.
GCGACATGCCTTCGGCGACGACCACGAACTCGTCGCCACCCAGGCGCCCGAGCGCATCGATGTCGCGCACGACCGCCTCCAGACGCGCCGCCACGGCGCGCAGCAACTGGTCGCCGATGCCGTGCCCGAGCGTGTCGTTGATGTGCTTGAAGTTGTCGAGATCGACGAACAGCGCAGCCACGGGTGTCTGGTTGCGTCGCGCGCGCACGAGCATCTGCTCGACGCGGTCGAGTATCAGCGTGCGATTGGGCAGGCCCGTGAGCGCATCGTGAGTCGCCATGAAGGCAAGCTCCTCCTGGCGGCGGTGCAGCTCCTCGTGCGCGCGGCGACGCTCGACCTCGAAGGACTGGCACATGCGCACGAGCGTTACGTCGAGGCTGCGCTGGAGCATCGAGAGCGCCCGGTCGAGAGCCGTCTCGGAGAGCTCTAGCTGCGCGCCTATCTCACAGATCACATCCGCGGCGGCGTCGCGCCAGCGCAGACAGCGCTTGGTGACCTCGTTGAGCGGAGCGGCCCGTTGCGCGGCGAGCTGACCGAAGATGTTCCACGACTCGTGACCTACCTCGCGCGCCACCTCGGCGCCCTCGCCGGCGGTCCACCTGGCGAACGCGACGGTGGAGACCGTGCCGACCTTGACGAAGCTCTCTTCGACGATCGGCTCGAGTACTACAGCCGATTCCTCGTTGCGCCTGACGATGCCGTTCACGACATCGTCGGTTCGCCCTTTGAGCGTCTCGCCGAGACGCTTGAGCTGGTGCTCCAACTCCATGCGGGCGGCCGCCGACGGCTGTCCGTCTTCCAACTCCAGCTCCGTCTGCCCCGCCGAGAAGACTTGCTCGCCGTCAGATCCAATCTTTGGGATTGTCATGGACGAATGCGTCGGCACACGGGCCCGATACCTTGAGCTCGGACGGCCGATCTGAACGCAATGACCGGCCTCGTGCAAGCTTCGTGGCGGACTCGCGGGGGACATCCCTCACAACACACCCCCTTGTTTGAACACGTAGATAAAGGTTAGGTACCTAAATAAATCATCCGTGTTCAAACAAGGGGGTGTCAACGCGCACCGCTCGTTTTGAAACACGCTCCCTGAGTCCGGCCCCTAGCGACCCTGAAAGCGCGGCGCGCGCTTGCCGAGGAAGGCCGAGATGCCCTCCTTGGCGTCCTCGCTGCCGAAGGCGGTGGCAAATCCGCGCTTCTCCGCCTCGATGCCAGCATCGAGATCGCCGGCGCCAGAGACGCGCTTGATCTGCTCGAGCGCGACCGGCGCCTGGGCCGCCAAACGACGTGCCCAGGAGAGCGCCGTATCGAGCAGTTCGTGATCCTCGACCATGCGGTTGACGAGACCCAGTTCGAAGGCCTCTTCAGCCATGATCGGGTCGCCGACAAGGTTCATCTCCAGCGCCTTGTTCTCGCCCACGAGCCGTGGCAGGCGTTGGGTGCCGCCAAAGCCCGGGATGATCCCGAGCTTGATCTCCGGCTGGCCGAAGGTGGCCGAGCGTGCGGCGATGCGCACGTCGCAGGCCATCGCAAGCTCGCATCCGCCACCGAAGGCGAGCCCGTTGACGGCGGCGATCGTGGCGATTCCAGCCGAACCGAATTCACGTAGGAGCGCGTGGGCGGCGTGGATCAGCTGCTCGCCCGCCTCCTTGTCCATCGAGGTGAACGCCTTGATGTCGGCGCCGGCGCTGAACAGGAACGGGTTGGAGGAGGCGATCACGAGCGCGTGTACGTTCGTGTCCTTGACCTTGCTCCAGACCTTGCCGAGATCCTCGATAACCTGCGGGGCGATCGAGTTCATCTGACCGTTTGCGAGCCAGGCGATCGCAACGCCGTCGGAGCGCGTCTCGAGCTTGACCACCTCGGCCGGCTGCTCTGCGTCGGGCTGGGGGTAGGCGTAGAAGCCCTGGCCGCTCTTCTGACCCAGCCGGCCCTGGGCCACCAGGCGGCGCAGGATCGCCGGCGGGGCGAAGCGCTCGCCGTAGCGCTCGGCCGCGTTCTCCAGGCGCTCCAGCACCGAGTCGAGGCCTTCGATGTCGGCCTTCATGAACGGCGGCATCAGGCCACGACGGGGGTCGAGACCGGCGCCGGCCATCATTCCGAAATCGATGTCGCGGTGGGTGGCGACGCCCTCCTGCAAGACGAGCGCGGCCTCGACGAACGTCTTGAGCGTGAGCAGCTCGACGACCTCGGCCACGTCGGGATCGGCGTCGCCTTTGAGGTTGGACTCGCCCGCGGGGCTGTAGACGCCGTCGCCGCCGGTCTTGGCGCCGAGCTTGCCTTCGGAGACGAGCTTTTGCATGCCCTTGGGCACATAGAAGCGCTCGTCGCCATAAGCGTCGGCCACGTGTTCGGCGACGTGCAGGACCGTGTCGAGACCGAGCAGGTTGACGAGGAAGTACGGGCCCATCGGTACCACCCCGGCGGCACCGATGCCCTCGTCCATCGCCTTGATCGAGAGTTTCTTCTCCTCCTGCTCGCGCCAGATCTCAGACATTCCCGCCATCAGGATGCGGTTGACGACGAAGCCTGGGACCTCCAGGCAGGCGATCGGCTGCTTGCGGATCGCCTGGGCAAAGGTGAGCGCGGCGGTGACCGTTTCCGGCGAGGTCTCCTCGCCCTCCACGATCTCCACGAGCGGCATCACCGAAGCGGGATAGAAATAGTGGAAGCCGACGACCTTGTCCGGGCGCATCGTGGCCTCGCCGATCTCACCGATCGACAGCGACGAGGTGTTCGACGCCAGGATCGCGTGGCCGGGCGTGACCGCGTCGAGCTCGGCGAACACCGCCTGCTTGATCTCCATGCGCTCGGGCACGGCCTCGATCACGAAGTCGACGTCGCCGAAACCGGAATAGGAGGTGGTGCCTTCGATGCGGCCGAGGATCTCCTCGATCTGGGCGGCGCCCTGCTCGGCGGTGATGCGCTCCTTCTTGACGAGCTTTGAGACCTGGCCCTCGGTCACTTTGCGCGCCTCGTCCAAGCCTGCCTGCACGAGATCCTGGTTGATGTCCTTGAGCACCACCGGGAAGCCGGCTGCGGCGATCGTCTGTGCGATCTGCCCGCCCATGGTGCCCGCTCCGACGACAGCGGCCTTGAACACGAACATGCTGGTCTCCTCTAGTTGCAGTGGCTATTCTCAGATCGCGCTGCCCGCTGTGCTGTGCCGACGGCGCATGCGCCGTCGGTCGGGCCGTGCATGCACGGCCCGAGGAGGGGCCGCATGCGGCCCCTCCGGCCATGCCGCATGCGGCATGGCCATCATCGATATCAGGCGGGAACCGCCGTGGGCTCCTCGGCGCGGCGGGGGAGCAGCGTTTCACGGGCGATGACAAGACGCTGAATCTGCGACGTACCCTCGTACAACTGCATGATCTTGGCGTCGCGGAACAGCTTCTCCACCGGGTACTCCTTGATGAAGCCGTAGCCGCCGTAGACCTGCACGGCGTCGGTGGCGATCTTCATCGCGGCGTCAGCGGCAAAGCGCTTGGCGTGCGAGGAGACGAGCGTGTTGCGCTGACCGCTGTCGAGCAGGTACGCCGACTTCCACGTGAGCAGTCGCGCCGCCTCGATTTCGGTGGCCATGTCGGCGATCATGAACTGGATCGCCTGGTGCATCGCGATCGGCACGCCGAACTGGACCCGTTCGCGCGAGTAATCGGTGGCGAATTCGAACGCGGCGCGGGCGATGCCGGTCGCCATCGCGGCAACTCCCGGGCGCGTGCGGTCGAGCGTCATCATCGCGAGCTTGAAGCCGGCGTTTTCCTCGCCGAGCAGGTTCTCGGCGGGAACCTCTACGTCGTTGAAGGAGATCGTGGCGGTGTTGGAGGCGCGCTGTCCGAGCTTGTCCTCCTTCTTGTCCACGACCACGCCCCAGTCGCGCTCGACCACGAAGGCGGAGATGCCGCGGTGGCCGGCCTCCTTGTCGGTCTTGGCGTAGACCGTGTAGTAGTCGGCGTAGCCGCCGTTGGTGATGAAGCACTTGGAGCCGTTGATGACGTACTTGTCGCCTTTCTTGACGGCCGTGGTGCGCATCCCTGAGACGTCTGAGCCGGCGTCAGGCTCGGTGAGACAGAAGGAGGCCAGCTTGGGCGCTTCGGTGAGCATGCCCAGATACTTCTTCTTGATCTCCTCCGAGCCGCCAAGAGTGACCGGCGCGGTGGCGAGGCCGTTACAGCCCAGCGAAGTCTGGATGCCGGAGCAGCCCCAGGAGAGCTCCTCCTCGATCAGACAGCCGTCGAGGTAGCCGGCTCCAGGTCCGCCGTACTCCTCGGGAATGTGGGTGTTCATCAAGCCGACGTCCCAGGCCTTCTCGATGATGTCCTGCGGCCAGGTGCCGTCCTTGTCGTACTCCCAGGCGACCGGCCGGATCTCTTTCTCGGCGAAGTCGTGGGCCATTTCGCGAAGGTTCTTCTGCTCGTCGGTGAGCGTGAAATCGACCATGGTCTGGTGTTCTCCTAGGACGGGCGCGGGGAATAGATTGACTGGTCAGTCAACCCAGAGAGTATCGAAGTAGGCCACAATCAGACGATGGAACCGTTCACGCTCGTAGTGGTCGGCGCGGTGGTGCTGTTCGTGCTCGTCGGTGTCGGCTCTTTCCTCGCCGGCGGCAGCCTGTACGACAAGATCGGCGAAGGCGGTCTTTCGATGGGCGACGGCGGCTCTGGCGGGCCGCCACCGAACTCGCCGCTGGCTCGTGCCGAGCGCGAGCAGGAGATCCGCCAGATGCTGCAGGCGCGCAGCGACAGGCAGGTACGCCAAGGCGGTGCGGCACTCGACATCGACGCCGAGCTCGCGCTGCTCGAAGAGCCGACGGATGGCACACCTGTCGGCAAACACGACATTGGACTGACCGAAGAGGTGCGCCAACTCGTGACGGCGCGCAATGAACGTAGGGTGCGCAGTGGCGAAGAGCCGATGGACGTCGAGTCAGAGGTGCGAAGGACGCTCGACGAACTCGACCCTCAAGGCTAGGAATCAGCCTCCGGAGAGCTCTTCAAGCGTGCCTGAGCTGATGCCCGAGCCTGAGGTGCCCTCGAGCACGCCGACGAGCTGCTGCAGCGCCGGGAGTAGCTGGCTTGACGGCTCGACGTTTGCCGGTGCGCTGATCGTCTGCTTTTTGTTGAGGTCTGAGAATTCGAGCTGGACCGTGAGATTGGCGCTGCTGAGGCCGTCGAGGAGGCCCTGCGTCTGAGGCGTGCCCGTGATGGCCGCCGTGATTTCCAGGCGACGCAGCATGTGGTCGCTCTCACCCGTGTAGACGTCGACATGGGCGGATTTGATCGACTTCGCCAGTTCGTCGATCACGCTCGGCGAAAGCGTGCCGCCAGCGCTTGAAGCTCCGGGCACCGAGTCCAAACCGAGCGAGCTGCCGGCCTGTGAGAGTTTGGTCACGTCGGCCAGGAAGGCCGGTATGTCCACTGCCGCGATGAGATGGATCGTGGCTTCGCCGCCTACCGTGACCGTGCCGACCTTGGTCGGATTCGACAGCCAGCGGCCCGGTTCTATGCCAAGCGAGGAGAAGGTCGAGCGGACCTTGGCGCTCGAGGCCTTCTTGGTGGCTTGCGTATAGCTTTCTTCGAGTGCCTTGTAGGTGCTCGACGGCGTGGAGAACCAGGTGCCGGCCAACTCCACGAACAACGCCGAGCCGGTCGAGGTGGCGCCCGCCTGGAGGCTGTGGCCGGCGGCGCCCAGCTGCAGTTGTAGAGCAAAGCGGGGGAGCTTGCCTGCACCGACGCTTTCGAACGGGCCGCTGAGGGTCACCGCGAGGGGCTTGCTCGATGTGCTCGATCCGCCGGCGCCAAGCGCCAAGGAGAGCTTGACGTTGCCGCTTTCGATCTGCTTGCTCCCGGAGAAGGTTTCGTCCAGCAGCGCCTGGGCACTGCCGGATGAGTCGCCGGCGCAAGCCGAGAGCAAACAGCCACAGAAGATTGCCAGCAGCAGCGCAACTGCTGCACGTACGGTTGTGTTCTTCAGGAGTGCCCTCAACGCTTCGACCCGGTCAGCGCCCTGCAACGTTTGCTGCGGTGCCCGACGTGGATGAGCCTAGCATCAGGCCGATGCACCTCAGACCGCCGCGCGCCCATACCCTCCCAACCGGGATGGCGAGTGCACGCTAAGGGGGGGCTCACCCGGGAAGGCACACCCGGAGCGCGCAGAGCAGCCGGCTTGGCGCTGGGGCTCGTGGTGGCCGCCGTCCTGTGCATGTTCGCGAGCGGCGCCGGGGCGACACAGCGCGTAACCGTGACCGCCGCGCTGCAGCAACTGCAGAAGAGTGGCGCGATCACTCCAGCGACCTACGCCAAGTACCAGGGGGCCTTCAGCGCAGCCAAGGGCTCGCTGCGCAAATTGTCGGGGACGCGCGCGGCCGAACTCGGTGCGGTGATGGCCAACGTCGAAGCGATGGCCGCGGCCAACCAGCTGATTGCCTCGCGGCTACCTGTGGTGTTCACGACGCTCGAACGCAACCGGCAATGGTGGACGACCGAACGACTGCTTGGAGCCGATCAGCGCGTGTACTTCAGCGGCAGCAAGCTGGTGTGGGAGTACTACCCCGGGCAGGGCATCGAGATCCAGTGGCTGGCGACGTTTGGCAAGGCGAACGCGTACTTCCTCGATAAAGAAATCACGACGTTGAAGGAAGTACTGAACGAAGCTATTTCGCTCGCCACCCAGCGCGCCGGCGGGATCGCCTGGGAATACATGTTCCAGTTCGACGGCGGCATACCGCCATGGACAAGCGGACTCTCGCAGGGGACCGCACTGCAGGTCTTCTCTCGCGCTTGGAGCGTGACCCACGAACAGGTCTACCTGACGGCCGCAGAGCAGGCGCTCGGCATCTTCGAGATGCCACCGCCCACCGGGGTGCGGGTCGCCACCCCCGCCGGTGCCCACTACCTGGAGTACACCTACGCGCCGAGCGAGCGCATCCTCAACGGCTTCATCCAGAGCCTTGTCGGGCTCTACGAATACACGAAGCTGACCAAGGATCCGTTGGGCCAGCAGCTGTTCGAAGCCGGCGACGCCGAGGCGCGTGCGGAGGTGCCCCACTACAACACCGGGGCCTGGTCGATGTATGACCAGCATTCCGAATCCGATCTCAACTACCACGAACTGCTTGCGGAATTCCTCGAACACCTGTGCGAAAAGACGAGCAAGGGCGAGCCTTTGACGCCGACCACCGGGCAGATTCCGGGCGACCAAGTCTACTGCACGACGGCCAAGGAATTCCGTGCGGACGAGAAGACGCCGCCGGCGATCGAACTGCTGACACAGAGCGTGCGCACGGGCGAACGTGCCGGCATTCAGATCAAACTGTCGAAGGTCTCGAGCGTCAGCATGGTCATCAAGCTCGGCGAAAAGACCGTCTGGACCAACAGCGTGACCGTCGAAGGCGGCAAGCCGCGGCTGCTTTGGGTGACGCCCTCGAAAGCCGGAACCTACTCGGTTGGGTTCAAAGCGGTCGACCTTGCCGGCAACGAAGAAGTGACAACAGGGACGATCGTGGTTAAGGCTTCCTCCAAAGGAGGGGCCAAGAGCGCCCGTGCGGCAAAGTTCGCGCCGGTGGAGCGGATCTCGCTTCCGGCGCGGCGGCAGCCTATTCTTTGAGCTTCACCCATGCCGGACGCCGTACCCCAAACCTGGATCCTGACCGCCTCGCCCGAAAACCACGAGGCCACGCGCGCCCATGGGTTCAGCGTGATCGGGATCAAGGAGCGCAACCGTCCACGGGCGCTGCAGATCGAGCCCGGGGATCGCATCGTCCTGTACCTGACGAAGGTGATGAGCTTCGCCGGCAGCATCGTCGTCACCGGTGAGATGTACGAGGAGCGCACGAAGCTGTGGCCCGGCAAGCCCGGCAAAGCCGACGCCTACCCCTGGCGCTTTGCCACCGAGCCCGAGATCGTGCTGGAGCAGGACGAGTGGGTACCGGCTGAAGAGCTCGCGACCAAGCTCGAGCACATCCGCAAGTGGCCCGCCGAGCACTGGAAGCTCGCCTTCCAGGGTCAGCTGCGCACGATCAGCGAGAAGGACACGAAGCTGCTGGTCAAGCGACTTGGCAAGGCCGCCAAGGCGCACGCCTGAGCCGCTGGCCCCGCCATCGCATCTGAGCCGCTCGCGCTGGAGCGCGCCATACAATCGATCTATGCCGTACGACGCCCCCAGCCGCGCACGCGTATGACGCGCATGACACGCGCCTGGGGGGCGCTTGCGCCCGAGCAGCGCATCGCCACGGTGGCGGCACTGGCGCTGCTCGTGACGATGTTCCTGCCTTGGTATGACCTGCAGTCGCTGGACCGAAAGAGCGACGCGATCTACTCGCACTCGATCAGCGCCTTCGGCGATGTGTCGTTCGTCGAGGCCGCCGTGTTCCTGGTGGCAGCCGGGGTGATCGCGCTGATGTTTGCGCGTGCGGAGCGGCGCGACTTCCACATGCCCGGCAGCGACGGTGCTGTGGTGATGGCCGCCGGTGCTTGGGCTGCCCTGTTGATCTTCTACCGCGTCTTCTCACGCCCAGACGGCCACGGCTATCCCGTCGGCATCGAATGGGGCTTCTTCCTTGCGTTCGTAGCCGCCGGCACGCTCGGCTACGCCGGCTGGCGCATGCGCGCCTCGAGCACGCCCGAGATGCCGCTGATGCGTCCCCGAGGGAGCCGACGAGGCACACCCAGCGACGAGGACGTCACGGCCGTCACCCCTTCTCCACGACGAGCCTCACGAGCGAGACCGGTCGCGGCGCGGCCCTCTGCGCCCCCGGTAGAGGACAGCCCGGCCGATACGCGGGACTCCGACCCATCCAGAGACATCACAACGGTCGTGAAGCACGACTCCGATCCCTCCGAGGACCTCACAACGGTCGTGAAGCACAGCGCCCGAGCACCTCAGAGCACGAACCCATCCTCTCCGCCCAGACGACCCACCGCTTCACCCAGGCGGCCCCGCTTTCCGCCCGGGCCTTCCGAGCAGCTTTCCTTCGACGACTCGCCCATCGAGCCGGAGGAACGTTGAGCTACCCGTATCATTTCCCCGACGATGCTCCCTGAGGGACCCCTCTCCTCCGCCGACGTCGCCGCGGGCCTGAGCTCCGTCGGCTACCTGCCGAGCGAGTCCACCGCGCTCGTCGCCTTCCTTGCGACCAAGCTCGGCAAGCCCGTGCTCGTGGAGGGACCGGCCGGCGTGGGCAAGACCGAGCTGGCCAAGGCGCTCGCACGTTACCTCGACCGTGAGTTGATCCGCTTGCAGTGCTACGAGGGCCTGGACGAGGCCAAGGCGCTGTACGAGTGGAACTACCGCAAGCAGCTGCTGCGTATCCAGGCCGAGGCGTCAGGCACCGGCTGGGAGGCTGTACAGGAGGACATATTCGGCGAGGAGTTCCTGCTCGCCCGCCCCTTGATGAGCGCGATCGCCTCCGAGCAGCCCGTCGTGCTCTTGATCGACGAGATCGACAAGACCGATCAGGAGTTCGAGGCGATGCTGTTGGAGGTGCTCTCAGACTTTCAGATCTCGATCCCCGAGCTCGGGCGCGTGACCTCCACCACGCACCCGGTGGTGCTGCTGACCTCCAACAACTCGCGCGAGCTGACCGAGGCGCTCAAGCGACGCTGCCTTTACCTGTGGCTCGACTACCCCTCGCTAGAGCACGAGCTCGAGATCGTCAAGCTGCACGCGCCCGAGCTCTCCGACGATGTGGCGCGGCGGCTCGTGGAGGTGGTCGGCATGGTGCGCGAACTCGACCTCAAGAAGCCGCCTTCGATCGCCGAGTCGATCGACTGGGCGCGCGCGCTCCTGCTGCTCGGCGCCAAGGACATCGACGCTGAGACGTTCAACGAGACGATGTCGGTGATCGTCAAGCACCGCACCGACATGGACATCGTCGCCGAGCGCGTCGGGCTGAAGCTGGCCGAGGCCGCCGATGTCGCGCCCGCCTGAGCAACTCCGAGGCCAGAGCGGCAACGCCAGCGATCCCGTGCCCCAGGCCGACGATCCTGGGCCCCAGGCCGACGTACCGACGAGCGACGGTCCCCCGGAGGGAATGGCGGCACGCCTGCTCGAGCTGGGAGAGCAACTGCGCGCCGAGGGGGTCGCGGTGGGCACCTCCGAGCTGCTCGACGCATTCGCGGTGCTGCGTGAGATCCCGTGGACCGCGCAGGGCGAGTTCCGCGAGGCGCTTGCCGCAACGCTTGCCAAGAGCCAGGACGACCGGCGCATCTTCGAGCTTGTGTTCGACCGCTTCTTCTTCCGTGCGGTGGAGATCGCCTCGGTGCGCGAGGGTGTGGACGAGGGCAACACGTCATCGGCCGACCTCGGCGAGCTCTCGGAAACCGAACTCGATGCGTTGCGCCGCCAGATCGCCGCCGCCCTGCGCGAAGGCGCGGAGGGCGCGATGCGCGATCTAGCGCGTATGGCGATCGCCACTTTCGGCCAAACCGAGCAAGGCAGCGGCGTGATCGGCGTGGACGTGCAACGCATCCGCCGCGCGCTCGGTCTGCGTGCCGAGCCCCAACCCGACCTGCCCTCTGACGACCCCCGCCGCGACGGCGTACCGCGCGACGCGCTGCGCCGCTTCGAGGCGCTGATGCGTCGCGAGCTCGAACGCCGGCAGGTGCAGCGCTCCGGGCGCCTTCCTCCAGCTCGCCCATTGGGCGAGCTCGACCGCGCACTGCCCTCCGGCCCACTTGCGGACCTCGCAGCGGTGCACCGCGTTGTAGCGCAGCTACGCAGACGCCTGGCCACGCAGGGCAAGCAGAATCGCGGGCACCGCCACCACGCGCACGTGGACGTGCGTCGCACGATGCGCGCCTCCCTGCAAACCGGCGGCGTCCCCGTCGAGCTGCGCTACCGCCCGCGTCGTCCACGGCGCCCGGAGATCTATGTGCTGTGCGACGTCTCTACGAGCGTCACCTCGGCTTCGGTGTTCTTCCTCTCGGTGCTACACGCGCTACACGACTCCTTTCGCAAGATGCGCTCGTTCGTGTTCATCGAGCGCATCAGCGAGGTCACCGACGTGTTCGAGCACGAGCGTGATTTCCGCGCGGTGAGCGAACGCATCTCGAGCGACGCCGGCGTGGCCGACATCTCCGGCTACACCGACTACGGACGTGTCTGGTCTGAGCTCTTGGAGCTGATCGCCGACGACATGAGCCCACGCGCAACCGTGATCGTGCTCGGCGACGCGCGAACCAATGGCCGCGACCCACGCGCCGACCTCTTCGGCCAGGTGGCCGCTCGCGCGGGACGCACTTTCTGGTTGAACCCGGAGCCGCGCCTGTACTGGAACTACGGCGACTCGGTGATCGCCGCCTACGAGCAATATTGCACGGCGTTCGAGTGCTGGACGACCGCGCAGCTCGAGGATTTCGTCAAGGCCTTGACGCGACCGGTCGTCAGTGCCTAGCGCCGATGCCGCCCATGCGCCTCGAACGTCGCGAGGCTTTGAAAGACGTTGGGTCTGGAGAGCTCATTTTGAAGATCCTCCCAGCCCCCCTTGTGCGAAGGCCTAGATAAAGGTTTGGTACCAAAACAAACCTTCCAGCTCCACGCCAAGGGGTGTCTAGACGTACAACTCATTTGAAAGACCTATAGGCGACAAGCCCTTCCCACTCCTCCTTCCCGCCGTCGGGCGATACCGTCGGGCGATAGCATCAAGGGCGACAACAGGGGAGCTGACGGAGGTTGGCTGAGATGGCGCATGCGACCCGGCGCCGACCCTTCGAACCTGTGGGGTAATGCCCGCGGAGGGAGCGCTGTGCAGACCCAAGTGAAGTCCCGTGAACGCCAGGCGCACGACGCACCGGGCACGAGCGACGCGGTCAGGCTCGGCGTTGTGAGTCGCGCCTACCTTGACCGTCGCGGCGCAACCGTGCAGGCACTCGCGGACGTCTCGCTGCAAGCCGCGCGCGGAAGCGTGCTGGCTGTGGTCGGCCCAAGCGGCTGCGGCAAGACGACGCTGCTGGAGCTGATCTGCGGATTGCAGCAGCCCGATAGCGGCATGATCGAATGCGAGCCGGCCGTGCTGATGCCCCAACGCGATCTGCTGCTGCCTTGGCTCAATGCCGTCGACAACGCGGCACTGGCACTGCGGATCGCCGGCGTCTCACGCGCGCAGGCGCGCAGGCGCGGAGCAAGCCTTTTCGAGGAGCTTGGCCTTGCCGGGTTCGAGCGGGCCCGCCCCAACGAGCTCTCGGGTGGGATGCGCCAGCGCGTGGCATTCGTGCGCACGCTGCTCTCCGGCAAGCCTGTGCTGTGTCTGGACGAGCCCTTTGGCGCACTCGATGCGATCACCAGGCAGGAGATGCAGGAGTGGCTGACAGGCGCACTGGTGCGCGAGCCGCGCACAGTGGTGCTCGTGACACACGATGTCGAGGAGGCGATCGTGCTCGCCGACCGCGTTGTGGTGCTCTCCCCTCGGCCTGGGCGTGTCGTGTCAGAGCTGAACGTGGAAGAGCCTCGCCCGCGCTCGCGCACCGACGCTACCGTAGTCGCTTTGCGCGAGCGGGCAATGCAGACGCTGGCCGAGAGCAGGGCCGCGTGAGACGCGGGTTTGCGAATGTGCTGCCTCCGCTGTTGCTTGGGCTCGCCTTCCTCGGCGCTTGGGAGCTGTATGTGGACCTCCAGGGCGTAGATCCATTGCTGCTGCCGGCACCGCACTCCATGTTCGCCGAAATGTGGGACAACGCCGGGCTGCTGTGGTCGAACTTCGCGATCACGGCCAAGGAGGTCGTGTTCGGGCTGGCGTTGGCGCTCGTTGGCGGCTTTGCGATGGCCGTCGCGATTCACATGTGGACGCCGATGCGTCGCGCCGTCTACCCCCACACGGTCGGCTCGCAGGCGATCCCGATCGCAGTGATCGCGGCGCCGCTGTGCTTTTGGTGGGGCTTTGGGATCTTCCCGAAGCTGGTCGTGATCGCGTTGATTTGCTTCTTCCCGGTGGTCGTGACCACCGTGGATGGGCTCGCGGCGGTCGATCCCGACCAGCTCAAGCTGTTGCGCACGCTGGATGCGTCGCGCTGGCAGGCGTTTCGCTTCGGCGAGTTGCCCGCGGCGTTGCCCGCGGCGCTCAGCGGAGCCCGGATCGCGCTCGCCGTTGGTGTGATCGGAGCGTTCATCGCCGAGACCTCGACGCCTACTACCGGTCCTTACGCCGGCCTCGGACGCGAGATCACCTCCGACTTGACCGCCCTGCAGACCTCCCGCGCATACGCCGCCACGGCCGTGCTGTTCGTGTTCGCGATCGGTTGTTTCTATGCACTGACCATCGCCGAGCGAAAGCTCTCGCCGTGGACCAATCAATCAAGAGGAGAGATCCGTTGAGAGCATCGTCAAGCGTCCGCCGTGCCGCCCTGCTTGTCCCCCGCTACGGATGGTCCCTGCTGGCCGCCTGCATCTGTGCCGTCGTGCTGGGCGCGTGCGGGACCAAGCAGGACGTCGTCTCGGCGCCCGGGACGAAGCCGTTCACGGTGATGCTCGACTGGTTCCCCAACGCCGACCATGCGTCGCTGTACACGGCTATCGCACATGGGTACTTCAACTCTGTGGGTCTGGATGTGCGTCCGATCGTGCCCAGCGAATCGGCCGAACCGTTGAAGCTGCTTGCCGCCGGCAAGGTCGACATGGCGATCTCCTATGAGCCGCAGCTGCTGCTCGCCCGTGACCAAGGGCTGAAAGTGGTGTCGATCGGCGCGCTCGTGCAACGCCCGCTCACTTCGATCATCGCGCTGCCCTCGGCGCACGTGAGCAAGGTCGCAGACCTTGCCGGCAAGCGCGTGGGCACCGCGGGAATCGCCTACCAGGCAGCCGAGTTGCGCACCGCGCTACGAGCGGCTGGCGTGAACCCTGCCTCAGTCACAGAAAGCAACGTCGGCTTCAACCTCGTGCCGGCGATGCTCTCGGGCAAGGTGGCAGCCACGCTCGGCGGCTACTGGAACTATGAGGCGATCCAACTGCGCCAGATGCACAAGAACCCGGTCGTGATTCCGATCGACCGGGCCGGCGTGCCGACCTACGACGAGCTGGTGCTGGCGGTGCGCTCCGAAGAGGCGCGTACAGACGGCGTGGACATGCGTGCCTTCCTGCAGGCGCTGACACGCGGCGAGCGGCAGGTGCGCGCGAATCCCGCGGCGGCAGCGGCGCTGATCGTGAAGGCCAACCCTTCCGCTGAAGCGAAGCTGCAGCTTGCCTCGATCGAAGCGACACTACCGGCGACGCTGCCAAGCGACCATTCCAAGCCGTATGGCTGGCAGGAACCGTCGGCGTGGGCCGCATTTGGGCACTGGATGTTCACTCAGGGCCTGATTCACTCAGACCCCAACACCGCCGGCCTCCCTCCGTTTACCAATGAGTTCCTGCCCGGCGAAGGTATATAGGGCAGCGTCGCGACAACCCCCGCATTCTCGGTTTATGTGATCTGAATATGTGAGTGAATGCGGGTGGAGCCGCTGCATGCCAGAGATGGCACCGTGCGATAGTGTGACCGGTCGCATCCGTACCGGTCCACGCCAAAGCCAGTAATTTCCCGCAGGCAAGCCGCCCCGCAAGGCGCTAGCGTCACGCACGTGGCAGAACAGGCTCAGCAGTCTGAACGGCGCATACCTGAGCGAGAGACCGGCACACAGGAGAAGATCCGCATCGTGCTTGCCGACGATCACGCCGTCGTGCGCAGCGGTTTGCGGCTGTTGTTGGATAGCGAGAGCGACTTCGACGTGGTTGCCGAGGCGGGCGACATCGAGGGCGCCCAGCGTTATGTGCGCGGGCACAAGCCAACGGTGCTGGTACTCGACTTGAACATGCCCGGCGGCTCGAGCCTCGAGGCGATCCCCGTCATTCGCGAGAGCAACCCGGAGACCCAGATCGTGGTCCTCACGATGCAGCAGGAGCCTGTGTTCGCGCGCAGCGCGCTCAGTGCCGGCGCGATCGGGTATGTGCTCAAGGAGGCCGCCGACGACGAGTTGGTCGAGGCGGTGCGCAGAGCGGCGCGCAACGAGAGCTATCTGAACCCGCGCCTCGGCGCGCGCCTGGCCTCAGAGCCCGTCCCAGGGCCACCCGACGATCTGAGCGAGCGCGAGGTCGACGTGCTGCGCCTGATCGCCCTCGGTCACACAAATGCCGAGATCGCCGAGCAGCTGTTCCTGTCGGTACGCACGGTCGAGACCCACCGCGCCCACATCCAGCAGAAGCTCAACCTGTCCTCGCGTGCCGAGCTGGTCGCCTACGCGCTCAAACGTGGACTGATCAAAGCCTCCTAAAAGCAGGCAGGCTACGTAGCGCGAACTCCGGCCGACGGCCGCGCACACTTTCTTACAGCGGCCAGTAGCGGCCGATCTGAGCCGCGGCCCTCGAGGTGAGCAGCGCCTCTGGCGCTGCTGAGGACGGCGACTCGGAGCCTGCCAGCGCGCCGAGCGTCTCCACCACGCAGTCGCCGAGCACATCCGGCTCATAGCCACCCTCCAACACCGCTCCGAGCGGCGCCCCCACGCTCTCCGCCATGTCGCGCACGTGCCTCGCCATCTCGCCGAAGGAGCTCGTCTCCAAACATACGCCCGCCAAAGGGTCCTCGCGGTGGGCATCGAAGCCGGCAGAGACGAGCACGAGATCGGGTTTGAAGGAGACGGCGACGGGCAGCACGACGTGCTCGAGCAGCGACAGCCACAGACCCTCCTCGCAGCCCGCTGGCACCGGCAGGTTGATCGTGTATCCCTCCCCTTCGCCCGAGCCCACATCGCTCAGTGGACCACTGCCTGGGTACAGGGCCGCCTGATGGATGCTCGCGAACAGCACATCCGAGCGTCCGCGGAATGTCTCAGCGGTGCCGTTGCCGTGATGGACGTCCCAGTCGAGCACGAATACCGAGCGCGCGCCAAGGTCGCGGACGGCGTGCTCGGCGGCGATAGCGACGTTGTTGAAGAGGCAAAACCCCATCGCGCGCGATGGCTCGGCGTGGTGGCCGGATGGGCGCACTGTGCAGAAGCCGACTTTCGTCTCGCCTGACATCAGCGCCTCCGTCATGGCACAAGTGCCCCCGACGGCGTGCAGCGCGGCGCGATATGAGGCCTCCCCGACAAATGTGTCTGCGTCGATCGCACCGCCACCGGACGCACACAGATCGCGAACGGCGCTCACATGCGAGGCACTGTGCACGAGTTCGAGCTCGCGCTCGCCTGCGGCGGAAGCCTGCCGACGCTCCCAGCCGAGCCAGTCACGGGCCTGCAGTGCCTGCTCGATTGCGTACAGCCGCTCAGGTGTGTCCGGATGCGTGGGCATGCGCGCTCGCGGGTCGTGTTCCAGGGAGGCCGGGTGATCGAAGTAGAGCGGACGGGTCATCGCCTGCCCAACGTTACATCCGCCCAAGCAGGTCCGGGTAGTGCAACCGCGATGCGGGAAATCCACGAGTGTTTCGAGTGGTACGTGCGGATGGTGCCCATCCGCACAGGCGGGAGGATGCAGAGACGAAGACCCAGGTGAACTGACGAAAGCCTCGCACCTGACCAAGCTGCCCCGAACACGCGTCGTTACGGTCTCAGCGCCGCCCCCCGACCCGAGAGCGGTGAAGACGACGCATGGACCACCGGGACAGGGCGACGTTCAGGACTCCCTACCTGGGCGCCAAGGAGATGGTCGCGCGTGGAGTGAACTCTACGCGCGACCTCTCCAGGTAAGCCCCAACGGAGAACCTCGACGGCTTGATAGGTATCCCACGACTGAACTACACCTGCGACTCGTCGCTCTATTCGGGCAAAAGTCTGTAGCGACGTGTGTCCGGGTCTCGCTCCAGCAAGCCTGCGGCCACAAGCGTCAGCACGTAGCGATGGACGGTACTGGTGTTCAGCTCGAGCTGCTCGGAAATGTCCTTTATCCCCATGTCCAATCCCTCTGGAGGAAAGCACGAGAGCACGAGCAAGCCCGCCAGCAACGACCGCGACAAGCGCCTGTTCTCCTGTAGCGCCCTATATCTGGAGCTGAGCACCTGCCTGGCATGAGTGCGATGGAAGCCGGTGCCGGCGACCATTCCGGAGACACTCGGCACGGCGTCCTCGCCAAGCGCGGCTCGCACCACGTGGTCCACCTGATTGCGCGAAAGCATGATCGCGACCAACGGTTCGCCGGATACGGTGTCCTCGGATGGTTCTTGCGTAAATCGCCCGACACTGGATTCTTCCGCTCGTTGCGGCGCCTGCTCGTTCGGTACCGTGCGTTCAGGCGCGGGTTCCGGCCGTAAGTACCCTTCCGGCGGCGACTCAGGCTCGCTGGGCGGCATGTCGATCACGGTTTCACCCTGGGGCTGCTCGTCCGCGTACGGGGAACTCGACCACGTTGTCGCGCTCTGGCAGGGTTCCCGAGGGCACCAGCAAATGCCCGTCGCTGAGCGATCCGATCCGATGAGCATGCACCATCGACGGCATGTCCGGCACGGTGATGAGTACCCCGAGCCAGTCTTGCTCCGCAGTAATGCGAAGGAGACCCATCACCTCCTCACGCTGGAGCACATCGAGGTTTGCGGTTGGGTCGTCTACGACCAGCAGACTGGGCTGTCGCACCATAGCGTGGGCGATGGAGACGAGCGTGCGCTCGCCGTCGGTCAGATCCTCCCAGCGGCCTTTCGAGCATTCGCCCACGCCGACACGCGACAGAGCCGCCGCCGAACGACGACGCGCGCGCCGCAGCGTCTGGCGTTTGAGCAACGGCAAAGCCACGTAGTCGAGCATCTCCAGCTCGTCGCTCTCCGGCCCGGCGCGTCTGGCCCAACCGATCTCCTCGCGCAGCAGACGCACGAGCGCGGCCCTCGACATACCCCCCAGGTCCTGCTCCTTGAAGCGCACGGTGCCGCTTTCGGGCGCCTCGAGGCCGGCCGCCATCTTCAACAGGGTCGTCTTGCCCGAGCCCCGCTGACCCCATACGGCGACGCACTCGCCCGCATAGACCGACAGCGAGATTTCCTTCAACACGGCGGTCTCGTGCGGACCGCGCCAGTAGCTCTTGCTGACCTTCTCCAGCGCGAGCCGCACCTGCGAGCTCAAGCGACCCCGCCTCCTCGTGCGGCGCTGCGTTGGTGGACTTCGCTCAGCTTGTGCATGATCGTGCGAGCCTTCTGCAGCCACTCGACCCTTGCCTGCAACTGCTTGATCTCCGCATCTCGCACCAGCAGCACAGCCACCTCCGACCATGCCTTGGGTCGGCTCTGCTGACGAGCGACGGGTTCTCGCAACTCGTGCATACGGGCCAGGCAGTCCTGCTCCTGTGTCTGCGCAAGTTCGATCAGACGCGAGAGGTCGTGGGGCCTTGAGAGGGCAATCTTCATGTACAGCTCGTCACGTACGGGCGCCAGCGAAGAGTCGCCCAGCATCCAACCTTCGAAGCGGTCGATGCCCTTGGGAGTGGCTTCATAGATCGTGCGAGGGGCCGCGCGCTCGTTCGCGCCACCCGGGCGCGCACCGGCGCTGCGTACCAACTCCTCTGAACTGAGTTGGTCGAGAGCCGAATAGACGCCCGTCGGCGCGAAGCCCGAAGATCCAAACCTCTCCTCCAAGCGACGTGCAAGATCGTAACCGTAGCCCGGTCGCTCGATCACGAGTCCCAGTACAGCGTTCTTGGCCGACATCGCCCGATCGACCTTCAGTGACGAATATCCGCGTTCATGTCAGACAGAGTATTCAAGATCGCGCGAGAATGTGTCCTTGGGCCGAATAATTTCAATGTGCAGGTGCTGAGCGACGCACCAACGAGTCGCTACCGGTACCGGCGCTTGACGCCTGCGCGCGGAAACCGGCGAGCCTCAACTCGATACGGGCGCCGCCCGCCCGCCCCGTCGTTGCGACGACGCGCCCACCGTGAGCTTGCGCGATAGCGCGTACGATCGCAAGCCCGAGACCAGCCCCGCCGGAAGCTCGATCACGTGCCGCATCGGTGCGGTGGAATCGATCAAAGACACGCTCGCGCTCCTGCGGATCGATCCCGCGTCCGTCGTCTTCGACCGCGAAGCAGACCCATCCGCCACCGAGATCTTCTACATCCAGGCGCACGAGCCCATCAACCTCGGCCGTGTGCTCGATCGCGTTGGCGATCAGGTTGCGCAGCGCCTGCGCGAGACGATCCGGATCGGCATTGAGCGCTCCGTGCGGCGTCTTCCCCAACTCGAAACGTCGCACAGCGATCAGGCTCATCCCGTCCCACAACTCGCACACGTACTCGGGCAGCTCGATCGGCTCCACCTGCAGGAACTCGGTCTGCTCGGCCTTGGCTAGCAACAGCAGGTCGTCTACCAGGCGTGTGATGCGGGCGATCTCGGCCTGCACGAGCCGCTCGACGCGCCTCACCTCTGGCTCGCTGGGTTCGGACTGCGCGGCAAGCACCTCCAGCTGACCGCTGATCACCGTCAGTGGCGTGCGCAACTCATGCGAGGCGTCGGCCACGAAAGCCCGCTGACCGGCAAACGCCTCGGTGAGCCGGTCGAGCATGTGATTGAACGCGTCCGCCAACACTCGTAGCTCGGCCGCCTCGCCGGAGACCCCGTGGATGCGCGGGTGCAGGTCGCCGGCATCGACTCTCGCCGCCACCTCCGCCATCTGACGCAGCGGTCTCGAGAGATGCGTACCGATCAACCACGCTCCGACGAGGGCGCCGCTCAGCGTCAGCACCCCAGCGAGCACGAACGTACGCATATCGCTGGAGAAATCGGGATCGTGCCCTTGAGCACCGACACGGACGAAAAAGACCAGGAATGTCACCGCGGAAGCGAGCAGCACGACAAGCCCCACCCAACCGGCCAAGCGCCAGCGCAGGTCGCCCGGGACCAGCCGCCTGAGGTTGAAGCGCTTAGCCACCGCTGCCGAGGCGATAGCCGACCGTGCGCACCGTGAAGATCGGAGCCGGGCTGTCGGGGCGCGCGAGCTTGCGTCGTAGGTAACCGATGTAGACGTCGACCACATTCGTGGCCGGGTCGTGCTGATAGCCCCAGACGGCGCTGAGGATCTGCTCGCGCGAGAGCACCTGGCCACCGTGACGCATCAAGTAGACGAGCAGCTCGAACTCGGTCGTGGACAGTGGCACCTGGACCTCTGCACGGCGCACCTTACGGGTCAACAGATTCACTTCGATGTCGCCACTCTGAAGCGTAGTGGTCGATGTTTGCGCCGCGACTCGCAATTGTGCACGCACTCTTGCCAGCAACTCGGCAAGTGAAAACGGCTTCACCAGGTAGTCGACCGCGCCGGCGTCCAGACCCGCCACGCGGTCCTCGATCTCGGCGCGAGCGGTGAGCACGATCACCGGCAGTTCCGGCTTGACATCGCGCAGCCTGGCCAGTAGCTCCATGCCGCCGAGCCCTGGAAGCATCAGATCGAGCACCACCATGTCGAAGCTCTCGCGCTGTGCCCGCTGTTCTCCCTCCAGGCCGTTGAGCGCGGCCTGCACCACAAATCCTTCAGCCTCCAGCCCTCGCTTGAGGAAATCGACGATCCCTGGCTCGTCCTCTACCAACAGGATCGACGGCGCAAACGCCGCGTACGCACCGGGCTCGGCGATATCGGGCATCGACTCAGGATAAGCCCTCGACTCTCACCAGTCGGCTCCTGTAGTGGTTTCGATGACTTTTCTCATCATTCGGTTATCGGCCGCTTAGCAAGCAAGCACACACTCGCTCCATGCCCGCCGAACCGCACAGCCCTGTTCGTGGCGCCGCCCAGCGCCAACTCCCACCCCTCGGAAATTTCGAACGCGAACTCCCGGATTCAAACACTCGCTCCGGGCCAAGCGGTGGACGCATCACCGGCGGAGGGACATTCGGCAACGAGCGCCTCACGGCGGCGACCGGCATGCTCTTGGTCGCGCTGCTTGCCGTGATCGGCGTGACCATCCTGCGGTTGCGCCCGCTCATCTCCGTGCACCTGTTCGTCGGGCTGGTGCTGATCCCCGTGGTCTGTTTGAAGCTTGCGAGCACCGGCTATCGCTTCATGCGTTATTACACCTCAGACCCGGTCTACCGCAAGCGGGGTGCACCGCCGATCCTGCTACGTGTGAGTGCCCCAATCATTGTGCTGACGAGTCTGGCAGTTCTCGCCACCGGAGTCACGTTGCTATTCCTCGAACCGGAGTCCTCGGGCACGCTGCGCCTGCTGCACAAGGCGAGCTTCATCGTATGGGTCGCTTTCATGGCCCTGCACGTCCTAGCTCACCTGCCCGATATACAAAAGATCTTTCTCACCAGCCGCGGCGGTCGCGTCGAGTACAACAGACATGCCGCCGGCTCGAGCGGACGAATCATCTCAATCGTCGGTGCACTGGTGGCGGGCGTGGTGCTGGCGATCGTGCTAATCCCTCACTTCGGCGCTTGGACGCACTTCGAGGCCTCTCGCCATCACCACTAGCTATGCCACATAGACCGGCAAACGCCAGAGACGCGGCACTGCGCAGGTTGGGCACTGCCAACCGCTGGCTGGTCGCGAGTTCCGTGGCACTGACCGGCGTGTTCTCCGAGGTCGCCGCGCAAGCTTTCCCCGGTAAGACCGTCAAGGCGTCGAGCGCAACGCGAGCGCACGCGCACGCCACCCAGAAAGCCTCTTCGGCAACTGCCGCGAAATCGCTTCAGGCGCCGCCGCAGGCGCCGCATGCGAGCACGACCCCGGAACCGACCGCTCCCCACGAAACGCCTCCCCAGGAAACGCCTCCCAGCCACGAATCCTCTCCCTCTCAGGAATCAGCGCCAGCTGAGGAAGCCGTGGCTCCCGCCCAAGAAGCGCCGCCCTCAAAAGAATCCGCGCCTGCTAAAGAATCACAGCCCGCGCCGGAATCCGCCCCCGCCAAAGAAGCTGTGCCTGCGCAGGAATCTGCGCCGGTCGTCTCGGGCGGATCGTGATGTGGATGGCGAAGCTCGCGCGCACAAAATGGCGAGCGCTCGGCACAAGCGTCGAGCTACTCGTAAGCGATGGTCGCGCCTTGGCGCAAGCGTGCGCAATCCTCGAGCGTCAACTCGACGAGCTCGATCTGGCTTGCAGCCGCTTCCGTGAGGACTCTGAGCTGATGCGATTCAACGCTCGAGCCGGGCGCACAGTTCGAGTCGACCCGCTGTTGATCGAGGCGGTCGAACTGGCCCTACGCGCCGCCGAGCTGACCGACGGAGACGTCGATCCGACGGTGGGAGCGGCACTCGTGCTCGCCGGCTACAACCGCGACATACAGCTGCTCGACCGCACCTCGCCGGCGATTGATGACACCCATACGCGAGCCTACCGAGCCCCTGCGATGGCGCCGCGCGTCTGCGCCACGCTGCTCTACGGATGGAAAGCGGTCGAGCTCGATCGCGAGCGCTCCACACTCAGGATCCCTCGCGGTATGAAGCTCGACCTCGGCGCCACCGCGAAGGCTTGGGCGGCAGATCGAGCAGTCCTCGCCATCTACGAGACAGTCGGCTGCGGCGTACTCGTGAGCCTTGGCGGAGACATTTCCACCGCAGGCCCCGTTCCCAGCGAAGAACCTCACGGACAGAAGGCCCGGGCAGGCTGGCAGATACACGTCACCGACGACCACCGCAGCGGCCCTGGCGCCCCAGGTCAGACGATCTCGATCGCTGGCGGAGGACTTGCCACATCCAGCACCACTGTGCGTCGCTGGCGCCACCGCGGACAGACCATGCACCACATCATCGATCCCGCTAGCGGCGCACCCGCAGAGGAGGTGTGGCGCACAGTCAGCGTCGCGGCGGGCAATTGCGCCGATGCCAACATAGCCGCGACAGCAGCGATCGTGCGCGGCACACGGGCGCCAGAATGGCTTGTCGGGCTTGGCCTGCCGGCACGGCTCGTCGATCGCGACGGGAACGTGCGGACCGTCGGAGACTGGCCTTGCGAGGGAGAGAAAGCGCTACTCCGAGCCCCCGAGGAGGCATGCACATGAGCGCTGTATTCGCGACCACAGGCCCGAGCGCCTATTGGTACCTGACTCGCTCCACAGGAGCAGTGGCGCTGATTCTGTTGACGCTCGCGCTCGCGCTCGGCGTGGTCGACGTGCGACGCTGGAGCTCGGAGGCCTGGCCACGCTTCGTGGTCGACTCGCTACACCGCAATGCGTCGCTGCTGGCGCTGGCCTTCCTGTCCCTGCACATCCTCACCGCCGTGCTCGATAGCTTCGCGCCGATCTCGCTGGTCAACGCTGTAATCCCATTCACCGGCGCCTACCGACCGTTCTGGCTCGGACTGGGAGCGCTCTCCTTCGACCTGATCCTCGCGGTGATCGTCACCAGCCTGCTACGTCGGCGGATAGGCCACTCGACCTGGCGAGCGATCCACTGGCTCAGCTACGCCAGCTGGCCGATCGCCCTGCTGCACGGGCTGGGCACCGGCAGCGACGTGAAAAGCACCTGGATGCTCGCGATCAGCATCGGCTGTTTGATCGTGGTGATCGGGGCAGTGCTCGTGCGCATCGCGGCAGGCTGGCCCGATCAGCTCGCCCAGCGCAGCGCAGCGCTGGGCGCAGCTGGAATCTTCACCCTTGGGCTGTTCCTGTGGCTCCCCGGCGGCCCGCTCGGCAAAGAATGGGCGCGCCGCTCGGGCACACCTGCAGCGCTTCTCGGCCATTCAGGCCACGCCTCCTCCAGTGGCAGCGCCAATGTGTCATCCGCCTCGACCTCGTCCTCCTCGGGCGCAGCCGGATCAGCCTCTCCCGAGGGACGCAAATGAACCCGAGCCTCCACAGCACAACTGCCGAGCTCGAGCCGATTTTTCGACAACACCACGCCGCCACCGACCGCGAGCTTGCCGCGTCTCCTGGAGAGCGTACCGGCGCGCGGTGCCATGTCCCTGCAGGCGCACCTCGACACGCACGGCGAGCTGCCCTCCAGCCGGCGACGCGACCGGCGGGGTGCCGCTGCTCTGATCGACCAGATCGAACAGGCCGGTCTTGGCGGTCGCGGTGGCGCCGGCTTCCCGATGGCAAAGAAGATGCGCATGGTCGCCGCCGGACGGGGCAAACCGATCGTCGTGGTGAATGCCACCGAGGGAGAGCCGGCCAGCCTCAAGGACCGCACGCTGCTCGAGACGCTGCCGCACCTGGTGCTCGACGGTGCTGCGCTTGCCGCACGCGCGATCGGCGCCGACGAGGCAATCCTGTGTGTATGCGAGTCGGCGGGCGTCGGGTTCGAACGAGCCGCACAGGCAATCGCCGAACGCGAGCGACTTCCGGGGCGTTGGCCGCGGATCGTGTTGAACAGTGCCCCGCAGGGCTATGTCGCAGGGCACGAGTCGGCGCTCGTCAACCACCTGAACGGCGGTCCAGGCAAGCCGACGTTCTCACCGCCGATGCCCTTCGAGCGGGGCGTGCGTCGGCGTCCCACCCTCGTCAACAATGCCGAGACGATGGCCCACGTCGCACTGATCGCGCGTCACGGTCCACGCTGGTTTCGCGAGCTCGGCCTGGCCGACCAACCAGGCTCGACGCTCGTCACACTCTCAGGTCCGCTTGCCTATCCCGGCGTCTACGAGGTGGAGTACGGCGCCTCGCTTTCGTCGCTGCTCGACGCCGCCGGTGGAACGACCACTCGCGTGCGCGCCGCACTGTTCGGGGGCTATGCCGGCACCTGGGTCGACGGCGCCTCGCTCCCAACGCTCGCGCTGTCAAACGCCCACCTTGCACCACACTGTGCCAGCCTCGGAGCCGGGGTCGTGTTGTTGCTCTCAGAGCTTGCCTGCCCGGTGGCAGAGACGGCGCGTGTGACGCGTTGGCTTGCCGGCGAGAGCGCCGGCCAGTGCGGGCCGTGCATACATGGGTTGGACGCGCTGGCCCAAACGTTGGAGGAGGTATGCCGAGGCGAGGCGCGCGGCGACGCGATGGCGCGGGTCGAACAGCTCTCGATGCTCGTCAACAGGCGCGGCGCCTGTGCCCACCCCGACGGCACCGTTCGCTTCGTTACGAGCGCCGCGGGCGTGTTCGCCGAGGAGCTTGCCGACCACGCACGCTATGGCGCCTGCGAGGCGTGCGCGCGCCAACCCGAGCTGCCACTGCCGACCAATCGCCAGCCGGTCACAGCGGCGTGAGTTCGTGAGCGATATGCGCGACCATCGACCCAAGCCGCCGCGCAGATGAGCGAGCGACTACGCCTGAACCCGATCGCCTGCGAGGCACACGGAATGTGCGCCGAGCTGCTGCCCGAGCGGATCGTGCTCGACGAGTGGGGCTACCCGATCCTCGACGAGCGGCCGCTGCCTGCCGAACTCGTATCCCATGCGCAACGAGCGGCGCAGGCCTGTCCAACCTTTGCACTGCTTGTCGGGCGCGAGCGAGATTGACCGAATTCGTTGTCCCGATGCACCGCTTGTCGAGCGCGAGCCACTAACCAAACTCGTTGTCCCAAAATGCACCCCTGGAATGTGCACCGAGCAAACGTTTTGGTACCTAACCTTTAGGTTTCGTGTCGGATTGGCACTACAAACTTGGATCGCGCTTTTTAGATGACACCGACGTGCACAGCCGCCAGTCCCTGCCAAGAGCCATAGCGCGCGAAAAACGCACGGACCTCATCTTCGCCCACTCGTGCCCCCGGATCGCCTCCGCTGAGGCTGCGCCCCACGTACTTGAGTAGGCCGACGTCGCCGGCCGGCAGCTGGTCGTAGCGGCCCTGGCCGTGCAAGGCGAGCATCTCGACGGTCCACGGCCCGACCCCGGGGATCGCCCGCAGCCGCCGCCATGCACGCTCGTGATCGACGTCGTGCAGATCTAGGCGTCCGTTCACAACCTCGCGCGCAACGCGCACCAACAGTCGGGCTCGCGAGCCGACCAGATCGAAGGACTCCAGGCGCGCCGGAGCGACGCCGGCGAATGCCGCCGGGGCGGGCACATCGCGCAAGGGTCGCTCACAATCCTCCCAGGCCGCCCAGCGCGGCCCCATCGAGGCCACAATGCGCCGCTGGATCGCGGCGGCCCGCTCGTATTCGATCAGCTGCTCGCAGATTGCCCACGCCAGCGCCTCGAATGGCTCAGGCCGTCGCCTGGGCCGCAGCCATGGTCGCTCACGGATCGAACGTCCGATCAGCGGGTCGCAAGCGAACTCACGCTGAAAGGCACTCAGATCGTCATCGACACCGAGCGCGAAGCGCATTCGTTCTATCCCGTAGCGCGCCGCTTGCGCGCTACGCGAGCGAGCACCAAACAAAACCGCGTCGTGGGTTGTCTGGGCCACGCGCACATGCACCGGCTCGCCCTCCGTGTGCAGCAGTCGTTCAAGTACCCCTCCCCGACTGCGCTGTACGCCGTCCATGCCACCGGCGCGAGGCAGGCGAAACGGACCGGCCGGCTTGACCTCGACGCGCAGTTCTATGGGCTCAGGGGCGGCCCGCGCTACCCGCGGCGAAGTCGCCAAACCAGAGAACGCGACTCCACCGGGTCGCGCAAGTGCGCTCCTCACGCAAGCTCCTATGCCTAGCGGCCCCTGAGGGGAGCCCCGAGCAGATGCACGTCGACCAGCAGCGAGCGTGAGCCCACGATCGCCAGTTCGCCGGCTGACTTCGAGCGTTTGCCGCCGCGACCGATCCGCCGTGACGAGTTTGCACCCGCCAGCGCGAGACGCTTGCTTTTGCGCCGATGCACCAAGCCGAGCACGGCTGCACCCGCGACGAAACCACCCGCGGCCACCACGGCCGTCTGCGCTGGGCCGGCAAGTGGCCCGATCGCCGCCCGTGGAGGGGGCGCCGGAAACATGCCCCCGTCTGGCTCGTCGGCAAGCACCGGCAGACCGTCGAGCACCTCGTCGTTGAGAGGCTCACTCACAGCCCGCAGTGTAGAGGCGAGTGCGGACTACTTGTCGCGCTTGATGAAGCGGATCGACCGCCCGCACCACCGAGGCCCAACGGCCAGTGGGCTAGAGCTCGCGCTCGTACACGCGATAGCGACGCACGATCTTGCCGCCCATGCCTTCCATCGCGCGATTCATCGCCTTGTTGGTCTCTAGGATCCAGCCCATCTCGCCACCCTTTTGCGGAGTGGTTTCGGCTGCGTCGAAGTGCAGTTGGTAGAAGCGCGCCGCGACGCCGGTGTGCTGGTACTCGGGCTTGACGCCAAGTGCGAACACACGTACCGAGTCGATTTTCTTGCGCTCGCGCAGCGCGGTTATCCAGCCGAACGGCAGCAGACGACCGTTGAGCTTGGCGAGCACCTGGTTGAAGTCGGGCAACGTAAGGGCCGCGCCCACCACCTCGCCGGTGTCCTTCTTTTCGGCGACCATCGCCCAGTTCTCGTCGAGCACCGGCTTTAGGTCCTTGGCCATGTGGCGGACCTCCTCTTCGTTGAGCGGCACCGAGGCCCAGTTGTTTTCCCAAGCGGCGTTGTAGACGTCCAGGAAGCGGGTGATCTCGGCGTGCAGATCCTTCTTGCGGAATTTGCGACACACGATCCCGTGTTCTGCCTCGAGTCTGTCTGCCGCTTCCCAGATAGCCGGGTGCACATTCTCGCGCCCGGTTACATGCAGGCTCCACATGTACAGGTCCATCGCCTTGGGCATGCCGACGTCTTGCTCGAAGATGCGCTGGTAGTAGGGGTGATGCCAGGGGCAGAGAATGATCGGCGGGCGCTCGTGGCCCTCGACGAGCAGACCGCACTCGTCGTTGGTGGTGAAGTCCATCGGGCCAACCATGCGATCGCGTCCGCGATCGCGCAGCCACTGCTCCGCGGTCCCGAGCAAAGCGCGTGCTGCCTCGGGGTCGTCCTCGCACTCGAACCAGCCAAACAAGCCCCACTTGTTGTCCTGGAACTCGTTGAAGTTACGATCGATGTGCGCGCTGATACGCCCCACTGGGCGACCATCGCGGTAAGCCAGGAAGTACTGCGCCTCTGTGTGCTTGAAGAACGGGTTCTTCTTCTGGTCAAGTCTTTTCTTGACGTCCATCAGAAGCGGCGCGACCCAGTTGCGCTCGTTACGATAGAGCCGCCACGGCAGCTTGATGAACGTGTTCAGCTCGCTCCGGTTCGTGACCGGACGAACCTCGACGCTCATCGTCTTCTCCGAAGTCTCGACAGCCATCGCCGCGCACCCTATAGGAAGAGAGCCGATGCTTACCTCGACAGGCACCACCCAAGACGCCAGTGTCGGTAGACGCTGACATGCCCACCACCACCGACGTATTTGCCAAGGTTCGCGGCTACGAGCGCGAAGAGCTCTTGAAGGCAGCGCGCGAAGCCGACCTGATGCCCTATTTCCGCACGGTCGAGTCGCCGGCGATGCCGGTCGTGGAGATGGAGGGGGCCCCGCGCATCATGCTCGCCTCCAACAATTACCTCGGGCTGACCGGCGACGAGCGGGTCATGCAGGGAGCCCGCGACGCGCTCGCCCGCTATGGCACCGGCCTGACCGGCTCACGCCTGCTCAATGGCACCACGCCGCTGCACCTCGAACTCGAGCGTGAGCTTGCCGAGTGGATGGAGACTGACGACGCGATCGTCTTCACAACGGGCCATCAGGCAAACATCGGGACGCTCGGCACGCTGCTCGACGCAAAGGACACGGTGATCGTGGACTCAGCCGACCATGCGTCGATCCTCGACGGCGTACTGCTCTCCAAGGCGAAGATGCGGCCCTTCAGGCACAACCGCATGGACAAGCTCGAGCGCGCGCTGCAGCGCGCCGCGGGCGACGGTGGTGGCGTGCTCGTCGTGGTGGACGGGGTCTTCTCGATGGAGGGCGACGTGGCGCCGCTCGTGGACATCGTCGAACTGTGCAAGCGCTATGGCGCACGTCTGATGGTCGATGAGGCCCATGGCGCCGGCGTGCTCGGTGCGCGCGGCGCGGGCGCATCGGAGCTGCTCGGGATCGAGTGCGACGTCGACCTGCGCATGGGTACCTTCTCCAAGTCGCTCGCGGCCTGTGGAGGCTTCCTCGCCGGTCCGGCGGAGGTGATCGACTATCTGCGCATCTCGAGCCGCGCCTTTCTTTTCACGGCCTCAGCTGTTCCGGCCGCGCTGGGGGCCGCGCTTTCAGCCCTGCGCATCATTCGCTCCGAGGAGGGGCCCGCGCTGCTCGCCGAGGTGCTCGCCAACGCTCGCTATCTCGCCGACGGACTGAACGAGATCGGCTACCGCACGCTGCAGGGCGAGGCGGTTCGCAGTGGACCCGAGCCAGACAGCCCCACGCACAGCATCGTCACACCGATCGTGCCGGTGCTCGTCGGCGATGACTGGATGGCCGCCTTGCTCTGGCGCGCGCTCTATGACAAGGGTGTGTTCACCAACTGCGCGCTGCACCCGGCCGTCCCGCCCGGCGGCGCGCTGCTGCGCACGAGCGTCATGGCAACTCATGATCGGCCGACACTCGAGCGAGCACTGGAGGTCTTCGCCTCGGTCAAGCACGAGTTTGAGTCCGAGCACGGCCCGCTGCCCGGACCGATCGAGGTCTGAGACGAGCGCTTCGACTAGCCGGGACAGCGAAGCAGTTCGATCGCGCGGCGCTTCTTCACAAGAAGAAACATCTTCAGAAAAAGCCCGCTTCTAGCGAACGTTCTGAGAGAACGAGGTTGACCCAGAGCGCCTCGCTGGCTAGCTTCTCAGAACGCAAAGCACGACCGTCCGAGGCCCGCCTGCAAGTCAGCGGTAGAGGGGTCCCGAGGACTTTCGCGACAGGCTCGCGAGGGAAGCAGCGGACGATCGTGTGGCGCGCTACTCGTCAACCAGCCAAGCTTGTTGCACGCCTCGGGGGCACCCGCGGCGGCGACGGGGAGTGAGCACACATGAACGCAACCGCGACCATTGCCCCTGCAGGCCCTCAGCACATGCGCGCCCTCGAACGCGCCAATCAGGTGCGCCTTGCCCGAGCTGAGCTCAAGCGCCGCGTTGCCAGCGGCGAGATAGGCGTCGCCGAGGTGATCCTCGAGTGCCCGTGGGAGGCCGACAGCATGGCTGTCTCAGACCTGCTTATGAGCCAGCGTCGCTGGGGCCACACACGCTGCCGCAAGTTCCTCGCCCAGATTCCGATGTCCGAGCAGAAGACCGTCGGCTCGATGACCGAACGACAACGTCGTACGCTGGCGGCGATGCTCACCTCCAGCGGCTCGGTGACGATGGACAGCCGCTGGCTGGCGACTGGAGCCCCTCAGCTTGGCGCAGCTACGGGCAGCCGGATGAGAGCTTGACCTGCCACCAGCCGGCGAGCATCCCGATCAAGCCAAGACGCGGACGCACCTCCCACACACCACAATGCCCGTCGCCGAGATCGGCCACAGGCACACGCACGAACTTGTAGCGTCCGGGTTCGAGCTTCATCCGCTGGAGCAGCGCCCGCGAGCGCTGCTCCAGCGCTGTGCGCTCGGCGACTTGGCCACGTACCTCGCCCACGCGCAACACAAGCCTGTCGCGCACACGCTCCAGCTCGGCCAAGTTCAACAGGCGTGGCCCACTGAACGCCTCCCCGTCCTCATCGCGCGGAGAGATGTGTGGAAAGGTGTCCGCTACGAGGCCTGAAAGCTCGCGCTCAAGCTTTGCGACCTGCGTCCTGAGCGCCTCGCGCGCAGCCTGCTCGTCGGGCTCCCGACCGTGCTTTCCAAAGGAGCCATCGCTCTTACGCTCTGTGACAGCGCCGAAGACGAGATCGGTGTCGATGTGGTCGACCGTGAGCTGCTCGGATTGCATGTCCTGCTCCTCCCATGGAAACGACTTCACCGATGTTAGCTGGCCGGCACCTCGCGGTAAAGGCTCTTGGCGCCCGTGCCTGTGAGTGCCCGGTCAGAAACCGCTGTTCGTCCCGTTGGTCAGCGATCCACATCGTTCAACGCGGAGCGGCACGCCCACAGCGTCTCTTCGGCGTGCAGCGCAGGGACACCGGCGACCTGCACGGCGAACAGGGACAGCCGGCGCGTCTGCGAGCTCGGCTCGTGACCTGGGGCGAGCTGCCCGAAGAGTATTGCCAGCGGACTGTCGGCGTCGGCTACGACAAGTCTGCCGCCGCCCAGGCTCGGTCCTTCGTGGCCTCGGCCGAGGTGCTCCTCGGCGCGGGTCACGCGAATGCCGAGCGGCCCGTTGACAGTGTCGGCATCCAGCGCCCACACCGGTACGGCGGTATCGATCAGGCCGATCGTGAGGATATCTGCGAGCAGGCCCTCGGAGAGAAAGCCGCCTTCGAGCATTCGTTCGAGCACCGCCGCCTCGATCGGCGTCCTGGTCACGTCCGGGTCGAGACCGATGTGGCGGAAGAAGACCCTGTAGGCAGCAGGAATCGGCTCTTGACGAACGTTCACCGCGCGCGCTCCGCGCCAGCGGTTGGACAGTTCGCGCAAGCGTGCCAACACTGCGGGCGGCGAGCTTCCGGTGAGCGATCTGCGCGGGGCGAGTTCGATCGTCGTACACATCAGTCCGAGCCCGGGCAACTCCTGCTGTACCTCGCGTTCGCACCAGCCGCGGACGGGCTCGTCGCTCATGTCTGTCCAGGTCTCCAGCCGCGAGCACGCGAAGCTGCCACCAGTTCGTTTACACGCGCACGCAGCGTGGCAAGCGACGGCGTGCTCAGCAGCGCCGCGCTCTGCACTACGCCGCCCGGGTAGACGAACGTGATCTGTGGGCAACTGACCATTGCAAAGAGCTCCCCGAGTCGTCCTTCCCCGTCTACGCCAACCGGCACCGTCAAGTGCTTGACGCGCACCAGATGCGCGACTGAAGAGGCTCCTTCTTTGACGGCGACGGCGGCAAAGCTGACCTGCGGAAAGGCGGGTGCAAGCCGCTGCAGATCGTCAAGGACTCCGGGGCAGGAGCCGGCCTGGAAGAACAGCGCGAGAACCACCGGTCCCCGTTCGTAGAGCTCACAGATGTTGAGGATCCCCCGCCCGCGCTCCGAGCACGCCGGTACTTTGCCGGCCGACCCATCGTTGGCGTGCGTTGCGACGTCCACTTCGCCGGCAGGCCCACCGACCGCGTAGGGAGCCGCAAACGGCGGGATGCGGGCACCCGTATGAATGCTTGTGACGCCTTTGTGGGAGCTGAGCGCGACGTGGATCGTGAAAGCGATCAACAGGATTGCAGCGAGAATCACCACAAAGAGGCCGTAGCGCGTGCCGGCGATCCCTCCCGGCGA
Organism: Solirubrobacteraceae bacterium; assembly: GCA_035485715.1. Lineage (GTDB taxonomy): Bacteria > Actinomycetota > Thermoleophilia > Solirubrobacterales > Solirubrobacteraceae > Palsa-744. Next base: position 234,329 of record DATHNT010000014.1, on the reverse strand, counting down.
GCCGCTGCCAGCCGTTGTCGTCCTCGGCGGCTCGTCATCCGTCGGAGGTTCCGGCGAGCCGGTCCGGCTCATGGCGCGGTGAGCCCGCGCCGCCTCGCGCGCCGGCGGGGAGCGACCCCCCTGAGGGTACCCAGGCCGTCCCTGATCCGCTCGCTCAATGGCTGCCCGCTTTCGGCGAGCACCACTGCGGCAGGCAGGGCTATCAGCACACCGAGTAGCGAAACCGAGAGGTCGACGAGCGTGACGAGTCCGAAGTCGCGCAGCATCGCGATGTCAGAGCAGACCAGCACACCAAATCCCGCGATCGCGGTGACACCCGAGGCGGCGACGGCAGCGCCCGTGTAGCGGTAAGCCCGACGCAGCGCCTGCACCGTGGAATGTCCAGCCAAGCGCTCTTGGCGATGGCGCTCTGAGAGCAGCACGCTGAACTCGGTGGAGATCGCGATCACGAGCGCGCCGAGCGTAACCGACATCGGGTTGAGCGGGATACGCAGCGCGAACACGACAAGCGCCGACCAGCCGGTGGCGAGCACGATCGGAACGAGCGGCACCAGCGCGCGCCGACGGTCTCCCCTGAAGGCGACGAGCAGAATCAACGCAACCGCGGCGAGCGCTACGAGCAACGTGACCACGCGCCGCCAGGGCGAGGCGATTTGTGCCCCTGCCTGGGCGGCCAGCACCGATAGGCCGACAAGCCGCGCGCTCACCCCCGCGGGCGGGCGCAGGCTTGACTGCATCTGTTCGATCACATGTTGTTGCTGCTGGAGCGACATCAAGCGAATGCCGAACGCGAGCGTCGCCACATGACGGTCGGGCGTGATGACGTCTTCAGAGAAATAGGGCGGCAGCGCGGCGAGCAGTGCGTTGACTCGCTTCTGGGTCAGTTTTGCTGTAGAGCCTTCCCCTTCGTGGAAGAGATCGGGCAACGAAAAGGCTGGGCACAGCTGAGCATGTCCACAGCCCTTGGCCGAGCTATAGCCAAAGCGCTCGAGGATCGTGCCCTCGTACGCGCTCATCCATTCGATCGTCGCGACCTTGGTCAGCGAACTGGAGCTGACCATCAGGTCGATCTCGCCACCGACCCCCGTCACACGCTCGAGTTCGTTCAGGTTGTGAAGCGAGGAGAGATTCTGCGGGGCGAGCTTGGAGATGTCGGTTTGTACTTGGGTCTGGGTGTCCAGACCCCAGCCAAGCGCGGCCAGCGCGAGACCGATCCCGAGCACGCGACCCGGGTGGCGCACGGCACGGTCGAGCGCCAGGTTCGAGATGAAGCGACTGGCAGCGTTTTCGGTGAGGATCTCGCGCGCGCCCTGCCAAGCCGGGGCCATTCCAACAAGGATTCGCGCCCGCGCGCGAGCGGAAAGCCGACTTTTCGACTCTCCCATCCCCTCGTCCGCGTCGGCAAAGCCTCTTCCCGAAACACGCTGGTCTCTACGGCCGACAAGCATCAGAGCGGCCGATCCGGCCGTCAAAGCACAGAAAAACGCGATCGCGACACCGAGCACGAGCAGCAGGCCGAAGCCACGCACCATCGGAACCGGCGAGAGCATCAGCACAAGCAGCCCGCCGATGCTCGCAAGCACGGCCGTGGCGATCGTGGGCACACCGTGAAGTGCGGCTCGGCGAATCGCCTCGAGCGTGTCGCCCGCGCCGTCGGCACGGGCCTCCTCGACGCGCGACTGGAACTGGATCGCGTAGTCGACGGACAGACCCACCAGCACCGGGAGTACAGCAACCGAGGCCATCGTCAACGAAGCACCCGAGAGCGCGAGCGCGCCGAACGTCAGCGCCGTGGCAAGCAGCGCAATCGCGAGCGGCAACAAGCGCGGGCGTCCCTTGAAGATCAGACTGAGCACAAGCCCCATCACGAGCAGCACCGCGATCAACAGCAACTCGATCGAATGCGAGATCGAACTCGTGACGTCGCTGACGATCACGGGCTCGCCTGTGACCAGGTAGGTCTCGCCATTTTGCAGGTGCCATTGGCTCATCGCCACGGCCCGACGAATCAGGCCGATCGCATGCGAGCGCTGCGCTTCGGAGAGACCAGCCTTCAGGCGGATCGAGACAAGCGCCGCTTCACGGCTGGGGAAGAGGTAGGCAAAGCGTTGGTTGGGAGTACCCGATGGCTTGGTCGGATCGAACACCACCTTCGAGACGAATTCGTGGTCGTCGAGAGTGGGAGCGCTGCTCAGGCCATAACGGATCGAAAGCGCGCTGACTTCGGCGGCAAAGCCCGCCATCGTCGCCTTGCGTGCTTCGAGGCCAAGCGTCCTCGCCTCCTGCACACCCAGCCCGCTTGCAAGCGCTTTGCGATAGACGGCGCTCTGTGCCTGCTTGGCCTGTGCTTCGGCCTGAGCGCTGCGCGAGACGAGCGCTTCGTCCACCCACACCGCCGCCTCGTTGAGGAACGTACCGGGGCCGAACACCACCTTGACCGCTTTGCTGCGCATCAGTTGCCCGCACGGGCCGTTCACACCACCCTCCTGGGAGAGAGCGGCAACCGGCAGGCTCGGCGACATACAGCCCTCCAACCCGACGAGCCTGTCGATGTCGGAGCTGAGCACGAGCTTTCGCAGGTCTCCCTTGACGAGCACCTCGACCGGCTCTTCGCCGAAGTGCTTGTAAAAGCTCTGTGTGTTCTTGTAAGCGGAGCTGGAACTGCCTACGAGCGTGTCTGTGGCGGCCGTCGGGCGCAGGCTCAGCGCAACGATTGCACAGGCGATGCCGATCGCGGTGAACAACCCCAACGTCAGCAACGGGCGCCGCGCCGCGCGCAGCGCCAATCCCGAGAACAGCCTCCCCATAGTCACGTTAGAAGGCTAGTCAATCGCGGAGCATCAACAAGCCACCAGGTGGACGGATCGTCGGTCCTGGCAGGGACGCACCGACCGCGGTGTGCTGGCCGAAACGGGGATGCGAGCGAAGCGAGTGTCTCCCGGCTTCGGTACATAAGGGAGGGAGGACGCAGCCAGGGACGACGAGGCGTCCACCTGGGCTACTCCATGCCCAGCGGACCCTGAGATTCGCCCGAGAGGAACTGACGGACGAAGGCGTTTTCGGAGTCGAACAGCTCTGCGGCGGGACCGGACTCGACGATCTGTCCGTGCCACAGCACGGAGATGTGCTCGGCCACTCTCCGGGCGGACATGATGTCGTGGGTTATGACGACGTAGGTGCCGCCGTTCTCCTCGTGGACCTCTTTGATCAGTTCGCAAAGAAGCGCGGTGCGCACCGGGTCAAGTCCCGAGTCGGGCTCGTCGAACAGCACGATCTCAGGGTCGAGCACGAGCGAGCGAGCGAAGCCGGCGCGCTTGCGCATCCCGCCGGAGAGCTCATTGGGCATCTTCTCCCCGGCATTGCCGAGGCCCACCTCACGCATGCGTCGATGCACGATCTCGGCGATCTCCTCTTCGCTCTTCTCGGTGTGTTGACGCAACGGAAAGGCGATGTTGTCGTAGAGGTTCATCGAACCGAACAGGGCGCCGTCCTGGAAGAGCACGCCAAACTTCTTGCGAATCTCGAACAACTCGGCGTCGGGCAGGCTCGGGATCGATCGGCCTTGAACGATCACGTCGCCCTCGTCGGGATAGAGCAGTCCGACTATGTGCTTGATGCAGACCGACTTGCCGGTTCCCGAGGGACCGAGGATCATCGAGATCTTGCCCTCGGGCAAACCCATGTTCAAACCACGCAGCACATGATTCGAGCCGAAGGACTTGTGGACTCCGATGAACTCGATCGCGTCGGGCACGCCCGTAGGGCGATTGATCCCCATGTGAAACTCGGACTCCTCGGCTCCGCCTGCCTGCCCCCCGCGATGGGCGGTCCCCTGCGCCGAAGGGTGCTCCTGCACGATCGAGGGCTCCTCAGCGAGGGGTGGCTCTCCGGCTCCCTGCGCCAGGGGATCTATCTCGCCTGTGGGTGTCCCCTCCTCGGGCGCGGCCATCTCAACCTCCGATCGGGGCTTTCGGGTTGGCGCCCCAGAAGACCTGGGTGCCAACCATTCCGATCAAGTGCACCAAGATTATGTTCAACACCATGGACTTGGCCGTGGCGGTGCCCACGCCTACGGGCCCACCACTGGCGTTGTAGCCGTAGTAACAGCCCACGAGCACGATCGCGGTGGCCATGAACATCGCCTTGATCAGACTGTAAAGGAAGTCCGGAGGGTTCTGGAACTGCCAGAAGATCAGCAGGTAGCCGCCGGCCGAGACGGTCGCGACCTGCTCCACGACGGCGATGTAGGAGGCAAGGAACGCCGCGCCAACACCGGCGAGGTACATGAAGGGGAGCACGACCCAAGCTGCCAGCAGGCGTGTAGCGCACAAGAAGGTGAGCGAATCGATACCCATCACCTCGAGCGCATCGATCTCATCGGAGATGCGCATTGCTCCAAGCTCGGCGACGATTCCGGTGCCGACCTTCGCGGCCATCATGTAGCCGAATGCGTAGGGAATGATCTCGCGTAGATCGCACCAAGCCGTGAACACGCCGGCGTAGGCAGGCGCACCCTGGGCCTCGAGGAAGTAGGCGCCCTCGATCCCGCACTCCAAGCCGAGCACGAACATCAGCGCCCAGATGATCAGCGTCGAGGAGACGATCAGGATGCCCGACTGGCGCAGGGCCTCGCCGAAGAAGTGAAAGACGCGCAGACCCCAGACGTCGCGCACGATGTTGGCGCCGAAGCGGCCGATCTCCCCGGTCGCAGCGAGCCATTCGCGCGGTGTTACAAGAAGTTCGTTCATTACTTGATGACGAGGATGTTCGGGTGCGTCGCCAGCAGTAGCTGCGTATAGGCGTAGTCGAACGCGAAGATCGCCAGGAACGTGACGACAACAGCCTGGTTGACGGCGCGACCGACGCCCTCGGCGCCGCCGGAGGCGGTCATGCCCTTGTAACAACAGACGATCGCGATGATGGCTCCGAAGATCGTGGTCTTCAGCGCCGATCCCCACAGGTCGGTCGTCGAGGCATTGGCGAACAGTGTGTCCCAGAAGGGGCCGAGCGGCTGGCCGTTTACGAGCTCGGCAAGGATGCCGCCGAACAGACCGAAGAGGATCGCATAGACGTTGAACAAGCCAGTCACGAGCATCAGCGCCAGGAAGCGCGGGACCACCAGGTTCTTGACCGGGTCGACGCCAAGTACCTGCAGCGCGTCCAGCTCCTCGCGGATCTTACGGGCGCCCAGGTCAGCTGTGATCGCCGTGCCGGCCACTCCGGCGAGCACGATCGCGGTCACGTTGGGGCCGATCTCGCGGATCGCGGCAAGCACGAAGATGCCGCCCAAGCGGTCCAGAGCACCGAAGATCGTGAGGAAGTTGGCAGCCTGCAGGCCCGGCGCGGCGTAGCAGATCGCAACCGTGGAGATCAGCAGCGGAAACCAGCACAGGCGCAGCGCGAACAGGAACTGCGAGACGAACTCGCCGCCGTAGGGATAAGGCGGGCGCAGGGCAGAGGCAATCGTCCTGCCGGTCAGGATCATCATGTCCCCGATTTCCTCGAGCAGACTCCTAGTAGGTAGGAAAGCCCGCTCGGCTGCACTGCGCACCATCTCAACCCCTCCTCGGGGGACGCCGATATCCGCGCCCCCAACTGTACCGACCCGCGTCTCCAACTCTACGCGATCGGCAGGCCGAACGCCACCGGCAGCGCGGGAGAATGCAACCAACCGCTCTGCGCGAGCGCCACCGGCACTGATATCGTGGCGCTCGCTGTGAGGGTGGGAAAGCTGCTTAGTGGGATATCGCTCGTCGTGTGCGGCGCGCTGCTTGCTGCTTTCACGAGTGGTTGCGGCAGCGCTCAACGCAACGCACGCGAAGTGGCAGGCACCTACCCAGTGGAAATCCTCAGGGCACGTTTCCCTGCCAGGCAGGCGATCGCGCGCGACGAGCGCTTCACGCTGGTCGTGCGCAACGCCGGCGCGCGCACGATCCCCAATATCGCGGTGACGCTCGACTCGTTCTACTACACGAGCACCTATCCAAAACTGTCCGTGCGCAAGCGGCCTGTTTGGGTCGTGAACACAGGCCCAGGAAGGGTCGCCACCAGCCCACCGGTACAAACAGAGGAAGTCAACCCACCCGGCGGCGGCGAAACGGCCTTCGTCAACACCTGGGCCCTCGGAGCGCTTGCCCCGCACGCCAGCCGCTTCTTCATATGGCATGTGACGCCGGTCAAGGCGGGGGTGCACACGGTGCACTACACGGTGGCGGCGGGCCTCGACGGCAAGGCGCTGGCGCGCCTGGTCGGCGGCGGGCTGGCCACGGGCAGCTTGACCGCATCGATCGCCCCCGCTCCCCCGCGCACGCACGTCAACCCGGAAACGGGCGGGATCGAACCGGGACCACACCCGGCCTTCGTGAAGGAACAGCCCGCTTCTGAATAGTCGTTTGGCCGCGTGTCGAAAGATCGCGAGCCAGCTTTCGCCAGTTGAGCGATACTCGGGCCTGCGCTGGGGGCTACGATGCGATTCGGCCCCATGCCCAGGAATCGAGGGTCCAACGTGCCAACGCCGGGGACCACAAAGAACTTGACCAGGAGGAATCGAGTCAGCCCATGCCAAAGAGCCGCCAGCAGAACGTGACAGCCGCGCAGTGGAGCGCCAACGGGAGCGCGCTCGGCTCGCTCGACCTGACGCTTCCCGGAAACCAGATCTTCGCTTCGAACGTGTTCAGCGTTGCGGTCCAGCGCCGCCGCCTGCCCAAGCATGTGTTCAAGGCGCTGCAGCGCACACTCGAGCGCGGCGAGGCGCTCGACACGACGCTCGCCGACGCCGTCGCCCAGGCCATGAAGGAATGGGCGATGGAGAAGGGCGCCACCCACTACACCCACTGGTTCCAGCCGTTGACCGGCTCGACCGCCGAGAAGCACGACTCCTTCTACGGCCCCGCCGGCGACGGTACGGCGATCGCGGAGTTCTCCGGCAAGGAGTTGATCCAGGGCGAGCCAGACGCATCGAGCTTCCCCACGGGCGGCATCCGCGCGACGTTCGAGGCGCGTGGCTACACCGCGTGGGACCCCACCTCCCCCGCGTTCATCCTGGAAAACCCCAACGGCGCGCTGTTGTGCATCCCAACCGCGTTCACATCGTGGACAGGCGAGGCGCTGGACAACAAGATCCCGCTGCTGCGCTCGATGGACGCGCTCTCGGGAGCGGCGGTAGGGGCGCTGGATCTGCTCGGCGCCGACGGCGCCACTCGCGTGTTCACCACGATCGGCTGCGAGCAGGAGTACTTCCTGATCGACGAGCAGTACTACTTCGAGCGCCCAGACCTGCTGACGACGGGACGTACGCTGTTCGGCGCCAAGCCGCCCAAGGGGCACGAGCTCGACGACCACTACTTCGGCTCGATCCCCGAGCGTATCCTCGCGTACATGCTCGAGTGCGAGGTTGAGCTGGCGAAGCTCGGCGTGCCGATCAAGACGCGCCACAACGAGGTCGCGCCGAACCAGTTCGAGGTGGCGCCGATCTTCGAGAACTCAAACGTCGGCGCAGACCACCAGATGCTGACGATGCAGATCCTGCAGAACACGGCGCGCCGCTATGGGCTCGTGTGTCTCTTGCACGAGAAGCCGTTCGCGGGCGTGAACGGGTCGGGCAAGCACAACAACTGGTCGATGGGCACCGACACCGGGCTGAACCTGCTCGATCCAGGCGATACACCCGAGGCGAATCTCAAGTTCCTGTTCTTCTGCGCGGCCGTCATCCAGGCGGTGAACAAGCATCAGGCGCTGTTGCGCGCGTCGATCGCCAACGCTGGGCAGGATCACAGGCTCGGCGCGAACGAGGCCCCGCCCGCGATCATCTCGATCTTCCTGGGCGCCGATCTCGAGAAGGTGTTCACAGCGATCGAGGCGGGCAAAGTGCAGCCGTCCAAGCCGGGCTCGTTCTTGGGTCTCGGAACGCCGGTACTGCCGCCGCTGCCGCTGCACGGCGGAGATCGCAACCGCACCAGCCCGTTTGCTTTTACAGGCAACAAGTTCGAGTTCAGGGCGCTCGGGTCGAGCCAGTCGCCGGCGCTGCCAAACACGGTGCTGAACACGATCGTGGCGGAGTCGATCGACGAGCTGACAGACAAGCTCAAGACGGCGCTCAAAGCGTCGGGGGCCACACTCGAGAAGGCCGTTACGAAGGTCGTCAAGGACGTGTGGTCGGCAAATAAGCAGGTTGTGTTCGACGGCGATGGGTACTCCGAGGAGTGGCACAAAGAGGCCGAGAAGCGGGGCCTCGCGAATCTGCGCACGACCCCAGACGCGCTGCCATGGCTCATGGACAAACAGACGGTGGCGGCCTTCAAGAAGTACAAGGTGCTCTCCAAGCGCGAGCTGGAGTCGCGCTTGGAGGTATTCACCGAGCAGTACGCGGTCAAGATCAACATCGAGTCCGAGACCGCCGCTCAGATCGCGCGCACGATGCTGCTGCCGGCGGCAGTGCGCTACCTGAACGAGCTCAAAGCCACCGGGCTTGACGAGCTGGTCGAGGAGGTCGAGCCGCTCGTCAAGGAGTTCCAGTTCGCGATCGTCAAGCTCGAGGACGCCAACCTGAGCGATAACCAGCCGGACGGGGCGATGAAGTGGGCGACCTACATGCGCGACACGGTGATCCCTGCGATGGACGACGTGCGCGATGTCGCAGACCGGTTGGAGAAGCTGGTGGCCGACGATCTTTGGCCTCTCCCCAAGTACTCGGAGATGCTTTTCATCAAGTAGCGACAGCGATGCTCCGGCAGCCCTGACACAAGCGTGTCAAGGTTGCCGGAGCGCTGCTAGCATCCGTGCCGATGGCACGCCACTACCTGCAAGCGCTGCGCGAGAAAGTCGTCGTCTACGACGGCGGCATGGGCGCGACATTGGAGCAGTTCGATCTGAGCGCCGAGGACTACGGTGGCTTGCAGGGCAAGTGCCACGAGGCGCTCGTGCTCAACCGTCCCGACGTGATCGAAGGCGTACACGCCTCGATGCTCGAGGCCGGCGCCGAAGTCGTTGAGACCGACACATTCCAGGCCTCCCGCCTGAAGCTGGACGAGTGGGGCCTGGCCGATTACACGGTCGAGGTCAACACCAAGGCGGCCGAACTCGCGCGCAAGGCCGCCGGCGAGCGGCGCTTCGTTGCCGGCTCGATCGGACCGACTGGCTTCCTCCCCGCCTCTGACGATCCCACGCTCGGGCGGATCTCCTTCAGGGAGCTGGTGGAGGTGTTCGCAGAGCAGGCCGCGGGCCTGATCGACGGAGGGGCCGACCTGATCATCATCGAGACCGCCCAGGACATACTCGAGGTAAAGGCAGCCATTTTCGGGGCACGCGAGGCGTTCAAGAGCACCGGCAAGAACCTGCCGATCCACACTTCGGTCTCGCTGCTTCCGAACGGCGGCAAGATGCTGCTCGGCACCGACATCTCGGCGGTCTTGTGCACGCTGGAGGCACTGAAAGTGGATGTGATCGGGCTCAACTGCTCCACCGGTCCCCAGGACATGCGCGACGCGATCCGCTTCCTCGGCGAGTTCTGCCCGGTCCCGGTGGCGTGCATCCCAAACGCGGGCCTACCGCTACAAGGCCCCGACGGCGAGACGATCTTCCCAGAGAAGCCCGAGCCGCTGGCGGAGGCGCTCGGAGAGTTTGTGGAGCGTTACGGCGTCGGCGTCGTAGGCGGCTGTTGCGGCACCACCCCTGAGCACATCCTCGCGATCGCAGAACGCGTCGGCAACAGAGCAGCAGCCCAGCCGCGTCCGGCGCCGCGTCCGGGTGGGCGAGCTCCTCATTTGTCCTCGATGATCGCGGCCACCGCGCTCGTGCAGGAGCCACGACCGACGATGGTCGGCGAGCGCGTCAACTCGCAAGGCTCGCGCAAGGCCAAGGAGATGTTGCTGGCCGACGACTACGACGGGCTCGTGCAGATCGCCGAGGATCAGGTCGCCGGGGGCGCGCATGTACTCGACCTGTGCGTGGCCTTGACCGAGCGCAGCGACGAGGACGAGCAGATGCGACTGCTGGCCAAGCGCATCTCGTTGACGCAAGAGCCGCCGATCCAGATCGACTCGACCGAGCCGGAGGTGATCGAACGGGCGCTGGAGCAGATTCCGGGTAGGGCGGTCGTCAACTCGGTCAACCTCGAGGCAGGCAGGGACAAGCTCGACCGCGTGGTGCCGATGGCGCTCGCGCACGGAGCAGCTCTGATCGCGCTCACGATCGACGAGGTCGGGATGGCCAAGACCGCTCAACGCAAGGTCGAGATCGCAGAACGGATAAAGGGGCTGTGCTGCGATGAGCACGGGCTCGATCCGCAACTGCTGATCTTCGACTGCCTGACCTTCACGCTGACGACAGGCGACGAGGAGTGGCGGCCCTCGGCCGTGGAGACGATTGAGGGCATCAGACGCATCAAGGCCGAGATCCCCGATGTGAAGACCTCGCTTGGCGTATCCAATGTGTCCTTCGGTGTCTCGCCAGGGGCGCGCGCGGTGCTCAATTCGGTCTTCCTGCACCATTGCGTCGAGGCTGGGCTCGACCTCGCAATGGTCAACCCCAACCACATCACCCCGTACTCCGAGATCTCCGACGAGGAGCGAGGGCTCGCGGACGATCTAGTGTTCAACCGCCGCGAGGACGCGCTCGAGCAGTTCATCGCGCATTTCGAGTCCAAGGGCGAGGAGGAGGCGCAGACTACCGCCAACCCGACCGAAGGGATGGAGCCGGAGGAGGCGCTTCACTTCCACATCCTGCGCAGACGCAAGGATGGCGTGGAGGATTGGATCGACGCCTCAGTCGAGAAGATCGGCGCGGTTCCTACGCTCAACACGGTGTTGCTGCCGGCGATGAAGGAGGTCGGCGACAAGTTCGGTGCGGGCGAACTGATCTTGCCCTTCGTGTTGCAGTCCGCCGAGGTGATGAAGAAGGCGGTGGCACGCCTGGAGCTGTATCTGGACAAGATCGAGGGCTATACGAAGGGCACCGTCGTCTTGGCAACCGTCTTCGGTGACGTGCACGACATCGGCAAGTCACTGGTCAACACGATCCTCACCAACAACGGCTACACCGTGATCGACCTCGGCAAGCAGGTGCCGATCCAGACGATCCTCGACGCCGCCCAGGAACACGAAGCAACCGCGATCGGCCTCTCTGCGCTACTCGTGTCCACCTCCAAGCAGATGCCCGCCTGCATTCAGGAGCTGCACGCCAAGAGACTGAAGTACCCGGTGCTGATCGGCGGCGCCGCGATCAACCGCGCCTTCAGCTACCGCGCGCTGTATCCCGGTGGCAAGGAATCCGACGATCAGTATGCGCCTGGCGTTTTCTACTGCAAGGACGCGTTCGAGGGTCTATCGGTGATGGACCAGCTGATCGACGATGGCGCCCACGAAGCACTGCTCGAGAAGCTGAGGACAGGCGCCACCGAGTTTCGCGCGAAGGGCGAGGCGCCCGTCGAGGAGCTCAACTTCGCTGACGACAGCGTGCGCTCGAACGTCAGTACGCACGACCCAATCCCCACTCCTCCATGGTGGGGTGTCAAAGAGGTGCCGGTCGATATGGACGAGGTGTATTCGCACCTCGACACGCATGTGCTGTTCAAGCTGCACTGGGGAGGCAAGGGGGTCAAGGGCGAGGCGTGGCGCGAGCTTGTCGAGGAGAACTTCCGCCCGCGGCTGGAGCGCATGTGGAGCGAGCAGGACTATCTGCACCCGCGCGCGCTGCTCGGCTTCTTCCCGTGCTACGCGCAGGGCAACGACATCGTCGTGCTCGACCCGCGCGTGGCCGGCCCAGATGCGACGCTCGACCCGGCCGACCCGGCCAGCGAGCTGACCCGCTTCGTCTGCCCGCGCCAGCCCAAGGGCGATCGCATCTGCCTGGCCGACTTCTTCCGACCCGCCGTCGACGGAAAGCCGCCCGAGGAGCTGGACGTGATCGCCGTGCAGGCCGTGACGGTCGGCTCTGAGGTCACCGAGCTGATGGCCAAGCTCGAGGCCGACGGCGAGTTCGCCGAGCAGCTGTTCGTGCACGGCCTCGGCGTGCAGACCGCCGAGGGCCTTGCCGAGTGGCTGCACTGGAAGGTGCGCGAGATGCTGTCGATCCCCTCGACGCAGGGACGGCGCTACTCGTGGGGCTACCCGGCCGTACCGGAGCAGTCAGAGCACCTGAAGGTCGAGAAGCTGCTCGGCCTGGAGCAGATCGGCATGACGATCTCAGACGGCTACGCCCCGATACCCGAGCAGTCCACGCTTGCGCTCGTCGCCCATCACCCGCAGGCGATCTACTTCGGCACGCGCCAAGGACGGCTGCTGGGAGACGGCTCGCCCGACGACGTGATCAAGAGCTCCTACCGCGACCCGTCGCTGCCGACCTTCACCGGCTCGGCGACACTCGAGGAAAGGGATCCTCCAGAGGGCGCGGTCGAACAAGAGGACGAGCCAGCTATGGCAGGCGAGAGCAGCTGAGAACCCCTGCCGTCTGCGCTCAGAGCGCTCGCGCGGCGTGGCGCTCGACCAGCTCCAGCTTCTGTGTGCGTGCCAGCCGCTTGATGCGGGCCTCCTCGCGCATCGCCGATCCGCGGTCCTGCATCGGTAGCGCCAGAGCCAGCTCCACCGGCAGCCTGCTTGCCGTGTAGCGGCTCGCCTTGCCCGCCGCATGCGTGGCGAGGCGCTTCGTCAAGTCATTGGTCCAGCCCGTGTAGAGGGACCCATCGTGACAGCGCAACATATAAACCCAGGCGTCGCTCATCGATCTCGATTCTGCGCAGGACGCCTGCCTCCTGCGCGTCCTCCTAGAACTGCGCCCCCACAACGACGTTGGCCGCTATCGCCTATGACTGCGCCCGGGAAGGCGCGCGTCGCGCGGCTCCGGGTAGTGGCGGCAGCTTGACCGGCGAGGCGTGCATCGTGCGTAGGCGCACGTCCTTCCAGGAGAGCCCCTCGTTGACCAGCGCCGGCGTGCCCATGATGACGGCGGTAGCGACCTCGACAGCCTGCAACACGATCCCATAGGCAAGCGCATCGGCAGTACCCACGTGGTAGGCACCGGCAAGCACCGCAACGCATGCGGCCTGGAACACGCCGACGTTTGCTGGTGTGGCGGGGATGACCGCAGTGACGTTGACGGCAAAGAGCACGGCCGCGGCCGCGCCGAAGCCGACCTTCTCGTCGAGACCCAACGCCATCAACAGCAGCCAGCAGGACAGCCACTGAAGCCCCCACGCCGAAAGCTGCAGCGCAGTCGCCGCGGCAGCTTGGCGTGGCTTGCGAAAAACGCTCAGACCGGCGCGCACGCGCAACAGTGAGGCCCGCATGCTTGCAAGCACACGTCCAAGCCGCTGCGAGCGCGAGACTGCGGCACTGGGAACCAGCACGGGCGCCAGCAACAGCGCGATCAGCGCAGCAAGCGGGGCCAGCCCTACGGCAAGCAGCGCATTTGTGTGTTTGCCGGCAAAGCTGACGCTCGAGAACATCACTCCGCCAAGGATCACCAGCGCGAGCAGGTTGAGCAATGTCTGGGAGACCATCGTGCCCAGCACGACGGGCAACGTCTCGCGCGCACGCCCGATGCGACGCGCAACGATCAGCGCACGCGAGGGCTCGCCGAGACGGGCAGGCAGCGTGGCGGACATCAGCACGCCGATGAACGTCCCCTGCAGCGCGTCGCGCCGGCGCGCCACGCGCCAAGTGGGCGCCGCCTTGAGGATCGCGTGCCAGGCGATGCCGCGCACGACCATCGAGGCGCACATCACGGCCATGCCGGCGGCGACCAGTCCGGGACTGGAGGCGACAAGGCTCGCGGCAACATTCGTGATACCGATCTTCTGCAGGGCAAGGTAGGCAAGCGCCACACCGGCAAGCGAGGTGGCAAGCAACGCGCCACGCGAGAGCACGCGCAACGCGCGATGCCTGACCGGTGCAGCCGGCTCGAGGCTCGGCAAGCGGTACGCACGCACAGGCGGGCGCAGGTCAGCGGGTGCGAGGCCGTGGCGCACGGCGATGCGCGAGGAGCGCGTCGTCGGTTGTCCCACGGCGATCGCCTGCTCGTAGACGTCGACAATCTCCTCGGCGACGTGCGCCCAGGAAAAGCGCTCGGCATGCTCGCGCGCAGCCACGGCCATGCTGGCCCGACGGCCTGGGTCGAGCGCGAGTGCGCGCAATGCCTCGGCGAGTGCCAGTGCGTCGCCTGCTGGGACGAGCAGGCTGTCGCGGCCGTCACGCGCGACATCCCGGTAGCCGGGTATATCCGATGCCACGACCGGAGTGCTTGCGGCAAACGCCTCGGTGAGCACCATGCCGAAGCTCTCCCCGCGCAACGAAGGCGCACACAACACCTGAGCACGACGCAACTCTTCGTTCTTTTGCTCCTCTGAAATCTTCCCGAGCGCGCGCACGCCGTGGTCGTCGAGCAGCATCGGCGCGATCTCGGCGGCGCTCGCCCCGACGAGCGTGAGCGTCGCGGGAATCTGCTCGCGCAAGGCCTCGAACGCGCGCAGCAACACGGGTAGCCCCTTGCGCTCTACGGCTTGGCCGATGAACAGGATGCGTAGGGGCTCGTCGCTCGCCCGCTCTACGAGACTCCCGTCCGCGACGGTTGGCAGGAGCACGCCGTTCGGCACGATCCGGTAGCGCCCGCCATAGAAGCGCCTGGCCGTCCAGGCCGCAGCCTCGGAGACGGCGATGCGGGCGTGCAAGCGATTCATGCGCCGTCTGCCCCCCATCAAGACAGCACCGATCCCGTTGGAGATGGGATCGGTGGAGTACGTGTGGAACGTGCCGACAAGCGGCAGCTCCCCGGAGGACATGAGCGCGTCGAAGCCGATCAGTGGCACGATCGGCTCGTGGATGTGCGCGACGTCATAGCCGCCATTGCGCAATGCGTTGCGAATAGCGAAGACCGAGTGGGGTGTGCCCGTCAGGTTGGAGACCGCGCCGTTGGCGGGGATCCCGATCGTGCGGCCCAACGGCACGAAGTTCTCGGGCGGCTCACGCCGCTGGGGGCGCGCCCCCCGGTGCAGGCGCCGCGAGAGCGCGTCGTCGGGATCGAACGGCGCGAGAATGTCGGGCACGTGCCCTTGTGCCTCGAGCTCAGCCGAGAGCGCCTCGATGTGGCGCGTGACGCCGCCCGGGTAGGTCCAAGAGTACGGCGAAACCAGAGCAATCCGCACAGGTGCACTGTATCGGGCCGCCCGACAGCACAGCAGTTGTCCCGACCCAATAAGTTCGTCGGATAGAGAAACATGGCCACTAGAATTCGAAACATGACGATGCGTGAAAGGGCCCTGAAGCTTGTCGAAGAACTGCCCGAGTCCCGTCTAGAGTCGGTGGTCGAGTTCCTCGCTTCACAGCAAAAGCCGGGAGACATCGTCGACGAGTGGGGCAACCTCTCGGCTATGACACGAGCATCCACGGCTAGGACAGTGCGACGGTTGGACGAGCAGGAGCGGGAAGCTGGGCATAAGCCATGGTGAACCGTGGCGACGTTTGGTGGTATGAGCCACCCGAGAACAAGCGCAGACCCGCGCTTGTCGTCACTCGCCAGAAGGCAATTGAAAATCTCAGCGAAGTCTTCGTAGTGCCCGCCACCACGACTATCCGCGACCTCGCGACCGAGGTCGAGCTAGGACCCGAAGACGGGATGCCGCGCAACTGTGTCCTGAACGCAGATCACACCAAAACAGTCGAGAAAGTTTTCTTTACCAAACGCATTACAAGGCTTGGGCCAATAAAGATGGCCCAAGTCTGCCGTGCGCTCGCACTTGCCCACGGCTGCTGAGGCGAGAAGCGACCCATGGCCAGGGACGTCTGCGATCATGAGCGTCGCCCATGACCGAGCGCCACTTCGTCAAGTACACCTTCCTCAAGCTCGACCCAGCTTGGCGTCGCCTGGATGACGATGCGCGCGCGGAGCACAAGCGCGAGTTCATGGCCGCCTGTGAAGATTTCGCCGATGGTCATCTCTTGCAGTCCTTCTCGCTCGTAGGCACTCGCGGGGACGCGGAGCTGCTGCTGATCTCAGAGGCCGAGAACCTCGACCGCATCCACGAGTTTCACGTGGTGCTGGCCCAGAGCGGGCTGATGAAGTGGGCCGAGCAGCCCTACTCGTTCCTGGGGATGCGCAAGAGCTCTGAATATTCCGATGACGAACGCGTGCGCCCGCGCGGGTTCAGGGGCAAGTACGTGTTCGTCTATCCGTTCGTGAAGTCGCGCGAGTGGTATGCGCTGCCCGCCGAGGAGCGCTGGCGGATAATGCAGGGGCACATCACCGTGGGACGGGAATACCCGGGCGTTGACAATCACACGACCTACTCCTTCGGCCTTGACGACCAGGAGTTCGTGGTGGCCTTCGATACCGACGACGTCGGCACCTTCCTCGACCTCGTCCAGCGTCTGCGTACGACCGAGGCCTCGCGCTTCACGGTCCGCGACACACCGAGCTTCACTTGCATCGCCTGCTCTTTGGAGCGGGCGTTGATTGCGCTCGACGGCGAGCCGATCGCCCTGGAAACCTCAGCTTCGCCCGCGAGCTGAGCGACGATGGCACGCTCGCAGAAGGCGGTAGTCGAGGAGCTGCGCGCAGCCGACCCGGTCATGGCCGGGCTGATCGATATGTGCGGCGTCATCTCGAGCCCTCCGCGCAAGAAAGCCGATCCGCAGGAGCACTACGGCGCCCTGTTGCACGCGGTCGTCAACCAGCAACTGTCGGTCAAGGCGGGGGCCGCGATCTACGGCAGGTTGACCGAGCGTTTCGGCGGCCACACCCCCACGCCTGAGGAGCTGTTGGCCGACGATCCCGAAGAGCTGCGTTTGGCCGTGGGCCTGTCGCGCTCGAAGGTGGGCTTTATGCGCTCTTTGGCCGAGCACATCCTCTCCGGAGAACTTGAGCTCGACCGGCTGGACTCCCTGTCTGACGAGGACGTCATGGCAGAGCTGGTGGCGGTCAAGGGCATCGGCGAGTGGACGGCGCACATGTTCCTGATGAGCCACCTGCACCGTCCCGACGTGATGGCCCCCGGAGACCTTGGCATTCGCCGTGCGATCGAACGTGCCTATTCGCTTGAAGAGCCCGATCGCGAGACGATCGAACGTCTGGCCGAGCGCTGGCGGCCGAACCGCACACTTGCATGTCGCTACCTGTGGCGCTCCCTGAACAACGAACCGGTGGCCCGTCCTACAGGGCACCCCGGCAAGAAAAGCGTCAGGTCCTCAACGGAATAAATGAGAGGGGCACACCATCGCCCGCTCTCGGCCGTCAGACGGCAGAAACCTGCTCTTCCTCAGCAACACGGAACGAAGAGCCGCAACCACACGCGGCGACCACGTTGGGGTTCTCGACCTTGAAGCCTGCCCCTTGCAGACTTTCCTGGTAGTCGATGACCGAGCCGCTGACGAACTGCAGGCTCTCGTTGTCCACGAGCAGCTTCAAGCCGTGGTCTTCGAAGACGATGTCGCTCTCGCGCTGCTCGTCGAAAGCGAGCTGATACTGGAAACCCGAGCAACCGCCGCCGCGCACGCCGACACGTAGTCCCGCGAGCGTCACATCGGCTTGCTGGGCATCGAGAAACTCGCGAACCTTCTCTGCGCCCTTGTCGGTTATCGAGATCATCGCTTTCCAAAGTATAGCGACGTCGTTTTCTTGGCTAAGCTGGGTGCGATGCCCACCGCAGAGGAGATCAAGCAGCGCATCGAGGCCGCGATACCTGGCGCCCAAGCCGAGGTGGAGGACTACACCGGCGGCGGCGACCACTTCCGCGCGACAGTCCTCTCGCCGGCATTTGCTGGGCGCAGCCGCATCGAGCAGCACAAGCTTGTCTATGGCGTGTTCGGCGATGAGATCGGCGGCGCGATCCACGCTCTCTCGCTGAAGACGCAAACACCGCAGGAGCCGGGCGTCCCCCATGCCGAGGGACAAGCCATCGCCGGCGGCGAGCAGCACGCCGCGGCGGCCACATAGGACCACCAAGCCAGGAGTCAGCCATGTCCGACACCGAGTCAAACCCCATCCGCGATGCAATCGCCGAGGCGATCGCCGAGCACGACACGATCCTCTTCATGAAGGGCACTCCCGAGGCGCCGGCATGCGGCTTCTCGGCACGCACCGTCGCGATGCTGCAGTCGCTGGAGGCGCCGTTTGCCGCGGTCGACATCCTGCCCGACCCGCGCATCCGCCAGGAGCTTTCGGCGATCTCCGGCTGGCCCACCATTCCCCAACTGTTTGTCGGCGGCGAGCTGGTCGGTGGTTGCGACATCCTCACCGAGATGTACGAGTCCGGCGAGCTTGCCGAGACACTCGGGCTGGACGAGCGCGAGAGCGGCCCCGCGGAGCCTGTTGCCAATGGGGTGCAGTCGTCCGGCCTCACGCAAATCGAGAACCGGCTCGGATAGCTGAGTTCGGTCGAGGCCCTGAGAGGCGCCTCGGAGTTCGGCCGGTGGTGCGGTAAGGTCCGCCGCGCCTGATGAGTCCTGTCACTGTCGTCACCGACACCACCAACTACCTCCCGCGCGAGCTGGCGGACAGAGAAGGCATCCACCAAGTCAGCCTGTACGTCGGCTGGCAGGACGACCAGCGGCGCGAGATCGAGCTCGACGGCTTTGACGCCTTCTACGAGCGGCTGCGCACCGACCCGGATCTACCGACCACTTCGCAACCCTCGATCGGCGACTTTCTCGCCGTCTGGGAGCCGTTGCTCCAGGCCGGGCAGGACATCGTCTCGATCCATCTCGCGGGCGGCATCTCAGGCACCTGCGAGTCCGCGCGCCAAGCGCAGAGCCTGCTGATCGAGCGCGGCCTGGGCGAGCGCATCGAGGTCATCGACGGGGAAACCGCCTGTGGGGGCCTCGGCATGGTGCTGCTGGCCGCCGCGGCGGCGGCTCACAAAGGCGCCGAGAAGGACGCCGTCGCTGCGCGAGCGCGTGAGGCTCGCGCAGCTCTGAAAATTTGGTTCTGCGTGGACACGCTCGAGTACCTGCGCCGTGGTGGGCGCATCGGCAACGCCCAGGCGTGGATCGGCAGCACGCTCAAGATCAAGCCGATCCTCTCGCTTGACTACGAGATCACGCCTGTCGAGCGGGTGCGCACCGCAAAGCGCGCATTCGAGCGCATGGTGCAGTACGCCCAAGAGCTGCACGACAACGGCGCCGACCGCTGGGTGGTACAGCACATCCAAGCCACTGAGCAGGCAGAGCAGCTGATGGACCGCTGCCGCGAGATCTTCGGCTCGGAGCCGCTCTTCACCTCCGAGGTTGGGCCGGTGATCGGCACCTACACCGGCCCGGGCCTGCTCGGTGTAGGCGCCCTGCCCAACTCGCTGCTGTCCTGAGCTCTGGCTCAGACCCAGGGCTCAGGACTTGATCAACGGACCGGCCTTGGCCAGCACCTGCGTCTTGGTCAAAGGCAGGTCAAATCCGCCGTTGGGGGTGGGACTCCTGTTTACCAATAGGTCGATCGCCGCCGCGTGGCGAGCCTCCACCTGCACGATGCTTCCCGCGACACCGAGCAGCTGCTTGCTTTTCAAGGACGGAGCGGCCCCGTTGTAGGCGCCGACGCCCGTGTTCTCCAGAACCGATGCCAGCGCAAGAAAGCTCTTTTCGTTCGTTCCAGGAAAAACGAACGTGGGCTTCTTGACCGGCTGTGCACCCAGTTCCTTGATTGCGCCCGTCAACGCCGCAACGTGTTGCTCCTCCTCCATGCCGAATTCCTTGGCATAGGTCTTGGCCTGACCGCTGAGTCCCACTTCTTTTCCCTTCATGGTGTAGAAGGCGGACTCCAGGTACTCCAGGGTGAGCGCGAAATTGAGTATTTCCGCATCGCCGCCGCCGGTTTGAGCAAGCGCCTGGGCAACGAATGGGCCCACCGCGGTGGTGCCGTAGACCGCACCGGCAGCCAGCGCGCCGCGCAGCATGAAACTCGCACGAGTCATGCCGTGCACCTCGAATGCAGCCAGTTCCGGGTGAGCGAGTGTGTTCTCGACCATGATCTCAAAGCTCCTTTTCTCCGTTTGCGCTTTAGGCGATGTACGGCTTTACAGCCGCCAGGACGGTGGACATGTCATCCGGTATGGCAAATGCTCCGTTTGGAGTCACCGGCTTCTTGACCAGCGTGCCCAGCGTCGAGGCGTGACGCGCCTCCACCGAGTGGATGGAAAGGGCGGTCGCCAGCACTTCGGGACTTTGAATGTTCCCCGCCTGCCCCAGATAGGCAGCTGCTCCGAGGTTCTCGACGCTATAGGCGAGTTGGGCCACCTGTTCTGCGTTTGAGATCGGGAACTTCGCTTCGGGCTTTGCTACCGGAGTTCCGCCCATTTTCGCGACAGCGCCGTGGAGCGCCAAGACATGCTCGTCCTCT
Organism: Solirubrobacteraceae bacterium; assembly: GCA_035485715.1. Taxonomy (GTDB): domain Bacteria; phylum Actinomycetota; class Thermoleophilia; order Solirubrobacterales; family Solirubrobacteraceae; genus Palsa-744. The sequence goes on along the minus strand of DATHNT010000014.1, from coordinate 214,019 downwards.
TGACCACCGAAATTCGTCAAGAGCGCTCCCACCTTGCCAGTGAATAGTTTGGAGGCAATTACCTTTTGGTAGAACTGGCTCTCCAAATACTCGAGAGTCAACGCATAGTTGAGAATCGCGATGTCAGTTGTGCTCGAGCCGGCAGTGCCCTGCGTGCCGGTCCCGACGACTGCCGTCGAAGCCGTGGTCGAGCTTTTGCTGCTACCACAGGCGGCAAGTACGAACGTACCGAAGCTCGCCGCGCCCAACCCACCGACGGCCTTCAGGAATCGCTTGCGATCCACGTCGTCGCGTACAAGTCGCTCGACTATTCCCGCCGGTTGCACGACGGACTCCTGCTTCTCCGTGTCTTGCGACATGCTTGCCTCCTCGTTGGGGGACTGAGACTTACCCCAACGATTCGCGGCGATCGGTGCGACGGATCAGCCGATGCGCAAACGAGTGCGTCAGCGACGCAAGCGGCTACAACTGGATGCCCGAAGCATGCCGGCTATTCAGATGATTTATTTACTAGCCGCGGCGGCGTTTGCGCCGACGGCGCCCGAGCAGCAGCACGCCAAACACCGCCGCGCCGATCGCGATCTCGCGCTGGTGGCGCTCGAGTTGCCCGCGCCAGTCGGTGATGCGCGCGACTTCGCCGTGCAGATTGTTCAGCGACACAGCCAACTCAGCGCGGTTGGCCTCGATCGAACTACGGATCTCAGCTGTCGAGCGTTGTGCCATCGACTGTCCCCCTTCCAAGCCCACTGTCGGTCGTCGTGTCAGATTTCTGCTCCGAGGAGCCTGCCGGCGCGCTCGATCCTGACCCGGTGGGCGCAGACGCAGCAACTGGCGTCGGGCTCGCCGGCCCGGCAGCGGCCGCTGCAAAAGCCGGCGTCGACTGGGTGGATGATCCAGAGGAGGCGCTGACCGTCTCGCGGATCTTGCGAGCCTCCTCGATCGCCATGTCCGGCGTCGGCGGCGCGCCCGCTTTGACTGCCTTGTAGGCCAGCAGACCGGCGATCGCACCCAGCACCACGAGGATCAGCGCCATCGCGAAGAAGCCCCAGAAGAAGGTGAATGCGTTGCCGATCGGCAGCTCGTAGTAGAGCAGCCATGCGCACCCGACCAGGACGAAGAAGAGCGCGGTGAAGAAGAAGACGCCGGCGACGACTGCCACGATCGCGCCCTTGGCAAGACGCGTCGTCTTCTCTGTGATCTCTGTCTTTGCGAGCTCGATCTCCTCGCGGATCAGCAGGCTCGCGCGCTCGGTTACCTCGGTTATCGCTGCGGCGATGCCCTGCTGTCGCCCGTCCTGGCCGGGGGGCGGGTGGGGGGCCTCGCTCACTCCGGGGGCTCCTCGTCGAACACGCGTCGCCACAGCTGGGCGGCCGCCCGCTGGGTGATGATGCTTGCCAGCGCACCGACAGCGGTCAGCAGACCGGACCACATCACACGCTTCATCAGCTCGTTCTCCATCCGCGGAAGTGTAGTCGCCTGCCGGACGATCTGGCTAGCGGTCTCCACCTGCATAGACTGGAACAGGTGCCAGAAGCCCCCGTTCAAGACTTTCCGCTGTTCCCGCTTGGGATCGTCGCACTGCCGACGGAGAGCGTTCCGCTGCACATCTTCGAGGATCGCTATCGCGCGATGATCGAGGAGTGCCTGGACAGCGAGAGCGAATTCGGGATCGTGTGGCTTTCAGACGACGAGCTGAAGCCAGTCGGCTGCGCTTGTGAGATCGAGAGCGTGATCGATCGCGAGGAAGACGGCCGCTTTACGATCCTGGTGCGTGGCACGCGCGTCTTTCGCCTGCTCGAGCGTCAGGACGATCTTCCCTATCCGGCTGGGGTGGTCGAGTTCGTCGCCGAGCACGACGAGGCTCTCGACGAGCAGGCTGCGCGCGAGGCCCATGAGCTCTATGGCGAACTCGTGGAGCAGGCGACCGACCGCGTGCTCGAGCCGCAGGAGCTTCGGGCAATGAGCGCTTATGCGATGGCCGGCACCGTGGACTTCGGCACCGACGCCAAGCAGGAGCTGTTGGAGCTGCGCTCGGAGAACGCGCGGCTGCGGCTGCTCACGCTGCTGTTTCGCGCCGCAATCAAGCAGATGGAGCTGGTCGAGCGTGCGCAGCTGCGCGCGCGCTCCAACGGCAAGGTGCACTTCTGCTGAGCAGCCTCAAGCTCCCTGTTGGGGCAGTCCGCAAACGCTCTGGGCGACCGTCAGCACGAAGCCGGCAAGCTTGCGCATCGCCGTCGGTTGATGCGACGAGTTGTCGCTGAAGCGCACCGTACCGTTGGCGTCGCGCAAGTAGTAGCTCAGCACCGAGCCGGGCTCGGCAGGCAGCGACTCGTGCTTGGCCGCAGGTTCTTCGAGGTCTTCTTGGATGGTCCGCGCTTCGATTATCTGCGGGTCGCTCAGATGACGTGCCGGCCCGTTGTTGCAGTGCACGACACCTTCTTCGTTGACGAGCATCGTCAGTTTGGCTCCGGGCACGCTGCCGCTGCGGTACACGATGAACAGGTCGGGCGAGAGCACCCCGCCGCAGCCACCGACCAGTAGTGCGCCGGACAGGAGCAGGCCCACCAAAAGCGCATGCCCCCCGCGCGCGCGGGGGGCATGCCGCTCTGGAGAGCCCCCAGCCCACCGGCGCGCACCCGACCACGCCCAAAGCCAAGCCCCCCTGCGCGCGCAGGGGGAGCGTCTTTTCGAGGAGATCACGCCACCACCGCCACGCCGCCCCGGCGCGGATCGCCTGCTCCGATCAGCTCCGAGCCTTGGCGCTGCACAGCCTGGACACCACCGAAGAACAGATTGAGGTCGTGAAAGCGAACAACCTCTCGCTGCCGAGCGGCAGCACCGCTCGGCCCGGCATCGGCCTCGAACCCGGGCCCGGTGCCGATGCCGGCATCGGGCTCGATCCCAGGCTCGTGGTAGACGATCCCCTGCTCGAAGTGCGCGCGCGGCGCGCTTACCGCCTCAGGTGCACGCAGACCCAGATCGACAACCCCCACGATTGTCTGCAGCAGCGCCGAGCGGATTCTGTTGGAGCCGGCGCTGCCGAGCACCAGCTCGACCTCCCCGTCGCGCATCACGATCGTCGGGGCCATCATGCTCGGCATGCGTCGCCCCGGCGGATGGCTGTGGAAGCCGAGCGGGCTCAGGTCCTCCTCGCCCATCACGTTGTTCAGGTGGATGCCGGTTCCCGGGACCACCACGCCCGATCCCTCGCCATTGGTGCACGTCACCGAGCAGGCACGCCCCCGCGAGTCCAACACCGAGATATGGGTCGTGGACCCGAGTCGTGACGAGAGGAAGCACGCCCCAAAATCCTCATCTGAAAGACCCTGGACGAACTCGGCCGTACGCTCGTCCTGGGCCGCTTCCATCGCGCCGATCACAGCCTCGAGCGCGGGCGGCGATGGGTGCGCGTCGAGCAGGCCCAGCGAATATGCCAGCAGCGTGCCGCCGGCCGAAGGTGGTGGATTGGTCAGCACCTCGCGATCGCGATAGCGCATCGGCAGCGGCTCCCGCTCAATCGCCTCGTAGGAACTGAGCTGCTTGGCTGTGAGCGAGCCGCCGCGCTCGCCCAGCCACGCGCATACGGCGTCGGCTATGTCTCCGTTGTAGAAAGGCTTGGCGCCCTCCTGCCCGAGCCTGAGCAGCGCCTGGCCGAGCGCGGGGTTGCGCAGCGACTCTCCTTCTCTCAATACCGAACCGTGCGGTGCCCAAAGCGCCGCGCACTCTGGCGTCGAGCAGAGCAAGTCGCCGAGGATCTTTGCGATGTAGGCCTGACCCTTGTTGAGCACCACTCCCTCGCGCGCAAGCCTTGCCGCCGGTGCTGCCAACTCGGCCAGCTCGATCGTGCCCCAGCGCTCGATCGCCTCACAGGCGCCCGCCGGTGCTCCATATATCCCACACGAGGCCGCCCCGATGTAGAACACCTGGACAGCATCGCCGAAGGAGACGTCCACCGCCTCCAACTCGGCTGCGCTGCCGTCCACAGCCCGCTCCGGCGCCTGCACGAAGAAATCGAGCAGAGCCGGTTGCTGCCCGCCGCCGGCCACCATCATGTATCCCCCAGCGCCGAGACCGGTCAGCAGCGGCTCGGCGGCGAACGAGGTCAGCATCGCTGCCACGGCCGCGTCGACGGCGTTGCCACCTTCGCGGAGCACCCGTGCTCCCGCCTCCGCGGTCAACGGATGGCCCGCCGCCACGACCCCCTTCTCAGCTGCCTTCATACCAGGCAGAGTGACACGCGCCTCATCTGAGCGTCGACGGCGCTCAGAAGCTCAGAAGTTTGGGATGAACTCCGGGACGTCCATGTCACTGACAGAGAGACCGCCGCGACGAGACTGTCTGTCACCGCGTGAAGAGCGAGTATCGCGGGCTGACGGGCCGGTGCGCTTTATGCGTGGCTCGCCGTCGGGCTCGCGCATCTGTGGGCGCGAGCTCTTGACGCCGTAGCCGGTGGCGACAACGGTCACCCATACCTGATCGTCGAGCTTTTCGTCGACCATCGCTCCGAAGATGATGTTCGCGTCCGGGTGTGCTGCCTCGGAGACCGCCTTGGCTGCCTCGTTGACCTCCCACAAGGACAGGTCGCGGCCACCCGTGATCGACAAGAGAATCGAGCGTGCGCCCTCCATCGAGGTCTCGAGCAGCGGCGAGGCGACCGCCTGGGCCGCCGCCTCGGAGGCGCGGTTCTCGCCGAAGCCCATGCCAATTCCCAGCAGGGCGTTTCCGGCGTCAGACATGATCGTGCGCACGTCGGCGAAGTCGAGGTTGATGAGGCCGGGCAGCGTGACCAAGTCGGAGATGCCCTGCACGCCCTGGCGCAGCACGTCGTCGGCGACGCGAAAAGCCTCGACCATCGCCGTCTGCTTGTCGAGCACGGTCAACAGGCGGTTGTTCGGCACCACGATCAGCGTGTCGACCTCCTCGGCCAGTGCCTGCACGCCATGGTCGGCCTGCTCTGCGCGACGTGAGCCCTCGAAACCGAAGGGCTTTGTCACGATCGCGACGGTGAGCGCGCCGACTTCGCGTGCGATGCGCGCCACGATCGGGGCGGCGCCCGTGCCCGTGCCGCCGCCGGCTCCGGCCGTGATGAAGATCATGTCCGAACCCTTCAGCAGGGCCTTGACGCGGTCGTAATCGTCCATCGCCGCCTGTCTGCCGACGTTCGCATCCGAGCCCGAGCCGAGGCCACGAGTCAGCTCGGCACCGATGTGCAAGGTGATGTCGGCTGTGGACTGTTGCAGCGACTGCAGGTCTGTGTTGATGGCGAGGAACTCGACTCCCTCGACCTCGGCCTCGACCATGCGATTGACCGCGTTCGTACCGGCGCCGCCAACGCCCACCACGCGGATCACCGGTTGGGTTACAGGGATCGCGGCGCCAAACGGACGCGGCTGCTCTTGCGGCTGTGCCTCGTGCGCATAAGCGTTCCTATCGCGTGGGGGCTCAGGTTCGCGAGTAACGCCGGGGTGCTCCATCAGGTTCTCGGGGATCTCGGAGGAGAATGCGTGGCGCAGGCGCTCCTGCGGGCTTGGGATGCGTGTGGTCTCCTGATCCTGCTCGATGCTGGGGCGCAGCGAGGGGTGTGGCACACCGCTCTCGCGCGGGTGCTCGTCGGGCGCTGGAGCATTGACTACCTCGGCGGCGGCCTCAACCGTTCCCGCCGGCGTGGCGGCGTCGGATGTCGGTTGCCCGACGGACTCATCCTTCTCGAGCTCCTCTGTCTTGCGAAAAAGGGCCGCAAGCGGCCCTTCGCGCATCGATGCCCGCTTAGGATTTGCCATTAGCCAAGACCTCCTGTGCCAGCTGCCGATAGGACTGCGCAGCGACACCATCCGGCTCGTACTTGAGCACCGACATTCCCTTCACAGGGGCCTCGGCGAAGCGCACCGTCTTGCGGATGCGCGACGCGAATACGCGATCGCCGAAGTTCTCCTCGAGGATCTCGATTGCCTCCTTGGCGTGGATCGTGCGCGAATCGACCAGCGTCGGGAGGATACCCTCGATATCGACGTCCGGATTGAGGTTCTCGCGAATCATTGCCAGGGTGTTTTGCAACTGGATGAGCCCACGCATCGATAGATACTCACACTGCACCGGCACAATAACCTTGTTGGCGGCGGTAAGAGCATTGATGGTCAAAAGTCCGAGACTCGGCGGCGTGTCGATGCAGATGAAGTCGTAGTCCTCCATGATCGGCTCGAAGGCCTTCTGAAGCGAGCGCTCGCGGCCGATCATCGTGGACATCGCGATCTCCGCGCCGGCGAGGTCGATCGAGGCACACGCGACATCGATCTCGCGCTTGCGAATCACCTCTCTGATCGTGGCGCGCTGGGTGAGCACGTCGTACATCGACAGCTCCAGCGTGTCCGGGTCGATGCCCTGGGACATCGTCAGGTTGCCCTGCGGGTCCATGTCGACGCAGAGAACGCGATGACCCTCCTCCGCGAATGCGGCAGCCAGGTTGAGCGTCGTTGTTGTCTTGGCCACCCCGCCCTTCTGATTGGCGAATGCGATGACCTTGGCCCGTGCAGTCACGGCAGGCTCCGATGGTCGAATTTTGGAAAGCCGTCGAGCTTCGGTATTCGCACAGCTCTCCGCGATTCCTGCACTGTTGATGGGGATTGCTGCGTGCCCGTCGGTGCTCGCCTGCACAATGCACGTCCGCTCGCCTTCGAGGCACCACGGCGGCGTGCCCGTCGGTGTTCACGGGCGCGCGCCGCGTTCGTTCGGCCGCGGGCCAGTGCGTGCCCCTACGATCCCCCCGGTGCCACCACGTCACATTCCACTGGAGAAGCGCCTGAAGGGAAAGCAGGTGTGCGTCTGCGTGGGCGCCGGCGGGGTCGGCAAGACCACCATCTCGGCAGCTCTGGGGCTCGGGCTGGCGATACGCGGCAAGAAGGTGGTGGTCGTCAGCATCGACCCAGCCAAGCGACTTGCCGGAGCGCTGGGCTTGCCGGAGCTTTCGGGCGAGCCACACCGGATCGAGCCGCGCACGCTCGCCGACCATGGGATCGAGGCGCGCGGCGAGCTGTGGGCGATGATGCTCGACTCCAAGCGCACGTTCGACGAGTTGATCGCGCGCTTGGCGCCGGACGAGCGTACGCGCGATGAAGTCCTCTCAAACCGCATCTACCGCGAGCTCTCCTCGGCCGTTGCCGGCTCGCAGGAGTTCACGGCTGTCGCGAAGCTGTTCGAGCTGCACGGCAGCGGCGCTTGGGATGTGATCGTGCTAGACACGCCGCCCTCTCGCGATGCGCTCGACTTCCTCGACGCGCCCGACCGGCTCACCCACTTCCTGGAGGGGCGCGCGCTGAAGGTGCTGCTCTCCCCCGGCGGCGTCACGCGCGGACTACTCGGGCGCGGCGCCGGCTTGATGTTCTCCATGTTTGCCCGCGTGACGGGCGTCAACCTGCTCGGCGAGCTATCTGGATTCTTCGGCTCGCTGGCCTCGCTCACCGACGGCTTCCGCGAGCGCGCGCGCGGTGTCGAGCAGCTGTTGCGCGATCCGATAACGGGCTTTCTGATCGTCACTTCGCCCGAGCACGAGCCTGCCCGCGAGGCCGTCTTCCTGCATGCCCAGCTAGGGAACGAGCAGATGGCGTTCAGCGGCTTGATCGTCAACCGTGTCCACGACCGCGGTCTCGACGGGCACACGCCCGAGCAGGTCACGCAGCTGCTCTCAGCCGAGCTTGGGGCTTCGCTCGCCGCGCGTGCAGCCAGGAACCTGGCCGACTTCGACATGCTTGCCACGCGCGATCGTGCGAGCATCGTTGAGCTTTCGCGGGAGCTCGAGGAACCCGACCCGCTGCCCGTACCCTATCTAGACGGCGACGTGCAGGATCTCGGCGGGTTGGTCCTGATCGCCGAGCGCCTGTTCTCCTGAGGATCCGAGGATACGACCGGCGCGCGGCTTACTCGTGCCGGTCGCGGCGACGGGCGCCTGCTTCACATCCTCGCTTCCCTTGCTCGCGCGGATGTCCTCGCCTGGGTCGTAAGCCTCATCGCCTGACCCTCCGTCGCGGGGCCTGGCCTCCGTGTCGGGCTCGACTCCGCCGAGCAGCAGCTCGTCGGCGAGCGAACCGAGGTCGGCCGGCAGGTGTCCACAGACCACGTCGCGCAGCAGTGCGCGCAGGTGGTCTGAGAGCTCGCGCGCCAGGTTGATCGCGCTCATGCGCTCCTCTGCGACGCCGGCGATCGTTTGGCGCTCGAGTGCGATTGCCTTCAAGGTCCGCTCGGCAAGCACGGTGCGGTGCTCGGGCGTCGCGCACAATGCCGCCAGCCGCGCGGCGAGCAAGCCGTCTGGCAAACCGGCGGGCTCGAGCTCGGACGGCGCTCCCAGCAATGCGCGCAGGGCAAGCAAGTGGTCGCTGATCGCCTCGCACTCCGAGGCCCGCTCGCAGCCCAGCTCGAAGCGCCGCAGCGCCCATGCCACCTCGTTTGCGTGCGGGGCACGGCGCGAGACGAGGTTGCAGAAGGCCCGTAGCTCGTCCTCCTGCTCGGCGCTCACCATGAGCATGCCGTGCGGGCGTCCGCCCGTGCCGAGCGCCAGCGCAGCCCACGGCGCCGAGCCGGTTCGCGCCCAGGCGAGCGCGCCCAGCGCGATGCGCCCGTCGCCGAACAGGCGCAGCGCGCGCAACAACTCGCGCAGCACCTCCTTGCCTTGGGCGATCGCTCCGCGCGGATCGGCTGCCTGTGCGCTGAAGACGACGAGCAGATGGTCATCCTCGCCGCGGGGTCCAGTCTGTGCTTGTTCGGGAGCGCCCTGTAGGGCGTCTGGATGGGCGATCAAGAGGCCACGCGCAAGCGCCAACTCCGGCGAGGCGATCGTCAAACCGTGCAGGGTCGCCACCAGCGTGACCTCACCCGCTGCCGCGAAAGTGGAGTCCTCCAGGCGCTCGAGAGCGCGCTCGAGGCGCTGCTCGTATTGATCGATCTTCGAGCGGTCGAAGTCGGTCTGCTGGTCGAAGACCTCCCTCAGCAGCGCAAGCAAGGCGGCATCCGCACGGCTGCGGGCCGGACGGCCACGGCCGCTGGCGAGCTCCACGCCACATGCGATCAAGTAGCGGTCGAGCGCGTCGAACTCGTCGAGCAACGCTGCGGCTTGGGTGTAGGCATCGAGCCGGCGCAACTCTGGGAAGCGCTCGGCGATGAACGCGTCGGTGAGTGGGCGATAGCAGTACAGAGAAGCCGTGCCACGCCCGCGGCCGGACTGAGAAGCGAGCTCGAAGGGCACCTCCTGGCCGGCGGACACTTCCGCGTGCAGGCTGTCGGCTGCCTGAGCGATGAACTCGGCGAGCGCGGCTTGCAATTGGAGAGAGCGCACGATTGGCTCACTTCGCCATGTGAGTACTGGCTCCTGCCGACGCAGCGCGTATTGCGGACGCGGCCCCCTATTTGCAGCAGGCCTCCTGCTGTGGCCAAGCCGATTCAGCGTGATCGAGTCACACCCCCCTTTCGTGAAAGCCTAGATAAAGCTTAGGTACCTAAATAACTCTCCTATCCCCACAAACAAGGGGGCTTGCGCGCAGTTCACCTCGAGAGACCTTCCATACGCCACCGGACCAAATCCGCCGCAGCCGCGCCTCAAAGCCACGCGTCAAGAGCAAGGAGATCTACTAAGCGACCGCGACGGCCAGCGCCGAGGTGAGCGCCTCTTCGCAGCCGAGACCGAGCCAACGCTCCCCGTAGGAGCGCATGTCCTCGATGATCGGCAGTAGCGCCAAGCCCTTTTCGGTCAGCGCATACTCCACGCGCGGCGGGACCTCGGGAAAAGTGTGGCGCTCGACAATGCCCTCCTCCTCCAGCGCACGCAAGCGCAGCGAGAGCGTACGCGGACTGATCCCGGCAAGTGAGCGCTCGAGCTCGCAAAAGCGCGTGCGCCCCTCTGCGAGGTCGCGGACGAGGAGAAGCGTCCACTTGCCGCACACCACCTCAGCGGTGCGGCATACCGGGCAAGTGTCGTCAGCGGCCATTTCAACCGTTACTTTACCAAGTGAAGTAGCAGAGCCCTTGCTCCGCTGGGGCACTATCAACCCAGGCGAGGAGCGCCATCAGACCTGGCAGAGAGCACAATCGGGGCCCGCTAGGGCCGATTGATCAGCCCACGACCGCCGGAGCGCTCGGTGCTGGTGCGACCGGCTGCGGCGGGATGTGCGGAGCGGGGGCCTCGGCCCCGTCGCGCCGCGCCTGGGCTTGAGCGACGTCCTCCATCGTGGTGCCCACGCGGCCGTCGGCCTGCAGGAGCAGCTTGAAGTCGTGTGGGCTACTCGCGACCTTCAGAGCCTCCTCGGTCGTGACGCGACCCGCCTTGACGTGATGGAAGAGCGCCTGGTCGAAAGTCTGCATGCCGTAGTAGGCGCCGGCGGAGATCGCCTCGCCCAGCTGGCCAGTTTGGTTTGGATCGACGATCATGTCGCGCACACGCCCGGTCATGCGCAGGATCTCGCAGACCGCCACGCGACCGCCCGTGGCACCGGGGACGAGCCGCTGAGAGATGACACCACGAATCGTGCCGGCGATCATCGAGCGTGCCTGGTTGTGTTGGTGAGGCGGGAAGAAATCGAGCAAACGGTTGATCGACTCGGGGGCGTCCACGGTGTGGACGGTCGAGAGCACGAGGTGGCCGGTCTCTGCCGCCGAGAGCGCGGTGCGTACCGTCTCCTCGTCGCGCATCTCCCCCACCAGGATCACGTCAGGGTCCTGGCGCAGCACGCGGCGCAGAGCACGCTCGAAGGACTTCGTGTCCATCCCGACTTCGCGCTGATTGATGACCGAGCGCTTGTCGCTGTGCACGAACTCGATCGGGTCCTCGATCGTGACGATGTGCTTGCTCATGGTTACGTTGATGTGGTCGATCATCGCCGCAAGCGTCGTTGACTTGCCCGAGCCCGTGGTGCCGGTGAGCAGGATGATCCCGCGCTCTTCCTCGGCCAAGTCGCGTACGACGGAAGGCAAGGCAAGCTCGTCGATGCTCGAGATCTTTGCCGGGATGGCACGACAGGCGAGCGATGTGAGCCCGCGCTGGCGGAAGGCGTTGACGCGGAAGCGCGCGACGCCGGCGATTTCGAAGGAGAAGTCCACCTCGTGCTCGTCGGTGAATTCCTTCAGCTTGACTTGGTCGGTGAGCAGCTCGTGCAGAGCCTGTTCGGTGTCGTCGGCACTGAGCGGCTGTGCATCTGGATCCGGTCCAAGCATTCCCTGCACGCGATACAGCGGTGGCGAATCGACCTTCAGGTGCAGGTCGGAGCCCTTGCTGGCCACGAGCTTGCGCAGCGCTGCATGCACGTCGAACATGCACACTGCATCGGCTGACGTCCGCTGGAGCTTGAGCGCTTCAGGCGACGTCGCGGAGCTTTTGGGCCTCCGCTAGCGACTGCAGCTTCTTCAGCGACTGGTTCTCGATCTGGCGAATGCGCTCGCGCGTGACGTTGAACGTGCGACCGACCTCGTCGAGCGTTCGGGGATGCTCGCCGCCGAGCCCGTAGCGCAGCTCGAGCACACGGCGCTCACGGTAGGAGAGGTTCTCGAGGGCCTCGCGCAAAGCCTCCTTGGTGAGGATCTCGGCAGCGCGCTCATATGGGGACTCGGCGCGCTCGTCGGCGATGAACTGGCCGAACTCGGACTCCTCCTCGTCGCCGACCGGCTTCTCGAGCGATACGGGAGCCTGGGCGGAGCGCTTGATCGAGTCGACCTCCTCGGGGTCGATCCCGGTAACCTCCGCAATCTCTGCCGCGGTGGGCTCGCGGCCAAGCTCGGTGACGAGCTTGCGCTCGGCGCGGCCGATCTTGTTGAGCTTCTCGACAACGTGCACGGGGATGCGGATCGTGCGAGCCTTGTCGGCAAGGGCGCGAGCGATGGCCTGACGGATCCACCAGGTAGCGTAGGTGGAGAACTTGAAGCCCTTTCGGTAGTCGAACTTCTCTGCGGCGCGAACCAGCCCGAGGGTGCCCTCTTGGATCAGGTCGAGGAACGGCAGGCCCTGGTTACGGTAGTTCTTGGCGATCGACACCACCAGGCGCAGGTTGGACTCGACCATCTTCTGCTTGGCGTCCAGGTCGCCGCGCTCGATGCGCTTGGCAAGGTCGACCTCCTCTTGGGCGGTCAGCAGGCGCACCTTGCCTATGTCCTTGAGGAACAGCTGCAAGCTATCGGTGGTCATGTCCGGCTTGAGATCGAGCGCGGTCTTGGCCTTGCGCCTGCCGCGCTTGTCGGGCGCGCGTTCGACCTGAGAGCCGGCCGCAGTGGCCGGGTCGATGTCCTCGACGAGCTCGATCTCCGATTTCTCGAGGTAGCCGTGCAGCTCCTCGACATCGGACTCGTCCAAGTCGAGATCGGAGGTCGCCGTGGAGATCTCGGCGAACGTGAGCACTCCAACCTGCTGGCCCTTGGTCAACAGGTTCTTGACCTCTTCTAGCTCTTGCAGTTCCACCACTGACATGCTTTTCCCGTTTCCGTCGTAAGGCGCCCCGAGGGCGCAGGACCCGCCGGCGGGACCCCCTCGGAGTGCTGTTAGAGGACTACCTTAGCCGGGGTTGTGGCCGAAACCCACCCGACAGTACAACTCAGATGTACGCGTCTATCGTAACGGCTTAACGCGGCGAGGCAGCCGAAAATCGCTCGTAGCTGCACGCAGCGCTTGGGTGCGCGATGATTGCAGGACGATGAGTCCCAGCGAAAGCCGCAACGGACGCGAGGCCGACTCGATCCCCGAGGGCGGCATCCTCGCGGCGCTACCGCGAGCTCGGCCCCAACGTGCGAGTGCACGTCGAGCCGCCGCTCGGACGAGTACAGCGACCAAGAGGGGCAGAGCAGCGGCCAAGACGGTCACAGCGACAAAGACGAAGAGCGCTCGTGCGGCTGCAGCCACGAAGCACGTTGCGAGAGAGAGTCCAGCCGTCGCCCAGCCAATGGCAGCCAAGAAGCCGACGGCCAGAAAGCCTGTCGCCGCCAAGAAGGCCGCTTCCACCAAGAGACGTGCGACGAAGCCGATCGCCAAGCCGACCGAGCCGCCTGTTCCCAAGCAGGGCTATGAGCCCGAGGAGGAGCTCGAGCTCGGCAAGAGCGTCAATCCACCCAGCGGGGCCGAGTTGGTGGAGTCGGTGGCGGACATCATTGGCGAGCTCGCCAATTCCGGGCTCACCGCCGGCGGTCGTCTTCTCAAGGACGCCTTCTCGCTACTACATCGTCCCTGAGCCAGCGCCCAGACCCCCAGGAGCCAGCTTTCGCGACCAGATCGCGGGTCGCCAAGGGACGCCCAAAGCTCCGCAAAGTGCGCTATCGCACACAGGCGTGCCCCGGGGCACGCCTGTATACTCGCGCTGACGCCGAGTTCTCGTGACCCAGGTCTTGAGGAACGGGGGACCCAATGTGGCCCGGATGCACCCCATGTGGGAGCAAGCGGTCCACGGGGGCGAATCGGCCTGAGTCAGGCCGTAGCGCAGAAGCAGTAGCGCGAGCCCGTCAGCTCACCCCGTAGGCGACGCGAAGAACATCGATATGAACCGCACGCTTGCGAAAACAACGCTGCTCGTCATCGCCGTCACGCTTCTTTGCGCGGCCGCCGTCAGCCCTACCGCACTAGCTGCCACAGGAGGCGCCAGCGCCCCCGGTACGGCAACCGCTGGTACGCCACCCGCGCCTAGTACGAAGGCGCAGATCGCCACCTGGTTCGGGCCCGGCTTCTATGGCCAGAAGACTGCGTGCGGCCAGACGATGAGCCCGGTGATCGTGGGGGTGGCGTCCAGGACGCTGCCGTGCGGAACTTTGGTGCTCGTCAACTACAAAGGCCACCGCCTGACTGTGCCCGTGATCGATCGTGGCCCATATGGCAACGCAGCGACCTGGGATCTGACCTGGGGCGCTGCCAGCGCGTTGACGATCACCGAAACGGTGCACATCAAGACAAAGATCGTGGGCCAAGCGCCCAACACTCCCCTGTTGGGCGTGCCCGCCGAAGTGCAGCCGACGCCCGAAGAGGCAGCCAGCGGCGGCACCGCAGCCGCCTGAGCCTGTTCAGCCGCGACAGTTCCCCGGCACCACTACAGCCGACTTCCGGCGGCTCAGCAGAGATCTCCGCTCCCGGCAGGCTAACCCCGCGCCAGCGTCCCTCAGCTGGCCGTAGGCGGATCGGTGTGGGCGATCGAGCGCCCGGTGGCCCGCGCGGAGTAGACGCCGAGATCGGCACGTGCCGCAAGCGCAGGCGCCTCGGTGCCGTCGTCGGGACAGACCGCTATCCCTATCGCGACCTCCATCGGGACGTTGCGGTGTGTGGCGGAGGTGCGCACCAGCCGCGCCAGGCGCTCCGCGAGCATCTGTGCACCGGTGCCATTGGTCTCGGGAGCGACCAGCCAATAGCGACCGAGCGTCTCACGCGAGAGCCGATCTGTGGCACGCATACCACGACCCAGCGCACTCTCGACCTGAGCGACGAGACCGTGCAGATCGTGCGGGGTCTCCGAGCGCTCCAGACGCGCGACGTCCACGATCTCGACCAACAGGACCGCGAACGGCAGACCGTCCTCGGCGTGGCGGGCAAGCAGGCGACCGACCGAGGAGACCCAAGCGGAGGGCCCCTCTTCGCGACGGACGTCTCTGATCTCGATCTCAGGCTGAATCGGCTCCACAGACGCCAGCGGCTGCTGCGCAGCGATCTGCTCCTGCTCATCGACGAGCTTTGTGAACGTGTACTCGCCGACGCTCGTGGGGATCGACTGCAGCGGCGGAGTCTGTGGACGCGACGGAGCAGGCGGTTTGCGACGCTCGACTGGGGACTCGTCAGAGCCGGCGCCGCCCGGCGGCGGGTGGATGGGTGGCGTGCCGACCTGCGCCACGCCCCCAGTAGCGGCATTGGCGCCGACTGCTCCGCTGAAACCGAGAGCCTCGGGCTCGTCGCGGGCCCGCTCGCCACCCACGGAATCAAGCTTTGAAACTGGGGCGTCCGAGCGGGTGACACCAGATCCGGGTGCGGCGGCCAGCAGAGCAACCGTGGAGGACACCTCTACGAGCCGCCCGGAGAGCTCCCTGACGCGCTCGGCGTGGGGGCCGTCGTGGAGCTCCTCTTGCAGTGTCTCCCAGAGGACATCGCTGAGTTGCTGAGCGGCGCGTGCGGCCCGCACCAAGCGCTCGGCGGCTGCTGAGGAGGGAATCGATTGGTCGGGCTGGTCTCTCACAGGAGGTTGATATCAGCAGGCAAGGACAAGACGCGCGCCGATCGTCAGCTCGCCGACCGCTCTCGCCGGCTACGTCGCACTTCAGATCAACGGTCGAGGAGGCTCACTTCATCCGCGGATAGCCTTTGCGGTGTGAGGCGCATCCCGAACCTTGCCCAGGTGTCAGAGCTCATCGACCACACGACCGAAGACCGGTCGAGCGGCGCGATGCGCTCGGTGCAGAGCGCAGATGTGACGCTCGGGCAAAGAGAGCTTCAGAAGCTGTGGACTCCAGTACACCTGGAGCGACTGGCACGCACCTACTGGCGCTTCATCACACATGTGACGCTGGGACTCATAAGAGTCGTCTACAGCGAATCCGAGCGCTCGGTGGTCCTGCTCGAGCGTCACCTGAAGTTGCTGACTTTCGACGCCCCCGAATACGAGATGGACGCCGAGCGCGGGGTGGTGCGCTGGAGAATCAAGCGCGGGCTACTCGTAGCGCGCAGCGGGCACGATGGTCTCGGCCACCTACAGATCGATGTGCGCCGACTGCCGGCTCAAACGGACGGCTGGGCGCACTTGCACGTCGAGGTGGAAGTCGCCAACTTCCATCCGGCGATCGCGACGAGGCTCGGCAAGCGTGTCTACAACGCCACGCAAGCGAAGATCCACGTATTCGTGACCAACGGCTTCCTGCGCTCGCTCGCGCGACTGGACCTGGCGGAGTCGAGGATTGGACAGTTCGCGCAGGCAGATGAGTCCTAGCCGAAGCGCCCATTTCCGGCCAGCGCACGCAGCTTTTCGCGGTCGTGCGTCGCTCGCACACGGCGCACTGTGCCAGAGCGCGAGCGAGTGACGAGCGATTCGGTGGTGGCCCCGCCGGCGGAGGGATAGCGCACCCCCTGCAGGACGTCCCCATCGGTGATGCCCGTCGCCGAGAAGAAGACATCGTCGCCCGCTACCAGATCGTCGCGATCCAGCACGCGCTCCAAGTCATAGCCCGCCTCGAGCGCGGCCGTGCGCTCCTGCTCGTCGCGTGGCCACAGCCGTCCGAGTAGCTGTCCACCGAGACACTTGATGGCCGCGGCGGAAATGACGCCCTCGGGCGTGCCGCCGATGCCCCACAGAAGATCGACGGGGGAACGCTCAGTGACGGCGAGCAACGAAGCCGAGACGTCGCCGTGAGGGATCAGACGCACACGCGCGCCGACCTCGCGAATCTCGCGGATGGCAGCCTCGTGGCGGGGACGATCGAGCACGACGACGATCACCTCCCCCACGGGACGGCCCTTACGCTCGGCGATCAACTTGACTGTCTCGGACAGTGGACGGTCGAGGTCGAGCAGATCGGCGATCTCAGGGCGGCCGGCCATCTTTTCCATGTATACGCATGGACCGGGATCGAACATGGTGCCCTTGCTGGAGAGAGCGATCACCGCCAGAGCGCTCGGCATGCCGTGGGCGGCAAGCGTGGTGCCCTCGAGCGGGTCGACGGCGATGTCTACCTCGGGCGGAGCGCCGTCGCCGATGCGCTCGCCGTTGTAGAGCATCGGCGCCTCGTCCTTCTCGCCCTCGCCGATCACGACCGTGCCGTCCATCGCGACCGAGTGCAGCGCATAGCGCATGCCGTCGACGGCGGCCTGATCGGCGGCCTCCTTGTCGCCCATGCCGACGAGCGGGGCGGCTGCGAGCGCGGCGAACTCGGTGACACGCACAAGCTCGAGCGCGAGGTTGCGGTCGGGGCGCGTTGACGTATCGTCGCTCATCGAGACAGAAACCTACACGAGCAGGCTAGGATGCCGGTCATGAGCGAAATCGGATTCGTCGGGCTGGGCAAGATGGGCGGGAACATGGTTCATCGCATCCGGCGCGATTCCGAGCACGAGGTGGTGGCGTTCGACTTCGACAAGAAGGCCGTCGCCCAGGCTCAGAAGAACGGCGCACGCAGCGCCAGCTCGCTGGCAGATCTCGTCAAAAAGCTCAAGGCGCCGAGGATCGTGTGGATCATGGTGCCTGCCGGCGATCCGACTCAGCAGACGGTCGACAAGCTTGCGAAGCTGCTTGACAAGGGCGACACGATCGTCGACGGCGGCAACTCCAAGTGGACGGACGACAAGCGCCGCGCAAAGGTTTTGACAAAGCTCGGCATCCGCTACGTCGATGTTGGCGTCTCCGGCGGCGTGTGGGGGATCGACGTTGGCTACTGCATGATGGTCGGCGGCCCGCCGGCAGCGGTCAAAGGGCTCGCGCCGATCCTCGATGTGCTGGCGCCGCCCACGAGTGCGGACAGCGTGACAGCGATCGGCAAGCGCGGCTGGATGCACTTCGGCTCCTCCGGCGCCGGGCACTACGTGAAGATGGTGCACAACGGCGTCGAGTACGGGTTGATGCAGGCTTATGCCGAGGGCTTCGATGTGTTCGACAAGTCTGAGTACAAGCTCGACAACGCCAAGATCGCGCACCTGTGGAACCAGGGCTCGGTGGTGCGCTCATGGCTTTGCGAACTGGCAGCTCGGGCCTTTGAAGCCGACGGGAACGAATTGCAGGCGATCGAGGGCTTCACCGAGGACTCGGGCGAGGGACGCTGGACGATCGAGGATGCCACCGCCAAAGACGTGCCGACGCCGGTGATCACCGCATCGCTGTACGAGCGCTTCTCCTCACGCGGGAACGGCGACTTCGCTCACAGGGTGCTGGCGGCGCTGCGTAACCAGTTCGGCGGTCACGCGGTCAAGCAGGCGCCGAAGCGGTGACGGCCGTCGCCGTCGAGCAGGAGAACCCGCTCACGGCAGGATTGGAGCGCCTGCCGGTCTCCCCCACGACACTCGTGATCTTCGGCGCCACGGGCGACTTGGCACGACGCAAGCTGCTGCCGGCGCTGTACAACCTCGCTCACGACGGTGCGTTGCCCGAGCGCTTTCACCTCGTCGGCGTGTCACGCCGCGAGAAGGAGAACGCCGATTACCGCGAGGAGTGCGAGCAGGCGATCCGTCAGTTCTCGCGGCGGACGCCCGATCCGGAGGTGCTCAAGCGTTTGTTGGAGCACGTGAAGTACGTGCCTGGGACCTTCGACGACGAGCGGGTCTACTCGAAGCTCGAGAAGGTGCTCGACCGCTTCGAGGAGCGCGACGGCGAGCCATTGAACAGGGCGTTCTACCTGTCGACGGCACCCTCCTTCTTCCCCGTGATCGTGGAGGCGCTGGGCAACCAGGGATTGGACCGCCACGAGCAGACCGACGTGCGCGTGATCATCGAGAAGCCGTTTGGCACCTCCCTCGAGGAGGCGCGCGAGCTCAACCGGCGCGTGCTGGGGGTGTTCGAGGAGCAGCAGGTGTTCCGCATCGACCACTACCTGGGCAAGGAGACGGTCCAGAACATGATGGCGTTCCGCTTCGCCAACGGCATGTTCGAGCCGCTTTGGAACCGCAACTACATCGACCAGGTGCAGATCACGGCGGCAGAGGACATAGGGATCGGCACGCGCGCCGGCTACTACGACCACGCCGGTGCGCTGCGTGACCTGATCCAGAATCACATGCTGCAGTTGCTCTGCCACGTGGCGATGGAGCCGCCAGTCAGCTTCACGGCGGATGAGGTGCGCAACGAGAAGGTCAAGGTGCTGCAGTCGATCGCCGAGCCGGTCGAGGCGGAGATCGGGCAGATGGCGGTCAGGGCTCAGTACGGCAAAGGCCACGCTGGTGGCGAGGATGCGGAGGGCTACCTGGAAGAGTCCGGCATACCGCAGGACTCGATCACCGAGACATATGCGGCGCTGCGCCTGGAGGTGGACAACTGGCGTTGGGCTGGGGTGCCTTTCTACCTGCGCACCGGCAAGCGGCTTGCGCGCAAAGTGACCGAGATCGCGGTGACGCTGAAGCCGGTGCCCCACCTTGCCTTCAGCCAGGACGGTTCGCTCGGGGTACTGCCCAACCAGCTGATCCTTACCCTGCAACCCAACGAGGGGGTCTCGCTGCGCCTCGGCGCAAAGATCCCGGGCTCGCGCATGGTGATCAGGCCCGTGCACATGGAGTTCCTCTATGGAACCGCGTTTCTCTCGCAATCGCCCGAGGCCTATGAGCGTTTGATCACCGACGCGATGCGCGGTGACGCGACGCTGTTCACACGTGACGACGAGGTGGAGGCGCAGTGGCGCATCTGCGATCCGGTGCTGCAAGCTTGGGAGCACGCACCGGGGCCGTTGCCGCAGTACGAATCGGGCTCGCAGGGTCCCAGCGAGGCAGATGGGATCCTGCTGCCCGAACATTCGTGGCGAGCGATCTGAGGAGCAAGCCTCGATGTCGTCCAACTCTGCTAGCGGCTCTATAGCTTGAGCTCTCCTCCCCCTACCGCCGCAGCTCGATCCCTGCCTGATGCGGTCTGGAGCGATGAGAGCACCACACCCGACGCGATTGAAGCAGCGCTACGACAGCTGGTGAATCAGCGTCACAGCGAAAACGGCGGCCTGGTTCCAGCGCGCGCGCTGAACATGGTGACTTTCGTCGAGAGCGGCTACAGCGGCGAGATCGCAAACCGCCTGGCGGCGGTAGGCCGCTACCACGCCTCGCGACTGGTCGTGCTCTCCTATGACTCCGACCGCACGACCCTCAACGCCCGTGCGGTCGTCTCCTCCGAGGGCGAGCCCGGCAACGACGAGCTGGGGCTGTTGCGAGAGACAGTCACAGTCGAGATCGGCGAGCGCCACCTGGATGATCTCGTGACGATCGTGGACCCGTTGGTCGTCACCGACCTGACGACGCTGCTGTGGTCGCCGCACGGGCATCCCGAGGCCGTCGATGCCCTGCTCGAGCTTGCCCAGGCGGTGCTGGTGGACTCGCTCGACGATCCCTCGTGGCGCGACGCGATCGGACGAGCGTGCGAGCTGCGCGGACGCGCCTACGTAGTCGACCTTGCGTGGCTGCGCAGCACCCCTTGGCGCGAGCGGGTTGCGGCCGCGTTCGACTCGCAGAGCATGCGCGCAGAGCTGCAGAACATCGACACGGTCTCTGTTCGCCACCATCCCGACTCGACGGTGGCGGCGATGCTGCTGGTGGGCTGGCTGGCCTCGCGCTTGGGCTGGGAGGTGAGCCCGTTGCGGTCTGGCGCAGGCGCACTGACAGGCGTCGCCCAGGCCGCCGAGCAGCCGGTCAAGGTCAGGTTGGAGCGAGCTCCCGAGCTCGAGGTCAGGGGCCTCGACAGCGTGACGATCGCAACCGCTACGGGCCGTCGCTTGGCGCTCACGCGCGGTACTGGCGGCCTGCGTGCGCGCAGTCGCGATACCAACCGCCGCGAACACGAATGGACGATCCTCGGCGCCTCGCGCGGCGAGAGTGGGATCCTCGGCGAGGGCATCCGCCAATCGCTACTGCGCGACCCCACATATGGGCCGGCACTGGACGCAGCAGAGACGATGACGCCCTGAGGCCCGAGGCCAAACGTGCCACGCCGATGAGAAATTGCCCACGGTGATGCTCTAGACCCTCTAGAGTGGGCGAGCGAAGCTATGGCTACGATCGCTCCCCGCGACCCCATCGCTCACCATCGTCGGCCCCCAGGGCCGGAGGAGGCGCTGGCGGCACTCAACAGCGTCAGAGCGCGCACGTTCGCGCTTGTGGCTCACCTGAGCGAAGATCAGCTCAGCCGGGCGCTCTCACCAATCATGAGTCCACTCGTCTGGGATCTTGCGCACGTGGCGGCGTACGAGGACCTGTGGCTGGCCCACCGCCACGGTGGCCTGGAGTTGCTGCGGCCCGACTTGGCCGAGCTCTACGACGCCTTCGAGACGCCCCGCTCGGTCCGAGGCGAGATCGAGCTGTTGGACCCTGCACAGGCACGGGTCTACCTGAGTGAAGTGCGACAGCGCAGCGCACTTGCACTGTCGCGGCAAGGCGTCGGCGACGGCACCATTTACGAGCTGGTGCTGCGCCACGAGCTGCAGCACACCGAGACGATGCGCCAGACGATGGCGCTCGCCGGCTTGCTGCCGACGAGCGAGCCGAGTTTGGAGGCACTCGGGGGCAAGGACGCCATTGCAGGCACCCCCAAAGCTGACGGACGAGCAGAAACAGGCGAATGGGTCGACGTACCGGCTGGCTACTTCGAGATGGGCGCGGGTACCGACGGCTTTGCCTACGACAACGAGCGTCCACGCCACACGGTCCAGCTGCCCGCCTTTCAAATCGCGCTTTTCCCGGTCACGAATGCGAGCTGGGGACAGTTGGGTGGTGGTGCGCCAAGCGGGCATCCCGAGGCTCCGGTCTGCCACGTCAGCTGGTTCGAGGCCGAGGCGTTTGCCAAAACTCTCGGAGCGCGACTGCCCACCGAGGCCGAGTGGGAGAAGGCTGCCAGCCTGGGACTACTCGCGGGCATCGGCCACGTCTGGGAGTGGACCAGTAGCCATTTCGACGGCTATCCAGGATTCGTGGCGCATCCCTATCGCGAGTATTCCGAGGTGTTCTTCGGCAAGGACTATCGAGTGCTACGCGGCGGCTCATGGGCAACCGACCCACACGTCGCGAGTATCACGTTTCGCAACTGGGATCTGCCGATCCGCAGCCAGATCTTCGCCGGGCTTCGTCTTGCACGGGACGTGATTCGATGAAGCGCCGGACGCGCTCGTCACAGAACAGCGAAAGGACGAAGTGATGGAGCCAATCACAGACCCGCCATGCGAGGCGCTCGATCAAGGCACGATCACGATCGACTCCTATCTGCAAGAGGGTGAAGAACGCTCCCTCGCGGACGACGTGCTCGACGGGCTCACACGGCCGTTCAAGGAGCTCCCGCCCAAGCACTTCTACGACGCGCGCGGAGCGGAGCTGTTCGACCGCATATGCGAGCTGCCCGAGTACTACCCCACGCGTACCGAGCGCTCGATCCTGCAGGCCACGGCTGTCCAGCTGGCGAACACGACCGCGGCCACGGAGCTGGTGGAGTTGGGCTCGGGCACTGCTGCCAAGACGCGAGTGCTGCTCGATGCGCTGCACAGCGCCGGCACGCTGCAGCTGTACATACCGGTCGATGTGACAGAGAGCATGGTGCGCGACTGCGCGCAGGAGCTGACAAACGAGTACCCGGGTCTGCGCGTGCACGGAGTGATTGGAGACTTCGAACGTCACCTCGACCGAGTGCCAGACGCGCTCGGGCCTCGCCTCGTCGTGTTTCTGGGCGGCACGATCGGCAACTTCCCTCCCGGTAGCCGCCGGCGCTTCCTACGCGAGATCGCGAAGCTGCTGGGACCCGATGATCACCTCCTGATGGGCACCGATCTCGTCAAGGACCCACAGGTGCTGACCCGCGCCTACGACGATTCCCAAGGGGTGACGGCCGAATTCAACCGCAACCTGTTGCGCGTGCTCAACCGCGAGCTACAGGCCGACTTCGACCCCGAGGACTTCGACCACGTTGCGCTGTTCAACCGCGAGCACGAGTGGATCGAGATGCGTCTACGCGCGCGCCGCGAGCACACCACGACCGTGCACGACCTCGGCCTCTTGGTGCACTTCGAGCAAGGCGAGGAGATGCGCACCGAGATCAGCGCCAAGTTCACCCGAGATCGCGTAGGAGACGACCTCTCCGCGGCGGGTCTCGAGATCGTCAGTTGGCTGACCGACCCGGACGAGCTGTTCGCGCTGACGCTCTCGCGCCCTGTTCGTCTGTAGGCTCCCGACCATGCAAATCCAGGGAAGCTCTGCGCTCATCGTAGGCGGTGCCTCAGGACTCGGCGAGGCGACGGTACGGCGCCTGCACGAACTCGGTGCGCTTGTGACGATCGCCGACGTCAACGCGGACAAGGGTGCAGCCTTGGCCTCGGAGCTGGATGTCGAGTTCGCCGCGTGCGACGTACGCGAGGAGGCTCAGGTAGAGGCCGCGGTCGAGCAGGCCGCCGCGGCAGATGGCGGGCTGCGCATAGCGGTGTGCTGTGCCGGCATCGGCTGGGCGCAGAAGCTGTCCGGCTCCAAGGGACCGCACCCGCTGCTGCCGTTCGAGACGACCGTCCAGATCAACTTGATCGGTACGTTCAACGTGCTGCGCTTTGCCGCCACCGCGATGATCGCCGGCGATCCGCTGGAGGACGGCGAACGTGGTGTGTGCGTCAACACCGCGTCGATCGCAGCTTACGACGGGCAGATCGGGCAGATCGCCTACGCGGCCTCAAAGGGAGGGATCGTCGGAATGACCCTTCCGGCGGCGCGCGACCTGGCGCAGCAGGGCATCCGCGTCAACACGATCGCCCCCGGCCTGTTCGATACGCCGCTACTTGCGGCGCTACCCGAGGAAGCCCGTCAGAAGCTCGGCGCCGGCGTGCCCTTTCCACAGCGTTTGGGCGCTCCAGCCGAGTACGCCCAACTGGCCTGCCACATCGTCGAGAACCGGATGCTCAACGGCGAGGTCATCCGCCTCGACGGCGCATTGCGCATGCCACCGCGCTAACCACGCAGCAGGCTGACGAGATTGGCCTGCGCGATGCAGGCCGGCCACGTCTCTGTTCAAGCCTAGCCCCTAACGGCGAGAAAAGAGGCGTGGCTGAGCCGGTCGGGGGTCCGGCCCAGCCACGCTTCGGGACACGCCCTGAGAAGCTCGTTTCTCAGGCGGGCATGGGCACTGCTTGGTGGGTCAGCAGCGTCCGTCGACTCACAACCGCACAGAGGAGGGCTGCAAACGGCTGTGGGACGTCGAAACGAACATTGCTCATAAACCTTATCAGGAATATAGGGAATTGCAATCGCCGCGGTCAAATTCTTTGGAAGGCCTTCAAACGACCCGAGGCCTCGCGAGCGCAACGTCCACCCATAAGGCGAGAGCGGAGTGTCAGGGCCAGCGCGCAGGCGGTCGTGCGCCGGCCCCGTCACTCCAAGGCGGAACTACCATCAGACCGCCTCTAAAGAGGGGTCTTTCCCGTCCTGCTACGACAGTCGTTCCACCAGCATCGCCATGCCCATGCCGCCCGCCGCGCACATCGACTCGATGCCGTACGTGCCGTCGAGCGTGTCGAGGTCGTTGAGCAGCGTTGTCATGATGCGCGCGCCGGTCATCCCGAATGGATGGCCGAGGGCGATCGCGCCGCCGAATGGGTTCAGCTGCTCCTCGGTGATGCCGAGCTCCTGCATGCAGGGCACGATCTGAGCCGCGAACGCCTCGTTGATCTCGACCACGTCGATGTCCTCGATCTTCATGCCCGTGTTCTTCAGGAGCTCTTTGATCGCCGGGATCGGACCCAGGCCCATGACCTCGGGGCGAATTCCAGCGACGGTAGAGGCGATGATCCGCGCCCTCGGTTTGAGACCGAGCGCGGCTGCCTTCTCATCGGACATGACGAGCACCGCGGCAGCGCCATCGTTGAGCGGACAGGCGTTGCCGGCTGTGACGGTGCCGCCCTCCTTGAACACGGGCGGCAGCGACGCCAGCTTCTCGAGCGTCGTGCCCGGGCGCGGCCCGTCGTCCTTGCTGACGACGGTCTCCGGCACGTCGATCTCTTTGCCTTCCTTGTCCACGTCTTTGTGAGCGGGCACCGTCACCGGGATGATTTCCTTGTCGAAATGGCCCGACTCCTGCGCGGCCACGGCGCGGGTCTGAGAGATCAGCGCCCACTCGTCCTGGGCCTCTCTGCTGACTTTGCGTTCCTCGGCGACGTTCTCGGCTGTCATACCCATGGGGATGTAGACGTTGTAGTAGGAGCCCTCGGAGCCGTCCACGAGCGGGTGGAACTCGAACGAGGCACTTCCACGACCGGCCCTCGAGACAGCCTCGACGCCGGCCGAGAGATAGGTATCGCCCTCGCCTGTCTTGATCGCATGGAAGGCCATGCGAATCGTCTGTAGCGAAGAGGCACAGAAGCGATTGACCGTGGTGCCCGGCACGTGGTAGTCGATGCCGGCGATCAGGCTGGCGATGCGCGCGATGTTGTAGCCCTGCTCTCCCTCCCCGTAGCCACAGCCCATCATCACGTCGACGATCGAGCTCTGCTCGACCTGAGGATTGCGCTCCACGATCGCCTTCAGCGGGATCGAGGCGAGGTCATCGGCGCGGACGGACTTGAGCGACCCCTTCACGGCGCGCCCGATGGGCGTGCGCACGGCGTCGACGATCACAGCTTCAGGCATTTGGTGCAATCTCCTTGGTTGGGGGACCAGGAGACTATAGGTCCAGCCGAGACACTCCCAGCTCGTCAAAGCCAACGTGATGGGCAAGCTCGTGGCGCACCGTCTTTGTGACTTGTTCGCGCAGCAGGTCGGGATCGTGGCCGAAGTCGCGGCGAATGGTGTCGCGGAAGATGACGATGCGATCATGGGCCGTGTCTCGCGCCACGGTGGCGCCCTGATAGAGCCCATAGGCGCCACGCGCGCGACCGCCGTCGGAGATCACGACCGCGACGTGGGCGAGCGCGTTGCGCAGGAGATCGGGCAGGTCGTCGAGCGCATCGCGCACGAGCTCCTCGAAGTCATCGTCGTTGAGCGGGTCGAGCTCCATGAACTCGGCTTCATCGGGATCGACCACGAGCCCTTCGCGTGCCAGCTCCTCGGAGTGGCGTATCAGCTCGTCGAACTCTAGCTCTGACTCGGGGTCGTGCCAGTTGGCAAGCCGCACCGCCACGAATGCCACAGCGCCCGACAGCACGGCGACGACGAGCGCCACGATCGCGACCTCCTCGACCGCACGCACGAAGCCGACCGAGCTGAGACCCTGACCGAGGACGAGCACCACCAGCCCGATCGAAAATGCGACGAGCGCCGCCACCGCGACGCGACGAACGTGGCCGGAGGCGCTTGGCAACCTCGACACACGCATCCCATGCCTACTTCAACGTACGGGCGATAACGAGCCTTTGAATCTCGTTGGTGCCCTCGTAGATCTGGGTGATCTTTGCGTCTCGCATCATGCGCTCAACCGGATACTCCTTGACATAACCGTAGCCGCCCAGGACCTGAACCGCCTCGACGGTGACAGCCATCGCGGTATCC
Source organism: Solirubrobacteraceae bacterium (assembly GCA_035485715.1). Lineage (GTDB taxonomy): Bacteria > Actinomycetota > Thermoleophilia > Solirubrobacterales > Solirubrobacteraceae > Palsa-744. The sequence continues at coordinate 187,912 of DATHNT010000014.1, read as the reverse complement.
GAGCAGAAGACCTTGGCCATAGATGAGTACTTGGCGCTCTGCGGATGGCCCTGATCGGCCATCGCACACGCCTTGTAGAGCAGCTCCCGCGCTGCGGCCGTCCTGGTTTCCATGTCGGCGAGCTTGAACTGGATGCCCTGAAACTCGTTGATCGCTTTGCCGAACTGCTTGCGCTCACGCGCGTAGGCGACGGCATAGTCGGTGGCTCCCTGAGCGATGCCGACGGCTTGGGCCGCGGCGCCCAGACGCGTGCGCTCCAGAGTGCCGAGCGCCACTCGCAGGCCCCGGCCGACCTCGCCGATCACGTTCTCGGCCGGCACCCTCACGTCCTCGTAGATCGGCTGACCTGTAGGCGAAGCGCGGATGCCGAGCTTGTGCTCGAGCTTGCCGACGCTGAAGCCAGGACGGTCGGCCTCGACCACGAAAGCTGTGATCCGTTTGCTCTCGCGGTCGGTCACCGCGAAGGTGATGTAGAAGTCGGCCACGCCTAGGTTGGAGATCCAGTTCTTGGTGCCGTTGATGATCCATTCGTCGCCGTCGAGTACAGCGGTCGTCTGCATCCCCGCCGGATCGGACCCCGCTTCTGGCTCGGACAGTGCGAACGCGGGCGACCACTCGCCACTGGCGCACTTCGGCAGAAAGCGCGCCTTCAGTTCGTCCGAGCCAAACAGCTGGATCGGCAGAGTGCCGAGCTCCTGCACCATCAGGATCAGCGCGCAGGCTGCGTCGACCTTGGCGATCTCCTCGACTCCCATGTTGAGCATCAGAGTGCCGGTGCCGGTACCGCCGTACTCGATCGGGAACGGCAGACCGAGGATGTCCTGCTCGGCGAGCACCTTACGGATATCCCACGGATATTCGGCCTGTTCGTCGATCTCCGCCGAGCGCGGCGCGATCTTCTCCTGGGCGATCTGTTTGATCGTGGCGCAGAAGTCGAGATGCTCCTGCGGGGCGGTGTAGGTGTCGTTGAGAGTCACATGCATGTGTGTTGATCCTAGTGGCCCTGCGCGGGCGGCGCGCCCACCTCGCCGTGCGGGCGCGGGGCCGCTACCCTCCCCCGGATGTGCGCCCCGGTGGACTCCAAGCAAACGGACATCGACCCTGAGCAGCTTGCCGAATGGATGGCAGAGGACAGCAAGCTGCAAGTGGTCGACGTGCGCGAGTCATACGAGCGCGAGGCGGGCTTCATTGCCGGTTCGCTACACATACCGCTTGTCGAGCTCAACTCCAGGGCAATGGAGATCGAGCGTGAGCGTCCGGTGGTGTTCTACTGCCGCGTAGGCGCCCGCTCGGACATGGCCGCCCAGGCGTTCCGGGCAAGCGGTGCGCAGGCGCTGTCGATGCGCGGCGGGCTCGTGCGGTGGGCAAGTGAGAACAGGCCGCTCTCTCCCGAGGGCGGCGTCGTGGCAGACCACTGAACAGGAGATCCAGATGGAGGCATCCGAGTACCCCAAGGTGACCGTGGGCGATGGCTACGCCGTCGCAGAAGACCTCGATGCGCTCGGCGAGGGCTATGGCTTTCGCAAGATGCGCAAGGGCCTAGGTGTGACCGCCTTCGGCGTCAATGTGATCACGATGCCGGCGGACTATGCGACCGGGAGCCACTACCACGACGTCCAGGAGGAGCTCTACTTCGTGCACAAGGGCACGATCGAGATGGAGTTCGGCGACGGCACCAAGCATCGCCTTTCCGAAGGTGGCTCGGCACGTGTGGACGCCGCGACACTGCGCAAGGTCCGCAACGTCGGCGAGGGCGACGCCACCTACCTGTGTGCGGGGGGCAAGGACGGCTACGTCGGGCGCGACGGACGCCTGCCCGACGGCGAGCAGCGCGTCAGCGGTCCTCCCGGCGCGGCCTGAGCTCATCGGAAAAGTGGCATGCCCCGCGCGCGCAGGGGGCATCGCCCTTTTTGGTAGTACCGCACAGGCCATCAGAGCAATACCTGCATGGCCCACCTTTGGGGGACGATGTCGCGCAGCCCCCCGCTTGATGCCAGATGCTCAGCCGCGGCCCTGGCGAGCCGCGGCCCGCTCGACGATCGCCACGGCGTGCTGGGGGTCCTCGGCGATCTGCAGCAGGTCGATGTCGGCGCTCGAGATCTTGCCCTCCGCGAGCATCGTCTCGCGTAGCCAGTCGAACAGGCCGCTCCAGTAATGCTTGCCCAGCAGGACCACTGGAAAATGCAGGATCTTGCCGGTCTGGATGAGCGTCAGCGCCTCGAACAGCTCGTCCATCGTGCCGTAGCCCCCCGGCGATACGACGAAGGCGCTCGAATACCGCACGAACATGACCTTGCGCGTGAAGAAGTAGTGGAAGCGCAGGGCGATATCGACGTATGGGTTGAATTGCTGCTCGAAGGGCAGCTGGATGTTCAACCCGATCGACTGCGCTCCCGCCTCGCGAGCGCCTTGATTGGCGCCCTGCATGATGCCGGGCCCACCGCCGGTGATGATCGCGAAGCCCGCCGAGCCGAGCGCCAGTGCAGTATCTCGCGCGAGCTCGTAGTCGCGATGGCCGACAGGAGTGCGCGCCGAGCCGAACAGAGACACTCCGCGACTCACACCGGCAAGAGCGGCAAAGCCTTCAGCCATCTCCGCTCGCATGCGATCGAGGCGTTCCTCGTCGCTGAAGCTGTTCTGCGTGATCGCGTGCTCGGCACACAACAGCTCCTCGTCGGAGGTGCGTGGCCTGCGCAGCGGCGCAAGTCCGCTGGATGACTGGGACTCGTGCTCGTGTACGTCACTCTCGGTCATGTCAGCTCGATTCTCACCATGTCCGGTACACAGCGACGCGGCTCAGTAGAGAAGTTCCTTGACATAGCGCTGGTGCAAGCGCCCAAGCGCCGTCTTTTCCGGATGGAAGTCGATCGCGTTGAACACGTTTGCGCCGAGCGGTGCCCAGGCCATGATCATGTAGACGCCCATGAGCAGCGCAGCGATGCGCAAGCCCCGCGAGCGCGACAGAGCCGCCAGCGGCAGCACCCACAGCACGTACCAAGGCAGTACCCAGCTGAGCGTGGCCAGCAGCGCGATCGACGCCCAACCGGCGGCAGTGATCGACTCGCGACGACGGTAGGCAAGCAGCGAACAGGCGGCCACCGCCACGACGAGCACGCCACTCAGCAGTACGCGCATGGTGGTGGTCTCCCCGCCGGCACCGAGCGCCAGCCCGAGCAGGTTGGGCATGCTCGTCATCGTCACCAGGCGTCCCTGCGTGGCGAGATCGGGGAAATGAGGACCGAATGCGATCACGCTGGCCAGACCGAAGACGATGGCGCCCAGCGCCATACCCACCACGACCTGCAGCAGATCACGACGGCGGTGTAGCAGCGCAGCGAGTACGACCGGCAGCAGGATGCCAGCCGAGGCCTTGATCGCCACGGCGGCCACGAACGCCGCGCCGGCGCCCAGCAGAGCCGGGGACCACAGCTCCGCTTCGACGGTCTTGGCGCTGGAGCCGTCGTGCCTGGCTACTTCTGTAGCGGGATCGAACTCGTCCCCGTTCCCCGCGGTATCAGCCTCGATCTCGTTCGAGCCAGCAGGCCCCTGCACGGCGCCGTCGCGCACGAACGCCCCCGGCATACAGCCCGCGCGCAGCAGCAGATAGAAGCCGAGTACGACACAGAACATCATCAGGAAGTCGTTGTGATCTCCGCCGAGGCCCCAAATGAGCACGACAGGGTTCAGGCCGACGAACACGATCGCCGCCACCGGATCGCGACCGACCAGGCGCGCGGAGCGCCACACCAAAAACACGATGCCCAGGCTCGTGAGCATCAACAGTCCCTTCAACGTCCAGAACGACGCCGCCACGCCGAGCGGAACCACCGCGAACGTGATCAGCGTGAACAACGGCCCATACGGACTCAGCAGCTGATGCCAGTTGCTTGGGGCATAACTCGGGTCGTTGTGCGGCTCGAGCACGGGGATCGTCGTGTAGGGGTTGAGGTGGTGAACCGCCTCCATACGCCCGTAGTTGATGTAGTTGAAGATGTCGGTGAGCGCCAGCGGCGGTGAGAGGAACATGATCGCGTGCGCTCCCACGATCGCCGCTATCACCCAGCGCGCGCGCAGCAGCGGCACGTAGCGCAGGCCGATCAGGTAGCACGCGTACATGAGCAAGATCGGGCCGGTGAACAACCACTTCAAGCCGGTGGTGCTGCGCGTCAGCGACGGCCACAGGCCACCGAGCGGACCCGCCATCCAGTGCGGGAAGTAGTGCCCCGTGGTTGTGGCCGCCAAAAAGCTGGGACGGTCGGCCGCCGCCACCACGACCAGCAGGCAGCAGGCCAGGATCGCGATCAAGACGCTCGTGCCGAGTGCCAACTCGACGCGTCGACGTCGCGCTTGACGGTCCACAACATCTTCGGGGCCCCGCAGGGCCCCGAAGACATGCTCGCTACTGCTCTGGGCGTATCCCGTCATGGACGCTTGTCCCTGGCGGGATCAGCCCTCAAATCTGTCAGCAGCTCTAGACGGTCGTGACGTTTACGGCCTTCGGGCCCTTGTCGCCTTGCTCCGCGTCGTAGGACACCTTCGTGCCCTCCTGGAGCGAGCGATAGCCTTCGCCGTTGATTCCTGTGTGGTGAACGAAAAGGTCCTTGTCGCCATCATCGGGTGTGATGAAACCGAAACCCTTGTCGTCGCTGAACCACTTCACTGTGCCGGTAGGCATGTGACTTCCTCCACGATATGTGCGTGCTGCTACGCGGAGGATGCTGCTAGAGCTTCGACCTGCGAGCGCTTGCACTGCTTTCGCCGGTCTTTCTGGCCGGCCAGACCGCACGACGGTAGCACGTAGATCTCCCGATGTGTTAGCAAGTGGTATATGCCTAGCAATCCGGAGCAGCAACCGAACAAGCCCGCGCTGAAGCTCAAACGCCTTCTCCCGGCGGGCAGTCCGGCCACGATCGAGCAGGTCGTGGACGAGCTCCAGTTGATCGCCGCGGCCGAGGATGAGACCCGTCGGCATCCATATCTACTGCTCAACATGATCGCCACTACCGACGGCCGTGCGACCCTCGGTGGGCGCTCTGGGCCGCTGGGGGCGCGCGCCGACAAAGAGCTGCTGTACGGCCTGCGCACCGTCGTGGATGCGGTCATGGCGGGCGCCGGCACCGTTCGCGCCGAGCGCTACGGACAGCTGATCCGCGACGATCGCGGGCGACAGATACGGCGGGATCGCGGCCTCACCGAGGAGCCCTTGGCGTGCATCGTATCCGGGCGCCTTGCCCTGGATAGCGAGATCCCTCTGCTCTCAGAAGTCGGGGCGCGCGTGGCGATCCTGACCTCCTCCGAAGCCAGCCTGTCGCAGGACTGTCGCGCCGAGATCTCCTATGTGCGCAGCGCGCGCGACGGACTGCTCGACCTGCCGGGCGCCATGGCCGAGCTGTACGAACGCCTGGGCGTTCGTACGTTGCTGTGCGAGGGCGGGCCCCACCTGAACGCCCAACTGCTTGCGCACGGGCTGGTCGACGAGCTGTTTCTTACCCTCTCCCCAAAGCTGGCGGGCGGCGACGCCACAAGCGAGACGCTCCGGATCGTGAGCGGGCCCGAGTTCGATCCACCGCTCGCGCTGGAGCTGGCGAGCGCTCTGGAGCACGACTCCTACCTGTTCCTGCGCTACCGGGTGTCGTCCTCGCCGGCGTGACTGCGGCCCCTGGCCAGCACCGCGACGCTCAGCACCACGCTGTTGGGGACCATGATCGGGCCCTCGCCTGTCGCAAAGGTCGTGTAGAGCAGGCCGAGCGTGCTGACCGTGCCATCGATCTGACCTGCCAAGGGACCCCCTTGCAGACGTACGCTGTCGCCGACGCGAAACGGCCTTGCGCTCAACAGGACCGTGCCGGCGAACATGTTGCCGAGCGTCTGCTGCGCGGCCAGCCCGAGGATCACCGCCGTGAAGGCACCGCCCAGTGCGAGCGTGCGCGGTTCGATGCCGATGATGCCGAGGGCGACGATCACGGCGAGCGCGACCGTGGCGAGGCGGATCACGAAGCCGACTGTGCCGGCCGACGCGGGGTCCATGCGCCTGAACAGCGCCGGCCCGAACGCTCGTCCCACGTCGCGCGCGATCGCCCAGCCGAGTATCACGAGGACGATCACGGTCACGAAATCCACCGGCGTTTCGAGCCAGCGCAGCTGCCCGTGGCCTTTCGCGGTCAACCCCAGCAGGGCACGACGGTTTTCGTAGAGCACGACCACGCCGATGAAGACCGGCACGAGCAGCAGGGCCTCCCAGCGCGCGCGCCTGACCGCGCCTGGACTTACCTGCGGCAGCAGCCCGGCTTCGTCCCAAGCCTGGCTGCGAGTCTCGAACATCTTCGCTGGAGTTCGCGGAGTTGGCATCGAGTATCAATGATGGTGTACGCGGCGGAGACTCGCCCCGGTAGCAAGCCAATTCCCACCCGGGGCCAAGCTAATCCCGAACTTCTGGACAGCCTGGCGAGACAACGCTGCAACCTGACCCGTCGCGGCCGGGCCAGACGGGTACTCAAGCGAGCGTATAGATGACCATCGCTCCGCCGAACACCAAACAGTAGATCGCGAACGGGATCAACGTCCTGGTCTTGAACCAGCGAACCAAGAAAGCCACAGTGAAGAAAGCAGTGATAGCCGCCGCGATGCACCCCACCAGCGCCTGTCCACGAACGCCGTTGCCGAGGTGCCCGAGCAGATCGGGCAGCTTGATCAGCCCTGCGGCCAGGATGATTGGCGTTGCGAGCAGGAACGCGAAGCGCGCAGAGTCGCTGTGGTCTAGACCGCGTGCCAGCCCGGCGCCCATAGTGACGCCGTCGCGGCTGATACCCGCGATCAGGGCTGTCGATTGAGCCGCCCCAATGACAAGCGCCTCGCGGTACTCGAGCGTGTCGAGCTCACGCCCGCCCTCGGGGTTCAACCCCTCACGCGCCGCCAGTTCGCGCACCGCGGCGCGGCGGCGGAAGCGCTCAGCCGCGAACAGCACGAGGCCGTTGACCATCAGGAAGATCGCGGCGATTTCCGGCTTGGCGGTGAGCGTGCGCAGCTGGTGCTCCAACGCCAGCCCGATGATCCCCGCAGGAATACTCGCGACGATGATCAGCCACGCTAGCCGCTCGTTTGGGGTCTCAGCGCGGCGCTTGCCCAGCGTCGTGAAGAACGCCTTGACGATTTCCACCCACGTGCTCCAGTAGTAGACGAGCAGTCCGAGGGCGCTGCCGACATGCAACATCACGACGAACGCCAGCCAGAAGGACTCCGATTCGGACTGCGCGTCGACCAGGCTGTTCCAGCCGAACAGCGTCGGGAAGAGCACGGTGTGGCCGAGGCTCGAGATCGGGAACAGCTCGGTCACACCCTGCAGCACGCCGAGCACGATCGCCTGGAAGTAGCTGATCGCCGAGGCCAGCGGCGTCGTGACAAGGATGAGCGACATCGCGGCGAGAGCATATGGGAGAGCGGAGACGATCGGGCCCAGCGATCTATTCACGCCTCTTTCACACAATAGTCCCCGACTGGTCACAAAGTTTGGCATTTGCAGGGAGAACCTGTTGGTATGAGCACGCGGGTCGACATGCACTGTCACTCCACCGCTTCACAGGTGTCAAAGCTCGGCGTGCAGCGCGCGCTTGGACTGCCTGAGTGTGCCACGCCTCCCGAGGAGGTCTACGAGCTCGCCAAGCGGCGCGGGATGGACTTCGTGACGATCACCGATCACGACACGATCGACGGCGTGCTCCAGATCGCCGATCGTCCCGACGTGTTCGTCTCCGAGGAGCTGACAGCCTGGTTTCGCGGCGAGCCGCAGGCCGTGCACGTGCTCTGCTACGGGATTACCGCCGTTGACCACGAGTGGCTGCAGGCCAACAGCGGCGACGTCGAGTTGTGCGCTATGTACCTCTACGACCGGGCGATCGCGTGTGCGCTAGCCCATCCCTACTACGCGGTTGGCGCGCCCCTGACGGCACGCCATCGTCGGCGACTGGCCGAGCTGTTCGACATCTGGGAGACGCGCAACGGCGCACGAGCGCGCGAGCTCAACCGGCCGGCAGCCATGTACGTGGCCACGCTCGACGGCACCGGCATCGGCGGCAGCGACGATCACGCCGGGATTGACATCGGGCGCACCTGGACCGAAGCGCCCGACGCAGCAACGCCCGCCGAGTTCCTCGAGCACATGCGCGCCGGGCGTGTCGCGGCGCACGGCAAACAGGGCAGCGCTGCCAAGTGGGCACATGCGGCCATCGCTTTGGCGGCACGTTCGCTCGGACACGACACGAGCGAGAACGTGCCCGCCACCCCGGACCCGCAACGAGTGATGACGATGGTGCAGCGGCTGCTGAGCGAGGGCGACGCGCGCGAAGGAGCCACAGGTGCGGACGTGGCGCCCGCCGACGCACGCTGCCTGTTGCGTGCCTGGCTTGCCGCCGTCGGCCTCGACCACCTCGACGAGCATGGGCTGATCGCATATATGCAGGAGGAGGGCTTCAGCCACTCAGACCTGTACCGCCGCGCCTGTCGGATGCACGAGCGCAAGCTGGCGGATGCGGTTGGGCGCGCCATCGAGGCGATTGTGGGCGAGGCGGCAACCGGCCGTGGCAGCGGCGGGATGACAGGACATGGCACGAACCATCCCAACACATCAGCCGCCGTCGCAGGCGGGCTGTTCGAGAGCTGCATCGCCGCGATTCCCTACGCACCCGCCACCGCTTTCCTGGCAAACGAGCAGGCCAAGCTCGCGCGCACCGGCGTGAGCACCGACGGCGAGCCACCGCGCATCGCCATCCTCGCCGACGGGATCGGCTCGACCCATGGGGTCAGTCGCACGATCGAGGAGATTCGCCAGCGCGGCGTGCCCGGCTTTGAGATCGAGGTGGTCGCGACCGACCCCGAAGTCGACCGGCGCCTCTCGGCGGTCGCGGAGTTCGACGTTCCCTTCTACCCCGGTCTGCGCATCGGCGTGCCCAGCCTTTCCGCTGCCGCGCAGACGCTGGCGGACGGAGGGTTCGACGCGATTCACGTCTGCTCGCCCGGCCCGACCGGTGTCGCCGGGGCGCTGCTCGGACGCGCGCTCGGCCTGCCGCTGATCGGCAGCTACCACACCGAGCTGACCGCCTACACCCAATTGCGCTCCGGCCAGCGGCATCTTGCCAAGGCGATGGAGATGGCCGTCGGCGCCTTCTACAACGCCTGTGATCTCGTGCTCTCCCCCAGTCCTGCCTCAGACGTTGCGCTCGCCTCGATCGGCATGAGCACGGAGAAGGTCTTGCGCTGGGATCGCGGCGTGGATACCTCGCGCTTCGATCCCTCATTGCGTAGCGATGAGCTGCGCGAGAATTGGATGGAGGGGATGGCGTGCCCTGGATATTCGACGGCACAGCCCCGAGTAACGGACCGACTCTCCTCCCGCGCCGAATGCCCGCAGGTGAACGTGCTCTATGCCGGCAGGATCACACGCGAGAAGGGCGCGGAGCTGCTTGCCGAGGCGTTCCTGTGCGCGCGTGCACAAGATCCGCGCCTGCACCTCGTGCTTGCCGGCGGTGGACCTGAGCAGGAACGCCTGCGCGAGCGCGTGGGGAAGCACGCGACCTTCCTCGGCTGGCTGCACGGCGATCAGCTCGCGCGTGCTTACGCTTCGGCTGACATCTTCTTCTTCCCTTCCGCGACCGACACGTTCGGCCAGGTGATCCTCGAGGCGCAGGCGTCCGGGTTGCCGGTGCTCGCGGTCGCCGCAGGCGGCCCTTTGGAGCTGATCGAGGATCGCGTGAGCGGCCTTTTGCGTGAAGCCGACAGCGAGCGGCTGGCGAGTGCGCTGCTGGAGTTGGCGAGCTCACCGCCGCTGCGCGAGCGCCTTGCCCGCGCGGCCCTCGCCGCCGTGCGCGAGCGCACCTGGGAGCGCGCCCTGGAACGCCTGGCAGACGGCTACCGACGCGCGCTCGGGAGCGACGCCGGCGAGGCACAGCACAGCCAGGAGGTCGATCGCCTTGTCGCGTAAGCACCCCCCTTACCCGAAAACCACTTGTCGCATAAACACCCCCTTTACCAGACAACCCCTGACCGCATGAGCACCGGCCTTACCCGATATCCAAAGGCTTTGCCATGAGCGCGCCGCGTCGCACGATTGCCGTGGCTCTGCACGACATCGAGCCGGCGACGTTCGAGCGTTGCGCGCTGATCCGCGACTGGCTGGACGACCACGGCGTCGATCACGTGACGCTGCTGGTGATCCCGGCGCGCGACCTGCACCCCCTGGCAGAGCGCTCGCCGGAGATGGTGAGCTGGCTGATCGAGCGCGAGCGCGGCGGCGACGCGATCGCCCAGCACGGCTTCCAGCACCTGCGCTCAGGGGCTCGCGGGAGCGGCTCCTACCGATCGCTGCGCTCGCTCAACGGCGACCATGAAAGCGAGTTCCTGGGGCTTGACCCAAACGAGACGCGACGAGCGGTGGACGCCGGCTGGCGCGTGATGAAGCTCGCCGGGATCGAGCCGCGCGGCTTCGTCGCGCCTGGGTATGCCTACACGCCTGCACTCAAGCGCACACTCGGCGAGCGCTTTCACTGGTGGGCGGCGCTGCTCGGCCTGCACCGTGCCCATCCCGCGAGTGAGGGGTCCTACCGTGCCCATCCAGGCAGCGCAAGCGTCGTCGCGGAAGCCGAGCGCGCCCTGCTCGGACCGCCGATCGCGCTGTCGAGCGGCGGGCGTCTGCGCCGTGCGCTCTCCCCCGCGCTGTTGCGCGCCGGCGCGCTCATATCGGGCACGACGCTGCGCCTGGATCTGCATCCCTCAGACCTCGAGCATCCCAACCACATGCTCGCGCTGGAGTGGGTGCTGAAGCGCTCGGCCTGCTCGCGCGAAGCGGTTACCTATGAGCAGCTGGCGTCTGCCGCTATGTCTTGAATCATTCAGTTCGCCGGCTACCGTTATACAAACGCCACATCTCATTTGCCGCCGGCCGACCCGCTGCCCGTGGCGCTTGCTGACTGCCCTCGTCAGTCCACGCTCACCGGTTCGGCCGCTGTAGCCGCCTCCTCAGGGCCGCCCACCTCCTGAGCAACCGTCTTCTGAGCCGGGCGTATGTAGAAGAGCCACACGGTGGCACCCGCAAACAGCATCCCACACAGCAGCCAGCCCAAAGCGGTCGTGCCAACGCCTACGTACTTCAGACCCGACGCGGCGACCACAAAGGTGATCATCGGGCGGATATAGCGATCCGGGGCGCTCGAGGAGACCAGCGAGCCGACGAACACGGCCGGCACGCTGCCAAGGATCAACGAAGCGGTGACACCGAACTCGACATGCCCGAACGCAAGCGCTCCGAGCGCGGCCGCCAGGGTCAGCGGGACCGCCTGCGCCAGGTCGGTGCCGACAAGCTGCTTGGCGCCGATCATCGGATATAGAAACAGCAGCATCACGATCAGCAGCGAGCCCGAGCCGACCGAGGTCATACCGACGATGATCCCGCCGATCGCCCCGATCGCGACCGTCGGCAGCGGACGGGGGACGATGTCGTGAACCAGCGCTGTGCGGCTCGTCCCGGTTCGCCGGTCGAGCACGTAGCGCACCACCATCGCCGCGGCCCCTATCAGCAGTGCCGTTCCAAGCGCAACCTCGATGTTTTCCTGGGCGGCCTTGCTGTCGCCCATCACGTGCAGCAGGTAGGCCCCGAGGAACGCCATCGGGACCGAGCCGAGCACCATCCAGCCGACCAGGCGCAGGTTGACGGTACCGCGCCTGAAGTGCACTCCCGCGCCGATGGGACGCATCACGACGGCCGCCACCAGATCGCTCGAGATGGCCGCGGATGGTGTCACCCCGAACAGCAGAATCAGCATCGGCGTCATCAGCGCACCGCCGCCGGCGCCGGTCATACCGACCAGAAAGCCGATGATGGCGCTGCCGAGAACGATGTATGGGTCGATGTGGATGGCGGCTCCCCAGCTCGCGGCGATCGTCTCCACCGGTCGACGGGCGCCGCCGGTGGCGAGAGAGGAAGGGTAGACGTACCGGCGCTCTAGCCGCTGCGCGTGGCGCCCTCCGTCCGCCGCAACATCCATACGGTCGCATTCGCCACAAGCAGAACCCCAGGAATCAGCACCAGCAGCGCGGCGTCGCCGCCCGGCCAATTCGCCCCAACGCCCTCGGCAACCCAGAACATGCCGAAGGAGCTGAGCATCACACCGACCGCGAACTTCATCGTGTTCTCAGGGACTCTGGCCAGGGGCGCACGCGCCGCCACACCGGCAGCGATCACCACGAGCACGGCGACAGCAGCGGCCACGGCAGCCAGTGGGACATGTTTCTGATTGGCCCCGAACGTGAGCACGATGAACGCCACCTCCAAACCCTCCAGCAGCACTCCCTTGAATGAGATCGTGAAGGCGTAGCCGTCGAAGCCGGCCGGCTTGCCACCCAGCGCACGAGCTGCTTCGGCTTCCTCACGGAATATCTCAAGCTCGTCGTGCTTGGCCTTCAGGCCCGCCGAGCGCAGGATCGCCTTGCGCAGCCACTGCAGGCCGAAGATCAAGAGCAAGCCCCCCACGACGACCCTCAAGACGCCGATCGGCAGCGAGGTGAGCGCTGGTCCCAGCGCCGCCACGATCGCGGCCAGCGCCAGCGTCGCCGCGCCGACGCCGCTCAGCGCCGAGGACCAGCTGCGCGTCGTTCCCACCGCGAGCACGATCGTCAGCGCCTCGACCGCCTCGACGGTGCAGGCGAGGAAGATGGAAACGGCCAGCCCGATCTCCGCGCCGCTCATGCTTGTGATCTTTCTGGTTGAAGGTTCACGGTGTAGCGCCTACTCGTTCAGGTCCGTAGCGCTCAGCTCAGCCATGCGGATAGCTCCTCGAGCGCGTCGGGGATCACGTAGTAGTAGGCCCACAGGCCCTGGCGCTCGGAGTCGACGATCCCAGCGTCGCGCAGCTTCTTGAGGTGATGGGAGAGCGTGGGCTGGGCGATGTCGAACAGGGGCACCAGCTCGCAGACGCAAACCTTGCCGGCGTGCTTACGCAGTACGTCCACCAGCTGCAGGCGGATCGGGTCGCCAAGCGCTTTGGCCACCTCGGCCATGCGCAGCGCCTGCTCGCGCTGCACGTCGGGGTAGACGACAGGCTCGCAGCAGCGCTCGCCGGCCGGGCGCTTGGTCTTGGGGGTCAGCTCGAGGACAGGCAAATCGACGCTCATCAATCTACATATACCTATTGAAGTGGCAGATGTCAATGTAATAAGATCTGGCACACCATGACGGCGAGCGACCCCACCGAGAGCCCGGTCCGCTACGTGCTGTTCGTCTGCAACCACAACGCCGGGCGCTCACAGATAGCGCAGGCCGTCTTCGAGCGCTACGGGCCGGCGGACGTGCGGGCCGAGTCCGCCGGCACCGAACCGGCTACCGCGATTTGGCCGACCGTGGTCGAGGTCATGCGCGAGATTGGGCTCGATCTGTCCGGGCGCACGCCCAAGAAGCTCACCGTCGAGATGCAGCAACACGCCAACTGGGCGGTCACGATGGGCTGTGGCGACGCGTGCCCATACGTGCCGAGCATCGTGGAGGAGTGGGACATTCCCGACCCCGCCGGCAAGCCGCTGGAAGAGGTCCGGGCGATCCGCAACCAAATCCAACAGCAGGTCCGCGAGCTGATCGCTGCCCATATCGACGGGGACTGATCGTGAGCCCGACCACGCCACCGCTCGCCCGCCGCCTGCTCGCCGAGCTGTTGGGCTCGGCGTTCCTCGCGGCACTCGTGATCGGCTCGGGCATCGCGGCGCAGACGCTCTCACCAAACGACGTTGGCCTGCAACTGTTCGAGAACGCCGCCGCCACCGCGGCGGGTCTGTTCACGATCATCCTCATGTTCGGACCGGTGTCCGGCGGGCACTTCAACCCGGTCGTCTCGCTCGCCGACGCGAGCTTCGGCGGCATCCGCTGGCGCGACGCCCTTGCCTATATCCCGGTGCAGGTAGCGGGCTGCATACTCGGCGCCGTCGTCGCGAACGGCATGTTCTCTCTCGCTGCAATCAGTATCTCCACCCATAACCGTGCCTCACCCGCGCACTTGTTCTCCGAGGCGATCGCGACCGCCGGGCTGCTGCTCGTGATCTTCTCGCTCGCACGCAGCAAACGCGCGAACACGATTCCCGCGGCGGTCGGCGCGTACATCGGCGCCGCCTACTTCTTCACCAGCTCCGCCAGTTTCGCAAACCCCGCGATCAGCATCGGACGCATGTTCTCCAACACCTTCGCCGGTATCGCCCCGTCGTCGGTGCCCGGATACGTCATGGCGCAACTGGTCGGCGGGGCTTGCGCGATCCTGCTCGTGAGAGTGCTCTATCCGGGCGTAACACCGGCCGAGGCACAAGAGATCCTTCTGCCACATAGAGGCTCAGACCCGGACGCAACAGCGGCGGCCGTCAGCTGATTGGCACGACCTCATGCCTCAGCCGATGCGCGACCCTGGCAGGCTGTCGCAGGTGCATCTGAGCGCTGCCGCAGAACAAGCCTGGCCTCCGTTCGTGCTCGTCAGTGGGTTGCTGCTGATCGGCTTGGTCGCTCACCACGACGGCCTCTTCGAGCAGACCGGGCTGCTCCTGCAGGGCCTCGCAGGACCGCCGGTAGCGCTGTTCGCGGCCTGCCTGCTGCTCGTCGCGGCGGTCACTGCTGTACTCAACCTCGATACCGCTGTGGTGTTCCTGACGCCTGTGCTGGTTCACGCGGCCCGTGGTCGCGGCGTTGATGAGGAGGGGTTTCTCTACGGCTCGGTCTACATGGCGAACGCATCCTCGCTCTACCTGCTGGGGTCCAATCTCACAAATCTGCTCGTCCTGGGACATCAGCCGATCTCTGGCGGCACGTTCGCCGCGCGCATGCTCGTGATGGCGCTCGCCGCGACACTCGCTACTGCGCTGGGGCTGTTCGTGCTCTTTCGCCGCCGACTGCGAGCGGCCACAAGTCGACACCCCCGTCGCGTGAGCTGGGAAGCGCTCGGATTGGGGCTACCCGGCGCGTTGGGCGCCGCCGTCCTCACGATCGCGCTCCGCAATCCTGCGATCCCCGTGCTCGGGGTCGGGCTGGCCCTGACCACGATCGAAGTGGTGCGCGGCCGGCTGCAGTGGCGAGAGGTCATGCGCGCGGTGGGGCCGATTGTGCTCATCAGCTTGTTCTTGCTGTGCGTCGCCTTGGGAGCTCTCGCGCGATCGTGGGATGGGCCGACACAACTGCTCGACGGTGCCGGACGCTGGGAGACCACAGGGATCGGAGCGCTTACGTCCGTGACGATCAACAACCTCCCTGCGGCTGTCCTTCTCTCGGCGCACCCAGTCACGCACCCGAGCGCGCTGCTCTTGGGGCTGAACGTCGGTCCCAACATCGCCGCGAGCGGGTCGCTCTCCGCGTTGCTGTGGTGGCGTTCCGCACAACAGGTACACGCACAACCATCACTTATGGCATTCTCGCGCCGCGGAGCACCCCTCGCCGTATTCGCGATCCTCATCGCCCTGGCCGCGACGGCCATCCTGCCCGCTGCCCTGTGACAGTTTCACCGGATGCCCGGTCGGCGCCAGCGGGGTGTTTGGCTGGTGCCCTCAGAGGATTGAGGTACACCGCATCCGCTATGGCGCGCCGGCACCGGGCGGCCTATATAGCCCGGGTCCGCCGGGACCACCGCCATGCGCGGCCTGAAGCCGCCCTTGCCACACAGCCTTGGCGCCAAGATCGCCGGTCCTGAAGGTCATGTAACCGGCACCGATCGACAACAGCACGAGCGCGACACGTAGCCCCGCCACCACCGGCTTGGGCGACAGCAGGCGGTCAACGAAACCCAGGCCGGTTGGCATACCGCCTGAGATCCGCTGCGCGGCGAAGGTGACGATCAGCGTGGCGGTGAAAGCCACGTAGACGATCGCGAGGATGTGGGCGGCATGTGAATGTTCGGAGATCAGCACGGCAGCCTGACCTTGCAGGTTCAAGGCACCGCGCAACGCCGCGCCGGCCTGCATCGTCAGGAGGATCGAGCTCATCGCGACGATCGAAACCACAGCCAGCGCGATCCCGTAGCGCGAGAGCCACTCGCGCTTGACGACGAATACGATCGCCGCCACGATCGTCGTCGGGATCAGGACCACCGGCACATGCACGAACAGCGGATGCGCGGGCAGCCCACTGTAGATCGTGGTGATACGGATCGGCAGCGTGATGAAGCCGAGGAACGCAAGCAGCGTAAGTACGAACTCAGCGCGTCGCCAATCGACTCCCGGGCGGGCATCTGCCGCAACGCTCTCGGTGCTCATTTGAGCGCGAGGCTATTGGCGCAAGATAAGCAACCCCTAAGTCCAGATCGACGTCCTCCTGGCGCCCGGACATAGCCGAAATACAAGCGTGGATCTTATCGTGACACCCATGCGCTAAGGGAAGTCTCACCCGGCCTTACGTCTGGATTTAGTCGCCGGCGTGAGGCTGGCGCTGCCTGCGACGCGTGGGTCCCCGAATGCCCAACGACGACGACCCACCCGACCCCTCGACTCTTGCCGCCCTCGCGCGTAGAGACAGGCGTCGCCGCGAGAGCGAACATGCAAGAGCGCGGCGTCGGTGTCGCTGGGCAGTCCCGATTGCACTCGGCGTACTCGTCGCGGTGGCGGTCGCGGCAAGCTCGGGCAGTGAAGGGTCGAAGTCGCACGGCGCCTCGAAAGTAAGCGTGCGCCGTGCGCCGCTGATAGACGGCGGGCCGCTCGCGCCCGTCTCGGCGGGTGGCCTAGCCGCGTTGTGGGCGCCACAGAACGTAGTAGGTGTCCAGCCCGATACCGCTGTCGCATACGAAGCAGCGTCGAAGCGGACTGGTTTGCCCGGCTACCTGCTGATCGCCGACCGCGGCAACGACCGCATCCTCGTCGTCAACCCACAGCACGAAATCGTGTTTCTCTACCCCACCCCAGAAGATCTTGCCAAGGGGCGCAAACTCATCTTCGACGACGACACGTTCGTCGAGCCGGGCGGTAGGGCGCTGATCAGCAACGAGGAGGACAACCACGCGATCGTGCAGGTCACGCTTGCAACCCACAACCTCGAAGTCCTCTTCGGACATTCCGGCAAAGAAGGCTCCGACGATACGCATCTGAAAACCCCAGACGACGCCTACATGCTGCCCAGCGGCACGTTCACCGTTGCCGACGCTTACAACTGTCGCATCCTGTTCATCAAGACGCACGCGATCGTGCGCCGGTACGGCAGCTCGGGAACCTGTCGTCACGAGCCGCCGCGCTATCTGGGAGCCGTTAACGGTGATACGCCAATGCCTGGCGGCGGCGTCCTAGTGAGCGAGATCGAAGGCAGCTGGATCGACGCGATCGACGGACATGGCAACCTCTCCTTCGCCGTCAAAGCGCCGGTCAGCTACCCCTCGGACCCGCAACCGCTTCCGGGGGGCCGGATCCTGCTTGCCGACTACGCGACGCCAGGCCATGTGCTGATCATCGACCGCTACGGACACGTCCTGTGGCGTTATGGCCCTAAAACAGGGACGGGCGAGCTCAACCACCCGTCGCTCGCGATGGCCCTCCCCAACGGTGACATAGCGGTCAACGACGACTACCGCGATCGCGTGATCGTGATCGACCCGCGCATCAACCAGATCGTTTGGCAGTTCGGCCACACCGAAATTCCCGGCACCTCGCACGGGTACCTGAATACGCCAGACGGCATGGACTTCATCCCTGCCGGTCCCAACGGGGGACTGGATTACGCGGCCGTCGTGCACCCCTGAAGCTATGAGTCTTCCTTCCTCCAGCGCGCGCTCCGCGCGGCGCGAGACACGCCGTCTGCAGCTGCGACGACGGCGCCTTGGCATCGGTCTTACGCTCGCGATTCTCGTGGTCTTGCTCGGGACCGTCCTGGGCGGTGGCGGCGGCAAAGGCAGACCCTCTAAGTCGGCAGGCACGCGCTCGTTGGGGGTGACACACGCGACAAACGTGCGCTTAGGCGCAATCGCGAGCACGCGCGTGGGCATCTCGCAAACCGGCGCGCTCCCAATTGCCGAGCAGGACGCGGCCGCCGTGACGGTGAGCCCCAGCACCTTCCTGCTCATCGGAGGCATCGACCAGGGCGAAACATCGCTCTCGAGCATCGTCAGCGCCACAAGCGCGCAGGCGCGCACCATCGGGAGCCTGCCGACGGCCCTGCACGACGCGTCAGCCGGCTTCACAAGCGGAGCGGCGTACCTGTTCGGCGGCGGCGTCATCAGCTCATTCCCACAGATCACAAAGGTCAACGCCGACGGCACCACGCGACCGGCGGGCGAGCTTCCCACACCAGCCTCTGACGTTGCCAGCGCCATGATCGCAGGGACCGTTTATATCGTGGGCGGCTACACGGGCGTGACACCGCTGCGCACGATCCTCTCATGGAAGCCGGGCGGGCAGCCACACGTGGCCGGGCTGCTACCCAAGCCGCTGCGCTACGCCGCGGTCGCTGCAGTCAGCGGAGCGCTGGTGATCGCCGGCGGCACAAGCGGTGAAAGCGCGAGTCGCGACATCTACCGCTTCGATCCTTCTACGGGGAAGCTCACGAAGATCGGCCTGGTGCCCCAGCCGCTCACACACGCGGCCGCTGTCGCTGTGAACGGGACCGCGTTCGTATTCGGCGGACGTGGCTCATCGCCCACGAGCCAGACACGAGCGATCCTCGCGATATCGCCAAGCGGCAAAGTGACCCACGCGGGATTGCTCCCCGTCGGACTCTCAGACCTGGCGGCGGTCCCGCTGGAAGGTCACATCGTGATTGCTGGTGGGCGCGATCAAAATGGTCGTGTGCACGATGAGATCCTCACCGCAACCGTGACGGCGAGTTGAGGTCGATCAATCACTACCGGCACGCTGGAAAGCCTTGGCGCAGGGAAGTATCGGCGACCGTGATCGTGGCGATCCTTGCGACTGCCATCGTGCTTGTGCAGAGTCTGGGGAATACCACCGGCGGCAAGCCCCCGGATCGCTTCAATGTTCGGGCGCGCTCGCGCGCTCGCGCAGGCCACGCGTCCCCCACCGCCAACAGCCGGCCTCCAACACGATATCTGCGCGGCGACTCTAATCCCAGTGTGCTCCCCGGCCCGGTCCTGATCGCCGACCGTGACAACAACCGCCTGCTGGAGGTGAGCCCCACAGGCCAGACTCTGTGGCGTTTCCCGCAGGCTGGCGATCTGATCCCGGGCCAATCGTTCCTCTTGCCCGATGACGCTTTCTACTCACCCGACGGACACCGGATAGTCGTGACGCAGGAGGACGACTTCGCGATCAGCATCGTCGATGTCGCTCACCCGAAGATCGCCTTTCGCTACGGGCACCCTGGTGTTCCCGGCGCAGAACCAGGTTACCTGCACAACCCCGATGATGCGATGCTCACACCCGGAGGAGCGCTGCTCTCTGCGGACATCAAGAACTGCCGCGTGATCGTGATTCGCCCGCCCGCTCACCAGTTGACCCAACAGTTGGGCCAGACCGGTAACTGCAATCACGAACTCGGCGTGTCATACGGCAGCCCAAACGGAGCGTTCCCGATGGCCGGCGGGGACACGCTCGTCACTGAGATAAACGGGGATTGGATCGACGTGCTTGGTCGCGACGGACGACCGCTCAGCGATGCCCATCCACCAGGTTTCACTTACCCCTCCGACACAAACGAGCTGCGTCCCGGCGCGTTCCTATCAGCCGACTACACCAGCCCAGGCGCAATCGAGACCTTCACACCAACCGGCCGGCTCCTCTGGCGCTATGAGCCCACAAGCCGGCAGGCCCTCAACCATCCATCGCTTGCGTTGCCGCTACCGAACGGCGACATATTGGCCAACGACGACCGAAACGACCGCGTGATCGTGATCGACCCTCGCACCAACCGGATCGTCTGGCAATACGGACATACGGGTCATCCGGGTTCGCAGGTGGGGTATCTGGCAAACCCCGACGGCGTGGACCTAGCGCCGCCGTACTCGTTGACGATGCGCTTCGCGCACTCGATGCAGGCACCCTGAAGAGGTAGACATGCACCCCCGCTGGATGTGTTTGTTGCCCAGAAGGCGGTGAAACGTCGAAGGTCAGGTTGCCCTGGAATAGGCGTGCTGTGCGCGAAAGCCCAGATCTGGTTGCCGGGGCAGTGAAGGCCTTCGTGGCAGACGTGTTTGGTAGCAAAGTAGAAGCGCACACGACCGTCGGTCACCTGCACCTTCAAACTCTTGGTGCGTATCAGCGATCCGTCGACACTGTTTAGGACGAGTACCGGCTGATCGTCGCGAGCGATCAGCCCAATCACGTCGTTGATGTTGGCGCTTGCCGCCTCGTAATGGGCCCCGTCGCGGTGGGCGCGCAGATATCTACTGAGCGAAGGCGTGCTGAAGTCGGTCAAGAGCGAGTCGGTGCGCGCCCGGCCGACGATGTAAGAGTCCTTGCTCAGCGAGAGCGCTAGTAGGCCGATGCCAAGACACACGAGCGCGATGCGAGACGCAAGCGTTATACCGCCCAGGCGAACTCCCCCGCCGAAATCGAGCGCCGCTCCGCTCGTCGACCGCCCGCCATGTGAGCGGCGACCAAGACCACGACTCCACAGCACACTGAACGACAGCCCAAAGACCGCGCATACGGCTGGTGCAAACGCCTCCAAATAGCGCGGCTGCAGCCGTTCCATCTCACTGAAGGCAATCAGCCCGGTGGCAAACCAAACAAATATCCCCACGACAAGTCCTCCCGCCGGTTCGCGCAAAGCTGCCAGCAGTCGCTTGCGGTCGCCGGCGATGAGCACGGCGAGTGCCACCAGTCCGAGCAGGCAAGTCGCAAGCAACGCGATGCCGATCAAGGTCCAATACTGCAAAGGGCCGGCGCTCAGCAAGCGCAGCGCGCCCGCTCCGCCTTCAGCCGTCCCGGTGGCGCCTTTGCCCGACAGACGACTCAGGCCGTCGTAGACGAGCGTCACGTGCCAGATGCTTCCGTTGGACGAGCCGATCGGGAATGGACGCTTGCTTGTCGGTGTCAGCGAAGCAATCGCCGTCCAGGACAGCGCCACGACGAGAAACGTCGCAGCGCAAGCCAACAGCGCTCGCACACGTCTCCCTGGAGTGGCCGCCCACAGCCACATCAAGGCCATCGCCGGCAGCGCGATCAGCATCTCCGCGAGCTTGACGTTGAATGCCAGGCCCATCACCGCGGCCGCCGCTAGCGACCAGCGCATGCGCCCGCTCTCCAGCGCCCGCCACGAAAGCCACAACGCCGCTACCTCCAGCGCCGCGAGTACCGAGTCCATCGTGTCGCTGCGCGCCGTCAGCACCGACACCGGCAAGACCGCTAGCGCGAGCGCCGCGGCCAGCGCCGCCGCGAACCCAAAAGGTCGCCGCAACGCACCGAAAAGCAAGCCACAAGCCACGATGCCGCCCAGCGCCTCGGGAATGTGTAGGCCCAAGCGCCCAAATCCCAACACCCCTGTGCTGGCGACCTGTAGCCACAGATCGACCGGCGGCTTGTCTATCGAGACGGTCCCCGAAGGCTCCAGGGCACCGAAGAAGAAGTCGTGCCATGACCCAGCCATGCTGCGCACGGCCGCGTCGTAGAAGACGTTCCCCGGCACCTCCTGGATCTTCCACAGGCGCAACGCACAAGCGAGCGCAAGCACGAGACCGACGGCAAGCCATCCCCACCGACGTGTCCCGCTCGGCAAAGGACGCGCGGAGCGTTGCTCCGGCGGCCTGGCCGCGGGCGCAACGCTGCACATCACGCACGCGCGATCGCGCCGGCCAAGAGCATGCGGGCAACGATCCAGCGCCCAGCTAAATCACGGGTCAGCTCGGCGTGAGAAACCGCTTAGCGACGCCGGGCGGGATGTGCAGGGCGTCGCCTGGATATCCAATGCTCCGTGCGTTGTACACACTTTGAGAGTGTCGCGTCCATTGCGCCAGGTTCTTAGTGGATTCTCACGAACCAAGGCGCAACCTGTGCCGGTCTCGTGGTGTCATAGATGGCGATGAGCCAGCGCCGGATCACGCGCAGGTCGTTGCTGGTCGCCTCCGCCGGAGCGCTCGGCAGCGGGGCGCTGCGACCCCGGACTGCGCTGGCGCTGCTTGGCGGACCGCCATCTCCTGTGCTCGCCCAACGCCGGCTTGGAGCACTGACATCGACCGTCGCGACCGTCGCACTTGCCTCTCCGGCGGATCTTGTGGGTGTTGAATGGCAAGGGTCGGCCCAGGAGAACATCTCGTTGCGTTTCCGTAGTCGGGACGGTCGCTGGAGTCGCTGGGTCTCAGCAGGAACGAACGGCCACGGGCCGGACGTGCGCCCACAGTCGGATCGGCAGGTGGGAGAGCCGATCTGGACCGGCGGCACAACGTCGGTCCAGATTCGCGCCGCCGGCAGAGTGAGCGATGCGAAGTTGCGCCTTGTCAACGTCAATGGCTCCGCCGAAGCTGGCCGATATGGGAGAACCGCCGCACCGCTCGCGCTGGCGGCAAGCCTGCCGCTTGCGACACCAGACCTAACGGCCGGAGCCGGCCAACCACCAATAATCGCGCGCAAGGCCTGGGCTCGAGGGATGTCACCGCCCAAGGTGGCGCCTGAATACGGAGCTGTGGAGATGGCCTTCGTCCACCACACCGAGAACCCAAACGGGTATGCGGCCAACGAGGTCCCGGCGATGCTGCGAGCGATCTACGTGTTTCACCGCTATGTCAACGGATGGAACGACATCGGCTACAACTTCGTGATCGACCTGTACGGGCGGGTCTTCGAGGCGCGCGGGGGAGGCATCGACCAGCCCGTCGTCGGAGCGCAGGCGGGCGGCTACAACCTCTTTTCCACGGGCATCGCCGTGCTCGGCACGTTCAGCTCGGTACCGATCTCAAAAGCGGCTCGCGACGCCTTGGAAAAACTGCTCGCATGGAAGCTCTCGCTGCACGGCGTTCCCGCGCAGGGCCGCGTGACGGTGAAGGTGAACCCGGCTGGGGCCTCCTACAGTCGTTTCCCCGCCAACGCCCGCGTGTCGCTGCCCCGCATCGCCGGTCACCGCGACGGCGACGCCACCGAATGTCCCGGCAACGTCCTCTACGGCGAGCTGCCGGCGATCCGCGCCGGCGTGCAAAGACTGGCGCCGAATCCAACCAGAGCTACCCTGGTGCTCACCACGCCGGCAGTTGTGCCAGAAACGCAGGCCACACCAGAATCCGGCAGCGCGGCTGTGCCCGGCAACAGCCCGACTGGCCAGGCGCAAGTGCTCTCCGGTGTCATCGAACTGCTCGACGGCACCCCGCTCAGCAGTGTGCCTGTCCAGGTCCAGACCCGAACAGTGAGCCACAAGGGAGAAGTCGTCAGCGAGCGAACGCTCGGCGAAGCCACAACCAACGCGGCCGGTCAATGGGAGCTTGACGCGACGCCGCTCGGCACGCCAGGCGGCGGGAGCTGGCTGCGAGCCCTGTGTCCCGGCGGCTCTGGGTTCGGCGCCGCCGTCTCCGACGCGCTACACCTCCCTGCAAGCGTCTCACTCACCGCGCCCGCGCCAAGCCCAACTGTTCAGCCGACAACATCGGTGCCGGCTACATAGGAGCTCGCGCGAAATAGCGCCCCACCGTCGGCTATACCGGCTATACTCAGGTCGTGGCAAAGGTGATGGTGTCCCTACCCGACGAACTGTTGGAGCAGATCGACACTCACGCGCGAGCACGACATTCGACGCGTAGCGGATTCTTGCGAGAGATCGCCGAGCGAGAGTTGGCCGCCGAGGCCACCCACGAGCAGACCGAGATCGAAGCGTTGCTCGGCGACCCCGTGAGGCTCGGAGGCGATGCGACCAAGCTGATCCGCCAGGACCGACGCTCGCGTTAGTGCTACTACTCGACGCGAGCGTATGGATCGCCGCGGTCGACAAGGACGACCGCTTTCACTCTGCCGCCCGCGCGCTTGCTCTCACCCCCGCGCATCCGCTTGGCGCGCTCGACCTGACCATTTACGAGGTTGCCAACGTGGTCGGTGTCGTCAAGGGCCAGGGCGATCTCGCTGCACGCATCTGCCGCGCGATCCTCAAGCGCAGCGACGGGCGTGTAGCGCGAGTCGATACGGCACTTGCCGAGCAGGCGGTGAAGCTCGCCGCCGATAACAAGCTGACTGCATATGACGCCGCCTATGTGGCCGCCGCGCGCAAGCATTCTTGGACCCTCGTCAGCGCTGACGTCAAAGACCTCGTCAAGCCGGGCCTTGCGCTCGCGCCAGACGATCCACAGCTCTGAACCTCGCCCGCCCGTCTAGCGCTGAGGAAGCGGGTCGTTCGCGCCTCGCGTCTCCGGAATGAAGGCAGAAGGCGATACCGGACGAATCCCTCCGAAGGCAGTTTTGCAGGGGCCATGGTCGGCTTTGGCGGGATGTTCGGCTTGGATGCCATCTGAGCTTTAGAGTAGCGCAAGCGCCCACGTCCAAAACGCAATCTGAGCAACGAGCGCGATCGCGGCGATCGCTAGACAAACCGCGATACGGTCAACCACACATCCGTTTCGCTCACGTGTGTCTCGGAAGCCAAACGCAACGCGTACTAGTAGAGAATCGGGATGCTCCAGATCGCTAGCGAGGTCGTCATAGAGCCGACGCGCCGTCGGCGGAGAACTCAAGTCGGTGCGCCCTAACTGGACGGTATTTGAACCACGATACCGTCGAGGCCATCGACCGGCTGCACCGAACTCTGTAAGGCACCTCGGCGACCCGGAAAGACTCGCTGACTTTATTGATCGTCGGCGACAACCTCCTTGCTCAGCGCTGGATGTGTTCACGACGTCGCTGAACAACCTTCGTCTAGCGCTGTCGTCAGCTTTTGAGCAACCCCATGTAGATCAGGTCCCAATAGCCGTCGCTGGCTTTGCGTGCATGCAGAGCCAGACCCTCCTCCCGGAAGCCCGCGTTCTTGTAGAGGCGAAGCGCCGGCTCGTTGAAGGAGAAGACGACCAGCTCAAGCCTGTGAAGCGAGAGCTCGTCGAAGGCACGCGCGACCAGCCAGTCCATGAGCTTCGTGCCGACGCCATCACCGCGCGCATATGGCGCCACCGCAAAACGCCCAATCTGGCCAAGCTCATGCTCTGGCAGAACGGTAAGCTCGGCATGACCCACCACCGTTCCGTCGCTCACAACGGCGGAGATCACATAGCGGTGTTCGCCGGTCGTGTCGGCGTAAGAGGCGAGCTGGCGCTCATCGAGGGGGAAGGTGAAACGCGGGCCCACCCACTGCAAGAGCTGATCTGGCGTCGTTGCCCACGAGAGCAGCGCCTCGGCGTCGGCCACGCGAAACGGGCGGAAGACGATGTCGTCGGATAGGGGCATTGCAGCACTAGAGACTATTCGCGCCAGAGCTGCGCGGGTCCTGCATCGAGTAGTCGCTCGCTGAGCGACCCGGCCCGCTACGGTTCAAATA
Source organism: Solirubrobacteraceae bacterium (assembly GCA_035485715.1). Classification (GTDB taxonomy): domain Bacteria; phylum Actinomycetota; class Thermoleophilia; order Solirubrobacterales; family Solirubrobacteraceae; genus Palsa-744. The sequence continues at coordinate 162,531 of DATHNT010000014.1, read as the reverse complement.
AGCTCGCTTCCCTCGGTTCAAGACGAAACGACGAAACGCCGTCCTTTGCAGGATAAAAGCAAGCTCGTGTCCAGTTAGTCGGATAAAGCACATACAAACCACTCAGAACCGTGACCGCGAGCGCAACAGCGGCCAACACCACCGGCGCAACGATCCCATCATGCCCTACCGCCGCGGCACCAAAGAAGGAAGCCGTTAGTGCAGCAGCCACAAGCAATGTACCTGTGCGCTGTCGAGGCTCATTGACCTGGCGTTCCTGCTGTTCGAGCGCCTTCTGGGCTTGTTCGTAGATGATCTCGTCGAGACTCGGTGGCGCATGAGATCAGATACTACGAACCGACGCAGACAACACGATGTACGGAGCACGACTCCACTCGCGTGCTCGTATACGCACAAGCCATGGGTGCATGAGTATAGCGGTGGTTCCCAACCCTTCAATCCCACTGGCAACATATGCACTGTTGACCGTCTAAAACAACGAAGCGCTGAATGGCTTCACTTCGGCACCACCGGCGTATCCGAGCTTGCCCAACCCGAATATCTCCTCCACCGTGACCAACAGCGAGAAGTGGTTATAGGTTTCCTGCACCAAACCTCCGCCTTTCTTTATGAACGGGGAGAGCATCAACAGTCCGACCTGTCCGCCCCCGGACCCCGAAAGCTTTGCAACCCCCGTCGGCACCGGCAAATTGGGGAATTTCGGCTGCCCGCAGCAGGAGCTCGAATCCGCGTATTCGCCTGTAGCCGGTGCGTCATCCACGGTGATCGCCAGCAGCCCGTTCTTCTTGTAGGCCTTGGAGGCGAGAATCTCGGGAACCACCTTTTGCAAGAACGCATCGGCCGCGAGCATTCCGTCGGCCTTGCCTGGCGCGCACGGCGCTGGGTTGCCGTCGTCGCATGGACCGGGGGCAATATAGGAGAAGCTCGCCGTGCTCTTTTCACTTGCCAGATCGCTCTTCAAGGCGCCCATCCCAACATCCTTGGAAGCGCACGCCGAGGACCCGGCGACCGAACCGAAGTAGACGAACGGGTTGCGCCAGGTCTGATAGCCCGGAGCCGTCGCCCCGGCGGCCGGCGCGGTGGCGCTCGGGTCAGCCGTGCCGCTGGCAGGATGCGCACAAGCACTCGGTGTTCCCGGGCCTTCGTCGATCCCTTCGACATACGCCTTCCAAGTTAGGTGCTTGGCGCTGAGCTGGCTCATCAGCGTCTGCATAGATGACGGATACACACAGCCATTGCCGAGCACCTGCCCGTCGCTGCCGCTGCTCGCTGGTGAAATTTCGCTGTATGTCGGACAGTTGGCTGCGGTGGCTTCCGTCGGCCCTTGCCCGCTGAGCAGGGCGATGCCGTCGGCAAGGCCTTCGTGTGCGACAGCGTAGTAGCGCAGCAGCAGCTCGCCCTGTTTCTCCAGGGTCCCTGTCAGGTATTTGGCTTGCGAGGCCGGCCCGAACGTGGTCGCGTAGGGCTCGTCGTCGAGCATCACGACGAACACGTGCTTGATCGCCGGCAGCTTGGCGGCGACTTTGGAGGAGGAGCCTTCGCCTCCGCCTGAGGATTCTTTTGAGCCGCTCGAGGATTTCGAGGCCGGAGGCGTGGAGGCTGTTTTGCTCGGTGCGGTGGGGGTCGAGGATTTCGTCGACTCGGCCGGCGTCGAAGGCGGTTCCGGCGTCGCTTCTTCTGAGGCGGGCGGTGGCGTCGTGGCTGGTGCCGAACTGGGGGCGGCGGCAACGCCGCTTCCCTGGGCGACGAGCACCTTCAACGGCGCGCGCGAGGACGCGAGCGCATCGGTTGCACTGTGCCCGGCAGCCCGCCCCATCAGCACTCCAAAGCCAAGAAACGCCGCTACGAGCACCGCCCAGATCAGCGGCGAGGGCAGCGGCAGCGCGCCGAAGCGCTGCTCCCAGCGGCGCAGCGGGTCGAGGCTCACGAGTTGGTCTGGACGGGCCGGCCGAGATCCTCGGTCGGCTGGGTCTCTTCCCCGTTGCCAAGCGCTGGCCGAGTCCTACCGTCGTTGTTCCGCTCAGTCGCTCCGTCACTGCCAGATTCCGTGGCTCCCGCGAGCAGATCGATTGGATGCGGGAGCGCGCGGTGACCATTTCCATTGTCAGTCGATCGCTCCATCACCTGCACGCCGCACTGCCAGCAGAAGACAGCGCCACGGCTGCGCACCGCGCCACAGCTCATACAGTTACCGGCAGAGCCGCTCTCCTGCATGTGCAGCATGCGCTCGACCTCGGCCAGCTCCGCGTCGCGCTCCTGCAGCATCGCTGCCCGGCGGATCAGCACATCGAGGCGGAAGTGATCGCGGATCGCCATCTCATAGGCAAGCCCGCCGAGGTTCCAATGTAGCTGGGCGACCTCCTCCGCCAGCTGGTCGCGGCGGCGATGCAACTGTGAGTCGGGCTGCCGCGAGCCAGGTTGGTGCGCGTCGAGAGCGTTCATCATCCCGTTTCGACCACGTCTGGCAGGTTCTTCGATTTCTGCTCGTAGCTCGAGCCGCTCTGACCTTTGCTGACCCTTTTCAGCACGGTCGGCGGCGCCGGTTTGCTGATCGAAGAGCCGGCGCCCGAGGAGGAGGCCGCTTTCGCTTTGGCCGTTTTCTTCGCGGAGCTCGCGGCCGGCGTTTCGCTCGTCGGAGTCGTCGGGGTCGTGGCCGGCGCCACGCTGCCGGCGGCCGTGCCACCGACTGAGATCACCTGGGCCGGCGGCACCTTGGCGGTACCAGTGCTTGCGCGTCCGATCAGCACCCCCACGCCCATCGCCAGCAGCAGCACACCGACTCCCGCCAACAGCGCGAGCGTGTTGTTGCGGTTCGCCGGAGAGGCAGCACTCAACCCGGGGGGCGTACCCGGGGGCACACCTGGCGTACCCGGCGGCGGGCTCTGCGGGACTCCTGACGGCGTTGTCGCCTGCGAGGAGGAGGCAGTCTGCGGCGGCGGCCCACCGGGGCGACCGCCGGAGATCGGCCCGTTCACATGCGCACGGGCAGCACCGCAGTGCAAGCAGTAGCGCTGATCGGGCGCGAGCGGAGCGGAGCACTGCGCGCACCGCTCACTCGTCACGACCGGGATCGGCTGGGTCACGGCCGTCGCGGACTCGTCCCCGGACGCCGGTGACGGCTGTCTTACAGCGGTCACCGACTCGCTGGTCGCAGCGGGCTCGGTCACGCTGAGATCGTCCACCTTCACAACCCCCTCACTCGTGACGATTCTGTGAACACGAACACGAGGTGCCTCACCCTTCTTCGCTCGTATTGGCGCCCGGCATCTCGTTGAAGGCGCAGCGGAAGCTCTGCGGTTCGGAGACCGGCTGCGAGCCGGCAAAACCGCCCTTGGTGCCGTTGGAGTAGACCGTCACGTACTGAAGCGTCGAAGGGGCCGGCACCGCCGGCAGCGGCACAGGGTTCGGTTCGCCGGTGCGTGGATCGCCGGTCGAGCCAACGCTCACACCCTCGGAACCTGCGGCGTCCGAGCCGGCGGCGGTCGTAACGAGCGTGGCGCTCATCTCGCGCTGGTCTTTGAGGCCGACACTCGGGTCGAGCGGGATCGTGGCCGTCAGCTGCGAGTCGTGAATCGTCGACTCGAGCTTGACGCGGTTGGCGGCGCCGATCAGCTGCGCCGCCGTCGGCAGATAGCCGCCCTCCTTGACGCACGCCTGCGAGGCCCAGAAGTAGTTGTTCTGGCCGGCCTCGGCGTTGGTCAGCGGATAGGGAGAGTCCATCAAGCACCAGCTTCCGAGGTTGACGGTTGCGGGCGGGCAGCTCGGTTCGATGTCTGTCAGCGTCTTGCCGCTGATCTCGGAGGCGTTTTTCACCGTCGGGATCGCCGCGGTCGGGAACTTCTTGTTTTTGCCGAGCAGCAGGATGCCGCCGGCGCGTGGCTTGGTGCTGATCTGATGTCCGTCGATCGCGCTGACGACGGCATGACGGGCGGCATTCGCCAACCCGGTGCTCGAGCCGACGAGCGCGACGATCGAGATCGCCAACGCGGCCTGGCCGCTGTGGCGGGAGATGCGCTCTCTCATGTTCGCCTCCTTGAAGACGGTGTTGAAGTGGGCTGCTGCATATAAAGACGGGCGAAGGCCGCGCGACGTGACCGGCGCCGACCGCGGCCGATCGAGGCTCCGGCGCCGGCCAGCAGGATCAGAACGGCGAGCGGTGGCCCGTAGGTCGCGAACCGCGGAGAGCCGCTGGCGGCGCCCACGCTCGCATAGGCACGTGCCGGCACGGACGCTGGGTAGCGTGCAAATGCTTGCGACTGCTCGGGCGCCGCCTCCTCTTCGCGTTTTTCTTCGAACACGCGCACGGTCGCCCCCCCGGGCGGGATCGTGTCCGCGAACGAAGCAGCGGGCGGAGGCGGGACGACGCGAACGCCGCCGGCCGCCGGCACCTGCACGATCGGCAGAAACGCCAGCGGCAGTGCCACCTTCGGCGCGGGCTTGGGCACGACTTTCGCCACCGCGGCGGGCACGACCGGCGGTGGAGGTGGCGGCGCGATCGGCGCGGGAGCCGGAGCGGGCGAGGGTGGCGGCGCGGTAGGCACCGCGGCTATCGATGACGCGGCAACTTTGAAGTGGCTCGGACTGAGCGGCACGGTGCCGCACGGCTGCTCGACGCTACCTCCCTGCACGGTCACCGGGATCGAATAGGAAAGGCCGCCGGCAGAAACCGTGACGATCGTCGTGCCGGGGTTGAACGCGCACAGGATGCTGGAGCGCGAATCGGGGATCACGTGCCCTTCGGCGTTCTGCAGCGGCTTGCGCAGGCTCGTCGAGTTGGGGTCCTGCTCGACGAAGGTGGCGATTTCAGGTTCGGAGGAGGTGAACGTATATTCCGGTTCGATCGCGCTCGAGCAGTCCGACTGCCGACACAGCACGGGTGGGAATTCGGCGTAAGGGTCCGAGCCCGGTGGATTGGGGTTGCCACTGGAGGCGGATACCGGACCCCAGCGATCGCCGGCCAGCGGTCGCCGGCCGAGGCCGGTGAACAGCGCCGGTGCGCTGCGCCGCAGGAGCGTGCCATCCACCGGGTCCAGTGAGACTTCCTGAACGAGCGGGATCAGGCGCGCGCCCACAGGTGCGACGTTGGTGGCGGGGTTGCGCTTGGCGACTTCTACGCTGAGGAGCAGGTAGCCGTTTGTGCCAAACAGCGCGTCTGGCTGGCCTGGGGTGAACGAGTCGGAGACCGCTGAGCGATAGCCGAGCGCACCAGTGCCGAACTCGGGGATCGTGACCGCGCCGCCGGAGGGAATCTGGCTCGTGCGGCTTTCTTCGGGGCGTTCGTACAGATACGCGGAAGCACCGCCGGCGACCATGATCTGCGCCTCTTCGGCGGCGTCGGTGGCGACGTTCAGCGCCGGGGGCAGGTTGGGGTTCAGCTCGCGACTGCCAACGACGATCGCTGGGATGCCGCGTGCCCTGGCGTCGGCGAGCATCTCCCCGAGCCACGGCGCCTGCGGTTCCGCGGGGTTCTGATACGGATCGCTCGCGGCCAGCGAGCCGCGCGAGTTGTCGATCACGACCACGCGCACGGTGCCGGCTGGGCCGCTGCTGTCGAAGGCGTAGTGGGTGCGCGCGCCGGGCCTCACCGCGCCCGTCGACGGCGGGATGTTCGCGGTGCTCACCCCAGCCGGGGTGCCGCCTTCGCCGAACGGAGCGTTGGAGCCCGCGAAGGCGGCACCAAACGCCGAGTCTTCGCTGCCTTCGCTGTCGCCGGCCGACAGCGCTGGGTATACCGGCAGGCTGCCGCCGCTGGACATCAGTTGCGCATAGCGGTCGGCCTCCGCGGGCGACTCGGGTCCCTCGCCTGGGGTCTCGCGCCCGCCTGTATAGAGCAGCATGCGCGGACCGTTCGGCTGCGTGGCGAGACCTGCAATCTCGCCGAGCGCAGCGCTGAGGTTGCGGTCGGGTGCGATCGCCTCGTCGACGAGCGCGGCGCACGGTTCGACACAGTCGGCGTGACCGCCGACCGCAAACGTCGCGGCGCCGCTCTGCATAGGGATCGGCGCCACCGTCTCACCGGTCGGAGCTTGGGGATCGCCTGCCGCGGCGTAGCTGTAGACGCCGGCGGTCTGCACATTTTCGCGGACGGCCTGACCGGAGCCACCGCTGGCGTCGCTTCCACGTCCCGCGTCGTCGGCCTCGCCGCTCCAGCCGCCGAGCGCCCAACCGGACCCGTTCGTGCCGATGTCAAGTGCGGCGATCGGGTCGGCCTTCAGCGGCTTGTCCTGACTGTCTCCGGCGTAGCCGGCGCGCTCCTCGTCCTCCCAGCCGCCGGCCGTTTCGCGCAGCAGATAGCCGTCGCCGGCCAGCGGATTGGGCGGGATCAGTGGCGGCGGCGTGTTGGGATCGACCGGAGGCAGGATCAACGGCGGCGGATAGGTGAACTCGGGCACGACAGACAACAGGGCACGCACTTTCGATCCTTCCAGCAGCGGCGCGGCCGCCACGGCCGTCTCGCCGACGATCGGTTGTTCGGCAAAGTGCCAAGGCGCCCCGGAGCTGTCGCGCTCGAGCACGACGTCGCGCCCGGCGAGCACGGCACCGCCGTTGGGAAGTCCTGCGACGACGTTCAAGCTTGGCGTCTGGGGCAGGCTCGCGAGCAGCGCGTGGACTTCCGGTTCCACCTTCCAGCCTGCGCCTTCGTTTACGAGCAGGTCGTGTTCGGCGGCAACCATCGCCTCCGAGCCAGCGAACGTGACCGAGGTGAAGTTGGCTTCCTTGAAGCCGGACGGGAGTTCTTCTTCTTGCGTCCAGCTCTTGCCGTACTTGAGCAGCACCCCGCTCTGACCGACGGCGTAACCGAGCGCCGGTTCGCCCGGATCGAACGCGATCCCGTCGAGATTGCCCTGGAAGCCGTCCAGCGGAGCAGCCGGGTCTTTCTCCCACAACCCGGTTTCCGCGCGCCAGATCCACATCGCGCCGAGGTCGCCGACGGCAAACGCGCGGCTCGGTTCCGGCCAGGCGACAGCTCGCAGCGTCGGCGAGGAGACAGCGCCGCTGGAGGTCTGCAGGAACTCGCGTTCCCATCCGTGTCCGGGCGTGTAGCGTGCGACAACACCATCGGCGCCGACGGCCAGCGCTTGCGCATCGAACGTGCCGGGCGTACTCCCGGGCGCGGATGTCACAGCCGTGAACGGCGCCCGTGCCGACACAGGCCAGCCCACCAGCCGTGCCGGCTGCTGCGTCGTCGTGACCTGCACAGGGCCTTCGAGCCAGCCGTCGGTCGGCGTATAGAAGGCGCCACCGGGCGCGTTGTCGGCTCCGGCGCCTGGCATCCACATGAAGCTGGTGCCTTCGAAGCTCAGGTAGCTACCCATGTTCGTCGTGTCTTCACCCCCGGGCTGCAGTGGGTTGGTGACGATCCGCGTGCCATAGCCAGGACCTTCGAAGGCAAAGCTGCGATAGCCGGCGTCGCGTCCAAAGCGCGCCCCGAGCGGGTGTTCGCAGATTGCGCTACCGCTACCGTCGCGCGCGTCGCACCAGTTGCCTGTGATCTTGGCTTCCGCGATGTCGTAGTACAGCGTGAAGTCGTAGCCGTCGCTGCCGCCGCCGGGCGCCTGCAGGTTGCCGTCGATCCAAACGCCTTTTTCGGTGACGCTCAGCGGCTGTGACTGGCCGGTCAACGGTCCGAGCTTCGTGATGTCGCGGGCGGGCGTTTCCGCGGCCGCGAACAGCGATGAGCCGAGCGACGCCACTTCCCAGCGAAATTCGCCGGCCTTGGCTTCCTTGCGCTCGAACAGCACGATCCCCAGACCGCTGGCGGCTTCGGCCTCGCCCAGCAGCCACAGGTTCTTGGGCGAGGTGCCGGCAATCGCCACGATCGTGAAGCCGCCCGTGTAGCCGCCGGGCAGCTCGATCGGCTCGCGCGTCCACTTTTCACCATTCCAACGTGCAACGCCGAGGTCGCGCGTACGCCCCAGCGCACCGAAATAGGCTTCGGTATGGCCTTCGCTTTCAACCGCCGCATCGGCAATCGCGCCCGAGCCTTCCTTTTCGACGAGCGTCTCGGCGGTCGTGTCGCCGCTTTCTCCCGCCTCGTCGGCTTCGCCTGCCGCCAGCAGCACGCCCGCGGGCGGTTCGGGCAGCATGCGGAAGCGTCCCCCAGGTTCGCGTGCCAGCACAACCGCCTGCTTTCCGCTCATACGCGTCGCGTCCTGACCCACCAGCAGCCCGCCGCCGTGCGGTGTGATCCGTGCCGAGAACCTGTCGGGATCCATGCCGCGGTAGACGTGGCCTTCTTCGCCCAGCGGCGTTTCGGCGATCGTCCAGTCGGGATCGGCGTCGGTGGCGCGCTCGAATACGAGCTGGCCAGGCGCGGTCACTCCCCCGGTCGATGGCGTTGCAAACGTCGCGGATTCGAGGGAAGGAGCCGGTACATCGTTCGGTAGCACTCGATATGCCCAGGCTTCCCCGGGTGCACCGGCTGTGGCGGCGCCCATCAGCACGGTGCTCGCGTCTGCGGTACCCAGTACCGGCTGCGGCGTCGGAGCGACGTTACCCGAGGCGACAGCGCGCGGGCCGCGGCTGACGATCTGAGTGAGGGACAGGGCGGTCAGCGCGAGACACCCCACGAGCGCGAGCGCGATCCGCCGGCGTCGCGACCGCGCCCCGCTCGAAGATTCACCCATGACGGTGCACGCTCGTCGTCACAGCGTTGGGGCCGGTTCCCACAGAGCCTCCCGAGCCTGTTGCCGGCACGGGCTTGGGCTTCGTCAACTCCTTCGTTACGAAGCTGAGCCCGTTTGGCCAGTGCTTGCGTTCCAAGCGCAGGGACAACGAGTGCCTGCCCGCCTTCAGCCGCTCCTCGTGCGTGCGCGCGATTGCCTTGCCGTGCAACTTCGCCACCAATTGCACGTCTGCCAAGCGCGTGAGCTGGAAGCTGACGGTCACCGTCAGCCCGTGGCGGGAGACGCTCACGTCCTTGAGCAATGCCGGGATCACCTCCGGCACGGGGATTTCGGTCGACTTGGCTTCGACCGCCACCGGTGGCGGCGCGAACAGTTCCGAGTCATCCGGTGGCGGCGTGTCCGAGACGAATTGTTCGACCGACTCATTCGGGCGCACCGTGATCGTGCTCGCCCAGCTGGGGTCGTTGTCTTCCGGTAGCACGGCGCCATTCGTGTAGTGGAATAGCCACCCAGCCGAGGTGGCCAGCCACGCTTCTTCGGGTCCGGTTGCAGCCACCAACTGCGCGCTGCCGCGCCCTGCGCCAGAAACGGGCAGCGTATCGACCGTGGCGCTGCCGTCGGCGCCGATCAGGGCGACCTTTGCCTTGCCTGTCGCGCTACCGCGTTCGTCGAGTGCCTGATCGGCAACCCAAGCACTTTCGCCTCCGACTACGGGCGAGATGTCGACGAAGCGGTCTTCGTCTCCGAAGAGGGACGTTTCGATTGGCGCTTGCTGGAAGAACGGTTCCCGGTAGTGGACGGCGATGGGCGGACTTGGCACCGAGCCACTGCTCGGTGCCTCGGGTCCGGAGGCGGCGCCCCCGCCTGAGAACCACAGGTCGGTTTCGTCGGCTTTGGCCGACAAGAGCTCACTGCCTTCGGCCGGCACTCCGCTATAGGGGAAGGGCAGGAAGTTGGCGTCCGTGAACGTATTCCCGACAAGCTTGTGAATCAGGATCGGACCGGACGGCTCGGGTGTCCCAAGATTGACTGGGTCGGTCCTATCGCCCTCCTGTGTACCGACAAATGTGCTCTCGTAAAAGCTGCCCTCGAAAGACGCGAGTCCGCTGACGCCGCGTCCCTGCGGCTGGTAGGAGCTCGTCAGGTTCGTGCCATCCCAGTGCAGGTGGAATGCGCCGACGTGCTGACCCGATGGGTCCTCACTGCCGATCCCGGCGAACCAGCAATCGTCAGGGCCGCTGCAGGCGGCGGCGTCCATCGGACGAAACGGTTCAGGCGACTGAAAGGGTGTCGAATAGGAGCCGACGACTTGACCATCCTCGAAATGACATAGTCCCAACCCCGATCCGACGCGCGGCTCGCTCGGTTCGGTAATTACCCAGAAATCGTCCGGGCCCGCCCAGGCAATTCGCGACGCTTCGCCGGCCCCGCCACAGACAGTGGAGAGCTGATGCCAAGCGCGTCCGTTCCAGAAGAGCAGACCATTGGGCACGACTGCATTGCCCTCGACGCTCAGCAATCCCTCGTTGGGAGCATAGAACTCCATGTCGTCGGGAGTGCCGAGCGGAACCTTGTAGGGCGTGCCGGCCGGTGGCGCGGGCTGTTCCAAGCGCCACGTCGCTTCGCCGCGAGCTACTCCCGGAGCGGCCGAGGCGAGCGCCGCGACGACGGCGACTCCAGCCAGCAGAGTCCCGGTCGCCCGCGAGATCAAGGTCCGTGCCCCGGGTCCTTGTGCGAGGCCCGTCCGGTGACATCGCGCAGCTCGCTCAGCTCGGTCTCCTGAACGGTCGAGAGCACCGCGTCGAGTGCCACGCCCGACAGCGTCTCCTGCTCGAGCAGCGCGTGCGCGGTCTCCTCGACGGCCTGCCAGTTGCGATCGAGTATCACGGCGGCCTTCGCCTCGGCGTCTCCGACGAAGCGCTCGACTTCACGGTCAATCGTGTCGAGCGTCGATGGCCCGACCGAGCCGAGGTCCTGTAGCGAAGCACCGAGGAACACCTCGCCGCCCTTCTCGCCGATCGTCACGGGGCCAAGCGCATCGGACATGCCGAAGGAGGTGACCATCGTCCGCGCGAGGCTCGTGGCGGCGTGCAGATCGTCGCTGACGCCCGATGACAGATGGCCGAAGGCGATCCGCTCGCCGGCGGTACCGGACACGATCACCGTCAACTGCGCCTGCAGGTCGGGCTCGGTCTGAATCAGCTGGTCGCGATCCGTCAGCATGTGCGCGGCCGTGCCAAGCGTTCTCCCGCGCGCGACGATCGAGACCTTGCGGCTTACCGAGGCCTGGCCAAGCGCCTCCGCAACGACGGCGTGGGAGGCCTCGTGGATCGAGATCAGCCAGCGCTCCTGCTCGGTGAGGATGTGCTTCTTGGCCGGACCTGCGACGACGCGGTCGATCGCCTCCTCGAGCGTCGCCTGATCGATCAGCTCATGAGAGTCGCGCACGCTCAACAGCGCCGCCTCGTTGATCACGTTGGCAAGCTCGGCGCCGCTGAAGCCCGGCGTCAGGCGCGCGATCTCCTCCAGCGACACGTCGTGGCCCATCGGCCGCTTGTTCCCGTGCAGGCGTAGGATCTCCAGGCGCCCGTGCACGTCGGGCACGTCGATCGTGACCTGCCGGTCGAAGCGTCCCGGGCGCAGCAGGGCCGGGTCGAGGATGTCCGGGCGATTGGTGGCGCCCATCACCACCAGGCCACCGTCGCCGCCGAAGCCGTCCATCTCCACGAGCAGCGCGTTGAGCGTCTGCTCGCGCTCGTCGTTGCCCTGGCCGATGCCGGCGCCGCGCTTGCGGCCTGCGGCGTCGAACTCGTCGATGAAGATGATCGCCGGGGCGGTCTTGCGTGCCTTGGCGAACAGATCGCGCACGCGCGCGGCGCCGACGCCGACGAGCGACTCGACGAAGTCCGAGCCCGACAGCGAGAAGAAGGCCGCATCCGCCTCGCCGGCGACGGCCTTCGCCAGAAGGGTCTTTCCCGTTCCGGGAGGACCCACGAGCAGCACTCCCTTGGGAGCCGCGGCGCCCACGGCCAGGTACTTGGACGGGTCCGCCAGGTAGTCGCGGATCTCGCGCAACTCGGCAACCGCCTCGCCCGCGCCCGCCACGTCGGAGAACGTGACCTGGTGCAGCGTGCCCTTGCCCTTGCGCTTGCCCTTGCCTGTGAACTTGGAGAAGCCGGCGATCCCGCCCGCGCCACCGTCCGCGCCGAAGCGCATGAACAGGGCGAACAGGCACACGAGCAGCACGATCGGGATCAGGAACTGCACCAGGATCGCACGCTGTGCCTTGCCCGGCTGCTGGTCGACGGTCACGACCGTGCCGGCCGCGGCCAGGCTCTGAAGCAGCTGCTGGGTCTGCACGCCTGAGGCCGGATAAGCGGCCCAGTATTCAAGCGGGGTCGGGGTTGCTGTGCCTGTAGTTGTCGCGGTACCCGTCGTTGCGGTCCCTGTCGCTGTGCTCGACCCGCTCGTGGTCGTTTGGCCGCTCGCCCCATCCGGGTTGCTCGCCGACTGCTTGAGCGTTACCTCGACGCGATTGTCGTGGTCGTACAGCGTCGCAGTCGCGATCTGCTTGTGCACGGCAAGCTCCAACACCCTGCTGATCGGCAGTTCCGAGCCGTGAGTGTTCGGTCCGATTGCTCCCAGCAGCGAAAAGAACGTGATCAGCAGGCCCGCTGACGCGACCACCAGGAACAGCGCGATCTTGTCGCGGAAGATGACGCGCCGTGCACCGGTGCCGAAATCGCCGAGCGCGACCAGCGCCGGGTTGCGCTTGTGCGCCAGGCCCGATCGCACCTGCCCGCCCTTGGGCGGACGGATCGGCGCCGGGGGACGGCCGTTGCCCTGCGAAGAGGGGGGCGGAATTGTGTCTTCGTCGTCTGTCATGTCTCCCTCAGGGGCGCCGACTGCCGCTCAGACCAAAGGCGGCGTCCGGCACCGAGGAGATGCCGGACGCCGCCAGGGGCCCGAGGGTTTGGGCTATCTGCCCGGTTGTCTTATTTCTTCTTGCCTTTTTTGCTTGCTTTCTTCTTGGGCGGCGTCACAGCTGCCTGCGTGACGGTCAGCGTCTTCGTTTGAGTCGCCGCCGTACCGCCGGTCGGAGTGAAGGTCACCGTGATCTTCACGCTGAGCTTGTGCCCCTTGGCTTTCGCGAGCTTGCTCAGAGCCGATTTGGAGATGGCGAGCGTCACCGTCCCTTTGCCGCCTGAGACGCTGGCGCTCTCGCTACCAACCGTCACACCGCCGCCGGTCGCCTTGACCTGCACACTGCCGGCATCCGGAAGCACGAGCGACAGGACGATGTTCTTGCCCTTGACCTTCGCACTTGCAATCGAGAAGGCATTGCTTGGGATGACCGGCGGGGTTACACCCGGCGTCGTTGTCGTGGTGGTTTTCGTCACCGGTGCTTTGACTTCTTCTTTGGGGCCTGTGCCGGCGCCGGCCGCCTTGTCCCAACCGATCGCTTCAACGCCTGCTCGGGCGATCGACTGAATGCTCAGCGGTAGTACGCCATAGTCGGCACCACCCACCAGTGACTGACCGACGGGGGACTCCACTGCCGTGAGGTAGTCCTTGACCGTCCGGGCCCTTTCCTGCTCCAGCGGGGTGTTGCCGTATACCGGGGCGTCGTCGTCGAACGCTAGGTCGTAAGTGATCGCACAGGCCGGATACGTCGTGGTATCCGTGCTGCCTGTTGCGATCGCGTTTGACCAATCGCCCAACGTCGGGTCGCTTGCCGGCGTCGTCGGAAGCCCGCGGTAGTCGGCGTTGGTGCAATTGGCGCCCAGTGCCGCTCCGTTGCCGACGATGTGAGCCGTCGGGACAGCTGTCGGCTCGACGTAGCTCGTGCCGACCCTTTCGCCTTCGGGCTTTTCCGGGTTGATCGTCTGCAATGGGATCCAGTAGACGTTGTTGACCTTGCCTTTTTCCTCGGAGAATTTTTCCTTCCGAGCCGTGGCGAGATCGACGTAGCTGATCGATCCGTCGGTTGCCGCTACCGCCTTGGCCAGAGGGCCACCTTTACCGGTAGTCGGGGTGCAGATATGACTTGCGTCTTCGCATTCACCGCTACCATTCACCTTTTCGGGCTGCTTCTTTTCGCCGCCGGCCGTGATCGGCCAATTGTTGTTGTCGCCGACAACGGGAGCCGTCGTCCAGAGACCGGACGGCGCACCCGGCAGCAGGCTCAGATAGGCCTTGAAGTTGTACGTCGTGCCGGAACCGTCGAACCGCACGATACGCCGCACAGGCACGTCTTCGCAGGCAATGCCTTTGTTGAGGATGCTGTTCGTGTCGGTGCCTGAGATATGGACTTTCGCTCCACTCGTGAGCACGTCGCCCCAGGTGACTGCTTCGCCCTCCCAGATCTTCTCCAGCTCGGCGGCAGTGATATGAACACGCAACGTCTGTTCTGTGCCTGAGACCGAATCGCCCGTATAAGCACCCACGGGATCGTTGTTCCGGTCTTCTTCTCCTGCTTTGACTTCTCCCGCTTTTGCTTCAGGCACAGGGAACCCGCCGGTGGTCGTGTCGCCGTTGCCACCCGTCTGGGCCGGGTTTTCCAGTTTGCACCCTTCAGGGAAGTGGACGATCACCGCTACGGCGGCGACCGCAACTGGGATCTGATGCAGGACGCCAGGATTGGTTCCACCTGCTGCTTCCGCGTTGGCCTTCTCTGTCGGCGTCAATGGAGCGTCGCTCGCGGCAAATCGTGTTTCCGAAGCGCGTTCGCCGGGTTTCGCGGTTTCGGCTTGGAAGGTGGAGCATGTTTCCTTGGTCTGAGGACCGCCGCCGATCGAGGCGATGCCGCAGCCGCTGCCGTCGGACTTGTATGACACCGGCGACGTCGAGACGGCACCCGACCCGCAACCAAAGGAGGTGTAGAAGACGCTCAACGTCCAGACCTGTTCCTGGGCCGTTGCCTGCAGGGAGGAGCCCTCGCCCTTGGTGGGGCCTCCTTGACATGCGTTTAGTGTGAACGCAGCGTGGGCCGAGGGAGGCGTCGCAGCGGCTGCGAGGGCCAGCAGAGCCATCGCACAGAGCGTCGCCAGGGCGACGCGAATACGACCGCCCTCAGCGGTCAGGGGGAAACTTACGCGCATAAGCGTGTGATGTCCTTTCAAGAACGGAGATAGAGGTCTTCGTGATCGAGGGCGAGTCTCACAGCACCGCTGCACGCGCGCAATCCCTGTTTACAGAAGCAACACATGTTGGTCACAGCAGTGAAACATGTCCGTCAGCGATTTGGGAGATGTTTCACGAACTGATCTCAAGCTGGTAACGGGCCGGTAACACCAGCTGACCATAACCTCGGATATAGCGATCATCTTTCGCGCTCAGCCTCTCTTGCCTTTTGCCTTGGCTTTGGCGCTCTTATTCGTGCTTGTCGCCAAGAATGTCGCATCTGCTTCGGCAGATAGCGCTTCCAGCGGTGGCGCAGGCGTGAAGGCGACCGTAATCAGCGCCTTCAATTTGACGGCGCTCTCGAGATACCTTGCGTATCGCGCAGCCACTTTCAGGACGAGCGTGGTGGTGCCCTCGGCGTGAGTGGCGCCCGAGACGCGCGCGAGTACCACTTGCTTCTTATGCTTCTTCTTGCCGACCCTGGTCGTGATCGTCCCCTCTGCCCGCGCGCTCAACTTGCCTGCTCCGGGTGTCTCGACGAGCAGCAGCAGACTGCCATTCGCCGCCCGCTTGATGCTGAGGCCGAGTTCGGGCGATGCGTTCGCCGTCAGCGAGAACCCGCCCTGCACAGAGTTGAATTCCGCAGGTGGCGACGCTGTGCCACCGGCAAGCTCGTACGTCACGGTGAAGGCGTTCGAGACGCCGTTGGCGTCGCCGAAGATCAAATTCGACGAGGAGGATGCGAATGCGACGGTCGAGCCGTTTTCACTGAGCGTTGGGTTGACCGAGATCGATCCGTTCGGGTCGCCCCCTTCGTCGCTGAGGACGGCCCGTTCCAGTGTGTCTTCGCCGAGATGGATTAGGTACAGGTCGCTCGCCGTGGGCGAGGGACGGAAGGAGCCGATCGGCTGCGGTTCGGGCAATACGAAGTTATCGCGTGGGGTCGTGAAGGCAATCGTCGAGCCATCCTGGGACAGGGCCAGCGATTCAATCGACGGGGACGCGCCCGGATTCCCGGTGCTTGCGGCCAGAGTCAGCTCTTGTGTTCCCTGCTTGCGGGTCACACCCGGCTTCATGCTTGTCAGAAAGACGTCCAGCCCGCCCGGCTTGGTGATGTTGGGACGCAGCGCGGCGCCCGCAAGAAACGCAACGGTGTAGCCGTCGGCGCTGAGCCCCGGGGCTACCCCGGCGATACTGGCAAGGGTCGACTCCTGCTCGCTCAGAGGGCCGTAGCACGGGCCCTCTGCCGTCTGACTCAGCGTCACACCTTCGCCCTCTGCGCATTCCGGGTCTTCGGAGTCCGCGATCCCGGTGATGCGACGCGTCACGACGCCGGGTTCCTGCCAGCGACGCCACAGGTAGTAGGGCTGTTCGGAGACGGGCGACTCCCCTGGCAGGAAGCGTGTTTGCGCTTCTGCATTGGTCGACACCCAGGCGACCGTGGTCCCGTCGGCGCTGATCGTCGCCGGGCCGATTGCGCCGCCGGCGGGATCGCCACTGGGGTATTTCACGGTGGTCGAGTCCCGACTCAGAAGCGTTGTCGTCTTGGCCTGCAGGTCTCGGACGAACAGCTGCCCCGGTGGGGTGTCCACGGCTGAATGATCGGGCAGGTTCGATTCGAGCTCGGTCGTACGGAACACGACATAGCGGCCGTCGGCGCTGATCGAGGTGTTCGGCCAGACTTCCGCGCCGGGGGTGTCGCCGGGCAGAGGGGGGTCGCGCGGCGCATAGGTTGCCGCTTCTTCCCCTCCGTCCTTGGCAGAGACGAGCGTGTATGCGCCCGAACTCTTGCGATCGGCGGTCAGCGGGACGTCCATGTCGCGGACGTATACGTCGATGTTTTCGTTGTTGTCCTGCGGCGCCAACTGCTGATCGGTGGAGAAAGCCACATAGCGCCCGTCGGTGCTGACGGACGGATTCTCGGCTCCGCGAAAGATCATCTTGCCCTTTTCGGGGCCTTCGGTGTGGATCTCGCTGCCGTCGGCAACCAGCTGGATTTCCCCGGTCACCCGGTCGTAGCGGAAGATGCCGCCTTCGCGCAGCGTGCCCGGCGGTTCGGCGTCGAGTTCGATCCCATGCGACCCCTCGACGCCACCGTCGTTTTCGAAGAAGTTGGTCGCGCGTGTTTGGAACACCACGTACCGGCCGTTGGCCGAGATGACCGCGTCGGTGCTCGGCGCGTTGGCCTGTTCATCCGAAGCATTGTCAACTGAGACGATGTTCGCTCCCAGCCCTCCGCCAACCGGCCCATAGATCGCACAAGCCGACGGAGCAAGCGCCAGCACTCCAAGCCCAACCAACGACACGAGCAAAATCCCCACGCGGCCGAGACCTCCCACCCGACCCAGCCGCACAAAAGCCAGCCCCCTCACGAGACCCGCACCACCTTGCGAACCGTCATCTTGTTGCCCGCGTTGTCCGACGCGCTCACAACGATCGTGTACGTACCCGCATGCGCATAGCCATGCCCAAGCGTCTTGCGCCCGCCACCCGAGCGCCCGTCACCGAAGCTGACTTTGACCGAGCCCAGCTTGACTCCCGAGGCTTCGCCCTTCGGGCCATCGTCGAGACTGACCGTGACGCCGGCCCCGCGTACGTGCACGCGCACGCGCGGCGGTGTCCGATCGACCCTGATCGTGCCAGGCACCGAGTCCACCACTTGGCCCAAGGAGTCGGTCGCCTCGACCTGGATCGAGTGGACGCCGTCTGGGAGCTGTTCTCGATTCAGCAGGTATTCGTCGCCGCTGACGTTTTCGACGACTTCGCGGTCGTCGACGAGGATCGAGTACGTGATCTTGCCGGCGCCGGCCAGCGGCACTTCCCACTGCAGCGGGATGCGCGCCGCTTTGACCCAGCCGTTGGGGGCGTCGGTCACGAACTCGCCCGGCGGGGCGCGCACGACCACAGCGGCGATCTGCGCGTTCGCGCCGCTGCCCTGCAGGAAAGCGAAGATCGCGTCGCCGCGGTGGGAGACGCCGAGATCCAGCATCTGCACCGAGCCGCCGCGAGGGGCGGCGACGATAGCGCGGTTTGGGGTGCCGTCGGAGCGGCGTTCGAGCACCGCTACTCCCCCGGCTCCGTGTACCTGCACCTTCCACGCCGCCGCCAGCGCGCCGTCGTCGGCACGCGTGAGCACCGGATCGCCGGGCACTTCAGAGCCTGTGTCGAGCCTGATCGGGGTGCCGAGTGCCGTCTCCGAGCCGTTGCCGTCGAAGCTCTGATCGCCCGTGCCATAGCCGACGTCGAAGGCGCCTTCCGCGTCGACGGCCATACTCAGCGGCCCCACCCCTTCGGGTGGGCCTTCGCCGCCCGCGGGACCTTCAACCGGCTTGGCCGCACCGAACGCCGAACCCTTCGGCGAGAACGAGGAGGGGATCTCGCCTACGAACACGCGCGGGCGGCTGAAGCCCGAGCCTGGCGCGGGCTCCTGGCGCCAGGCGATCGCGCCCTCGCCGAAGCCGGCGAAGTCGACCGACAGCTCGTCCGCGGCGCCATTGAGGGGGTGACCGTTATAAGTCGCGGGACTTACGTCGAGGATGTTGCCCGGCACCAAGCCGAAGATGCGCCGCGCATAGATGCGGTTGACGAAGTTGTCGTCGGGCTCCTGCCAGGCGAGCAGCCCTTCGCCAGTCAGGTCGATCGCGACCTGGGGTGAGTTCAATGCTGTCGGTTGCGGTACCGACTGGGCGACGTCGCGGTTCAGCGGCTGCCCGAACGAAGTCCAGTACTGGCCGTCGAAGTGGGCCATGCGGATTTCGTCCTGCACATAGCCGGGCGGGATGTTGGGCGTAGAGGGACCACTGACGGCCGTGATCACCCGGTAGGAGACGTAGGCGTCGCCGGAGAGGTCCATCGCCACCGACGGGTAGGTGCCGGTTGCCTGACCGATGTTCAGATCGACCGGAACTGGAGGCTGAAAGCCGGTCGAGCCCGGGTCCATCGTGGCCGAGAACAATCCGTCGGTTGTCGAGGAGTAGTGGTTGGCCCACACCACCACCAGCCGTCCGCCTTCGCCCGCCGCGATCGCCGGGAAGGAGGATTCGAACTTCTCCCCCACGTCCACGCGCTGCGGTGCTTCCCATTTGTCTCCTACGTATTGAGAGGCGAAGATGTGGGCGCGCCCTTCGACGCGCTTGCGGTAGACAATTCCCCCGGTGCCGTCGGCAGCCATCGCCGCGCCACCCAGTTCGACGATTTCGGCCGACGGTCCATCGATCGGGGTAACCGGCGAGATTTCTGCCTGGGCCGTGGCCGCGCACAGCAGCAGCACGGCTATCGAGACGCACGACGCGCGAAGCACCGCGCAAGGCTGACTGAGCTCAGGTGCCTACTTGTGAACGAGCTGAGAACTCGCGCGCTCTCGCAAGCCGCTCGCTGCGATGTTCACCAATTCTTCTCAACTTGAAAACGTCCTGTTCACGTTGAGGCGGGAGCGGCCCTTGAGACTGCGCTGACGTCCCTCGGGCTCGCCATGCCCGCGGGCGTCGGCACTTGCCGCATCCACCCAGCAAAAGGAGCTCCCCACGTGCGACGACCCACCCGCACCCTGACCGTATCGCTGATCGCCGCGCTCGCGCTGGCTGTTCCCGCCGCCGCCGGGGCTCGTGCCCTGCTGATCGACGGCTCGACCTCCGTCTTTCCGCTGATGACACAGCTTGCCGCCGCGTATCACAAAGCGACCAAAGAACCCACTCCGAAAATCAACCAGGGCACCTCTGACGTGGGCGTATCCGACGTGGCCGCCGGGCGTGTCGACATCGGCGACGTGTCGCGCAACCCCGAAGAAGGCGATCCCAAAGGGCTCGTGTTCACGAAGATCGCGCGCGACGGCGTATGCATGATCACCAATCCCAAGAACCCGATCGCGAACCTCAACCAGCAGACGGTGCAGGCGATCTTCACCGGCGACGTGCGCGAATGGAGCGAAGTGCCCGGGGCGAAGCTAAGCGGCCCGATCGACCTCGTCGACCGCATCGCCTCCTCCGGTACGCAGGCCGCCTTCCAGGACATCTTCCTCGGCGAATCGCTGAAGATCTCCCCCAGCGCAGAGGCCGAGGAAAGCAACGGCCTCGTGCAGAACAAGGTCAAAACCGACGAAGACGCGATCGGCTTCGTGTCGTTTGCCTTCACCAGCGGGGTCAACGCGGTCGGCTACCAAGGGATCCCCTGCACGCTGCAGAACGCCAAGTCCGGGCAGTACCAGGGCGTGCGTAACTTCTGGATGGTGACCAAGGGCGCTCCCAAAGGGCCCGCGAAGAAGTTCATCGAATGGATCGTCAGCTCGAAAAACGCCACGGCGCGCAAGATCATCAACTCCGAGTGGATCGCGGTCCACTAACACCCTCCGCTCCTACTGGGCCGTCCGATCGGCGGCCCAGTAGCGCGCTCGGGCGTCTTCTCGGCGGCGGAGCGGCTGCTGCCGAGCGGCGAACCGAGCTTTTGCTGCGCGCGCTCGCGGTCGGCGTACTCGTGGTGATCGTGGGCATCGCGATCACCGTCTTCTCGAAAGCCTGGCCTTCGTTCTCGCACAATGGGTTCGCCTGGTTCGGTAGCGGCGGGGACGTCGATACGCAGTTCGAGGCGATGATCAACGGGCCCCGCGATCCCGCCAACTACGTCTACCACTTCAGGGCCTGGCCGCTGATCTGGGCCACGATCCTGACCTCCGGGCTTGCCGTGATCTTCGGCATGGTCATCTCGATCCTGGCCGCCGTGTTCGTCGTCGAGCTCGCCCCGGCTCGCATCAAGCGCGCGATCGACCCGACGATTCGGCTCTTGGCCGGGGTGCCGTCGGTCGTCTACGGGCTGATCGGGATCCTCGCGATCGCGCCCTGGGTGGAACACAACTTCATCTCCCAGCAGCGCAAGCGCTCTGTCGAGTACGTGGTGCAGCTGACTGGCGCCAACCTCAGCGTGGCTGTCTTGATCTTGACGGTGATGATCGTGCCGATCATGGTGGCGATAATCGCCGGTGCGCTGGAGTCTGTGCCGCGCTCGTGGACGGAGGGCTCGGCGGCGCTCGGGGTCAACCGCTGGCGAACGACATGGCGCGTATCGCTGCGCACCGTGCGGCCCGCGATCGTTGCGGCGGCGGTGCTCGCCACCGCGCGTGCGCTGGGCGAGGCGATCATGCTCGCGATGGTCGCCGGCTCGCGCGGCTTTTCGCCCAACCCGCTCGACGGGACCACCTTCTTCTTCGAGCCGGTGCGACCGCTGGCCGCGACGATCGTCCACTACGTCGAGGACCTCAACGTCGTGCCGGTCGAACACACGCTGTACGCGATGGCAGCGGTGCTGCTCGTCTCCTGTGCGCTGCTATCGCTCGCCGGCTGGGCCGCGAAGCAGCCGATGAAGCGCTACGGGGTCAGGACGTGAGCGCGACATTGCCACGAGGCCACGACGTGGGAGTTGCGTACTTCCAAAACAGGCGATGCCCCGCGCGCGCGCGCGGGGCATAGGTATTTCATGGCAAGCGCATCCCCACCCCTCGCGCCGACACCCGGCACGACCCGAGCCCTCGCGCCTCCCGCCGGATCGATCCGCCCCACCAAGCAGCGCGACTCGATCGGCAGCTGGCCGCTGGCCGATCGCGTCGCCTACCTGCTCTGTTGGATCGTGGGGATCGGGCTGTGCGCGATGGCTGGCGCGATCGTGCTGTTCATGCTCGTGAAGGGGATTTCCTACCTGCGCCCCAGCCTGCTGATCGAACACCCGAGCGCCTCGCAGGATCAGGCGACCTCCGGGGGCTTTCTCGATCCGATCGAGGGTACGCTGATACTGACCGCGGTGGGCATGGCGATCGCCGCGCCACTCGGCGTTGGGCTGGCGGTCTGGATGAGCGAGTATCAGCGGCCTGCCTGGCTCGCGCGATTGGTCGAGTCGGGCGTGGAGATGATCGCGGGCGCGCCGAGCGTGCTGCTGGCGATGTTCGGCCTTGCCCTGTTCGCACGGCCGGCGCTGGCCTTCCTCTCGCAGACCTCCGCCGGTGGGTCTGTGTTCGGGCGCTCCTTCCTGACGGCGGGCGCGATGATGTCGCTGATCGCCCTGCCGCTCGTGGTCGCCGCCACGCGCGAGGCGCTGCTGCAGGTGCCGACGCACGTACGCGAGGCCTCCTATGCGCTCGGCAAGACGAAGGCGACGACGATCCGCAAAGTGCTGCTGCCATCGGTGCGACCCAGCATCGCCAACGGCGTCACGCTCGGCGTCGGGCGCATCGTCGGCGACACCGCGATCGTCGTGATCCTGCTGGGCGCGACGATCCGCCTTGAAGGCGCCGGCGGCGCGCCGCTGCTCTCAACCCTGCGCGGCACCGGCGGCACGCTCACCAGCTATGTGCTGTTCAACTCGCCAGCCGGCGAAGGCAACGCGCACGAAAAGGCCTATGCCGCCGCGTTCGTGCTGCTGCTGATGGTGCTTGGGCTGAACGTGATCGTGATGCGCCTCAACGCCAGTCGCGCCGGCAGCGGCCAGAGCATTGGTGCCTCAAGCCGCTGGCGCGCCATGACAGGGGCCCTGCCATGGATCCGCTGATGCCCCCGCCCGTGCGTCGGATCGTGCTTGAGCGCGAGCCGACCGTCGTCAGCCCACCGTCCAACGGTTCGAGCGCGACAATCGCAACGACACAGCGCCCCGGCCGCGCCCCCATCAACGGCGCCGGCGAGCAGGCACCCGCCCCCGACGTCCAGGAGCGCATGCGCATCGAAGGCGTGTGGCTTGCCTACGGCGAGAAGTGGGTGGTGCGCGACGTGAGCCTGCCCGTGCGCAAGGGCGAGGTGCTCGGGCTGATCGGCGCCTCTGGCTCCGGCAAGACAACACTGCTGCGCTCGCTGAACCGCCTTACCGAGATCACCGCAGGGGCGACGCGCGCCGGGCGCGTGACGCTTGACGGGCAGGAGATCGGCGAGATCGAGGTCAACTCGTTGCGCCGACGCGTTTCGATGGTCTTCCAGCAGCCCAATCCCTTTCCGATGAGCATCTTCGAGAACGTCGCCTATGCGCTGCGCGAGGAGCACGGCGAGCGGGGGGCGCGCAGGCGCAAACGGCGCTCGCGCGACGATCTGATGCCGGCCGTGGTCGACGCTCTGCGCCGGGCAGGGCTCTACGACGAGGTGGCCGGCAACCTCGACCACCCGGCGCTGCGTCTCTCAGGAGGCCAGCAGCAGCGGCTGTGCATCGCCCGCGCGCTTGCGGCCGGACCGGAGGTACTGCTGCTCGACGAGCCCTGCTCGGCGCTCGACCCGATCTCCACCGCAACGATCGAGCAGCTGATCGTCGGCCTACGCGAGAGCGTGGCGATCGTGATCGTCACGCACAACCTGCAACAGGCGATGCGCGTGGCCGACCATGTCGCCTTCATGCACCTCGGCGAGCTGGTCGAGTACGGGCCCAGCTCGCAGATATTCGACAACCCCCGCGAAGCGCGCACGCGCGAGTACGTGAGCGGGGCGTTCGGGTGAGATACCGCGCCAGCGGTATCTCACCGAGGCCCAGGTGGCCAGGTCGCTTGTCGTTTTGGGGATGGATTGGGCGTGCCCCCAGTGCACCTACGGCACTCGGCGCTGTCGCGAGCGGGCGTTTGGATGACCCGTCGCGACGGGGCCGACGTGCCCGAAGTGTCACCGCGGCACTTGGCGTCGGTCTCGTGGCGCTGGCGTTCTGCGGCTGTGAGAGCACACAGGACCGCAGCGCGGAACTGCAACATCAGGCAAAACACGACGTTCTTGCTTCGCGGAGCGCGGCCGTGACCAAGGAGAGTCCGAGCGTGAAGGTGCTGCAGAGCACGGTGATCCATTCGAGCTCCGGGACCGCGGTCGTCGTGGCGCTACGCAACACCTCCACGCACACGCTCGAGAACGCGCCGATCGAGGTGACGGTGCGCGACGCCCACGGGAGCGTGCTCTACCAGAACAACGCCTCGGGTCTCGAGCCCTCGCTGAGCACCGTCTCGCTGCTGCCGGCAGACCGGGAAACGATCTGGGTCGACGACCAGGTGACCGCAAGCGGCACTCCCGCCAGCGCGAGCGCGCTCGTCGGAGAAGGTACGCAGGCCTCAGGGAGCATCCCCGAGCTGAGTGTCACCGGTACTCACCCGAGCACCGAAGCAGGCACCGAAGCGACCATCTCTGGGAGCGTTACCAATCATTCGCAGACGACACAGCAGAACCTCGTCGTATACGCAGTCGCACGCAGCGGGGCGAAGATCGTGGCGGCGGGACGTGCGGTACTGCCGGAAGTACCGGTGAAAGGCACGAACGTCCCTTTCCAAATCTATTTCGTCGGCGATCCGAGCGGGGCGCAGATCCAGACCGGCGCGCCGGCGACCACATTCTGAAACGCAGACCCAGCGCGGGCAACGGCTCGCGAGGCTCGGACTTCCCGTGCTTCAGTGACGTTTGCCGCGTTTGAGCATGATCCCCTCGATCACGTGGGCGACCGTCTCGCAGGCGTCTACCGCGGCCTCCAGCGACTCGAAGATGTCCTTCCAACGGATCACGAACATCGGATCGGCTGCGCCGCCGGCGAACAGCGAGGCAACGCCATCGCGCAGCAGGCGATCGCCCTCGTTCTCCAGGCGGTGGATCTCCACCAGATAGGGCCCCGGCTCGCCGCCGGCGCAGAGCTGCTGTAGCGCCTTGACGATCTGCTCGTCGGCGCCGACGAGCACGTCGGCCAGCTCGACGGCCTGCTCCATCGGTGCTTCCACCCCGTACAGCTGCAATAGCGCCGCCGTCTGCTCGGTGTGGTCGATCACGTCGTCGAGCGCCGTGGCCAGCGCGTAGCCGTCGCCGGAGTCGAACGGCCGACGCAGCCGGCGCCCGCCACCGTTGAGGCGGTGGATGATGTCGTGGGTGATGCGGTCACCCTCCTGCTCGAAGGACTTGACCTCCTCGGCCAAGCCGGAACGCTCGGGCAACTCGGCCAGCAGCTCGCGCAACAGCACGCCGGAGCGCAGAATGTTGCTGGCGGCGTTCTCCACGAGCGTGACGAGCGTCGGATCGGCTGCACGGCGCAGGATGGACATCCGACAAGGGTATGCACAGGAACGCGCCGGCGTCATCCGCTTCACGAGTTCTTTACGAGTCGATCACGACTTTGCAACTCCTGAAGGAACCGACGGCGCCAAGCTACGTGCCGGTGGCCGTGCACCAAGACAGCTCCAGCACCCTGTATGCAGGCGAGCTTGAGATCAGGCTCGGCGAGGGTCTGGTGCTCGCAAACGGCCGTGCGCTGACTTTGTCGGTGCGCGAGTTCGAGCTGCTCGGCGCCCTAGCCGGTCGGGCTGGTGCGATCGTCACGCGCGAGGATCTGTACGCGGTCGTGTGGGGCGGGCAATTGCGCTCCGGCGACCGTTCCGTCGACGTCTACGTGAGCAAGCTGCGAGGCAAGCTGGAGCTAGCTATGCCAGATCGGCGCTTCATCCACACCCACCCAGGATTCGGCTATCGCTTCCAGCCGCAGCCGTGGGGACATCCGGCCGAGCTTTCACGAGATGTTCACAACGGGGCACCCACCGATTGAAGAGACTGAGCCTGAACTGAGCCGGCGCAGGGGCCTGTTCGCCTGCTCGCGGTCCAAAAATCCAGTCATAGGAGACGTTGTGAACAAGAACAAGATCGGCGTGCTAGCAAGTTGCGCGCTGCTCACAGTCACCCTCGCCGCGTGCGGGAAATCGGGCACGAGCTCGACCAGCGCATCGACGAGCTCCTCGTCCGCGACCATCTCCGGTGCCGGCTCGACGTTTGCCGCCCCGGTCTATCAACAGTGGGGCTCGGGCATCTCGGGTCTGACCGTCAACTACAACCCGGTCGGCTCGGGCGCCGGCATCACGGCCCTGGAGGGAAAGACTGTGGACTTCGGCGCAAGCGATCCGCCGCTGAAGCCCGCCGAATTCGCGACGCTTGAAAAGGTCGGCCCCGTCCAGCAGATTCCGATGTTCCTGGGCGCGATCACCGTCTCCTACAACCTGCCGGGCGTGAAGAGCGGCCTCAAGCTCGACGGCCCGACGGTCGCCGAGATCTTCCTCGGCAGGATCAAGACCTGGAACGATCCGGCGATCGCCGGCCTGAACCCCGGTGTCTCGCTGCCGAGCACCCCGATCACGGTGATCCATCGCTCGGACTCCTCGGGCACGACCTCCGGCTTCACGGGCTTCCTCGCATCGGTCAGCCCGGAATGGAAGAGCAAGGTAGGCGAAGGCAAGACCGTGCCTTGGCCCACGGGCACCGGCGCCAAGGGCAACGCCGGCGTCGCCGGCGCCGTGCAGCAGACGACCGGCTCTGTCGGCTACGTCGAGCAGTCCTACGCGCTGGAGCACAAATTCACCTACGCCAGCGTCAAGAACAAGGCAGGCAACTACGTCGAACCGACGCTCGCCTCGACCAGCGCGGCGGCCGAAGGGGTCGAAGTGCCGGCCAACCTCGGCATCAAGATCAAAAACCCCGCCGCGCCGACGGCCTACCCGATCACCTCGCAGACGTTCGTGGTGGTCTACAAGGACATGTGCAAGGCCGGCGTACCCGGTGGCGAATCGGCCGCCAAGGGCGTCGTGAAGTTCCTGGAATACGGTCTCGGCTCCGGCCAGAGCATCCTCGGCCAGGCCGACTACGCGGCACTACCGGCAGCGATCCTGACCAAGTCCAAGGAAGCGGTCACCGCCCTGCAGTGCAACGGAGCCCCGATCGCGGGCTGACATGACTGACAGCCGCCGGCCAAATAGAGTCCCGCTCATCGTGGATGAGCGAGCGACGATGGAGTCGAGCACACCAAGCGTGGCTCGACGGCCGGCGGCCAGGTAGTCCTATGGAGGCAGCATCCGTAGCAGGCGGCGGGCACTCGATCCTCGAGCGCTCGCCGCTTGCGCGCCTCCCGGATCGGGCGCTGCGCTGGGGCCTGACCGTCTTGGCGGCCTCGATCCTCGCGCTGATCGTCTACTTCTTCGTCAAGCTTGTCGGCGAAGCGGGCCCAGCGTTCTCGAAGTTCGGCGTTCTCGGCTTCACCTTCGGCAACAACTGGGACGTCAGCACCAACCACTTCGGCGCGCTCGCACTGTTGGTCGGCACGCTGCTCACTTCAGGTATCGCGCTGCTGATCGGTGTGCCCGTGGCGGTCGCGACCGCGCTGTACGTGACCGAGCTGTGCCCGGTGCGCATCCGCGGCCCTGTCACGATCCTGATCGAGCTGTTGGCCGCCGTGCCCTCGGTGGTCTATGGGCTATGGGGCATCTTCTTTCTGGCGCCCAAGCTGCTGCCGGCCGAGCAGTGGGTCGCCGACCGCCTGTCCTTCGTGCCGTTTGTCGGCGGCGGCCTGGCGACGATCCCCAACTACTTCGTCACAGGACTGGTGCTTGCGATCATGATCCTGCCAATCGTCAGCTCGCTCTCACGCGAGGTGATGAGCACCGTCCCAGCTGACCACAAGGAGGCGGCGCTCGGTCTCGGTGCCACGCGCTGGGAGATGATCCGTACCGCGGTAATGCCCTACTGTCGCAGCGGCATCTCCGGCGCGGCGATGCTCGGGCTCGGCCGCGCGATCGGCGAGACGATCGCCGTGACGATCCTCGTCGGCAACGATCCCAAACTGGGGGGCCACCTGTTCGGCCAGGGCTACAGCCTCGCCGCGGCGATCGCCAACGAGTTCGGCGAAGCGCAGGAACTGCACCGCTCGGCGCTGTTCGCTGCCGGCCTCGTGCTGTTCGTGCTGACACTGCTTGTCAACGCGATCGCGCGCCTGCTCGTGTTGCGCGCCGCACGCTCGACCAGGCCAAAGCGTACGGCGGCGGATTTTGCCCAGGCCGGTCCGGCGGTTGGGGCGGGAACGGGCGTATGAGAGCTACACGCAAGGTTTTCAGACAAGCCCTCACAGGCCGGGCTTTGCATGTCCAGCGCTGGCCACCACTCGAATCCGCAACACGGATCGCCCGATGATCCCCGCAACACGGATCGCCCGATGAGCACCCCCGCGCCAGCCTTCGAGCGCTTCTCGCTGACCCCCAGGCGGCGGCGCAAAGACCGCATCGCGCGCGGCGCCGTGGTGGCCTCCACCGCCATCGCGCTCGTGCCGCTCGTCCTGATCGTGTACTACCTGCTCAGCAAGGGGCTCGGCTCCTGGAGCATCAAATTCTTTACGACCGACCCAACCGGCAACACCTTCTTCGCGGCCTCGTCGATCGGCGGCATCAAGAGCGCGATCCTCGGCACGATCGAGATGGTGGCGCTCGCCTCCGCGATCGCCGTGCCGCTCGGCCTCGGCGTGGCCGTCTGGCTGGTCGAGTACGGCAAGTCCAGCCGCTTCGCGCACACGGTGCGCTTCTTCATCGACGTGCTGACTGGGGTGCCATCGATCATGTTCGGGCTGTTCATCTACATCGCGCTGATCGTGGGCACCGGCACTTCCTACGCCGCCTACAAGGGTGCCTTCGCGCTGTCGCTGCTGATGCTGCCGGTGGTCACGCGCGCGGCCGAGGTCGTGCTGCTGCTCGTGCCAGGGTCGCTGCGCGAGTCGGCGCTTGCGCTCGGGGCGCCGCGCTGGAAGGTGATCTTCAGGATCGTGCTGCCGACCGCGCTGCCAGGTCTGCTGACCGGCATTCTGCTGGCGATCGCACGCGCGGCCGGCGAGACCGCGCCGCTGCTGTTCACGGCTGGAGCAACGATGAAGACCGGGTTCAACCTCAACGGTTTCATGAACTCGCTGCCGATGCAGATATACACGGATGTCACATCTCCGACCACAGCAGTGGTAAACCGTGCTTGGGGAGCGGCCCTGACGCTCGTCGTCATGATCCTCCTACTCAACCTGTTCGCGCGGTTGTTGGCGCGTAGGAGCAGTCTTCGATGAGCGCTGATGAGCCAACCATGAGCCTAGAGAAGCCCACGATCAGTCCGGGGGACAACACGATGAGCGCAGATGAGTCAAGCCCCCCGTCTCCGACACGGAGGACTACGATGAGCCCCGAGGACCAGCACACACAGATGCTCGACCCCAGCCGAAGCCAGTCTCCCAAGAGCCCACAGGCCGCTCCATCGGCTCCCGGCAACGCGCGCGCGAACGTCAGCGATGGGCTTGCCGTCAAGTTGGAGCAGCTACGCGCCTTCTACGGTGACGTCGCGCAGGTCAAGGGCATCGACCTCGACTTCCACGCCAACGAGGTGACCGCGATCATCGGCCCTTCGGGCTGTGGCAAGTCGACGATGGTGCGCTGCATCAACCGCATGCACGAGGAGGTGCCAGGCGCGCGCGCCGAGGGCAAGGTGCTGCTCGACGGCTCTGACATCTATGACTCGAGCGTCGACGTCGTGGCCGTCCGGCGTGCGATCGGCATGGTCTTTCAGAAGCCCAACCCGTTCCCGACGATGTCGGTCTTCGACAACGTCGCCGCTGGACTACGGCTGGCCTCGCGCGGACGTGGGGACCTGCACAACAAGGTCGAGACCGCCTTGCGCGGCGCGGGCCTGTGGGACGAGGTCAAGGACCGTCTCTCAGAGGCAGGCGCGGGCCTCTCCGGCGGCCAGCAGCAGCGCCTGTGCATCGCGCGCTCGCTGGCGGTGGAACCGGAGGTGATCCTGATGGACGAGCCCTGCTCGGCGCTCGACCCGATCGCCACGCTGAAGATCGAGGAGCTGATCGACCAGCTCAAGAGCAAGGTCACGATCGTAATCGTCACGCACAACATGCAACAGGCCGCTCGTGTCGCCGACCGCACCGCGTTCATGCTCAGCGGCGAGCTGGTCGAGGTCGGCCCGACGCAGCAGATTTTTACGAACCCGAACGATTCGAGGACCGAGGAATATGTCACCGGAAAGTTTGGATAGGAACAGACGCATGAACCCAGACGTAGCCGTGGCGCCGATCCCCCCTGCGCCGAGATCCCTCCCCAGCCGCGCGACCCGCGCCGCGGTTCGACCATGAGCTCTGAGGTGAACGCCGGGCAAACCGTACGGCTGAGCGCACAGCAGGGGCGCCAGCACTTCCAGCAGCAGCTGCAGGAGCTCGAGAATCGCGCCCTGGGCGGTCTCGACGTTGTGACCGAGCAGCTCGACCGCACGCTCGAGGCACTCGCCCACCAGGACGTCGAGCTTGCCCAGATGGTGATCGCCGACGACGATCGAGTCGACGGGCGCTACCTGGAGGTCCACCAGGGCATCCTCTCGCTGCTTGCCACGCAGGCACCGGTAGCCGGCGATCTGCGTCTGGTCGCTGCGCTGCTGCACGTAATCGTGCACGTCGAGCGGATGGGCGACCAGTGCGTGAACATCGCGAAGCTGATCCCGCTATCGGGCTATGAGCCGCCGGTGCGTCCGGAGGTGCTCGAGCTGATCTTGAAGATGGGGGCCTACGCCCGCTCTGAGATCGTGCAGTGCAAGGCCTCCTTCTCCGGGCGCGACGTCGGGCTCGCCGAAGATCTTGCCCGCCAGGATCGCGAGATCAACCGCCTCAACCGCGAGATCTTCCGTCACGCACTCGAGATCGGCGACGACGCCGACACGCGCGAGTGGGCGATGCACATGATCCTCGTGGCACGCGCGCTGGAGCGGATCGGCGACAACGCGGTGGACGTGGGCGAGCAGGTCGCTTTCGTGGTGACCGGACTGTTCCGCGAGTTCTCCGACCAGACGAACCCGCTCGGCAACTAAGCCCCTCCCGCCGCAAACAGCGGTAACACGCCTGTGAAGATCCTGTGACTATCGTCTGCGCCTCTTGCCATTCGCATGCAAAGCGCCTATACACTGCGCTTAGATGACGACGGGCATCCTCTCCACGGATGAAGGGGTCGCTTCGAGCGCAGGGGGAACGTCCTCATTGCGCATCGCGGTGCTTGACCGCGACAGCGGCTTCATTCAGGTCCTCGGCAAGCGCATGGACCGCCTCGGTTGGGAGCATCGCGTGCTGGCAAGTCCCGTGCCGACCGACGCGATCGCCTCGATGCGCCTCAGCGCACTGGTCGTCGACCTCGCCGTACTCGGACCGCCCGCCTGGGAATGGCTGGAGCGCCTTTGCGGAGCGCTGCCCGAGCTCGGGATCGTCGTCTGCACCGGACCCTCGACCGTCGCCCAGCGGGTTCGCGGGCTTCGCCTCGGGGCCGACGACTGGATCACCAAGCCTTGCCATCCCGAGGAGGTGATCGCGCGCGTCCAGGGCCTGGTCAGACGCCGCCGTCGCGCCACCGCGCGGACCGAGTCAAAGCCTGTGTCAGCCGGCGAGGTGCAAATCCGCTCCGACCGCTTCCAGGCGTTCGTCTCCGGCCGCAGCCTCGAGCTGACGCGGCGCGAGTTCGAGCTGATCGAGCTGCTTGCCGGCGGTGAAGGGCGGGTACTCGAGCGTGAGGAGATCTACTCGCGCCTGTGGGGCTATGCGATGGTGCGCGGCGACCGTTCGGTCGACGTGTTCGTGCGCAAGCTGCGCCAGAAGCTCGAGAAGGCCTCGCCGCAGTGGCGCTACATCCACACTCACTTCGGGATCGGCTATCGCTTTGCCGCCGAACGCCACGACGCGCAGCAAGGGGACGCGGCGCCTACTGGGCAGACAGATGCGAGCATCGACGAGCAGATCACGCGCATCGACGCCACCAACGGCGTCGCCCTTGGCGGCTCGGCTACCGGCGGCGAGCCAGACAGCGCGCGCGAGGCCGATGGACTAGATGCCGGCGGAGGCGGCCTCGGCGATCAGGGCGAGCTCGGCGGGGCGCATCAGAAGTACGAGCTCAGCACCACCGGCGCCTAGCCGCACGACGGCGAGGCCACCCTTCTTCAGATCTACGCGACCGCCGGTGAGTTCGCCCACTATTCCCGAGAGGTCGGGCTCGTGAGCGACGAGCAGCGCCGGACCATCCGCGCCGACGCCGGCCAGCAGCTCGAGCGCCTCGCGTGCACGGATGCCACCGGCAAGCAGCGGGTGCAGCTCCAACAGCGCGCGCTCGCGCGCGCCCATCTGCTCCAGCACCAGTTCGGCGGTTTCGCGTGCACGCGCCTTCGGGCTCGCAAGGATCGCGGCGAACTCCACTTCTGTCGCCGCCAACGCAACGCCGGCGCTGTAGGACTGGCCCTTGCCGCGATCGGTCAACTGCCGCTCTGCGTCGGGACGCGTACCGTGGGGCTCTGCGTCGGCGTGACGGAGCAGCCAAAGCTGGCGGGCCATAGCCATAGGGTTCTGCGAGCATAGAAGAGTTGAGCGACGAGATGAGCGACGATCACCAACCCAACAATCGCGAGCGCCCGCAGCCCGAGCGTCGGCTGGAGGATCCCTCGCTGTACATAAACCGCGAGCTATCGTGGCTGGACTTCAACGAGCGCGTGTTGCAGCTCGGCGAGGACGAGTCGATTCCGCTGCTCGAGCGCGTCAAGTTTTGCGCGATCTATACCACGAACCTCGACGAGTACTACATGGTGCGCGTGGCAGGACTGCACGACCAGATCGACGCTGGTGTGGAGAACCCCAGCCAGGACGGGCACACGCCCTCTGAGACGATCGCCGGAATCCGCGAGCGCGTTCTGGAGCTGGGCGGTCGCCTGAGCGACTGTTTCGAAGCTCACCTGCGTCCTGCTCTCGCCGAGCAAGGCGTGAGCGTCGTCAGCTTCGAGCAGCTCGACGACGAGCAACGTGCTTACCTGGCGCAGCACTTCCGACGCGTGATCTTTCCGGCGCTGACACCGCTAGCCGTCGCACCGGGTCGCCCTTTCCCCTATATCTCGAATCTGTCGCTCAGCCTGGCGGTCCTGGTGCGCGATCCCGCCGGCGGCGAGACTGTGTTCGCGCGGGTGAAGGTGCCTACGGAGATCCTGCCGCGATTCGTGGCGGTGCGCTCTGCCGGCCCAACTCTCGTTGCCGGCGCCAACCCCGGTGCAAACGCGACTGCGCCACATCCCGATAGGCAGTCCCCGGCAGCAGCCGGAGCAACGCAACCAGGCGGAAACGCGGCCGCGGCGAGCATTACGCTCGTGCCGTTGGAGGACGTGATCGCCCACCATCTCGATGCTCTGTTCCCCGGCATGGAGATCGTCGACTACGACGTCTTCAGAGTCACCCGCGACGCCGACCTGGAGGTATCCGACGACGCCGCCGACCTGCTGCAGGCCGTCGAGGATGAGCTGCGCCGGCGTCGCTTCGGTGAGATCGTGCGTGTCGAGCTCGGCACCAGCTGTTCCGAGCGGCTGCGCGAGGAGCTGATCGGCCTGCTCGGCGTACGCGAGGACGAGGTCTATCCGGTCGCGGGACTGCTCGACATGGGAGCGCTGTGGCAGATCGTGAAGCTTCCTGGCATGCCCGAGCTGCGCAATGCGCCCTATGCGCCGGTCACCCACCCGCGCCTGTTGCGCCATGAGGGCGAGCGCCCGGACGTATTTGCCGCAATGCGCGAGGGCGATGTGCTCGTTCACCATCCCTACGATTCCTTCGCCACCTCGGTCGAGCGCTTCGTCGAACAGGCGGTTGCCGACCCGAACGTGCTTGCAATCAAGCAGACCGTGTATAGAACGAGCGACGACTCGCCGCTCGTTCCCGACCTGATCGCAGCATCCGAGCGCGGCAAGCAGGCGGTCGCGCTCGTCGAGCTGACGGCACGCTTTGACGAGCGCATGAACATCCATTGGGCCAAGGCTCTGGAGGAGGCGGGCGTCCACGTCGTCTACGGACAGCCTGCCTTGAAGACGCATGCCAAGTGCGTCCTGGTCGTGCGCAGAGAGGGCGACGGCGTGCGCAACTACGTGCACGTCGGCACCGGCAACTATCACTCGGCCACCGCGCGTTTGTACACCGACTTCGGACTGTTCACGATCGACGAGGACATCGGTGCTGACGTCGCGGACATGTTCAACAACCTCACCGGCTACGGGCGTCCTTTGCGCAATCGCAAGGTTCTGATCGCGCCGGCGCATCTGCGCGAGGGGCTGATCGCTGAGATCGACGCCACCATCGCCGCCCACTCGCCAGCCTCGCCCGGGCGGATCGCGATGAAGATGAACGCACTGGTGGACGGCCACTGCATCCGCGCGCTCTACCGGGCCTCGAGCGCGGGTGTGCGCGTGGACTTGAACGTGCGCGGCATCTGCTGCCTGCGCCCAGGGGTCACCGGCGTCTCGGAGAACATCCGTGTCGTGTCGGTCGTCGGGCGCTTGCTCGAGCACTCGCGCGTCTACACGTTCGAGCGGAACGGCGAGCGCACCGTGTACATCGCCTCGGCCGATCTGATGCCGCGCAACCTCGACCACCGTGTGGAGCTCGCGGCGCCAATCGACTCGCCCGAACTGCGTGCGGAGCTGATGGACACGCTGGAACGAGCTTTCGCCGACAACCAGAGCTCTTGGGAACTGCACGCCGACGGCGTCTGGCGCAGGCAATCCCCAGGACCGGGCGAGCGCCCGCGCAACATGCAGCTAGAGCTAATGGAGCTGCACGCGCGCCGTGCCGCCGAAGCGCGTCCGACCGAGCGCGAGGCCTCCAGCATCTAAGCGCGCGTGCGCGCCCCTCAGGCCAAGCGCAAGGCTTCAAGCGTCTAGCTAGCGCGCTTGCACCCTCTCAGACCAAGCGCGAGCTTCAAGCACCGGTGCAGCTCTACCGGTGCAAGCTCTCCACAGCCTTGTCCGTAAACGCCTAGAAGATTTGCGACCACCTACAAAGCTTTGGTACCAAAACATCCCCTCTTCATCAAAAAAAGGGGGTGCGTTTCGCGAACAGACCATTCGAAGACCCTCATCTCCACCCTCAATGACGAGGGCTCAACCAAGCGTCTCAGCCGGCGGGAGCCGGAAGCCGCTCGAGCGCTTCGCGCAGCTCGTCCACCGTCTGATAATCGAGCCCAAGACGGTGGTCGTGGCGATCGCGCACCACTCCCTGCTCGTCGATCACGATCACCGCACGCGCGGTCGAGCCGAGGCCCGGCATGACAGCGCTGTAGGACTTCGCCACTGCCTTGTCCACGTCGGCGAGCAACGGCACGTTGAGGCCGTGCTTGGCGGTGAACTGCTCGTGCGAGGCGAGGTCTTGAGAGGAGATGCCAACGACTGTGGCATCCAGCGAAGCAAAGTCCTCGGCACGATCGCGATAGGAGCAGAACTGCTTGGTGCACACCATCGTGTTGTCGCCTGGGTAGAAAAGCAGCACGACCCGCTCGCCACGATGATCTGAGAGCTTGAACGGCCCGCTCGTTCCCTGCAATTCAAAGTCCGGCGCCTGCTCGCCCACACGGGGTGTCTTGGCCATTTGCAGCTCCTCGCCTTTGGCTTGGTTATGCGTCTCAGCCAGGATAACTGTTGACGTGCGCAAAGTACCGCCGAGCGACATACGCACAATCGGTTGTGTACCGCTTGGCCGGCTTTTTTAGGAAATCGTGATCTGGACGTATCGGTCCGACCATCTCTTCACACTGTCCACCAGCGGGACCCGGGAGCGCTTTTCCATGGAATAATCGGGCCTCGCACGCCGAGCGTCGTAAGCTGGGCGAAAGCATCCCTCCGTCCCTGTCGCCGTATCCCCGCGTCGGCTCCCCTCCCCGCTAGGTTCTAACGATGCTCAAGTTCGCCCGCTGGTCCACAACGCACCGTCTGTACATCGCGATCGGCTGGGTGATCCTGCTGGTCGGCGTAAACGTCATCTCCCAGTCGAGCGGAGGGGCGGCCTACTCGAACAACTTCACGCTGCCCAACTCCGACGCCCAGCGCGCCTCGGACCTGCTGGCGCATAGCTTCCCGGCGCAGGCCGGCGACCGCGACACGATCGTCTTCAAGGTCGCGCACGGCAACGTGCGCGAACCGGCCGTGCAGAGCCACATGACCAGTCTGTTTGGCGAAGTGAGCCGCCTGCCGCACGTGACAGGCGTGATCAGCCCCTACGCGGCCAGCCAGGCCGGCAAGGCCATATCCGCTAATGGGCAGATTGCGTTCGCCACAGTGGTCTTCAACGAAAAGGCCAACGAACTACCCAAGAGCGCAGGCGAAGCTGTGGTCAAGACGGCCGAGGCTGCGCGCACTCCGGATCTGCAGATCGAGCTCGGCGGGCAGGCAATCGAGCAGACAGAGCAAGAAGGCTTCGGGATCACCACCGCGGTTGGCCTGATGGCGGCGATCGTGGTGCTGCTGATCACCTTCGGGTCGCTGATCGCGATGGGCCTGCCGATCATCACGGCGCTGCTCGGGCTTGGCACCGGCCTGGGGTTGATCGCTCTGTTCACGCATGTGGTCGACACGCCCAACTTCTCCTCCGAGCTCGCGGCGATGATCGGCCTCGGCGTGGGGATCGACTACTCGCTGTTCATCGTGACGCGCTTCCGCGAGGCCTACGCGACGCCCGGCCCCAGCTTTGGCGACGTGCGCGAGTCTGTCGTGCAGGCGATGGACACTGCCGGACGCGCGGTCCTGTTCGCCGGCTGCACGGTTGTGATCGCGCTACTCGGAATGATGCTGCTCGGCGTCGACTTCCTCTACGGCGTGGCGATCTCCGCCTCGATCGGCGTACTGCTGGTGATGCTCGCCTCGCTGACGCTGCTGCCCGCGCTGCTCACGATCGCGGGCAAGCGCGTCGTGCGACCCAGCCGCCGTGCACGCCGCCGCGGTGTAGAGGCCACAGACGCACGTCACGGTAAGAATTGGCTGCGTTGGAGCGAGTTCGTACAGGCTCACTCTTGGCCGATTGCGCTGGGCGCGACGCTTATCCTGCTAGTCATAGCGGCACCCGCGACGGCGCTGCGACTCGGGTCCAGCGACGCCAGCAACGACCCCGAGAGCTTTACGACCTACAAGGCGTATCAGCTACTTGCCGAGGGCTTCGGACAGGGGTTCAACGGACCGCTACAGGTTGTCGCGCAGGTACCTGGCGCAAGTAATCCCGGTAAGCAGGCAGCAAAGCAAGGCGTTTTGCTGACCGCACCTACTTCATCCGCGGGCAAGGCCGCGATCGAAGATCTGCGCGTCGCGATGGCCAGTGTCAAGGGCGTGGCCTCGGTCGCACCGGCCAAGTTCAACCCCGCCGGAGATGTGGCGACGATCTCCGTGTATCCAAGTTCTTCCCCCCAGGCCTACGCCACAACCCAGCTCGTCTCCCAACTGCGCAACGAAACGATCCCGCCGGTGGAGGCAAGCACCGGTATGCATGTGTACGTCGGCGGCGTCACCGCCGGAGCAGTCGATTTCGCGGGCGTGCTCGGCAAGAAGCTGCCGCTGTTCATCGGCGTGGTGGTGCTGCTCTCGGCGCTGCTCTTGATGATCGTGTTCCGCTCGCTCGTCATTCCGCTGCAGGCGGCGTTCATGAACCTGCTGAGCATCGGCGCCTCGCTCGGAGTGATCGTGGTCGTCTTCCAATGGGCGTGGTTCGACTCGATCATGGGCGTCAAACCCGGCCCGATCGAGTCGTTCGTGCCCGTGATGCTGTTTGCGATCGTATTCGGGCTGTCGATGGACTACGAGGTCTTCCTGATCTCGCGCATCCATGAGCAGTGGACCCGCGTCGGAGACAGCCGCCGCGCGGTCAGCGAAGGGCTGGCGCTCACCGGGCGTGTGGTTACGGCGGCCGCGGCGATCATGATCTGTGTGTTCTTGTCGTTCATGCTCGGTGAAAGCCGTGTCATCAAGGAGTTCGGGCTGGCCCTGGCCTCGGCTGTGTTCCTCGACGCGATCGTCGTGCGCTGCCTGCTGCTGCCGGCGGTGCTGAACATCCTTGGCGACGCCACCTGGGCGATCCCAGCCCGCCTCGATCGATTGCTTCCGCGCCTGAACATCGAGGGCAGCGCCTCCCGCCTGAGCCCAGCAGACGAAGCCGAGCTCGCCACGTTCGCCTCCGAGAACGAGCCAGTGCCTGCCGGCACGCGCGGGGGGACAGAGGGCTGAGCAATATGCGCGGGGGGCTGCTTGCGGCCCTGCTGTGCGTGGTGCCGGCGGGCTGGTGCTCGGCGGCCGCGGCAGCCGAACAGCGCGTTATCCACGAGCCCACCTCATCTACACCGGCCACTTCGGTGTTGAGAGCTCCTGCCCAGGCTGCCCTGAAGCAGACTGGGCACACGGAGACGAGCGTAGGGCCCTCGGTGCTCGTCGCATTTCTTCCCCCTGGCCCGTCACGCCGGAGCGGCCAATCCGAAGACGACGCGATCGAGGCGGAGCTGAGCTCGATACCGACGCTCTCGATAGGCATCCTGAGTGCCACCCAAGGCGCATACGACGCAGACCAGATGCTGCTCGACATGACTCAGGGCGCACGGGTCTCCTACTCGGCTTACAGCCCCGCACGTCCGCCGAGCCTATCCTCCCTCGAGCTCGACCTGACTACTGAGCACGGACTCCCCGCCAGTGCGCACATCTCCTCGTGGCCGGCGGCCCTGAGACGCGCGCAGGGCGCTCCCCAACTACTGAAGCCAGGGCTGCTCGCCACATCGATCCCAGGTGGGGCAGCTTATGCCGCTCCGTACTTCTCCAATCTGCCTGGCAGTGGCACCATCGAAGTTGAAATCGCCAAGCCAGTGAGCAGCCCCGCGACGGTCGATTGGCCCCTCGCGGCCAACCGTTCCGGGCGGATCGCCGCACTCTCCTTCGGATCTTCCGGCACGCTTCTCGCCCGCATTGGCAAGCTGCGCGCCACTCACAGCCTGGTGGTCGCGGATTTGCCACAGGGAGCAAGCGGCTACAGCGACCTGCGCTCGCTGACCGCGGCTCGCTCGCCCCGCGAGCTGCTCGTTGTCATACAGAGCGCACCCAACCTCCCCGGACACGAACTGCTGTGGAGCGCATTCGCCGGATTGGGCTCCGGCGGCGACACGCTCACATCCCAGAGCACCAATCAACGCGGCATGATCGCCGCGATCGACATTGGCCCGACGATCCTCGGCCACCTTGGACTCCCGATACCCGCCGACATGCGCGGCAAGCCTGTACGACTCGACGGCGCCTTCGACGGCGCGAGCCTGCGCGCATTGAAGGCGCGGCTGGTTGTGATCGATTCGCGCAGGCTGCCTGCGCTGGCTTGGCTGGCGCTCGCTTGGGCGTTTTTGCTCATAGCCACGCGGCTGTCCATCGGAGATGCCAATCGCGGCCAACGAACCGGGTGGGCGATGCGAGTCGGAGCGATCGCGCTGTTGTGGGCCCCGGTCGCCGTACTGCTACCCGCTGCCCTCGAGCCGAGCCGCACGGTCGAGTTCGCTCTGATCGTGGCGACTTGCTTTGCCCTCGGCGCGCTCACCGACCTGCTCGTGCCTTGGCCGCGGGCGCCGCTTGTGCCCGCAGTGGTGGCAGTGGTCGCTTTGACCGTCGATGCGCTCGCCGGCACGCAACTGTTGATGCGCTCGCTGCTCGGGCCCAGCCCGGCTTTTGGGGCGCGCTTCTATGGGATCGGCAACGAGCTGAAGTCGGGGCTTGCCGTGCTCGTCTTCACCGCTGTGGCGGCGGCCCTCTATCCCGCTGCGCGTAGCCGCCGTGCGGCGGTGACGATGGCCGGCGCGGGCATCCTACTCGCGATCGTCGAGGGCTCGGCGCGCATCGGCGCAGGCGTCGGGGGCGTGATTCTGGTGAGCGCGGGAACCGCCGTCGCGACCGTGATGCTGCTGCCGGGCACGCTCAACCGCAAGCGCGTGCTGATCGTGATGGCGGCGCCCGTCCTCGGCCTGATCGCGCTCGCCGCGATCGACCTCGCCACAGCCCACGGCTCCGGGCACTTCACCGGCAGCGTGCTCGACGCGCGCTCGCCCGGGGACATCCGCGACATCGTCGTGCGCCGCTATTCGGCCGCTTGGGACGAGCTGAAGAACCACCTGATGCCGCTCGCCACGGCGCTTGCGTCGATCGCCTCGTTCATCGCGGTCCGTCGCCGCGATCGCGTGCTCGCTCCGGTCGCTTCCGATCCGGTGTGGCTCGCCGCGTTCGCCGGCGGGCTCACATCGGGCGTGATCGGCGCGCTCACCGAGGACTCCGGCCCGGTCCTGTTGGTGGTCGCCGTCGGGACGCTCGGCTGCGTGCTCAGCTATCTGTGGGGCAAGCCGGCGAGGGCACAGCCCGTCAGCCGGCGCAGTCCGAGCACTCTCCCCGCAGCACGATCTCATGCTCGGACACGGTCAGCGGCACCCTCCGGCTGAGGCTCACGATCGCCTGCTCCAAGGCATCGTCGGAGAATGGCATCACCAGGCCGCAGCCGTCGCACACGAGATGATGGTGATGCTCCTCGTGTGTGCACACGCGCTCGTAGCGAACCATCGCTTGGCCAGTCTCCACGCGCTGTACCAAGCGCAGCCCCTCGAGCTCGTCGAGGATGCGATAGACGCTCGCACGACTCACGCGTCGCTCGGCCTTGCGCAGCTCGTCCTCGATCTCAACTGCCGTCAGCGCGCACGTTTGGGCATCGAGCAACTCGAGCAACGCGCGCCGCGCGCCGCCGCGCTTGTGACCTGCCTCGCCCAGCGTCGCCTCCGCGCGCTCGATCCAGTTCTCGCCATGCACGGTCGAGGCCGCGGCGGACGCATCGTCCTCGCGGTGAACATGGACACCGGCGCTCACGACGAATGCACCTTGCCCATGGTCTCTCGTGTGCGCAGCTGACTTGGAGGAGCCCATAAGGCGATGTTAGATGCCAAAGACGCAAGCGCATACGCGCCGACCGCCAGGCCGATGATCGCGGTGCTCGGCGGCAGCGAGGGGATCACGTAGCTGAGCGCGATCCCGCCCCACATCGCGACAAGCGCGATACCCGCCGAGAATGCCATGCCGAGATACGGTTTGGACGTCAGCCGCAACGCGGCGCCCGCCGGAGCAGCGACCAGACCAAGCACGAGCAGCGCCCCGATCGCCTGCGTACCCTCAGCCGTGACTGCGCCGATCAGCAGCAACAGCACCAGGCCGAGCGCGCGCACCGGCACACCGTGCAGCGCTGCCAGCTCACCATCGAGCGAGGCGAACAGCAACGGCCGGGCGATCGCCACCGCCGCCAGCACCACCGCCAAGCCGATCGCCGCCGCCACGATGCTCTGCCCCATCCCGAGGCCAAAGATCGAGCCGAACAGCGTGTTGGCAACGATCAGCCCATCGCCACCTGAGGAGCCGGTGCTGAGCACCGCGATCAACAGCACGCCGATCCCAATCACCCAGGAGAAGACCACCCCGATCGTCACGTCGTTGGCCTGAGCCCGGCGCCCCAATCCCGCCATCACCGCCGCCAGCCCAAGCGTCAGCGCAAACAGGCCCACACGCTCGTCGACGCCCACCACAGCCGCGGCAATCGCCCCGACAAAGGCCACGTGGCTGAGCGCGTCGCCGGCGAACACCTGCCCGCGCAGCACCGCGAACCAACCAACCAGTCCACAGGCGAGCGCCACGAACGTGCCGGCGAGGTAGGCATTGCGAATGAATTCGTGGGCGAGCATCACACCGTCGCCGC
Organism: Solirubrobacteraceae bacterium; assembly: GCA_035485715.1. Lineage (GTDB taxonomy): Bacteria > Actinomycetota > Thermoleophilia > Solirubrobacterales > Solirubrobacteraceae > Palsa-744. The sequence goes on along the minus strand of DATHNT010000014.1, from coordinate 121,447 downwards.
CATCGGCTCGTCCGCTCGCGGTGAGCGCCGCAAGGCCGCTGCCGTCCGGTGCGCGAGCTTGGCTGCCACATACAGCGCAAATCCAAACGAGGTGACGAAGAAGCCAAGCGGGTAGATCGAGAAATAGGAGATCCCAAGTCCCAACCACGTGACGAGCAGCGCGAACACAACGCTCAAGGCGAGGCTCAAACCGGGCCGCGGCGTGAGCGCCTGAGCAGCGGCCGGCGGCGCCACCAGCAGTGCGAACACGAGCAGGGCGCCGGTGATCTGGCTCGTTGCAGCCACCGTCAGGCCAAGGATCAACAGAAAGCCGACGTCGAACAGGCCGACGGGCAGGCCGCGCGCTCGCGCCGCTTCGGGATCCAACGACGAGAGCAACAGCGGGCGTCCGATCGCAAGCAGCGCCGCCAGCACGACGACCGCCACGATCGCCAGCGTCAGCACCTGGTTGCCGTCGATCCCCAGGAACGTGCCGAACAGCAGTGTTTCGAGCTGCTCGAGCACGCCGCTGTAGAGGCTCAGGAAAAGGAACCCGAGCGCCAATCCCGCGACCTGCACCACCCCGACCGCCGCCGACTCGCCGCTGCGCCCGCGCCGGGACGCGCCGCCGGAGCGTCCGATCGCAAGCGCTGCAATACCGCACGCAAGGTAGTAGCCAAGCGCGGTGGGGAGACCCGCCAAGGCCGCTCCCGATGCCCCCGGGAACGACATCATCGCGGTGGTGTGCGCGGCAAAGCTCTGGCGGCGCAGCACCACGAACCAGCCGACCACCCCGGCCATTACGGCCACGATCGTCCCTGCCTGCAGCGCGTTGACCATGAACTGGTAGACGAGCAGCTCGTGCACGTCTTTGACGAGATTCCATGTGAGGGTCGGGTTGTTCATTGCTCGTGCCTGTGCCCGTGAACGTGCGGCGCCTCGGGCTGGCCCACGACCACCAACCGCCCGTCGCGGGTGCGCAGCACCTCGATCTCCACGCCGTACAGTTCGCTCAGCTTTGGCCCGGTGATGACGTCCTGCACGGCGCCCTGCAGCGCGCGACCGCCAGCCAGATAGATCACCTGGTCAAGGTATGACAGCAAAGGGTTCACGTCGTGGGCCACCAGCAGCACTGCCACGTTCTCGGTCCTACAGATGCGCTGCACCAACGCGCTCACCGCGGCCTGGTTGGGCAGGTCGAGGCTGTCCAACGGCTCGTCGAGCATCAATATCCGCGGGCGGCGCACGAGCGCCTGGGCGATCAGGATGCGCTGCTGCTCGCCCCCGGATAGCTCGCCGAGCGAGCGCTCGGCGTAAGCGCTCGCGCCGACAAGCTCGATCACCTCGCGCACGCGCTCCCTGGAGCGCGTGCGTGCTCCCCTGCGGCCCGATCCTCCCCGCCCAAACGGCAGTGGCACTCCCCAGCGCGCCCCGTCCAGGCCGAGTCGTACGAGATCAACGCCGCGGATCGGCAGCGTAGAATCGAAGCCGTGTCGCTGCGGCAGGTAGCCGATCTCGCGGTTGGCCGCGCCGGCCGGACCACCAAGGACGCTGACGGCGCCCGGCGCTGTCTGCACCAGGCCGAGGATCGCCTTCAACAGCGTCGACTTGCCGCTGCCGTTGGATCCAAGCACCGCGACGAATTCCCCAGGGCACACACTCAGATCGACGCCACTCCAGACCGTGCGCCCGCCCATGGCCGCGTAAGCGTCACGCAGCTCGATCGCAGGCGTACTCGCCGAGGACGCCGAGGGTGTGGAATGTGTGGTGGGCGTGCGATTCGCCGGCCGTGACCTCGGGGGCGCATCCACGTTGCTCACCTCCCCGTTGCCTTGTGCAGGGCACGCTGCAGCCCTTCGAGCTCTGCCACCTGCCACTGCTGAAAACTGTCCGAGGCGGGCGACAACGTCTCGGTCACCGTCGCGATCGGGATATTGGCGCCACGCGCCAGTTCGCCCACGCGTTGCACATCCGGGGTCACGTTCTGGCTGTTGAACACCCACACATCGATCTGACGGTCGGAGGCTTGCCGGTCAACCGTCTGCTTGTCCTGGGCGCTTACTTCCGTGCCCTCGGCGATTGCCTTCGCGAAGCTGTATGGAGTCATCAACTTCAGGCCGAGCGCTTCGCCGAGCGGCTGGAAGATGCTCTCGCTGTAGCCCACCGGCACGCCTGCGTAGCGTTCGCGAATCTGCTTCAGCAGCGAGTTGTAGCGGACCAAACCAACCGTTTCAAAAGCACGCTTGCGCTGGGCGAAGTAGCTCGCCTCGGCCGGCCGCAGCTTGTCGTAGTCAGCCACGGTCTGATCGATGACGGCGTGCACGCGTGTGGGTGAATACCACTGGTGGGGGTTGTCGCCTGCCTTCAGGCCAAGCAGGCTGCCCACATCGAGTCGCACACGCCCATCGCCCGGATCGGCCGACAGCAGGCGCGTGGCCCATTCGTCATAGCCGATGCCGTTGACGATCGTCATCTGGGCCCCGGCCATCGTGCGCGCGTTTGCGGCCGTCGGCTCGTAGCTGTGCGGGTCGGTGTTCGGGTTGACGATGATGCTGCGCACTTCCACGTCCTGCCCACCGAGCTGTGCGGCGATACTGCCCCAGAAGTTCTCCGCGGCTACCACCTGCAGCTTGCCCGAAGTCGACACTTCGCTCGGTTCCGCCGACCCGCAGCCTGCGAGCGCAAACGCACCCGCAGCTACCGCTGCTGCTACCGCAAGAAAACCCGTGGACCGCCGCATCGCGACGACCCTATCACAAGACTGAGTCTTATTATTATCGTGAGCGGATCGCGCTCAGGGGGCGGTGCTCTCTCCTGGCGCTCGCGGGTCCTCCTCGGCAAGCGCTCTGCGCCTGCCGATCAGCAGCACGATCAAAACCACAATGATCACCAAGATCAGGATCCCGCCTGCGATGTAGCGAAGTTTGTGTTTGACGGGCGCGGTTTTTTTGACCTGGACGGCGGCGATCTGCACGCGTGCGTGACCGGCTTGGGCTTCGGCCACGAGCTTGCCCTGCTCAGATGAGGCATAGGCAACCGTGTAGTGCTTGCCGTTGTCCATCGAGATGTGCAGGTGACCGGTCGTCGTCCCCGGGTGGAACGTCAGCGCATGTACTTCGCCTTTGTGCAGCTGCACAACGTATGCCTGCACGCCCTCCTGCTGGAAGTGAACCACCGTTGCGGCGCCGGCCGGCACGGCGATCACGGCTGCGACCATCAGCGCGCACGCGGCTGCCAGCACTGCGTTCAATCCTCTAGTCGATCTATTCATGGCCCGCACCTTATAGGCACAGCCCGTCGTATGACGAGGCTGTCCTACACGCGCCCGGTGTCGTGGCGGTAGGCACGCCGCGCCATCGCAGCCATGACGAGCGTCCAGACGACGATCACGACCCATCCCTTGGTGTTCAGAGGGTGCCCGCCAAGTGCGACGTGGCTGGCCTGCACCAACCAATATGAGGGCAGAAGCTGTCCGAAGTCATAGAGGAAACCGTGAGTGATCGGAAACCAGGTGCCTCCCAGGAATGCGAACAGCGCGACGCCGCCTCCCATTGCGGGGCCAATCGAGTCGGGTGTCAGCATGTGACCGATCACGATCCCGAGCGCAGCGAACGGAACCAGACAGACGAGGATCAACAGGGTCATCTTCAACCAATCGCTTGCCGACATGCTGACCCCGAGTGAGATACCGGCCGCGTAGAGCACGATCATGCTCAGCAGCGCCATCAGGTAGGCCGTCTGCACCTTCGCCCGGAAATAGGCGCGTGTGGACAGCGGGCTGATGCGTAGCTGCCGGTTCCAACCGACCGCGCGCTCGGCTGCGATCCGCGCGCCGCAGGAGAGCATCGAGCTCATCGTGCCGAACGCGAGCAACCCGACCATGAAATACAGCGGAGCCGAAATGCCCGTGCCACCCAGGTTGTGCACATCGCGCTGCGAGCCCGCAATCAGGAAGTACAAGACCAGCGGAAATCCCAAGGAGAGGAGGAAGAAGCGTCGGTTGCGCAGCGTGCGCAACAGCTCATAGCGGGTGTAAGACACGCCACTCACGACAGTGCCCCGGCCAGTTGTGCCGTGCCCTCATCGCCCGTCAGCTGCAAGAACGCCTCCTCGAGACCGGCCGCCGCTATCTCGATGTCGCGCGCCTCGGGATGCGTCGCGAGCAGCGCGCGGATCGCAGCGTCGGAATCCGCGCATGCCAGCACGACCGCCTCGCCGCGTCGCTCCGCGCCGCTCACTCCAGGCAACCCCGCAAGTGCGTCGAGGTCGGCGCCTGGCAGCGTCGCGCGAATCGTTCGCTTGCCGACCATCGCCTTGATCTCGGTCGGCGGTCCATCGGCGACAACCTGCCCATGGGCCATCAGCACCGCCCGATCGGCATATGCGTCTGCCTCCTCCAGGTAGTGGGTGGCAAACAGAATCGTCCTGCCGCGCGCGGCCTCGTTTCGCATCGTCGTCCAGAAGGAGCGCCGTCCCTCGACATCCATCGCAACCGTCGGCTCATCGAGCACGAGCAGCTTCGGGTTGCTGACGAGCGCCACCGCAAAGCGTACCCGCTGCGTCTGCCCACCGGAGAGCTTCTGCGTACGCTGTCCGGCGATCTCGCTCAAACCTGTCATCTCGAGCGTCTCTCCCACATCCAGCGGCTCGGGATACAGCGAGGCCACCATCCCGACCAGCTCCCCCACCGAGAGATCCCGAATCAGCGCTCCCGTCTGCAGCATCGCGCCGATCCAGCCTGCGTCGATCGCCGCGCTCGGAGAGCCGCCAAGCACCGACACCGTGCCTGCGTCGGGATCGGCCAAGCCGAGGATCATGTCGATCGTCGTGGACTTGCCGGCACCGTTGGGCCCAAGCAGCGCGACCGTTTCGCCGACCTCGATCGAGATGTCGATGCCGCGGACCGCCTGTATCTGCCCGTAGCTCTTGCGCAGGCCGATGGTCCGAATGACAGTGGTCACCGTCGCAGCCTAGCGATGAGCAGGATAGTCGTCCTACTCGGGTAGCTGTCGAACGCCGTGCCCTGCACTACAGGAATGCAAGGGATGGGGTGCTGCGCGCACAGCTCGGAAAGGGCGCTTTCCATTTCTCGGATAAAAAGAAAGGAAATAGCCATTTCCTTTCCAAGTTCGCTAGAGTTGGCAAGCACCCTTTCCGAGTCTCAACCCAATGAACCCAGCCGACTTCACCGACAATACCCCGGGACGCCTCGTCACCCACGACGGCCACCAGGCATTCGTGCCCGACCCACTTCCGCCGGCGCTGGAGTTCACACCGGAGCTTGTGAGGCGCCTCAGTAAGGCCGACAACGGCGTCGGCTTGTTGGCAGGCACAGGCCGTAACCTGACTAACCCAATGCTGCTGATCGCGCCCTACCTTCGTCGCGAGGCGGTGCTGAGCTCGCGCATCGAGGGAACGGTGAGCACACTCGCCGATCTCTACGAGGACGAAGCCACAGGGAGCGCCCGGGGTGACGTGCGCGAGGTTCGCAACTATCTCACCGCGCACGAATACGGACTCGAGGCCCTCGAGGAGATGCCGCTCTGCCTACGCCTCTTGCGAGACGTGCATCGGCACCTGATGAAGGATGTGCGCGGCCAGGAGCGCCACCCGGGCAGGTTCCGGACCTACCAGAACTGGATCGGCCGCAAAGCCGGCGCACCGATCGATGAGGCGCGATACGTGCCACCGCCGGTGGCCGAAATGAAGAAGGCCCTAGACGACCTCGAGACCTTTCTCCACAGCGATTCGCTGCCGACACTTGTCGTGGCCGCTTTGGCCCATTACCAGTTCGAGGCAATCCACCCATTCGGCGACGGTAATGGGCGCGTGGGCAGACTCTTGATATCGCTGTTGCTCCACGAGCGAGGCCTGCTACCGCAGCCGCTGCTCTATATCTCGGCCTACTTCGAGCGAAGTGGCGCCGAGTACTACGACCGCTTGTTGCGAGTCAGCACGCACGGCGACTGGCAAGGCTGGCTGAACTACTTCCTCGCGGGCGTGGAGATCCAATCCCAAGCCGCCGTCGAGGACGCCGAGCGCCTGCTCGACCTCCAGGCTCGCTATCACGAGTTGCTCGCGCAAGCCAAGGCGCGCGCCGGCGCCCGGCAACTCATCGACCGACTGTTCGTCAACCCCTACATAACCGCCTCGCGCGCCGCGACATTCCTCGATGTCTCTAGACCGACAGCGCGCGCCGCGATCCGTGACCTGATCGAGCAGGGCATTCTCAGAGAGATCACGGGACAGAAATGGGGCCAGGTCTTCATGGCGGACGAGATATTCAGGGCTGCCCGCGGTGGCCTCGACACAGACCATCCCGACGGAAATGAGGCGAGCGTTTGACCAACACCACCGGCCCTGCACGCTTCCGGTGGCGTGCGGTGGGCGCCGCGGTCCGGACTATCGCCGTGCCCGCGCCGCCTTCAGGCGATCGGTCTTGCCAAGCGAGACCTTGCGCAGACGCACGGTCTCGGGCGTGACCTCCACGCACTCGTCGTCGCGCACGAACTCCAAGGCCTGGTCGAGCGTGAGCTTACGATGTGGCTGCAAACGCTCGTACACATCCGAGTTGGAGGAGCGGATGTTGGTCAGGTGCTTCTCCTTGACCGGATTGACGTCGAGATCGTCGGCACGCGAGTTCTCGCCGACGATCATCCCCTCGTACACCTCCTCACCCGGACCGACGAACAGCGTCCCGCGCTCGCCAAGGCTCATCAAGGAGTACGTCGCGGTTGTGCCGGCCCTGTCGGCGATCAGCACGCCCGTCGTGCGCGTGCGCAGCTCGCCCGCCCAGCGCTCCCAACGCTCGAACACGTGGTGCATCAGCCCTGTGCCGCGCGTCTCGGTCAGGAACTCCGTGCGAAAGCCGATCAATCCACGGGCGGGCACGATGTACTCCATCCGCACCCAGCCGGTGCCGTGATTGGTCATGTGCTCCATGCGACCCTTGCGCAGGGCGAGCATCTGCGTGACGACACCCACGTAGTCGTCGGGAACGTCGATCGATAGGCGCTCGAAGGGCTCGTTGCGGTGGCCGTCGATCTCGCGGATGAGCACATGCGGCTGGCCGACCGTCAGTTCGAAGCCTTCGCGGCGCATCATCTCGACGAGCACGGCCAGCTGCAGCTCGCCGCGCCCCTGCACCTCCCACGCTTCTGGGCGGTCCGTATCGAGCACCCGCAAAGACACATTGCCCACCAGCTCCCGCTCCAGGCGCTCACGCACCTGGCGCGCGGTCAGCTTCGAGCCCTCCTTGCCCGCCATCGGCGAAGTGTTGATGCCGATCGTGATCGACAGCGAGGGCTCGTCCACGGTGATGACCGACAACGGGCGTGGGTCTTGTGGGTCGGCAAGCGTCTCGCCGATCGTGATCTCGGGGATGCCCGCGACGGCGATGATCTCCCCCGGTCCGGCTTCAGGCGCGTCTACGCGATCGAGCGCGTCAGTCACATACAACTCTGTGATCTGCGCACGCTCGATCGAGCCGTCGGCGCGACACCATGCGACCTGCTGCCCGCGCTTGATGGAGCCGTTGCGCACGCGGCAGATCGCTAGACGTCCCACATACGGCGAGGCGTCAAGATTCGTGACAAGCGCCTGCAGCGGATGGTCAGGTTCGTAGGTGGGTGCCGGAATTCGCTCTACGAGCAGGTCAAGCAGCGGCGCCAGCGTGCCCTCAGTGGGGGTTGGCACGGCGGCGTCGTACTCGAGCGTGGCGATGCCCGCGCGCGCATTGCAGTAGACGATCGGGAACTCGATCTGCTCCTCGTCGGCGTCAAGGTCGAGGAACAGCTCGTACACCTCGTCGATCACCTCGGCCACACGTGCGTCGGGACGGTCGACCTTGTTGACGACGAGGATCACCGGCAGGCGCGACTCCAGAGCCTTGCGCAATACGAAGCGTGTCTGTGGCAACGGGCCCTCGGAGGCGTCGACAAGCAGCAGCACGCCATCGACCATCGTCAGGCCGCGCTCCACCTCACCACCGAAATCCGCGTGACCCGGGGTGTCGACGATGTTGAGCTTGACGCCCTCGTAGCGCAGCGAGGTGTTCTTGGCGAGGATCGTTATGCCCTTCTCGCGCTCCAGGTCCATTGAGTCCATCACACGGTCGGCCACGTCCTGGCCGGCTCGAAACGCGCCCGACTGCCACAGCATCGCGTCGACGAGCGTGGTCTTGCCGTGGTCCACGTGAGCCACGATCGCGACGTTGCGAATGTCATCTCTGGGAACGAGCACGGTCAGGCAGGGTAGTCGGTGGCACGTGGTGTCTGCCGCGACCATTGCCCCGCACGCGCCGTGAGCGCCTATTTGCGCACGGCAAATGCCCGCCGGCTCATGCTCGCCGAGAAGCGCAGGAAGGCCCACGGAACCCGCTCGGCGCGCGAGACGACGTCCTCCAAAGCAGCGGCGAAGCGGCGGATCTCATCCTCCTCCACCACCAGCGCAGGTAGCGCCTTGACCACATTCATGCGGTGGCCCGCCACCTGACAGAGGACGCGATGCTCGTGAAACAGCGGCCCGACGATCAGCTGCGAGAAGATGCCCGGCTGGACACGCTCGGCGGCGTTCCAAATCGAGCGGCGCGCGCCGCCCTCGGGCGGGCCGAACTCGATCGCCCACATCAAGCCGAGGCCGCGTACCTCGGAGACGACTTCATAGCGCTCGACCAGCGGCGAGGTCAACTCCAGCAGCAGCGCGCCCAAACGCTCGGCGCGGCCCACCAGGCCCTCGCCGTCGAGCACGCGCAAGGTCGCAAGCGCCGCGGCCGCGGCCAGGTCGTTGCCACCGAAGGTGGAGCCGTGACGCACCGCCCGCTCCATGCCGTCGAACACCGCGTCGAAGGCAGCGCGCGACACGAGCACCGCGCCGACCGGCACAAGCCCGCCCGAGAGCGCCTTGGACAAACAGATCAGATCCGGTTCGAGCCCCCAGTGCTCGAGCGCCAGGAAGCGTCCTGTGCGGCCGATGCCCGTCTGTACCTCATCGCACGTCAGCAGCGCGCCCGCGTCGCGGCAGAGCCGTTGCGCAGCGGGCAGATAGCCATCTGGGGGCAGGTTGACGCCCTTGCCCTGCACCGGCTCGACGACGAACGCCGCCACGTCGCCGCGTTCGAGCTCCCGCTCCAGGGCGTCGAGATCGCCAAACGGGACGGACTCGCAGCCAGGCAGCAGCGGCCCGAAACCATCTCGAAACTCGTCATTGCCGTTGAGTGAGAGCGCTCCGAGCGTGAGCCCGTGGAAAGCATGCTCGGCAAACAGCACCCGCGCACGGCCCGTTGCAGCGCGCGAGATCTTGATTGCGGCCTCGACCGCCTCGGTACCGCTGTTGGCCGGGACCATTGCCGCGACCGAGCCTGGGGCGCGCGCGAGCAACTGCTCGGCGAGCACGCCACTCAGCAGCGTCACCCCGAGCTGGGGCAGGTTTGCCGTGTGCGCGTCCATCGTCTCGCGGACGGCCGCGATCGCCTCGGGATGGTTGCGTCCGATCGCGAACACGCCATAGCCTGAGAGCAGGTCCAGGTAGCGATTGCCCTCAACGTCGACCAGATGGGCGCCTTCGCCTGAGACCCACTGCTTGTCGAATCCGAGCGTGCGTACGATCTGCCCGAGCTTTGGATTCAAATACGCATCGTTGAGCGCCATCTCCGCGCCGGCCCGCTCCGCAAGGATCTCGCGGACGGGCGGGAGCGGATCGGCCATACCCGCAAGGGTACGCCGAGGCGAATTAGAAGCCGGCCTCGCGGGATTTAGGAGCCGATTCGCGCACGCGAGCGCCGCGAGTTGCGGTTGCGCGAGGGGCGTCCCGACGGACGTCCCTGGCTGCTCCGCGAAGGCTCACGCCGGCGGGTGGCGTCGCTCGGGAAGCCGCCCAGCTCCAGCTCGCGCTGCAAGCCCAGCTCGCCGACCATGCCCGCGAACTCGCGCGCCTGGTCGTGCAATACGAATGTGACGCCGACGCCGGAGGCGCCGGCGCGCGCTGTGCGGCCCACGCGGTGGACATAGTCCTCGCGTGTGGCGGGCATGTCGTAGTTGATCACGTGGGTGATGCCCGAGACGTCGATGCCGCGCGCGGCCACGTCGGTGGCGACCAGTGTGTTCACGTGGCCGGACTCGAAGCGGGCGAGTGCCTTCTCGCGCTGTGCCTGGGACTTGTCACCATGCATCGCGACCGCCGGCACGCTGCTTGCCGCGAGGCGCTTTACAAGCCTGTCGGCGCCGCGCTTGGTACGCACGAACACAAGCGTGAGACCACGCTCGGGCTCTGAGAGCTCGGCCACGAGACGATCGACCTTGCCCTCGTGGGAGACCGACACGAAGCGGTGCTCGACATCGCCCTTGCGCTCCTCGGAGTGTGCATGCTCGTGACGAGCCGGATTGCTCGTGTAGGCGGCGGCGATCTTGCCCACCTCGCCCTGCAGAGTGGCGGAGAACAGCAGCGTCTGGCGCTCACGGGAGCACATCTTCACGATCCGATCGACGACCGGCTTGAAGCCCATGTCGAGCATGCGATCGGCCTCGTCCAGCACCAACAGGCGGACCTGCTTCAACGATACGTCGCCGCGCTCGATCAGGTCCAACAACCTGCCTGGCGTGGCGACGAGGATGTGTGCGCGTGCGGCGATGCGCGCCTGCTTGACGATCCCGGCGCCACCGTAGACGGCGGCGATCGAAAGGGCGCGGGCGTGAGCGATCAGGCGCAGATCCTCGACGATCTGCAGTGCAAGCTCGCGCGTCGGCGCCAAGACGAGTGCGGAAGGTCGCGGATCGCTGTCACGCAAGCGCGATACGAGCGGCACGCCGAAGGCAAGCGTCTTGCCCGAACCGGTGGGCGACTGGGCGAGTACGTCGCGGCCGGCGAGCACGTCTGGAATCACCATCTTCTGGACGGCAAAGGGCTGCTCGATGCCAAGCTTTGAAAGCTCGCGAGTGACGGCCTCGGACACGCCGAGGTCGGCGAAAGAATCGGACTTCATGTTGTGCTGCTCCTTTTGGCGGCCCACTGGCCGCGATGCGGAAGGGAGATTCGTACTGGCCCCATCCGCGCTCAAGAGCACCAACAAAGACAAGAACCTCGCGGATGACATTTGTCATCCGTGCCCTGCACCGTAGCAGGCTCAGCTTGCGAAACTCTTGGTCGCGCGCCGCTCTGGGGTGATCCGCACGACATCCCAGGCGAGGCCGACGCTCTCCATTGCGCGGATCACCAGCGCGGAGACGTCGAACTGACGCCAGGAGAAACCGTGAAAGGCGGAGGTTGGGAAAGCGTGGTGGTTGTTGTGCCACGCCTCGCCAAGCGAGAACGGTGCGAGCCATGCGAGGTTGCGTGAGTGATCGCCGGTCTCATAGCTGCGTTTGCCGAAGAAGTGGCAGAGCGAGTTGATCGAGTAGGTGACGTGGTGCAGCACCAGCATGCGTACGGCCCCGCCCCACAGCAGGCCGGTGAGGCCTGCCGTCCACGTTCCACCGATGGCGTAGCCGAGCCAAAAGGCCGCGACCAAGCCGCCGATCGCCCACACGAAGAAGGTCTTGTCGACGAACGAGACGACCGGGTCGGCGCACAGGTCCGGGGCGTAGCGTTCGCGATGGCCGCGGGCTGTGTGGATGAACAGCCAACCGACGTGCGCGTGGGTCAAGCCCTTCAGGGCACCTCGCAGACCGCTGCCGTGGTCCACGTGCGGGCTGTGCGGATCGCCCTCACGGTCGGAGAAGGCGTGGTGCTTGCGATGGTCGGCGACCCAAGAGATCACAGGACCCTCGATCGCGGCCGACCCGAGCACGGCAAAGACGAAGCGAAAGAAGGGGGATGTCTTGAACGAGCGGTGGGTAAAGAGGCGGTGAAAGCCGACCGTGACACCGAGCGCCGTGGAGATGTACATGATCGCGAACACAATCAGGTCCGAGCCGTGAAGCAGGCCGTCCCACAACTGCCAGCCGACGAAACCGAGCGCGAGAATCGGACCGACCGTGATCAGGCCCGTGAGAAAGCGATCGAGGTTCTCGAAGACGGGTGGCTGAACGTCGTCCGCGGTAGGTCCATCGAGCGCCGGACCGTCAAGGGCATGACGAGGGACCGCGGCATCGCCAGAACCCTGCCGGGCGGCTGCGGGGCGCTGGATAGAATCGGTGCTCATCGGTGTGCTCGTAACGGGACGCTAGCACGCCCAGACGACGTGAGAGACACCGTGCATCCTGTGAGATACCCCGCTAACACCAAGCTAAACACTGGCTGGAGGGCCAATGCCATTCGCTAACACCGAGCCGCTGCGTCGCGAGCTGGACACCGCACTACCCAAACGTGGCTTCACCGTGCGCTTTTGGGACGGCACAGAACTACCCGCCACGACCAATGGCTCCGGCTCGACCAACGGAGATGTCGATCACGGGCCGACCTTCACGGTGCGCTCGCCCAAGGCAGTCGCCTACGTCGTGCGTGCTCCTGGCGAGCTCGGGCTCGGCCGAGCCTATGTCGCAGGCGAGCTGGAGGTCGACGACCTCGACCGTGTGATCGCACTGATCGACGATTTCGAGGAGCCCGAGATCGACCGGGCGACGCGTGCGCGCCTTGCGATCGCCGCGCTCAGAGCTTGCGGGCTGACGATTCCCCCGCGCGCGCCCAAGGGCGAGCTACGGCTGAAGGGCCGCAGCCATACCAAGGAACGCGACGCCAAGGCCGTGCGCCACCACTACGACGTCTCCAACGAGTTCTTCGAACTGTTCCTCGACAAGTCGATGACCTACAGCTGTGCGATCTTCTCGCGTGGGGCGAAAACGCTCGAGGAGGCGCAGTTCGCGAAGCTCGACCTCGTCTGCAAGAAGCTCAAACTCGAAGAGGGCGAGCGCGTGCTCGACGTCGGCTGCGGCTGGGGCGCGTTCGTGATCCACGCCGCGCGCGAGTACGGGGTGAAGGCCGTCGGCATCACGCTCTCTCCCCCCCAGGCCGAACTGGCACGCCGGCGAATCGCCGAAGCTGGGTTGAGCGACAAGGTCGAGGTGCGCGTAGCCGATTACCGCGACCTGCATGGCGAGCGCTACGACGCGATCACATCGATCGGCATGGTCGAGCACGTCGGCGAAAGCAACATCGACGTGTACGCGCAGAAACTCAGGAACCTGCTCCTACCAGACGGGCGCCTGCTCAATCACGGCATCGCCCACCTGTATACGGACGTCGGCTATCACGGCGACTTCACCCAGCGCTACGTGTTCCCCGACGGCGACCCGGTACAGCTCTCGCGCGTACAGCTGGCGCTGGAGCGGGCTGGCTTCGTAACCGAGCATGTCGAGGAGTTCGGCCAGGACTACTACGACACGCTCAGCGAGTGGATCGAGCGCCTCGACGAAAACCTCGTACGCGCGGAGCAGATCGCCGGCGAGGAGCGGCTGCGCGTCTGGCGGCTGTATCTGCGCTCGGCTCGCAACATCTTCAAGACCGAGTTCGTCTCGATCTACCAGACGCTCGCACGACCCCGCCTTGGCTGACTCCAAGATCCAAGAAAAGCGCGATGCCCCCCGCGCGCGCGGGGGCAAGCCAAATCGAACACCCCCATCCCAAAAACCGCCCACGCGTGGGGCGGGCTATTCCAATGAAGCCATCACGTGCTTGACAACCGTGTAGTCCTCCAGCGAATAGACGCTCAGGTCCTTGCCATACCCCGACTCCTTGAAGCCCCCATGTGGCATCTCGGACACCAGCGGGATGTGGTCGTTGATCCACACGCAGCCGAAACGCAGCGCCTTTGAGACACGCAATGCCCGCCCCACGTCGCGTGTCCATACCGACGAGGCCAGGCCGTAGCGGGTCGCGTTGGCCCACTCGATCGCCTGCGCCTCATCGGTGAAGCGCTGCACCGTGATCACTGGCCCGAAGATCTCATCGCGCACCAGCTCGTCGCCCTGCTCGAGACCCGCGACCACCGTCGGTTCCAGGTAGAAGCCCTCGCGCTCAGGGGCTTGGCCGCCTGTGACCAGTTCGGTGTGGCTCGGGCGGCGATCCAGGAAGCTCTCCACACGGCCGCGCTGGCGCAAAGAGTTGAGCGGCCCCAGGGTCGTGTCGGGCGCCAACGTGTCTCCGATCACCAGGCCCTGGGCTTGCTCGGCCAGACCGCCCACCACGTCGTCATAGACCTTCGACCCAGCCAGCACACGCGTGGCCGCGGTGCAGTCCTGGCCGGCGTTGTAATAGCCGGTGGCGGCGATCGTCTCCATGGCGCTGTCCATGTCGACGTCGTCGAAGACGATCACCGGCGCCTTGCCGCCCAGCTCCAGGTGCACGCGCTTGAGCGTCTCCGCCGCGGTGCGCGCCACGTGCTTGCCCGTACCGACCGAGCCGGTCAACGAGATCATGTCGACGTCTGGGTGTTCGAGCAAGGCCTGGCCTGTAGGTCGGCCTGGCCCCATGACGACATTGAGCACGCCCATCGGCAGGACGTCGGCCGCCAGCTCGGCGAAGCGCACTGTTGTCACCGGCGTCGTCTCGGCCGGCTTGAGCACAATCGTGTTGCCGGCGGCCAGCGCGGGGGCGATCTTCCAGATGGCCATCATCAGTGGGTAGTTCCAGGGCGTGATCTGGCCGATCACGCCGATCGCTTCGCGGCGCGTGAAGGAGGTGTAGCCCTGCATGTACTCGCCGGCGGCCCTGCCCTCCATGCAACGCGCGGCGCCGGCGAAGAAGCGCAGGTTGTCGGCCATCACGGGCAGCTCGTCGCGTGAGACAGCCAGGATCGGCTTCCCCGCGTTGAGCGCCTCCAAGCGTGCCAGCTCCTCGCCGTGCTGCTCGAGCATCGCCGCCAGTGCCAGCAGCGCTTGCGAGCGCTCGGCGGGCGTGCGCTGCGACCAGTCCTCGAACGCCCGACGCGCAGCGGCCACGGCTCGGTCGACGTCTTCGACCTCGGAGATCGGCGCATTCCACAGCTCCTGGCCTGTGGCCGGGTTGAGCACGGCCATGCGATCCTCGCCGTCGCCGGCGGCCGGGTCTCCGTCGATCAGGTTGCGAAGCGGTTGTGATTCGCCGGCCATCGCTGCCTCCTTGGCGTGAATTCTTCTGCGGTCATTGGTTTTGGGGGATTTGAAGTTCGTGCCTGGACGGAAAACGCTCATTCCCCGAGTCAGCGGGCGTCGCCAATGCATGCGCGACGGCCGGATGAACGATCTCGCCGCCCTGAACATTTACGCCTGAGCGCAGTTCCTCATTGGTGGAGATCGCCTGCTCCACGCCGTCGGCAAGCTCGAGCGCATAAGGCAAGGTGGCATTGGTCAGCGCATAGGTGGAGGTGATGGGCACGGCGCCCGGCATGTTCGTCACGCAGTAGTGGGTGATGCCGTCGACCTCGAACGTCGGGTCCGAATGGGTTGTGGGTCTGGAGGTCTCAAAGCAGCCGCCCTGATCGATCGAGACATCGACGAGCACGGCGTTGCGCTTCATCTCCGACAGCTGGGCGCGCGAGATCACGTGGGGGGCGCGACCGCCGTGGATCAGCACAGCGCCGATCACGAGGTCAGCCTGCGGCAGCATCTCCTCGATTGCGAGCGTCGAGGAGTAGACGGTCGAGGCACGGCCCCCGAAAGCGACTTCCAGCTCGCGCAGGCGGTCGATCGAGCGGTCGAACACGAACACGTCGGCCTGCATGCCGATCGCGATGAAGGCGGCGTTCATGCCGACCACGCCGCCGCCGATCACAAGCACAGTTGCCGCGGCGACACCCGGCACACCACCGAGCAGGATGCCGCGCCCGCCCAGCGGCTTCTCCAGCATGAAGGCGCCGGCCTGCGTGGCGATCTTGCCGGCTACCTCGCTCATCGGCGCCAGCAAGGGCAGGCGGCCCTCGCCGTCCTCCACCGTCTCATAGGCGATGCAGGTGGCGCCGGAGCGGCGTAGGCCCTCGGCCAGCTGCGGCTCGGCCGCCAGGTGCAGGTAGGTAAAGAGCGTCTGGCCCTCGCGCAGCAACTCAACCTCGGATGCTTGCGGCTCCTTCACCTTCAATACCAACTCAGCGCCGTCGAAAACGGCTTGGGCGTCGGCCACGATCGTGGCTCCCTGCGCCTGGAATTGCTCGTCGCTCAGCGCACTGCCAAGCCCCGCGCCCTGCTGGATCAGAAGCTCGTGCCCGCGCGCGCGCAGCTCACGCACACCTGCCGGGGTGATCGCGACGCGATACTCGTCCGGCTTTATCTCAGTGGGGATCCCGATCCTCACGAGCGGCGCCTCCTAGCAGTGCTGCAACGAACTTTTATCCCCAAAACAATTCCACTTGCCAAAATAATAGGCTTGGCGGACGGATGCACTCCTGGCCTTCGTGCCGGTCTCACCGCGCCAACTCCCGCCCGCGCAACGCCAGCCAGAACTCGATGCGGTCACGCGCGTGCGAGAAGTCGCGTCCGGTCAGCTGCTCGATGCGCTTGATGCGGTAGCGCAGCGTGTGACGGTGGCAGTAAAGCGTCTGGGCCGCACGCTCCCAGTGACCGTTCTCTTCGATGAACACGTCGAGCGAACGCAACAGCTCGTCGCCGTAGCCGCCCTCGTCGGACTCGATCGGGCCGAGCACGCTGTGGCAGTAGGAGGCAAGCGCATCGTCGTCCTGTAGCGAGAGCAATAGCTGGAAGGCACCCAGATCCTTGTAGGAGGCGACTTCCGGTGCGTTGCCGTTCGACAGGCGCACGGCTTCAAGCGCGCAGCGCGCCTCGTGGAAGCTGCGCCTGAGGTTGTGCGTTGGGGTCGGGCGCGAAGCGGCGGCACGCACTTCGCCGAAGCTGCTCTGCAGTTCGCCGCGGATACGCCGCGCCAGCTCGATCGGATCGCGCTCGCCGCTCGCTGAGAGCTCCTGTGATACAGAGAGAGCCTGCGCTTGCGCTGCAGTGCTCGATGTCGCGGAAGCCTCTTGAGCGCCGGCTTCTGCGACGCCGGGCGTCGCAGAAGCGTCACAGTCGACGACCGCGCACAGCAGGCCGTTGCGCAGCGCGACGAGGCTGTGCTGGCCCCCACGCTCCAGGATCGCTTCGAGCGTCGAGGCCGCCGTGCCCGGCTCACGCATGGCAAAGGCGAGTACCGCCGCGCTCTCGCCGATCCCAAACGGGCGCAGGCGTGCTTGCAACTCGTCTGGATAGAGCCGGCCTGTTAGCGCCTCGGCCAAGACATCGCCCGCCATGTTGCGCTGCAGCAGTTCGTAGCGCTCATTGAGCAACTGCGCGAAGACGCGCTCGGTGATCGCGATGAACGGCAGCTCATAAGGCACCTCGAACAACGGGAAGTCGAGCTTGCGCGCGGTATTGAGCACGGCCGCCGGGAGCTTCTTGTGCACGAACCCGGTGCCAAAGCCAAGCCCCGCAATCTCGCGCTTGGCCAGGCGCTCGACGAACTCGCGTTGGGGCTTCGCGCCGGAGAGCTGCAGGCCGGTCGTGAGCAACAGCTCTCCCCCGCGCAGCCACGGCGTGGGGTCGAGTAGCTCGCTCGAGTGCACCCAGCGCACGTTCACCCCGGCGTTCTCCTCACCGGTGACCAGCGTCAGGTCGAGCTCGGCGACGAGGCTCTCGATGCTCAGCACGGCGGCTGCGTCCGCATTCGCTTGCCTCTACCTCTTTACGATCCGCTCCCACGCCTCGCTGAGCACGGGGCGCAAAATGCTCTCGATCTCCTCGAACTGTTCGCGGTCGGCGATCAGCGGCGGTGAGAGCTGGATGACGGGGTCGCCGCGGTCGTCCGTGCGGCAGATCAAGCCACGCTCGAACAGCGCTCCGGAGAGGAAGCCGCGCAGCAGCTCCTCGGACTCGTGTGCGTCGAAAGTGAGCTTGGTGTCCTTGTTCTTGACGAGCTCGATCGCGTGGAAGAAGCCGGCGCCGCGCACGTCGCCGACGATCGGCAGATCGCGCAGCCCCTCCAGCATCGCGCGGAACTCGCCCTCGCGAGAGAGAACGTGCTCGTTGATCTGCTCGCGCTCGAGGATGTCGAGGTTGGCCATCGCCACGGCACAGGCCATCGGATGCCCGCCGAAGGTGAAGCCGTGGTTGAAGATCGCACGCCCGTGCAGGAACGGCTCGGCGACGCGGTCGGAAGTGATCACGGCGCCCATCGGCGCGTACGCGGAGGTCATGCCCTTGGCGCAGGTCATGACGTCCGGCTCGCAGCCGTAGCGCTCACAGCCAAACCAGTGACCGAGACGACCAAAGCCGCAGATCACCTCATCTGAGATCAGCAGCACGTCGTGTCGGTCGCAGATCTCACGTACGCGCTGGAAGTAGCCATCCTGAGGCACGAAGCAGCCGCCGCCGTTCTGTACCGGCTCGAGGATCACGGCCGCGACCGTATCGGGGCCCTCGAACAGGATCGCCTCCTCGATCGCATCGGCCGCCCACAGTGGATCGCGCTCTTCGCTCCAGCGATAGGAGTTGGTGTTGGCCACGTGCCTGCCGCCGGGCGTGAGCGGTTCGAAAGGCTCGCGCAGCGGCGGAAGGCCGGTGACTGTGAGCGCCCCCATCGAGGTGCCGTGGTAGGCAAGGTTGCGCGAGACGATCTTGTGCTTGCGCGGCTGCCCGCAGGCGGCGTGGTAGGCCTTGGCAAGCTTCCAAGCAGACTCGACCGCCTCCGAGCCGCCGGAGACGAAGAACACGCGGTTGAGCTCACCCGGCGTCAGCTCGGCAAGGCGGGCGGCCAGTTCGATCGAGGGGGGATGGGCGTAGCTCCAGTTGGTATAGAAGCCGAGCTGCTTGGCCTGCTCGGCGGAGGCTTCGCCCAGCTCGGCGCGACCGTGGCCGACGTTTACGCAATACAAAGCCGAGAGACCGTCGAGGTAGCGCTTGCCGTGACTGTCGTACACGTAGCAGCCCTCGCCACGCTCGATGATCGGCACCTCGCCGCCCTCCTCGTAGGCGCCCATGCGCGTGAAGTGCATCCACAGATGGCGCTTGGCCTGCGCTTGAAGCTTGGCCTGCTCCTGGGCTGTCATCGGCTCTTGCAGATTGCTGGACATAGACACCTCGCACAACGGTACTCTCCGCACATCTACCTATCAATGCGCTACTCGTTCAACAAGATGTCTACCCGCTGTACGAAATGTATAAAAGCGCTGCGACTTATTGGCGATTGCGCCCCTTGCGCATGCGCCAATCCGGTTCTAGCCTGATCCCAGTTGCTTGTAACGATCCCAACTTGACCGTCGCGGGCGACCCGGCACGGGAAGCGGCGACAGAGAGGTTGACGCCATGGCCAGCATCGGGTCTGCCGCAGATGGACACCTCAGGGCGTCGGGGGAGGTGGTCGACAAGGGGCTGAAGAAGAACGCGATCGGCTACCTGTCGAACCTGGTCATCGGCGTCGCCTCGACCGCGCCGGCCTATTCGCTGGCGGCGACGCTCGGCTTCATCGTCGCAGTGAGCGGCGTCGGCGTGCACGCTCCCGCCGTGCTGCTCGTCTCGTTCGTGCCGATGCTGCTGATCGCGGCCGCTTACAAGTACCTCAACCGTGCCGACCCGGACGCCGGCACCACCTTCGCCTGGACCACGCGCGCACTCGGCCCCGGCACCGGCTGGGTCAACGGTTGGGCGATCTTCCTCTCCGACGTGCTGGTGATGGCCTCGCTCGCGCAGATCGCGGGCATCTATACCTTCAAGCTGTTTGGCTTCACCGAACTCAGCGAATCGCTGCCCGCCATCATCGTCGCCGCTGTTGTTTGGATCGCCCTGATGACCTGGATCTGCTATCGCGGCATAGAGCTCTCAGCGCGCATCCAGCAGTTCCTGCTCGGCGCCGAGATCGCGATCCTGAGCGTGTTCGCGATCGTCACGTTCATCAAGGTCTACGCCAACCATCCTGCAGGCTCGATCGAGCCGGCCTTCGCCTGGTTCAACCCCTTCGCGCTCAGCTTCAAAGCACTGATCGACGGGGTGTTGCTGGGGATCTTCATCTACTGGGGCTGGGATTCAGGCGTGGCCGTCAACGAGGAGTCCGAAGACGCCAACGAGGGGCCCGGACGCGCAGCGGTGATGTCCACGATCCTGCTTGTCTTGATCTACGTGATCGTCAGCGCCGCCGGCCAGGCCTACGGCGGCACCGGCCTGCTGACCAATCCGGAAAACCAGAGCGACGTGCTCAGCGTGCTTGGCTCGCATGTGTTCGGTTTTCCCTGGGACAAGTTCCTAATCATCGCTGTGCTGACCTCGGCTTCCGCCTCGACGCAGACGACGATCCTGCCAACCGCGCGCACGACGCTGTCGATGGCCCATTGGAAATCGATCCCAGGGGCGTTCGGGAAAATCCATTCGCGCTACTTCACGCCCGGATTCTCCACGCTGATGATGGGCGGCGCCTCGATCCTGTGGACGCTCGTGATCCTCAACCTCTCAGAAAGCGCGCTCGAAGATTCGATTGTCGCGATCGGCTTTCCAATCTGTTTCTACTACGGCTTTACTGGTATCGCCTGCATCGTCTACTACCGACACGAATTGACGAAGAGCGTGCGCGACTTCCTGTTGCTCGGCATTGCGCCCCTGCTCGGCGCGCTGATGCTGTTCGGCGTGGCCGGTTACGCGATCGACTACTACAGCAAGGCCGAAAACGTGTCCTCCAAACCGATCCTCGGCGTCACTTTGCCGCTTTGGATGGGGATTGGCGGGATGCTGATCGGCGTGATCCTGATGCTCATCTCACGGCCGTTCTTCAGAGACTTCTTCTCGCGGAAACTTGAAACGGCCAAGCCGGGGCTGCTCGAGGAGGCCGTAGAGCACGCCCCGGCTCGGTTTTGAGCCGTACTACGCATAACCGAGTACAGCTCGCCGTTCCTCCATCATCTGGCGTCGATGTCGTCCACCTCAGACTTCGCCGATCGTCGCCGCCGGTCCGGTCATGGTTTCGACATCGAAGCTGTGGCGACGATTCTCACCGTGGATTGTCGTCCGAATCGTCCGGGGCCTCGTCGACCCCTCCACCATGATCCTGTCCGTTTCCTGATTCGCTCACTCTTTCCCCGACTTCTTGCCATATCCGTTCCGCTTCAGACTCTTTAGGCCCAGGCTTTTCACACTTGTGCGAAAACTCATCAAAAGCCTCACCGCTTGGGCAGCTCGGTATCCACTTATGAAACTGGGCTTTCTTTTTCTTCTTCTTTGCCACAGGCAACGTACACGGACCCGATGACGCCGCATCACAGAGCTGAGTGGATATTTCACTACTTTCACCGCCGTGTTCACCTTCGCCATTCCCTGCTTCCGCAAACGGTTCCGACGTGAGTGCACCTTCGAGGCGCACTTCCCCATGCCCGTTCTTGGCCTGGGAATGATACGACGCGTATTCCCATTCTTCTTCTTCTTCCCATTCTTCTCCCCATTCTTCTTCCCATTCTTCGCCGCCTTCAACGCCGGCGGCTTCTTCCGCCTTGCGTTCAGCTTCGGCCCTCGCCGCGGCATTGATCGCTGCCTGTTCCGCGGCTGCTTCAGAAGCCCCCTGCGCACTGCTGTCTATGAGCGCCTGCGACGGTCCACCCACGGTATATTCGCCGCTGAGGTCCGTGCTGTCCACCGGATCTCCGTACGTGTATGCATAGGCGTTGGCCGAACCGCCCGGCCTTGGGTCTGTCTGCAGGAAGCGGCCGAGCTCCGGCACGTAGCTGCGTGCCCCCATCGCCACGACCCCCGACGGTAGTTCGGTGGGCAGCTCGTGGGCTCCCAGCCAAGAGTACTTCGGCGGAGCTTCGGTCGTGGGGACTCCGTACTCGGTCGTGCGGTCGGTGCCGAGCAGTTTTGTTTCGGTTTCGCTCTCGGCCGCCGTCGCGACGATGTTTCCTTTCAGGTCAGCGAGCTGAAGCACCGGCGTTTCGCCGTTGTGCTGGACAGCGGCCATACCCACGCCGATGCCCTGAATGTTCCGCGTCCAGTTCGTGGACAGTTCACCCACCCACGCAGGAGTTTCGCTGGAGCCCGCGTAATGGTTGACAGCTGTCGCAACCACTTTCCCTGTGGAGACCGTTTCGCTGATCCGTCGCAAGGGATCGAGCTGATAGCCGATCGTCTCGCCTTTCTGCGTTTGGCTCGCGAGCTTGTTGTTCGTATAGAAGACACTCGTCAGTTCAGAGCCGCCGGCATCCGCCGCGGAGAGGTTCGTGAGGTTTCCGAATGTTTCGTATTTCGCGCCGGTGTCAGTCAAGCGATCGGCGGAATCGTATGTGTGGGTTTCTTTAGTGCCACCTTCAGTGGCACATTTTCCTTCGGTGCCGGGTTCGCGTGTGGTCAGGCCGAGGCGATTGGTGTCTTCGTCATATCCGTAGACGCGCGTAATACATCCTTTGCCGGCTGATGTTTCCTGAACCTGCGTTAGCCGACTCGCATTGTCATACGTATATGCCCTGCTGGCCAGAGTGTTCGTCTGATACATCGTCTGCCCATGAATCGACGGCATTCTCGCTTCGTTGTACCAGGTGCATTTTTCGGTGCAATGCGTCGTCTTCACATATTCCAGGCTCAACGCTTCGCCGGCAGCGTTATAGCCATAGTTGCCACTCATGCCATTTGGGTAGCCCTCGCCGATGAGGTTTCCTTCTGTGTCGTAGGACGCCGTGAACGTTCCCGCGGCAGAGTCGACGAGTTTCGTCAACATTCCGGTTGTGGGGTCATAGCTGTAGGTCTGGGTACCCTTGCCGTCGTTGATTTTTGTCAGTCGTCCATCGCGTTCCGGTTCGTATTCAAACGTCGAAACGTTGCCCGTCGCGTCGGTGTAGCTGGTCGTCTGCCCAAGCTTGTTTTCGACGTTCGAGACCGACTGGGTTTTGCCTTCGACGGTGGTGCTCGCCTTCAGCACCGCTCCCGTTTCCGTGTTGTATTCGTATGTGACCGTAGGCAGCGCTGTGCCCACTGTCGAGGAGACAGAGGAGGTCAAGGCACGCCCGGCGCTGTCGTATGTCGATTTCGCGGTTCGGGTGGTGGAGCCGACCGTCTGCGTGGTCGTTTCCGGCTCGTCGAGCGTGTTGTATGTCGTTGTAGTGATGGGTAGTTCGGGTAGGCCCGCGGTGCCCGGCTGTGCCGCCGGCTTTGTCTCGCACGGCAGGTTGGCCCATTCGGCGTGACTTCCACAGCCTGGATATTCTGAGTTGGCGGCTGTCGTGTAATAGATCGTCTTGGTGTCGTGGGCTTCGCTGGCGCCTTTGCTCGCGGGGGTTCTGGTTTCTGTGACGTTCCCGGTCGTTGGGTCATAGAGGATGGTCTGCGTGAGTTTCAGACCGGAGGGGTCTGTTGTTATGGATGTTGGTCTGCGTAGTTTCCAGCCGAGGTTTTCCTGGCCGGAATAGGAGGTGGTGGTAGTGCGAACGTCCTGTTCGGCTTCACCTTCTATCTGGGCGCCCTGCGTGACCTTTGTGACCTGACGATATGGGCTACCTTCGACCGGCGCTCCTTCGTCATATGAATACGCAGTGTGTGGGCGTGCCTGGACTTCTTTGCCGTTGGCGAGCTCGACAGTGTGCCTGGGCCCAAGCGTGCTCAACAGCTCGGTTCCTTCGCTGTTGTATTCGCTGCGCACGTCAAGCTTTTCTGAGTCTTCCGCCGATTTTGCGCCTTCTTTCAGCGACGCCACGCGATTGTCCGAACTGAGCGAGCGCACGACGTCGTTGGCAGCGTTGTATTCAATTGTGGAAATCCCCCCATCCGGAATTGCAACGTTCACGGTGCGGTCTTTCGAATCACGGTAATTGACTGTCGCGCGCCTGTAGTCTTTGGCCGGCCAACCCATCGGCTCGTCGGGCGGAAAGACTGCGGTGGCTTCGACCGGGTCGTCCGCTTGACCCCATTTTGCCACTTCGGCTGTGGTCAGCTGCTGCGGAGCGCCCGAGCCCGACACCGGCACTTTGTACTCGATGGTCCATACCGCACTGGTTCCAGGGTTCGGTGGCGTCGCCGCCGGCAGCGGCGGGGTAGCCGGTCTTTTGCCGGCCGTCCACTTCTCGACCCGGTTGTCGCCCGCGTCCACGACGTAGAGGTTGCCCGCGCTGTCGGCGGCAATGCCAACGGGCAGATTCATCTGTCCTGCTCCCGCTTTCGGTACACCTTTGGGATAGAGTTTCGCGCATTCCTGCGGGCTTTTTTCCGCGGCCAGACATTCCTCGTATTTTTTTTCTTCTTCTTTGTTTGCCGCCGGGGCGGGCGGTTCACCAAACTGTGCCGCGTATTTGTTTTCTCCCGCCGGACACGAGGCGTTGCCGTTTTCGGTACAGAACAACTCCACTCGATCGTTACCGGTGTCCACGACCCACACACCAATGCCCGCGACGTAGACGATTCCCTTTGGTCCTTTGAACTGCCCCGGCCCAGTGCCGGCTCCCCCAAATTCACCGAGATGAACGTTGAATGGCAGTTCCTGCTTCTGCACTCGATTGTTCCCCGTGTCGGCAACATAGGCGGCACTCCCACTCG
The DNA here is from genome assembly GCA_035485715.1 of Solirubrobacteraceae bacterium. Classification (GTDB taxonomy): domain Bacteria; phylum Actinomycetota; class Thermoleophilia; order Solirubrobacterales; family Solirubrobacteraceae; genus Palsa-744. Next base: position 97,079 of record DATHNT010000014.1, on the reverse strand, counting down.
CGGGGCCCCATGTGATCGCGTTGGGCTGTTTGAACTGCCCGGCGCCGGTTCCTTCAGAGCCAAACGACCCGAAATAACGCGGCGTGGTTTCCTGTGTTTCAAAGCCTTCCAGCGTATTGGCACCAGTGTTTGTGAGGTATTGCGTAAAGTGAGTTTCCCCGACCCCTATGCCACTCAACTTGCCTGTTGCGTTCGCCGTTGTGGCCCCCTTATAGATTTCCCCGTCGTTCCAATAGAATTGGAGCCGTTTGTTGCCCGAATCCGCAACCCACAGGTATTTCTGTTTTTCGTTATCGCTGGCGATTCCAGTAGGTTCTTTGAACTGTCCCGTCCCGGTCCCGACGGTGCCAAACTTTCGTTTGTAGCTCCCGTTGGAGGCTAGAAACGCCTGGACGCGGTTGTTGTATCTGTCGGTTACGAGTACTTCTTCGCTAGTTTCATGCTTGGTGACAGCGACATACTGGGGATCGTTGAACTGCCCATTGCCGGTCCCACTTTCACCGAACGACAGCGAATACACGGGGGGGAACACTTTATAGGGCACCACGGAACTGGCCGCTGTTTCCACGCTTGCCGTACCGCCGGAGTTTGTCGCGGTCACGACCGCCTTGAGCGTCTTCCCTTCATCGCTGTAACGCGGCGTATAGCCGGGATTGACCGCGCCGGCGATCGGTTCGCAGGCTCCGCCGCTGGAGTTGCACTGCTCCCACTGATAGCCATAACTGAGGGGACTGTGGGTCCAACTGCCGGTGGAGACTGTTGCTTCGGTGCCTTGTACCGGGCTACCGGTCGATAGTTTCGGAACTTCGCTGCTCGCCGGAGCCACCCCTTCGCCCAAAGCGGTTGACGCCGCCGGACGGGTGACCGACAACAGGCGCCCTGGACTGGCGTCCCCTTCTATGGTGCCGTAATGCAGCAGCCATGGCTGCTGGCCAGGAGGCGATATCGCGGTCACGTGTCCTTCACCATCGTATCCGTAGGTGGTCTTCAGGGCCGGAGATATCCTCGGATCCCACTCCGCTCGCAGACGACCCTGTTTGTCGTAGGCGTACTGAGCCACGGCGGTGGTTTGCATTTCTTTGGCTACGGGGTTGTACGCATTCAAGTAGACGTGAGTGATATGACCGTTGTAGTCCCCCCATTCCGACGGCGCTTCGCCCGTCGCCGTGGTCGTGCTGGCGTAGTTGAAAGTCAATGCTCGACAGCCCATTACCAGTGTCGTGCAGTTGACTCCCGGTGGTGGCGGAGCCAGAGCCTCGGTCGGCTCTGTTATGCCACTCACGGTCTGGAACGTGTACTTCGTGACCGCTCCGACGCGACCGACGGCTTCGCGTGAGGCCGGCGTGAGCACTGAGCCTGACCCTCCGGTTGGGGTGGTAAAGACCGTTGTATTGCCCGCCTGGTCGACCAGCTTGAATTTGCTCGAGCTTTCTTCGGTCAGCGTCAAGCTCGTATCGCCGGTGGGCGGCACAAATTTGGAGCCTTCCTTGGTGAACAAGGCCTGGGCGCCGCTGGAACTCGTCAGCACGACACTTCCCGTCGGTAGAACGGTCAGATCCTCGTTTCCACCGAAGCTCAGACCCTGCCACTGCCGCCCAAACGGTCCTTCCAAAGCGGAGGCCTGGCGACGCGACTGATAACCGCGTTCGACAGACAATCCACCGCCGGGTGCGACGATTGAGACGTCGGTGGCAGTCGACTTGAAGGCGCCCGAAGCGGGTTCGATCGATCCCGGGCCGACGGGTTGCTGTTCGGCGGCGTGGAACGTGAGCGACGATTCCGCGGTGGCTTTATTGCCGGCGCCGTCGGTGGCGGTCATCGTGATCGCATGCTTTCCGGCTGCGTATTCGCCCCCGCTGATCGTCCATTCCGCCGTCGCCGTGCAGGGACCTGGCGAGCACAAGCCGCGCGGCGTCCCAACTTCTTTGCCATCGATCGAGAGGGTCATCGAGGCCACGCCCGAACTGGGCGTGCCCGACACCCCGTCGGTGGCTTTCACTTGGACTTTGTAGCTTCCATAACCGATTTCGTTGTATGGCGGTAGACCGGAGATCGCGATGTTGTAGGGTGCGGCGTTGTCTATCTTGACAGTCGTTTTCGTTGTCGCGCTCAGGCCGACTGGATCTTTTGCTTTACCTTCGATGACGTCTTCGCCGTCAGGCAAGCCTTCCAGGCCCGCCCCGATAGCGCCGGCGCCACAGCCTTCTGAATAGCACTCGTTGCACTGGACTCCCTTACATTCATAAAAGGGATTGAAATAGCTGGGTTTCCAGCTCGGTGTGTTGGGTGCGCTTATCCCGACCGAGTACACGCCCAGTCCTGGATCGGTGGCGTTGAGAGTGACGCCGGTTTTAAAGCTGTTTGGACGGACCCAATGTTCTATTGGAGTGAAGCTGGCGGTGGGACCGGCTTCTTGGAGTATGCCGATGGTCGCGGAGAACATCTTGGCCGTCCCGCCGGCGAATTCGTTGGTTTCGCGGGCAGCTTGGGTATAGAAAACTTCGCTTTTGTTGTTCGAGCTGTTTACCGTGCCGGTGGCACAGCCGGCAAGCACGCATAGTTTTTCTTCCGGGGCCGCGTAGTTTTCGATCCAGGACTTGGAGGCTTCGGCAGTGGCAGTATGTACGTTCTCGATACCGAGCACGTCTTCCATCTTGCTGCCGGCAAAGCCTTCGAAGCTGGTTGTCGCGGTAGCTGTGTATATCCGCGATTCCCCTTGCGTCGCATAGTAAAAGAAAGCCCTTTCCGCGGCTTTGACCGATTTGGCGACAACGTCCTTTACGCCCCATTCACCGTGGGTGAATTCGAATTCGTTCCCGACGAAGACAGCTGGATTTTCGGTGAAGAACCCCCAGGTCTTTCCGAACAGGATTTTATGTTCGATTTCGCCTGCTTCGTTGATGGTCGGGTCGACGACGATCGGGTATTGATACTCGCCGGGACTTGCACTTACATCAAGAACAAGTGTCTTACCCTCTAGCTTCATAGATACGGGCACGTCGGTGCCGGCGGCATCCACAGCGGTAGGCGCAGGGACCGTTGCGATGACGTCGCCACGGCCGGTGACCTGTATAGAGCCCCTATTGATACGAGCACTGTCGCCCGCAGGAAGATCAAGTCGAAAGCGCAGTTGGGTTGGGCTGTACTGCGAGCGCAGCACTGTATTCACCTCGAAGCCGTCTGTGAGAGGCTTTACGAGGGTATCGGCGTCCCGCTGCGTGCTCGCGTACATGATCGTTGCTCCGTCGACCATGGCCGGCGAACCGCTCAACGGGGTGCCGTTCGCATCGACCGGCCTCAACGATACGCCCGAGCGCGGCAGCACGATGCCCCTGTCGAGGCGATTCGGAATATCGACGTCCGCGAGGAACCGCGCGGGCTTGAAGCCTTCTCCGCTCCTTACGGGCATCAGATCGAGCGGCAGACGATGGTCCGGAGACGTTTCGATGGCGAGTGGTTCCAGCGATTCGATCACGCCGTGCTTGCCTCCGGGAAGGTCCACTTGTGCCGAGTTGTCGGTTGGATAGCTGACGATTTGCTCTCCCGAAGACGCCGGCAAGCGGCCGGCCGGCCGCCTTATCAACTGCGGGAACGCATTGCCGGCCAGTGTCTCCGCGGCCCCGGCGCTCAAATCCGTAAACGAGGTACGTGAGGCCTCGCGGGCCGTGAATGCTTCTGGGCTGCTGCGAAGTACCTCTTCGACCGCTTGCGTCTGTTGTGGCCCCACCAGCAGTTGCGCTCCAGGCACGACGAGAGGGCTTCCTCCGAACCCGATACCGGTACCCATGAGGGTAGATTCCCCGGCCACAGCCGCGCCCGCACATCCGAGCACACCGGCCAAACACGACACCACACAAATAGACAAGAGCCTCAAGGCCTTCATGCCTCCCCCGATCCTCTATCCAGAGAAATACGTTTATCCGGCACTCGGCTCGCTTGGTTGCCGACCGGCGCCACCTGGATTCCTATCAATCGAGAAGCCGACCCGTACCGCCAATGTGGGTATATTTACTCGTGGAATTTCCCAGGTTGGCCATTTACGTCGGTATATGGACTTAGCGCGTGTCGACTGCCCGAACAGGCCACCGCCACACCAATGTGGACATCGAAGCCGCCCACATTTCTCCACAATGGCAATTTAGGTCCGCATTCAGGATCCCAACCCACGATTCAGATCCTCCAGGCGCAGTGCGATTTCAAGCTCGGCTTGGCGCGTGCGAAGTGTCTGGCCCAGCTTTTCCTCGATCGTACGTAGACGATTTTGGACTGTGTGGCGCGTCACCCCCAGCGCGCTGGCGGCCGAGGAAGCGTTGCGCTCGGCCGCGAAATATGCTCGGAGCGTCTTGCGCAAGACACCGCCGCCGTTCTCGCGATCGCCAAGTGGCGCAAGATAGAGTTCAGCCATCGATCCAGCAAGCGCATCGTCGTGTAGGACCGATGCAAGTAGTGCGACGTCGGCATATCTGGTCAGCCTTCGGGGGCTGCGCAGAGCGACTCGCAGCGCAGCCTGAGCCTGCTGGTGTGTAAGGCGCCAGCCGTCGATCCCATGCGCCGGCTCGCCGATCGCAAACGACACATTGGTGCCACTCCCCTCGCTCAGTACCACCTCGATATCTCGAGCGCTTGGCGAGCATTGACCGCCAAGCCATCCCCATACGGTGTCCTCGCCACGCCGCACGCACAAAAGCGGGACGCCGAGCTCCCCCGCACAGCGCCGCAGTGTTTCGGTAGCCGCATCGCCGCTTGCGATCGCTCCCACATGCCAGCCATCGAGCTCATAACCGAGCTCGGTCGTGCCTCCTCGTCCGCCGGCGAGCAGGCCCAGGACGCGCTCGCCACGGCGCTGCTCTGCGGAGCGTCCTGTTTGTTCGAGCTCGCCGATGTACTCGCCGGTGATCGTGGTCATGAGGCGATCCAGGACCGCGGCCTGCGCACTCAGCACGTCGCGTATCAGCGTCCCCATGCCGACCAAATCACAGTGATCGGCCTCCTGCATCACGAAGTCCCCCAACACGGAACTACCCAGCACGTAGCGGCGCAGCACCGTGTCCAGGCTTACGCCGACACGTGCCGCCCGGCGGGCTTGCGCCACCGCCTCGGGCGGAACCGAACGCGCGCCATCCTCCCCGAGCTCGATGTCGTCCAGAGCGTGCTCGACCGCTGCCTGCACTGTCGCCCTCAACCCGGCGGCATACTCAGCGTCATCGCCACCTGCCGGGCTTTGGGCGCCATCGCGAATGCGAGCGAAGATCCTCTCTTCGATCTCAACCTGACGCGCCCGCACGCGGGCTACAAGCTCAACTCGAATGCGCTCTCGCGACTTCAACGTCCACCCCCACCGAGCCCCCACTCCATGGAGCCGGCCGACACCGATAGCCTATGCATGAATGTTGGGGCGATCTTAAACGGTTTAGTCGTAATTTGTCAAGACTTGGCGAGATGGTACGACGCCACTGGATGACCCTCACATCCCCAAGAGGGCGCCGCTCGCCCTGCTGTACCGGGATCGGCTGTGACAAGTCCGGCCTCGCGCGCCGGCAAGTATCCTCGGCGAGCATGGGCTGCAAGCGGTCGTTCTTCCTCCCGTTCTCGGCTGGGGTACTCGGTGGAGGACTGGCAGTGGGGTTGGCGCTCGCGGCTTTGTCGGCGAGCGGAAACTTCGACTCGACCAAGACGACGATCACCGTCCAGCAGGCGCCGGCACTATCGACCAACGCATCTGAGCAGGGTCGCAGCCCGAGCCCGCGTCGGGTGTATGAACTGGATGCCCCCGGCGTCGTCTTCGTCAGCGCGAGCGGCGTCAGCGAAGCCCAGTCTCCCTCGGAATTCCTCAAGGGCGAAAGTGGCGGTGGGCAGGGCACGGCAACCGGTTCGGGCTTCGAGATCGATGGTAAGGGCACGATCCTGACCAACTGGCACGTCGTCGCGGGTGCCGCGAAGGTCACGGTCGGCTTCGATCACGGCCACACCGTCGAAGCAAGCGTGATCGGCAAGGACCCCTCGCACGACATCGCGGTGCTACGCGTACCCACGGCCGGCCTGACCCTGCACCCGCTCGCGCTCGGCGATTCAAGCAAGGTCCATGTCGGTGACCCGGTGCTGGCGATCGGCAACCCCTTCGGGCTCGCGCGCACACTGACGAGCGGCGTGGTCTCTGCCCTGGGACGCCGGATCCAGGCGCCCAACGGCCTGACGATCGGCGATGTCCTGCAGACCGACGCCCCGATCAACCCAGGCAATTCCGGCGGGCCGCTGCTTGACGAAGAGGGTCAGGTGATCGGCATCAACTCGCAGATCGAGACCGGCGGCGAACACGGTGGTAATGTCGGTATCGCCTTCGCCATCCCGATCGACACCGCCTCTAGCGAGCTGACGAAGCTCGAGAAGTGATCGGCGCTCCCTTCGGGGGAGTGTTGGCTCAGATCGCCTGCCCGGGCAGGCGACCGCTCCCATCCCACACTTCGTGGCGTACTACTGGGGATGGAGTAGCTCTTGTCCCACTGGCGCGAGCAGATCGGTCAAACGCCGGTGCTGGACGCTGTCGACTCCCAGCAGTTCATCGATCCAACGCAGCACGATCGCATCGTCGACCTTCGTGCCCCAGTTCACGATCTCTTCGATGTCCACCCAATCCTTCGGCCGATCGAAGATCGCCTTGCACACGATCAAATGCTCGGGGGAGAGGATCGGTATGCGCACCGGGCCGAAGGCAACCTCTTGCGAGCTCACGGCCATCTCGCGATGCAGGTCGAGTGTGGCGAAGAAGACATCCAGATAGGAGCCATCCCAGTCGAGGCGAGCCTGACCGTCTCGCTCGATCGTGGCCCGGTCGGACTCCGAGATGCTCACGCCCAGGTGCGACAAGGCGCCAAGCACAGGCTCAGCCTCCGCCGGGGAAAGCGTCACGTTCAGATCGATGTCCGTCGTAGCCCGTGGGCTGCGATACCACGCCAGCGCTATCGCCCCGCCGAACTGATGCGGTACTCGCATCGAGTCGAGCATCTCGTGTACCGACACGATCCTCGCGCTGAGACCATCGAGCCTACGTGCACCGCTCATGGTTGTCGTGCGATCGCCTCAGCGCCGCTGCGCTTGGCGAGTCCGCCAAGCGCCGGAAACGCAAGTGGCTGGAAGGGCCGCGACGGTTGACCGGCCGCAACCATGTCCGCGAAGCCCAGTAGCTCCATAAGCGCCGCGCCAGCGTCGACGCGCGCGCGGCTCGGCGAGGAGGACCCGAGCGAGCTCGCCATGTTCCTGGAGCCGGCCAGGAATCGATCGCGGACGCGACTCTCACCGGAAGTGGCGATCTGCACGCGCGCGCCGGCGCGGCGAGCGGAGCGAATCACCGCCTCCGCGTCAAACCGGCGCTGCGCCCGCCGCGCAGCCGCCGCCAGGACGTCATCGCTCAAGACGTCGAAACCCACCAACGTGCGCGAACGCGGCCCCTTCGTGGTGTGAAACGACTCGCGGACCTCGAATCGCCCGCTTCGACGACCGACCACATAAGCCATGCCCACTATGTTACCACTAGCCGACCACTAGATATGCGCCCGCTTACAAAAGCGGTTCTGCGCCGGGTTCCTACACCTGCCCCGTGAGCGGCACCTCCACCTGCCCGTGCGGGGAGCCCAGCTCGGCCAGGCGCTCCAAGAACGGCTCAGGCGGGAAGGCCTCCGGGCCAAGCACTCCCTTGCCCTTCCAAAGTCCCTCGTCAAGCAACTCGAGCGCCACGACCGGGTTGACCGCCGTCTGCCAGACGACCGCTTGGGAGCCGTACTCGCGCATCGTGTGCTCGTTGTCGACGATGTGGTAGAGGTAGGTCGAGCGCGGCGCGCCGTCGCTACCGATGCCGGTGACCCAGGTGCCCGCGCACGTGCGCCCCGTCATCCGCTCGCCGAGCGTCGCCGGATCGGGCAAGGTCGCCGCGACAACATCGCGCGGAGCCACCTCCGTGCCGCGCACCGAGACCGGCTCGGTGGAGTCAAGGCCCAGCTTGTGCAGCGTGCGCAGCACGTCGATGAACTCCTGTCCGAGGCCGTACTTGAATGTGACCCGCTCGCATTGCACCCAGCGTGGGATCAACACCACCTCCTCGTGCTCTACGTTCACGCACTCCACGCGCCCGATCCCCTCGGGGAAATCGAACACCTCGGGCTCCGAGAAAGGAGGGGTCGTGTAGAAGCCGCGCCCGCGCTCCCAGATCAGCGGTGGGTTCAGGCACTCCTCGATCGTCGTCCAGATCGAGAACGTGGGCGCGAAGTCATAGCCATCGACGACCAGGTCGGCACCGTCGCGCACTCCCACCTCGTCGATGCTCGAGAACAGCTCGTCAGCGGCATAGCGGGCGAACACGTCGGAGAGGCCCGGCTCCACGCCCATCCCCACGAGTGCGAGCAAGCCGGCCTGCTCCCACTGCTCACTACGGGCCAGCTGCACCTCTCCGAGCATCACCCCCGGTAGCTCATGCGGACGCTGTGGGTGCGGATGGGAGAGCGTCATCGCCATGTCCAGATAGGTCGTGCGCGCCTGGAAGGCAGCGTCGAAGATCGGCTCGTTGAAGCGCGGGTCGCAGGCGTTGAGCACGGCATCCGGGCGCAGCCGCTCGATCAGCTTCACGAGCGCCTCGCGGTCGGAGGCGTCCACGCGCTCGGCCGAGAAGCGGTCGGCTTCGCCGAGCTTGGCAACCACGTCGTGGGCGCGGGTCGCAGATACGTCGGCGAGCGAGACCCGCTCGAAGGCGGGACGATGTTGGGCGATCGACGCAAAGGCCGCCCCCACACCGCCGGCTCCCACAACGAGCACGCGCATCGTCCCAGTGTGACGCAAGACGAGGACTTTGGATAGATCCCATTTGCACATAGCCCACCGCCCTACCCGTACGAACCGTCCATCTCGCCGGTAGCGGCTCAGCCTGTCGTGGACAATCGGCTCAACCCCGCCATAGCGCGGGCGGCTCACGTATGCTGCCCCGATCCGAGCCGCACAGACACAGACGGCGCGAGCATGAGCGTGCCAAGCCCGCCGCGCACTACGCCAGAGCATTCACACACGAGCAGCGCTCCCGCGACCCCCGGGGAGGCGGGCGTGCCTCGTGCTGCCCGCTGGGCGCCCTCGCCCAGCATCGCGCGCCGCGAGCTTCTGTGCGTGATCCTCGGCGGGATCGCGCTTGCGATCCTGACCACCTGGCCGCTGGTGCTGCACATGCCCAGCCGCATCGCGCCCGATCTCGGCGATCCCGTGCGCACTGCTTGGGAGATCGCCTGGGTGGGGCACGCGATGCTGCACGATCCCCTGCACCTGTTCGACTCCAACGCCTTCTATCCGCACCCGCTGAGCCTCGCCTTCTCGGACTCGCTGCTCGGCTATGGACCAAGCGGCTTCTTCGGCTCAGGCACTGTTGCGGCGCTCGTCCGCTACAACCTGCTGTTCCTGTGGGCTTGGTCGCTGTGCTTTGTCGGCGCTTGGCTGCTCGCGCGCGAGCTCGGCGTGGGGCGCATCGGCGCCACAGTCGCTGGGGCCGCGTTCGCCTACGCGCCCTACCGCGTGACCGAGTCCGGGCACCTGCACGTGATCTCGAGCGGCGGCATTCCCCTGGCGCTGTTCCTGCTGCTGCGCGGCTATCGGCGATCCTCGCGTTGGCTGGTGTTGGCCGGCTGGCTCGTATCCGCCTGGCAGATCAGCCTCGGCTTCACGCTCGGGCTGCAATTCGCCTACCTGCTGGCCGTGCTGGCGCTGATCGCCGTCGTGTGGTGGTGGCGGGCTCGGCCCAACCCGAGACGCGGCTCCCGCCCGGGCCTGGCCACCGGTGTGCGCGGCCTGCCGCGGCAGTTGGTGGTCGTGACCTGCATCGGCATGGCGCTCGTCGGCGTGGTGACCGTCTACCAGGCTCGTCCCTATCTGAAGGTTGCGGCCGAGTATCCGACCGCAAAGCGCACGCTCGCCGAAGTCGAGAACTACTCCTCAGGTCCCTGGGCGCTGCTGTCGGCCTCCTCGGAGAATCGCGTCTGGGGTTCGCTCACCGCCGGTGCCAGGACGCACGTGCACTCGAAGAACGAGGACGTGTTCTTCGCAGGCGGCCTGATCCTCGTGCTCGCGCTGATCGGGCTCGCCTCCTCGATATACACGCGGCGCTTTCGCATCGGGCTCGCCTGCGGGGTGGTTGTGTGCTGCGTGCTTGCCTTCGGCATGGGGCTCACCGGCGCCGGCTACCCCTACCGCCTGCTCTACAACTACGCCCCCGGCTGGGATGGGGTGCGTGTGCCTGGGCGCGTGTTCACCTTGGCAACGCTGTTCTTGGCGCTGCTTGCCGGGGCGGGCGCTTGGCAGTTGACCGAGATCGTGCGCCGCTGGGCACGCGGCTGGGGGCCGAGGACCGGGGGGATCCTGGTGGCAGCCGTCGGCGCGCTGCTGTTCATTGGCGTGGTCGGCGAAGGTGCTGGGCACCTCGGCCACCCGGTCGTGCCCCAACCCGCCAAGGCCGAGATCGGCCTCCCCGGACCGGTCATGGACCTGCCCACAGACGGTGCTGACGATCGCGTCTGGCAGTACTTCTCGACCGACGGCTTCTACAAGATCCCAGTCGGCAATAGCACGTTCGACATGCCCGAGGTCGACGATCTGCGCGGCGGCATGGGCGGCTTCCCCGACAAGGCGAGCATCGAGAAGCTGCGCTGGTACGGAATCAAGACCGTGGTGTTGCATTTGAAGCGGGCTGAATTGCCGGGGTTGCATGCTCCCGAGGTGCCCGAGCCGCCGGATCCCGTCGCGGCCGCCGCCAAGCCGGTCACAGGGCTGGGCGTCACCCGTCAGCGCGTGGGCGACGTCGTCATCTACCACATCGGCCCTGGGCCGAAGGCGTTGCACGGAAGCGATTGATGCTCACCAAGAAGCGACTCGCGCTCGCGGCGGTCCTGCTCGTCGGGCTCTCCTACGCGACCATGATCCAGAGCTTTTCTTGGAATCAGACCTCTCACTACGACCTGATCCGCTCGCTGGATCAGGACAAGACGACGATCGATCGATACCAGGTCAACACGGGCGACAAGGCTTTCTACCAGGGCCATTGGTACTCGGCCCGTGCCCCCGGCCTGGCCCTGTACTCGCTGCCCTTCTATGACTTTCTGAAGGCGACGGGCGCCGAATCGTGGACCGACAGGCACGTCGCCCCTCCCAACCATCCGGGCGATGAGATGATCTACCTCGTCGGGCTGTGGGCCAACGTGCTGCCCGGACTGTTGTTGCTGCTCCTCGTGGGGCATCTGGCCGAGCGCCTGCAACCGGGCTACGGCGCCGCCACTGCCGTGATCCTTGGCCTCGGCACGCTCACGCTGCCGCTGTCGACGCTGCTGTTCAGCCACGTGTTCACCGCGTTCCTCGGCTTCGCTGCCTTCGCGCTGATATGGCACGAGCGCGAGGGGCCAGCGAACCCCTGGTACCTGTGGGTGGCTGGGCTGGCGCTCGGCTATGCCGGCGCCTCCGAGTATCCGCTCTTCTTTGTCGCGCTGGTACTCGGCCTGTATCTGCTCTCGCGCCGTGACTCGCTTACGCCGTTGGGCATCTTCAAGCGTGCTGGCGCTTTCATTCTCGGTGGCCTGATCGGGATCGTGCCGCTGTTGCTCTACAACCACTATGCCTTCCACTCGTGGACGCACCTGGCCTACTCGAGCATTCCCCGCCAGCAGCAGGGGTTCTTCGGGATTGGGCTGCCCAGCCTCAGAGTGCTTGCCACCTTGCTGCTGGACTCGCGCGGGCTCTTGACGATCTCGCCCGTACTGGCGATGGGGGCGGTCGGTACCTGGCTGCTCTACAAGCGCGGCTGTCGTGCTGAGGCGCTGACGATCACCGGCGTCTGCGTTTGCTACGTGGGCTACAACTCCGGCTACTATCTGCCCTTCGGCGGCGGCTTCATGGGGCCGCGCTTTCTGATGACGATGCTGCCGTTCCTGGCGCTGCCGATCGGGATTGCGCTGAAGCGCTACCCAGGGCCGACGATCGCGCTGGCCGGCGTATCGCTGACGACCACGATCATCGCCACCGTGACCCATCCGCTGATCGGCTATGAGACCGAGGCGGTCACCTGGATGCGCTACGTGCGCGAGGGCTTCTTCCAGCCGACGATCGCAAGCGCCTACGGACTCGGCCGCGGCTGGGGCGGGATCTGGCCGTTCTTCCTGGCTGCCGGCGGGGCGGTCGTACTTGCAACGCTTGCGACGGCGCGCACGCGCATCTCGCGCGCCTCTCTGACTGCCGGCGTCCTCGCGCTCGCCGGCTGGTGTCTGTTTGCGCTGCTCGGGCCCACGCTGCTCGGCATCGACCACCAGGGACTGCTCGACATCGTCAAAGCCGGCGACAACACTGCCTTGCACAAGGGCTTTGGCAATTACCCGCTACGCGTGCTCGCCCCCGTTGCGGCCGGGGCCGGGCTGTTCGGGCTGGTATGCGCAAGGATCGTGGCGGGCGGACCGGTCAGGCACCGGCGCCGCCCCGCGACACCCCGCCCGGCCCGTACGCTAACGAGCTGATCCCGCGGCCTAGAGCCAGTGCCAGCACGATGCGCCAGCACGCGCCGGGGCCCGGGGCGGCGGGCGGCGGGCGGCGGGCCCCAAGGTCAAATCCGGCCGGTTGAGCCGAGTCGCCCAAGCACTACAAGACGCAAACCCCGTTTACAACTTAGAAGTTATAAACGGATCCCCACACACAGCTTCAACAACCCCACATCCGCAACCCCTCGGCAGGCAGCTTTCGATGCGTCATACCCTCAGTTTTTGGCGGCCTTCACGTTGCAGTTAGCCGCATGCAACTGCTTGCAGACGACTACATAGCCAGGGCGCGGTTCGTATTTGCCGTTCATCAGTCCCGCGTCGAAGCGCGTCGAGGCGTTGCCGCCAGTCCAGTCGTAGATGTACAGGCGCTTGATACGCGAGGAGGAACCCGCGATCTTGAACATGTAGGACAGCGCCTTGGCGGCTCGCGTCAGGCCCGAGCCTTTCTTGTTGGGGAAGTCGCTGCCGAACTGCACGATCCCGCCTGTCTCGGTCAGCCAGACCTGACCCGGCACGGCCGCCAGGATCGCTTTCGTGCGGGTGCTCTGCAAGCGGTTGGTGTCGGAGTAGTTGTGCAGGCCCCAGACGCTTGGCATCACCGTTTTCAGGCGCGCGACGTCGTGCTTGAACTGAGCGATGTACTCAAGCGTTGGCGTGACGACCGGGGCGTCTAGGACGTCGAGGCCAACGACCGTGCAGACCTTGCAGACCACTTTCAACGCCCGGTAGTACTGGGCGGACTGCAGCGCCGACGGGGAGACGAGCGCTATGTGCCGTTTGCCTTTGACGATTTCGACGATCGTGCCACGGTTGGCCTCGTTCCAAGGCTGGTACTGGCGGACGTGCGGGAACAGCTTGATGAACTTCTGGACGTCGCGCTGGTAGACGGCGACGCTTGGCATTTTCGTTGGGGTGTACTCGGAGTGGTAGAAGGCGACGAGCACCTGCTGGTGGTCGGCTTCGGCGGCTGTGATCCATGCCCTGGCCAGCTGCAGCGAGTAAGGACGCACGGCGGCGTCGTACGGCGCGATGTAGCGCGCGATTTTCGTGTGCAACTGCGTCCACAGCGGGTTTGTGAACATCTCCGTCTGCTGGTCGCCGATACCGGTTAGATACGACGAGGCAGCTTTAGCGCTGGGCTTTGTGGCGCTTGCGGCGTAGCTCGAGGAGCCGGAGAGGACGCTTGTGCAGGCGAACAGCAAGGCACCGCTCGAGAGCAGCGCGAGCAGCAGTGTGCGTGGGCGAATGTGTATGGGCATGGTCATTGCAACAGCCTATGTGTCGCGACGTTGCGGCGCGCAAGCAATCTTTCGCGATTCTTAGCTTGGCCCCTGCTCCGCATCTTCAAATGTCCCGTGCGCGCAGGGGGCATCCCCCATTTTTGGACACTCGGCCAGATCTCCCATCAATCCAGAAGCCCGTCCTCGACTCCATGCTCGCCCGCTTGACCTCCCGCGCCCTCGCGCAGCGTGGGGTCGGCCACGATGCGCACGTCGACTCCAGGCAGCCCCTCGAGCAGGCGCAACAACAGCGGCTCGGACAAACGCTTGAAGCCACGGCGTGGCGCTGGCGCTCCCATCAGCACGTAGGTGCTGCCCAGGCGCTGGGCCGTCTCGATCGCCGTCGCGGCCACGTCTTCGCCCTCTTCGACGAGCAAGCGTGCGCCCAGCATCGAGCTCAAGCGCCGCAGCGCCTCCAACTGCTCGCGGTCCTCGGCGCTTGGGCTCCTGCCCGGTGGGCGCACGACCAAAACGTCCAAGCGCGCGCCGAGCCTCTCTGCCGAGCGGCTGGCGCGGCGCACGATCCGCTGCGAGTGTGGCGCCAGCGCGACCAGCGCCAGCAGCCGCTCGGCGATTGCCTGAGTGCCTGCGCCCGCTTGCGTGCTGGCGGAGGCGATGCCGTCTTCGCGACGCACGACGATCGGTGCGGGCGCAAGGCGCTTGATCTCTACGCCCTCTGCCACATGGCGCAAAGCCGTCTCGCGCAGCGCCGAGAGGTTCTCGATCTTGAAGAAGTTGTTCAACGCTGCCGGCACGCGCTCGCGCGGGTAGACCTTGCCGGCGCGCAGGCGCTCGATCAACGCCTCCGGCGTCAGGTCGATCAGCACCACCTCGTCGGCCGCGACCAAGACTTCGTCGGGGATCGTCTCTCGCACTCGCGTGCCGGTCAGCTGGATCACCTGGTCGTTGAGGCTCTCCAGATGTTGCACGTTGACGGTGGAGTACACGTCGATGCCCGCCGCGAGCACGTCTTGGACGTCTTCGTAGCGCTTCTCGTGCTCTGTGCCCGGGGCGTTGGTGTGCGCCAACTCGTCGATCAGGCACAGCTCCGGCTTGCGCGCCAGCACTGCCGGCAAGTCCATCTCGGCCAGCGGCGTGCCGCGGTAGTCGACCATTCGCGGTGGGATCTCCTCGAGGCCCTCCGCCTGTGCTGTCGTCTCCTCGCGCCCGTGCGGCTCCAGGTAGCCGATCGCCACGTCACGACCTGCCTCTGCCTCGGCGCGACCCTCGTTCAGCATGCGGTAGGTCTTGCCCACCCCAGCCGCCATGCCGATGAAGACCTTCAGGCGGCCGCGCTGCGACTCTGTGGGGGCATCAGCTGGCACGGGAGCATTCTCTCCCACCGACACCCGGAAGGCGCATACCCCTCAATCCAACCTTCGGGGCTCCCGCACAGGAGCCCCGGCCCGTCAGGCCCCGAGCAGGTTGTGAACTATCAGGTCGATCAGCTTGATGCCGATGAACGGAGCGATGATGCCGCCGAGGCCGTAGATCCACAGGTTGCGGCGCAACAGTGCGCTGGCGCCGATCGGGCGATAGCGCACACCACGCAGCGACAGCGGGATCAGCAGCGGGATCACGATCGCGTTGAAGATGATCGCCGAGACGATCGCCGACTGGGGGGTGCCCAGGTTCATGATGTTCAAGACGTGCAGAGGGCCCTTGCCTCCGGAGCTCGTCGCGTACGTCGTGACGAAGATCGCCGGGAGGATCGCGAAGTACTTGGCCACGTCGTTTGCGATCGAGAACGTCGTCAACGCTCCACGCGTTATCAAGAGCTGCTTACCCACCTCGACGATCTCGATCAGCTTCGTCGGGTTGGAGTCCAGATCGACCATGTTGCCGGCCTCGCGGGCTGCCTGGGTGCCCGTGTTCATCGCGACGCCCACGTCCGCTTGGGCCAGCGCTGGGGCGTCGTTGGTGCCGTCGCCGGTCATCGCCACCAAGCGGCCGTCCTCCTGGTGCTCGCGGATCAGCGCCAGCTTGGCCTCTGGCGTGGCTTCGGCCAGGAAGTCGTCGACGCCCGACTCCTCGGCGATCTTTGCCGCCGTCAAGCGGTTGTCGCCGGTGACCATCACCGTCCTGATGCCCATCGCCCGCAGCTGGTCGAAGCGCTCCTTCATGCCCTGCTTGATCGTGTCCTTGAGGTAGACGACGCCGAGAATCTGGTTGTCGCGCGCTACCGCCAGTGGTGTGCCGCCCTCGCGCCCTATGCGATCCAGGCACTCGCGCAACTCCGGCGGAGCCTGGCCGCCCTCTTCCTCGACGAACTGGATGATCGAATCGCCTGCGCCCTTGCGCAGGCGCCGACCGTCGATGTCGACGCCGCTCATCCTGGTCTGGGCGGTAAAGGGCACGAACTCGGCGTTGAGCGTGTTCATGTCGTGCTCGCGGATGCCGTATGTCTTTGCCAGCACGACGATCGAGCGTCCCTCCGGGGTCTCGTCCGCCAGCGAGGAGAGCTGGGCCACCTCGGCCAGCTCTGACTCTGGCACGCCCGGCATCGGGATGAACTCCGAAGCTTGGCGGTTGCCCAGCGTGATCGTGCCGGTCTTGTCCAGCAGCAGCACGTCCACGTCGCCCGATGCCTCGACCGCGCGGCCGGAGAGCGCGAGCACGTTGCGGCGCACCAAGCGGTCCATGCCGGCGATCCCGATCGCGCTCAGCAGCGCGCCGATCGTGGTCGGGATCAACGCGACAAGCAGCGCGATCAGCGTCGTCTCGGAGATCGAGGTGCCCGCGAACAGACCGAACGGGCGCAGCGTGGCAACGACGATCATGAAGATCAGCGTCAATGCGGCCAGCAGGATTCCCAGCGCAACCTCGTTTGGCGTCTTGCGCCGCTCTGCCCCCTCCACCAGCGCGATCATGCGGTCCAGAAACGACTTGCCCGGCTCTTGCGTTATTTCTACGACGATTCGATCGGAGGTGACGCGTGTGCCGCCGGTGACGGCGCTGCGATCGCCGCCCGACTCGCGGATGACCGGCGCGGACTCGCCCGTGATCGCCGACTCGTCGACTGTGGCGATGCCCTCGATCACGCTGCCGTCGCCCGGGATCAAGTCGCCGGCGACGACCACCACTATGTCGCCGCGGGTCAGCGCCGAGGCGGCCTTCATCGAGCCGTCGCGCATCGTCGCCACCGTCTCCTTGCGCATGTTGCGCAACGTGTCTGCCTGAGCGCGGCCGCGTCCCTCGGCGAACGCCTCGGCCATGTTGGCGAAGATCACCGTCAACCACAGCCAGAAAGCGATCGTGAACGTGTACCAGGCGGGCTCGTGACCGCCACCCAGCGGCTTGCCGCCGAATGCCTGGATCAGCCACGTGATCGTTGTGATCACAGAGCCGATCTCCACGACGAACATGACGGGGTTGCGGACCTGCACTCGGGGGTCGAGCTTCTTGACGCTGTCGATCAGCGCGCGCTTGACTATCTCGCCCTGGAACAGCGAGACCGCTTGGCGCTCGTGGGTTGCGTTGACGGCGGACATCAGCTGCTCCTTCCAGGCTTCGCGAGGGACGTCGGCGCTTGCCGGCTGTTTCTCAGAGCCGGCATCTATACGCCTCCCGCTGAGATGCGATCGAGAGCGAGGTTCAGTTCGAGCACGTTCACGCCTTCCTCGCCGGAGAAGCCCAGGGCGCGGCTAGAGGTGTACTTGGCGATCAGGGCGTCCACTCTGGCCAGCGAGAGGCGACGCACGGATGCGACGCGATAGGCCTGGATCCAGGCATTGGCGGGTGAAATTTCCGGATCCAAGCCTGAGGCGGAGCTGTTGACCGCGTCGACCGGAATTTTCGACGCGGTCAGGCCCGGGTCGTATTCCCTCTTGGTCGCCGGGTTCACATTCAGCTCTTGATAGGCCTTTATGTTTTCCGCGTTTGCTTCCTCGGTCTTGACGCTGTTGGGGCCGTGATTTGAGAAGGTGCTGGCCGCGGCGTTGTACGAGCCGCCTTCGGTTGCCGAAGGGCGCGACTGGAAGTAGCGCGGGTCCACTTCGGTTACCACGGCGCCTTTTTCTTCCTTTGCCTTGCCGTTCTTTTCGAGCACTGGCGTGCCGAAGTTCTGGCCGATCAGCTTCGAGCCGACGAGCTTGCCGCGCACGTGGATCTGCTGGCCGTTGGCGTTACCCGAAAAGGCCACCTGGCTGATGCCCGTTATGGCAAGCGGGTAGACGAGCCCTAGCAGGATCGTGAAGACGATTATCCCGATGATCGATGTGACGATGTCGCGGCGCATGTCAGTAGAGGTGTCCTGTCAGACCCTGAACGATCGGACCCAGTAGCAAAGCCGGGAAAAAGGTGAGCGCGCCGACGAGGATGATCACGCCGATCAGGAGCACCACGAAGGTGGGGTTGTCGGTGCGCATCGTGCCGAGGCCCGCGGGTGTGACCCGCTTACCCGCTAGAGCTCCCGCTACGGCTAGGGCGAACAAGATCGGCGCGTAACGAGCGAAGATCATGTCGAAGCCGCCGAGCAGGTTGGCGAAGGTGATGCCGTGCGCTCCCAAGTTGCCCGCATTTGGTTGGATGAAGCCCGTATAACCGGCAAACGCGGAGCCGTTGTTGTTGGCTTGGGACAGGTAGGCGTAGAAAGTCTCGGAGAATGCCTGCGGCGTGTGGGTTCCCAGCGTGGCCGAGGTTGCGACTTCCGAGATCGACTTGCGCCCAGCGCTGCTTGCACTGGCAAGCGCGGTGCAGAACAGCGCTGCCAGCGGCGTGATCAGGATGCCCAGGCCCGCCAGCTTGATCTCACGCGCCTCGATCTTCTTGCCTAGCCACTCCGGTGTGCGTCCCACCATCAGGCCACCGATGAAGACTGCCAGCAGCACGTACAAAAGGATCGAGTACAAGCCCGTGCCGACACCACCGAAAATCACCTCGGAGGCCGACAGATTGGCAAATGGCACAGCGCCGCCTATGCCAGTGAAGGACTCGATCGCACTGTTCACGGCGCCGCAGGAAGTGACGGTCGTGATGACGTCAAACAAGGCCGAGCCCGCGATGCCGAAGCGCTGCTCCTTGCCTTCCATGTTGCCGCCTGTCGAGCCATGGATGACACCTGTATGCAGGCCGGCGGCGTGCTGCGCCGGTGAGCCGTGCGCCTCCGCGACGTACGCAACGCACACGGCACCCAGGAACATCACCATCATCGCGCCGTAGATCGCATAACCCTGACGACGATTGCCGGTCATGCGACCGTACATGAAAACCAGCGCCGCCGGGATGAGGAGCACCAGCAGCATCTCGAAGAAATTGGTGAACTGCGTCGGGTTCTCGAACGGATGGGCGGAGTTTGTGTTGAAGAAGCCGCCTCCGTTCGTGCCAAGCATCTTGATCGCCTCCTGCGAGGCGACCGGACCCATTGCGATCGTCTGGGTGAGACCCGTGACCGTGTGAACCGTCAGGTAAGTGGAGAGGTTGGCGATCACTCCCTGAGACACGAGCACGAGCGCGGCGATCACGGAGAGCGGCGTCAGCAAATATAGGATCGTCCGCACCAGGTCCTGCCAGAAATTGCCGAGGCTCGTCCCGCCTCGGCCAATGATCCCGCGCACAAGCGCCACAGCCACCACGATCCCGATCCCCGCCGACAGCCAGTTCTGCACCGTCAGCCCCAGCATCTGGCTGAAATAGCTCATCGTCGTCTCGCCGCTGTAGAACTGCCAGTTGGTGTTCGTCATGAACGACGAGGCCGTGTTGAATGTGACGTTCCACGGCGCTGAGTGGTAGCCGAGCGGGTTGAGGACGTGCGGGACCCACGGAGCATTTTGCGTTCGCAGGATCACGTACAGCAATAGCCATCCCGCTAGCGAGAAGATGATCAAGCTCTTGGCGTAGGCCTTCCAATCTTGCTCGCGCTTCGGATCGACGCGCAACAGCTTGTAGAGAAGCCGCTCGGGGACCGCGAATATCGGGGTGAGAATGACGTGCCTACCGCTGTAGACGGCCGCCATGTAGCTGCCCAAGGGAAATGCGAGCGCGGTCAGGATGACCGCGAACAGGATGATCGTCAGCCAACCCGCCGCGGTCATCTCAGAACTTCTCCCCGCGGATCAAGGCGTAAAACAGGTAGGCGATGATCAGGAGCGTGACGATCAGCCCAAAGACGTCGGCTCCGCTCATGTGCGCTATCAGCGCCGCGGGTTGGAGCAAACTACTCATATTCGGTCGATTCCCTCGAGTATGAGCATCAGCAGCGCGAACATGACGATCCCGATAACGATGGCGACGGCATCCATGACCACCACTATTAGGCACAGCCCATCACGCTCGCATAACGAATTCGTTACGCGGCATAACGATTTCGTGACGGTCACTCGGCGTCACATACGGTTATCCCGATAGAAGGACTTTTACCGCCGCCCGCAGACCGTCAATTGGTAGTGAAACGACCTTTCTGAAGATGTTGGCTCCGCTCCTGCACCCGAGCAGCGCCGGCCAGGAGCGGAGTTCGCGTGCACCCTCGGCTATGAGCCGATTTCGCTATGCCGAGAAGCGGTAGCCGACACCGGGATCGGTGACGATCACGCGTGCGGATTGCCCGTCGCCCTGGACCTTGGCGCGCAGGCGGGCGATGTGTGTGCGTAGCGTTTGCACGTCGTCGCCGTACTCGGGTCCCCACACCTCGCCGAGTAGCGCGCGATGGGTCATCAATCTGCCCCGGTTGCGTACGAGCACGCGCAGCAGGTCGAACTCGATCGGTGTCAGGTGCACGTCCTCCCCACCCCGACGCACTACACGTGCCGCGAGGTCGATCTCCAAATCTCCGACCGTTATGCGCGGCTCCTCCTCCGAGCGGCCGCCGCGACGCAGCGCGGCCTGCAGGCGAGCCACCAGCTCGCGCGAGCCAAACGGCTTCGTTATGTAGTCGTCGGCTCCCGCCTCGAGCGCCCGTACCTTCTGCTCCTCCTCGCCGACTGCCGAGAGCACGAGAATCGGCATCTCACTCCACTCGCGCAACAGGCGCGTCAGCTCGACCCCATCCATGTCGGGCAGCATCAGGTCGACGATCGCCGCCTGCGGCGGACGCACGGCCGCTCGATCCAGGGCCTCGCTTGCCGTTTCCGCCGGCACCACCTCGAAGCCCGCATCGCGCAGCACCACGCGCAAAGCGCGCAGGATCTGCGGCTCGTCGTCTACAACCAGAATCCGTTGTGTTGGCGCCGGCTGCTCCTGCGCGATCAACAGACACTCCGAGCGCCCGACGGACGTCCCGCACGATCGACGGGACTCTGCGCAACCGGCGGACGCCCGCTGCGGACCTCGCGACTACGTACGATCGTCGATGTGCTCAACGCGCCTGCTCATGACTCGCGGCTGCCTCGAGCACGTCCGCGGACTCCAGGGATGGCTGTTGCGACGCCAGCGGCAGCTCGAACACGAACGTCGCGCCCTGCCCTGGGAGCGACTCGACGTGCAGCCTGCCGCCGTTGGACTCGGTGAAACCGCGTGCGATCGCCAGTCCCAAGCCGGAGCCACGATGTCCTCCCTGCGGCGTGCCGGCGCGGTAGAAGGGTTCGAACACGCGCTCCAGCTGCGCTGGGGGTATGCCGGGGCCGCGATCGACGACGCGGACCACCAACCTGTCACCCGCCGGACCGCCGCTCGGACCTTCCAGCGGAGCGAGGCCGGTGTCGAACGCCGCCCCCGAGCGTTCCTCATCTGCGACCAGGTCCGCCAGGGGCGCCTCGGCAGCGCCACCGAGACTGCGCACCGCGCGAGCCCTGACAGACACCGGGTGGCCCCCCGAGTGCCGACGTGCGTTCTCCAAGACATTCACGAACGCGCGCTCCAACTGCACTGGATCGACGCTCACGGGCGGTAGGTCGCGATCGATCGAGAGGCTGAAGTCCTCTGGCGCGGGCGAGAGCTCCGCGAGCGCGGCGCGGATCACCTCATCGACCGACGTGAGCGCCGCGTGTGGCTCGGCTGCTCCTGCTTCCAAGCGCGAGAGGTCGAGCAGGTTGTCGACCAGGCGCGAGAGGCGCTGCGTCTCCTGCTGGATCAGTGCGGCCATCTCGAGACGCTCCTCCTCGGAGAGCGAGGGCGAGCCAACCGCGTCAGCCGCCGCGGAGATCGCTGTCAGCGGTGAGCGCAGATCGTGGGAGACGGCTCGCAGGAGAGCGGTCTTGACGACATCGGTGCGCCGCAGCGCGGCCGTCTCGACCACGTCGGCCAGCAGCGAGTCCCGCTCCAAGGCGGCGCTCAGCAGCGACTCGAGCGCCGGCACGACACGCTCCTGCAGACGCCGCAGCGTTGCCTCCGGGGTGTCTGTGGGAACGAGCAGCGTGCCCAGCCGGCGCGGGCCCTCGCGCAGCGGGAAGGCCACGCGCCGCTCGTCTCCCTCGACCGCCTCCAGCTCGATCGCCGCCGAGGGCAAGCCCAGCACCTGGGAGAGCCGCGCGGACGCGGTCGGCAAGTCCTCGGATAGACGCCTGCCACCCAGCAGCAGGCGTGCCATCTCGGCCGCCAAGTCCGCCTCGCGGCGCCGCTCGGCCGCCTCGCGCGAACGTGCGCGCGTGACCTCCGCCACCGAGCTTGCCAGCATCGAGACAATCACGAAAGCGATCAGCGCGACCCAGTTCTCCCCGTTTGAGATCGTCAGGTGCCCAACCGGCGGTAGGTGGAAGTAGTTGTACGCCAACGCGCTCAGCAGCGACGTCGCCACTCCCAGCCACACGCCCCACGTGACCGAGACGATCACCACCGCCAGCATGTAGACGACACCCAGCGACACCACCGGAGCCGCCTGCTTGAGCGGGTAGATGAGCAGCGTGCACAGCGCCACCAGCGCGAGCGCAACCAGCGCGCCGACGCGTCGCGGCGGTGGTTCTGGGCTCATCAGGAAGCCAAATGTGCGGGCCACCTTTTCAGCGTAACGTCCGGTGGAGCGGAGTTGCTACTCGCGCCGCGAGAGACTTCGGATAGCTATAGCCGCCCAGAGCGCGCCAGGAACGAAATAGGCACGCGCAAGACATCCGAGAGAGACGCCTGAGACGAGCGCCCAACAACCAAGGGCGCCCCGTAAGGCGCCCTTGGCTTGGGTGGTTGGTTGTTGCCGCGGCGCTACAGACGAACCGACTTCGATGTGCTCGAGTCGCCCGGTATGTCCACGAACAGCGTGTAGAGGCCGTGCAAACCCTTGGTGTGACGCAACACGATCGCGGCGCCGAGGCGGCCCTTGGCGCTGGCGACGGTCTTGTGCTTGCGCACGAGTGACACCACCGCCCGCTCGCTTGAGCCATAGCCCACTTGCGTGCACGTGATTTTTATGTTGTCGCCTTTGCCGTCCACTTTGCAGACGATCTTCGGCGTCTTGCCTGGAGGGCCCTGTGGTCCCGTTGGTCCAGCCGGGCCTTTCGCTCCGGCCGGGCCCTGAGCGCCTGTCGCGCCCTGCGGTCCCGCCGGTCCCTGCGGCCCGGGAGGTCCTGCCGGCCCCTGACCGGTAACGGTCGATTCCGAGGACGGGATGATGCTTTGAACCTCGCCGGTGCTGTCGTTGAGGATGACCGCCGGCGAGCGAGGTGCGCTCGGTTCGAAGTCGAACATGTTGTCGAGCGTCCCAGCCGTCGTATCGGCAGATCCACCGCCGATGCGCCCGAGGTTCCAGTTGTCCTCGATGAACTGCGTGATCGACGCCTGCTCGGTGAAGGTGCCGTCGACGAAATTGCTGCGCGCCCACGGCGAGATCACCATCAGCGGCATGCGCGGACCGACGCCGCAACGGTCGTTCTGCGCCGGCGGGGTCGCCGCCGTACCGCATTTACCAGGCCCGTTCAGCGAGTCGATCGTATCGTCCGAGGGACGCACGATCGGTCCGATCTGATGGTCATACCAGCCGTCGGAGTCGTCGTAGGCGATCACGATCGCCGTGTTCGGCCAGTAGCTGGACTGCTCGATTTCGTCGATCGTGTCGGCCAGGAAGCGCTGTTCGTCCAGCGGGTCGGAGTTGCCTGCATGACCGTTCTCATATGCGGGCGGCTTGAGGTAGGAGACCTGCGGCAGGTAGCCCTGCTGCAGCGCCTGGGAGAACAGTGAGATGTCGTACTGATGGTTGACCGCCTCATCCGTAGGCGTTCCCGTCGGATCGCTGAGGCCGACCTGCGAGACTGAACTCGGCGAGACGTGGTCGGGGTTGGCCGTGCTGGCGTAGTACTGGAACGGCTCGTGATGCTCAACGTAGTCCTGCACCGAGGCATCGCCGATGTTGTTGTGCGATGTGGTGCACGCCACACGAGCTACCGGACCCTCGGCATATGCCTTGGTGGTGCCGGCGTCACTGAGCGAGGCGCTGCCGGTTCCAGCCGGGACCGTGGCCGAGGGAGCAAAGCCACCCTGGAACCAACCCCAGGTGACGCCCTTGGCGTTCATCAGGTCGCCGATGTTCTTACCACTCAGCGAGACCGTCACCCCGCCCGGGGTACCGTCGGCGTTGATCGCCGTCGTGTTGTTCGAGCACTGGTCGTAGTAGGGCTCGCCGTCGCCGAACAACGTGCCGTTGGCGATGTTGGTCGATACGCCGCCATGCGCTTCGGCGCCGTTCGTCTGACCGGAGATCAGGTTCACCGCACCAGGGCTCGAGGGTCCGAACTGGGTGCTGTAGGAATTGTCGTTGAGCGAGAAATGCTGAGCGAGATTCCACAGCCCGGTAACCGTGTTGCCGTCGTAGTAGTCCATCACGATCCCGTTCGGCCCGTAGCTGCTGGAGTCGGGGGTGGTGCTCTGCGTGCAGCCACTGCCCGTCGTCTTCTGGACGAACTCGTTCATGAGGCCGCCGTCGAAGGCTTCCTGCTCGGCGGAGTAGCCGTGGTTCTGGTCACACGTGAGAGCCTGGCTCGGGTCCAGGCGCTGGGGCTGGTCCTCGTTCGGGTTGTTTGTGAGCAAACCGTTGTTCAGACCGTTGACCGCGGGCGTGCCCGGCAGCGCCGTGAACGACGGCTCACCAGCAGGATTGAGCGCGTGCGGGTAGGTCCCGAAATAGTGATCGAACGAGATGTTCTCGTCGAAGATGACGACGACGTGCTTGATCGGTGTGGTCGATGCGGCGGTGGTGGGCGGCGGGGATGCGCTTGACATCGAAATGCCCAGCACCGCCGCTCCGGCGGCCAGGACCCCGATGCCGCCCGCGATGAGCTTCTTCCCAGTGCGCAACGGAATTTCTCCTTTTCGGACTCTTGGGCGGCGATCGTGCTGCCGCGCGCCCCGGCCACCCGCGTGGGAGCGCAATGCGCATCGTGGAGTTACGCAGGTCGCGTGTTGTCAACAACAGGTCACAGACCCGTTGCGATTGTGTGATCCGGGCGGCCCCAGCGCCTGACGCACGCCAATGGCCGGAGACCGTCACACATGGAGCCCTTTCACGAAATGTAAGCAAACGATCCACATTTCCGTAACAAGATCGCAAGGGCCCTGTTCTTTCACAAAATGAAAGCGCGGAGTCCACGTTTTGGTAACAACCGCTTTGGTCGCAGCTCGTACCTTGCGAACGTGATCGGAGCCCTTGCAACGTGATCGCAGCCCTTGCACGTTCACGCGCGGCACGGCGCGTGCTTGGTCTGACACTGCTCGCGGCGATTCTGCTGCTCGTCGGAGCGGCATTGGCGCCCGGCCCTGGTGCACACCGGCCCAGTCATTTCGGCGTGCTGTCGGTCGCGGCGCACACAAGCCCGGCCAACCCACTCGGCGTGCGCGTAAGCAAGGTCTACGGGTCGAATGTGCCCGCCCGCCGGTATGGCACGGAAATAGGCGATCTCGAGGATCAGGGCGAGAACACGCGCGGGGAAATGACAGCCGACCTGTCTCCGCTTCCGGCGCGAGCCTTCGTCGGCCCGGTGGCCGCCTACAAGCGCTACGCCGAGCACTGGACGACTATCGCCGAGCGCGAGGCGAATGGCCTGCGTGACGCGCTCGCGAGCGGTGACCGCGCAGGCGCTCGCTCGGCATGGCAGGCCACGTGGAGCTCCTACCTGCACCTCGGTGCCGTGTACGGACTGTTCGAAGCACTCAACCAGGAAATCGACGGGATGCCGAACGGGCTGCTCGCCGGCGCCGCCGATCCCCACTTCAATGGCCTGCACCGACTGGAAATGGGCCTATGGAGCGGCGTTGCGCCGCGCTCGCTGCTGCCGGTCGCGGATGCGCTCCTGCGCAGTCTCCAGAGCCTGCGCAGGGCCCTGCCGAGCGTGCAGATCACGCCCCTGGAATACGCCACGCGTGCGCATGAGATTCTCGAGGACGCCCAGCGCGATCTGCTGAGCGGCACGCACGTGCCGTGGAGCGGACAGGGGGTCCTCGGAACCGCGGCCGGGCTGGATGCGACCGAAGAGGTCTTCCACACCCTGCAGCCGCTGCTGTCGGGAAGGGAAAACACCGAAGCCGAGGTGCGTAGCGAGCTTGGCTTGCTCAGCTCTACGATCGCGCAGATCCACCGCAAACACCGGGGTTGGCCGGCGCTCACCCAGCTGTCGATGCACGAACACGAGCTGCTGAACGGAACGCTCGCCGGGGCACTCACGGCGCTGGAGCTGCTGCCGGGCACGCTGGAGACAAAGACGCCCGCGCCGATCCCACCGCTCCCGACACCCTCGCCCGCAGAAAGAGCGGCCGAGCTAGCCGCGGAAGACGCGCCATGAGCCTGCTGGACCGACACGCACTCTCGACGGGTACGACGACCATCAGAGGTCTGCAGCTGAGGCAACTCGACCGCGTCTCACTCGTATCGCCCGAGCTTGCGGCTAGGTGTCTTGGTGGGCAAGCATGAACGAGCTCGACCGCCGCCAGTTCGTGAAGCGCTCGCTTGCCGTCGTCGGCGCCGGCAGTGTCGGCGCGCTGGGCGGCGCGCTTGCCGAGAGCGAGCTTCGCAGCAGCCCCCCGCCGCCAAGCGCTGCTGCACAGTCACGGGCGGTGCTCAGCGAGGAACTGTTGAGCAGGGTTCCATTCGACGGACCTCACCAGGCGGGCATCCTCACGCCGGCGCCGGCACAGGCGCAGGCGATGTTCATGGCGCTCGACTCGATCGCCCCCAACCGCGAGCTGCTGGCCGAGGCCCTGCAGACACTGTGCACGCGTGCGCGCAGCCTGACGCAGGGCGAAACCGTCGGCGCTCAGGAGATCGACGATCCTCCGCCGGACTCGGGCGTCCTCGGCCCGGTTGACGCACCGGACGCGCTGACGGTGACGATCGCCCTCGGCGCCTCGCTGTTCGACGAGCGCTACGGCCTCGCTACGCGCAAGCCAAAGCTGCTGCGTCAGATGCCGAGCTTTGCCGGCAACGAATTGGACCCGACGCGCAGCCACGGCGATCTGCTTCTGCAAGTGTGCGCCGGACACCGCGACACGGTCGCGCACACTGTGCGTGAGTTGTTGCGCGTGGTAGCGGGACGCCTCACAACGCGTTGGAGCATCGACGGCTTTCAGAGCGTCAGGCGCGGCCCGAGCCCGCACAACAGTCCACGTAACCTGTTTGCTTTCCGCGACGGCACCGCCAATCCGGACGTCGCCGACGCCGGCCTGATGAACCGGCTGGTATGGGTTCAGCCCGGCTCGGGAGAACCAACTTGGACCGTTGGCGGCACCTACCTCGTCGCGCGCGCGATCCGCATGCACGTCGAGTTCTGGGACCGCGTCGGCATGTTCGAGCAGCAGAACATGATCGGGCGCGACCGCGTGACCGGCGCGCCGCTTGGCGGCAGCGACGAGTTCCAGGAACCCCGCTACGACCTTGACCCCCACGGCAATCGCATACCCCTGAACGCCCACATCCGCCTGGCCAATCCACGCACTCCCGCGACCGCCGATCAGCGCATCCTGCGTCGCGGCTACAACTACGACCGCGGCATCGACGAGGCCGGCGACCTCGACCAAGGGCTGATGTTCGTCGCTTTCAACCAGGACGTCCGCCGCCAGTTCGAAAAGATCCAGGCGCGGCTTACCGAAGAGCCGATGATCGACTACATCTCGCCCGTGGGCGGGGGCTATTTCTTCGCGCCCCCCGGCTCGCGCGGGTCGGACGACTGGGTCGGCTCACGCTTGTTCGCCTGATCTTCTTCGGGCAGCAGCACAATGTCTTCCGCCCACTTCACGGCGCAGACCGCCCACCGCAATGCCTGCTCACGGTCGAGACCGCGCGGGCCACTCGCACCATAACGCGCACGAACGCCGAACTCAGAGAGACGATCGACTCCATCGAGATCCGCAGGCACGTCAAGGCCATTGGATTCACAGAGCTCGACAAAGCCATCGAGATCGTGGGAATAGGGATACCTGATTGCTCGATAGGCGAGAACAGCCTTCAGGGACTTCTCTACGGCCTGTTGGGCGTGAAAACCAAGGATCGAGTCCGCAACTCCCTTGACCGACAACAATGATTTCGCTGCGAACTCATCGTCACGCGCTAGGCCGAGCAACACACCAGGGAGGTCCGCCTCGCCGTACATCAAGCCGCGAGTGGACGGCCCTCTGACAATGCGGCGTTAATCAAGCTCCCATCGACGTGGCGCCAATTCTCGGCTTCACGTTCGCTCACAACCACAATGTCTGCGAAAAGGCCTAGTCCGCGGAGCTTCCGACGCAAGCGGATCGACTCCTCGCTCGGGTCCTCAACGGAAGGCTCGACTACAAGGAAATCAAGATCGCTACGGGGACCGGCATCACCCCGCGCATGGGAGCCGAACAAGATCACACGCGCCCGTGGCGCGGCCTCCGATAGGCGGCGGCCAGCCTCCTCGATCAATGAATCATCGAACACGCGCCCACAGTAGCGCGTGAGGGCGCCGCGAGTAGACCAATCCGTCAATAACTCCTACGAAGAAACAACCTCTGCCCGCCACTTGGAAGCAAGCCCGCCGCGGCATACCGGCGGAACGACCCAAAATCCCTATAAACCGGGCAAATTCCTCAAGCAAGCCGCGGTTCGAGTCGATTGACTGCTCATGTACGCGACGACCCAGCTGCACTCCGCATGATCGCGGTGACTTGCCCGCGCGAATCCGGCGAACACGGATCGAGGGCAGCTTCGCAAATGGGCGGGCTGCTCGTCGCGTTTTTGTGTCTCTGCGCGATGCTGTGCGCCACAACCACCTCCCCCGCCGCGGCAGCCGGGCAACCACGCTCTTTCTGTTCGCTGCAACACGACTGCACTCGCACAGCCGTGCTCGCCCACACGAGCGACAGCGAAGACGAAGAACCCGAAGAAGAACCGCAAGAAGGCGCAGAAGAAGCAGCGACAGCTGAAGTTGAAGCCGAAGAAGCTGAAGATGGCGAAGAAACATCGCCCGCGAGCGGCGCGGACAACGCCGACTCGGCCGCAGTCTCCAATCTGAAGCTCACCGCAAGAGCCACGGCCGCGTTGGCGCACCGCCTGCCCGCGGCATCGGCGATCGCCTTCTCGTTCACGCTCAGCGCTCGCGCCGGCGTGCATGTCATGATCGTCAGGCAAACGAGTACCGGCGGACACAAGCACTGGGACACGCTGCCCGATTCGCTGACGCTGTCGCTCGCACAGGGCCACGTGGCCCGCTCCCTGAAGGGCCGTAACCACCTGTCTGCGGGCCGCTACCGCTTGACCGTCAAGCCGACCGGCGGCCACTCGCGCTCGATCTATCTCAGCGTTCAATCGTAGGGTGGCGGCCAACATTCGCCCGCGTGCTGCCAAGATGGGCTATGTGAAGGAAGACGCAGGCCACGGAGGCGCCGCCCGCTCTTGGCTGCTCGCCGTTCTCTGCTTGACGCTCGTCCTGGGCGCGCCGTCGGCGGCGGTGGCGGCGCCCGTCTCGCCGTTGCCGGAATCCGACTACAGGACTTACAGTGCCTGCTCCGCACCCGCTCCCGGTCGCGCCGGCTGCATGGCGCTCGAGCTCGTGGCACAGAGCGCCGCCGCCCAGGCGCAGGTCACCCAGGGCAGCGCACGGGCCGGCTTGAAGACCGCCGCGGAATGTACGGCCGAGTTTCCCTCAGCCTGTCTGACGCCGCTGGACCTACGCAGCGCGTACTTCCCCGGCGAAGCGGCGCAGGCGCCGGCTGCGAGCGCACAGACGATCGCGCTTATCGACGCTTACAACGATCCCAAAGCCGAAGCCGACCTCAACGTCTACGGCAGTGCCTTTGGCCTCCCCGCCATACACAAATGCAGTGGGAGCGAAAGCGACTGCTTCGAGCAGGTGAGCCAGGCCGGTACAAGCGAACTGCCGTTCCCCAAGACCGAAACGGAAAGGGAAGCCAAGGAAACCGTTTGCCTGACTGCGAAAGCGAAAGAAAGCAAACGGGAATTCGAAAGACGAGAAGCAGCCTGTGCCGAATTGGTGGAAGCCGAGGGCTGGGCGGTCGAGACCTCGACCGACATCGAGACGGCCCACGCCGTCTGCCAGAACTGCAAGATCCTGCTTGTTGAGGCAAACGACCCCCGCTACGAAGACCTCGAAGCGGCCGAGAACGAGGCTGTAGAACTGGGAGCCACCGAGATCTCCAACTCCTGGGGCGGCCCTCAGGAAGGATCGGACGGCAAAGCCTTCGACCACCCGGGCATCGTCATCACTGCATCCGCCGGCGACGACGGCTACCTCAACTGGACCGGGATCGAAGCGGCTGAAAAGGCCGAACAGCAAGAAGAAAAGACCGGCTATTTCGCGGGCGCGGACTACCCCGCTACCTCACCCGATGTTGTCGCGGTCGGCGGCACCAAGCTGACCATGAGCGAAGGCGTCAGGAGCAGCGAGAGTGTTTGGAACGAGGACCCCAGCTCCGAACACACAAACCAGGGAGCCGGTGGCGGCGGCTGCAGCCTCTCGTTCACCGCCCCGCCCTGGCAGCAGGCCGTCCCCGACTGGTCTCGGGTGGGCTGTGGCTCGAGGCGCGCCGTGGCCGACGTCTCCGCCGACGCCGACCCCTACACCGGAGTGGCCGTCTACGACTCCGTGCCCTCCATCCAGGAAGAACCATCGGGCGAACTTGTCAACATGCCGCTCCAATGGTGGCCGATCGGCGGCACCAGCGTCGCCTCGCCAATCATCGCCTCGATGTTCGCGATTGCCGGCGGCTCGCACGAAGTCCCATACCCTGCCGCTACGCTCTACTCGCATCTCGAAACCACCGGGCTGTACAGCGTCACCAAAGGTGGCAACGGTAGATGTGACGACCTCTACGTCTCTTGCACCGGCTCGCTTGAACCGCTGTCGCCCGAATTCGCCTTTGACTGCGGTGAAGGCTCGCTGATTTGCAATGCCGCTCCGGGCTGCGGGGACGAGTACTACGACGGTCCCACCGGCGTCGGCGCACCTGCTGGGATAGAGGCATTCAAGCCCGGGGCCATATCCCCGGTCGTCAAACCGGAATGTCCCACCAAAAGCGAACCCAGCAAAGAAAAAGGCAAGTCGGGAGGAAGCGGCTCAGGCGATGGATCGGGAACGACTACTAGTACCGGCAACGGCGCAGGCGGCGAACAGGAAGGACCAAGCAGCACCAACGAAACTGGAGACACAGGCCAGCAGAGCGCTACAGGCTCGACGCAGCAATCGACCGGCGGTTCCACGCCGGACGGATCGACAACAAAACCCAGCCCCTCCTCGACAGGCGCAGCACAGGCACCCAGGATCACCGCTCTGAAACTGACAGCCATCGCGCGCGCCGCTTTGCACAGCGATCTGGTGTCCGTCGCGCGGGTCGCGTTCTCCTGCACACTGAGCCGAGCCGCACGCGTAGGAGTGACCCTTGCCATCCAGATCCGCTCGGCCCGCTCCATGCACTGGCGCACGCTGCATAGCTCACTCACGTTTGCCGCGATCCGAGGCGTCAACCGTCGCCGGCTGCACGGCTCGGACAGATTGACGCCTGGCATCTACCGCCTGACGCTCACGCCGGCCGGCGGTACGGCACGCTCGCTCACGATTCGCGTTCCCTGAGTCCGTCCTCAACACCTGCGGTACCGCGTGGGTGGCCATCGATCCAGACCCAGGATCGCCATGCGACGTTACCGTCGACGTCTACCGTCGCCGCGAGCTCGACCTTCCCCCTCGCGGCGACCCGGGTCTTGCTCCCCAAGGGGGCGCTGGCCGACTTCGCGCTCGAGCGCTTCGCCGCTGTCGGTCAGCCACCAGGAGTTGGGCGTGCCGCGAGCCGCGCTTGGGCCGCTGCGATTGGCCACCAAGCCCTGGTACTCCAGGCGAGTGAGGATCTTCGATATCTGGCCCTGGTCGACGATGCCGGCCCGTTCGGCCACCTCGCGATTGCTCGCGGCGGGAAGCTCGGCGATCGCCCTGAGCACGCGCACCGTGCGATAGGTCAAACGAGCTGCCGGTTCTTCCGGCCCACGGCACCCGACTGGCCGCACCGGCGATGGACTCGCGCTCCGCGTAGGGGGCGGCGCCGAGCGGCCCAATTCCCTGGCGGCGACAGCCGCTCCCAGATACGGAAGCACGATCAGATTCATCAACTCGCCGTGCAGCTCGATCAGCCCCGGCTCGCCCTCGACCGGCTCGGCGAAACCCCCGGCCGCGCCTGGGCCGCGGGCCAGCAGACGCGTATAGAGCACCGCCACCACCGCGCCGACGACCCCTTCGGCGGCCATGCGACCCGCAGCACGCGCACTCGAGGTCTCCGCGCGCCCGCGGTCAACCGCCTCGCATAGCTCGGCCATCGCCTGCGCGCGGCGCTCGAGTACGCGCGAGCCACCGCCCGCTGCATGCACCACGCAAAGCTGTGCAAGCAGCGGCTGCTGGTCGAAGAAGCGCAGCAGCGCAGCCAGACCGCTACGGATCTGCTCGCGCCAGTTTTGCTCAGCGTCGACGACCTCCACGACTGCGGCCCGTGCCTGTCCCACCCCCCAATCGAAGCTCGCCAAGAAGCAGTCCTCGATATCGGCGAACTGTTCGTAGAAGAGCCTGCGAGACACACGAGCACGGGCGATCACCCGCGCCACCGTCAACGACGACGCGCCGCGGATAGCTACCTCTTCGGCCATCGCCGTGAGGATCCTTGATCGCTGAATCTCCTCCACGTTTGAGCGCGTCGCTCGGCCAGACCACCCGATCCTTTTCGAGCGGACTCCCGATGCTACGCGTGTGCTTGATATTACTCGTGCTCGGCATCTGTCTACTGTCCACCTGCGCTCGACTGGACGAGCTCGGAAGATCGGCTCAGTCGATCGCCCCAACATCGCGCAGTCAAGCCGATTCGTGCGCGTGCAAGTCCGCGTGCACGGGCACCCAGAGACTTGTGATCGACAGCTCTCGTGGCTAGCTTGCCCAAAGGCAGCAACCCTTAGACGCGCCTGGGCGCATCTACATCGGGTGCTCGCCAACATCGAGATGAGCCAGTTCAAACTCCCATCTGTCCGTCTGCGCTACGCGCTCGCGCTGTTTGCGCTGCTCGCCGCCGCGGCAGCCGCCCCGGCGCTTGCCGGACAGTCGCAGGGAGCTCTTGAAAGCGGCATATCTTCCTCGAAAGCCAAAGAGAGCCAACTCAGCGCGGAAATCCAGGCAGACTCCAGCAAGATCGATGGCTTTCAAGGGAGCATCGAAGACCTCAAAGCGCGCCTCGACGCGCTCGAAACGACTCTGGGCGTCGAGAAAACTCTGCTCAACCGGCTCAAGACGCAACTCGCCTCAGCACGCTCGCACCTGGCGACTCTACGAGTCCAACTCGCCCAAGACAGAAAGGTGCTTGTCGCCCAGGTAATCGCCGCCTACGAGGATCCGCCGCCGAGCATCGTGACTGTGATTCTTGAGGCGCACGGCTTCGGCGATCTGATCGAGCGTGTCGATGACCTCAAGTCAATCGGCCAGGAGAACGCCACCACCACCGTGCAGGTCGCCGATGCGCGCAAGGCCGTGGCCAAGCAAACACAGCACCTGACGGTGCTGACCGACAGCTCCCAGCGCGAGACTACGGCCGTGCTTGTACAGCGCGACGAGGTCGCTCACTTGCACCTCGCGCTACTCGACCACCAGTTGGAGTACATCAAAGCGCGTGACCAGAAGAGCTCGCAACTGGGCGAACTGCGCTCGCATCGGCAATCGCTAGAAAAAGAATTGGTCGCGATCGCCGTCAGTGAGTACGCCTCGCAGAACCAGTCCTTCGCGACCGGTTACGCGATCGAAGGCAGCGGCTCCTCGGGTGACTACGGCTTCTTCCAGGCACCCGGCACCAACTACAGCGTGGGTGTCGAGCCAATCCTCGTGCAGCGCCTGAACACCCTTGGCAAGGCCTTGCACCTGCACCTGATCGGCATATCCGGCTATCGCACTCCTCAACACTCGATCGAGGTGGGCGGCTTCGCCAACGACCCGCACACGCGCGGGGAAGCATCGGACACACCCGGCGTCGAAGGCGTGCCAGAGTCGATCCTCGAAAAGTTTGGCCTTACGCGGCCCTTTCCCGGGCCGGCCGAGGCAGACCACATTCAGCTGCTCGGCAGCGCCCCCTGATCCGAGGGACATCTCTTCAAAATACCCCGCTACCAAAGAACACCCCCCTCACTGGACCAAGGCGGAGATATTTAGGTACCGAATCTTTATATATCCCCCAAGATTTCCCAGGCTTTTGCGAACAACGCATTTTGAGACGGTGGGCACCCAAGCCCCGGTAGGTGGGCCTTGATCCACCCGCAAGCATGCGACTCGGCATCCTCGAAGAAACTTGGCGCCAAACGCATGCAGGAGACACCGCTCTCAGGCGCCTAGCACACCGCTCTTATGCCCCCAGCACCGCCGGCGCCCCATAGGCCGCGAGGATGTCCGGCAGCGCCACACTGCCATCCTCGCGTTGGCCGTTCTCAAGCAACGCGATCAGTGTCCGCCCTACAGCCACGGCCGTACCGTTGAGTGTGTGCAACATCTGCGTACGCTTCTCGCGGCGCACGCGAATGTTCAGGCGCCGCGCTTGGTAGTCGCTCGTATTGGAGCAGGAAGTCAGCTCGCGG
Organism: Solirubrobacteraceae bacterium; assembly: GCA_035485715.1. Lineage (GTDB taxonomy): Bacteria > Actinomycetota > Thermoleophilia > Solirubrobacterales > Solirubrobacteraceae > Palsa-744. Next base: position 62,346 of record DATHNT010000014.1, on the reverse strand, counting down.
TAGCGACCCTGGCTCGGTAGCCATGCCTCGCAGTCGTACTTCTTGGCGGCCGAGTTGCCCAGATCGCTTACGGCGATGTTTACGACCCGGTAGGGCAGCTCGAGCTCTGTGAGGATCTCCTCCTCGATCGCGAGAATGCGCTCGTGCTCTTCGAACGACTGCTCAGGCTCTACGAAGCTGAACATCTCGACCTTGTCGAACTGGTGTACGCGGAAGATGCCGCGCGTGTCCTTGCCGGCCGCGCCGGCCTCGCGACGGAAGCAAGGCGAGAAGCCGGCATAGCGCAGCGGCAGCCGCTCGGCCGGCAGGATCTCGTCGTCGTGTAGCGAAGCCAGCGCCACCTCGGAGGTGCCGACCAGGTAGAGGTCGTCGTCGGCAAGCCGATAGATCTGCTGCTCGGTGTCGGGCAGGAAACCGGTTCCGTAGAGCGCCCGCTCGCGCACCAGCACCGGGGGGATCACCGGCTCGAAGCCGTGGTCGCGCAGCTTCTCCAAGACGAAGCGCACGAGCGCCAACTCGGTCATCACGAGGTCGCCCTTGAGATAGGCAAAGCGCGCCCCTGAAAGCTTGGCGGCGTGATCCATGTCGATCATGGGACCAGCCAGTTCCAGGTGGTCGCGCGCCCCATCCCCCTCAACACGAGGCTCTCCGACGACCTTGACGAGCTCGTCCTCGGGGCCCGGCGCCGCAGTCGCGTCCGGCAGGTTTGGCAGCGGCGCGAGTGCCGCCTGCAGCCGCTCCTCGATCTCGGAGAGCTCGCGGGTCAGCTGCTTCTCACGCGCCCCCACCTCGCGCTGCGCGGCGATCGCCTCGCTCGCATCCTCCCCCGCGCGCTTGGCCTGCGCGATCGCCTCGACCACCGCGTTGCGCTCGGCCCGCAACCCCTCGAGGCGGGGAATCAGCGCGCGCCGCTCCCCGTCGAGCGCGAGCACGAGATCGAGACCCGCAGCCGCGTCCTCTCCGCGTCGGGCCAGCGCCGCGCGCACGCGCTCAGGGTCTTCTCGGATCAGCTTGAGGTCGAGCACGCCTGGGAGCCTACCCGCCGGCCGCGGCACCCATAGTTCAGCTACGCAGGTCGGAGTGCTTCGGCCGGCTTGGCCCAGCGAAGCGAATTGCCGGACGGGGCGAAACGCTCAGACCGGCACCGGCTGGGCACACTGCGGTAGCGAGCTATTTGGTGGACAGCGTGATGTTCACGGTGGGCACCTTCTGCGCCTGCAGCCCGGAATACTGCGCCAGGAACTTTGCGACTTCTTGAGCGCTGTCGCCGACCACGAGGTTCTCGGGCATGATCGCGCCTGAGAAGCCGCCGTTGCGGATCGCGTAGAGAACCTGTTCGACGTTCTCCTTACGGATGTTGAAGTTCGGCCCGTTGGTCTTGAGGCGGTCCTTGATCGAGGTGGCCGAGCCCTGGGCTCCGACGACGGCAAGCGTGTGGCAGCCGGAGCAGTGGTCGCGGAACAGCACAGCTCCCCTGTAGTAGGGACTGGTCTTGGCCACGGAGATGCCCTGCGAGCCACAGGCGGACATCCCCAAGGCGGCAGCGAGCAACGTCGTTGCGAGGGCGAGCATCTTCATCGGTGGCCTCATGCGCGCCGGAATATATCGGTTGCGCTCCGCGCCCGAACACGTCGAGCCTCGAGAACAAGCGCACAGCTGTCGCGGAGCTGCTTCAAAACCCGTGAGCGGTTTCGGCCGCGCGCAGCGCCAGGAACACGACAACGAGCGCCGAGAGACACATCACGCCCATCTCGCGGCGCACGATCAGTGCAACGATCTGCTGTTGCTCGTCCTCGGGCAGCTCACCGACCGCCTGGGCGTTCGGGATCTCACGTTGATCGAGGATTGTCTGCGCGGAGGCGACGCGCAGCTGCTCGGCGACGAAGGCGATCGCCAGCGGCAGCAGCGAATACAGGTAGAAGAGACTTTCGCTCGAGGAGTGTCCGGCAGCGGCGAGCACGCCAACCGCGACCGCGTACACGATCGCCGCCACCTGCGCAACTCGCAGCAACACCCAGAAGCCACGGCTGCTTTCGTGGCGATACCAGCGCCAAGCGCCGAGCAACCCCGGTATGGCGTTCAGCGCGCCCAACACGATCGCGCCCCATACGACCGCTGTGGTCATCCCATCGAGGCAATCGTCACTATGTAACAGTCTGTCACAAGCGGTGATATAACAGCCCCCCGTGCTGCGCAGCTATCTCCCCGCGATCGTATTCCTCGCCCTCGGCGGTGCCGTCGGCGGGATCTTCACGGTGCTCAACACGATGGTCGGCCCCCGCCGACGCACGGAGCACAAGCAGGATCCCTATGAGTGCGGACTGCCCTCCGAGGTCAAGCGCGGCATGCGCTTCGGGATCAGCTTCTACCTGATCGCGATGCTCTTCATCCTGTTCGATATCGAGGTCGTCTTCCTCTACCCGATCGCCGTGCAACTGAAGGCCTACGGCGGCTTCGCGCTGGCCGAGACGGTGACCTTCATCGTGCTGCTCACCGTGGCCTTCGTATACGTGTGGCGCAGGGGAGCACTCGAGTGGAGATAAAGCGCGAGCCTGTACCCCGCGGCGTGCGTCCCACCGGCCAAGGCCAGGGCGGTGTGGAGATCGACTCGAGCGGCTTGCGCGTCAACAAGCACGACTCCAAGGAACTGCTGCGCGGCGCCGAGCTGCTCGGTCCTACCGCGCCCGCGAGCATGGACGGGGAGGAGCTCGAACGCTACGTACACGAACGCGTGCTCACAACGACACTCGAGAAGGCCGTGTCCTGGGGACGCTCGAACTCGTTCTTCCCGCTCGCTTTCGGACTCGCCTGCTGTGCGATGGAGCAGTTCCAGACCGCCGGCCCGCGCATGGACATCGCGCGCTTCGGCTTCGAGGCCTTCCGCGCCTCTCCGCGCCAGGCGGACCTGATCATCCTCGCCGGCAGGGTATCGATCAAGATGGCGCCGATCATCCGCCGCCTGTACGACCAGATGCTCGAGCCCAAGTGGGCGATCTCGATGGGCGCCTGCTGCAGCTCGATGGGCGTATTCAACAACTACGCGCTGGTGCCGGCCGACAAGTTCATGCCGATCGACGTGCACGTGCCCGGCTGTCCGCCGCGCCCAGAGGGTCTGATGCACGGCATCCTCAAGCTGCGCAAGATGGTGCAGGACGACCCCGACGCCGGCTGGCGCGAGCGCTACGACGCGCGTGGCACCGAGGAGATCCTCCCCGGTGCCTGACGCCACGGGGCTGGAGCTGCTCGCCAAGGCGCTGAGCGAGAGCGAGGGCATAGGCGCAGAGGCGATCCTCGGCACGCTGTACTTCCGCGGTCACGCGACACTCGAAGTGCAGCCTGGGCGCATTCGCGCGGTGCTCGCCCAGCTGCGCGAGCGCGGCTACGCCTCGCTGATGAGTGTGCACGGCGTCGACTACTACCCGCACGAGCCGCGCCTCGGCGTGCACTACGAGCTGCTCGACATGAGCAAGGTCGACCGCGTAACCGTCACCGTGCGTGTGTCGACCGAGGCGCCCGATCTCGACTCGGTCACACCCGACGGCGAGGACGGCAAGGGTTGGCCCACCGCCGACCACCAGGAGCGGGAGATCTACGACATGTTCGGGGTCGCCTTCCACGGCCACCCCGACATGCGACGCATCCTGATGCCCGAGGACTACGAGGGCCATCCGCAGCGGCGCGACTTCCCCGTCGGCGGCGAACCGGTGATCTTCACGCACAACGAACACGAGTCCTCCGGAGTCACGCGATGAGGCCGGCGACTGTGGAGAGCAGGCCGGCACGAGCGACCCCGAACTTCGGCGAGGCGCCGCGATGACCGTCGCGGACCAGCAGCTGTCCGAGTATCGCCGCCGCGAGCAGAGCATCACGCTCTCCCAGGTGGAGCAGCCCGACGAGGACACCCACGAAGAGCTGCTGACGCTCAACTTCGGTCCGCATCATCCCGCCACCCACGGCGTGCTGCGCCTGCTCGTGACGCTCCAGGGCGAGGTCGTGCGCTCGATCAAGCCGGTCATCGGCTACGTGCACACCGGCATCGAAAAGACCGCCGAGGACAAGGCCTACTGGAAGGCGATCCCGGTCGTCGAGCGGATGGACTACCTGTCCTACTACTTCAACTCGATGGCCTATGTCGGCGCGGTGGAGACGCTGCTGGAGGTCGAGGTCCCCAAGCGCGCCCAGTACCTGCGCGTGATCCACCTGGAGCTCAACCGCATCGCCTCGCATCTGATCTGGCTCGGCACGAGCGCCCTGGATCTCGGCGCGGTCTCGATCTTCCTCTACTGCCTGCGCGAGCGCGAGCTGATCCTCGATCTGTTCGAGATGTCCTCCGGGGCGCGCATGCACACGCGCTACTTCCAGGTCGGCGGCGTGATGGAGGATATTCCTGTCGGCTTCGTCGAGAAGGTGCGCGCGTTCACGAAGATCATGCCCGCACGTGCCGACCAATACGGGGCGATTCTGAATGCAAACCAAATCGTGTTGCAGCGCCTGCGCGGCACCTGTCCGCTCGACGCCGACACGCTCCTGAGCCTCGGCGTCACCGGCCCGCTGCTGCGCGCCGCCGGCAACCCCTGGGACCTGCGCAAGGCAGCCCCTTACAGCTCCTACGAAGACTTCGACTTCAAGATTCCCGTCGGCACCGTCGGCGACAACTACGACCGTTTTGCCGTGCGCGTTGCCGAAATCTACGAGTCGGTGAAGATCATCGACCAGGCGCTTGACGGGCTGCCCGAGGGACCGCACATCACAACCGACCGCAAGATCGCGCTGCCACCGCGCCACGAGCTTGCGACCTCGATGGAGGCGCTGATCCACCACTTCAAGCTCGTCACCGAGGGCTTCAGGGTGCCGCCGGGTGAGATCTACTATCCGATCGAGTCGCCGCGCGGCGAGCTGGCTTGCTTCGTGCGCTCCGACGGCTCCTCCAAGCCGGCGCGTGTACACATGCGCGACCCCTCGTTCGTGAACCTGCAGGCGCTCTCGCACATGGCCGAGGGCTCCTACATCGCCGACATGATCGCGACGCTCGCGATGCTCGACCCGATACTCGGAGGCATCGACCGATGAATGCGGAGCTGCGCGCCGACATCGAGGCGCACATGGCCCTCTATCCCGACAGCCGCTCAGCTGCGCTCCCAGCATTGGAGGCGGCGCAGCGGGTGCATGGCTGGTGCTCGCCTGAGGCGATCGAGGAAGTAGCCGAGGTGATGGGCGTAACGCCGGCTTATCTGGCAGCTGTGGCGACGTTCTACGACATGCTTGAGACCGAGCCCGTCGGCAAGCACAGTGTGTACGTCTGTACGAACATCTCCTGCTCGCTGCGCGGCGCCGACGCCCTGCACGAGGCTGTCAGCGAGGCAGCCGGAGACGATCCCGACTTCAACGTGCGCTCCTTCGAGTGCCTCGGCGCCTGCGACATCGCGCCGATGGCATCTGTGGATGGCGTGTTCGTGGGACCGCTCACGCTCGAGGACATTCCCCAGCTGCTGGACGACACGCGCGCCGGGCGCCCAGTGCTGCCCGAGAAGCAACTCTCGACACGACTGGTGGCCGACCCGAACGCCAACTCGCGCGAGTTCCCGGCGCACGCGGTCGAGGGAGGCACGCAATGACCGAAGCGCTGCTCTTCAAGGACATCGACGAGCCGGGTCTCGCGACGCTTGACGTGTACGCCAAGCGCGGCGGCTACGAGTCGTTGCGCAAGGCACTTGCCACTACGCCCGAGGACGTGCTCGCACAGCTCGAAGCCTCCGGCCTGCGCGGGCGTGGCGGAGCCGGTTTCGCGATGGGCAAGAAGGTGTCCTTCCTGCCCAAAGGGGCGATCGACAAGTACCTCGTCTGCAACGCGGACGAGTCAGAGCCCGGCACGTTCAAGGATCGCGAACTGATGCAGAAGTCGCCGCACATGCTGATCGAGGGGCTGATCATCGCCTCCTATGCCGCCGGCGCTTCTCGCTCGTTCATATACATCCGCGGCGAGTACGTACATCAGGCCGACGTGCTCGACGCGGCGCTCGCCGAAGCGACCGCCGCTGGATACATCGGCGAGAACATCCTTGACTCGGGACACTCGCTCTCGCTGGTCGTGCATCGTGGGGCCGGCGCCTACATCTGTGGCGAGGAGACCGGGCTGCTGGACTCGCTCGAAGGCAAGCGCGGCAATCCGCGCCTGAAGCCTCCCTTCCCGGCCAACCAAGGGCTGTATCAGGGGCCAACGCTAATCAACAACGTCGAGACGCTCGCGACTGTGCCCGCCATCATCAGGATGGGCGGCGAAAATTACGCCAAGCTCGGCACCGAGACATCCAAAGGCACGAAGCTCGTGTCGGTCTCTGGGCACGTGCAGAGGCCCGGCAACTACGAGATCGAGCTTGGCACCCCGTCCCGCGAGATCATCTACGGCCTCGCCGGTGGCCCGCCTGAAGGACGTGAGATCAAGTGTTGGTTCCCCGGCGGCTCATCCTCGCCGGTGCTGAAGGCCGAGGACCTGGACCTTCCCTATGACTTCGAAGCGATGGCCAAGGCCGGCTCGATGCTCGGCTCCGGGGCGATCATCGTCGTGGACGACTCCACGCCGATCCTCGACGTCGCGCTGAAGGTCGCGAAGTTCTACCGCCACGAGTCCTGCGGCAAGTGCACGCCCTGCCGCGAGGGCACCAACTGGACCGTGAAGATGCTCGAACGCATCGACGCAGGAACGGCGACGCCGATGGACATCGAGATCATGGCCTCCGTTCAGGAGCACATCATCGGCAACTGCCTGTGCGTGCTCGGCGACGCGATGGCGATGCCGATCGGCTCGCTGATCGCCAAGTTCAGAGACGAGTTCGAAGAGCACATCGAGGCCGCGCGCATCCGCAACGGCCTCGGCGCCGGAGCGCCAGAGCCCGCCCTTGCGGCAGGAGTAACAGGCTGATGCCAAGGCCCGAAGCCAAGACGATCACCTTCACGATCGACGGGCGCGAGGTGCAGGCGCCGGAAAACGCGATGCTGGTCGACGCCGCCAAGCTCGGCGACGTCGAGATACCCGTCTTCTGTTACGAGCCGAAGCTCGGCAATCCCGTCGGCGCCTGCCGCATGTGCCTTGTCGAGATCGAGGGCATTCCCAAGCTGCAGACCGGCTGCTCGACGCCCGTCAAGGACGGGATGGTCGTGCACACCCAATCCGAGCGCGTGAAAGTCGCTCAGGAATCGGTCGTCGAGTTCCTGCTCGTAAACCATCCGTTGGACTGCCCCGTGTGCGACAAGGGTGGCGAGTGTCCGCTGCAGGACATCACCTTCGGCTGGGGTCCCGGCAAGACGCGCTTCGTCGAGGAAAAGCGCCACTTCGTCAAGCCGCTTGCGCTATCGGAGACGATCGCGATCGACCGCGAGCGCTGCATCCTCTGCTACCGCTGCGTGCGCTACAGCCAGGAGGTGGCCGAGGACTACCAGCTCGTGCTGCTCGAGCGCGGCGCGCACTCATACGTATCGACGTTCGACGGCAACCCATATGTGGCGCCGTTCAGCGGCAACATCATCGAGCTCTGCCCAGTTGGCGCGCTGACCTCGCGCAACTACCGCTTCCGCGCGCGCCCTTGGGACATCGAGGATTCCGGCTCGGTTTGCACGCTGTGCGCGGCGCAGTGCAACGTGTCGCTGACGGTGCGCGACGAGCGCGTGCTGCGCGTACTGGCCCGCGACCACCCCGAGGTCGACGACGGCTGGCTGTGCGACCGCGGGCGCTTTGCCTATCCCTCGCTTGGCGAAGACCGCATCACGCAGCCGATGATCCGCGACGGCGGTGAGCTGCGTGCCGTGTCCTGGGAGCGGGCACTGGAGGAAGCCGCCACACGCCTGGGACGCGCAGGTGCGCAGAGCGGCGCGCTCGTCGGTGGCGGAGCCACCAACGAGGAGGGCTTCCTGCTCGGACGACTGTTGCGCGAGGGGTTGGACTCGCCCAACATCGACTCGCGCGTCGCGGGCACGCTGCCGCTGGAGCTGCACCGGGCACTGGGCGAGCCGGGGCTGCAGGCGAAGGTCTCAGACCTGGAGTTCGCTCATGCCGTGCTTGCACTGGAGTGCGACCTTGTCCCCGACGCGGCGATTCTCGATCTGCGCCTGCGCAAGGGCGTGCGCCGTCACGGCATGAAGCTGGTCCGCGCGAGCGCTGCGGATCTACTCGAGGGACCCGGCGAGCTGATCGCAAAGCTGAAAGAGGCCGGCGAGGAGATCGTGGTGCTGTGGGGCGAGCGGCTCACAGCCGGCCCCGACGGCGCGCGCGCAGCACAGGCGCTGCTGGACTTGGCCGGGACGCTTGGCATCGCCGACACCGACAACGCCGGCCTGCTGGAAATCCCGGCACAGAGCAATGGGCGCGGACTGCGCGAGGCCGGGGCACTGCCCAACGCCGGACCTGGCTTGAGCTCCGTTGACGAGGACGGCCTCGACGCCCGCGCGATCGCCCAAGGGCTGAGCGAGGGCGAGCTGAGCTGTCTCTACCTGCTCGGCGCCGATCCTCTCACGGGAGCAGCCGACGAGCAGGACCGCGAGCTGTGGACGAGGGCGCTTGCAAACGCGACAACCGTTATAAGCCACGCGATGTTCTTGACAGACGCGATCCGCGAGCACGCCGACATCGTCTTCCCCGCCGGGGCCTACCCCGAGAAGGAGGGCACCGTCGTGCACCCTGACGGGCGCCTCCAGCGCCTGCGCCCGGCCGTCGCGAAGCCTGGGGAGAGCCGCGCCGAGTGGCAGGTGATCGCCGACGTCGCTGCGCGGGTCGGGCTCGACCTCGACGTGCTCACCGGCGGCATGGCCTCCCAACAATTGTTCGACGCTGTACCTCAGTACGCGGGCCTCACGCTCGAGGAGATCGGCGGCAAGGGCCTGCGCCCGCACGAGCGCGCGACGGCGGTGGCCTCGTGAGGCTCGACACCGATGCCGGGCTCATGACGTTCCCCGATGTCTCGGGGGCCAAGCGATGAACACACTCGCCATCGTCGGCTTCTACGAAGAATGGTGGATCCAGATCATCAAGGCGATTGTGATCTTCGCCGTCGGGCTACAACTGGTGCCGATCGTGCTGCTGGCCGAGCGCAAGCTACTCGGTCGCATGCAGGCCCGCTACGGACCCAACCGCGTCGGCCCCTTCGGCGCACTGCAGCCGCTGGCCGACATCGTGAAGCTCCTGACCAAGGAGCAGTTCCGACCAAGCACTTCTACCGGCTTCCTGTTCGCGCTGGCTCCCTGCATCTCGATCGTGACCGCCGTCGCCGCCTTCGCGATCATTCCCTTCGGCAACGTCCAGCACATCTTTGGCACACCTGTCGGGCTTTACGGAGTGGACGTGTCGATCGGGCCGCTCTACCTGTTCGCCTTCGGCGCCGTGGCCTTCTACGGGATCATGCTCGGCGGCTGGTCCTCGGGCTCGAAGTACTCGTTCCTCGGCGCGATGCGCGGGGCCGCGCAGCTGATCTCCTACGAGGTCTCCCAGGGCCTGGCGCTCGTCGGCGTGATCTTCACCGCCGGCACACTGTCGCTGACAGGGATCGTCGAAGCCCAACAGGGCATGTGGTACGTCGTGCCGCAGTTCTTCGGCTTCCTTGTGTTCTTGGTGGCCGGCTTTGCCGAGACCAACCGCGCTCCCTTCGACCTCACCGAGGCCGACGCCGAGCTGGTCGGCGGCTACAACACCGAGTACGGCGGCGGACGCTTTGCCTCCTACTACTTCGCCGAGTACCTCAACGTGCTTGTCGTTTCCGGGATCGTCACGACCGTCTTCCTCGGCGGCTGGCTGCTGCCCTTCGGCATCCATCCCCCCGGCTGGGTCGACCCCTTCGTGGTGCTGTTCAAGATGGGCCTGATGACGTTCCTGTTCATCTGGGTGCGCGCCACCCTGCCGCGCCTACGCTACGACCAGCTGATGAGCTTCGGCTGGAAGATCCTCTTGCCGCTGGCGACGCTCAACGCGCTCGTGACCGCGGTGCTCGTGGTGGTGACGCACTGATGCGCGTCCTCCCCCACCCAACCCTTCACGTGCCTCGGAGACAGCCATGACTTGGCCTCCGGGAGACGACGTGATCCAGGTGATGCGCACCCCGGCGCCGGGGGCGGCGCGCGGCACCTATCGTGCGTTTGGCGAAACCTTGCGTGGCATGAAGACCACGTTCGGACGGATGCTCGAGAAACCCGTGACGCTCGAGTATCCCGAGGAGAAGACGCCGGTCTATCCACGCTTCAGGGGCAGACACAAGTTGCACAAGTTCGAGGACACCGGCCTCGAGAAGTGCGTCGGCTGCTCGCTGTGCGCGGCCGCCTGCCCCTCCGATTGCATTCGCGTCGTCGCGGCAGAGAACACGCCCGAGCACCGCGTGTCCGCCGGCGAGCGCTATGCGGAGGTGTACGAGATCAACCTATCCCGCTGCATCTTCTGCGGCTACTGCGAGGTCGCCTGTCCCTTCGACGCGATCACGATGGGGCACGACTACGAGATGTCCGACTACACGCGCAGCGACCTGATCTTCACCAAGGAGATGCTGCTCGCCGAGCCGCTCGAGCGCACGCCGCTACGCCGGGAGGGCGAGTGATGGCGACACGCGCGGTGCACCAACTCGCACGAACTTCTATTTCTCAAAAAACGATGGCCCGATAGACGTGTCGGCTGTCCTTTTCTTCATAGCGGCAATCGGCGTGATCGCCGGCGCCATCGGCGTGGTCACATTCAGCAATCCCTTCTACAGTGTGCTCGCGCTTGTCGGACATCTGCTCTCGTTGGCCGTGCTGTTCCTGCTGCTGCGCGCCGAATTCGTCGCCGCCGCGCAGGTGGTCGTGTACGCCGGCGCGGTGATGGTCCTCTACGTGTTCGTAGTCGCGTATGTCGGGGACGAGGAGCAGTCGCTGGACGGCGTGCTCTCGCGCCGTCCGCGCTCGCGCGGAGCCGACGGGCGCAAGCTGACCGGTGCGCTGTTCGCCGGGGTGCTGCTCGTCGAGCTGTTGATCGCTCTGCTCGGCAGCGGACTGAAGGCCGTGTCCGGCGACGGCGCACCCTACGCTCCGGGACCGCGGACGTTCGGCACGCCCGCCTACATCGGCAACCTGCTGCTGACGCGCTTCCTGCTCGTGTTCGAGGCCTCCTCGCTGCTGCTGCTGATAGCGGCGGTCGGCGGCGTGGTGCTCGCGCGCCGGCGCGGCGGCCTCGAAGACGACGACGAGCGCAACCGGCTCACCCCGCTTGACATCCTGCGTCCCCGCGGTACCGGCACGATGGTCGAGGGCGTCGAAGGGCTTGCGCTCGCGCACGCCCGCGGGGCAGGCGGTCTCGACGACGAGCACCCAGACCCAGACGGAGGCGGCTGGTGAGCATCGGCTGGTACCTCGCCGTCTCGGCGATCGTCTTCTGCACGGGCGCGTTCGGCGTGATGACGCGTCGCAACCCGCTTGTCGTGCTGCTCTGCCTGGAGCTGATGCTCAACGGCGCCAACCTCTCGTTGATCGCTTTCTCGCGCATGTGGGGCAATGGCGACGGGCAGATCCTCGCGCTGATCGTGATGACCGTCGCCGCCTGTGAGGTCTGCATCGGGCTCGGCATGATCGTCGCGATCCACCGCCGGCGCCTGCCCATCGATGTGGACGAGCTACGGGAGCTTCAAGGATGATCCTGGGCACGCATGCCGGCGCTGGGCGGCGTCCTCAGTCGCTCATGTGCAAAGCACATTTCGCTTCTTGCGTCCTTGCCCAGCTTGGCCTGCGTGCCCAGGACGGCCGTGAGTCGGAGGAGCAGGTATGACGACCACCTATGGCTGGCTTGTGCTGGCGTTCCCACTGCTGGGCACGCTCATCATCGGCGCAGGTTTCAAGAAGCTGCCCGGGCGCACCGCCGGCTGGATCGGCACGGCCGCGATCTTCCTGGCCTTCCTGGCGGCGCTCGCGACGCTGATCTCGCTGCAAAGCCACGCGCCCCACGACCGCCAGTTCGTCTCCTCGCTGTGGAACTACGCGAGCACGGTCGGCCTCGACGCGCAGATGTCGATTCTGGTCGACCCGCTGTCGGTCTTCATGATCCTGATCGTCACGGGCGTCTCGACCACGATCCACCTGTACTCGGTGTCCTACATGGACGCGGACAAAGGCTTCGCGCGCTACTTCGCCTACCTCAACTTCTTCGTCTTCTCGATGCTGCTGCTGGTCTTGGCCGGCAACTTCCTGCTCTTGATCGTGGGCTGGGCCTTTGTCGGTGCCGCCTCCTATCTTTTGATCTCCTTCTGGTACCGGCGCTCGACCGCGACCAAAGCCGGCATCAAGGCGTTCGTGATCAACGTCGTCGGCGACGTCGGGCTCGTGCTCGGCACGTACTTCCTCTTCAAGCACACCGGCACGCTCGATTTCCTGAAGGCGTTCAAGGCCGCGCCGAATGTGTTCACGAGCGGCGAAGGCGACGTCACCGCCGGCTGCCTGCTGCTGCTCGTCGGGGCGTTCGCCAAGTCGGCGCAGATCCCTCTGCACACATGGCTTCCCGACGCGATGGAGGGGCCCACGCCCGTGTCCGCTTTGATCCACGCGGCCACGATGGTGACCGCCGGCGTCTACCTGATCGCGCGCATGCACCCCTTCTTCGAACTGGCTCCCGCGGCGCAGGATGTGGGCGCGATCATCGGCTGCGCGACGCTCGTGATCGCCGCCACCATTGCGCTGACGCAGACCGACATCAAGCGCGTGATCGCCTACTCGACGATGTCGCAGATCGGCTACATGATCATGGGGGTGTCCGTCGGTGCCTACGCCGCCGGCATGTTCCACTTGATGACTCACGCCTTCTTCAAGGCGCTGTTGTTCATGAGCGCCGGCTCGATCATCGGTGCGATGGGCGGCGAGCAGTCGCTCGACAAGATGAAAGGCTTCCGCAAGGCGATGCCGTTTACGTTCGCCTGCTTCGTCATCGGCGGCCTCGCCCTGTCCGGCATACCCCCCTTCTCCGGCTTTTTCTCCAAGGACGAGATCCTGCTCGTGACGGGCGAGCGCGGCGGCTGGCACTGGGCGCTGTACGTGTTCGGATACATCGGCGCGTTCATGACGGCGATCTACACCTTCCGCATGATCTTCCGCGCCTTCTACGGCGATCCGGTGGAGCAGGCCAAGGAGCTCGAAGGCGGCCACCTCTACCACGCTCCAGAGCCGACCAACCCCGCCAACGGCGAGGTCGAGGACACCGACGTCGGCTTCCCCGGGCCCACGCACGCGATCGCCGAGCGAGAGCTGCCGATGCGCGTGGCGATGGTGATCCTCGCGATCGGCGCTGTCGGCGCAGGGCTCGTGCAGATCCCCAATGTCGACTACGTGATCGACAAATTCCTCGAACCCAGCTTCTACGGCTCGACGCTCTACACGGTGCACACGCGCGACGGCCTACTGTGGTTCGGCCTGGCCCTCGGCACCGTGCTGGGGTTGAGCGGTATTGCGATCGCCTACCGCATCTGGGTCAAGCAGCCCTCGATCGCCGTGAGCGCCCGCACGCGCTTCAAGCCTCTGTACACCCTGTTCGTCAACAAGTGGTACTTCGACGAGCTGATCGATGCGCTGATCGTGAAGCCTGCGGCCGCTGCCGGGCGCTTTGCCAGCACCACTTTCGAGCGCGTGTTCGTCGACGGGGCGATCGTCGGCGGCACCACGGGCCTCGTCAAGGCCGGCTCCGCATCGGTGCGTGCTGTGCAGACCGGACTCTTGCGCTACTACGCAGCGCTTGTCGTGCTCGGCATCGCGGCACTTGGCCTCTACTTCCTGCTACAGGCATGAGCTTGCCTCCCACCCTCCCCACTTTGACCGTCTTCCTGCCCTCCATTCACGACTGATGCCGCCTCTCTCAATCCTCATCTGGCTACCGGCCGTCTGCGGGCTGCTCGGGGCGCTCATCCCAACCGGCGGGTCCCGCGCGCGTGCAGGGGGCATCGCCGATTCCGACGCAGTCTCCGCGCAGCGCAAGTGGGGCCTACCGGGCCTGCTCGCTCTGGCGGGGACCCTCGCGGCACTCGGCCTTGCCATCGGCTACATCGCCCAGTACGGACCCGGCTCGCACGGGCTGAAGGACGTGACCGACATCGTTTGGATCGCCGAACTCGGCATCCACTACAAGCTCGGCGTCAGCGGGTTGAACGTGCTGCTCATCGGGCTCACGACACTGCTGTTCTTCGCCGCGGTGCTTGCATCCAACCTGCGCTCGTGGGACAGGCCGCGCCTCTTCTACTTCCAGTTCATGCTCGCCGAGTCCGCCGTGCTCGGCGCCTTCCTCGCCCAGGACCTCGCCCTGTTCGTCGCCTTCTTCGACCTGATGTTGATCCCCTTCTACTTCCTCATCGGGGCCTGGGGCGAAGGACCGGATCGCGTCAAAGCCACGATCAAGCTCGTCATCTATACGCTCGTCGGCTCGCTGCTGATGCTGGCCGCAGCTATCGCCACCGGCGTGCTCGCCGGCGAGCAGAACGGCGGACACATCACGTTCGTGCTCTCCCAGCTGCAAGGCCTACCGCTAAGCAGGGGCTCGCAGGAGTGGATCTTCCTGTTCTTCGCCGCCGCCTTCCTCGTGAAGATGCCCGCCTTCCCGCTGCACGGCTGGATGCCCGACGGATATCGGGCGATGCCGATCGAGGTGCTGATGGTCTTCAGCGGCGTACTCTCGAAGGTCGGCGCCTACGGCTTCCTGGCAATCGTGTTGCCGCTGTTCCCTCAGGGCGCCGCCCACTTCCAGACGCTGATGCTGATCATCGCGCTCTGCTCCATCATCTATGGGTCGGCGGTTGCCTTCACGCAAACCGACGCGCGCCTGATCGCCGGCTACTCCTCGGTGGCGCAGCTCGGTTTCATCACGCTTGGCATCTTCGCCCTGAACCCACAAGGCGCTCAGGGCGCGCTCTTGCAGATGGTCAACCACGGGCTCGTGGTCGCCCCGATCTTCTTCATCATCGCGCTGCTGGCGCAGCGTGCCGGCGGCTCGCAGGACATCCGCCAGATGGGCGGCATCGCCTTCCGCGCGCCGGTGCTCGCCACGATCTTCCTGGTGGTTGCGCTCGCCACGCTGGCGATGCCCGGCTCGGCCAATTTCGTTGGCGAGTTCTTGATCCTGTTGGGCGTCTTCAAAGCCAAGCTCGCGATCGCCGTGATCGCGTTCAGCGGTGTTGTGATGGCCAGCGTCTATGCCCTACGGGTGTTCATCCGCGCGATGCACAATCGCGTCGGCAAGGACGTTGAATCGCGCGACCTCACGCGCACCGACGCGCTCGTGCTCGTTCCCCTGCTCGCCGTGATCGTGTTCCTCGCGCTTTACCCCCAAGGTGCGCTGAAGCGCTCTGAAAACTCGGCGAGCACATCTGTCGCCGCTGCGCACAACGCGCTTACCACCGGCCCTTCAGCCTTGGCCTCGACTGAACCATGATCTTGCTCGCGACACTCAAAGGCCCGCACGTCGACTTCGCGGCCCTCTCACCGCTGATCGCCCTGTTCGGCGGGGCGATCGTCGTGCTGCTCGTCGGGTTGCTCGGCTCGCGCTGGATCCGCGAGCAGGTCGTGCCGGCGCTGGCACTCGTCGCGCTCGGGGCCTCGCTCGGCTTGACGATCTGGCGTTGGAACTCGCCCGAGTCAATCGTCTCTGGCGCGCTGCGCATCGACCGCCTGTCGCTCACTTTGAACCTGATCCTCGCCGTGGGCGGCATGGCCACCGTGCTGCTCGCCTGGCGCTCGCGCGCCTCGCGCGAAGCGGCGCACGGCGAGCTGCACGCAATGCTGCTGACGACGATCGGCGGCATGGCGCTGCTCGGCGCCGCCCAGAACACCGTCGCCCTGTTCCTGGGGCTCGAGCTTCTTTCGATTCCGCTTTACGTTCTTTGCGCAACTGAAATGCGCAACGAGCACTCGCTCGAGGCTGGATTGAAGTATCTGATCGTGGGCTCGGTCGGCAGCGCGACACTGCTTTACGGGATCGCGCTGCTCTATGGAGCCACGGGCGCAACCGACTTCGGCGGCATCGCAAGTGCAATCTCCAGCAGCGGTTTGGCGAACAACGCGATGCTGCTGACGGGTGTCGCGCTTTGCGTCGCCGGGCTCGCCTTCAAGGCCTCCGTTGCGCCCTTCCACCAGTGGACGCCCGATGTCTACGAGGGTGCGCCAACACCGATCACCGCCTTCATGGCGGTCGCGACCAAGGTGGCGGCGCTCGGAGTGCTGCTGCGTCTGTTCGACGTCGCACTGATCGAAGCGCACGGTAGCTGGGGGCCTGCTTTGGCGGCGCTTGCGACGATCACGATCCTCGTCGGCAACGTCGGGGCGCTTGGGCAGTCCTCGTTGAAGCGAATGCTCGCCTACTCCTCCGTCGCGCAGGCCGGCTACATCCTGGCCGGCGTGGTCGTCTCCACCCAGCTCGGCGCCCAGGCGCTCGTCTTCTACCTGGCGGTGTACCTGCCAATGAACATGGCCGCCTTTGCCGTGATCGTCGCCCGCGAGCGCGAAACGCGAGCCCTGGCTCAGGCTCGTAATCCGCAGGAGTGGCCGAACGAGGACGAGGACCCCGACGGCTGGGTTGGCGACGGCATCCAGACGCTGGCCGGCCTCGGCCGCGAGCGACCGCTGCTGGCTTGGCCGATGACGATCTCGATGCTCGCCCTCGCCGGCATCCCTGCCACGGCGGGCTTCATCGGCAAGTTCTACTTGATCGACGCAGCGGTGGCCGGCGGCTATACCTGGCTCGGCGTGGTGATCGTGATCGGCTCGATGATCTCACTCGGCTACTACCTGCCGGTGATCGCCACGATGTGGATGAGCCCCTCCCCCGCCGCGGCCACAACACCCCCGCCGAGCACGATTCCCGCGATAGCGGGCGGCTCTCCTGAGCTTGACGACGAAGCGGGGGGTGCGGTTCCCGGCACTGGACCGTCCTCGCTGGCGGGAGCAGGTGGAGCCACGATCCCCCTCGCCACGGGCGCCCCGCGTCTCCAGCCCGAGGTCGCCTTCGTGGCCGTCCTCGCCGGCGCAGCGACGATCTTCTTCGGGATCGTCCCGCAGCCGCTGTTCAACCTCGTACACGGGGTCGGCAGCGCGCTTGGACTGCTCTGACAACCCAGAAATCAGAACGATGCCAGTGTCAGGGAATTCAGTTCTGAATAGGAATGCAGTAAACTCCGTACGCGGCTTGGCCTGTCCGGAGACTGCGCCTTCTGAAGTGTCGTCAATGGGGGCGGGGAGGGTGCATCCTCCCCATTTGCCAGGGCAACGCGCCCCGGGTCAGGTCCGCTGATTATTTCTACTGGTGGAACATCAATTCAGTTGGTTCCGATTATAGGCCATTCCGAGTTCAGACGACCCACACTTAGTTCAAGCTGTCCGATCAAATCTCGATAGTAGAACTTTCCCGATATAGCCGAATCCTAGCGACGAAGGCGCTGCTGCTGACTTTGGTTGCCAGCGTGTTGTGATAATACTACATTCGCGGCGACACTCGAGCGGGGTTGTGCGCTGCTCGCCGAGAACGTCGCGGACTTCACGCATATCTCCGCCGCGCACCTGACTGCTGGAGAACATCACCCAGGCATATTGATCGCGTCCTCGTCGAGGTTCTCTCGTCGTCCCGCTGGGATCGCCTCGTTGGTCAGCGCGATTCGCGCCGTCTCAGGTCAGCGACTCGAGTACCGCGTGGTCTATCTCAAGCGCACATCCGATTGCTGAACCGGCAGGGCAGACGATGCGGTCGAACACTCGTCGGCTCGAGCGCTCGCCCCTGAACCCGACGTACACGCTGCCGATAAGACAGTGGTGACCTCGATGCACCGACAAATACAACTAATCCGAGAGCTCATACGCGACTCGCAATACGTGGTCGACGCGGAAGCCGTGGCCGAGTCAATCGTCGCCCGCGCTATGGCGCGCCAAACGGTGACAGGCGCCATCTTCCGGAACGATATTCGCGGCCTTGCGCCCCAGGTGCGATCCTTCCGTCCCACGCGTCAGGCACGCTCCTTCCGGCCTTGCACAGGTGCCGAGGATGCGGCCATCGCGCCCTGGCGACGGCGATAGCGAGTGAACTCGAGACCGGCCGATAAACCGACCTGGACGGCCGGTCCTTAGAGACGTCTCTAAGCTTGGCCGCAGCCACCCCGTCCTTGGAGACTGTCCAGCCCTAAGCCCGGCCGGCGTCGCGAGCGGCCTCTTCGGCGGCCTGCAGTTGGCGCTCGACCAAGTCAAGGCCCGCATCCCAAAATCCCGGATCGGCCAGGTCGATACCCACGATCCGGCCGAGCTCCTGCGGCGAGCGCGAACCGCCGGCGGCCAACAGCTCGAGGTAGCGCGGGACCAGCTCATCGCCCTGCTGCTCATAGCGCTGGTAGACCGACAACGCGAGCAACTGACCGTAGGCATACGCATAGACGTAGCCCGGCGAGCCGATGAAGTGCGGGATGTAGGACCACCAGCTGCGATAGCCCTCGGTGACCTCGACCGAGTCGCCGAACATCTCCTCCTGGCTCTCGAACCACAGCCCGCCGAAGCGCTCGACCGACAGCTCGCCCTGCTCGCGGCGGGCCGTGTGGACCAGCTCCTCGAAGCGGTTCATCGCCACCTGGCGGAAGACCGTGGCGAGCGCACCCTCGATGTTCTCGGCCAGCAGCGCCAGGCGCGAGGACGGCGATGAGTCCTCTTCGAGCAGACGCCCGAAGACAATCGTCTCGCCGAACACCGACGCCGTCTCGGCCAAGGTCAGCGGCGTGCCCTGATGGAAGACTCCCTGCTTGGCCGCGAGCGCGAAGTGGACGCCGTGGCCCAGCTCGTGAGCGAGCGTCAGAACATCGCGACGGCGCGAGGTGTAGTTGAGCATCACGTACGGGTGCACCGAGGGCACCGCTGAGGCACAAAAGGCTCCACCTCGCTTTGCGGGTCGTACCGGCGCGTCTATGTAGTGCCCGTCGAAGAAGCCCCTGGCGACCTCGCCGAGCTTCGGGGAGAAAGAGGAGTAGCAGTCGAGCACCAGCTCACGTGCATCGGCATACGAGTAGCTGACTTCATCCTCGGTGACAGCCGCCATGCGATCGTAGTCGGCCAGCCGCTCGATGCCGAGCAGCTTCGCCTTCAGGCGATACCAGCGCCGCGGCAGCTCGTAGCGCGCGCGAACCGCCTCGATCAGTGCCGCCACGGACTCGTCGCTTGCCTCGTTTGAGAGGTTGCGGGCCGCCAGCCAACTTGGGTAGCGGCGCAGGCGATCGTCGGTGGCCTTGTCCGCCAGAAGCGTGTTGAACAAGAAGGCGCGCGTGCGCAAGCCCGGCGCCAGCGCCTCGGTCACCGCCTCGGCCGTCGAGCGCCGCAGCTCGCGATCGGCAAGCACGAGCCGGCTGAGCGCGACGTCGAGCGCCACCGTCGCTGGCGCCGCCGCCTCTAGCGCTGCCGTTGTCTTTGGCGCTGCCATCGCCTCTGCAACCCGCTGCCCATCCCTCTCCGCGCCCGCCGACGCGCCATCGCCTGCCTCACCGCCCGGCAGGCGCACCTCGATCGCCGAAGTGAGCTCATCGAACAAGCGCGACCAGGCGCTTGCTCCGGTGACCGCCTTCTCAGCCAGGATCTTCTCCTCCGGTTCTGAGAGCAGGTGCTCGCGGTAACGACGCACGTTGCGCAGGTGATGCGCACAGAACGACAGCAGCTCGTCATCGAGCAGTTCCTCCGCCTGCTCGTCCTCGAGCGCTGCCCATTCCAGCTCGAAGAACAGCAAGGTCGTCTCGATCTCGGTGCCGCGCTCCTGGACCTCCTGCATCAGCGCACCCGCCGCCGGATCGGCAGTGTCGACTGAGAAGCGCAGCCCCGCGTAGGTGCCGGCGCGGCCGACCAACTCCTGAATCCCGCCGAGCTCGCGCATCGCCTGCTCGAGACCCATGCTGTCGAGCCCTGCCAGCTTGCCCGCGTAGCGCGCGGCGAATGTCTGCGAGCGATCGAGCGCCTCGGCCAGCTGTGCGCGCGCGCCATCCTGGCCCTGACCATCGACGAGCGGCTCGAGATTCCAGGCTGTTTGCTCGAGCTCCGGGTCGCTCGAATTTGAGGTTGACGGGCACATCCGTGGCGGACGGTAGCATCGCCGACCCGTGCACGAGACGACGCCCAAGGTATTCCTGATCGCACGACCCTCGATCGAGGTCGAGGGGATGCGCGGCTACTTGAGCGACATCGGCGGCGAGTCATGGCTCGAGCGCCGCTTGGAGGAGTCGGCTGGGAAGCCCAACGGCGGCGAACTGATCGTCGAGTTCGGCGGTAGAGCCTGCTATCGCAGCTGGGAGCCTGGGCTGAATCCGAACGTCACCCGCGTGCGCACCGATCAGCGCGAATACTTCGCCAACATCCTGCGCAGCGCGCACGGCAGCGTCCTCGAGCACGCCAACTGGTCGTTTGCGCTGCGCGACGTGAGCCGAGTGTTCACTCACGAGCTCGTCCGGCACAGGGCCGGCTCGGCCTTCAGCCAGGAGAGCCTGCGCTACGTGCGCCTGACCGACATCGGCTTCCGCGTGCCGCCGGCGCTCGAGCCCGTACGCGAGCAGGTGTTGAGCATCGTCGAGCAGCTCGAGGAGTTCCAGGTGAGTGCTGCCGATCAGCTGGGCATCGACAAGGAGGGCGTGCCGTTTCACATCAAGAAGGAGGTCACCTCCGCCTTGCGCCGCCTCGCGCCGATCGGCCTCTCAACCGACATCCTGTGGACCGCCAACGCCCGTACCCTGCGCCACGTGATCGAGATGCGCACGGCCGAAGGGGCCGAGGAGGAGCTGCGGCTCGTGTTCGACACGATCGCGCGCATCATGCAGGCCGAGGCGCCCGGTCTGTTTCAGGACTTCACGCGCCAGGAGGATGGCGCGTGGGTCCCGGAATATCGCAAGGTCTGACGTCTACGCGTCCATCGTGCGCGTGCGCCAGGCGCCGAGCGCCAGGAACACGACGACCCAGGCGAGCAGCACGATGAAAGCCGTCCCGCCTGACAGCGTGACGCTGGCGCCGTGGCCGCCTTCGCCGACGTGGACTGGGCTGAAGTGCGCGGTCGCCTGACTCATCAGGCCCTCGCGGACTTTACCTAGTCCGTTGATGCTGGCCAGCAGCGGACTCGCAACGATCTGCCATGCGATCAGAGCAATGATCGCGGCCGGCTTTGAGGTGGTCAGAGAAGCCAATCCCACAGCGACCACGCACAGCATCCCGGTCGCCAGCAGCGTGAAGCCGAGGCCATTGAGGATCAGAGAGACGCTCGGTGTCGGGAGGTTCGCGGCGAACGCAAACGTGCCGATCAGCAGCAGGACATAAGCGCCGATCATCATCACGAAGTTCACTGCCAAGGCGGCGGGAACACGCGAGCCGAATAGCGCCAGACGCGAGCGCCCGGTCACCACCAGATCTCGGAAGACACCGGCCGAGGCGTCGCCGGTGCCGCCCTCGACCCCGATCAAGAGAGCCGCTAGCGGTCCGAAGAAGAGCGCGACCACCCGCAACCCATCAGAGAAGTTTTGAGTGCCGCCGGCCGGCCCGTATTTGCCCGGGTTCGAGGCGTGCTCTATCACGGCCGCGATGAAGTAGATCAAGATCGGGCCGAGCGCCAGTACCAATGACCAGATCAAGATCCCACGTTTCTTGCGCAGCTTGAGAATGTCCGCGCCCGTCATCTGGGCTGCGATCGTTGCGTTCATGCCGTCACCTCCTCAGCCGGAGTGTCACTGAGTCTCGATGTGACCTCCAGGAAGCGCTGCTCCAGGCTCTGGCGCACCGGCTCCAGCCGAAAGACGGCCAGGCCCGCCGCCACGAGCGCCGAGTTGATCGCGGCCGCGCACTCTGGCGCGGAGCTGTCGTCGCCGACGGATAGAACCACCTGCAGGTTGCCTTCGGAGCGGCGTGCCTGCTTTGCCTGGGGACAGCCGTCGAGCACGAGCAGGGCTCGATCCAGGTCGTCGGCCCCCACGATCAGCTCGTGTTGCGTGCTGCCCTCGGCCAGCTCGGCGATAGCCCCTTGGGTGATGATCTTGCCCCGGTCGACGATCGCGGCGTGGTCGCAGATCTTCTCCACCTCGTCCAGCAGGTGCGAGGAGATGAAGACGGTGCGACCCTCCTGCTCGACCATCGCGTGGACCATTTCGCGGAACTCCTGGATGCCACCCGGATCGAGCCCATTTGTGGGCTCGTCGAGGATCAGCAGGAGCGGGTCCGCCAACAGACAGCGCGCTACGCCAAGGCGCTGGCGCATGCCGAGCGAGTACTTCTTGACCTTCTCATCGGCTCGGTCGGAGAGGCCGACTCTTTGCAGGGCAGGACCGATGCGCTCATGCGTCTCCGGGCCACGAACGGCGGCGACAACACGCAGGTTCTCACGGCCGGTGAGCTGCGGATGAAAGCGCGGCTCCTCGACGATCGCGCCCACCCTTGCCAGGGCGGCGGCGCGCTCGGAGGGCACGGGATGACCAAGGACGCTCATGCTGCCCGAGCTGGCCTGCGTAAGGCCCAGCAGCATGCGGATCATCGTGGTCTTGCCGGCTCCATTGGGACCCAAGAAGCCAAAGGCGCTGCCGCGCGGCACCTGCAGATCCACGCTGTCGATCGCGGCACGCTTGCCGAAGCGCTTCGTCAGGCCAGCTGTCTGGATCGCGGTACCTGCCGCGTCGACGGAACTCGTCATCGCCGATGAGACTAACTACTGATACTCGCCGGTGCGCCGCCCATCAGCCAACCGCGGCGTTGGCGACCGGCGCCTGTGAGCTCAAGGAACGCAAATCCAAATCCATCCCTACCTCAGCGGTTCGGCTGGCCCCAGCCTAGGCTTCTTGTGCCTGCAGCTCCTTGACCCGCTCCTCCAGCTCGCCCATGACGGCCGGGTCGCGCAGCGTCGTCACGTCGCCCAGCGCACGCCCCTCGGCGATATCGCGCAGCAGACGGCGCATGATCTTGCCGGAGCGCGTCTTCGGCAGGTCGTCCGCCCAGATGATGCGCTTGGGACGTGCGAACTTGCCGATCCGCTCGGCCACGGTCTCGCGGATGCTCTCGACCTCCGCCTCGTCTCCATGTAGCTCGCCTTGGAGCGTCACGAAGGCAACGATTGCTTGGCCTGACTGCTCGTCGTGCTGACCGATCACAGCGGCCTCGGCTACATCTGGATGGGCGACGATCGCCGACTCGACCTCGGCTGTGGAGAGCCGGTGGCCGGAGACGTTGACGACATCGTCGATGCGTCCGATCACCCATATGCAGCCATCGGCGTCCACACGGGCGGCGTCACCCACCAGATACGTCTCCTTGCCAAAGCGCTCGAAGTAGGTGCCGATGAAGCGATCGTCCTCCTTGTAGAGCGTGCGCAGCATCGAGGGCCACGGGTGCGTGAGCACCAGCAGTCCCTGGCCCTCGCTCACCGGCTCCCCTGTGGACTCGCTCAGCACCTGCGCCTGCACGCCCGGAAACGGCTGTGTCGCGGAGCCCGGCTTGGTGGCCGTGATGCCGGGCAGCGGCGTGATCATGATCGCGCCCGTCTCGGTTTGCCACCATGTGTCCACGATCGGACAGCGTTCACCACCGATCACCTTGTGGTACCAGAGCCACGCCTTCGGGTTGATCGGCTCGCCAACCGATCCGAGCAAGCGCAGCGAGGAGAGATCGTGCTGCTCGGGCCACTGCGCCCCCCACTTGATGCACGCGCGGATGGCGGTCGGGGCGCAGTAGAGGGTCGACACTTTGTAGCGCTCGACCAGCTCCCACCAGACGCCCTTGTTGGGGTAGTCGGGAGCCCCCTCCCACATGACCGACGTGGCGCCATTGGCCAGCGGTCCGTAGACGATGTAGGAGTGGCCCGTAACCCAACCGACGTCAGCCGCGCACCAGTACACGTCGGTCTCGGCTTTGAGGTCGAACACGTAGCGATGCGTGGCGCTGACACCGGTCAGGTAGCCACCGGTCGTGTGCAGGATCCCCTTTGGCTTGGCGGTCGAGCCGGAGGTGTAGAGGATGTAGAGCGGATGCTCAGCGTCCAGTTGCTCTGGCTCGCACTCGGCATCTGCGGCGGCAAGGATCTCGTCGTAGTAGACATCGCGACCAGCCTTCATCTGACATGGCGTGCCCTTGCTGCGCACGACCACGATCGTCCCGAGCGTTGCCAGATCTCCCATCACCTCATCGACGCGGTCCTTGACCGGTGCGGTCTTGCCCTTACGGACAGCGCCGTCGACGGTGATCAGCGCCTTCGCCTCAGAGAACTCCATGCGCTCGCGCACCGCCTCCGCGGAGAAGCCTCCGAAGACGACGTTGTGCGGCGCTCCGATGCGTGCGCAGGCGAGCATCGCCACCACGACCTCGGGAATCATCGGCAGGTAGATGCCGACGACGTCGCCCTTGCTTACCCCCTGATCCTTCAACGCGCTGGCAAAGCGCTTTACCTCGGCCAGCAACTGTGCGTAGGTGATGTCGCGCTCCTCACCGTCCTCGCCGCGCCAGTGAAATGCCACGCGCTCGCCACGGCCTGCCTCCACATGCCGATCCAAGCAGTTGTAGGAGGCGTTGATCCTGCCTCCCACGAACCACTTGTAGAAAGGGGGATTGGAGTCGTCCAGGATTTTCTCCCAAGGCGCGAACCAATCGAGCTCATCCGCCTGCGCCGCCCACCATGCCTGTGGGTCGCGCGCGGCCTGCTCGTAGACAGCCGGATCGTTCAGGAGGGCATGTTCGCGAAAGCCTTGCGGAGGCTCGAAACGCTCCACCTCCAGCATCCGCGCCAGCTCAGAATCGAGCGCGTCGGTATTGATTGCCATGAGCTACATCTCCCTCCTGATCCTCGTCGCTGCCCTTCTTCGCGGCATCGCTCCTCCGTTCGCCATCGCCTTGGCACCTGCCTGGGCTGACTCTACTCGCCGCCGAGTGGCATCACCGGAAACACCGTTCGTTTGAACGTCGAGTTGGTTACAACGGCAAACGACGCATACCAGGCCGCCGCCGCGGTCGCGAGACCGAGATAGCCACCCCAATGTGTAACGGTCGTGTGCGGCCCGATGGCGCCGATCGCCAACAGGATGAACGTGATGGTCAGCAAGACGAACACGAGCAGCACAGCCGCGCTGACGCGTAGAGCCGCAACCGTCATGTAGGCGGTGAAGATCGCCCACGCCGCCAGGTACACCCCGACCGCGTGTCCCGCGTTGCCGCCGATGCTCTTGGCGTAGAACACGTTGAGCGCCCAGAACGAGATCCAGAAGGCGCCGAAGGAGCAGAACGCCACCGCGCCAAAGGTATTACCCGTGCGAAACTCCCACATACCGGCGAGTAGTTGCACGATCCCGCCATATGCGAGCGCCAGCCCCAACACGACGGGCGTTCCCTTTTCGTTGACGAGATTGGAATTGAACATCGACAGCACGAACGTGGTCATCGCGAACGCTGCCAGGCCTAGCGGCGCCGGATTGGCCGGCGACCACGAGCTGGCGACCGGCCGCTCACCTGTGTCTGTCTGAGCAAGCGGCGGACTTACCCCTTGCGCCGCACGCGGATGGATAGAAGCGGCCTCCATGGGACCCTCCCTTCACGCCACCCTTTTCGGGTGGCATTTGATGCATTGTCAAAACTCGCGATCGAGGTGGCCAAAGGCCAACCTGCGGTCTTCTCTATTTATTCCCGCTCCAGGGGGGCTCCAATCGTCAACATCAGCCGGCAAAATGGCCCACACCACTCGAGATCGTGGGACGTAGCGGCCAAGTACACGAATCGATTGGACGTGCGAACGCGAGTCCCGCGGTGACGACTACCAAGCTTGCGTCGCCGTGAGCGGCACCAACGACAAGCGGTCGCCGACGGTCAGCTGCGCTTGCGACGCTTGCGGCGTGAGCCGCCACTGACGGGCGTTGGCGGCGGCGCAAGTTCGGCGGCCGGTTCGCCTCCGCCCAGAGCGCCCCTGAGCTTCTGCCCGATGCCTGTCGAGGGCTCGTCCTTCGTGTCCTCGCCCGTGGCGCCCCGCCTTGACTGCGTCGGCCAGGGTATTGCCTCGCCGGCGGCCCAGGCGGGGGGGTCGCCACTCGGCAAGCGTTCCCACAACAGGAACGCTGCCGCGACCAGCCAGAACGCCGGGATGAAAGCGGTCACGAAGCTCGAGCCGAAGAGCGGCAGGAACAGCAGGGCAGCGAGCATGCCAATCACACTGAGCCAGCGTGGGAGCAGGCCCGCGCGTTGTGTGCCGACCATCGTCGCAATCATTCCGACTGTGAGCCCGAGCGCCGCCAGCAGTCCCAGCAGCGTCAGGAAGATGCCCAACGAGCCGGAAGTGAGCAGCGCGCGTTCGACGGCTTTGCCGGAGAAGTCGCTGCCGCTGACGAACTTGTGCGCCTCGATCGCGAGGATCACCTCGTGGATCAGGTTCAACACCGCGTAGCCAATCCCGCCGACCAGCACCAGCGGGCGACCCAGCGGCCATGTCTGCGGGCGGCGAAAGCGGGTGCAGTCCTGCAGGAACAAAAGCACGAGCGTGAGCGCCAGGATCGCCACTGCAGTCAGGAGGTTGCCGGCGATTAGACCGAAAGCATGATGGTCGATGTACCTGACCTCCCCGGTCCTTGGACTGATAACCGGCGTGCCTTCGCCGCGCAGCGCCGGTTCGAGCCCCTGCACGAGACCGATGGTTGGCAGTTCCTTCAGTGCCGCGTTGAGGATGATGGCGCTCAGCAGGAACAGCACGCCACCCGCCGCGGCGGGGACGGACAGGCGCGCGCGCCTGTCCGTCTCGAAGGCTACGCGCTGCTTGATCTCTGGGGCTAGGGCCATCGGCACGGCAGTGTATGAGTTGCGGGGCTAACGGGGAGCCTGCCGCGTGGCGGACGCTAGGATGACAATATGGAGAGCGGAGGCTTTGGCGACATGTTCGGCGATCCGGATGAGCTTCAGCGGCGTATCGCGCAGTTTGCCGAACAGATGCAGGGTCAACAGGCGCTGGCCTGGGCCGACAACGCGATCAAGCTTGCGGTCGACATGACGGTCGCGGCCGTCAACCGGGTGAACTTGCAGGGCGACGCCGAGGCTCAGGCTCAGCAGATCCGCCAGGTGATCGCGGTCGTGTTCCCGGAGGCCGTCACGCTCGTGCGCGAGGCGCGCGAGGGCTTGCAGTAGGCGACTGCCCGAGGCGGTCGAGGCTCGTGCGGCCAGCGCGAGCAATCTCGCTGTAGGCGACTGCCCCGAGCCGTCACGCTCGTGCGCCAGGCGCCCGGGGTATCGCGGTAGGCGGCTCCGGCCCGCCATCGCCTTGTTCGGACTCGCGCTCGGCCTCGCGCGAGGCGCGCCCGGCCGCTATGACTTCTTTGAAGGAGCGGAAGCGGAAGATGAAGACGACTGCACCGAGCCCCACGATGGCGGTGAAGGCGGCAATCGCGATCTGCTGGCCGACCGAGTAGGCGGCTACCACGGCAGTTGGGGCGCTGCCGGTGAAGACCTTCACGAGTAGCGCCTGCTGGACTCCGGCGCCGCCGGGAGTGAAAGGCACGGCGCCCGCCACCTGCCCGACGCCGAACACGAGCAGCACGTTGCCGACCGACCCACCGACGCGAAACGCGTCGAGCAGGAACCAGAAGGCGATGAAGCGGCACACCCAAGCCACCGCCTGCCAGGCAGCTACCTCACGCAGATAGCGGCGTCGATCGCTGAGGATCGTCAGTCCTTGACGGACACGGATCCAGAACGCCTTGACGCGCACCGACAGCAGCGCGAAAGCCAGGAGACCCAAGACCGCCAGCAGCGTGACCAGAAAGAGCGTGAAGCGGAAATGCTCGGCCAGGTATGAGATGTCGAAGGAGTTCAGCTTCGAGAAGTCCGGCGGCTTGGGAAAGACGCCCTGGCTGAAGGCGAAGATGAGCACGAACACGCCCACGCTCACGTCGAAGACCGCCTCGACGAAGAAGGCCGCGGCGACCGTCGGATAGGAGGAGCCTGGGATCGAACTCTTGGCGAGAAACAGCTTGATGACGTCCCCGCCACGGGCCGGTACCACGTTGTTGAAGCCCACTGCCGCTACATAGGCGCCCCAAATGCGCCGCCACTGGATGCGGACCGCCGGATAGGCAGCCCGCAGACTGTGGAAGAAGGCGCGCGAGCGCAGCGTCAGATTCAGACCGAAGAACAACAGGCCGAGCGTGAGCGCACCCCAGTGGACCGCCGCCAGGTCGGAGAAGAACTGGCCGGCAGCTTCGACGAACGAGTCGAAGCTGCTCGTGATCGAGGTCGACGCAATGGGCACAGACCAAGCCTACGGTCCTCCGCGCGAGAAGCCGCAGGAAGTCGTCGTCCTCCTCGGGCTCAAGGGTTTCCTCCTCGGGCTCAAGACCTTCCTCGTCGAGATCGACGAGGGGCGAGTCGACGGCTACCGGCGCCGCGCGGAAGGCTCGAGCTCTGGATTCGCCCAGCCGCCGTCGGTCGGATTGACGTTGACGCCGGGAGGGACGATCTCGTCGATCCGGTCGAGAACGTCCTCGCTCAGCTCGACATCGGCTGCGCCAAGTTGGGACTCCAGGTGCTCCATCGTCCGCGGCCCGATGATCGCCGCGGTCACGGCGGGGTGGCGGATCACAAACGCAAGCGCCATCTCGATCAGGCTGATGCCCGTCTCCTCGGCGACCCGGCCAAGCGCGTCGGCGGCGTCCAGCTTGCGCTGGTTGGCCGGGATCGACATGTCATAACGCGACGGGATCATCTGCGCGCGGCGCGACGTCGGGATCTCGATGTCCTTGCGATAGCGGCCCGAGAGCCAGCCGCCCGCCAGCGGGCTCCAGGGGATAACGCCCATGTGGTGGCGCCGAGCACTCGGCAGCACATCGTTCTCTATCTCGCGCACGAGCATCGAGTAGGGCGGCTGCTCGCAGACGAAGCGCTCGCGACCGCGCTCGCGTGCCACCCACTGCGCCTCGACGATCCTGCTTGCCGGGAACGTCGAGGAGCCGATGTAGCGAACCTTGCCGGCGCGCACCAGGTCGCTCAAGGCGCCGAGTGTCTCATCGATGTCGGTGTCGAGCTCGGGACGGTGGATCTGGTAGAGGTCGATCCAGTCTGTTTTCAAACGGCGCAGGCTGTTCTCGACCTCTTTGACGATCCAGCGGCGCGAGTTGCCGAACTCGTTTGGATCTTCTCCCATGGTGCCGTGCACCTTGGTGGCCAACACCACGTTCTCGCGCTTGCCACCCGCCAGCGCCTTGCCGACGATTTCCTCGGACTCTCCGCGCGAGTAGACGTCGGCGGTGTCGATGAAGTTGATCCCGGCGTCGAGCGCGCGATGGATGATCTCGATCGAGTCCTCGTGGTCGGTGTTGCCCCAAGCGCCGAACATCATCGCGCCGAGACACAGAGGACTGACCTTGACTCCCGTGTGGCCGAGTTGACGAAGCTCCATTCAAGGAATGTAACGCGCGTGGGCCCTTTCTTCCCGCGCCGGCTACTCGGCCGGCGCCGAAGGCAGTCACCGTCTACGGTGTAGCGCTTGCTGGGGCCGTCGTCGTCCCAGTCGTGGAGGGCTTGCTGGTCGTCCCCGTCGTTGTTGTAGTCGTCGTCGTTTGGGCAGGCGTCGTGACCGTCTTTGCCGGTGTCGTTACGGTCGTCGTGGGGGTCGTGACCGTCGTCTGCTGAGTTACCGTCGTCGGGTTGACCGTCGTCGAGTGGCCGACGCTGAGCGATTGGTTTGTGATGGTCGGGGTCGGTTTGGAGCTTTTGTTGGAGACCAGTACTACGACAACGACGACCAGCGCGATGACGATCGCCACCGCGAGCGCGATCGCCCAACCATTGCCGCCACCCTGATCCTCTACCGGGGGCGGATAGCCGCCCCCGGGTGGAGCCGGCGGGCCGCCGGGACCGGACGTCGCGGACGGGTAGCCAGAGCCGGGCGGAGCCGGTGGATATCCCGCTCCTGCAGCGGGATCGCCCGCGCCTGGGATTGGGGGCGGTAGCGGTGGATCGCCTTCGGGGCGGTCAATACCATCGTTCAAGGCTGACTCCCTTCCCGCAACAGGCCGACAGATACCAGCTCAGGCTTTGCGCGTCGCCGCGCTGAAGTCAGCGCTTGCGTCAGCATCCGAACTCCACAGTCACCTTACCCGGGACCCATCGCGGCTACACAACCGGCTGATTTGTGGCCTCCCTGCCTAGAGCAATTCGGCGATACGCCGAGCTGCCCTGGCGGCGCCGTCTGTCTCCACGTCGCGGTAGTTGACCTCGCGCCCGATCTCCTGCGCGATCGCCGCCGCGATCAGCTCGGGCGGCGAGTCGTCGTAGTCCATGCGCCTGCCCGCGCCGTAGCGTTCGAGCCGGTGGCGAACGTGGAAGTTCTGCTCGAAGTGGTGGCGCAGCGGGAAGTAGAGAAACGGCCGCTTCTGTGCCGTCAGCTCCATCGAGGTGGTCAGGCCGCCCTGCGCCACCGCCAAGTCGCAGGCGGCCAGGTGGCGGTAGAGGTTGTGCACATAGGGGACAACTTCGAGCCCCTCGTGAGTGGGAAGCGATGCCGGATCGATGCGGGGGCCGGCGACGACGATCATGCACAGATCAGGCACGCCTTCCTTGGCGTGGGGGAAGGAGGCGATCACCCGGCGCAGCAGGTCTGCGCCGACGCCGGAGCCACCGACGGTGACGATGCACACGCGCTCGTCGTCTGAGTAGCCAAGCTCTGAGCGCAGCTTGGTGCGCTCGCCGAGGTCCGCCGGGTCGAAGCCGGTGACGTAGCCGGTGAAGTCGAAGTGGCGCTCGGTCCAGTCCCTGATCAGCGGCAGCTCAGGGCCAAGCCGCTCGGCAACGATGTCCTCGGGGTTGCCCACGAACAGGGCCATATCGCGCACCTCGGGGTGTTCGGCGACGTGGTCGACCATGTCGGCGTTGTAGTCGGCGGTCAGGTGACTTTCGTGCGGGTCCGCTTCCATCGGCAGGAAGCCGACGAAGTCGGTCAGCCACACGAACGGGACCTTCTTCTCGCGCGGGTTCTCGTGCAGGTAGTAGTCGAGCTCCCACGCCTCGTCGCCGATCCACAGGTCGTAGCGCTGCTCGCGCACGATGTCGTGGAACAGCATGAAGTTGGCCGCCAGGATCTCGTCCATGCGCCGTAGTGCGCGGAAGCAGTTCAGGTCGTGCTCGGCCGACTCGGACTCGAAGTGCTTGGACTCGTTGGCCAGGTGACGGCTGGCAGGATGGATGCTCTCACCCTCGGACTCCAGGACTCTGGTGACCGGGTCTTGGGCCAGCCAGTCGATCTGCAAATCGGGGTGCAGAGCGCGCAGCTCACGCGCGATCGCCACATCGCGCTGGGCATGCCCGAGACCGATCGGCGAGGAGACGAACAGGGCGCGCGGGCGACCGTCCGGACGGAACACGGTCGGGTCGCGTGGCGTGCGTGGGCGCTTGAAGGCGTCCTCCGCGAACTCGCGCAACATCAAGTTGAAGCCGACGGGCTTGCGGCCATGCTGGAAATGTCCGGCGCCTTTGACCGTCACGAACCGGCCTGCGCTGAGACGCGCGAGCGCTCGCGCGTCGCGCGGTGGCGTGATCATGTCGCGATCGCCGGACACCACCAGCACCGGGCAGTCCAGGCTTTGCGCGAGCCCGCACAGTTCCCGGGGCGCATTGGCGCGGTGGGCCGATTGCTCGTCGCTAACCGTCGCCGCCAGCACCGACGGGTCAGTTTCGAGCGCCCAGCCGACGCCGTCCTCGAGAGGCTTGGTGGAATGCGGCTCCGGGAGGGCCCGAGAGATGAACCACTTGGCGAACTCCGGATAGTCGCGACGCCAGTGGACGGCGCTGAAGCGGCCCCACCAGCGGTAGAGCTTGGGGCTGATCGCCGGTCGTGCGAACGCCCACCAGACAAGCCTGCTGCGCATAAGCCACAGGTGCGAGGGGGTGTAGGCGAACATCGGACCGGTGAAGACCGCGCCGGTCACTCGCTCGGGGGCGAGCCGCCCAAGCTCGAGCTGGTAGCGGGCACCCGCGGAGACGCTCACCATCACCGCCCGCTCCGTGCCGGTCGCGTCCATCACCGCCAGGCAGTCGCGGGCGAACTCGACAGCCCTGTAGCGGCGTGGATCTGAAGGACGGTCAGAGCGGCCGTTGCCAAGGCCGTCCATACTCAGCACCCGGAAGTGGCGTGCCAGGTAGGGGACCTGCATCTTCCAGTGGCGCGAATGGAACAGCGACCAGGTCGGCAGCAGGAAGATCGTCTCCTTGCCCTCGCCGTAGACCTCCCAGAAGATCCGCTGCCCGGCGCGCTCGACGAAGCCTTCGCTATCCGGGTAGCGCGCACGGCTCTGCTCGCCGTCGCGGCCGAGGATCCGACCGGCCCCCTCGTCCGCCACCGCCGCGACGGTTCCAGTCTGTACCGTCGCGGCGTCGATGGTCGTGCTGCCGGCTGCTGCCTGTCTGGCTTCGGGGCTCACAGTGGAGTCAGCGGCTCCTGCCTGTCGGTTGGCGGTGCTCACGGCCGTGCCTCGAGCACCAGGTTGAAGGGCGTCTCGGCGGCGCGACGCACGCGGCTGAAGCCGCCTTCGCCCAAGACCTCGGTGAGGCGCTGCTCGCCGGCCTGGGCGCCGAGCGCCAAGCCGACCTCCTGGCTCAGCGAGGCGGGTGTGCAGAGCATCGTCGAGCCGCCGTAGAAGATGCGCCCGACGGGGTTGAGGTTCTCCTCGATCGCGTCGCCCGCCAATGGCTCGACGACCATCCACGTTCCGTCAGGAGCGAGCTGCTCGCGCACGTGAGACGTGGCGCCTACCGGGTCGCCCATGTCGTGCAGCGCGTCGAACACGCACACCAGGTCGAACGGCCCACCGCCGAAGTCCTTGGCTGAGGCGACCTCGAAGCTCACGCGATCTGAGACCCCGGCGCGCTCGGCGGCGGCACGGGCAGCCTGTATGGAGCCCTCGTGATAGTCCGATCCGACAAACCGCGAGGCCGGGAACGCCTTGGCCATCAGGATCGTCGAGGCCCCGTGGCCACAACCGATGTCAGCGACGCGGGCGCCGGCCGTGAGCTTGTCGAGCACGCCGTCGAGCGCCGGCAGCCAGGCGTCCACCAGGTTCGCCAGATAGCCGGGCCTGAAGAATCGCTCGGTGCCGGCGAACAGGTCGTGGTGGTGCTCGTGCCAGCCAAAGCCCTCGCCGGAGCGGAAGCGCTCTGCGATCTGCGCCTCGTCCTTGACGGTGGCTGCCACCAGCTGAAAGGCGCCCGGGATGAACGCCGGGCTGTTTTCGTCGGCCAGGGCCATCGCCTGCTCGGGCGGCAGCCTGAAGGTGTGAGTGGCCGCGTCGTACTCGACGTAGCCGCTGGCCGCCTGCTGGCACAGCCACTCGCGGATGTAGCGCTCGTGACAGTCGGTGCGCTCGGCCAACTCCTGGGAGGTGACCGGCTCGCTGTCTGCCATCGCCTTGTACAGGCCGAGCTTGTCGCCGATCAGAACCAGCGGCGTGGTGATTGCCGCGCCCAGGTCGCCTACGAACTGACCCATGAACTCTTCGAGCTTTGCTTCGTCGATTTCTACTGCGCTCATCGTGCTTTCCTCCGATTGGTTGATTGGGGGGATGTCTTGTTGTTGTTCCCGGTCTTGCGCTTCTCCAGCGAGCTGAGCCACGCGTCGATGGCCGTGAGTAGAGCCTCGTGGCCGCGGTCGAAGCCGAGCAGCCGCTCGAACAAGAGGCCCTGGTTGAACTGGGCGACCAGCGCCGCCCAGCTCTCGGCCGAGAAAGGGCTGTCGTCGAGGTCGTACTCCTCGATTGCCTCGACGAGCGCGTCACGCAGCACGTCGTGCCAACGGTCGTGGACGCCGTGCAGGCGCTCGCGCAGCTCGGGCTTGTTCCAGGCGAGCGCTTGCAGCTCCGCCCAGATCTTGGGGTAGCCCGAAGCGAGGTCCTCGTCGATGAAGGCCATCGCGGTGCGCCACTTCTCGATGAATGGCTTATCCGTTTCGTACATCGCGCGCTGGCGCTCGAGGATGCGTGCAGTGAACCGCTCCAGCGTCTGCAGCAGCAGCTCGTCGACCGAACCGAAGTAATAGTGAACGAGGCCGTGGTTCTGCCCGGCCTCGCGGGCAAGCTGACGCGTCGAGATGCCCGCGGCGCCCTCCCTTACAAGCAGTCGCTCGGCGGCATCGAGGAATGCCTCAACGTTTGTCTCCCGGATCGATGGGAGGCCAACGGCAGCGGGCAGATCTTCGGCTTGAATCGACTTAGTCATGTGCCTAAGTCGAGTATCTAACCAGCTCGGCCGACCCATGTCAATCAGCGGCGACATATCTGCGCAGGCCAACACGGCGAGGGGACTCGCCCACGCGAACGGATCAGGCGACTAGGGTGCTAAACGACGGGGGGTGCCGCGTGGTCGAGCGCCTCGAGCACAAGCGCGTCGTGCTCGGCCGGCTTGACCTTGCGCAGAACTTCAGCCACATTCCCATCAGAGTCGATGACGAACGTCGTGCGCTCGTTGCCGAAATACGTTTTGCCGTACATCGACTTCTCGGCCCAGACGCCGTAAGCGTCAGCCACATGATGACCCTCGTCGGCCAGCAGTGCGAAGTTCAGTCCCTCTTTCTCGTGGAACTTCTTGACCTTGGCGACAGGGTCGGGGGAGATCCCCAGGACCACCGCGTTTGCCTGCTCGTAGTCTGCGCGATGGTCGCGCACGCCGCACGCCTGGGTAGTGCAGCCAGGTGTCGCTGCCTTCGGATAGAAATAGACCACGACCGGCTGGCCGCGAAAATCCGAGAGCTTGACGATCCGGCCGTCCTGGTCGGGCAGCTCGAAGTCGAGCGCCTCATCTCCTTGCTCGATCATGCCCGGATCCTATCCGCCTCGGCGATGGTCCTGCACGCCGCCGCACAGCGGCATCAGCGGGCCGCGGCGGGCGGCGTCGGACGTCCGATCCCTGCACCTATCGCTTCGTTCTCAGGGGCCCGCGGGCCACCCTTGCTCGCGCAGAACCCCGATTCCGGCTGATTTTCGCCGTCGGCGCTCAGGTGGCCGTTCTCGGCTTGCCACAGTGGCGAGCGCGGGCCCGCGACTTCGTAGTAGTCGTCAAGCGCGCGCTGAACGCTGTCCTCGTTTTGCTTGGAGCCCTGGACCTCGCTCGGCGTGGCGACACCAAAATGGCCCTTCCAGCATGCCCACGGTGCCGTTGCGATGTCCACCAGCGGCGTTGTGCTTGCCCGGAATGCAAACCTGCCCGCGCCGCACACCAGCCAGTCGCTGACCAGACCGTCGAGACCGTTTGCATAGCGAGGTCGAGGACCACAGTAAGCGGGATAGGTGGGGTGCCCCCCGTAGGCTGCCTGCACGACCGGGTGCCCTTCGTCGAAGCTGAGCAGCGGACTCGTCCACGGCAAATATTCACCCTCGTTGCTGTGGTGAGCCATATACAACCATTGCGCCTGCTTGGTCTTCGGATTCACCAATACGGTCACGTGCTCCCAGTCGCCCTGGTGCAGATCTGTGTTGAAGACATCCCCGGCAATCGGGGCCTGGTTCATGAGCTCGGGCGTGGCGAATGTTGGGTAGTAGTTGTATGGATAGAAGAACCAGTACTGAAGGCCGACCAGGCCCGTCCCGATTGTGCGGTTACGCGCCGGCCAGCGTGCCGGGTCGGCTTTTCCCGCATAGAAGAAGTAGACCTGGGCGGTTGCCCAGGGGTCAAGCTTGCCGGGATCGGCCAGGCGTTCTTTGAGCGTTGCGATTGGCGTGTTGCGTCCCTGTTGTCCGCGCAGGAACGCTTCCAGCTGCGCTTCGGGACCCCGCGAAAGCGCTGGAGTGGCTGGATACTGCAGGTATTCGCCGGCGCTGCTCCCTTGCAAATGCAGATCGCTCAGCGTGGGATGAGTGACCGCACAGCCGCTTACACCCTGACGATGCAGACACGTCGACTGGCCTTTGCTGCCAATGTCTTCGAGCAGCGCGCCCACTGACACAGGCCAGAACGGGTCGGTGTCCGACACCAGGACGGTCGGTTGAAAGCGCTTTGCCAGTTCAGCGATCTCAGGGGTCGTCTGCTCGATCGGCGGCTCGCCGTCACGCGCGCGAGCGCCCGGCGGAGCGGGACCGGCAAACACCTCGGACCCCAACCGCGAAGCTTCGTATCCCGTACTTGGGCTGGGCGGCGGCTGACCGGCACAGGGTGCGTGCCGTTCCCTCAGTTCTGGCCTGATCCAGGTCGGAGTGGAGGAGTCGACGCCGAAGGCGTGCAGCGCGAGCGTCGGTAGCGACGGACGGTAGCCAGAGTCGAGCGTGAACTGTGCAGCGGCAGTGTCAACAGACCTGACCGCATCGGCCGCGACGAATTCGACGCGATTGTC
Organism: Solirubrobacteraceae bacterium; assembly: GCA_035485715.1. GTDB lineage: Bacteria > Actinomycetota > Thermoleophilia > Solirubrobacterales > Solirubrobacteraceae > Palsa-744. Next base: position 26,066 of record DATHNT010000014.1, on the reverse strand, counting down.
GATCGAGGTGGCATTGGCCAGTGGTGTGCACGAGACGAGATACATGCCCGATCCGTTGCGGGCCAGGTAGCCACCTTGACGCCTTCCGCTCGTCGTCTGGACGGTCGTCCGCGAGAAGCTGACTGGCGGCATCGCCGAATATGCGAGCCCCACCAGCGCGTAGACCGTCAGCAGCAGCCATGGCAGTGGCGAGCGCAGGAACTCGAACGTCGAGGAGGGCAGCGGCCGCTTGCCATACCAGCGTCCAAACGTGGCGATCCCCATCCATGTGAGCAACAGCAGACCAAGCGGCGCCGAGCACAGCATCGCGACAACAGCAGTGAACAGCCACAGGATCGTGTGCACCACACGCCCGCCCCTCAGTGGGTTGACGCTGCGGAGCACCGCCGCTGAGACGATCGAGAAGAGCGCCCACGGCACGAGCAGCGCCCACCAGTGGCCCGGCTGCCACTGATCGACCAGCGGCTTGACGAACCTGGCCCCGACCAGGCCGAGCGCTACCGAGAGCACGCCGACGTTGAAGCCTGCGATTACCCGCACCAGGCCTTCCTGAGCTGTGTTCTGATGGAGCGCGGGTGCCGGTCGTGGAGACTCCCTCTGCAGGAACCGCTCGCGCGCGCTCGCACGACTGGTGTCGAGGATGTCGCTCCATACATCCACGTGCTTGTCCCAGCGACCTATGTGCACGGCATAGGCGACCGCACACATGGCGGCGAACGCGATCGCCATCACGAGCACGGCGCTCACACCGGTGGCGAGGATGACCTTGTCGTCGATCGCCGGCAGCGACGCGGCAACGGGTAGGCGCGCCGCCGCGAGGTGCACCCACGTGACAAACCAGCCGATCGCGTAGACATAGGCGACCAGCGCAATCAGCAGTCCGATCGCCTGCAGCACATCCGACAACGCCGTCCGACGATCTTCCATAGTCCAATTATTCGTCAATAGTCGGCGGAACGAACGCCGCGCATGTGCGAAGCATCACTCACGGAACTGCGCCCGGGAGATCCCCACCCGCTTGCTGAAGGGACTATCGAAAACGCCACCGGCGCCCAGCTCGGCACGGACTTCCTGCCACTCCCGATAGCGCGGATACATGGAGTCCACGAGACCGTGGCTGCCGGTCAACGAGTTCACCTGACCCCAGTGCGGGCGTCCGCCGAGCTCGTAGAGAGCGTTCTCGTGCGCGGTCAGCAGCTCCATGCCGCCGACGGTATGCGTTGCCATGATCAGCTCGATCATCACCGTGTCGCGACCCTGCATCATCGACATGTAGGCGTCGCTGGCTTTGACGAAGCGCAGCGAGATCGGCGAGCTGTGAAAGACGTTGCCAAGACGTCTGCGCTGGGCGGCGACCTCGACGATCTTCTCGACGGCCAGATTGAGTTGGGGCTCATCGGCCGGCACGCCGATCTCACATGAGTAGGCCGGCAGGTAGTTGGCCGCGCCGATATTGAACACTCGATAGCTGATGTTCACGTAGTCGTCGTTGACGAGCGCCTTGAGCGCTTGCGCGATCAGGAACGGCGAGATCCGCGGAAACAGACCGACGGCGAGGTTGATCAAAAGCGGCGTCAACGGGAAGCGCGCGGCCAATTCCATCAGCAGGCTGCGGCTGCGACGCCAGTCGTGGCGATATTCCGAGGGAGCCACAGGATTGCGGGTGGTGACGAGGCATTCGATCTCTCCCTGTTTGTCCGTATAGGGATTGAAAAGCAGCTCGTAGTGGACATTCTCTGCCAGCACCTCGCCGAGCGCCAGTTCCTTGCGCACCTGCGACCACGTGCTCAGCGTGCGGACCTCGCGCAGGTAGAACAGCGGCTGCACAGCAAGGGTCACCGAGTAGATCAAGCCCATGCAGCCCATGCCCACGACCGCCGCTCTGAACCAGTGGTCGTCCTGCTTGAGCTGACGTTCTGGGTATCGCGCGCGGTATGACTCTGGATCGGTCGGGCCATCGGCAGGCTCGATCCGGTAGACCGTACCGCCGGGCCCGACGACATCGAGCGAGCGCACCAGCTCAGAGAGCGGTCCATAGCCGATACCCGATCCGTGGGTCGATGTGGAGATCACGCCGGCTACCGTCTGGCCGTCGAAGCCGCCCATGTTCGGCAGGGCAAGCTTCAGGGCCTGCAGATGCGCGTTTAGCTTCGCGATCGTGATACCGGACTGCACTCGCACAAGCGTGAAACCGGTACCCGCCCGTATGTCTCCGCTTTCCGCTTGCGCATCTGCGGCGGGCGTAACTTCGATGGCGGGAGCGCGCAACAACTCCTCCTCCAGATCCAGAGGCCTGCTCAGCCCACTGGGATGGACGAGGATGCCATCGGTAAGCGCGACGTCCGACCAGGAATGCCCGGACCCCACGGCCCGCACTGGGCAGCCGTCGCGCTCGGCTTCGCGCACCACCGCACATAGTTCCTCCAGCGTCGTCGGGGTCACCTCGCGCAGTGGGTAGATGTGCTGATTGCCGGTGTCGTTGCGCCAAGCTTTGCGCAGGGTCAGCGTCTCGCGTAGACCCATTAGCTCAGAAATTCCGCTCGTTGAGGCACTCACGCAGGCCCACGCTCAGGCTCCACTCGATTAGTCGCTCGCTTGGGCCCATCGCCTCAGACGCTGCGCTCGATCAGTCGCTCGACGCCACGCTCGGCGAGGGCCGCGATCGTCTTTGACGGATTGACTCCCAGCGCGGTGGGCACGATCGATCCATCCAGCACATAGAGGCCCTCGTAGCCGTGGACCTTGCCGGCGTCGTCAACGACTCCCAAGCTCGGATCGTCGGCCATCGGACAACCGCCCAGCGGATGCACGGTGATGTAGCCGCTGAGTGGCCAACTGTCCAGCGCGAAGAACGGTTTGGCTCCGACACCGTGCGCCAGCTCGTCGGTGACTTTCTCCATCGCCGCGAACAGGCTGTCACTGCCCTGCCTGCTCCAGCGGATGTCGAAGCATTTCAGCAGTGGCGTCAGGCGCATCTGCCCGTCGGCGGCGGCGCGACCGATCATCAGGAACACCAGCGAGTCGTCGATCGGACGCTTCGCACGTGGACGCAGGTGGCGATAGGTGATCGACTGGTCGCTCAGGCCCAGATGCGTGGCCAGGCGCTTGACTCGCAACAACAGACCGCGCCAGCCCTGGACCGCGTCGTCGACGGCCCGCACGATCTCCAGCAGTCCGCCGAAGTTCGAGGGCAGGCCGCCGTCGGCCACCATGAAACCGTGCTCGTCGAGGTAGTCGAGCCTGCTCGTCATCGACGGCCCGAAGTCGGTGCGGGGACTTCCGACATCGCGCGCGTTCGGGTCGAATGCCGCGCCGAGCGCGTCGCCGTTGCCGGTGAAGTGGCTGCCCAACGCACCGGACAGACCCGGCAGCCGCGAGCGGTTCTTCAACAGCAGCCGGCTCGATCCCAGGCATCCAGCGGCGAGCACGACCACCGGCGCGTGCAACTCGGCCTCGCCGCCCCGCTCCAGGTCTCGCGCCTTGACGCGCCAGTGACCACCAGCACTGCGCGGCGGATCGAGGCGCACCACTTCGTGCAGAGGGCGCACCTCCGCACCTGCTTCCTCAGCGCGAGCGACATACGTGATGTCGATCGTGTTCTTTGCGTGGATTGGGCAGCCGATGTCGCAGCGGCCAAGGTTCTCGCATCGCTTTTGCGGCACGCCGCTGAACGGGTGCACGCGATCGCCTTCGAAGTTGACCGCCAACGGCAGGCGCTCCGCCTGCTTGCCCACATGTCTGCCGGCGGCCGCGAACGCCCGCATCTTCGGCAGCTCTTCCGGCACCTCCATCGGCAATAGCGCCGCCTCCGTCAGGTCGTAATACGGGTCGAGCACTTGGCGATCGATCGCTTCCGGCCAACCCTGCGCGAACACGTCCGCCGGCGCTCGCAACTGCACGTTCGCATAGACGAGCGAGCCTCCTCCCACGCCGGCGGCGGTCACGACCGAGAGGTCTTTCATGAGTCGCAGGTCGAACAGCCCGTGCGGATTGAAGGTTGGATGCCACAACGCGGAGGGGGCCTGCTCGGGAGTGGCGGGGAAGTCCTCGGGGGCGAAGCGTCGCCCCCGCTCGAGCACGACCACCCGCTGTCCCGCTTCAGCCAGCCGACAGGCCGCGATGCCGCCGCCAAAGCCCGATCCGACCACAATCGCGTCGTAGCTGCCGTGCATGCTCGCGGATTATTACCAGAGAATGCTCTGAAGAGATGAATTCTCCCGTTCTTTGGTCATTGCTACTCCGTCAAACTTCAACAGCTTGGGCTCGACGCCATCGAGGAGATCCAGCCGGTTGGAGCGAACTTCGCTGGTTGCGGGACTCCAAGCGATCAAAGCCGTGGCGCGTGCGCCCGGCGACGGGCATTCACCGTCCAAGAGACCTCCCTAGGACGAAGGCAGCGTAGCCACGATGATCGGCGAACTCGTCGGATGGCTGCTACCGCCGAGCGGCTCGGCGGTGACCATCACCTGATGCACCCCCGCCAGGCTGCCGGGCACGTTCACCGAAGCGTCTCCAGAACGTGTCACCCCGAACAGGGCGCTCGTGGGCTGCGGCGCCGCGCCGGAGCGGGCGAGCCACAGCTCGTAGATCTTGCCGCGTGGCGGCTGGGACACGCCCGAGACCACCAGTTCGGCGTGGTCACCGGTCTGGCGCAAGACAGCCTTCGCCCCCAGCGGCAACGAAGTGAGCTGGGCGGAAGTGACATGCGTCCTCGGTGCTTGCGAGCCCGTGTCGATCACCGCTACGCCGATCAACAGCCCAACGCCCATCGCGACGGCCGCGATCAGGAACTGTGGACGACGCATCCGCCAGCGCAGACGAGCCGGCTCGGGACGGTCGGCCGCGGCGCCGGCCGCATGCAGCAGCTCGGCCTCCGCGCGCACGCTTGCCATCACCCGCGCGCGCAGTTCCTGTGAAGCGGCTGCGTGCGGGACGCTCGTGGCCAGCGAGTCGGCGACCGGCTGCAGCCTTGCCACTTCCGCACTGCACACAGCACAACCGTCGAGGTGCTCGCGATAGCGCTCGACCTCCTGCTGCTCCAGTGCTTGAAGGACATAGGCCGCGGCCTGGCCGCGCTCCCCGCAGTCGCTGCCGAACCCGCTCACCTCAGCACCTCCGGCGTGTCCAGCCGACCGCGCATCTTCTCCAAGCCGAGACGCATGCGACCCTTGACGGTTCCAATCGGCAGATCGAGCATCGCGGCGATCTCAGTATGGGTGAAGCCGCCGAAATATGCCAGCTCGATGACCTGGGTTTGCGCGGCCGGCAGCTCCCCCAGAGCACTGCGAACCTCCCGCGCCTCGTCGCGACGGACAGCCTCGGCATCGGTGCGCTCCGGCGCCTCGAGGCGTTCGCCGAGACCCTCGTCGCTGACGTTCTTGCTGGTGCGCACGCCGTCGCGACGCAGGGCATCGACCGCACGATGGTGAGTGATCCCGAGTATCCAGTTGCGCACGCTCCCGCGCGAGCGGTCATAGCCGGCACCCGTGCGCCACAGCGACAGCAACGCCTCCTGTACCACGTCCTCGGCGAGCGCGCGGCGGCCGATCATCCGGTAGGCCAGCGAGAAGGCCGCATCGACGTGGCGCTCCATCACGACCTCGAACGCGACAGCCTCGTTGCGACAGACAAGCTCCATCAGCTCCTCGTCGGCAAGCTTGCGCAGCTTCGCCTGAGAGAGATCGATCCGGGGTTTGGCTTTTAGTGGTTTGGGCATCTGTCGGCGTCGATCTCGATCTGTCGGTCGATCTCGAATCGGTACGAATGATTCGCAGACGACTTGCGAGCGGATCAGCGAATGGCAAAGACCAGTCTCGCAGCGCGAGTAATGATCCATCCAGGACCGATGCGCGAAGACACCCTGACCGACGGCCAACAAACCAGAGGAGCCGACATGATGGGTCTCGACAATCCAATCCACATCGCATTTCTTCTTATCGTGCTATTGCTCGTATTCGGAGCCAAGCGGCTACCCGAGATGGGCCATTCGTTGGGTACCGGCTTGCGCGGCTTCAAGGACGCAATCGGCGGCGAGGCCACTCATCTGCCCTTCGGCGCCCATGAGCAATCACAATCGCAAGCACAGCCTGTGAACGTCCAACCCGTGCAAGCGGTTGACGCGCAGCCCAACGTCGCACAGCCGACAGGTCCTCAGCCGGCGGCAGCGCAGCCCGTGCCAGTGCCCGTGCAGCCGGTCGCCCACGTGGCGAGCGTCCCAGACAATCGCGCAGCCTGAGCCCTGACCAAGCCCAGATCTAGCCAAGGGACCTGACATGGCTGTTGCCATCGGTAGCGTCGGCTATGAGGAGCGGCTCAGCCTGGTCGACCACCTGAGCGAGTTGCGCACGCGGCTGATCGTCTCGATCGCCGCGATTGCGCTGGCGTTTGGGTTCTGCATGTGGCAGAACCATGCGCTGCTGAAGATCATCAACGCACCACTTGCCCACGAGACCCAAAAGCAGGTGAGCGCCGGCGAGGGACCGCTCGGCGCGACCTACACCGTCCAGCAGAACGCTCGCGACGTCGCCGGCCAGCTTGCGATCGTAGTCGCGGCGCTGGAGCGACCCGGCAGCGGCGCGAGCGCCGCCACGCGCTCGTCGATTCAAAACGTGGGACCGCATTTGCGCAAGGACATCGCAAAGCTCTCGGCGGCACCGAGCGGCAACAAGCCCGTGACGCTCGGGATCGGCGAGCCGTTCAACACCACGATCGGCGTGGCGCTGATGTTCGCGCTGATCCTGGCCTTGCCGGTCATCCTGTACGAGCTCTACGGTTTCCTGTTGCCGGCCTTCGGTCCAGAGCAGCGTAAAATCGCCGCGCCGCTGATGCTCGCGATCCCGGTTTTGTTCGCGGTCGGTGTGACCTTCGGCTACTTCGTCGTGTTGCCGGCAGCTGTGCGCTTCTTCCAGAACTTCAACAGCGGCCAGTTCAACGTGCTTGTGCAGGCCAGCCAGTACTACCACTTCGCCGCCGTCGTGCTGCTTGCGATGGGCCTCATCTTCCAGGTCCCCGTTGGCGTGCTGGCAGCCACACGGGCCGGGATCGTGACGCCCAAGCAACTGCGCCACAACCGCCGCTACGCCGTCCTCGCCTGTGCGGTGGTGGCTGCTTTCATACCTGGCGACGCGCTGACGCTGCTGCTCGAGACCGTGCCTCTGTACCTGTTGTTCGAGGGCAGCGTGCTGCTTGCAAGCATCGGCGAGCGGCGCAGAGTCCGCTCCGTCCCAGAGCCCGTCTGATCCGCGAACCACGCTCCTGCCTTGCTGTTCGACTCGACCGGCGAAGCCCGGGGCACTTTGCGGCTACTACTTGAGCAGACGTGAGAGACGGCGGTCCTTCAGTGTGCGTCCACCGGTCTGACAGTTCGGGCAGTAGGCGATCGTGTAGTCCTCGAAGTGCACTGCCTCGAGCGTGGTCGCGCAGCGCGGACAGGGCTCGCCCTCGTGTCGGTGCACCTTCAGCGGCATCGGCAGCTTGTCGGGGATCGGCAGCTTGACGTTCTGCTCGTATGAGTCGATCGCCATGCCGAGTGTGCCCACGATCGCTTCCTCGAGCGCGGCTGTCTCCTGCTCGCTCAAGTCGCCCGCACGCTTGAACGGCGAGAGCCGCGCCTCCCACAGGATCTCATCAACCCACGAGCGGCCGATACCGGCGATGGTGTGCTGATCGCGCAGCACCGCGTGTAGCGGACGCGCTCCGTCGAGCAGCTTCGCAAGCGGCGGCGGCGCCGGCCACGCCTCCGGGCCGAGCGTCGCGAGCGACTCGTCCTGCTCGAGCGCCTCTCGGCGCAAGAGCTTGACCCAGGCGGCCTGCTTGGAGCCGAACTCGCGCAGGCGCAACTCGCCCTCTCGCGCAGTGCCACCGGCCGTCTCCTCATCGGGGGCACGCATCTCCTCTCCCTCACCCAAAAGCACTCGCACAAGCAGGCGTGAAGTTCTGTCGCGCGGACCGGCACGACGGTCGTACAGCTGCAAGCGTCCCGCCGACATCAGGTGGATCAGCAGCACCAGATCGCCCGAGGCCTCGACGACGAAATGCTTGCCGCGCCGACCCACGCGCTCGATGCGCTGGCCCTCGAGCGCCGACAGCGGCGGGTCGAACGTGCGCATCGCCTTCACTCCAGGCGCCAGAACCGACACGATCTCCGCGCCACGCAGTGCCGCGTCGAGCCTGCGCGCAGTGATCTCGACCTCAGGCAACTCCGGCATCGCCCTCATCCTAGGGCGACACCGGAGAGCCGAGGATCTCAGTAAGCGCTCATGGGCGGACCGTTGTACGCCACACCGGCCGGACTGCGCCAGCTCACGCGCCAGCGCGAGCCCTGCACCGAGGAGTTCAGCGACCAGTAGCCGAGCGAGTTTGTGTGCACGCTCTCAAGCGTTCGGTAGCTTTTCGACCCCTTCGGTTGGACGAGCACCTTCAGCGTGGTGGGTCCGCTCGTCGGGCGCACGAGCCCCCATAGGGAGAAGCCATGTCCGTGCCTCGAGACGACCAGCGGTACCGGGAAGCCGAAGTACAGCGGCTTGCGTGCCCCGCTGACGGTCTCGAGCCCCGTCTGGAAGCCGACGTAGCCGCCGTGCACGCTGGATCCGGCCTTTCCGCCAAGCGGATCGTCGCGCAGCAGGTACTGCGAGAAGGCCGCGACGCGCGGGTTTTCCCAGGCGATCTTCTCGGCGATCGCGTCGTATTCGGCCTGCTGGGGCAGCGACACGCCCAGTTCTCTGTTCGGGTAGCTCTGAATGCCGAACTCGGTCAGGTAGATCGGGATGTGGGCGGGGATCGCGTGCGCCCTTTCAGCCTTCGCGAGCGCGCTCGACAGGCGCGAGAGCACTCCGATCATGACGTTGTCCGCTCCAGCCGGTTTGTAGAACGGCCCCGCTCCGGTCGTGTAGGCGTGGTGGGCGTAGCCATAGGCAGGCAGCATTTCGCACGTGCTCGCCTTCTGGTATTTCGAGTTCAGGCACAGCGTTTCGCGCAGGAAGGCCAGCGGCGCCACGTCGTGCAGCAGGGCTTTGGCGCCTTCCCTGCGTATTTCGCTCCTGCTCACCGTGTCATATCCCACCGGCGCCGTTTCCCCCATCAACACCTTCGGCTTGGCGATCCCGGAGGCCTGCAGCCCCTCGTAGCCGGCTTGGAACAGTCCGCGATAGATGCGTGGCGATTCCGGCATGCCTTTCGAGTTGAACTGGGGCTGCAGGAAGGCTGGGTGGTTAGGCTCGTTCCAAATCGCATAAAGCGACACGAAGCCTGCGTAGTGCCTGCCCACCGCCGTCATGAATTCCTTGAAGTCGGCGTCGTTGGGACGTGTCACGCCGCTCTTGTCTTTCTGACTGGCGGTCGCCCACTCCGGCACGGGGGAGGTCACTGTCAAGAGCACCTGCCATTTCAGGCGTGCGGCTTCGATCAGCAGTGCGTCGTAGGCGCTCCAGTTGTAGCTGGCGGGGTTGGTCGCTTCAAAGGTTGGCTTTTTCGTGCTGTGCGCTCCTGGAGCGACATTGGCCCAGTCCAGCTCGACACGCAGCGCTTTGACCCCAAGCGCCTGCAGCTGGGCAAACGCCTTGGTCCGGGCGGCTGGGGTCACTTCGACCAGGTCGCGCGGGGCCTCGAAGTACATCGTCTGCGAATGGGATGCGCTCGCCGTGGCCGGCGCCAGGGCGCCGAAGACGGTTGCAGCGCAAGCGAGCAGGATCGGCGTAAACGTCTGGATTCTTTGGGAGATGGGTCTGTGAATGTTGGGCATTGGGGGCTTAAGACACGTTGGCGGGAGCAATGTTGCGGTCAGGCACGCTCGCTTTTACGCCGTCGGGGTCTGCCGAGCGACTCGTCCGCCCAAACCACGAGCGCGACTCAGGGCGACAGCGCAGGCTGCCCCGCTTTCGGTGTAGCGTGCGAGCCGATGAGTGCAGCAGTCGCACCGGACGACATTGTCGAGCGCCATGCGGACGTCGCGCCCGATGGACGCCCGCCGCTGCTCGTGCTGGAGCCCCTGCGCGCCTTCCTGGACGAGCACGACCTCGGCTCCGGCGGGATCGAGGCGCAGCCGATCGGCGACGGCCACTCCAACGTGACCTATCTGATCGAACGCGAGAGCGGCCCACAGCTCGTGCTGCGCCGTCCGCCGCGCCCGCCGCTGCCGCCGAGCGCCCACGACGTGCTGCGCGAGGCGCGCCTGCTGCGGGCGCTGGAGCCGACGCCCGCGCGTGTGCCGCGCGTGCTGGCGGTGTGCGAGGACGAACGGCTGATCGGCTGCCCCTTCTATGTGATGGAGCGTGTGCAAGGCGAGGTGATCGTGTGGGAGACCCCCCCGGCGCTCGACACGCCCGAGCAGCGCAAACGGATCGGCGAGCAGCTGATCGACGCGCTTGTCGAGATCCATGCCGTGGACTGGCGCGCTGCCGGCCTCGAAGGCTTTGGCAAGCCCAGCGGCTATCTCGACCGCCAACTGCGCCGCTTCGGCGGACTGTGGGACCTGAACAAGACGCGTGAGATCCCCGCCGTCGAGCGTGTCGGGGCGTGGCTGGCCGAGCGCAAGCCCGAGTCCGGTCCGGCGACGATCGTGCACGGCGACTATCGCCTGGGCAACACGATGTTCGCGGCGCAGGCTCCCGCCGAGCTGGTCGCGGTGTTCGATTGGGAGATGGCCACGATCGGCGACCCGCTGGCCGACCTCGGCTATCTGTGCATGTTCTGGACGGAGGCCTATGACCCCGAAGGAGGCCTGCGCGAGCATCTCGGCAAGGTCACCCGCGCCGAGGGCTTCTCCACCCGCGCGGAGCTGATCGCACGCTACGAAGAGGCCACGGGACGCTCTATGCAGGACCTGCGCTGGTACACGACGCTCGCGATCTGGAAGTCGATCGTATTCATGGAGGGCAATTACAAGCGCGCCGTCGCCGGTACCACCGACGATCCCTACCTGAAGCAGTTCGGCGAGGGCGTGCTCGAGCTGGCCCACCAAGCGGAGGCGGTGGCGCTCGGTGGCTGACTCCTCCAAGACGCCCACCCCCCGCGCGCGTGGGGAACAGGCCGAATTGCATGCTCGACGCATCTCCCCAATCACGACGATAGAGGGCTCCCATCCGCCATGTCTGACCCATCCAAGAGCACAGTCCCCCCGCGCGCGCGGGGGGCATCGGCCTCTCAGAGCACAACAGCCAACGGCCGCAAGGGCCTGTTGATCGACTGGGGCGGGGTGCTCACCACGAACCTGTTCACCTCCTTCCACGAGTACTGCGTGCGCGAGGAGATCGATCCCGCCGAGCTCGGCAAGCGCTTCAGCGCCGACCCCGAGTTCCGCGAGATGCTGATCTCGCTGGAGAAGGGCACGATGGACGAGGTCGCCTTCGAGCAACGCTTCGCCGAGCTGCTCGGCGTCCCCTCAGACGGGCTGATCGACGGGTTGTTCGCCGGGGTGCAGCCGGATGTGGCGATGGTCGAGGCGGTCAGAGCCGCCCACGACGCGGGCATTCGTACAGCGCTCGTCTCCAACTCATGGGGTGTGCACCGCTACCCGCACGACGTGCTGGCCGAGATCTTCGACGGGCTCGTGATCTCAGGCGAGGAGAAAACCCGCAAGCCGGCCAAACGCATGTACGAACTGGGCGCCGAGCGCGCGGGGGTAGCCGCCGAGCAGTGCGTGTTCGTGGACGATCTGCCCTTCAACCTCACGCCCGCCGAGGAGCTCGGCATGGCTACGGTGCATCACACAAGCGCGGAGACCACGATCCCCGAGCTGGAAGCGCTGTTCGGAGTCCCACTCAGCGGGTGAGTACCGGGCGTGAACGTCCACGTCCGCCTCAGTCGCGTTTCCCCCGCCCGTACAGCAGCTTGAACGCGCGCGAGATCAGACGCGTGGTGCGGGGCTTGTAGGGGAACATGTGCACCTCGCGCTTGAGCGCAAGCTTCGGGGTGATCACGATTGCCTGCTGTGAGCAGTACTTGCGGATACCGCCGGCACCGTGGCGCGAGCCGAGACCCGAGGCCTTGGCACCACCCATCGGCAGCTCCAAAGCCGTGTAGTTGACCATCGCGTCGTTGATGTTGGCGGCGCCGGCTTCCAGGCGCCGGGCGATCGCCTCGCCGCGCTCGACGTCGCGCGTGAACACCGACGCACCGAGACCGTAAGGCGACTCGTTGGCCAGGCGCACGCCCTCGTCGGCGTCGGCGATCTTCATGACAGGCAAAGTCGGGCCGAAGGTCTCCTCGGTCATCACCTTCATCGTGTGATCGACGTCGACGAGCAGCGTCGGCTCGTAGAAGCGGCCACTGACGTTCTCGACCGTTTTGCCACCGACGAGCACGCGCGCGCCCTTGTCGACGGCGTCGGCGACGTGCTCTGTGATCGTGTCGAGCTGCGGCGGGAACGTGATCGCGCCGACGTCGACGGAGCCCGGGCCTTTCGGAGCGCCGACGCGCAGCTTGCGCATCTTCTCCGTGACCTTGCCGACGAACTCGTCGTAGACCGGCGCCTCGACATATACGCGCTCGATCGAGATGCAGGTCTGCCCTGCGTTCTGCATCGAGTAGTACACGGCGATGTTCGCGGCACGCTCCAAATCGGCGTCTGAGAGCACGATCATCGGGTCCTTGCCGCCGAGCTCGAGCGAACAGGGGATCAGCCGCTCCGCGGCTGCGGCGGCAACCTTGCGGCCCGTGCGCGTGGAGCCTGTGAACATGATCATGTCGACCTGCTCGATCAGCGCCGCGCCCGTGCCACCGCGACCGGTGGCGACCTGGAAGACGCCGTCGGGCAGGCCGCACTCGCGCAGACCCTCGGCGAGCAAGAGCGATGTGAGTGGCGTCACCTCGGACGGCTTGAGGATCACGCTGTTGCCGGCCGCAAGCGCGGGGATGCAGTCCCCGAAGGAGTTCGTGAGCGGGTAGTTCCAGGGGCCGATCACGCCGATCAGCCCGAGCGGGCGGTAGCGCAGGATCAGCTTCTTGCCCTTGAGCATCACCGACGCCGATTTGACGCGCTCGTCGGCAAGATAGCCGGGAGCATTCTTCGCCCAAAAGCCGAACGCGTTGCCGGCGTAGGCGATCTCGGCGAACTCGGCGTCCTCGTAGGTCTTGCCGGTCTCGGAGACGATCGTTGAGATCACCCGCTCTGCGTTCTCCATCAACCACTTCTGGGCGCGCAGCAGGACACGTGCGCGACCCTCGAAGCCAAATGCCTCCCACTGCGGCTGGGCGGCGCGGGCGCGCTTGGCCAGATCCGCGACCGCGGCCGGGGCGAGATCGGGGACGCTGCCGGCGATCCCACCCGTCGCCGGGTTCTCGACGGATATGTCCACCCCGGAGGCGGGCGCTCCGTTCGATCCGTTGTGCGCTTGGGGTGTTTGCTGCTCGACGGTCGCCATTTCGATGTCTCCCTGCCTCGTTTCGCACTGATTCAAAAGCGAGGGGCCCGACCGAAGCCGGGTGACACGCGCCTGCGGCGCTAATCCCCGTTTCGGCCAGCCGGCCTGACAGCCGGCTGCGACACCCTCTTAGCGAACAAGGCTACACCCGATTGGCTATTTGGCCAGAGATATCTTGCTGCCCAGTCGGTGCATGGTTTTGTTGCACCGAGTCCCGTCGGCGCATGCGCCGACGGGCGGGGCGCGCATGCGCGCCCCGTGCAGGTCCGCATGCGGACCTGCTTCCCACCCGTGCATGCACGGGTGGGCCGGTCGGCACATGTGCCGACCGGGACCGACAACTCAGCTACTCGCTCAACTCGACAGTCGCGATCCCCACCGGCTCGACCGGTTTGTCGCCGCCGTCAGTCGGCACACCCTCTAGCTTGTCCACCACGTCCATGCCGCTCTGCACCTCGCCGAAGACGGTGTGCTTGCCGTCCAACCACGGGCACGACTTGGCGGTGACGATGAAGAACTGCGAGCCGTTGGTGTTGGGCCCGGCGTTGGCCATCGCGAGCGCACCGCGCACGATCTTGTGTGAGTTGATCTCGTCCTCGAAGGTGTAGCCGGGGCCGCCGGTGCCGGTGCCCTGCGGGCAGCCGCCCTGGATCATGAAGTCGGTGATGATGCGGTGGAAGTTGAGGCCGTCGTAGAAGCCCTCGGAAGCGAGTTTGCGGAAGTTCTCGACCGTCTTGGGCGCGTCCTCGTCGAACAGCTCGAAGACGATCGTGCCCTCGGTGGTTTGCATCGTTGCTATGGACATCCAGGTGGCTCCTCTACTGGTCGGCGGCTGAAGCGGAGGGGCCACGATAGCTAAGCGCCTACGTCATAGGCCTGGGACATCGGCCGCAAGACTCAGGGGGCCGGTCGCCTACGGCCTCCGCCCGAATTCCAACTGTGGTAATTTTTCGGCTGATGGCGCTGCGCTGTGCCGGCGATTCGAAGGTGCAGATCGTCAGCGAGGCGACTGGCTGGGTTTGGGGGCTGTCTTGCCCGACGAAGCGTCGAGTTCCGGGCCGCGGAGCAGCACAACAGGACTGATCGCATTCGGGGGTTGCACCCTCGAGGTGGGCGATGCCGCGGGGAGCAGGCTTGCGCTCGCGTCGACCGAGGACGATTCGACCGAGAGCGGGCTCGTAATCGCTTCGACCCAGGGCGATTCAACCGAGAGCAAGCTCGTGCTCGCTTCTACCCAGGGCGATTCGCGTGCGCTGCGCCGCGCCGTCAGAAAACGCAAGCAACGAACCCCATTCGAGAAGATCGAAACGGCCGTTGAGAACGCCTCCGAAGTGACGAGCAGGATCGAAGACACGATCGCCCTCCTCAGGGATGTCGCGAACGGGAGCGTCGACATGGATTCGCTCGGCGGCGAGGCCGACGCTCTGCTCGGACTGATACAGCGGCTGAACCAGACAAAACGCTGGGACGATGTGCTCCGAGTGGCACGTTGCCTGTCCGGCCTGCTGGCCTTGCTCGGGCGCTGGGTCGAGCTGCTGCGCTCGCTGCGCATCGCTCTCCAAGCTGCCGAACAACTCGGAGACCCACTCAGCGAAGCATGGGTGCTGCATGAGCTGGGCACTCTGCATCTCATCGCCGGTAGGCACGCCGAGGCCGATCGTCAGCTCAGCAAGGCCCGGGAAATTCGCAAGCGATACGGCAGCCGCGACATCGCGGCCACGAATAACAACCTCCAAGTTCTCTGCCAGACATTGCGCGGGCTTGCCCCCCGGAGGTCCGTCGAACGAATGCTCGAGCAGCTCACGCGCAGGCCGGTGCTGGCGCTGATTGTCGCCCTGACACTGCTCGCCGTGGGCGGTGCCGCCGGCGCCGTGCTCGCCCACTCGAGCGGCGGAGAGAAACCCTTCCACGTGGCGGCTGTGGCGTTCTCCTTCGTGCCGAGCGCTCCGCATACCGGGCAAAGCATTGTGTTCAGCGCCACCGCAACCGACGCACGAGATCCCGCCGCATCCTATACGTGGCAGTGGGGCGATGGAGATCCAGCGACGGAAAGGGTCCGGCGGCATGAGTATCGGACAGCGGGTAGGTACAAAGTCCTCCTGACGGTCAGAGATGCGCGCGGAAGAGTGATAGGCGAGACCGCCCGGTTCGTAACCATCCGACGACCGCCGATAGAAAGCGGACCCAACGCCTACTTTTCCTTCCAGCCCCACTCCCCCGCGGTGGAAAAGCCCGTCCTATTCGACGCCAGCTCCTCCTACGATCCTCATGCTTCGATCACCAGCTACGAATGGAGCTTTGGCGGCGGTCTGACCGCGCGCGGCGTGACGGCGTCCCATTCGTTCGCGCGGTCTCGGATCTACAGGGTTGCGCTGACCATCACAGACACCGACGGACAGCACAGCACGCTGGTACGGACGGTCGCGGTGACGGGGGGAGGGAGCAGCGGAGAGCGAAAACAGCAGACCGCAGTGACTCTGCGCTGTCCTGCCGATCAGTCGCCACTCAACGAAACGGTGAACGTGTCAGGGTCGATTTCACCGGCACGATCGGGCGTGCCGGTGAAGGTCATCTACCGCAGCCCATCGGGCGAATCCACCACCGTCGAATCGACGAGCGAAAAGACAGGCGCCTACGACACGAGCTTCACGCCAAGGGAACCAGGCACCTGGACTGTCGAAAGCTCGCAAGCGGAAAGCAGCGAATACCAAGCCAGCAGCGCAACCTGCACCTTTACCTCTGCCCCTGCCTCTACCTCTACCTCTACTTCTACCTCCACCTCCACCTCCACCTCCGAAGAACTTCACTAGTCGGCAGCTATCGCCCGAGGCTTCCCCCGCACGTACGCGGGCACGGCGAAATCGACTAGCCCCTGACGCGCTCCAGGCGCAGGGCCTTGCCGCGCAGCTCGCGACCGTCCAGCGCCTCGATCACGCGGTCGGCCTCGGCGGAGGGCACCGACAGGAAGGAGAAGCGCTCCAAGACGCTTACGTCACGCACAGCCTCGCCGTCAAGCCCGGTCGCCGAGGTGACCGCGCCAACTATGTCGGCGACCTGCAGGCCCGCGGCGCGCCCGCCGCCGAGCACCAGCTTGGCCGACGGCTCGGCGGCGTCGCGTGAGATTTGCGGCTTGGAGTGGCGTCGCGGGCGCTCCTTGACCGGCGTGGGTGGCGCCTCGACGTCCTTCGACCACGCGGCGATCTTGGTGCCGATATGGCGCTCGATTGCCTCCAGCTCGCGCGTCTGACGCGACTCGACGAACGTGATCGCGCGGCCCGAGCGTCCCACGCGGCCGGTGCGTCCGATGCGGTGTACGTAGGTGTCCGGCGACGTGGGCACGTCGTAGTTGACGACGTGCGTGACCGTCGAGATGTCAAGGCCGCGAGCGGCAACATCGGTGGCCACGAGGATCGGCACGCGCCCACCCTTGAAGGCGAGCATCACGCCGTCGCGCGAACCCTGGGACATGTCGCCGTGCAGCGCGCGCACGTTCATCCCGCCGTCGCGCAGGGTGCGGAAGAGCTGGTCGCAGCGGACCTTGGTGCGCACGAACACGATCGCCTGCTCGGGCCGCTCGGCGCGCAGCACCTCGACCAGCTTGGCGGCCTTGTCGCGTGTCTCCACGGAGAGCTGGAACTGGGCGACCGTGTCGATCGTGAGCGTCGCCGCCTCGACCTGGATCACCTCGGGGTCGTACATGTACTTGTCGGCGAGCTTGCGGATCGGGGGAGGCATAGTCGCTGAGAACAGCGCGGTCTGCCGTCCTGAGGGAGTCATCGAGAGGATCTTCTCGACGTCTTCCAAAAAACCGAGGTCGAGCATCTCATCGGCCTCGTCGAGCACGACGAAGCGACAGTCGTGCAGAACGATCGAGTTGCGCGAGATCAGGTCGAGCACGCGCCCGACGGTGCCGACGACGATGTGTCCCCCGGCGCGCAATTGCGCCTGCTGGGTGCGGATCGGCGCGCCGCCGAACACGGCCACCACGTCCAGCCCGCTGTGGGCGCCATATGTGCGCAGCGCCTGGGTGACCTGGATGCACAGCTCGCGCGTCGGCGTGAGCACCAGCGCCTGCACCTCGTGCTCGTCGGGATCGATGTACTGAACGATCGGCAGGCCGAAGGCGGCGGTCTTGCCGGTGCCGGTCTGCGCCTGACCGATCACATCGCGGCCTTCCAGCAGCGGCGGGATCGCCTGTTCCTGGATCGGGCTGGGCGACTCGTAGCCGACGTCGCGCAACGCTTGCAGGGTCTGCTCGGAGAGGCCGAGCTCGGCGAAGGTCTTTGTCATGCGCGACAGCAGCTTACGTGCTTGCGCTCCTCAGCCGCGCAAGGGTGCCTTGCGCGGCTACCTTGCGCGGCGACCCGGACACCCGCACGACCATCGTCGGCCCCAGGATGCACCACTCGATCGCGCCCGCTTCGGGGCGCCTTACATGGAGGGGTCGAGCAACAACTTGCCGGTGGTGCGTCGTTCGGCAATATCGATGTGTGCATCGGCGGCCCGCTCAAGCGGATATGTGGCTCCAACGTGGACCCGCAGCTCGCCGGCTGCCGCACGGGCAAGCAGATCGGTGAGAGCTTCATGAAACATCCACGGCCGCTCGAAGCAGTGAAATAGGTAGAAGCCCACCAGCGAGCGCGAATGGCGCAGCAGCGAGCCACTGGAGATGTGATTGGGCTGCTGAGAGGCGATGCCACACACGACGATCCGTCCAAAGTGGGCGAGTGCCCGATAGGAACGCTCGAACGTCTCCCCGCCGGCCATGTCGAAGACGACGTCAACCTCACGGCCTTTGTTGGCCTCGATCAATCGCTCTGTAAGACCTTCGACCTCCGAGTCGATCGCGACGTCCGCGCCGAGATCGAGCGCGAGCTGACGCTTCTCTTCGCTTGATGCCACGGCAATCACCCGCGAGGCTCCCAGCGGATAGCCGAGCTGTACGGCAAGCGAGCCAACCCCGCCGGCGGCAGAATGGACCACCACACTGTCGCCTTCCTCTACGCGACCCGCCGTGCGATAGAGGTGCCATGCGGTCGTGCCCTGTATGAGCAGCGCAAGTGCCGTGGCGTCGTCAGTGCCGTCGGGAATCGGGAAACTCAATTCGACCGGGGCGAGCGCGTACTCGGCATAGCCGCCCACTCCGGTCAGCGCCGCGACGCGCTGTCCCTCGCTGAAGCCGCTGTCCGCGGGCGCGAAGACAACAGTGCCCGCGACCTCGCCGCCGGGCACTAGCGGCAACGTGGCCTTGCGCACGTAAGAGTTGGTGCGGGTGTGGGTGTCGGCGAAGTTGATGCCCGCGCGACTGACGCGAATCAGGATCTCCCCAGACTTCGGCTCAAGGGTCGGCAGCTCGACGAGTTTCAAAACCTCCGGTCCGCCGAACTCGCTTATCTGGATCGCGCGCATCGGGGCTGAGGCTATAAGGTCCGGGCCATGCCTATAACCGTTGTCGGATCGATCGCGTATGACGCAGTCAAGACCCCCTTCGGCGAGCGCGAGCGGATGCTCGGCGGCGCCGCCGTGCACTTCGCCCTGGCCGCCTCGTTCTTCGAGGAGGTGCTCGTGGTGGGCCCGGTGGGCGACGACTTCGGCGAGCCCCAGCTCGAGGTGATGCGTCGCCGTGGCGTGGACGTGTCGGATATCGAGCAGGTGCCCGGCGGCAAGACGTTCTTCTGGCGCGGCGAGTACGGCTGGGACCTGAACTCCCGCGAGACGCTCGACACCCAGCTCGGCGTGTTCGAGGGCTTCCAGCCAAAGCTGTCCGATCGTTCGCGTGCGAGCGACGTGCTGTTCCTCGCGAACATCGTGCCCGACCTGCAGATCGAGGTGCGCGAGCAACTTCCCGACGCGCGCTTCGTGGCGCTCGACTCGATGAACCTGTGGATCGACATCGCCGAGGACCGGCTCGTGAGGGCGATCGAGAGCGTGGACTGCCTGATCCTCAACGACGCGGAGCTGCGCCAGCTGACGGGCAAACCCAACCTCGTCTCGGCGGCACGCGAGATCCTTTCCTGGAGCACCCCGGCCGCGAACGGATCGCCGTCGGACCGGCGCGGGCCAAGCGTGATCGTCGCCAAGCAGGGCGAGTACGGCGCGGCGCTCATCACGAACGAGAGCTTCTTCGCACTCCCCGCCTATCCGCTCGAGAACGTGATCGACCCGACCGGCGCCGGGGACACGTTTGCCGGAGGCTTCGTCGGCTATATCGCCGCCCATCCCGATGAGGGGCTCTCCGACGAGCTGCTGCGCCGCGCGATGGCGCACGGCACCGCACTTGCCTCCTTCAATGTGGAGGAGTTCGGCACCGAGCGCATCGAGCGGCTAACGGGCGAGGAGATCCACGCCCGTGTGGAGGAGCTGCGCGAATTCACCCAGTTCAGCGGCGCCCCGTTGAAGCTGCGCGGCTGAGGCTCAGACGATGAAGCCGGTTTCCTTGACGGCGGCCAGCACCTTGCTTGCGGGAAGCGGCGTGTCGAACGGTCCGTTCGGAGCGATGTCTTCTCCGGCCGGTTCGTTGAGCAGGCCGATCACGCTTGCGTGACGCGCCTCGATCGTGAGGATCGAGATTGCAGCCTTGACGTAAGCGGCTGTTTTGATGTTCAACGCCTGTCCGGAGTAGGCATGAACGCCCGTGTTCTCCAGCACCTGCGCGGTCTTCATGAACGTTTCCACGCTCGTGTTGGCGCCTTTAAATTCGAACTTCGGTTCCTTGGCGGCCTTCGCACCCAGCGCTTTCTTGAGGAATGCGACGTGGGCGTTCTCGTCCTTGGTGACGACCTTCAGAAAGGCCGCCGTCTGCGGCGTGAGCGCCATGTTGGCGGCCGTTGCTCCGTTGTAGAAGGCCGCCTCCAGGTACTCCAGCGTCAGCGCATAGTTGAGGATGCCGATGTCGCCCTTGCCGAAGCTCGCAGGCGGACGACCGCCACCGGAACTCGCGAGCGCGCTCGGTGCAAGCGCACCCAGCACGGCTCCGCCGCTCATCGCCACGCCGGCCGTGACGGCTGACTTGCGCAGGAAGCCAAGGCGGGTATCGCCCTCCTGCAGGCCCTCGATCGCGTCGGCGTGCGCTTCGCGAACGGCGCCGTCGGCGTCTATGTGGTCGAGATTGATCGTGTGCGACATGGTCATCCTTCTCCTTCGGTCGTACGTCGGATGAGCGGATCCAAACGCCGGATTAGCTGATCCTGGGCGCGCCCGACTCGGTTTGGCTGTTCTTCGCAGTCGGGCCGTCGGCGGATCAGCGCACCTCCCAAGCTTGCGCCTGGGCAACCCAGAGGTATCCGCGAGCGCATCAAGACACGCGCAGCCCACAGTGCTGTGCTCGCCGCGATGACGCGAGTCGAGCGCTCCAACGCTTGTGCCTTCCAGCTTGTGCCCGCGGCAACGCGGGTATAGGATCAAGCGAGGTGGATGCTTGGACTTTCATCTGGCTGATGGTGATCTTGAAGATCCCGATCGTCGGGCTCTACCTGATCGTGCGTTGGGCTGTGCGTCAGACGCCCGAGGTCGCCGGAGAGGACGGTGGGATCGGCCCACGCCCAGATCCCTTGCACCCGCGCTACCCGCGCCATCCACGTACACGCCTGCCACGCTCGCCCCGCAGGGGCCCACACGGAGAAACCCCGTGCGCAGCTCCCGCGCGCGTGCGCACGGCCGTAACGCGCAGCCGACTCACCCAGCGTTGACGGCTCAAACAGACGACTTCACAGCTTGCGCACGGGTTACCGGGCCATGTGTCGCATAATCGGGTAGACAGCAACCGTCGACTGGAGGAAAGATGGGCACCGAGACACAGACTCAGCATGGGACGACCAACGGTGCTCCTGCCACTGGGGATACCTCGCAGGGCACACCTTCCGGAGCACAGACGCTGAGCGTCACCGACAACCGCACCGGCAAGACCTACGAGCTGCCCGTCACCGACGGCACCGTGCGCGCGATGGACCTGCGCCAGATCAAGACCGGCGCGGACGACTTCGGCCTGATGGCCTACGACCCGGCTTACATGAACACCGCTTCTTGCCGCAGCGCGATCACCTACATCGATGGCGAGGCCGGCGTCCTGCAGCACAGGGGCTATTCGATCGAGCAGCTGTGCGAGCACTCCACCTATTTGGAGGTGGCCTACCTGTTGATCAACGGCGCGTTGCCGACGCAGAAACAGCTGGACGACTGGGTCCACGAGATCACGATCCACACGTTCGTGCACGAGAACGTCAAGGACTTCATGCAGGGCTTCCGCTACGACGCGAACCCGATGGGGATGCTGGTCGCCTCCGTCGGCGCGCTGTCGACCTTCTACCCGGACGCCGGCCAGATCCACGACGAGCAGGTACGTGCGATGCAGATCACCCGGCTGCTGGCGAAGATGCCGACGCTGGCGGCGTTCGCGTTCCGCCACAACATGGGTCAGCCCTACGTATACCCCGACAACGACCTTGCCTACGCCGGCAACTTCCTCGGGATGATGTACAAGATGACCGAGCTGAAGTACCAGCCCGATCCCCGCCTGGAGAAGGCGCTCGACGTCCTCTTCATCCTGCACGCCGACCACGAACAGAACGCCTCGACAAGCGCCGTGCGTTCGGTCGGCTCCACGCAGGTGGACCCCTACTCGGCCGTGGCGGCCGGTGTGGCAGCGCTTTATGGACCGCTGCACGGCGGCGCCAACGAGCAGGCGCTGCGCATGCTGCGCAGGATCGAGTCGCCGCGCAACATTCCCGACTTCCTGGAGAGCGTGAAGGCCGGCAACGAGCGTCTGATGGGCTTTGGCCATCGCGTCTACAAGAACTACGACCCGCGCGCTCGCATCATCCGCAAGCATCTCGACGCGGTGTTCGAGGTACGCGGCACCAGCCCACTCCTGGACATCGCCACAGAGCTCGAGAAGCGGGCGCTCGACGACGACTACTTCACCTCGCGCAAGCTCTACCCGAACGTGGACTTCTACTCGGGCCTGATCTACGAGGCGCTCGGACTGCCGGTGGCGATGTTCCCGGTTATGTTCGCGATCGGGCGCACCAGCGGCTGGATCGCCCAGTGGCTCGAGATGGTCGAGGACCCAGAGCAGAAGATCGCGCGTCCGCGCCAGATCTATACCGGCGAGCGCGACCGCGATTACGTGCCGATCGCTCAACGAGCCTGAACCTAACCTTTAAAAGATCCGGCACTTTACTGGAGGTTATATAGTAACCTCCAATTAAGGAGGCCCGTATGGCGAAGGTTCTCAAACGCCTTTGGCGGAGCGACATCGGTAGTTATGGGCTACCGCGCCGGTACACGCGCCCGTGCGAGTACGAAGCCTATGTTCCCGATCCACTTACCGGACGGAACTTCACGTTCGACGGAGACGTTGCCGCGGACATTGCCGACGCGGAGACCGCCATCGCCCACATGGACATGGAGGCGAGGGCGCTCGTGGATACGGAGGCGCTGGCGCGTATACTGCTCCGCGCCGAGGCCGTCGCCTCATCTCGCATCGAGGGGCTCGAGGTGGGCGCCAAACGCCTGCTGCGTGCCGAGGCCGCGCGCTCGCTACAAGCCCCCTCCCGCGATGTCACCGCGACGGAGATACTCGGCAACATCGACGCGATGATCTACGGCGTGCGACGCGTCGGCTTCGACGACGCGATCACTGTCGAGCTGCTGCTCGATGTGCACCGCCGGCTCGCAGCCGAAACCCATCTCGAACCTTATGCCGGACAGTTGCGCGGCGTTCAGAATTGGATCGGCGGCAACAGCTACAACCCCTGCTCGGCCGCGTACGTGCCCCCGCCTCCCGAGCATGTGGGAACGCTGTTGGAGGACCTCTGCGCCTTTTGCAACACCGACGAACTGCCCGCCGTCGCACAGGCCGCGATCGCACACGCGCAGTTCGAGACCATCCACCCTTTCGTGGACGGGAACGGCCGCACCGGGCGTGCGCTCATACATCTCGTCCTGCGTCGCCGGGGACTGGCGCAGCATGTATTGCCTCCGGTCTCGCTCGTGCTCGCCACCGGGGCGCGCAGCTACATCGACGGCCTCAGCCGATTTCGCTACATCGGCTCACCGAGCACGCGCAAGGCCATCAGCGGAGCGAACGAGTGGGTCGCGCACTTTGCCGGGGCCTGCATGCGGTGCGTGTCCGACGCAAACGCATTTCAGAAGGAGACCGCCCGCCTGGAGGCAGAGTGGCGCGAGCGGCTGGGCCGGATCCGCGCCAACTCGGCTACCGATCTGCTGCTGCGCCGGCTGCCCGGCGCTCCGGTCCTCACCATCCACAGCGCGGAAGCGCTGCTCGGCCGCACGTTCAAGCCCACACATGACGCCATCGAGCGACTCCTTGAAGCCGGCATCTTGAAGCCGGTCACGATCGACAAGCGCTGCCGCGCCTACGAGGCCCCAGAGATCATCGACGCGTTCACCGCCCTGGAGCGCCAGCTTGCCAGCCCCGACGACGACACCCGCACCTCTCCCCCGGTCCGCCGGGTGCCGTACAGGCCGAGGAGCGCACCCACCAAGGCGAAATGAGCGCCGCCTACAGCACCAGGGTCGCCCCATACCGCCGCAGCCAATCGCGCTGCTCGCGCCAACCGGGGTAGCGACTCTGAACCAAAGCCCAGAAGCGCGGCGAGTGGTCGCGGATCTCCAGGTGGCAGACCTCGTGCCAGACGACGTAGTCGAGCACCGGCCCTGGGGCGAGCAGCAGTCGCCAGTTGAAACTCATCGCGCCCTTCGCAGAGCAGGAGGCCCAGCGCGTGCTCTGCCCCCGGATCGAGAGACCGCCGTAGGAGGCGCCTATCTGCTCGGCAGCGCCGTCCAGGCGCCTGGCGACCTCCTCACGCGCAAGCCGGCGGTACAGGCGCTCCACCGCCGGCCGATAGTCGCCTACGGGCACGAACAGCTTTCCCCCACGACGGTGAGCCCGCGTACGCCCAGGCTGCGGGACCAACTCGAGCGGGGTACCGAGGTAGGGGACGGTCCCGGCACGCTCGGCTAGCAATGCCAGCGTTCGGCGGCCCTCCGACAGCCTGCGCTCGATCCAAGGGGCAAGCTCGCTGACAGCCGCCGCGGCCGCCTTTTCTGGGGCCTGCGCGGGCAGGACGACCTCGACGTCGGTATGGGCGCGCACATTTACGCGGACTCTGCGTGCGCGGGCGGAGCGGCGGACCGTGTATTCGATCTCACCTGTCTGAGCTCCCCCTTGCGAGTTGCCTTTGGCGGTATCCACGCCGATCAGGGTACGGACGGGCGCGGGCGGACGTGTTCAAAAACCGCGATGCCCCGCGCGCGCACGCGGGGCATCGTCCAATCGAACACAACAACATCCCCAGAGCCCGCCTTGCAGGCCCCATAATCCCAGGCCGTGGCCAAGTCGATCGTGCAACTGCCCACCGCCGTCCGCGAGCCCTACGAGGTCTTCGTCAACGGCGTGCCCCAGCGCGAGGGGCACGACTTCCAAGCGAAGGGGCGCACCTTGATGTTCGACAGAGAGCTGCGCAAGGACCACATCTCAAAGCGCCGCTGGTTCTTGGGCGCCTGGGGCGTGGGCACCTACAAACAGGATGACTCGGTGGACGTGCGCTACGAGGCGGCGGATGGCTCGCCGCGCGTGGCCGAGGCGCTTGAGATCGAAGTGGGATAGACAGCCTTCTCCCACGGCCGCACAAGCTTCAAAGCGCCGAGGATCGCGCGCGTCGCCGGGGAGCGGTTGAGCGTGTAGAAGTGGATGCCAGGCGCGCCGGCGGCCAACAGCTCGGCGCACTGCAGCGTGGCGTAAGCGACGCCAAAGTCGATCACGGCCTCTGGTGAGTCCTCGCGCGCGTGCAGCTCTTGACGCAGGCCGTCGGGGATCGAAGCACCACACACGCCGGCCATGCGCTCCAGCTGCCCGATCTGGGTGATCGGCAGGATCCCAGGGATGATCGGCACGTCGATCCCGGCCGCGCGCGCGCGCGCCACGAAGTCGAAGTAGAACGCGTTGTCGAAGAACAGCTGCGTGATCAGGAAGTCCACGCCGGTGGCGACCTTCTCGGCCAGGTATTCGACGTCGGCCTCGGGGCTCACAGCATGGATGTGTGTCTCGGGGAAGCAGGCAGCACCGATCGCAAACGGGTAATCGTCTCTGATCAGCTGCACCAGCTCGCACGCGTACTCGAGCCCTCCCTCCGTCTTTACCCAGTCGCGCTCACCGGCCGGGGGATCGCCACGCAGCGCAAGCACGTTGTCGATGCCGGCGGCCTGCATCTCATCAAGCGTCGCGCGCAGCTCTTGCTCCGTCGCGGCAATGCAAGTGAAGTGGGCCATCGCCTCCAGGCCGTACTCATCCTTGATGCGCTTGACGGTCGCGATCGTTTTCTCGCGCGTGGAGCCGCCGGCCCCATATGTGACTGAAACGAATGCCGGCTCGAGCGTTTGCAGCTCGGCAAGCGCCGCGTACAGGTTGCGCTCGCCCTGCTCTGTCTTAGGGGGGGAGAACTCGAAAGAGAAGACTGGTTCGCTGCCGGCAAGCAACCGATCGATCCGCATCGAGAAAGCCTAACACGAGTGTGTCAAGGTTTGGGCGAGCCTGCCAAGGCTTAGTGTGGGCAGCCTCCGAGATGTGCCGACAGGTGCGGCTCATCTTGCCTCCATCTTTTGGGCACGGTAGACGATGTCTGCGGGTATTTGTCCTTGGGTGAGGCGTCCGTGGTGGACGCGGTCGGTGTTGTAGTAGCTCAGGTA
>DATHNT010000013.1:0-96398 GCA_035485715.1 Solirubrobacteraceae bacterium | reverse complement strand
GACGCCGCCTCCGCCGACCGCATCTTCTCGATGCTGATGGGCGATCAGGTCGAGCCGCGGCGCGCGTTTATCGAGGACAACGCCAGGGCGGTTGCGAACCTAGATGTGTAGTCGGGAGGTGAGTGATGGCGTCGGCTGATGTGATCGGTGGGGGCAACGTGGAACCGCGCGCGCTCGAGGAGGAGATGCGCACCGCGTACCTCGACTATGCGATGTCGGTGATCGTCGGGCGCGCCCTGCCCGACGTGCGCGACGGTCTGAAGCCCGTGCACCGTCGCGTGCTGTACGCGATGAACGAGCTCGGCCTCGGCCCCACGCGGCCCTATGCCAAGTGCGCGAAGATCGTCGGCGAGGTGATGGGCAACTATCACCCCCACGGCGACTCCGCGATCTACGACACGCTCGTGCGCATGGCGCAGGAGTTCTCGATGCGCAACGAGCTGGTCGACGGCCAGGGCAACTTCGGCTCGGTCGACGACGATCCTGCGGCCGCGATGCGCTACACCGAGGCCCGGCTCGCCCGCATCGCCACGGAGATGCTGCGCGATCTCGACATGGACACGGTCGACTTCGCGCCCAACTACGACGGCTCCCGCCGCGAACCGCTCGTGCTCCCGGCGCGCTTCCCCAACCTGCTCGTCAACGGCTCCTCGGGCATCGCCGTGGGCATGGCGACGAACATCCCGCCGCACAACCTGCGCGAGGTCGTCGCGGCGACGATCGCCTACATCGAGGATCCCGACATCGACACCGATGGGCTGCTCCGGCACGTCAAAGGCCCGGACTTCCCGACCGGCGGCATCATCCTCGGCCATCAAGGCATCCGCGACGCGTATGAGACCGGACGCGGACGCGTGCGCGTGCAGGCCCGCGCGCACATCGAGCCACTTAAACAAGGCAAGGAGGCGATCGTCGTCACCGAGCTGCCGTTCATGGTCAAGAAGGCCGGCGAAGGCAACCTCATTACCAAGATCGCCGAACTTGTCAACGACAAGCGCATCCCGGAGATCTCAGACCTGCGCGACGAGACCGACAAGCGCGGGATGCGGCTGGTGATCGAGCTCAAGCGCGACGTGATTCCCAAGGTCGCGCTGAACAAGCTCTACAAGCACACCTCGATGCAGACCACCTTTGGCGTGAACATGGTGGCGCTCGTGGACAACGTGCCGCGCACCTTGAACCTGCGCGCCGTCATCCACAACTACGTGGCCCACCAGCGCGAAGTGATCGTGCGTCGCACCAAGCACGAGCTCTCCGAGAAGGAGGCGCGCGCACACATCCTGCAGGGGCTCTTGATCGCGCTCGAGAATCTCGACGCGATCATCGAACTGATCCGTGCCTCGCGCGACCGCGAAGCCGCCCGCGAACAGTTGATCGAGCGCTTCGAGTTGACGGCGATTCAGGCAACGGCGATTCTCGATCTGCGTCTCTCTCAGCTGACGGCGCTCGAGGCCGACTCGATCAAGCAGGAGCACGCTGACGTCAGCGAGCGCATCGCCGAGCTGCGCGCGATCCTCGGCGACGAGACGCGCGTGATGGCCGTCATCAAGGAGGAGCTCTCGGAGATCGCGGAGCGCTTCGGCGACGAGCGGCGCACCGACATTACCCACTCCGAAGACGAGATCGACATCGAGGACCTGATCGCCGACCAGCAGATGGTGATCACGATCACCAACACCGGCTACATCAAGTCGCTGCCGCTTGACACCTATCGCCAACAGCAACGAGGCGGGCGTGGTGTGACCGGCATGGACATGAAGGACGGCGACTTCATCGAGCACCTGTTCGTCTGTTCATCCCACGACTACCTGCTGTTCTTCTCAAACCGCGGCAAGGTCTACCGCTCGAAGGTCTACGAGCTGCCGGAGGCCTCGCGGACGGCCAAGGGCCGAGCGCTCGTCAACGTCCTTCCCCTACGCGAAGACGAGCGCATCCAAGCGGTGCTCTCGACACGCGACTTCACCGAGACCAAGTACCTCGTGTTCGCCACGCGCGACGGCACCGTCAAGAAGACCGAACTGCAGGCCTACAACACACCGATCAAGGCCGACGGCATCATCGCGATCAACATCCGCGACGACGATGAGCTACTGGCCGTACGCGCTGTTGATCCCGAGGACGAGATCATCATGGTCTCCCGTGCCGGCCTGACCGTGCGCTTCGCCGAGTCGGCGGTGCGTTCGATGGGCCGCGACACGACCGGCGTGCGCGGAATGGACGTTGGCAAGGACGGCAAGGTGATCGCGATGGATGTCGCCCGCGACGACATGGATCTGCTTGTCGTGACCGAGAACGGCTATGGCAAGCGCACCCAAATCGACCAGTACCGCAAGACCAATCGCGGCGCCAAGGGCGTAAAGACGATCGGGCTGACTGAGCAGAAGGGCGCGCTCGGCGGAGCGCTGGTCGTACGCGAGCATCAGGAGCTGGTCTTCATCAGCGTCGGCGGCATGGTTCAGCGCACAGCCGCCGGAGGCATCTCCCGCCAGGGGCGCTCAGCAACCGGTGTGCGCGTCATGAACCTCAAGGACGACGACGTCGTCAGTGCGGTGGCGCTCGTTATCGACAGTGGTGAGGAGGACGCGGAGGCCGTCCAGGAGGGGTTGCCGCTCGACGGCGCATCCTTGCCACCAGGCTCGACGGAGGCCTCCGAGCCGGAGACGACCGAGCCCGACGCCTGACCTACCCTCTTCGTCATCTCGGTCCGCTACATTTCAAGGACCAGAGAAAGGAGGTGGTCCTACGTTGGCTGACAGTATTTGCGGGACTCTGGAGGTGGCCGGCCGTTAGGCCGAAGCACTCGGCTGGACCCGCCTAGCGGATTCCAACCCGGGCCACCATCGCGCAGGTCGTCGGACTTGTCCCTCCGGTTCGCAGCGCTCTCGTCGCGCCGTAGTGGCGTGCTTGGCAACGCGGAAACCTGCGCGATCGTGTCCAGCACAGTTGTAAGCGGAGGGCGCCCAGTCGAGGCGCCCTCCGTGTTTAACGGCCAGGCCGGCGCATGCACGTCCGCGTAGGCAAGTGACGCATCAGCCCGGTTCCTCGCCGGCTGTTGGCCGGCTCTGCTCGCGTTCCTCTCAGGCAGCGGCCGGCAGATACTGTCGCCAGGCCGCCGGAATCGTGGGACTGGCGACGTGGATGAAGATCTCTGCGCGTGGTGTGCGTGGCTTGTGCCGTGGGTGCATTCCGGCTTGACGGGGAAGCATGTCGCCCTTGCGCCGGTTGCACGGTGCGCAGGAGGCCACGATGTTATCCCAACTCGAGGTTCCGCCCTTCGAGCGGGGGATCACATGGTCGACCGTCAGGTTGGAGCGCGACCCGCAGTACTGGCAGGTCCAGCCGTCGCGCGCGAAGACGGCGCGGCGCGTGATCTTGCGGCGATGAGTGTCGCGTGGCACGTGCACATAGCTGACAAGCCGGATCACGACAGGGCGAGCCAGCGTCGAGTTCTCGGAGTGCAAGGCCCACAGGCCGCGCTCGATCAGCTCGGCCTTCTCCTTCAAGAGCAGGACCACCGCACGACGTACCGAGCAGACGTTGACGGGCTCGAAAGTCGCGTTGAGGACGAGCACCCGGCCACCCATCGCCGTATTCGACGATGAGCTCGGTCCGTGCCGCTGGTGCTCTGCGGGCGACACGGACCCCACTGGCTCTGTGGGCGCCGTGCTTTCCATCTTCAGCGCCGGAGTGTAGCGGTCCGTCGGTCCGTCCGCCGCCCATCTGGCCTCGCTCATGTCGCGAGCGAGGACTGACGGCCGCTCGTGCTGCTGCTCAGCTGGGCAGGGGCCGGTGGCGAATCAAGCTGCCGGATAAGAGCCCAATACACGCACCTGTTCGCACATGGCACGCAAGCCTGTGAGCGCAAGGGAAACGACCTCGTCCTGCAGCGACCCTTCGAGATCGACAAAGAACATGTAGTGCCCGAGTTGCTCACGCATCGGACGCGACTCGATCTTCGTCAGGTTGATTTCGCGCCCGGCGAACTCGTTCAAGCACATCACTAGCCAGCCCGCGTGGTCGGCGCCGGCGCCCCAGAAGACGAGTGAAGTCTTGTGCCCGTTGTCTGTCTGTGCGCGCAGTTGCGGAGCCCCCGAGCCAGAGTCAGCCCTCGCGAGCCATACGAAGCGCGTCTCGTTGTCCTCTCGATCCTGAATCCCCTCGGCTATGACCACGCACTCATACAGTTCAGCCGCCAGCCTTGTACCGATTGCAGCTAACGAGTCGTCTCCACGCTCGCTCACCAGTCGCACCGCCTCGGCCGTCGAGCTGGCCGCAACGACGCGCGCACGCGCGAGCGGCCCGTGCAGAAAGCGAGTGCACTGGCCCGGAACATGGGGGTGGGAGACAATCGTCTCGATTTGCCCCAACTCGAGTGGACTGGCCGCGATCAGGTAGTGGCGCACCGGCAGGACGACCTCGCCGACGATCGCGACCTCGCCCGTCTCGCCGGCCAGCGTGTCGAGCGTAACCGTCACCGACCCCTCGATCGAGTTCTCGATCGGCACGAGCGACCACTCCACGGTTCGCTCCTGTACGGCCATCACTGCGTCGCGGATCGTCTCAAGTGCGACCGGTGTCACAGCGCCGGCAGCGGCACTGCCGAGCAGCGCCTCCTCGCTGAACGTTCCCTCCGGACCCAGGTAGCCGGCGCTCGGCGCCGCGCTAGGAGCCCGTGGCATCTACGGTGTCCGTCGTCTGAGCAGTGCGCGTGGGGCTCACTGCTCTCGAGGCCGGACCTTCGCTGAGTGCGATTCGTACAGCCTCCGTCTCCTCTGGCGAGAGCTCCAGTTCGCTTTGACCGTCGCGCACCTGCTTGGCATAGACGCGCGCTTGGTCGCGGTGGTGGATGCAAGTCAGCACGACGCCGGACTGTCGGCCGTCGAGCAGTGCGATCGAAACCGACTGTTGCCCGGAGAGCTCGTTGTAGGCGTCGTAGCGCACCAATGCCTGATGAGAGACCGCTCCAGTAAGCGCGAGTTCGACGTTGTCGAGACGGTTGTCCAGGTGCTGGGCCACATCGCCCACGTATTCCTGCAGCGCTTGAAATGCCTCCTGCAGAGCGGCGCTGTGGGCGATCACATCCTGCTGCGCGCCATCGCCGAGCACAAGCTTCTGCGCCGTGCGCAGGCTGCGCATCCGGCTCATCAGCACGACGCACACGATCAGAGCGGTCGCAGCCACCGCGAGCGCCGCGAGCGCGACGATGCCCTGAGTGTTGTTCAGCGATGCGGCGCTCACCGCAAACAAGTTAGGGCATCTCTCGGCTGGGCTGTGCGGTTGGAGGGGCTGGGAGCATCGGCTGGTCGTGCGCCGCCGGTCCCGGCTGTTGTCCATCGCCAACGGGCTGAACAGGAGCGCGGCCCTTGTTAGAGCCCGGCGTGGGTAGACCTATTTCCCAAAGATGACGATGAAGCTGGACTTGTTGTTTTCGACGTCGGTCTCGCCCGGAACCGGAGCGACCTCGACGTCGACGCGCGAGGCGGCTTCGAGTGTGACCCCCTTCACCGTCACGTTGGCGTTGTAGGTCTGTCCCGGTTCGGTCTTTTCAATCGTGTGTGACGCCGTGAGCGTTTTGCCTTCGGTCGTGACCGACACGTTCACCTTGACGTCGGTCTCCGGATTGGACCCGGAGTCTTCGACCATGGCCGTAAAGGTTGGGTTGGCACCGCCGCTGATGTGGTTGAGCGTCGGTGAGGGTTCGAGTGCATTGGTACCGACGCTCACGCCCTTGAGTGCGGACCCGTGTGTGCCCGGCGCCACCGCCCCGGAGCTTGCCGTCGCCTGACCGGTGAGCTTTGCTTGCACCGTGGACGGCGTCAACCAGCCGAGGTTCGGCAGGAAGCGGCTCGGCGTGGTGGTCTGTCCGCTGATCCCGCCCGAGGCGAGCGTCTGCTGTATCAGCGGGACCACCCGCTGGGAATAGAGGATGTCCGAGGCGAGGAAGGTCTCCATTGCCCCCGCGATATAGGTGCTGGCCTGCTGGGCTTTGCCGCCGAGCGCTTCGCGCACGAGTCCGGCGATCTTTGTGAGTCCTTCTACGCGCAGGTTGAGTGCGAGCAGCAGGTTGCGTTGCGCCGAGGTCATCTCACTCGGCAAGCTCAGCCCTTTGGCATGTTCGGCGATTTCTTCGGACTGGCGGCGCAACTGGTCGATCTGCGTCTCCACGTCGAGCGCCTGCTTGCCGCTGGCGGAGGAGAGCGTCGTGAACAAGGGCTTCGCAACCTGCGATTCGGACTGCGCCGCGATCTGGTTGACGTTCTGGTTGTAGCTTTCGAGCGCCTGCTGTTTACCCCGCTTCAAACAGCCGTTGACAAGCAGCACGATCGCGATCAACAGCACCACCCCGACGCCGGCCGCAATGCGCCGGCGCACCATCATCGCGTGATGGTCGATCGAGGATGCGCCAGCTCCAGGGCCCGTTCCTCCCCCTCCCCGTTGGGGACGGCGCGGCTGTGGTCGCGACTGTTGTTGAGTGGGCGCCGGCCGGACTGTGGTCGGCGGCTCCTCGTCCTCGTCGTCGAAGAACGACAAAAGAGTGCTCCTTGCAGGGGCTTGTGAAGCACATCAGTATGACCCCACCGTCAGCCGGAATGTTTGCTGCAACTTCTCAGTCAGTAACGGATCGCACGATCTTGCGGCAGGTAAGGGGCTGGGCGCGGCGAACGCGGAGGCGGTGGATTCCTCCAAAACCCTTGTCCAGGGCCAGATCCGCATCTCTGACGAGCGCTCCACCCGCCGGGGCGAGCTGCTGCTCGGGCGCTACCTGTTGCAGGAGCGGCTCGGTGCTGGAGGCTTCGGCACCGTGTGGCGCGCGCACGACGAGCAGCTCGATCGCGCCGTGGCGGTCAAGCGCATTCCGCTGCCCTCCGAGGAGGACCGTGAGCGGGCAACGCGCGAGGCGCACGCCACGGCCAGACTCGCGCACCCGGCGATCGTGGCGCTGTACGAGGCCAGCTCGGACGCGGATGCCTTCTACCTGATCTCGGAGCTGATCGACGGGGCGACGCTGGCTGAGCTGATCTCCGAGGATCAGCTCGCAGACGAGGAGGTGCTCGAGATCGGCGTGGCGTTGCTTAGCGCGCTGGAGCACGCGCACGCGCGCGGCGTGATCCACCGCGACGTCAAGCCCCAAAACGTGCTCGTGCCGAGCGACGCCGCAGAGCACACGCCGACTCGCGGCGTGGCCCCGCCGCTGGCAAAGCTCGCGGACTTCGGCGGAGCCAGGCTGGCCGGAGACGACGCGTTGACGCGCACCGGGGATGTGCTCGGCACGCTTGCTTACATGTCCCCCGAGCAGAGTGAGGGCCACGAGGCCGGTCCCGCGGCCGATCTGTACTCGCTGGCGCTTGTTCTGTATGAGGCCTTGAGTGGTGTCAACCCTGTGCGCGGTCGCACGCCCGCCGCCACCGCAAGGCGCATTGGCGCCCCGGTGGAGCCGCTGGAGCGTCGCCGCCGCGACCTCCCGCCCGAGCTCACCCGCGCTCTCGACCGGGCGCTGCTCGCTCAGCCCGAGCGGCGCGGCACGCTCAGCGAACTGCACGACGTCCTCGAGCGCACGCTGGAGCGGGGGCTGAGGCAACGACTCTTTGCTCGTCGTGGTTCGCGTCGCCGGGCTGACTCAATGGCGCTGCAGGAGGATGCTCAGGAGGAGCGCACCGCTTTTCGGCCCCGCGTCAACCTGGATCGCACCTGGCCGGCCGCTGCACTTACGCACGCTGCCGACCCCCGCCGTGCCGCTCGCGATGGCGATCTCCGCGATCTGGATGACGAGTTCGACGAGCAGGAGGGCCGCGCTCGTACGAGCCGGACAGTGGCGTTGCCAAGACTGCTGTGGCTCGGCTGTCTACTGACGCTCGCCGCCTGGCAGGCCTTCGCCGGTCTACCCGGGGTATCTCTGTTGGTGCTTGCCGCCGGCGCTCCACTGCTGGCGCTGCCACGCCGCTCGGGTCCCGGCTGGCTGGCCGCAGGACTGGCGCCGGCACTCGGGCTTGCCGGCTTGGCGGGTGCTTTTCCGGCGTTGGCCGGCCAACGCTCGAACTGGCTTGCGCGCGCCGGACTGGCCGCGCTCGGCTTCTGGTGGCTGGCGCTCGCGGAGTCGCTGCTGAGGCGCAGGCTGTGGCTTGGGCCCCCAGTAGGGCTGCCGCCGAGAGCGGCCTGGGAGAGCTCGATCAACGCCGCCGCCACGCACGTGATCGTGCCGACGTTCACGGTCGAGCTGCTGCTCGGCGCGGCGGTGTGGGCGCTCGCGAGCGCGATCCTGCCGTGGCTTGTGCGCGGCCGCAGCGCTGCTTTGGACGTGGGCGCGGCGATCGTCTGGACGATCGCATTGCTAGCAGCGGTGCCGTTGCTGGAACGGGCGCTGCTCTCGCACGCAAGCCAACCAAGTCCGCGCGGCGCGCTGTTGGGGGCGGTGCTTGGCTGTGCGCTTGCGATCTGCGCGCGCGCGTTGCGCGGCCCCGTTTAGCGACATGCGCACGCTCCCATCGCACGCGGCCCTTAGAGTGGGTATCGAAATGCGTGCACCTCTGGATGCGCCAGGCGCTTGTCGCGGCCAAGCTGAGGTGCTCTTTTCGAGGTGCCCCTGAGATGAATCCGCTGAGGACACTGGAGAACATGATCGCCGGCCTCGTCGAAGGCACGTTCGGGCGCGTCTTCAAAGCAGAGGTCCGTCCGATGGAGCTTGCGCACAAGCTCGCACGCGAGATGGACGAGAACAAGACGATCTCCGTCTCGCGCGTGTACGCACCCAACGAATACTCGGTTTGGCTCTCGCCACGCGACCGCGCCCGCTACGAGGGCGTCGAGCAAGAGGTGATCGACGAACTGTGCGCCTATCTGCTCGAGCACGCGCGCGCTGAGGACCTGGCGCTCGCTTCGCGACCGCAGATCGTGTTTCACACCGACGAGGATCTGCAGCTCGGCGAATTTGGCATCGAAGCGCGGCTGGCAAGGCTCGAGGAGGAGCCACCGGTGAATGAGGAGCCACCTCAGCCGGCTCCTACGGGCCATCGCGCATCGGCTGCATCCGCCGGCGGCGCGGGTGCATCGATCGAACCTGCCGGCTCAGCTGTCGGGGCCCGTTCTCCCGCTGTTGCACCTGCGCCTGCCTACACGGAGCCCGAAGAGGTCGGCAACACGATGATCTTCAGTAACTCCCAGCGCACGCGCGCCGCCGACGAGCAGACCGGCGCGCGGCGGCGGCCCAAGGCGCTGCTACTGGTCTCGGGCAGACGCCTGCTCGTCGCTCCTCGCGGGGCAACGATCGGTCGCAGCCGCGACTGCGACATCGTGCTCGAGGATTCGAGCATCTCGCGCCGCCATGCCGAGCTTCGCCCCGGCGGTCAGGGTTGGACGATCGAGGACCTTGGTTCCACCAACGGGGTGCGCGTCAACGGCGCCACAGTCCACGGCCCGCAAGAAGTGCACACAGGGGACCGCATCGAGATCGGCTCGACTGAGATGCTTTTCGAGATCGCCCCATGAACAATCTCGCGCCTGTGTCGGTGATGCTGAAGTTCGGCTTCCTGGCTGTCATGTACCTGTTCCTTTTGTGGGTGGCTCGTAGCGCTCTGCGAGACCTGCGCGGCAATGGGGCGCAGGTCTCAGCCCTGGACCGAGGCGCCGTGCAGGCGGGAACCGTGCCCGCCGATGCGACCGGTCTGCACTCGGCCTCGACGCTCGGGCCGGCCGATCTGCTCGGCCGCGAACCGCGCCTGGTCGTCGAGCGCGCTCCGGGTCACGAGCCGGGGATGATCTATGACCTTGGCGGCGACGTCGTCTTCGGCCGT
Organism: Solirubrobacteraceae bacterium; assembly: GCA_035485715.1. GTDB lineage: Bacteria > Actinomycetota > Thermoleophilia > Solirubrobacterales > Solirubrobacteraceae > Palsa-744. The sequence continues at coordinate 86,610 of DATHNT010000013.1, read as the reverse complement.
GGCGACACTGCCGAGATACGCTTGAGCGATCCGTTCGCCTCCTCGCGCCATGCGCGCGTATACGAGCAAGGGAAGATCCTCGTGATCGAGGATCTCGGCTCAACCAACGGCACCTACCTCAACGAGGAGCTGCTCGACGGCCCACGTCCCCTGCACCCAGGCGATCGCGTGCGCATCGGCGACTCCGAATTCGTCTTCGAGGTCGACTGACCGGTGGTCCACTGATGCTGCGTGTGGCCGAACACTGGTCTGGCACCGACACTGGCCTGCAACGCCGCGCCAACGAGGACTCGCTGCTCGTACGCTCGCCGCTGTTCGTCGTCGCCGACGGGATGGGCGGCGCGCAGGCCGGCGAGGTCGCCTCGAGCGTCGCGGTCGACACCTTCCGTGCGGGCCTGGAGGACGGCGAGGATCCCGAGCGTAGCCTCGTGGCTCAGGTCGAGCAGGCGAACTCCCGCATCAACGAGCTCTCGCACAGCAACGCCGAGCATGCCGGTATGGGCACCACGATCACGGCCGTGTACGTCGGCGAGCAGGATGTCGCGATCGCCCACGTCGGCGACTCGCGCGCGTACTGCATGCGCGACGGCGAACTGCTGCGCCTCACAGACGACCACTCGCTCGTAGACGAGCTGATCCGCCAGGGCAAGTTGACCCCCGAGGAAGCCGAGGAGCATCCGCAACGATCGGTGATCACGCGCGCGCTCGGGCCGGAGGCGAGCGTCGAGGTGGACGTGCGCTCCTTCCGCGGTCGTCCGGGCGACGTCTATCTGCTCTGTAGCGACGGCCTGACGACAATGGTCGGTGAGGCCGAACTGCTGCGCTTGCTCGCATTGCACGAACGTTTGGCGGACGCCGGTGAGGCGCTGATCGCGGCTGCCAACGGGGCAGGCGGCAAGGACAACATAACCGTCGTGCTGCTGCGCTTGGAGGAGGTGCTCAGCGAGGCCGAGCGGCCCGGCGACGGGCACACCACGATCACCGCCGTCGCGGCTGTGCCGCCGGCCCCCTCGGCGTCACAGGAGCGAACTTCCATCCCGACTTCACAGGCCGACTCGGATGTGGCTGTGCGCGATGACGAGTATGCCGAACAGCCACTGAGTCTCAACGGCAACCAGGCGCCGGCGCCCCCGCGGCGCCCGCGCTGGCCGCAGCAGACCTCCCAACCCACAAAAAGTGCGCGGTTGCGCAGACGCCTTCGCCGCGTGCGCACACTCGTCGTGCTGTCGATCGTCGTTGGTCTGCTGGCGGCTGCGGCGTACCTGGCGTTGCAGTCGGTCTATTTCATCGGCACCAATCAGCGCGGCCTGGTGACCATGTACAACGGCCTGCCCTACGAACTCCCAGGCAAAATCAAGCTGTACACGAGCGATTATGTCTCGGGCGTGAGCGCCTCGACGCTCGTGCCCGCTCGTCGCCAGGCGTTGCTCGACCATTCGCTGCGCTCCGAAGGCGACGCCGCCGAACTGATGCGTGAGCTCGAACTGGGACAGTTGAGCGAAGGATGAGCCGGCTTACCGCCCCGACGGCCGCCGGTCCCGCCGCCTGCCTTTGGACAGGCTTGGACGGGGGTGCTCGCGCGTGAACCGTCCAATCGTCCGTTTGTATGGGCTGGTCGTGGTGCTGTTCGCGGTGTTGATCGCCTTCACCTCGCGCTGGACCGTCTTCGAAGCCTCCTCGTTGCGTACAAGCGAACTGAATGTGCGCGGTCTGCTCCAGCAGGAGCGGATCGACCGCGGCCCGATTCTGGCGGCTGACGGTACGGTGCTGGCTCATAGTGTGCGTGGAGACGAAGGCACCTATTCACGCAGCTATCCGCGTGGGAGCGAGTTCACCGCGCCAGTGGGCTACTCCTTCATCGAACGCGGGCAGGTGGGTTTGGAGCTGTATCGCAACGCCGCGCTCGACGGCGAGACCGGCACCAGCGTGCAGAGCATTCTCGACCAGCTGCAAGGGCGCAAGCCGCAGGGCAACACGGTCGTCACGACACTCCAGCCCTCAGCGCAGCAGACGGCGATCGCCGCGCTCGGCGAACACGAAGGCGCCGTCGTGGCGCTCGACCCGCGCACCGGAGCGGTCGAGGTGATGGCTTCCAAGCCGAGCTATGACGCGAACGCGGCTGCTTCGCGTCGCAGCTATGAGAAGATCGAGCGCGAGCCTGGCTCGCCGCTTTTGAACCGTGCCGTCCAATATGGCTACGCCCCGGGTTCGACGTTCAAGGTCGTGACCGCCACCGCCGCGATCGACACAGGGCAGTTCACCCCGGAATCGACTTTGAGCGGACGCAACGGACTGCTCGTCTCCGGTTTTCCGCTGAAAAACGACAACGACGAGAGCTTCGGTAAAATCACGCTCACCGAAGCTCTCGCCCATTCGGTGAACACGGTCTACGCACAGGTGGCGGAGCGACTCGGCAAGGCCACGATGGCACGCTACATGCGTCGTTTCGGCTTCGACCGCAAGCCGCAACTCGATTACCCGGCGAAGGAGATGTCTGCCAGCGGCGAGTACCTGAACGGAAGGTTGATCGCGCCGACCAGCACATACGTCGATGTGGGTCGCATGGGTATCGGCCAGGACAAGCTCGAGGTGACACCGCTGCAGATGGCCGAGGTGGCTGCAGCCGTCGCCAATCACGGCAAGCTGATGGTCCCCCACCTGACCTCCTCGATCGTAGAACCGGACGGGCACGTGCTGCAACGCATCGCCCCCAAAGTGCAGTCGGTGGTGATGAAGCGCTCGACCGCCGCGTCTATCACCGGAATGATGGAAGCCGTCGTTTACAGTCCCGGCGCGACCGGCACCAGTGCCCAGATTCCCGGGGTGCGGGTTGCCGGCAAGACGGGTACCGCCGAAACGCAGATCGGCACGGCGATCAACAACGTTTGGTTCATCGCTTTTGCGCCCGCGCAGAATCCGACAGTCGCCGTCGCGGTGACGCTCAAGGGCGTGCCGGGCCAAGGGGCCACATTCGCCGCGCCCGTCGCAAAGCAAGTGATGGAAGCGTTGCTCAAATGAGCGCGATCGAGGCCGGCACGGTCATAGACGGGCGCTATCGCGTTTCCGCGAGGCTCGGCTCCGGCGGGATGGCTGACGTGTACCTCGCCCACGACACGCTGCTCGGCAGGCAGGTGGCGCTGAAGCTGTTGCACCATCGCTTCGCCGAGGATCAGGAGTTCGTCGAGCGCTTCCGTCGCGAGGCCTCGAGCGCCGCCGGTCTCTCGCATCCCAACGTCGTCGCCGTGTTCGACCGGGGCGAGTGGGACGGCACCTACTACATCGCGATGGAGTACCTGCCGGGGCGCTCGCTGAAGGCCGTCGTGCGCGAGCATGGGCCGCTGTCGCCGTCGGATGCGACCGACATCGTCGTGCAGATCCTGTTGGCGGTCCGGTTTGCCCATCGCCGCGGGATCATCCACCGTGACATCAAGCCCCACAACGTGATCCTCGACGAGGAGGGACGTGCGAAGGTCACCGACTTCGGGATCGCGCGCGCCGGGGCTTCGGACATGACGCTGACCGGCTCGATCATGGGCACGGCGCAGTACCTCTCACCCGAGCAGGCCCAAGGCCACGCGGTCAGCGAGACCTCCGACCTGTACGCGGTCGGCGTCGTCCTCTATGAGTTGCTGACCGGCAGCGTGCCCTTCGAGGGCGAGTCGGCCGTGACGATCGCGCTCAAGCAGGTCTCGGCCGAACCGACCCCTCCGAGCCAGCGCAATCCCGAAGTGACGCCGGCGCTCGACGCGGTGGTGATGCGCTCGCTGGCCAAGGATCCTTTGGCGCGCTTTGCGAGCGCGGATGAGTTCATCGCCGCGCTGCAGCAGGCGCGCGAGGGCATCTCGCCGGCGCCGGCGCCCGCCTTCAACGGGGCGCCGCCTACGCAGACCGCGGCGGCTGCCGCGCTGTTGGTGCCGCCGCTACCGCCGGAGGAGACGCACTCGGCCGAGGACGATGCGCGCAAACGCAAGCGCGCCTGGTGGATCGCCGCCGGCGTGGCGGCGTTTGCGATCGTGGCGGCAGTGCTGTTGCTGCTACTCCTGCCAGGATCGAAGACGGACCGCGTGAGCGTGCCGGAAGTCACGGGCGAGACGCAGCCGGCTGCCGTGACCTCGCTGCAGCGGGCCGGGTTGACACCCGTGGTCTCGTTGACCTCCAATGCGGACGTCGCAAACGGGCTCGTTGTCGGCACCACACCTCCACACGGAACGCTCGTCGCGAAGGGTTCGCACGTAAGCGTGTACGTGTCCTCGGGCCCGGAAACTCTGGGGTTGCCCGATGTCATACACAAGACGAGCGACGAAGCGCTGAAGATCTTGCGCAAGAAGGGCTTTCAGCCGACCGCCCAAAACCAGTCGAGCAGCAGCGTCGAAAAGGGCCTGGTGATCTCCACCAACCCTGCTGCCGGCATCGAGGTGCAGCACGGCAGCCCCGTCACGGTATACGTGTCCTCGGGCCCCCGGGAAGCCAGCGTGCCGGAAGTGACAGGGGAATCGCAGGCTGCCGCGACGGCGGCGCTGGCAGCCGCCGGGCTGAAAGAGACGGTGGTCAAGCGCGAAGTCGCCGAACCGGCAGCGGGCACCGTAATATCGCAGTCCCCATCGGCCGGCTCCTCCCTGAAGGTCGGCTCAGCCGTGACGATCGTGGTGGCACAGGCGCTCAAGCAAGCGACAGTGCCCTCGCTCGTCGGCCAAAGCGAAGCGCAGGCGGTGGCGACGCTGACTGCCGCCGACCTCACTTCGCATACCGTGCAGCGCACGGTCACCGAACAGAGCAAGGTCGGGACCGTCGTGCAGCAGAGCCCAGCGGCCGGTCACAAGCTGTCCAAGGGCGGCGAAGTGACGATCGCCGTTGGCGTACTCGCCCAGCAAACCACCTCGACCTCTACCACCACCACAACTACCCCCACCACTCCTGCCGCACCGGCGCCGGCTGCGGGCGCGCCGCCGGCGAACGGGTAACGCCTTCGCGTGCCTGACCCGGCCGCGCCCAGGCTTGCGCTCGCGGGCGTGGTCTCGGCGGCCGCCTCGTCTACTTGAACAAGGTGATCTCCGAGATCTGTGCGGTTTCGTTCCTCGCCGGCAAGCTGACGATCCAGACCAGGTAGTAGCGGTAGACCAGTCGTGTCGGGTTGATCGGGATCGTCGTGCGCGCGCCGATCTTGCGTGCCGGCGCCAGCTGCTTCCAGCCGAGCGCAGTCAGACTCTCGCTGCTACTGGACGGGGTGGAGGTGGGCGGACCGGTTGCGCCGTATACGCCGGCGCGAAAGCCCGGGGTGGGCGTCTGGATCTCGAGTGCTCGTGCGGCCACGCCCGGGCTTGCGTCGAGCGAGACGCCGAGTCCTGGCTTGCCCAAGTTGCCTTCGATGTAGTGCTCGGTGCTCCACGAGGTCGTGAGATCCCCGTCGATGACGCTTGCCACGTCTTCGGCGTGTTCTGGCCCAGTACCGAACGGGTTGTATGAGCTGGCCGCTTCCTGTTTGAGCACGACCGGCGTGACTCCGGCGCTCGAGTGCACGTCCGGCGCCACGCCAGTGCCGCTGTGCGTGTGGCCCGCCAGTGCGACGAGCACGAGCGCGACGACCGCCGCGAGCAGTGCCAGCGAGATCGCCCAGCGTGCTGGGTGGCGCAGGCGCCACGGCAGCAGGCGCCTGGCTGGCGAATGCAGGGTGCGCAGGACCGCGGTGACCTCGCCGGTGGTCTGCCCGGAGCGGGCCGTCTCGATCGCCAGGGCCTCCTCCATGTCGGCGATCATGGCCGCCATGCCTGGATAGCGCCGCTCGAGATCCTTGGCGGTGGCGCGTTCGACTACAGCAGCGGTTGCCGCCGAGACCTCGGGACGTGCCAGTTGCACGTCTGGAACCTCCTCGCGCACGTGCATCATCGCCACCGCAACCGGCGAGGAGCCTTTGTATGGGACTGAGCCGGTCAGCATCTCGTAGAGGACCACGCCGAGCGAGTAGACGTCCGATTGACCGGTGACGGGCTGCCCGAGCGCCTGCTCCGGGGAGACGTAGTCGGTGGTGCCGAGCACGCGTCCGTCCATGGTCAGTCCTTCCTCCGTCAGCGTGCGCGCGATGCCGAAGTCGGTGATCTTCGCGCCGCCCTCTCCGCCGAGCAGCACGTTCTGCGGCTTGACGTCGCGGTGGACGATCTCCTGCAGATGTGCGGCGCCGAGCGCGCGGGCTATCTCGATCCCGTAGGCGAGCGCCGTGGGCACGTCCAGCGGCGCGTCGCGACGGATCAGATCCTTGAGCGTCTCGCCGGCGACGTGCTCGAGCACGATGTACGGAGTCCCGCTGGACTCGCTCTCGGCGGTACCCGAGCCCTCGCCGACATCCCACTCGCCGGCGTCGATCACGGTCACGATATGCGGATGGTTGAGCTGCGCCACGGCGCGCGCCTCGCGCCGAAAGCGCTCGAGCTGTCCCGAGTCCGATGCGATCTCGCGGTGCATCAGCTTGATCGCGACCTCGCGTTCGAGCACGGTGTCGAACGCGCGGTAGACGGTGCTCATACCGCCGTGCCCGATCTGCTCGTCGAGGCGGTAGCGACCGCCGAGTGTGGTGCCAAGGATGGCGCTGTTCACGATTTGAGTCTCGAATGCCTGAGTATGCCAACGCTTGCTTGAGGGCGTGCCTAGCTGCATATTTTTTGGGATTGAAGGGCGTGCTAACAGGTGTTATCGCGCATGTGCCGGATCACATGAGCCGCCAGCATCCCTCTGTAGGCGATACAGGCCGGCAGCAGTTGGGCGCGTCGGCGTCGATTGAGCGCCTTTGAGCTGGCGAGCGTGGAGAGGAAAGCGCTTGCCGCGCCTATGGCCAGAGGCAGCGTTGTGCCTGCCGGCGTGTCTGCTCGTGCCTGCCGGCGTGCCAGGCGCGTGCTCTGCAACAGAGTGGCGCCGGCGATCACCGGCAATCCCACCGTCCAGGAGAGCTGGTCTGCGTCCTCGCGTGAGAAGCCGCGTGCCCTTGCTGCGGCCAACGTGGCGCCGCTGCGCGACACACCCGGGATCAGCGCCAATGCTTGAGCCAAGCCCAGCGCCAGCCCGTCGCTTGCGGTTGGGCGGACGACGTCGATTTGTGCGGGGGTTGTGTTGCTCGCAAAATTCCGATGCCCCGCGTGCACGTGGGGGGCATGCCACTTTTTGTAGACCTCAACACCGCCCATCACGACCGACCCGGCCACCAAACCGGCGACGATATTGGCTGGGGTTCCCAGCCTTTGCTCGATCTGTCCGCCTAGCGCATAGCCGGTCAGCGCGGGCGGCGTCAAGGCCGCGAGCAGAAAGCCTGGCCCTACCGGCTGGCACTCGAGCGGCGGGTACAGCAACAAGGCTGCCGCTGTACCCGCGTGCAGGGCCACCTCGAAGGACTTGCGCAGTCCTGGGTCGAGCTGCTCGTAAGGCCAGCCGGCCAGCCACGGCACGAGTGTGGTGTGCGCCGAGGAGGAGACCGGCAGCAGCTCGGTGGGGCCGTGCAAGAGGCCGAGGACCACGGCGTGACGCAGCGGCAGTTCGGGCACAGAGCCCGGCATCCCGGCCCGGGTCAACTGACGTCGGCCGCCGGCTCGCTCTCCTCGGCCACTGAGGCCGACCCTCGCGAGCGGCGGCGCACGACCGCATAGACGATGCCCGCGACGATCAGCAGGACGATCGCGTAGTCGAGGTACTCAAAGCCTTTGCGCACGGTGGTCCAGTCGCTGCCGAGCGCGTGACCTGCGAATGCCAGCGCCAGCACCCAAGGGATCGTGCCGAGCAGCGAGAACAGCGTGAAGCGCCCGAGTGGCATGCGCGCGACGCCCGCAGGGAGCGACACGAAGGCGCGCACGAGCGGGACCATGCGCCCGAACAGCACCGTCTGCTCGCCGTAGCGCTGGAAGAAGCGATCTGCCCGCTGTATCTGAGCGGGCCCCATGTGCAGCTTGGCGCCATGGCGTTCGAGCAGCTCCAGGCGCCCTGCGCGCCCGACGCCGTAGGCGATCCACGAGCCGACCATCGTGCCAAGCAGTCCCGCCAGCACGACGCCGGTCATCGTCATGTGGTGCTGCGCCGCGCTTTGTGTGGGGTCCGCGACGGCAAAGCCGGCGAACAGCATCACCACCTCGGAGGGGATCGGGATGCAGGCGCTCGAGATCGCCATCAAGGCGAAGATCCCCGGCAGCCCGGCGTCGCGCACGAAGTGCGAGATCGAGTTGACCAACGATTCTGAGATCGAGGCAAGGACGAGCACGTGGGCCATGTGCCCGCAACGATACCTGTCGTTTGTGTGTCCGCCACCGCACAGCGCAGCACAGCCCTGGCGCCGGCAGAGAGCCCGCCCGCCCTTACGGGCGCTAGCGTGCTCCTGCGATGCGTGTATGGATCGACCTCACCAACAGCCCGCACGTGCTTGTCATGCGCCCCGTCATCGAGCTGCTGCGCGCCGATGGCCACGAAGTGCGAGTGACCGCGCGTGACTTCGCCCAGACCTTGCAGTTGCTTGACCGCTTTGCGATCGACCACACGGCGATTGGGCATCACAGGGGCGAGCGCCTTGCGGACAAGGCGGTGGGGCTCGCCAGCCGCTCGGCGGCGCTCGTGCGCTGGGCGCGTGGAGAGTCGCGGGGCTCGGCGGCGGCTCGCCCGGCTGGCACGGTTACGGGCGGCGCTCGCGCCGTCGGGCGCTTCGACATCGCGCTGGGCCACGGCTCGAACGACATCAGCGTCGCGGCTCGGCTGCTACGGATTCCCTGCTCGACGACGTTCGATTACGAGTGGGCGGCGGTTCAGCATCACGTCAACTGTCGCCTTGCGCAGGCGGTGGTCGTGCCCGACGCGATCCCGCCCGAGCGTTTGGACCGCTACGGCGCGAAGGGCAAGATCCACGCCTACGAGGGGCTCAAGGAGGAGTACTACCTCGCCGACTTCGAGCCTGACGAGGCGGTGCTCGGCGAGCTTGCGATCGACCGCGGGAGGCCACTTGTGGTGGTCAGGACCCCTCCCGAGGTATCGCTTTACCACCGCTTCGAAAACGACCTGTTTGCCGACGTGCTCGCGCATCTGCGCGAGGCTGCGCGAGAACAGGGGGTGCAGTCCGTCGTGCTGCCCAGAACCGCGGACCAGCGTGCGCAGCTGCGCGGCGTCGAGGGCTTCACTGTGCCCGAGCAGGCCATCGACGCCCAGTCTTTGATCGCTTTTGCCGATCTGGTGATCTCGGCTGGGGGCACGATGAACCGCGAGGCGGTGGCGCTCGGCACGCCCGTCTACACCACCTTCGAGGGACGCCTCGGGGCGGTCGATGAGCGCCTGATCGGCGAAGGTCGTCTGCTCAAGCTCGGTGGCGCGGAGCGACTCCATCTGGCCAAGCGCGACCCTGCGAATGTCGCAAATCGCGTCCGCCGCGATCCCCGGCGGCTGGTGGAGTTGCTGCTCTCGCCACTTTCGCCCTGACAAGCCCTAGAATCAAGGCCAATGCGCCGACGGATCAGTGCGCCGGCCCTGTCCCTGACCCGGCACTCGCTACCGAGGCTCGCGCTCGACGGCGCGCTCGTCGCGCTCGCCTACTGGCTGGCGTGGGAGTTGCGCTTCGACAATGGGCCGCAAGGTCGCTACGAGAAGCTGTTTGAACGGACGGTCTGGTGGGTGCTTGCCGGCAGCCTCGTAGTGCTGTTGCTCTCGCGGGTCTACCAGCGCCGCTGGCGATACTCGGGCCAGCGCGACTACGAGGCCGTAGCGCGCGCGGTGCTCGCGATCGTGTTGCTCACCGTGGTGGCAGTAGCCGTCGTGCGCCCTGTCCAGATCCCCCACCTGATCGCCCGCGGCGCCACAACCGCGGATCGGTCCAGCTCGACCAGTGGTACTACCGCCGTCGAGTTGCCCGACGGCGTGATCGTCCTCTTCTTCCTGCTCTCGCTGCTGCTCCTGATCGGGGTGCGTGTGATCGCGCGCAGCCTGTACGAGCGACGCCCCCTGGGGGCCTTTCGTGCCGGGGGGCGTAGCGAGCGCAACGTCTTGATCGTCGGAGCGGGCGACGGCGGGCGTCTTGTGTTGCGCGAGATCCTGCGCAATCGCGAGCTCGGGTTGCAGCCCGTCGGCTTCCTCGACGACGACGCGCGCAAGCACGGCCTGCGTATCGACGGCGTGCGGGTGCGCGGGGATACCGAGGGCGATCTGCCGCGCATCCTCGAGGAGTCCGAGCCCGACGAAGTGATCATCGCGATCCCCTCCGCTCCTGGCTCGACACGTGCGCGCGTAGTGCGCGAATGTCGCAAGCGCTCGATCGCGGTGCGCACGCTGCCGACCGTCTTCGAGCTCCTGCAGGACCAATCCTCGCCCACTGGGATCTCGCGCCAGGTGCGTGAGGTGCGTGTCGAGGACGTGCTCGGGCGGGAGCCCGTCTTGATGGAGCTCGATCGCGTTGGTGCCTATCTGGCCGGGGAGACTGTGCTCGTGACTGGGGCCGGCGGCTCGATCGGCTCGGAGCTGTGCCGCCAGATCGCGCGCGTCGGGCCGCGGCGGATCGTGCTGCTCGACCATGCCGAGGACAACCTCTTTCAGATTCAGCGCGAGCTGCAGGACGAGCGTCACGTGCAGTCTTCGGTCTTGGCTGCGGTACTGGCCGACTGCAAGGAGGACGAGCGCATGCGCGAGATATTCGCCGAGCACCGTCCCACAGTCGTGTTCCACGCCGCCGCCTACAAGCACGTGGGCCTGATGGAGTCCAACCCTGTCGAGGCGGTGCGCAACAACGCAATAGCCACACGTGTGGTGGCCCACGTCGCCGGGGAAATGGGAGTCGGCCGCTTCGTGCTGGTGTCCACCGACAAGGCCGTCGCACCGGCGACGGTGATGGGCGCCTCCAAGGCTCTGGCGGAGTTCGCGCTGGAGGCCGCCACCGCCCGCTTTGCCGGCACTCGCTACGCGGCCGTGCGCTTTGGCAACGTGCTCGGCTCCTCAGGCAGCGTCGTGCCGATCTTCCGCCGCCAGATCGAGCGCGGTGGCCCGGTCACCGTCACCGACGAGCGTATGACCCGCTATTTCATGACGATTCCCGAGGCTGTGCAGCTGATCATCCGCTCGGGCTCGCTCGTCTCCGACGGCGACCGCGGTGCGGATGTGTTCGTGCTGGATATGGGCGATCCCGTGCGGATCGTGGATCTGGCGCGCGCGATGATCGAGCTCTCGGGCCTGGACCCCGATCGCGACGTGGCCGTCGAGATCGTCGGGCGGCGCGCTGGCGAGAAGCTGCACGAGGAGTTGTTCAACCGCTACGAGCAGCCGCGTCCCACCAAGGCCGAGAAGATCATGCTCGCCGGGCGCGAGCCGCTCTCGCCCGAGACGGTGGAAGCGATGTTCGACGAGATAAGGCTGTTGGTGTTCGAGGGCGACGCCGCCCGGCTTGCCGCAAAGGTGGCGGAGTTGTCGACCGTGCGCGCCGAGCTGTCGGACGTATCCGGACACAGCGCTCAGGGCGGGCAGCCCGGCTCGGGACACGGCGCTCAGGCGCCTGCGCCCCTCATAGACTCCCGGGAGTCATGAGTTCCCCTCGAAACGTGTGTACGCAGTGAACGCGCTGCCGCTTGCACTGTCGCTGACGAGCACCTTCACCAAGGTGGGCGCGATCGCCGGCTTCGCCGCGCTGTTGGGGATCGCACTGCTGTCGCTGCTGGCGTTCGCCCAGGCGCGCGAGATCAAGCGCCTGCGCGAGTGGGCAGGGCGCGCGCCCGAGCGTGCCGCCGAGATGGAGCAGCGCGTCAGCACCGAGGCGGCCGCTCGCATACAGCGCGCGGGAGCGCCGGCCGCCGCGGCTGTTGGGGCCGCCGGGGCCCGTGTGGTGCCGCGCAAGACGCCACTTGTCAGTGCTCCGGTGTCCACGGCCGTGAACGCCACGGTGGCAGCGGGGAAGATCGGCGCCCAGCCCGATCCCGCCGCGGCCGATCCCGCCAAGCCGGCGGTCGCAGGTCCCGTCGCGGCCAGCCAGGACACCCCAGCCGCGACAGGTCCCACTCAAGCCGATCCTGGCACTGACGGCGCTGCCCAACCAAGCGCGGTCCAAGCGGATGAGGCGACGGCCGGCGCCGCCCAACCCAGTCCTTCGCAACCCGATGCGTCTCCGGCTGCTTCCTCCGTGGCAGGGGTGCCGATGCCCGGCGTCGAGCAATCTGCTGCAAATGGTGCCGGATCTCCCAAGACGGTCCCAGCAGCCGATCGGGATCAGTCTGCTGCCGTGCCGCCGCAGGCTGATGAGCAGTCCGCTGCAGCGCCCGCGACGGCGGCCGCACGTGCTGGCGTTCCGCCCCCACGCTCACCCTTGCCGCCGTCTCCCTCCGCACCGATGCCGCCTGGCGTGCCGGCGTCGACTGTGGCGGGTGCAGCCGCGGCTGTGCCGCCTGCCTCTGCCTCCTCCTCCGCACAGACAGCTCAACCCGCGGCGTCACGCCCGCCCGTACCTGTGGCGGCGTCGCGGCCGGTGGCCTCGCGCGCGGTTGCGAGCCCACCCGCTCCGGCAGGATCCAAGGGGGCAGAGCCCGGTGCACGCAAGCCGGCCTCTCCGCGTGCGCGCGAGGGGGACGCTGTTTCGGGAGCCGGCGCTGCGCGGATGCCCGGCGCCCCGGTCGGCTCGGGCCCGAAGTACTTCAAGCAGGAGCGCTCGTCCGGCCGCACGACCTTGCTGATCTTGGGCGGTGTGGTTCTCGGTGTGGCGGTGATCGTGTTGGCGGTGTCGGCTCTGAAAGGCGGGAGCAAACCGAACCCGACGGCTACTCAGCCCTCCACGCCTTCCACGGTTACGCACACGAGGACGCCTGCGCCTGCATCCAATCCGAGCGAACTCAACGTCGCGGTTGTGAACGGGACGAGCACCAACGGTCTCGCCCACCATCTGGCAGACGACCTGCAGCAGAGCGGGTATAAGCATGCGGAAGCCTCCTCGGCGGTGCCGCCCGGTACGCATGCCACTACGGTCGTCCAATACACGACAGGCCATCGCGCCGATGGGCAGGCTGTCGCGAAAGCGCTCGACGTGACTCGGGTACAGCCGATGGAAGGGAGCACCGCGTCGCTGGCCGGTCACGCGACGGTGGTCGTGGTCGCTGGCGCCGATCAGGCCGCGCAGCTCGGCGGCGGCGGCGCCCAGGGCACTGGCGAACCGGCCTCAGGGGCTAGCGGTGAAACAGGCTCTGGCGAAGGCACCGGCGCCGGAGGTGCCGCGGAAGGCGCCGCCGGCAGCGGTCAGTGAGCGCCCCGCAAGTGGAGCCAGATCGCGCGATAGCCGGTTTCCTGGATGTGCCGGCGCGCTCACCCAAGCCGCGCGAGCGCGGCATCACACATGTGATCGATCGCGGCCTGTCGGTGGCCGAGGTCGACGGCCTGATCGAGACGGTCGGCGATAGCGTGGACATCGTCAAGCTCGGCTGGGGCACGGCGCTCGTGACAGCGAACTTGAAGCCCAAGCTCGAGCGCTACGCGTCGCACGGGATACCCGTGGTACTCGGCGGCACGCTCACGGAGGTCGCGATCAAGCAAGGGCGGGTCGAGGGCCTGATCGCCTGGCTGCACGAGCTGGGCCTGCGCCACGTCGAGATCTCCGACGGGACGATTTCGCTCGAGCCCGAGGTCAAGGCCCATCTGATTCGCACGCTTGCAGGCGAATTCACGGTGCTCTCGGAGGTGGGCAGCAAGGACGCAGACTTCATCATGGCTCCCTATGTGTGGGTGGAGCAGATCGAACGCGACCTGGAGGCCGGCGCTTGGAAGGTGATCGCCGAGGCGCGTGAGTCGGGCACGGCGGGCATCTACCGTGCCGACGGCGAGGTGCGCACCGGGCTGATCGACGAGATCGTTCATGCGATCGACGCCGATCGCTTGATATTCGAGGCGCCGCAACGCGAACAGCAGGTGTGGCTGTTGCACCGCTTCGGAAGCGAGTGCAACCTCGGCAACATCGCACCCGAGGACGTGCTCTCGCTGGAGACGCTGCGCTTGGGACTGCGTTCTGACACGGTCGAGCGCTTCGCTCGGGACGGCGGCGCTTGAGCGGCGCACGGGCCGGCGGCGCTCAGATGCCCGTCGATGGAGGCGGGGCACAGGCCGGGGCGCGAGGTCGGAGGGCCGACGGCGGCTCAGGCGAGCGCTTGGCACGGATCGTGTTTACGCTGCTCGTGGTTGGCTGCTTTGGGGCCCTGCTGATCACGCAGAGGCTCAAGCACACCCCGACGCTTGTTCAGGAAGCGAAGCTGACCCATGTGATCGCGCCGGCCTCCGGCGGCGAATCGCGAGAAGAGCACATCGCTTTCAAGCTCGCGAAAGCCGATCGGGTGACTGTGGTCGTCGAAAATTCTTCTGATGAAATGGTGGCCACCCTGGTGCGGGACCTGCCGGTGGGACGCTACAAAACGCTGTCGTTGCGCTGGAATGGTCGTGAGGGAACGGCACACGGCTATTCGGTGTTGCGCAAGGCCGATGGGTACACGACGCTGGTGCCCCACAACCATGGGGCACTCGCCCCGCCCGGCGAATACAGCGTGCGTGTGGAGCTGCACCAAGAAGACCGCTCGGTGCCGTTCCCGCACACCTTCAAGCTGGTTGGACCATGATCGCCACGACCTTGCCAAGTGCGCCTGTGCTCGCGGCCGCCGTGCTCGCTGCGTTGATCGTGATCGCCGGCTTGGTACTCGTAATGCGCCGCGATCCGCGGGCTTTCCCGCTGCTGGCTGTGATCACTCTGCCGTTCAGGCTGCCGATCGCGGCCGACGGCCGAACCGTGAATCTGCTGCTGCCCTTGTATGCGGTTGTGGCTGCCGGTGTACTCGCGCATCTGTTGCCGCGCTTGTTGGGTCGCCCCGGCGGCCATGATTCGGCCCCGCCCGCCCGGCCGCCGATGCTGCTCGACTGGCTGCTGCTTGCCTCCGTGGGTCTCTACACACTGCAGATCGCCTACTCCTCGGACCCGGGCAAGGGAGCTGAGAACCTTTTGTTCTTCTATATCCCGTTCGGGCTGCTCTACATACTGTTGCGCGAGGCGCCGTGGACGCGAGGACTGTTGCTCACGTGCCTGGCTGCGGCGGTGGGACTGGCCGTCCTGTTCGCCGGTGTCGGCTTCATCGAGTACTACCGCAAAGCCCTATTCCTGAACCCGAAAGTGGTGGCTGCGAACGAGTACGACAACTATTTCAGGGTCAACTCGCTGTTCTTCGATCCCAGCATTTACGGTCGCTTCCTGGCGCTCGTGATGATCGCCGTGACGACCGTCGTGCTTTGGAGTCGCGAAAAACGCACGCAACTGTGGGGCGCGGCGATCCTGGCTTGGCTGCTTGCTGGGCTCGTGACCAGTTTCTCGCAGTCGAGTATCGCGGCGCTGCTACTTGGGCTTGCGATCCTGGCGGCCTGGCGCTGGGATGTGCGCGGCACGATCTATGTGTCCGTTGCGCTGGCGGCCATAGCGGTGGTGTTCGTACTGGTGGCGCCTTCAAGTCTGCACTTTGGCTTGAAGGGGTCCAGCGGCTCGGCCAACAATGCGACAAGCGGCCGCGCAAAACTGATCACGGGCGGTCTGGAACTTTTTGTCGATCGCCCGCTCGGCGGGTATGGCTCAGGCTCATTTGAAACCGAGTACCGCAGCCACGAAGGCGGCACGGCCGCAAATGCCGTCTCGGCCTCGCACACGATTCCTGTGACGATCGCCGCCGAGCAGGGGATCGTCGGCTTCGCGCTGTATGTGGCGCTGATTATCACAGCGCTGGCGACGCTGTTTCGTGGCGCGGGCCGCTCTCCTCCGCGTATCGCCATCGCTGCCTGCTTTGCCGCGCTTGTGCTGCACACCTGGGTGTATGCGGACTTTCTGGAGGATCCGTTGACGTGGACGCTGCTCGGGCTCGGGGTGGCGTTTGCGGTAGCGCGCAATGGGAGTCTCAACAGCGCCTACTGTGCTCGCGGACGCGAAGCTCGCTCCGCGTCCCTGGCTGCCTCGCAGAAGTGAGGCGCCGGTACAGCCGACTGGGAGTCACTGCTCCTCGCAACGGTGAAAGGCAGAGCGGGGAAGGTCCTACGGCGACGCGGTCGTTAGGTTCTTGCTGGTGTTTGGCTACCTGAAGCGGCTGGTTACGACGGGCGCGGCCTATCAGGCCGCGGAAATCGTGGCCAAGGGCATTGCCGTGATCACGCTGCCGCTTTACACGGGGCACGCGTCGACGAAAGCCTACGGCGCATACAACCTTCTACTGACGACGGTGATCTTGGGGAGCATCGTGCTGCGCCTTGGCGTGGGGGAGGCGTTTGTGCGCTTTTACTTCACGGACACCGATGAGCAGCGCCGCACGCGCATCGCGCGCACGGCGACCGCGACAGTCGCTTGGACCACGACAGTCGTGTCACTGATCTGCGTGGCGCTTGCCGGGCCGCTGTCACGGCTTGTGCTCGGCTTCGATGACCCGCTGTTGATGGACTGCGCGATCCTCGGACTGTGGGCCTTCACGAACATCGAGATGGCTTACGCTCAGCTGCGAGTGGACGAGCGCGCACGCGCTTACATGTTTGCCTCCGGCGCCAACGTGGCGATGACGGTGGCGTTCACGATCGCGCTGGTCGTGTTCGCAGGCCAGGGCGCGCGTGGCCTGTTGATCGGCAATTTCGGCGCCAGCGCGCTCGTCGTACTCGGCCTTTGGTGGATCCTGCGTAAGCGTTTCTCGCTACGCGTTCACCTGGGCGACCTGCGCGCGATGCTCGGGTTCGGCCTACCCACGGTGCCGGCCGACGCGAGCGTGTACGCGCTGCAGGTAATCGATCGTCTGTACCTGTTCCGCGTCGTCAGTCACGAAGCCGCCGGCGAATACGCGATTGCGGTCCAACTCGCGACAGTCGTATTCGTTTTCGTGCGCGGCTTCCAATATGCGTGGCCACCGCTTGCATACTCGATCGACAGCGACATGGAGGCCTCGAAGCTGTACTCGCTCGTTACCACCTACTTCGTATTGGCAACGGGGGTGGTCGTCGCCGCCGTGGCTTTGCTTGGCCGCTGGCTTGTGCGGTTGCTCGCTCATCCCGAATACTTCGGAGCACACACGGCGCTGCCGTGGCTGGCGCTGGGCTGGACGCTGTACGGGCTCTATCAGGTGATGATCGTGATCACCGGCAGGGCGCGCGCGATGCAGCGCAACATTCCGGCCGCGGCTGCCGGACTGGTGGTCAACGTGGTGCTCCTGCTTGTGCTCGTACCCAGCTCCGGTCTCGGTCTCGGCCTCGCCGGCGCGGGGATCGCTCTCTGCGGCGCCTACGTGGCGATGGTGGCGATCATGCACCTGCTCACTCGTAATGTGTTTGCTGTCGATTTCGACTGGCGCCGCCTCGGCCGGCTGACGGCAATCCTCGCGGGTGTGGCTGTTTCAGGCGAGCTGTTGTTGCCAACAACTGGCCTTTCGGGACTCGTACTGCGGGTACTGTGGCTGTTGCTGATCCCCGTGCTGCTACTGCTGACGCGCTTCTTTGCGCCAAACGAGCGCGAGCAGGCACGCACGCTCGTGCTCGACGGGCGTAGGCGGGTGACGGCCTTCCGGCGCGGGCACGGCGACGTTGAGGCATACGCCGAGGACTCGCTTAGAGACATTTGATTCTGCCTGATCATCCCTCTGGATCGATCCAAAAGGGGGTGATGGTTTGACGAATCCGGTCGCGTGATTTCGCGCAAAAGCTCAAGTTATGGGGCTTTTTAGCCGATTCCGCCTGCGTGCGTGAGTCCACTGTAAATCCACCCCGGCCAGCTGGTCGGCGTGAGCTTGCACGCAGGGCCGAGGCCCTGCGCCGCTACCGAGCTGACGAGCGTGTGCAGAGCATCGCGGCGGCCGGTGAGCTCGCCTACCTGCGCTCCCAGTTGCGTGCGGCGGCCCGGCTGACGGCGCGACTGGCCGCCACGCGAGACGTCGACGAGATGACGCAGCTGGTCGTAGATGAGCTGCACGAGACCTTCGCCTTCTACCTGGCGGCGGTGCAACGACTCGACGAGGACGGAGTCCTGCGACTGATGGCCGGTCGTGGGCCGCTGGCCGAGGTGATGACGGAGTTTCTGATCGTGGAGCAATCCGTGAACGAGGGTGTGAACGGACGCGTGGCCCGCTCGGGCTTGACGGCTCTCGTGGGTGACACTCGCAAGGACCCCGACTACATTGCGCGCGACCCCGAGACCGATCCGTGCTCTGAGTTGAGTGTGGCGATCGTCGTCGATGGGTCGGTCTGGGGCGTTCTCAACATCGAGTCTGTCGAGCCTGAAGCGCTCGGCGAGGCTGAGGCGGTGTTGGTGGAGGCGATCGCCGCGAGTTTTGGCTCCGCGGTCCATAGGGCCGGGCTGATCTCGGACATCGAGCAGGCCTTCACGAACACGCTTGCGGTCGTGACGAGCACCGTCGAGGCCAAGGACGACTACACCGCCTGTCACGGCAGCGACGTTGCGACCTTGGCCGAACGCGTCGCGTTGCGCATGGGACTCAGCGCCAAACAGGCGCGCGAGGTCCACTATGCGGCGATGCTGCACGACGTCGGCAAGATCGCCGTGCCGAGCGAGATTCTCTGCAAGGAAGGTCCCCTGACCGAGGAGGAGTGGGTCGTGATGCGCAGCCACACGGTCGTCGGCGCGGAGCTGGTCGAGCGTATCGACACCTTCTCGCACCTGGCTCCCGCGGTGCGCTCCAGCCACGAGCGCGTCGACGGCAAGGGCTATCCGGATGGTCTCGCGGGCGAGCGGATACCGCTGGCTGCGCGGATCATCTCGGTTTGCGACACCTACGACGCGATCGTCACCGATCGTCCCTACCGTGCTGCGCGCACCGATGTGCAGGCGCGCGAGGAGCTGTTGCGGGTAAGTGGCACGCAGTTGGACGAGCACGTGGTGAGCGTGTTGCTGGAAGAGCTGGCTGTCGTTTAGCTGCCTGTAGTTCCAGGTTGAGCATGCACCTCTCTCAACTTCTGTGACCAATTCCAGGTCGGACATGCACCTCTCCCAACCTCTGTGACCGGTCGGCGCATGCGCCGACCGGACAGCGCCGCATGCGGCGCTGTCTTCCCCGAAATGGTTATTGGGATGAGCGGTTGTAGGCTTCGGCCGCCTCACGTAGTCCCTCGCCCCGAGAAGGGAACAGCGTCGCCGTCACATGGCGCCAGTAGCGCTTGGCCGGGTGGCCAGGCAATAGCAGCGCCGCAAGCGCGCGCTCCGCATAGGAGAGAGCCGTCAGCCAGCGCACCGCGCGCGCGGCCGCTGGCGTGTGGTGCTTGCGCATGTACAGGTCGCGGTTGCGGGACAGTTCGACGATGCGTCGCTCTGGCACCGCGCCGGTCGACAGCTGCTCGTGATGGATTGCCACCGCGCTCGGCACATACAGGCTGCGCCAGCCCGCGTCGCGCAGGCGTCGAGCGAAGTCGACCTCGTCTGAGTAGACGAAGAAGTCCGGGTCGAGGTAGTCGACCTGTGCGGCTGACTCGCGGCGGACGAGCAGTGCCGAGGACTGGCACCAGTCCACCTCGCGCGTGCGCCCTCCCTTGCTCTGCACGGTGTAGAGGCGCTGCAGAAGCAGCGCACTTGCCAGGGCGGCGAGCGGTGTGGGAAAGCGCCAGGCGCATGCCTGCCCGGCACCGTCCGGACGCAACAGCTTGGCTCCCGCACAGGCGGCGTCGGGACGGCGCTCGAGCGCCTCGTGCAGCGCCAATGTCGCTCCAGGCTGCAGCTCGGAGTCCTCGTTGAGCAACAGCGCATAGCGTCCACGTGCGCGACGCAACAACTCGGAGTCGTTGATCGCCTTGCCCTGTCTCTGCTCGAGTGCGATCACCTCGTCAACGGCGGCGTGCTCGTGTGCTGCCTGCGCCGAGCCGTCGCGCGAGCCGTTGTCGAGTACCAGCACCTCGCTTGTAAACGGCAGCACGTCGCGCTCGCGCGCGAGCGCGTCAAGCCCGCGCAGCATCAACTCGCGCTGGGATGTGTTGACGATGCAGTAGCTCAGCTCGATCTGGCTCACGGAGGGTGACCTTAGGGCACATCCCTTGGGAGGCAGACTGAGGTTGGCGTTGGAAATGCACAACTTCCGCTAGCGTGAGTGGTTGAACTTCGTAGGCCTATATGCACTAGAATTGTCCAGCCGCACTGCCTTTCCGCTATGTGGACTAGGCTTTTGGGTTTGGGGGGGTCGTACCGAGGAGAGGGGTCTGTTCTAATGGGACACGACATCAACAGCCATATGGAGGGAACGATGGGGAATCAGTCTTCGCGCAAGCGCAAGTCCGCTCGCATGCGTATCTCAACCGCCGCGCTTGCGCTCGGCGCTGCCGCGACAGCTGCGGCCTTCGGCACGGCCGGAGCCGGTGCTGCGGCGCCGCATGCGACAGCTGCGCGCACGCTCGACTTGAACGACAGCGCCAGCCTGCACCTGGAAAACAAACACGGGCTCGTGCTCAAAGAGGGTGGCACGGCGAAAGGCTCGCTGAGCGGCAAGCTCTACCTGCAGCTCGACGTCACCTCGACCCGCAGCGTGACCGCGCAGGTGCAGGTCTATCCCAAAGGCGGCTCGATCAGCGGTGACGCCAAAGCGAGCTACCACGTGGCCGGCTCGACCGCGTCGTTCTCGGGCACGATGACGATCACCAAAGGCAGTGGTACCTACTCGAAAGCGAAAGCCTCGGCTCTCAGCTTCAGCGGCACCATCCAGCGCTCAAACGACGCCGTCACGGTGCACGTGAGCGGACCCATGTCGTATTAGCGAGCGGAGGCATCTTGTCCAGAGCGCGGATACGCAGGGCTCGCGCCCTCGTGCTTGGGCCGCTTGCTCTCAGCTGCCTACTTGTGCTGTGCGGGATCTCCGCATCGGCGCAGGCAGCTGAGACGGTCGCCTTGCAGACGTCGTTCACGCCCGAGAAGTTGGGCGCCTCGACAACGATCGGCTTCGGCTTCACGATCGGTAGTACGACAGGCGGGCTACCTTCGCCGCTGACTCACGTCAGCTTGCGGATGCCCAAGGGCATGAACTACGTCACGACCACCCTTGGGCTGGCAATCTGCAAGCCCGAAGCGCTGGTGGCGAAAGGCATCGCGGGCTGTCCCGCCAACTCTCGACTGGGATTCGGCAGCGCATTCGTGGAAGTGCCGTTTGGAGAGGGTGCGGGCCGGGAGATTCCTGAAATCGAGGCATTGATGGGGCCACCGCACGAAGGCAACATCGTGGTGCTGTTCTACGCCAATGGGCTTGCGCCCGTATATGCGCAGATCGTCTTCGCGGGCGAATTGCTTCCCGGAGAAGGCGCATTCGGCGGCGATCTCGACACCGCGATCCCGCAGATACCCAGTGTCACGAACGGACCGCCGGTGTCGATCATCAACGTCAAATCGACGATCGGCCCCGAACATCTCACCTACTACAAGCGAGTGCACGGAAAACTGGTTGGTTACAAACCGCAGGGCATCTCACTTCCGACGAAGTGTCCAAAGGGTGGTTTCCCGTTCTCCGCGCTGTTCACGTTCCAAGACGGCAGCCAGGTGGTGGCGACGCACAACGTCCCCTGCCCGCCGCCGACTCCTCACAAGAAATAGTCCGGCTCATCCTCTGCCCCGACGGCTCGAAGAGCCTGTCGGGGCAGAGGATGATGCGGGTCCTGGCCCCGACTAGTCTTGGAGTGCGAGGCTGGCCTGCACCTTGGCGGCGAACCAGCCGGGGATCGCCACCATCAGAACGGCGGAGGCAGTGACGAGCGCGAGGCTCGACAGCGCCACCACCACCCCGACGGAGCTGACGACGGGGTAGTTGATGACGATGTTCAAGGCGCGGTCGAGCAGTTGCTGGCCGAAGAGACCGAAGACGGCTCCGCTGAAGCAGCCGACGCCCAGCAGCATCAGGCTCTCGAGCACGATCGTGTACCAAAGTTCGCGATGGGGGAAGCCCTCGAGCTTGAGCTTGGCCAGGCGTGGACGGCGCTGCCAGATCATCGCGCCCATCGCCGCTGCCATTGCCATCACTGCTGCCACCAGGATCAGGGTCGCGATCTGCGAGAGCCGTTCAAGGCCCTGGCGCGTGATCGAGCGCAGTGTGTTGGCGTGCTCTTCAGCGGTCTGCGCTGCGAGTGCCGTTTCGCTGCCCAGGGCCGCTCTGATCTCGTGCACGCCCTGCTCGGGCGAGACGCCAGGCTGCATCAGCACGTTGTAGGCGCTTGCGTCGCTGCTGCCCCAGGCCTTTGCGTAGTCGCCGGCACTCATCACGATCGCTCCTGGCGCCCAGCCGATGTTGGTGCTGATCGCGGCGACGCGGTACGTGCTCGGATTCGGCGTCGGCAGTGTGAAGGACTGGCCGATTTTCAGTTTGTGTTCTTCGGCGAGCGCCAGCGAGACGACCGCCCAGCCCCCTTCGCGCACGCGCGCGTCGGCCTGGGTGACGCTACCTTCCACGAGCTGTGTCGGCGGCACCAGCGGCGAGGCTTCGCTGGGCGGCGCGATCACCCAGATGCGCCGGTCGTTGTAGTCGAGCAGGCCCCCGCGGTAGATGCGGACCGAGCGCACCCCAGGCAGCGCGGCCAACTTTGCCTGCTGGGTCGGGGTAAAGGGGGAAGTCATCAGCAGGTTGGAGTTGCCGGCCGCCGACACCCAGACGTCGGTCGAAGCATTGACGTCGCTTGCCGCGTTGTACAGCCCCTTCAGCAGGTCGCTGTGTGCCCCTTGGATCGAGACGCTGCCGAACACGGCGATCGCACCGGTCGCGGCGATCGCGATCGCGCGCGAGCGCCCGGCCCGAAGCTCCATCACGGCGATGTGCGGTACGGCGCTGACGATGCTCGGCGCTATTCGTCTCACCAGTGCGAGCATGCCGCTGAGCGGTATCGCCAGTAGTGCGAGCAACGCCGCGATCAGCGTGACCATCCCGACGATCGCCGCCTGTGGGGCGGCAAGCAGGATCGCGAGTGTGGCCGCAAGGCACAGGAGTCCGAAGATGGTCAGTAGTGGCGAGGTGCTTCCGCCGGTGCCTTCCTTGGTTTCGATCGCGGCAAGCGGGTTGCGCGAGACGATGTCCTTGAAAGGGCTCAACACGGCCACGCTCGCGGCGCCCATGCCGCCGACTATCGAGATGACGATGCTCTGCAAGTTCACGACGCGCTCAGAGCCAACCGCGAAGGCGGATGACAGATAGCCCGGGTTCGAATGGAAAAGGTGGATCGAGAGCTCATCGCCGAGCACCAGTCCGATCGCGCAGGCGATCGTGCCGAGCACGACGGCGTCGAACATCAGCACGGCGATCACCGCCTTCGGCGTGTAGCCGTCACGGCGCAGGTCGGCGATCAGGCGCCGGCGTTGGGGAACGGTCAGCAACATCGCGTTGAACGCGAACAGGAAGCCGACAAGCGCACTGATGACCGCGAACAGTTGCGTCGACTGGTTGGTTGCGGCTGCCGCCTTGGCAAACAGCTGTTCGTCATAGCTTGCCGACTCCACGCCGTAGCGCCCCTGGGCGATTCGTTCCAAGCCGGCTCGTACAGTCGCTGTCTGGCCGGGCTTGGGCTCGACCAGGATGCGGCTCACGCGTCCGTTCAAGCCGCTCGCTTTCTGTACGTATTCAAGCGTGCTGATGGCGATCGGGCTGGAGATCAGAGCGCCGATCTGCTTTTCGCCAAGTCGTGAATAGAGCGCCGCTTCGCTCGTGTGCCCAAGCGCTTGAAACTTGATGATGTCACCGAATTTCTTGGCTCCAAGCGTTTTGGCGACGGGCGCGGGCAGCACGACCGCTTCTACGCCGGCGAAAGGAGTGAGCGCCACTTTGCGCACGAGCGCGCCCTTGAGTTCGGCCAACGTGCTGTCGGCGCCGACGAGCTCCACCGAGTCGCTGCCCTTCGGCCCGACCGCGTTGGCGCTCACTTCGAGCAGCGGAGCCGCGATCCGCACCCCATTCAGCCGCCGAGTTTCGTCGACGAGCTTTTCCGGCATGCCCTGTGCCGCGCGCGCGGTCAGCTGCAAAGTCGCGGCGCCGACGATGCCGCTGTTGAGCTGCCCAACCGAGCTTGACAGGCTTGAGCTGGCGATCTGGGAGGCGAACAGAAGCCCTACGCCGGCGGCGATACCGATCAGGGCGAAGCACTCTTGCAGGGCCCGCGCACGCAGACGCACGCGGTACAGGTGAAGCACGTTCGCGAACCTCATCGCCTGCCCCCTGAGATCGTTACGCTCACGCCGCGCTGTCGTCGTGCGCGCCGCGTGCGGAGCTGGTGGGCGCGAGACCCTGGTCTGGGTCGTAGTCGACCAGCTTGCCATCGCGCAGCGCCAGTACGCGGTCGGCGTATGCGGCCGCCTGGGGATCGTGGCTGACGAGCACGATCGCCACGCCTCGTTCGCGGCACAGCTCGGTCAGTAGTTCGAGCACCTCGCGCCCGCGCTGCGTGTCGAGGCTGCCGGTTGGCTCGTCGGCGAGCAGCAGCTTCGGCTCGGTCGACAGCGCCCTGGCGATCATCACGCGTTGACGCTCGCCCATCGAGAGCGTCTCGGAGCGGTGCGTGAGACGCCCGCCCAGTCCCAAGCGCTCGAGCAACGGCTGTACGCTTTTGTGGGCATCCTTCCAAGGGGTGTTCTTGAGCAGCTTGAGCACCGTGTTGTCGATCGCCGTCACGCCGGGCAGCAGATCGAAGTTCTGACGCACGAAGCCCATTTCCTGGAGGCGGAAATGCGATGCCTCGCGCTCTGAGAGCGAAGAGATGTCGCGGCCGTTCACCAGGACTTTGCCGCTGGTCGGCGCCAACAGCGCGGCGACCATCAGAAGCAGGGTGGTCTTACCCGAGCCGCTCGGACCGTAAAGGGCAACCATCTCGCCCTGGGAGACCGATAGCGACACGCCGTCTACGGCGCGTACGGTCTCCTCTCCGGCTGTGTGGTAGTGCTTGACGAGATCCCGCAGCTCCAGCATGCGTGTCCCTCTCCCTTGTGACCGGCCGGCAGCTGACCATGCTACCGACCCCCTCCTGCTTGACCTGTGGAGAAACCCTATCTGAAAATGTCCACGTTGGGAGTTGTCTGCTTCTGTGTATCGTCGGCTGGATGCCCAAGCTTGGCCCGTATCAGCGCGGGTAGACGGCGCAACTCGAACACGAGCATCGTCGGCCGCCGAAGCGCGTTGACCGTGGCAAGCACGCTGTCGCCGATCGGTTGCAGCTCGGCACTGTGTGCTTCGGGCGTCGCCAGATAGTTGCCGATCATCGCTGCCAAGATCACGATGTGGCGGCGGCTGTGCGGCAGCCCGCCGGCCTTCTCGAGGGCCTGCTCGGCAATCCACCTCATCCGCTGTGCGGCCTGCTCGGGGCCGTAGTACTCGATCAGGCTGCGGTGGCCCGCCGCCTCGTCCTCGTGTTTGTCGATCAGGTTGTCAAGCAGCGAGTGCAAACCGCCGATCCAAGGAAAGTAGGCGTGCGCCAGCACGTTGACCTCGCCCATCTCGAGCTGCGGCCCGGCGGCGGCCGCGATCAGTACGTGCACGCCAAGCGAGGAGCCGGCCGCGGCGGCGGTCTCCCACCATTGCAAGTCGGTTCCGGGCGGTGTGGCTGCGCGCGCCCACTGCTCCAAGCCGGTGTGCTCGCCCTGGGACCTGCTCAGGTTGAGGCTCTGAAAGGCGACGATGCGAGCGGCCGCGGCCTGCGCTGAGGGCGCCGCCATGAGGTGGGAGGGCAGTGCCGCGAATGCGTCACGGCATTCCTCTATCAGTGCGTCCAGATATCCGCCGTCGTTGCGTTGCGGATGATGCTCATACCAGTCGAGTGCACGAGCGCCCTCCGTCGTGCATCCATCGGCGCTGGAGGAGTCCGTGTCGAGAGAGCCCACTTCGCTGCCGCGCGGCGCTGTGGTGCCTTTCGGGGTGACCGCATAGACCAGTGCTTCGTGCAGTCGTCGCCCGTCGAGCACCGGATCGGGGCTTGGCTGCTCGCCGAGTATGTCGAGCAGGTTGTACGCCGCTTGGAAGGCGCTCGTGGCCCTCGTCACGTCGGTCCGTCGGGCCAACGGAACGAACGCGGCGAAAGCCGCTGCGCCCTCGATGTTGCCGCGCTTGTCGAGCGCGTCGAGTGCTAACTGACGTAGTACGGGATCGGGTATTCGCCGCGCGCGGCGTCGCCAGCGGGCGACGTAAAAGCAGACGCGTGGGAATACGCTCGTCCAGTAGCTGAACGCGGCGTGAGCGAACGTGACAAGCAGCGCCACACGGTTGAGCGGCGCCATCCGTATTGTCTTTCCCCGGTGCGCGTTCACGTCGTCGACCCCTCCTCCTACACACCACCCTACGACCATGCGCTCTGCGATGCGCTGGCGGTAGCAGACACAGAGGTGGTGTTGTTCACCAGTCGCTTCCCCTACGGGCCTGTCGCGCAACCCAATGGGTACGTGCGCCACGAGTTCTTCTACCGAGCCGCGCTGGGCGCCCCAGGTGGACGTGTGCGCATGCTCAGCAAGCTTGCCCAGCACGTACCGGACATGTTGCGCTACCGCCACGCGGCTCGGTCGGCAGACGTAGTCCATTTCCAGTGGCTGGCGGTGCAACATCTCGACGGCCGTCTGCTGCCGGCGAGACGTACAGCGGACGGGCGCCGTCGTCCACTGGTGCTGACCGCCCACGACGTGCTCCCACGTGAGCCCCGGCCTGGCCAGCTGTCCGCGCAGAAGCGTCTGTACGACCGCTTCGACGCGATAGTGGTGCACTCAGAGCACGGTCGCGAGCGCCTGATCGACGAGCTGGGCGCCGACGGCGAGCGCGTCCATGTGATCCCACACGGCGTGTTCACGCACCTTGCTCCGGGGATCTCTGGGGAGCGGCAGGCGGGGATGACTGGGCTGGACGCGGAGGTCGGGACATCCGAAAAAGACGATGCCCCCCGTGCGCGCGGGGGGGGACCCGTTTTTGAAAGCGCCCAAGCCAAGGCCAAGCGCCCAACCGTGCTCATGTTCGGCCTGATGCGTCCCTACAAGGGCATCGACGTGCTGCTGGACGCCTGGCGTGGGGCAGCGGGCGAGGAGCCGATCGAGGACGCCGAGCTCTTGATCGCGGGCATGCCGCGCATGGACATCTCAGGACTGCGGGCAGACGCGCCAGCAAACGTGAGCTTCGACCCGCACTTCGTGACCGACGAGGAGCTGCCCGCCTATTTCGAACGAGCCGACCTGGTGGTGCTGCCCTACCTGCAGGCCGACCAGTCGGGCGTCCTGTTCACGGCGCTCGCGTTCGGCAAGCCGCTGCTGCTGAGCGACGTCGGCGGTTTCCCCGAGATACAGAGCACCGGTGCTGCGAGGATCGTAGAGGCGGGCGATCCCCGTGCGCTCGGGAAGGCCTTGAGAGAGATGTTGGCCGATGAGGCCGCCCTGACCGAAATGTGCGTGAGGGCCAGGGCAGCCGCCAATGGACGTTACTCCTGGAAGGCAATCGCGGCGGCGCACATCGAGCTCTATGAGCTCCTCCTCGGAGCAGGGGAGCGGCGCTAGCGTCTGCGCTCGGACAGAATGCGGTTCATGCGCACAGCGCTCGAGATCGTGTTCTGGGCTTCGGCTGTCCTGATCGTGTGGACACAGGTGGGCTATGCCTTTGCCTTGGCTGTGCTGGCCCGCTTGTTCGCGCCAGCGCCAAAAGCCGCGGTGGGGGAAGAGGCACGAACCAATCCTCCAAATCGAAGCGTGTCGTTGATCGTCGCCGCGCACGACGAGCAGGCAGTGATCGGCGCCAAGGTCGCCAATGCGCTCGCGCTGCACTATCCGCGCGAGCTGCTGCAGGTGATCGTGGCCTGCGACGGCTGCACGGACGCCACTGCCAAGCATGCGAGCGACGCAGGCGCCGACCTCGTACTCGAGCTCCCGCGCGCTGGCAAGATCGTCGCTCAGGACACGGCTGTGGAGCGATCGAGCGGGGAGATCGTCGCCTTCTCCGACGCCAATTCCCAATGGGAGCCGGATGCACTGGGAGAGCTCGTGGCCGCGTTCGCGGATCCGCAAGTGGGCTACGCCTGCGGACAGGTCCGCTTCGTGCAGGGCGCAGACGGCGCCCAGGCCACCAACCAGGAGGGTGTGTACTGGCGCTATGAGATGGCGCAGCGCGCGCGCGAGTCGCGCCTGTCGTCGATTACCGCCGGCAACGGCGCCATCTACGCGACCCGTCGCGAGTCCTACATCGTGGTCGATCCGATCATGGGCCACGACCTGTCGTTCCCGTTCAACATGGTCAAGCGCGGCTGGCGCGCCGTATACGTGTCGAGCGCCCGTGCCACCGAGAAGATGGTCCCCTCGATCGAGGGCGAGTGGCGGCGCAAGCGGCGCATGATGAGCCACACGTGGCCGATCGTCCTGCGCGGTGGCATGCTTTCCCCGCACGGCTACACCTTCGGCTACGCCGGGATGATCTTCTCCCACCGGCTTTTGCGCTACCTGACCCCTTTTTTGCACGTCTTTGCCTTCCTCGCCAACATTGCGCTCGTGGCGGGCGGGACCAGAGGCGTCTATGAAATCACCCTTATCCTCCAGGTCGTCCTCGGCGCCTCCGCCGGGATTGGCGGTTTGATACGTGTGCGGCCCCTTTTGATCGCGCGCTACTACTTCCTCACGACGCTCGCCGCCGCCGCCGGCCTGTGGGATTGGCTACGCCATGGCACTGCCCCTTCGTGGGAAGCGGCGGAGGGGACCAGATGATCCGACGCACGATCGACATCGTCCTCGGCACGCTCGCGCTGATCGTGGCCGCGCCCGTGATCGCGGTAGCGATGCTCGCCATCAGGCTGGAGTCGCGCGGGCACCCGATCTACCGTCAACGGCGCGTCGGCAAGGACGGTCAAGAGTTCGACCTGCTCAAGCTGCGCACGATGGTCGATGGTGCCGAGCACGTGGGCGCGGGCCTAGCGATCAACGAGAACGACCCTCGAGTCACGCGCGTTGGGGCCCTCTTGCGTCGGACTTCGCTGGATGAGCTGCCCAACCTGCTGGGCGTGGTGCGCGGCGAGCTGTCGTTCATCGGCCCGCGCCCAACGATCCCGGTGCAGGTGGCCCGCTACACAGAGCGCCAGCGCGGCCGGCTTGCGATCAGGCCTGGCATCACCGGCTGGGCCCAGGTCAACGGCCGTGCCGCGCTGCCCTGGAGCGAGCGCATCGAGCTCGACCTCTACTACATCGAACACCGATCGCTCGCGCTCGACGCACGTATCCTGTGGCGCACCGTAGCGATCGTGCTCGGTGGCTCGGGTCTCTACAAGGGCCAGACGGGAGGATGGGAATGACCCCGAGCATCATGCTCACGGGCGTCGGCAAGCGCTACGACATCGTTTCCTGCTTCGCCGCTCTTACGACAGTGGTAGCGGTCGACCCAAACCCGCTGGCTCCTGCTCGGTACGCGGCGCAGGTGCGTGTCAGTCCGCCACCGATCGCAGACCCGGGCTATGTGCCCGAGCTTGCACGCCTATGCGCCGAATACGGAGTAGGCGCAGTGCTGCCGCTGACAGACCTCGACATCGAGACGCTCGCGCTGGCGCGTGAGCAGGGCCTGCTTCCGGCGCTCGTCCCCTCCTCGCAGGTGGCGCATGCCACCTACGACAAGTACGAGGCGCATTTGCTGCTCGAGCGCCTCGGCCTGCCGTCGCCTCCGACGGTGCTGCCCGATGACGACCTCGATGCCCTCCACTATCCGGTCATGGTCAAGCCGCGGAAGGGCTCCGGCGCACGCTCGATCCATCTCGCGCACAGCCCGGAGCAGGCTCGCTTCTTTGTGGACTACGTGGATGAGCCCACTATGGTGCAGCAGGCAATGGGAGGCCCGGAGCTCTCGATCGACTGTCTCGGCGATCTGGATGGGCGTTGCCTGAACGCGATTCCGCGCACGATGCTCGAGTCGCGTGGCGGCGAGTCGATCAAGGGCACCGTGATCGACGACCCCGAGCTCGTCGAGTTGGGTTGCAGTGCGATGCAGGCGCTCGCGGTGCGCGGTCCCGCCACGATCCAGGTGTTCCGCGACCCGGAGTTGGGCGTGCGCATCACCGATGTCAACACGCGCTTCGGCGGAGCTTTCCCTGCGCCGGCGTTGGCAGCCCTGTCCGGCCGCTCCTACCCCGAGCTGATCGTGCGCATGGCCGCCGGCGAGCACGTGCCCTCGCACGTCGGCGAGTATCGCCGTGAGGTCACATTCACGCGCTACTACTGGCAGCTGGAGCTGGACGAGCGGATGCAGCCAACCGACAAACAGATCCTGCCGGCAGGTTGATCGGCTCTGAGATGTAAGAATGGTCGATAGTGAGTTCCTTGCTTACGAAGCCAGGGTCTGAGGGCTCGCCGGAGCAGTCGGCGAAGTCCAATGGTATCGACCCAAACGGGTCCCAGCCCGACCCGGCTCCTGCGCCTTATCAGTGCTCGAAATGTGGGCTGCCGATGCAGGAGGGCCAGGACTGGTGTCTGCAGTGCGGCACAGCCAAGCCACGCCTTTTCGGCGGCGGTCCGGGCTGGCGCACGGGCATCGCGATCCTTGGGGCGACAGCGGTGCTCGTTTGCGGCGCTGCGGTGGCTGCGTACGCAGCATTGAACAAGACCAAGCCGAAGTCCTCGGCTGTGGCACTGGTCATAAAAACTCCGGCAGCGGGTGTGCCCGCCACAACCACGCCGACGACTCCGGGCGCCGCCTCGACTCCTGGTGCCACCCCGGTTCCGGGCACGCCCACGACGGTCAAAGCCACCCCGCCGAAGATCCCTCTGCAAACGCCGACGCCCAAATCGACGAGCGGCGCGGACAGCGAAGCCAACAACGCGCTGTTCCCGCCCGAAACGAAAACCACCGATACCACGAGCGAACCGACCAAAACCACCAGCGAACCGACGAAAAGCACGAGCGAAAGCAAAGAAACAAGCAGCTCCGAAACGAACACAGGCGCCGAATCCGAAGCGCCGAGCCCGATCCTGCTCGACACGAACGCGGCCAGCGTCTACAACCCTTACAACTACCCGCCTTCGCTGTTCGGCGATCCCAGCCTCGCGATCGACGGGGAAGCGAGCACCGCTTGGACGGCCCAGGTACAGACCGAAAACGCTCCCAAGATGGCCGAGGGACTGCTGCTCGACCTGAAGAACCCGCAGAAGCTGGGAAGCACTGTCGTCAAGACGACGACCACGGGAATCACCGTGGAAGTCTATGGAACGAACGGCAGTACGCCGCCGGCGTCGATCTCCGATCCGGCCTGGGCTCGCATCGTCGGGCTGAAAGTCTTGAAGAAGAAAAGCACCACGCTCAAGTTGAAGACCAAAGGCAAGGGCTACCGCTACATCCTGCTGTGGCTGGCCAAGGCCCCGGCTACCTCGACAGCCGCGAACCCGGGCAGCGTCTCCATCAACGAATTCGAACTCTTCCCGCCGAAGTAAGACCCTGACGGTCGGGGAGCGGCGCCATACGGCGTCCTCCCTCCTTGTGTGCTGAAGCACACGGCGGTCGGCGGTCGGTGCGTCCTTGTCTGGCTTGCCCCCCGACCGTCAGGGCGGCGGGTCAGGGTGAGGAGACGCGTTTCGCTCGTGTGCTGCGCGTCGACCTGGCGCGGCGCGGCTTTGTAGTCCACACCTCGTCGAGGAAGCCGGCGATCTCGTCTGTAAGCCGTTCTGGGCGCAGGCGCAACTCGACGAGCGAGTCTGCTTCGATCAGGCGGGCATCGGGCAACTCCGCGGCCAGCATTCCCGCGTCTGAGAAGGGATGAACGGGGTCGCGCCGGTGCCCGAGCACGAGCGTGGGCGTCTTGAAGGTGCGCCGTTCGTTTCGGTGGGGCGCGATGCGCCCGAAGAAGAGACCTTGCAACAGCGCGCCGCCTGGACCGGGCTCTTGGCGCACGAGGTCGAGGATCACGTTGCCGTAGTAGGGCAGTAGCCGGCGCGGCACCGCACGGGTGCCGCGCGCGACAAGCTTCATCAGCGGCTCGCCGAAAGTGAGCGCCACCAGGATAGGAGTGAAGGTCAAGGCGCTGGAGAGCAGCCCGTTGTCGAGCACCGGCATCTCGATGACCATCCCGCGCAGCCTCTCCGGCGCGGTTGCGGCCACCTGAAGCGCGGCGTTTGCGCCGAGCGAAGTGCCCATCACGACCGCCTCTCCGATCTCCAGATGATCCATCAAGGCCACGAGCTGCTCGGCGAAGGAGTGCATCGAATAGCGCCACATGTCGCGGGGACGATCGGATTCGCCGTGGCCGAGCAGATCGACCGTGATCACACGGTTGCCGCGCGCCGCCAGCTCTTTGGCAAGCGGCTTGTGCATCTTCTGGGAGAGCAGCAAGCCGTGCACGAGAATCACGGGCCGCTTGGCGGCCTTGGCCCGTCGTGGTGTCTTGCCACGCGTACCGTCGCTCTTCAGCTCCGCTGGGCCTCCACCGAACTCCGTGTAGGCGATGCGCTGGTGATGGAAGAGAAACGACGCCACCGTTGAAGCCTAGCGCGGCGGGGTGTGTACCGCCCGCGGCTCAGTCTGTTCCGATTCCACGATACGTATGTTCAGAAATACACCCCCTTTGCGTGCACGGGAGTTTGGGCTATGCCCACGACCCGTCCCGAACCAGCAGCGGTCAACGGGGGGTCAGCGGAGCATCGAAGGGCGTCTCGCGGGCCCCCCCACCCCGCGTGACGTCCGATACGCGGACCCGGA
Organism: Solirubrobacteraceae bacterium; assembly: GCA_035485715.1. Classification (GTDB taxonomy): domain Bacteria; phylum Actinomycetota; class Thermoleophilia; order Solirubrobacterales; family Solirubrobacteraceae; genus Palsa-744. Next base: position 54,010 of record DATHNT010000013.1, on the reverse strand, counting down.
CGAAGCCGTGGATCGTCCGGGTCCGGCCCCCCTCCGGGACCATCCACAGGCCTGATGGGATGGTCTGCACGTAGAACCCCGCACGACCCCGGAAGATGCGGTGTTTTCGTTTGCGCGCTAGCTTTGGCTGCACAACCAATTTTCAGGAGGAGACAGCATGGCCAAGCAGCCCCGTATCCTCGCCGGCCAGACCGCGGCGATCACCGGCTCGGCGCGCGGGATCGGCAAGGCGACCGCGCGGGCGCTCCTGCGCCAGGGAATGAAGGTGGCGGTCGGCGACGTCGACCTTGCCGCTGCCCAGGAGACCGCGAAGGAACTCGGGCCCAGCACCGTGGCGCTGGCGCTCGACGTGACCGATCGCGCGTCGTTCGCCGCGTTCCTCGACAGGGCCGAAGAGCAGCTGGGTCCGATCGACGTGCTCGTCAACAACGCCGGCATCATGCCGATCGGGCGCTTCATCGACGAGGACGACCTCACCGCACGGCGCATGGTCGACATCAACCTGCACGGGGTGATCCTGGGGACGAAGCTTGCCATGGAGCGGATGGTCCCGCGCGACCGTGGCCACATCGTCAACATCTCCTCCCAGGCCGGCAAGTTCGGGGCGCCCGGCGGCGCCACCTACTCGGCGACCAAGCACGCGGTCGTCGGCCTCAGCGAGGCGGTGCGCGGCGAGTTGCGCTTGATGAAGGCCAACGTCGACATCAGCTACGTGATGCCGTTCGTCGTCAACACCGAACTGGGTGGCGGGCTTGGCCAGGCGCGCGGGATGAAGGTACTGCAGCCGACCGAAGTGGCCGACGCGATCGTCGAGGCTCTGCAGACTGGCCGTGTGGAAGTGTGGGTGCCGAAGTCTGCCAAGCGCACGAGCACGCTGGGGGTGCTGCTGCCGCGACGACTCTCGGAGGGGATGGCACGTGCGCTGAAGGCAGACCAGGTGCTGGCCGGGGCCGACGCGAGCGCACGCCGCGGCTACGAACTGCGCGCCTCCAAGTCCGAGCCGGCCTTGGCTCCCGCGCCGGAGAAGGTGCAGTTGACTGACGGAGGCAGTTGAGGAAGAGACGCTGGGGCTGAGACTGCTGAGTCAGGGTCGGCTAAGAAAAAGGGCGATGCCCCCGGCGCGCGCGTGGGGGCATGCCATTTGCGATCACCCAGCCGTGAGCCACTCGGCGATCTGACGGCCGATCTCGGGCCCCGCGTCCTCCTGTAGGAAGTGCGAGGCGTTCTCGATCACGCGTGGCTTCTCACGACCGATCGCCTCGGCGAAGCGCTCGCCGGTGGCGAGCGGTAGCACCGGGTCGGAGTCGGCCCACAACATCAGCGTCGGACGCTTGTCGTCTTTGAGCGCCTCGAGCACGCGCCGGCCGGCGGCGGCGCCCGGCGCGTCAGGCTCATGCGGGATCATCAACGGGAAGGCTCGCGCCCCCGCCTTGGACGCGACGCTCGGGTAGGGCGCCTCATAGGCGGCGATCACCTCGTCGCCAGGATCGTTCTTGCAGGCGCCCCGCACAAGGAAGCCGACCGGCAGGTCCTCGGTGCGCTCCACAAAGTCTCGAAATGCAGTCCACGCCTCGCTCATCTTCTGGTGGCCGGTGAACAGTCCGGTGTCGAGGATCACCAGCCGCTCGAAGCGCTCGGGATGCTCGACCGCCAGGCGCAGCCCGATCGGACCGCCCTGGTCGTGCACGACCATGGTGGCTTTGCGCACGTCCAACTCCTCGATCAGGGCAGCGACTGCCGCCACGTGACGGTCGTAGGAGTACCAGTCGATGTCGATCGGCTTATCCGAGCGTCCGAAGCCGGGCAGGTCGGGCGCGATGCAGCGGAAGCCGGCGTCTCTGACCGGCGCGAGCACCTTGCGCCACAGAAACGACCAGGTGGGCTCGCCGTGCATGAAAAGCACCGGAGCGCCCTCACCCTCGTCAACGTGGGCGAGGCGCAGCCCGTCGTGCTCGCGATAGTGCGCCTCGAAGGGAAAGTCGGGGAGACCTTCAAGCAGCTCGTCCGGGGTACGCACCGCGTCGGTCATCGGCGAGAGAGCATACCCACCGGAGGATCGGTTACGCTCGCAGGCGGGATGTTTGCAGCAATAGCACACTTCGGGCCTGTGCTTGCAGCCGAGAAGAGCAAGGTGCCGTACTACATCGCCGGCGGTCTGCTCGTTGCCTGGGCACTGTTCGTATCGGTTGTCTTGGGGCGGCGCAACCCGAACTTCCCGAGCTCGTTGGGCGGCCAGCGCGCCGTGATGGCGATATCGGCCGTGCTCGTACTGGCTACCGTCTCCATGGCGGTTGCCACGTCGGGTGGCTCGAGCGCCAAGGCGACGATCGCGCCGATCACCCAGACGGGCCGCGAAGCCGCCTCCGGCTCGGGCACCTCCTCGCTGACCGATGAAGCCGATCCCGAAGGCCAGCTGCGCTACACCACGAAAAATCTTTCGGCCAGAGCCGGCAAGGTCACGATCGATTTCAAGAACATGTCTCCGCTGATGCACAACATGACGATCGCCCAGGGCACCACGGTGCTGACAGCGACGCCCACCTTCCAGGGCGGCGCGAGGACGCTCACGTTGAATCTGAAGCCTGGCACATACGTCTTCTACTGCTCGGTTCCTGGTCATCGACAGGCGGGCATGGAAGGCAAGCTCACCGTCCAATAGGCGACGGCGGTGTCGCCCGACGCGCCCGCCATACTTCGCCGCATCGGGAGTGCCTGCCTACTGGGCCTCTGGGTGCTCCCAGCCCAAACGAACCAGAAGGAGCCGCGGGATGGATGTGATTGCCAGGATCGATCAGGCCAGGCGTGAATGCGACGTGCTCGAGCACCCGTTCTACCAGCGCTGGAGCGCGGGAGAGCTGAGCGCCGAGGAATTGTCTTTCTACGCCGGCGAGTACCGCCACGCCGTCGTCGCGCTGGCACAGGCCTCAGACAGCGTTGCCGCCAAGGCCGATCCGGACCGTCGCGCCGGTCTCGAGCGCCACGCGGCCGAGGAGCACAGCCATGTTGCGTTGTGGGATGCGTTCGCGGACGCTGTTGCTGGTGAGGGTGTCTGCGAGCGTAGTCCGCTGAGCGAGACGGATGTTTGCACCCGGGTGTGGACTGCCGGCGCCGACGTCCTGGAGCATCTTGCCGTGCTGTACGCGGTCGAGGCAAGCCAGCCGGCAATCGCCCAGACCAAGCTCGAGGGGCTCGTCGAGCGCTACGGCTACAAGCCCGAAGGCCCGGCGGTCGAGTACTTCGAGTTGCACGCCAAGCTCGATGTCGAGCACGCACGCCAGGCGCGGGAGCTGATCGCCGAGTTGATGAGCGAGGACGAGGATGAGGCACGAGCCCAGGCCGACCGTATGGTTGAGTGCGCGACGGCGGCACTGCGCGGTAATTGGGATCTGCTCGACGGCGTGGACGCGCACTTCGCACACGTCGGCTAAACGCGGACCGTTGATTCCGCGCGCGGGACTGCCGCGCGCGGAATGCCTTGCGCCGAGCGCGTGAAGACGTCGCACGATCTGAGCCGCTGATCCAGGTGCGGCTCTCCAGCGAATGCTCAGACATGAGCTATCTATTTCTCCGATGAGGATCGTGTTGCTCCCATGAGGATCGCGATCGTCGGCGCCGGGGTCTCGGGCATGGTCGCGGCACACCTGCTCTATCCCAGACACGAGATCGTCGTGTTCGAGGCCGGCGAGTCTGCCGGCGGCCACGCCAACACGATCCGCGTGGAGACGCCCGAGCAGACCCACAGGGTGGACACCGGCTTCATGGTGTTCAACGACCGCAACTACCCAAACTTCGAGCGTCTGTTGCGTCAGCTCGGCGTGGCCTGGCAACGCTCGGACATGAGCTTCGGCGTGAGCGATGGGCGCGGGGACTTCGAGTACAACAGCGCCTCGCCGAACGGCCTGTTCGCAAAGCGTGCTCACCTGCTGACGCCATGGTTCCATCGCATGATCGCCGACCTCGTGCGTTTCAACCGCACGGCCCGCGAGCTCCTGGGTGGCTCCTGCGGCGAGATCTCGCTGGGGCAATGGCTGGCCGAGCAGCGCTTCTCAGAGGCATTTGTGCAAAGGCTGATTGTTCCCCAGGTGTCGGCCGTGTGGTCGGCTGACCCCCATCAGCTGCGCAGCTTTCCGGCACGCTTCCTCGCCGAGTTCTTCGACAACCACGGGATGCTCGGGTTGACGGGCCGACCGCACTGGCGCACGGTCACGGGTGGCTCTGAGAGCTACGTGCGTGCGCTCATCCAGCCGTGGCGCCATCGCCTGCGGCTCGGCACGGCGGTGCAGGCGATCGAACGTCGAGACGACGCGGTCATGGTCAAGCCTCGCGGTGGCGAGGCAGAGCGTTTCGACGAGGTCGTGATCGCGACCCACTCGGACCAGGCGCTTGCGATGCTTGCCGATGCCGACCCACGCGAGCACGAAATCCTAGGGGCGATGCCCTACCAGGCCAACGAGGCAGTGCTCCACACCGACACGCGCCTGCTTCCCCGCCGCCGCCGCGCCTGGGCGAGCTGGAACTACCACCTGTTGGAGACCCCAACCGAGCGCGCCACCGTCACCTACCACATGAATCGTCTGCAGTCGCTGAAAGCCGATCGTGAGCTGTGTGTGACGCTCAACCGGACAGCGGCGATCGATCCCCAGCAGGTGATCCGCACGATTCCCTACGCCCATCCGGTCTACACGCCGGAGGGCGTACGTGTGCAGGCCCGCCGCGCGGAGATCAGTGGACGCAATCGCACGCACTACTGCGGCGCCTACTGGGGTTGGGGCTTTCACGAGGACGGCGTGCGCAGCGCGCTCGATGTGGGCGCACATTTCGGGGTAGAGCTATGAGTGTGAGCGCTATCTACTATGGCCACGTTCGACACCGGCGCTTCGATGTGCGCGAGCACGAGTTCCGCTATCGACTCGCGTTGGCCTATATCGATCTCGACGAGCTGCCCACGCTGCTCGGTGGCCGGCTGCTCGCGTCCCGCCCCGGGCCCGCGCGCTTCCGTCGTCGCCACTATCTGGGTGACAAGCACACGCCACTGGCAGATGCGGTGCGCGACGTCGTGGCCGACCAGGCCGGCGTGCGGCCGTCCGGGCCGGTCCGCGTGCTCTGCAACCTGAGCAGCTTTGGGCACTGCTTCAACCCCGTCAGCTTCTACTACTGCATGGACGAGGCCGCCGAGTCGGTGGAGGCGGTGGCCGCCGAGGTGACGAACACGCCCTGGGGCGAGCGCCACGCCTACGTGCTCGCACGTGGCGGCGGGTACTGCCCACCCGCCCAAACTTCCGGCGCGGTGCTCGCCGGCAATTCGGCCAAGGCTTTGCACGTCTCGCCGTTCATGGGCATGGACGAGCGCTACGAGTGGCGTGTGAGCGTGCCGGGCGAGACGTTGTCGGTGCACATCGCGAGCTCTCGTAAAGGAGACCTGGCGTTCGACGCCACGCTCTCGCTGCGTCGACATGAGTTCACGAAGACCACGCTTGCGCGCATGAGCGCGCGCTATCCGGCCAGCTCGCTGCGGATGCTCACGCTGATCTACGCCCAGGCTCTGCGGCTGAAGTTGAAGGGCGTGCCGGTGCATCGCCATCCCAAGGAAGGCCTCGCATGAGCGCGCGCCTCGCATCGCCGATCTCTGGAGGCGTGGCATGACAACGCGAATCGCACGCACGATCGCGCACGCATTGTTGAGGCGCATCCATTCGGGCAGCCTCACCGTGCTCGAGGACGGTCGGGCACAGGTGACGTTCGGCAGCGGCGCGCCGCACGCGACCGTGCACGTGCGCTCGCCGCGTGCTTGGCGCAAGCTGTTGCGTGGCAGCAACGGGCTCGCCGAGGCGTATGCCCAGGAGCTGTGGGATTCGTCTGACCCGACCGCCGTCGTACGCGTCGCCGCTCGCAACGCCGACGCGCTCGACCGCTTGCGCGCTGTGCTCGCGCCGCTGCTGGCTCCAGCGCAACGCGCACGCATGCTGCTGAACGCCAATACGCGCCGCCGTCGCCGCCGCGACATCGCCGCCCACTACGACCTCGGCAACGAGCTGTTCGAGCTGCTGCTCGACCCGAGCATGACCTATTCATGCGCCCTGTTCGAGCGACCGGGTATGAGCCTGCACGAGGCGGCGCTTGCCAAGCTCGAGCGTGTCTGCGAGAAGCTCGACCTACGGCCCGATGACCATGTGCTCGAGATCGGCAGCGGCTGGGGTGCGTTCGCGTTGTATGCCGCGCGCACGCGCGGCTGCCGCGTCACCACAACCACGATCTCGCGCGAGCAGCACCGTCATGCCGTCGCGCACGTCGGCCGCGCGGGTCTGCAGGATCGGGTCGAGGTGCTCTTGGAGGACTACCGCGACCTGCGCGGACGCTACGACAAGCTCGTCTCGATCGAGATGATCGAGGCTGTCGGCTGGCAGCATTTCGGCACGTTCTTCGATTGTTGCTCGCGGCTGCTCACTCCCGACGGCGCGATGCTGCTGCAGGCGATCACGATCGACGATCGCGCCTATGAGGTCGAGAAGGCCTCGCACAGCTTCATGAACACCTACATCTTCCCGAACGGCTGCCTACCGTCTTTGGGCGTGATCGAACGCGCCGTCAAGCGGCGCACGGACATGCGCGTCGCGGGGCTGCAGGACATCACCTTCCACTACGTGCAGACGCTGCGCCACTGGCGCGCCAACTTCGAGGCAAACTTGGGCAGGCTCGCCGAGCTCGGCTATGACGAGCGCTTCCAGCGCATCTGGAGGCTCTACCTGTCCTATTGCGAGGCCGGCTTTGCCGAGCGGCGCATCGGCGATGTGCAGGTGCTGCTGGCCAAGCCAGGCTGGCGCGCTGCGCGGGCGCGGCAGTCGGTGGCCACGCATGAGCTCAGTAGCACCGGCTGAAGTCGCCGCGATGCCCAGCCGCCCCGAGCGCCCTCGCGGTGCGCTCCAGGTCAGGCTTGGCTACGTGGTCGTCGACTGAACAAGCGGGCGGTCACCGCGTCGAGCACGAAAGTTGGTCCCTGCGCCGCGAGCATCGCCAAGCGGGAGCGACCGCCAGGGCCGAGCATGCGCCGGTCGGCTTCGATCGCGCCCACGACCTTGGCCGCCCACTCCTCGGGAGGGATGCGGTCCCAGCCGGATGTGTCCATGTGGCGCCCGTACACCTCATCGGTGGCTTTCAGCATGTCGGTCGCGACGCCTGGTGTGACGAGGTGCATGGCGTGCACGCCAGTGCCGCGCAGCTCGCGCCGCAGCGATTCGGTGAAGCCGACGATCCCAGCCTTCGCGGCGGCGTAGGTGCTCGCCGCGGGGAAGTGGGCATAGCCGCTGATCGACGCATTGTTGGCGATTGTCCCCTTCCGCCGCGCGAGCATCCCGGGGAGTACCCGCTGGGTGAGGTGTGTAACCCCCACCAAGTTGACCTGGAACATCGCATACACCTCGCCGATGTCCTGCTCCTCGAGCAGCCCGCCAGTCATCAGCCCAGCGTTGTTGACGAGCAGATCGATCTGGCCGAGCTGCCCGCCCAACTCCGAGCAGCACTGCTCGATACTCGCCTGCGAGGACAGGTCGATGTGAACGGCTCGCACCTCTCGGGCGCCGTCGGGCGGTGGGTTCACGGCCTCGAAGCTCTCGACGCTGCGTACTCCCGCCAGCACCGAGCGCAGCGGCAATTCGGCAAGACGCTCGACGAGCGCACGGCCGATGCCACGGTTGGCGCCTGTGACCAGCGCCGTCTTGCCGGTGAGGTCCATCGTCTCAGCCTAGGACGATCCTCACGCGGCTTGCGAAGATGGGCAAGTGAGCATCGTCTCTGAGGAGCGCAGTCCCCGGTTGACGGCCGTCATGCGCGAAGGCGAGCGCGTCACTCCCCTGGAGCTGTTCTTCGATCTGGTGTTCGTACTGGCGCTGACGCAGTGCACGACGCTGATGGCACGCACTCCCACCTGGATCGGGCTGCTCAAAGGCGTGCTTGCGCTCGGCATGCTCTGGTGGGCCTGGACCGGCTACGCCTGGCTGACAAGCGTCGTCGACCCGGAGGAGGGCAGCGTGCGGCTCGTGATCTTCACGGCGATGGCCGCCATGCTCGTCGCGGCGCTGTGCGTGCCTGGTGCGTTCGGCAGCGAGGCGCTGCTGTTCGCCTGTGCCTACGCGGTCGTGCGTGGCGCGCACATCGCGCTGTTCACGATCGCAAGCCGCGAGGACCCGGCGCTCAGACATTCCGTCGCCGGTCTCGCGTACAGCACCGCGATCGGGGCGGGGCTGCTGTTCGTCGCAGCCGCCACGAGCGGCGCGCTGCAACTCGGGCTGTGGGGGCTTGCACTGGTGCTCGATGCCGGCGGACCCTTTCTGTTCGGCGCCGACGGCTGGAAGCTCGTTCCGGGACACTTCGCCGAGCGTCATGGTCTGATCGTGCTGATCGCTTTGGGCGAGTCGATCGTGGCACTCGGCGTGGGGGCGCGCACGACGATCGACACCGCTGTTGTGGTCACCGCTGTGCTCGGGGTGATTGTTGCCGCGACGCTGTGGTGGGCGTACTTCGATGTGACCGCGCTCGTCGCCGAGCGGCGCCTGTCGAATGCCAAGGAAGGACGCGAGCGCAACGAGTTGGCGCGCGACTCCTATTCCTATCTGCACTTTCCGATGGTGGCCGGTATCGCGTTGCTTGCGGTTGGCTTGAAGGTCACGATCGAGCACGACGGCGATCCGCTCGAGCTCGTGCCCACGGTGGCCCTGCTCGGCGGCACTGCCGCATATCTGCTCGCGCACGTCGCCTTCCGCTTGCGCAACGTCCAATCGCTCAGCGGCCGGCGGCTCGTTTGCTCGCTCGTGCTGCTGGCGCTGGTGCCGATCACGCTGACGTTGAAAGTCTCATCGCTGGCGACGCTCGCGATCCTCGCCGCGGTGCTGAGCCTGCTGATCGTCTATGAGGTCACCCGCTACGCCGATATGCGCGAGCGAGTTCGGCATCAGGGATCACCTGCGCCGGGGCCGACGCCCTGAGTGCCTGGCCCCGGCGCAAGGTTCCTCCTAGAAGAAGTACTGCTTGGCAATCAACCCCGCCAGCACCCCATAGCCCAAGTCCGTCGGGTGTATATCTTCGGGTTCATTGCACATATTCGTCAGCAGGCAGATCGTCGGTTCTTCCAGCTTCCCCGGCGGGTTGAATAGCGGCAGGGGATCCGCAAAGCGGGCGCCCACCGCTTCGGCGACTTTGTCCATGACTTCGTTGAGCTGGGCCGTCAACGCATTGCCACCCGGCAGTTTTTCACCGAACGGGTTGTACAAACCCAGCACGATGATCGTCGCGTGCGGGTCCGCTCCGCGCAGGTCGCCCAGGATCAGCCCCAGGTTCGTCGCTATGTGCGCGAACAGAGCTGGGGCTTCTTTGATTACGCATTCCACTTTCTTTTCACACGTGTGCTCGATCACGCCGAGCGCGTCGTTGGCGCCGATGTCGAGCGTGATCGGGTTTGTGTTCGGATTGGCCTGCAGATAGGCCAGTGCGTCAGAAAGCTGCGAGCTTGTCGGGCCGCCCACGTAGGGGTGATGCAACGGGAAGGCCAACTGGTATTCGCACGGTCCCTTGATGAAGGATTCGGTCGTCTCGCCTGGGCAGCCGTCGTTGATGACCTGAAGTTTGGGGTTGCCGAATCTCAGGAGATGGGCGAAATCGTCTACGTAGCCCGTGTTGTATTCGGCGGGGTTCTCGTTCGGTAAAAGTCTTTCGAACTTGGCCTGCGAGTAGCCGAACGCAAGCGAGTCGCCGAGCGCCAGGTAACTGGCCTGTGGGAAGCCGTGCCCAGGCCCTTTCTGGCCAGGAGGAGGGCCACCATGGCCTGGCTGTTTCTGCCCATTGGGAGGACCACCGTGCCCGGGCGCCTGATGGCCGATCTGCGGTCCGCCATGTTTCGAGTGTGCGTGTCTCGAGTGGTCGCGCTGTCCTGGGAACGCGCCGGCGGTCGAGGCCAGCCACATCGTTGTGAGGATCGCTGCGAGCACCGCGATACACGCGTGCGAGCGGACATGAAACCGAAGCCGACCGAACATCTCTGCCTCCCTGCGGCGAAATGGCTTTGCCAGGCAAGCACCCCTTGCGGCCCGCCCGGACCGATCTAGCGTTGATACCCGGGCGGGCGCGCGCTCAAACGAGTGTGGATCTTGCTGTCAAGCGCACAGAGGTGTTATCCCGCCGGGTGAGCGGTGAGCGGTGAGCGGTGAGCGGTGAGCGGTGCGTCGCATGACGCGGAGCGATTATGGGGATGCACGTGGTTGTCTTTCGCGGTGATCACAAATACAACCTATAAGTTGTATGCAGTCCTTACCACAACCTAGAAGTTATATTCAGAACCTTCCATATTTGGTGTCCACCACCCAGCCTAGCCGCGCGGTGTCGGGCGAGTTAGCGCCCCGTCATCCACCCTGGCGGGGCGTCAGGCGAGTACCGGGACCTTCTCTCCGAGAGCTGGCTCCGACTCTAGGCTCGCCTCCTGCCGCGCGCGCAAGATCACTTCGCAGGCGCGCGACGGGCTGATCGTGATCGAGCGCCGGCGCGCGCTCTCCGGGCGATCGCCGACCGGCAGCACGAGATTGCGCTCGATCACACTGCGCAGCACGATCTTCATCTCCAGCATCGCGAAGCTCGCGCCGAGGCAGCGGCGGCGGCCACCGCCGAAGGGGAGCCACGTGTAGGTGCCCGGAGCCTTGCCGCCCTCGCTCTCCAGGAAGCGCTCGGGACGGAACGCGTATGGCTGCGGGTAGATGTCGGGGTCGTGATGGACGAGATAGGCGCTTGCGATCAGCACCACGCCCGGCGGGTAGCTGACGCCGCCGATTTCCACCGGCTGCTTGACCAAGCGCGGCTCGGCGTTCATCAGCACCGGGCGGCGGCGCATGATCTCGTGGATCGTGGCCGTCAGGTAGGGCGAGTCGGGGTCCGCGTTCAGCTCCGCGGAGAGGCGCTGTGCGACGCGGGGATTGCGCGCCAGCAGCTCGAAGCCCCATGCCAGCTGCGAAGCCGTCGTCTCGTGGCCGGCGACCAGCGCCGTCACCAGCTCATCACGCAGCTCGGTAGGGCTCATCGGCGAGCCGTCCTCGTGTTCGGCGCCCAGCAGCATGGTGAGCACGTCTGGACCGTGGGCGTCTTCGCGACGACGCTCGTCGATCAGCTCGAAGATCAGCCGGTCGGTCTCCTCGCGGAGCCGTTCCAGGCGACCCATCGGGCCACGGCCGGCCAGGGCGCGCTGGGCGAACGGCAGCAGCGAGATCGGGTTCTCGGCGAACTCGAGCAGCTGCGTCAGCAAGTCGCGCAAGCGGTCTAGCTGGGCTCCCTGCTCCAGCCCGAAGACTGCTCGCAGCACGATCTCGAGCGTCAGCTGCTGCAGGCGCGGGTGCAGCGGGACCGGCTCGTCCTGCGGCCAAGTGGCGATCTCGCGCTCGGTCAGCTCGTTCATCAGCTCCGCCAGGGCCTGCATCGCATCGCCGTGGAAGGCCGGCAGCATCAGCTTGCGCTGGCTCAGATGCGGCTTCTCATCCAGCAGGATCACCGAGTTCGGGCCGACGATCGGCTCGAGGATGCGCGCGCCCTCGCCCGGGTGCAGCACCTCGGGGGATGCTTGGAAGACTTCCTTGATCTCATCGGGGTCTGAGAGGACGACGAACGGCAGCTGGCCGAGCAGCCGCACGGAGAAGCGCTTGCCGTAGCGCTCGCGGGCGCGTACCACGACGCTTGTCGGGCGCAGCCACGAGCCTGCCATCTGCACGCTGGCCGGCACTTTGGGCCCGGGGGGAAGTTGCTGCATGATGCGACGGTTCTCCAGGATGCTGTTCACGGTGGGGCTCCGTTCCTGTTTCGCTCGCTGGGGGCTTCTTGCGTGGGGGCCTTGAGCCTAGCGCGCTCAGCGACAATTGGCTAGCCGGCCAGTTCTGCTGGAGGTGCTGTTCGGGCAGTGTTTTATTTGGGCTCAGCGGCCTGACACTTCGCATGCCCTCAGGAGCGGATCTCGCGTGCTCCCTGGAAAGGGCGCATTTGGCCGCAGGGAGGAAGATCGACTTGTGCCGCCGTCGCTGCTCTCAGGCGTCGGTCAACGCCGCGGGCTTGGGCTCTGGCTGTGCGTCGCGCTTCTGAAAGAACTCGGCGCCCTCGATGTTCAGATGTGGTGTAACGCGGTCCAGCCAGCCCGGCATGTACCAGTTGAACTTGCCCATCAGGATCATCAAAGCCGGCACCAGCAGGCAGCGCACGACCGTCGAGTCGAGGATCACCGCTACGGCCAAGCCGACGCCGAACTGCTTGATCGTGGGGGAGCCGTTGAGCACAAAGCTGCCGAACACGAACACCATAATCAGCGCCGCCGCCGTGATCACACGTGCGCTTGTGACCAGACCGGAGATTACCGAGCCGCGATTGTCCTCGCCGGCGTGCACGTGCTCCTCGATCTGGCTGACGAGGAACACCTCGTAATCCATCGAGAGTCCGAACAGGATCGCGAACATGAACAGCGGCACATAGGAGACGATCGGCACCGGCCCGCTGAGGCCGATCAGGCCGCTGAGCCAGCCGTATTGAAAGACGGCGGTCAGCACGCCGTAGGAGGCCCCGATCGAGAGCAGGTTCATGAGCGCCGCTTGGGGCGGGATCACCACGGTGCGGAAAGCAAGGATCAGCAGCACGAAGCTGAGTGCGATCACGACCAGGATCTGTAGCGGCAGCTTGTTCGAGATTTGTGTTGCGAGGTCGATGTTGCCAGCCGTGCTGCCGCCGACGTCGGCGTGCATGTCGGTGCCCTTTTCAGAGCTGGGGATGACGCTCGAGCGCAGGTGGTCGACCAGTTCCTTGGTCGCTTTTTCGGCCGGCCCGGTGGTGGCGATTGCGTTGAAATAGGCGGCGGTGCCCGCCTTGTCGATCTGGATCTGAGTGATCGCGGCTACCCCCTTTGTGGAGGACACGTCCTTCTGCAACGTCGCCAAGCGCGGGTCGGTTGTGCCTTTCGCAGGAGTGCCCAGCGTGACAGCGACGATCAGCGGGCCGTTCACTCCCGGGCCGAAGTTCGCCGATATCAGGTCATAGGCGCGCCGCGCGGTGGTCGAGGTGGACAGCGCTGCCACGTCTTCCTGTCCGAGGTTCAGCGACAGCAGCGGGATCGTCAGCGGCAGCAGGATCGCAAGTGCTGCCAGACCCGCAAGTGCGGGGTGCTTGGCGATGTCGGCGGCCCACTTGGCCCATGCGCCCTGCTTGGATTGAGCGTTCGAGGGTGGCGTGCGCACGCGCAGCGAGTTGATGTGCGGACCTGCTGTCGCGACCAGCGCCGGCATCAGCGTGAGCGCCGCCAGCACGGCGACCACGACCGCGATACCCGCCATCAGGCCCATCGTCGTGACCAGCGGAATTTTGGCCACTGCCAGCGAGACGAGCGCGATCGTCACGGTGCAGCCCGCAAAGAACACGGCTCCGCCGGAGGTCGCCGCGCCGCGCGCGATCGACTCGTGAACGTCGTGCCCTTCGTCCAGTCCGCGCAGGTGGCGTGTCACGATGAACAGCGCGTAGTCGATGCCCACGCCCAGCCCGATCATCGTCGCGAGTGTGGGGGCGACCGTCGGCACGCTGATCACGTGCCCGAGCAGGCGGATGATCGCGAGCGTCGAGAGCAGCGCGAGTACGGCATTGAGGATCGGCAGCAGCATCGAGACGACCGTGCCGAACGTGAACGTCAGGATCACCATCGCCGCGATGATCCCGATCAGCTCGCTGGACTCGGTCGAGGTTTTGGAGACCTTCTGACCCAGCTGACCGCCGGTCTCCACCTCCAGCCCGGCAGCCTTGGCCGGGTCGGCCGCGTCGATGATCGTCTGCACTTCTGAGACGGATAGTTCGCCTGGTGAGACGGCCAGGGTGACCGACAGGTAGCCAGTCGACTTGTCTTTGCTCAAGGCGTTGGCCCCCGCGGGGGTGAGCGGATTGACCACCGACGCGACATGCGGAGCCTTTGCCACATCGGCCGCCGCTTCATTGACGGCGCTCGCATACTTGGATTCGGTCAGCTTGCCTTTGGCCGCGTGCAGCACGATCGGGCTCGTGCCGTTGGCCTGGTCAGGGAACGAGTGGCTGAGCGTGTCGGTGGCGTGCTGGCTGTCGGTCCCGGGCAGCGACAGGTTGTCGTTGGTGTTTTCGCCCAAGCTGTGTGAAACGGTGACGAGCACGATCGTCACCAGCAGCCACACGGCGATCGTCACGAAGCGATGCCGCACGCAAAATCTTGCCAGCCCGTACAGCACGCCGGTCACGGCTCAATGCTCCTGGCTAGCGGTGGCAACGCGCCAATCCTCACCGCTTAGGGCGGGCGTGTCAAGCGTGGTTCCCAAGTCGCCCCGCAGTCGCAGAGCCACGAAGGGGAAGACGAGCGTGGAGAGGACCGCGGCCCCAACCAGTGCGGCGGCGGTCGAGGGCCGCATGTGACCGCTGGAAGTGGCCAGCGCGGTGATCGCCAACACAAGCGGCAACTGCGTCGAGCTCATCAGCGCCAGCGCCAGGCGTGCGCGTGCGTCGAGCACCTTGCGATAGAGGACGAGCGCGGGTGTACCGCGCACGACCAGGAACAGCACGAAGAACAGCAGCATCTTCAAGACACCCGAGACGCTCGCGAACAACGCGTGGATGTCGAGGCCCATGCCGCTGACGACGAAGAAGAACGGCACGAACACGCCGAACGCGACCGCCGTCAGCTTTGAGTCGAACGCCGGCAGCTCCCGAGTCTTGAGTACCTGACGGGTGATTATCCCTGCCGCAAAGCCGCCCAGCAGCAGGTCGAGGCCCAGTTCGAAAGCAAGCAGCGCGAGCGCGAACACGAGCACGAGAATCCAGCGCACGACCAGTTGCGAGCTGGCCTCGATCGTCTGCTCGAACAGCGGTAGCGTGCGCTCGGAGGAACGCACCGCGAAGATCGCGACCCCGACCGCCAGGGCCACGAACGCGACCAGGATGACCGCGTTGTGGGCGGTGCTCTGCGTTGAGAGGATCAGTGTCAGCAGCAGGATCGGTCCGAACTCACCCACGGCGCCAGCGGCCAGCAGGTAGGTGCCGAAAGGGGTACGCATCTCGCCGGCGTCGGAGAGGATCGGGATCAGCGTGCCGATCGCGGTGGTCGAAAGTGCCGAGCCCGTATAGAGGAGCGACAGCACGATCCCGGATGCGGCGAGCACGCCACCGATCGTGTAGGCCAGAGCGAGCGAGAGAAGCCAGCCGATCAAACCGAGGCGCAGCGGCAGACCCATGATCCGCTGCATGTCGATCTCATAGCCGGCGAAGAAGAACAGCAGGCCGAGGCCGAGGTCCGCAAAGAACTGGATGAACTGGTTGACGTGCAGGCCGAGCACATATGGCCCGAGCACGATCCCGAGCAGCAGCTCGATCACGACGACCGGTACGACCAAGCCGCGACCTCCTGCGAGTGTCGCGATCGTGGCTGCCACCGCCGAAGCGGCGATGACCGCAAAAAACGTGCCCGGCGCTACGTGAACGACGCCGAGCATCTTTCAGGGCGCCTTTGGGCGTAGCGCCAGCCGCGCTTTCCCAACGCGTGAGCCTCTGTCGCGAGCAAACCTGTGAGGCGCTCCTTCACGCGTGAGCCTGTCCCGGCCTCTGTCCCGAGCAGGCCCTCGCGAGCAAACCTGTGAGGCGCTCCTTCACGCGTAAGCCTGTCCGGCCCTCTGTCCCGAGCAGGCCTGTCGGGCACACCCCTACCGCGATGCGTCCCTGGCGATCGCCTCGATCGCTTCTGCCGCGGCGCTTGCTCCACCGGCCGCAGTGTAAGCGCGACTCACGCGTTGCGCGCCCTCGCGACACTGCATCGCGCCGTGCACGGCGCCGAGCAGCCGCTCGGGAGTCAGGTGGCGTGGCGGGAGACGCACGCCGGCCTTGGCGAACTCGACCCGTCTGGCCGTCTCGGCTTGGTCGCGTCCAAAGGGCACGACCACGACCGGGACCTCGGCTGCAAGCGCCTTTTGTGTGATGCCGAGGCCGCCGTGGCAGACCACGCACGCAGCACGCCCGAGGACGGCATCGTGCGGGACGAAGCGCACGACCTTGCTGCCGGGTGTGGTGGCGAAGCCGGCGGGATCGTGGGCCGCGGTCGTACCGAGTACCGATATGCCGGCCGCCGGCAACGCTTCGAGTGCCACGTGCAGCAGTCGCTTGTCGCGTTGGAGCTCGGTCGAGCAGGTGACGAGTACCAGTGGGTCGGCCAGCTCGTCCAGCCACGTGGGGGCATCTGGGAGGCGTTGGGGAGAAGTCGGCTCGGGAGAGTGTGGCTCGGGAGCAGTTCCCTCGTTGAGTGCTGTTCGGTGAGCGAGACCATTGTCTGAGCGTCCGTCGAGCGGCGGACTCCAATTCATCGGGCCGACCAGCTTCACATTCGCCGGCCAGTCGCCGCGCGGGTACTCGAAGCCCTCGGCGGTCAGCGACAGCAGCAGATTCGGCGCCGCCAGCAGGTCGTCGAAGCGTGCGAGTGCGGGCAGCCCGTGCTCGGAGCGCAGCGCGTTGATCCGCGGCATCGTGCTTTGAAAGGAGATGCGCTCGCTTACGCGGTTGACGATCGTGTCGCGCACGGCCCCGAGCGGGCCGCCCAGCGGGCGCAGTCCCGGTCCGTAGGCCGGTGCGTCTTTGGAGGGAAGCGGCAGCAGGTAAGGCGAATATATGGCCCACGGCCGTCCGCTTGCCTCGGCCACGGTCGCTGCTCCCCAACAGTTGATGTCGATCAGCAGCAAGTCCGGATCGTGCTTGGCAATCGCCTGTTCGAGGTCGGGGGCCTCGCTCGCCGAGCGCTTCAGGAACGCCCTGAATACCGAGCGGATCGCGCCCAGCTGGGAGCGCTCGCGGTAGTCCTCGATCTCGATGCGTTCTATCGCGGGGTCGATTGCGGCGCCCTCGATGCCAAGCGGCGCCAGCTGTCCGAGCTCGCCGGCAAGCGAGTACAGCGTCGCGCTGTGGCCGCGCCGCGCGAGCTCTGCCATGATCGGCACGGCCGGGTAAAGGTGGCCGCGCGCGGGGGACGTGTAGGCCAAGACCTTCATCGCTGGCCCCGGCGCGGGTGCACCGGCATTTTCATCGCCGCCTCCCACGCGTACGGCAACTTGACCGCCGCTTCCAACATGTGCACGTGCTCGATCGCCCGTTTCCAATATGTGTACGTGCTCGATCGCTGGGCGGGCATGGGGACGGCGCGTATCGAAGCGAGCCTGACCTGCATCACTTCTCCTCCAGTGCGCGTTCGATCTGATCGGTCAAGATCGCATGGACCTCCCTGCGCGGCAGGCCGAGGTCGTTGGAGAGAATCCACCATGTCTGCACGTCGCACAGCACGATCAAGATGGCCCGAAGTTGCGCCCGTGCTTCGTCGTCGAACCCTTCAAGCCAATGCGCGAATGCGTGCTCGACCCAGTCGTAGTGAATCTGGCGCGCAGCGTTCGCGAAGAGGGCGAGCACCGTCGGGCCGCGCTGCCAGGCGCCGACGCGCACCGAGCGCTCGCCCCAATCTTCGTAGTGGTCGATCACGTTGTCCACAGCGTCGGCGACGCTGGTCGTGGGCGTGCTCCAGCGTTGGTCGTGCACCTGTGCGGCGCCGCGCATCAGCGACTGCATCAGCAGCCCGTCCTTGGAGCCGAAGTGGCGCAGCAGTGTCTGCCTGGTGACGCCGGCCTTGCGCGAGAGCGAGTCGAGCGAGGTTTTCAGCCAATTGCCCTCGAAGAACTCGTCGGTTGCCGCCTCGATCAGCGCTTCGCGTGTGCGCTCCTGCGCCTTGGCGCGCTCGACCTGTTTGTACTCGCGGGTGGGCTCTTGCTTGGTGCGCTCGAGCTGGGCGCCTGCACCCGTCGGCTTCTTTGCCTTCGTACGTTCGGTCCGTTCGCGCTCGAGTGTCGGCTTCTGCCTCGCGCGCTGTGCCTGCTCGCGCTCGCTTTCCTTGGCCATCGGCGTATCAATCTTGGAGCGCGAGCGCGGGCGGCACCGACGCGGCGATGTAGCCTGGGACCGCGAGGATCGCAAGCGCGGTGACGATTACCAGTGAGAGGCTCTGCAGCGCGGGCAGGGCCGTGACGGAATAGACGACGGGGAAGTTGATCACGTGCGCAAGCGCACGGTCTGCCAGTTGCTGGCCGTACAGGCCAAAGACGGCCCCTGTGAGGCAGCCGGCGCCGAGTAGCAGCAGGCTCTCCAGCAGGATCGTGCCCCACAGTTCCACGCGCGGCAGTCCCTCCAGCTTGAGCTTGGCCAGCCGCGGACGGCGCTGCCACACCATCGCGCCCATCGCCGCCGCCATCGCGAGCACGGCCACGATCGGGATCAGCGTGGCGATCTGTGTGAGTCGTTCGAGGGCTTCGCGGCTGAGCGCGACCTGCTCGGCCGCGTGCGCTTCGGCGGTTTGCACCGCAAGCCCCGTGCCAGGCCCGAGCGCATGCCTTATCTCGGTGGCGGCGAGTCTCGGCGGGACGCCTGGATTCAGCAGCACGCTGTAGGCGCTTGCATCCTGGCTCCCCCACGCGCGCGCGTAGTCGGCTGCATTGATCAGAATCGACCCGGGCGCCCAGCCGAGGTTCGTCGACAGCGCCGCCACACGGAAGCTCTGCGGATCGGGTGTGGGCGGGGTGAAGACCTGGCCGACGTGCAAGTGCTGTTCTTCGGCGAGCCCTTGCGAGACGATCGCCCAGCCGCCCGTGCGCACTCGTTCTTCGGCCTGGTGTGCGCTGCCTTGCAGCAGTTGGTCGGCGGGTGTCAGCGGTGTGGCTTCGCGCGCGGGCGCGACCACGAGCACTCGCCGGTAGCCGTAGTCGAGCAGGCCGCTGCGGTACAGCTGCACTGCTTTCACACCCGGCAGCTGTGCAAGTCGCGAGCGCTCGGTTGGGGTGAAGGGAGTGGTGTCGAGCAGGTTGTAGGAGCCGGCAGGGGCTACCCAAACGTCGGTGGCGGCGTTCGTATCGTGCGCCGCGCCTTCGAGCCCTCTCAGCAGGTCGCCGTGCGCACCTTGGATCGCGACGCTGCCGAACACGGCCACTGCTCCCGTTGCGGCTATCGCCACGGCACGTGCGCGGGCGGCGCCAAGCTCCATTGCGGCGACATGCGGGATGGGACTCACGATCAAAGAGCCGATCCGCTTGACGGCTACGAGCGTCGCGCTGAGCACGATCGGCAGCTCCAACAGCAGCGCGCCGAGCAGCAGCACCATGCCCGGAATGGCCGCATCCGGCTCGGCCAACAGCACTGCCGTGGCGGCGGCAAGACAAGCAAGTCCCGCGAGCGCTCGGCGTCGGCCTGTGCGCGCGCCGCCGCTGCCTTCGCGTGGACTGATTGCGGCCAGCGGGTCGCGCGAGAGGATGTCGCGCAGCGGGCTCAACACCGCCACGGTTGCGGCCAGCATCCCGCCGCCGGTCGCGATCGCGACGCTCTGCCAACTGACGACGCGCTGCGAGCCCACGGCAAAGGCCAGCGAGAGGAAGGCCGGGTTCGAATGAAACAGGTGAATCGAGAGCTCCTCGCCCAGCGCCAGCCCGAGCGCACAGCCGATCAACCCGAGAGCGAGCGCGTCGAGCAAGAGCACGGCGATCACTGTCAGTGGCGTGTACCCGTCACGGCGCAGGTCCGCGACCAGCCGCCGCCGCTGCGGCACCGTCAGCAGCATCGCGTTGAACGCAAACAGGAAGCCAACGAGGGCGCTGATGACAGAGAACAAAGCCGTGGACTGGTTGCTGGCGGTGGCCGCCTTCGCGAACAGCGTCTCGTCGTAGCTGGTGCTCTCGACGTTCAGGCGGCCCTCGGCAAGTGCCGTCAGCGCTGCTCGCACCTTGGGCTGTGAGCCGGCGGCGCTCTGCACGAGGATGCGGCTCACGCGACCGCTCATGCCCGTCATTTCCTGGGCGTAGGACAGCGGCGCGATCGCGAGCGGTGTGGCGACCAGCGCACCGATCTGGCGTTCGTGCAGCTGTTCGTACAGCGGCGCGTCAACCGTCCGCCCGGCAATCTGCAAGCTGACTTCCTGCCCGAATTTGGTGACACCGATCGCCTTGGCCAAGGGAGCGGGAAGTGCGACCGCGCCGATATTGCCGAACGGCGAGAGGTTGGCGTGAGCGAGCAGTGTGCCGCGGAGTGCAGACAGAGCGGAATCCGCTCCTACGAGCTCGATTGACTCGCGGGCGTGGGGCCCAACAGCATTTGCGTTGGCTTCCAATATCGGCGCCGCAACCCGCACACCGGGGATATTGCGCACCCTTGCAAGCATGCTCTCGGGAAAGCCGTGCGGGTCGCGCGCCACGAGTTGCAGATTGGCTTTGCCGACGACTGCACGCGATAGCTGGGCGACCGAGCCCTGCAGGGACGAGCTCGACACCTGCGAGGCGAACAGCAGTGCGACGCCGGCTGCGATGCCGAGCACGGCAAAGCACTCCTGCAGAAAGCGCGCGCGCAGACGCACCCGATACAGGCGTAGCGCGTTCGACAGCTTCACCGTCAACCCCCGTTTGCGACCAGTGGAGCAGGGGCTTGCGGGCCTTGCTCGTGCTGGTAGGCGCACAGCTGCCCGTCGCGCAAAGCCAGCACGCGGTCGGCGTATTCGGCGGCCATCGGGTCGTGGCTTACGAGCACGACGGCGACGCCGCGCTCGCGACACAGGCTGCGCAACAGTTCGAGCACTTCGCGCCCGCGCTGCGTGTCGAGGCTGCCCGTCGGCTCGTCGGCAAGCAGCATGCTCGGTTCAGTCGAGAGCGCGCGTGCGATCATCACGCGCTGGCGCTCGCCCATCGAGAGCGTCTCCGCGCGGTGGTGCAAACGCTCGCCCATGCCCAAACGCTCGAGCAGGGGTGTGACATGGCGTTGAGCATCGCGCCAGCGCATCGCCTTCAACAGCTTCAGCACGGTGTTGTCGATGGCGCTGACGCCGGGCAGGAGGTCGAAGTTCTGGCGGATGAAGCCGAGTTCGGAGAGTCTGAAGTTGGACGCCTCGCGCTCGGACAGCGAGGAGATGTCGCGTCCGCCGATCAACACCGCCCCGGCTGTTGGCGCCAGCAATGTGGCGACCATCAGCAGCAGAGTTGTCTTGCCGGATCCGCTGGGCCCGTACAGGGCGACCATCTCACCGCCCTCGACCTTGAGAGAAACGCCGTCCACGGCGCGCACGGTCTCACCGCCCACGGCGGGATAGTGCTTGACCAGATCGCGCAGCTCGAGCATTCCGATCGCCTCCCCTGTGCTGGTTGTCAGTCCGCTGCCGTGCCGCCGACGTGCACGGCGATCGCGTCGTTGGAGCGCTGAATCGTGCCGCTGAAGCTCAGCCCGGACCCGCGCGCGTGCGCGTAACTGCCGGTACCGCGATCGATCGACAGTCCACCGGAGAAGTGGGCGGAGGAGCCTTCGCGTTTGTAGCCGGCGCTGCCCGAGCAGGTGATCGAGCCGCCGTGCGGGTAGATGCTGATTTCGGCAGTGACGCGCGTGCTGGAGACGATCTTCAGGTGTACGTAGATCGTGCCGCTGACGGTGCCGGAGGCGGGCCCCTCCTCGTTGAGGGTGAAGCCCTGCTTACCGGTCAAGCGAAGGTTGCCGTTCTCGTTGAGCGAAAACGTTTTCGCCGCTAGCGAGGTCGGTGCGGCGAGCAATGCCAGTATGCCGGCGCAAGCGGCCGTAGCGCCAAGCAGTCGCAGCCTTCGCGACGAGTCCTCGCGTGCGAGCGTAGATGCAAGTGTCCGTCGCAGATTCCGCGATGGAGGATTTTGCCGAGACATCTCGGATACCTGCTTTCTCTCGTTACTCATGGGCAGACAGCGCTGGCAAAGGCGCTGCTGGTGGAGCCGTCGGCATAGGTGAATTCGGCAGCGAAGGGAAAGCCGCCGGCCGGGCAGCTGGGAGGGACGAGTACCGTGTTGACGGTAATCGGATGGCGAGGTTTAGCGGTGCCGACCGTCAGCGACATGCTGACGATCGAGGCATCGGGCTCGAGCGGCAGGGTCGGGATCGGTGGAATCGAGAGCACCAGGTCTTCTCCGTAGGGAGGATTGTCCGGGCGCACGGTACCGGTCAGCACGACGCGCTCGTCGAACGGCGTGTAGCCCTGGCCAAGGATCTCGAAAGTGGGTTGCAGGTTGTGAAAGGGCCCAACGAACAGGGTGAGCTGAATGCCCTCGCTGACGACCTGCGAGCCGGCCTGCGCCTCGGCGATTGCGTGGCCGTGGCCGAGCAGCGACTGTGGCGGGCAGGCTTTGGGCCCCTGCGCGCGCAGGCGTGTGAGCGAGCAGCTGCGCAGATGGGGTATTTCGACACCCAGCCCAACGGGAAAACGCAAAACTGAGCTACTGACCGGCAGCGGCACAGCCGATTCGTCGCTCGAGTAGTCGATCGTCAGCCGTAGCGCACCCTCGGCGCCAAGCCGGTCGGGGAAAAGCGTGGGTGCGATCGTTGCGGTCGTCGTCGATCGGGTTGCCAGCGCTGAGCTCGGTGCGACGCAGGCGACGAGCGCGAGGAGCAGCGCCAGCGGGAGGGCGCGCAGAGGTGTGCCGATTGTTGCTTCCAGCGCGCCGCGCACGCGTGTGGGGAGCGTGTGCCCAGGGTTTGTCCTGCCCAGCGCGACGGCGCGCCCACGCGCGGCCGCGTTCAGCCGTGAGGGCATGGGATGGTGGGATTGACGGTGAGCGTGCTGCCGTCGGCGAAGTCGATCGTTCCCTCGGTGGGAAAGCCTCCGCGCGGGCAGGCCTTGGGCACAACGACGCCCTTCAGGTGTACGAGTGTGCGCTTGCCGTGGACGGTCTGGTAGTAGGCGACATTGGGCGAGCCGAATGTCGCAAAGGCACTTTCGACCGAGGCAAGCGTCGCCCCTGGGATCGTCGATATGGGCGGTATTTCGACGCTGAAGCCGAGTCCATAGGGCTTGGGAGCAGGGACTTCCT
Organism: Solirubrobacteraceae bacterium; assembly: GCA_035485715.1. GTDB lineage: Bacteria > Actinomycetota > Thermoleophilia > Solirubrobacterales > Solirubrobacteraceae > Palsa-744. Next base: position 31,118 of record DATHNT010000013.1, on the reverse strand, counting down.
TGGCGATGACGGTTATTTCGACGGCCACGGGCTGGACGGCGCTGGCATAGGCGAGTAGAGCCAGATGTCCTTGTTCGTGAGGAGCAAAGAAGAAGTCGATCGTGAAGCGCTCGCGAATCACCTGTTTGGGGAGTTCGATCAAGCCCACGCCGCCACCGAAGCCGACGCGCGAGGTGGCCGGGCAGCCTTGGGGACCCCGCAGCCGCAGCGTCGCTTCGCTGCAGGTGCCGGCACCGCGCGCGTCGACTCCCAGTCCGGCGGGCGCATACAGAGTGAGCCGGGTGATCGGCGAGGGCGGCCCGCCGGTGCTGGAGGCGAATTGCGCGGTGATCGAGAGGTTCGTCGGCGCCCCGAGCTTGTCGGGAGTGAAGGCCTCGGTGACCGTCAGTGTGTTGGTGGCCCAGGCTACCGTGGCCACCAACACACATATGGAGGTGAGGACGCCACCAAGGATGAGCCTGACTTTGCGCGTCATCCTTAACCCACCTCCTAGCGTCGGTCGGTGCGCGCGACACCGACCGAACTCGACCCGTATTTGGCTGGCGAACCTCTCCTACAAATTCACTTTACCGACTGTAACATGAATCTTGGGGGATGTCAACCGTAGTTTGAGGAGACTTGCTTTATCTTCCTCCACCATGGACCAGGACCTTTGGACAGCCGTCGATGGCTACATAGCAGAGCACCTGCTCTCGCCGGACCCGTTGCTTGACGCTGCCATCGCCGCCAGTGAGGCCGCCGGCCTGCCGCCCATTGCGATTACGCCCAACCAAGGCAAGCTGTTGGAACTGCTCGCGCGTATCCACCGCGCGCAGAGCATTCTCGAGTTGGGGACCCTCGGTGGCTACAGCACGATCTGGCTTGCCCGTGCGCTACCGGAGGGCGGACGCCTCGTCACGCTCGAGCGCGAGTCCCGCTACGCCGAGGTCGCGCTCGCGAACATAGCCAACGCAGGCTTGGCGGATACGGTGCAGGTCCGGGTGGGTCCGGCACTGGAGACGCTGCCCGAGATGCACGACGAAGGGACGGCCCCGTTCGATCTGATCTTCATCGACGCCGACAAGCAGAACTACCCGGGCTATCTGGAGTGGTCGCTGAAGCTCTCGCGGGTGGGCACGTTGATCATCGGCGACAACGTCGTGCGCGGCGGTGCGATCCTCGACTCTGACGCCTCTAGTGCCGAGGATGGTGGGATAGCGGCCGGTGTGCGGGGCTTCTACGAGATGCTTGCCGCGGAGTCTCGTGTGAGCGCGACCGCGATCCAGACGGTTGGCGCCAAGGGCCATGACGGTTTTGCGCTTGGGCTTGTGACGGAACTTTGAGCGCTGCGACCGCGTCAGGGCGCTGGTATCGCGCGCACGGGTGAACCGATTGTTCTCGTAATACGGCTCGACGAGCGATAGCCACATCGGCGGCGATTACCGGTCGCGTCAGCGGGTAGAGGTGGACCCGATGCGTCTTGTGATCGGGTCGGGGATGAAATTGGGAGCGGGCATTCTCGCGGTCGGGCTGCTGGTGGTCTTCATGGTGCTCACGATGCCGGCCGAGGGCGCGGCGGCGCCGCCCGAGGCGGATCCCTTCTACTCCTACGAAGGCTCCACGCCTCTGGCGAACATCGCGCCGGGCACTGTGCTGAAGACACGCACGCTCTCCTACCACGTGGCGGGCGTGCCACTGCCGATCAAAGCGGTGCAACTGCTCTATCGGTCGACGGGTGAGACGGGAGCGCCGACGGTCAACGTGACCTCTGTGCTGCAGCCGCCTCTGCGCCTTGGCGCTCCCACGATCGTCTCCTACCAGTCCTTCTACGACTCGCTGAATCCCGAAGACGAGCCTTCCTACGCCGTCTCCGGCGGGGTTACGCTGGGCGGTCTGATCCCGACAGCGGAGTCGGGGTTGATCGCGCCCGCACTGCTCGCGGGGGAGACCGTCGTCGTGCCCGACACCGAGGGCGAGACGGCAGATTTCGCGGCGGGCCCGGAGTACGGGATGAACACGCTCGATTCGCTGCGTGCTGTGCTCGGCTCTCCCGCCGCCGGAGCGGCAGGAGCAAAGAAGATCGGCCTGATCGGCTATTCCGGTGGCGCGATCGCGACCGGGTGGGCCGCCGAGCTCGCGTCTTCCTACGCGCCCGACATCAGCTCGCGTATCGTCGGTGCGGCGATGGGCGGCGTGCTCGTCGATCCCGCGCACAACCTGCACTACGTCGAAGGCAGCGCCGTCTGGGCCGGCGTGATCCCGATGTCGGTGATCGGAGTCTCGCGAGCCTTCCACGTCGACCTCACGCCGTACCTGAACGAATACGGGCTGCAGCTCTACAACAAGCTCCAGCACGCCTCGATCGAGACCGTGCTCGGCGAGTACCCGGGTCTCACTTGGGCGCAGATGGCGAAGCCCGAATACCAGACACCCGAGAGCGTGCCAGTCTACGTCGAAGTGGTGAACCAGCTGATCATGGGTGGTCGTGGTACGCCCAGCATGCCGATGTTCATCGGCCAGGGCAACGGTGGCGAACTCGAAGGAACCTCGGGCAACAAGGAAGGCATCGGTCCGGGGGACGGCGTGATGATCGCGGGCGATGTGCGCAGCCTTGCGCGCGAGTACTGCAGCCGCGGCGTCTCCGTGCAGTACGAGGAATATGAACATCTCAGCCACGTTCCGAGCGCGACAGTGTGGCTGGGAGAAGCCGACGCCTGGCTCGCCGAACGTTTCGCCGGACTGCCGGCCCCGCGGAACTGTTCGAGCATCGCGCCGGGCAACTCGCTGGCGCCGATCGGCTGAGGCCCCGCCGAGTCGCGGCGAAGGCGAAGTTCGGCTACGAGCAGGCTGCTCGCCGCACCGACCAGGTGGCCCGCGACCAACCCACCCAATGTCGTGTTCCCATTGCGGATTATCGTGCTCGCAGGGTTTGCTGTAGAGTTCCGATTCTCAGGATTAGCCTGATAAGACTATGGCTGAACGAGAGACAAGCAAGAAGGCCACGCTCGACGGCAAGTCGCCGATCCGGGCCGCAGTGCTCGCGGCCTTGATCGAAGCTCCTGGGCATGGGTGGGACATCGCGCGACGCGCGAATCTCCGTATGGGCTCTTCATGGCGCGTCGAACCAAAACACATCTATTCGTATCTGGAACGGTTGGAGGCTGACGGGCTGGCGGGCTCTGAGCAGAAGGCTTTCAAGCGTCCGCCCTATATTCGCGATGTCTATTTCCCAACCGAGAAGGGCGAACAGGCCCGCCGCGATTGGTTGGCGGCGCGGCCCAAGTCGAGCGTCGTCAGGACAGACCTGCATGCGCGTTTGGCGTTCTCGACCGAAGAGGACATCCCCGACCTCCTGCGTGCTCTTGCGGAGCGGCGCTTGGACCTCCTCGAAGAGATGGAGGAGAACGAGGCGCACGAAACTCTGAGGGTCACATATGTGGGGACGATCATCAGCCTGCAATGCTCAGCGGTAGACAAGCGATTGAAGGCTGAAATGGAGTGGATTGACGAAGCCACCCGCGAGCTTGAAACGCGGCGTGAAAAGCGGCCGCAATGAGCCTGCTGGCGTTCCGTCAGGTAAGCAAGCGCTTTCCTGACGGCGGGAGCGAGATCACGGTCCTGGATCGCGTCTCCTTCGAGGTAGAGGTCGGCGAGACGGTCGGCCTGCTCGCCTCACGCCGAGGCGGCAAGACCACGCTGCTGAAGATAGCCGCTGGCCTGATGGCCCCCGACGAGGGCAGCGTCTTATGGGATGACCGCGAGCTTGTCGAGATGAGCAACGACGAGACCGCGCACGCGCGTCGTCACGGTGGCATAGCAGTCGTTCGCGGCGAGTGGCGTACCAGTCGCTCAACCTCTGTCATCCAGCACATCTCGACTCCGCTCTACAGCGGATCGCCGAACATGAAGGTAGCCGAGGAGCGCGTCTTGCGAACACTCGAATTGGTGGGAGCGTTACATCTTGGACACAGCCGCACAGCCGAGCTTGGCCTGAGTGAACGCCTACTGGTTGAGTTGGCGCGCGCGATCATCCGCGAGCCCCGCCTACTGCTCGTGGACGAGCCCGCAGTGTTTCGCAACCCCGAACATGCCAGAGCCTTCTACGAGCTGTTGCGCTCGCTACCTGAGAAGATCGGTTGCGCGCAACTGATCGCCTCGGAAGAGCCGACCGCTCTACGTGGCTGCAAGCCCATGATGAGCCTGTCAGACGGTCGCATGACCTCGACGGCTTCGCGGCGAAAGGTGATCGAGTTCCCTGGTGGCGGCTCGCAAGAGCTGGGCGCATAGTGGGCACCCTTGTTTTGCGAGACGTGGTCAAGCGCTACGAGGGCGGCGGCGATACGGTCAATGCCGTCGATGGTGTCTCGCTGAGTGTCGCACCCGGCGAGTTCGTCGCCCTGTATGGGCCGAGCGGCTCCGGAAAGACGACGCTTCTGATGATGGCGGCCACGATCAAGCGGCCGGACTCGGGCTCGATCGCATTCGACGGGCGGGAGCTGGCGGGCCTGACGAAGCGTGAGAGCGCACGCTTTCGTCGTGAGACGGTCGGGATTGTCTTTCAGTCCTTCCACCTGATGCAGGGCGCAAGTGCGCTCGACAACGCTGCCTTGAAGCTCTTCGCGCTCAAAATGCGTTTGGAGGAGGCGCACGATATGGCCCGCCCGTGGCTGGAACGCTTGGGCCTCGGCCACCGTCTCAACCACAAGCCATCGGAAATGTCGATGGGCGAGCGCCAAAGAGTCGCCATCGCCCGCGCACTGGCCAACAAACCGCACGTCTTGCTGGCCGATGAGCCAACCGGCAATCTCGACTCGCAGCGTAGCCGCGAGGTGCTTGGCTTGCTCAGCGAGATTTGCGCCGAGGAGAACATTCCGGCCGTGCTGGTTACGCATGACCCACAGGCGACCGCGTTCGTCACGCGCGTTCATACGCTGCGGGACGGGACACTCAGCGACGGGCTGGATCTCGATCTCCACGTCACCGTATGAAACGGAGGCGACGCTTTTCGTTCAACCCCTCGATCTTGGGTATGAGCCTAGCGGGGCTCTATGCGATCTATCGTGGGCGTTGGCGCTACTACCGAGGACCCGAGCTGATGGCAGGCGCCGGCATCGCCATCGGCGTGGCGCTCGTCTTCGGTGTGCTGGTTGCAAACAGCAGCATCTTGGGCTCGACCCGTGAAGCAATCAACGCGGTCAACGGCTCTGCCTCTCTGGAGTTGGTCGCCCGCTCTCCTCGTGGCTTCAACCAGGAGCTCGCCGAGCGCGTATCAGCGCTGCCCGGCGTTCAGACGGCAGTACCGATCTTGCGCGAGAGCACGGTCATCGAGGGACCGAACGGACATATTCTCGGGCAACTCGTTGGTATCAGTCCGCGCATCGTCGGCCTGCAAAGCACGGCAACAAAAGACTTGGGTGCCGGCGCTCAGCTTCTCCAAGGCGGTATTGGCTTGCCTTCGGGCGTGGCGAACGCCATCGGCGCACACGCCGAAGGCCAGGCAACGCTATTGGTTGACGGCACTCGCCACACGGTGCCGGTCCGGGCGGTACTCGACGCGGGCGCCATCGGCTCATTGGCGGCCAGCCGTGTCGTGGTCACACTCTTGAACACGGCGCAAAACCTCGCCGGTGAGCCAGGTCGCGTTACTCAAGTTCTCGTCAAAACCTATCCGGGCAGGAACAAGCAGGTCGAAGCCCAATTGCGACTGCTTGCTGCGGGACGGCTCAATGTCGAGCCCGCCGACCACGAACTGGAGCTGGCCCAGACTGCCCTCAAACCCACTAGTCAGTCAACGAGCCTGTTCGCCGCCATCTCTCTGATGGTGGGGTTTCTACTGGCGCTGAACGCCATGCTGTTGACTGTCCCTGACCGCAGATGGCAGGTGGCGGAACTACGCGAACAGGGCTTTGATTCTCGTCAAATCATCGCTGTACTCGGCTCACAAGCCCTGGTCTTGGGCGTCGCCGCGTCGGTCGTCGGCGTGCTGGTGGGCTATGTATTGGCGCGCACCATCTTTGACGAAGTACCGAACTATTTGGCGACGACCTTCCCGATCACAGGCCATCAGCAGATCGGCCCCGTTGCCGTGCTCATCGCTATCTGCTGTGGTGTACTCGCGGCGTTCGGTGCTTCGATGCTGCCGGTTCTCGACCTGCGCAAAACCAGGGAGATCGACGCTGTGCTTCAAGAACCCGGCGAACCGGGACAGAGCATCGGCGACGACATCGTCCGCAACGCTGCGCTACTTGGTTTGGCGATCTTGGTTCTTGTGACGCTCATGGTGCTGCTCAACTCGGGATTGACGATCCTCAGCGGAGTGGCCCTGGCGCTTGCTGCCCCGTGCTTCATGCCGCTCCTGTTTCGTGCCGCGACTGGAATGCTCGGTCACATAGCCCGCAACTACCACGGAAAAATGGTGGCGATAGCGACGATTGAACTGGAAGCGACCGCAACGCGCTCGGTTGCACTGGCCAGCATCACAGCGCTCGCAATCTATGGGGCCGTGGCTGTCGGCGGTGCTCGATCCGATCTCATCCGAGGACTTGACCAAGGCATATCCCAACAGTGGAGTGCCGCTGCTGTGTGGATTACACCGAACGAAAACATCCACGACACTGACAGTTTCGACGCGAGCCGCGTCATTGGAGCCGTTGCGCGTACACCGGGAGTAGCGTCGGTCAGCGCCCGTCAAGGCTCCTTCTTGGACGTTGGAACCCAGCGGCTTTGGATACGAGCAGCGCCACCGGGTAGCGACTCGATGATTCTCTCAAGTCAACTGGAGGATGGTGATCTTGTTCGCGCCAATGCTCTTATGCGTCAGAGCGGATGGGCGACCGTCTCGAGCGGCTTTGCCTCAGAACACGGCCTGAAAGTGGGTAGCTCATTCATGTTGCCAACTCCGTCCGGGGCCGCTAGCTTCAACGTCGCCGCGATCACCACGAACATCGGATGGCCGCCCGGCACGATCACGCTCAACACCAACGATTACAGTCGCTATTGGCAGAGCTTCGACCCAACCACACTCGCCATCGACTTCAAGCACGGAACGACCCCGACAGAAGGTGTCCGCGCCATCCGTCAAGCTCTCGGCAGCACAAGCGCACTACGAATCCAGACATCTAGTGAGCGCATTGCCGAGGTCGAGGACATAGCTCGCCAAGGTCTGAGCATCCTCAACGACGTATCGAACTTGCTGGTGCTGATCTCGGCCCTCGCCCTGGCCGCTGCCCTCTCGACAACCATCTACCAACGGCGCGGCCGATTGGCCTCGCTGAAGGCCCAAGGCTTCGATCGCCCGCAACTGTGGCGCGGCGTGCTGATCGAGAGCGCAGTCGTGCTCGGGATTGGCGGCCTCGACGGCGCAATCCTCGGGCTGTATGGACATGCCCTCGCGGACTACTATCTGCGCGTCAGTACCAGCTTTCCAGCGCCGTTTAGCATCGGTGCGGCCCAGATCATGCTCACGTTGCTGATCGTGGGCGGCGTTTCGCTTGCTGTCGTTGCGATTCCAGGCTACTCGGCCGCAGGCGTCGCCCCAGAATTGAGCTTTCAGGAATGAGTACCCGCATCAAGCACGCACAACCACTCACACGCAAGGCTATCTACTGTGAGCCAACCATTCGCGCGCACAGCTATCGCCTTCGCCTCGGCAGCCCGTCGCTACTGGATCGGGGTATTTCCCGTCGTGCGACGCGAGATCCTCCGGTTGCGCCGGTGTGCCAAGGACATCCCCGATCCCGTATTGCGCAATCTTGCGCTCGACGCGCAGCGACGTAAGTGGGCGAGCCTCGAGGGCGCGGCCGCGTTCGCGGCTTTTACGCCGCGAAGACAGCGTGCGCAGGTCACACGCCTACTCGTAGACCTTCAAGGTGTTTTTGACTATGCCGACACGTTGATGGAGCAGCCAAACGATGTGCCGGTCGCAAACGCTCGCCAGTTGCATCACGCATTCGTCGCGGCGCTAGATCCCGATCTGGCCCACCGTGACTATTACCAGTACCAGGCTCGCCGCGAAGATGGCGGCTACCTCGCCGGGCTTACCGACACATGCCGAGCTGCCGTCGGCGAGCTGCCGTCGTATTCTGTAGTTGCCGAGGTGGTATCGCGACACGCCCACCGAGTCGTTTTCTACCAAAGCAACATCAATCTCGCCGTCGCCGCCGACTATCGCGACCTCGCCCAATGGGCAAGCAGGCAAGTGGGAGGCACGGAGTTGAGGTGGTGGGAGATCGGAGCCGCTTGCGGATCCTCGCTTGCCATCTTTGCTCATGTGGCGGCCGCCGCCGGTCCGAGCCTTACCACCAGTGAAGTAAACGCGATTGACAGTCTCTATTGGCCTTGGGCCGAGGCACTGCACATTCTTCTGGACAGCCTGATCGACCGCGCCGAAGACCGTGCAACTGGACAACCCAACCTGCTCGACCACTACTCCTCACAAGAGGAGATGACCGACCGTCTGGGCCTGCTTGCAAGCGAAACCGTGAGGCGTGCCGATGCCGTAGCGCCGCACCACCGCTTGATTCTGGCTGGCATGGTGGCGCTCTATCTCTCCGATGAGCAGGCGTGGACCGCTTTTGCCCGCCCAGCTACCGAACGCATCCTGGAAGCGACGGGGACCTTCGCCAAGCCTGCTCTGCTCGTGCTCCGTGCTCGTCGTCTCGCGCTGAAAACCCGGCGCACGCCGTTGTTACCGCCGTCCGTCCCTTCCGACCGCAACCAACCCAGCTTCTGGAAGCTCAGCAAACATAGAGACTAGCCGCGTTGGGACTAGGGCGGTTGCGGTCTTTCCATCGCGCGGCACACGAGCGACGATGTTCTCGGATGGGGAGAGGAGCCGACTGGTGTAACTCGGGTGGCGTTTCGCCAGGACGCCCTTACCTGATAGCGCCCGGACTTGCGATCCTCGCGCAGTTTGACGATGGAGCGGCGCTCGACGGGGCTGAGATTGAGCGGTTGACGGGCTGCTTACGCGCGATCGCGCGGCGATATCTCGCGATGCTCTGCCGCCTTGGTTATTTGACCGTGGATCACAGGGGGGCTTACCGGCTGGTCAGTGCGGAATCCGGCCTTGTGGCGTGAGCCCAAGGCGGCTGACCCCTCCCAGCGTGCCGGACGGATGCGTCGAGGCAAGGCGGTGGCCCGGGGGGAGCATACGCGTTGCTGCGCGCGCCATATCTGTGCATCTCAGAGGCAGGCAGCCGTGTGGGTACTAGCCGCGTTGGTACTAGTCCGGCTGCGGTCTTTCTAAAGGTTCATATTACCGAGACCATTGGGGTCGTGACGACTAAAGGCTGGGACCGCTTGGTACAAGACAACAACAGCTCTGCCGATGAGGTCAACGTCGCGTTCATTGAGGAGGACGTGCCAGCGGGGCGACTATCGTATTCGCTGCAAAGTGGCATAAAGCTCTTATTGGCGTTCTCCGAAGGGAGTAAACTTCTAGGCGTAGCGGAACTAGCCGATCTGGCTGGCTTCAGCCGCCCCACAGCCCATCGCTACGCCACCAAGCTCGTTCAACTCGGCTACCTGGAGCAAGGTCGCGCGAACAAGTATTGCCTCGTGCCCCGCGCCGCCGATCCGGGCACTGAGATAATCCGAGAGCTTCGCCACTCACTACCGGCGGATGAGGCGCTCCGAGATTTGCGCGCCAAGATCGGCTATACCGTCAGCATGGGCGCGCTCGACCGGACGCGCATCCTCTACGTGCATCGCTTCTTTGGCCATCGACGCGGCCAGCACAACATGATCGACCTTTCATTGCGCGTTGGTGCAGTCATACCCGCGTACTGCACCGCTCTTGGAAAGGTGATGCTCGCGAACCTGCCCGATGACGAGCGCCGCGCGCTGGTCGCAACGATGGATCTCATACCAGAAGGTCCACACTCGATCATGGAGCACGACACGCTCCTTGCGGTGCTGGATGACATAGACCCACAAGCGCCGCTCGTCAGCGATGAAGAGTTCGTTCCTGGGGCCCGCTCAATCGCCATGCCCATCGCACGGCGAGGCAGGATGCAACCGATTGCTATCGAGGTGACCGTGCCATCCGATGCGTACACCGCCGCGCAACTCTTGGACAAGATTGGGCCGAAGTTGGTACGGGCGGCGAAGCTGATCGCGGGGCCTTGAGCCGTAGGGCATAAACTCGGTCACGCGACGCTGGCCAGGTCGCCAGGCCACAACGGGCCGTCGTCTCATTCGGCGTGTCAGTGCACGAGCGACAGGCTAAGGCTGGCTAGGCCCTCCGTCCTGAGGTAGCCTTCGAACCGTTCGACGATAGGGAGCGGGATAGGCACGGACTGGAGCGAGTTGCGCCAGTCGGCAACAAGGCCAAATGTCTGATGCTCTGCATCCTGCAGGCTGGTACGTACACAATCGCGCTCGGCGGCGAACCATTTGGCCTGAGCCTTGTTCAAGAGATACACGAGGCTCCCTGCCAGCGGGAGCTGCACCTTGACGGCCATAGTCCAGCTCCGCGGGTCGGCGAGGTAGTCGGCGGTCACGGCGCCGCGGTTTGTCGCGTCGACGAGGAAGACCTGGAGCGGCTCCGGAAGCAAGGGCCGATAGTGGAAGGTCACGTAACTCAGCCAGGTCGTCCCTACCGCAGGATCGTAGGAACGCGAAGCTGCCCCTGCGTAGGGCACGTTGGTGAGCTCGCGGTGCGCGTATTGCATGGCGTGGAGCATGTCGATAAAGAGCTTCCACGTGCTACCCGGGGCCGTATTGGGTGCTACGAAGCTGCGGAGAAAGTCTTGAGGGTCGTTTACTTCTGCTTCTCGGCTCGAGAACTCGTTGAAGACTTGTAGAAACAGCTCGCGGTTCGCGCGGGTCACAGGGACAGCGTGCCAGCCGGCGTCCGCCGCAAAGTTGGCCGCCGGCCTGGAGAAGGGGAGCCCGGACAGCAGGATCGATACATCCTCGCTGGCCTCGACCCCGTCGAGGGCGGCCAACACGGCAGCGCGATTCTGCTCATTTGCGTTGACGGTGCCAAGCATCTCCTCGACCTGCGCGAGGAGATCGTCCTTGCTGACGTAGTCGCGGTCGTCCAAGCGCGGGTGGAGCTCATCTGAGATGTCCTGGTAGAGCCAGCGCTGCTCATAGTGGTAGGCGAGCTTTGACTCGCGGACCTGGACGATGTGCGCTGAGCGCTTGCCGGGCGCGTACCGCAGGGCGCGCCCGGCAACTTGCATGAGCTGGACCATGCTGTCGGTGGCGTATGCAACGACGACGGCGTTGATAGAAGGATCATCGAACCCCTCGCCAAGCAGCTGTGCGGTCGCGATGACGATGCCGCGCGCGCGGCTGGCGAAATCCTCGAGAAACACCTCGGCCGTCTGGCCGGTAGAGCTGCCGCCGCCATGCACATAGCCGACATCGTCTATGTCTAGGATGCCATTCCCCCCGCCCTGTTCCACGGCCTCCTCGAGGGCCTGGTGGAGTTGTTGAGCATGGGCGATCGTGGTGACGGCAGCGAGCGTCTTGACGAAGTCGTCTTCGGCGCGACTCAGCAGAAAGTCGGCGAGGTCGGCAACCTGGATGCCGTCGTCCCAATCGAAGTCGAAGAGATCGAGCTTCTCGAATTCGGGCTCGAGGATCGCCCGGCGGTCGAAGAGTTCGCGTGGCGTGATCGTATAGGCGATCTCGTCGATGCCGATCGGCAAGAGGTCGGTGCGGTTGGGGGTCGCCGTCAGGAACAGTCCCCGTAGTGGTTTGTATTCGAAGAGGGGCTGGTATGAGGCTGCGGCAGCATGATGCGCCTCGTCGACGATCGCCAGGGCCGTGCGCGTCTTATGTTCCTCGAGCAGCTCGGGAAGGGCGCTGACCATACAGAACCGCACCCGATCGCTGAGCAGGCGGGCGGCATGGTCTGGGAGCTCGGGCGTGCCCTCGGTGATCGCTCGGAGTAGCTCCTGGCGTGCTTGGGTCTTGAGCTGTTTGCGGTGCGTAACCCACAGCACGATGCTGTCGTCCTGCTCGCTGGCAACTAGCATCGAGAGCGCTATCCGGATGGCGATACGCGTCTTTCCCCCGCCGGTCGGAATGACAAGGCCGACCTTGCGGTCCGGCTTTTCATGGAGCGCCGCGACGCAGCGAGCGTGGGCGGTGTCTTGGAATGACCAGTCCGGCCCGGTCATTGACGACGTGGCCACAGCGGCGGGGTGGGGCCCGCTGCTCATTGGTACTGACGTCGGCTCAACATCGTCCTGTAGAAGCCGTTGGGTGACAGCGGGCGGGAGGTTGAGACGCGCCGACGCCGCTTGAAACCTCGCGCCGGCGTCCAGCGGGTTGATCGCCTCCGTTGAAGCGCCCTCCCAGGCAAGCTGGGCGTCGGTGCGAAGCTGCCCTGACGCCGCGAGGGCCTTGTCTAGATCGCGGACTTCCTCAGGAAGCCGGGACAGGGCTAGGCGGAGCACATCGAGGGTTTCTGTGTTTACCGCTCGGCTGGGCTGCGCGCTGAGCAGGGAGTGCAGCCTGTTGGGGTAGAGCCAGCCCTCGCTCTTATCGGGGGCGAGTGTGGCCATGAGGCTGGCTTGAGCGCTGCTCACGCTTCCCTCATGCAGGACTACAGCGATGAGGTCCTGCACGAGAGGCCTAACGTCGGCGTCGTTCAGAAAGTGACGGGCCATTTCTACGCCCCGGCTTGGACCGCGTCGACGATCCGCACAAGAGTCTGGATACGCTTCTCGAGACGGCGGAGTTGCTCGGCGATAAAAGTGCCCTCATTCTCGATCGTCTCCTCGCTAAGGCTGCCGAGTTGCTGGAGCAGGCTCTCGAGCACATCGGCCGGCTTTGTACGGGCCAGATGCGCCATGTATTCCGCCTCGATCTCTCGGAATCGGGTCGCCGACGCAGGATCTTCAGGGTCGAGGCGCTTGGCAAACGCGGTGCCGTGCTTATCGTCGTAGCGCTTGATTTTCTCCCAGTCACGAATGTTCTCGTGGCGATAGAGGATGTTCTCGTTTTCGCTTGCTTTGCGCGGGCGCGGCAGCTTGAACACCCAGTCGAAGAGAACCTGCTCGCGGTCTTCCGGCAGGTACAGGTCGTTCATTCCGATCCCGAATTGCTCGCGAAGCCAAGGCTTGCGCATGATGTTCTCGAATAGGTAGTAATCGGAGGGGGCGAACTCTTCTTCGTCGGGCAGCATTTCCTCGAAACGCGCCTTGAAATGCGAATAGGCGCTCTGAGTCATGAGCTGACGCTTCGCGGCTATGGCCGAAAGGGAGGCCTCGTCCGCAACGCGGCTGATAACGGCCTGATCCCAGGTTAATTCCTTCTTGCCCGGGAACATCTCGGCGAACAACTGCTCAAAGCGCTGGAGCAGCCAGAGGTCGGCGGCGTAGGGATGCCATGGCTTCATGCCCGACAGATGTCTCACGGCGAGCACGCGCGGAAGCTTCGTCTCCAGCTCCTCGCGGTCCGCCGCGTCCAGGGGGAGGACCGTGAGCGAGTCGGTGTCGGCCACCAGGCGCGTGAGCTTCTCGACGCGCTTTTCCTGGGCCTGAATCTCACGAGGCGCAACTCGCAGCTTCCCGCTTTTCATGCGATCGAGCTTGGCCTCCTCTTTCGGCAGGCGCTCGCGGACGCGGCGAAGCGAGACAGTGCGACGGTTCCCCTCGAGGACAACGTTCCGCTGAGACCCGTCCGGGTGCTCCCAGACAACGATGGCATCGATAGGCATCCAGCCCTGCCCCTCAATGGCCTGGAGCAATTCGTCGACGTTGAATTCCTCCTCTACCCGCTTCTCCAAGAAGACCTGGAGGTCCTTGGCGAACAGCGCCTCGGCGTCTTCATATCCGGGGGGATTGTTCGGGGCGAGTCGTGGGTTGTTGGGGTCGAGATATAGCGAGTCGAACGGAACCTCGATTGCAGGGCGAAGATAAGTCTCCATTTGGGGAGCTCCTTTGTGGGGATGGTCCAAAATAACGGCATCGGCAAGTCGCTGGTCTAATATAGCAAAATTATGGAAGACTGTCTATGGCGTACCGTTTAAATGGACTGCTCTGCGTTACTGCGCACCAAGGCACGCTCTCTCTCAGAGCACTGCAATCGGTATTGGGCATGCTCGACCGCGCCCCCCTCCGGCGATGACTCTCGAAGGGTCGATCATCACGATGACCGCTGCGCACCCGTAGGTAGGCTTTCCGGCGCGTGGAGGCGTTCGGGTCCTCCGTCGATGTGGTACTTGAAGCGGCACGCTTCGTGACATCGGGCGGCGTGAAGTTCCGCGTCAAACTCCCGACCAGCAAGTCCGCGCCAAGATCACGCTCCAAGCCATGATCGACGGAATCCGCGTACACGCACGCGACCGGATCGAACCCACATTCCATGTCCCGGCAGTTCGCGTTGACTTCGGTTACATGGGCGAAACTGCTCGGCGCGCAAACCAAGCGTTGATGGCGGCACCGACGGTCGCGGTCGGCTGACGCTGCTGTCGGATGGCGCGTCAGGCGGCTTGGCTGGCGCTGCCAGGTGCGGCGGAGGCTGCCTGTGCCTCTCGCTTCATCTCGATCGCGCGGCGGGCGCCCTGGGAGAGCAGCATCGCGCTTTCGGCGACCTCGCGGTTGACCTCTGGCGTGGTTTCCACGAGATGTCCTTTACGGACCGTATGCGCCCGATCGAGCCTGGGAAAGCTCCCGTCCATACGCTCAGGGTAGCTCATGCCTGGGACTCTATCGAGCGCTGGATGAGATCTGCCAGCAGTTGCGCGAAGGGCTCGATGCTCTCATTCTTGGATTCCAGAGCGGGGACGAGCGCATCGTCGTGAGCGATTGTCTCCGCATCGTCGTCGAACTCGACGTTGGGCAGCCCGAGTGACCAAAGAGCCGCGGAGAGCGCGACGAAGCTCACGCGATGGTTGCCGTCCGCGAACGGATGCACTCGCAAGATGCCCGCATAGAGGGCAGCCACAGCCCGCGTCCGGTCCAGAACACCCGTCGTATCCGGGTCGCCGAGCGCGTCTGCATACCGGTTGAACGATGAGCAGACTGTCTGGAGTTCACGACGGATCGCCTCGGGTGCCGCGCCCTCCAGTTGCCGCATCCCGCCATTTGGGATCACCACGCCGAAGAAGGCTCGGTCGCGGCGGAAGCGTCCACCGTCGTGCGGAAAGTGGTGGGCGAAGATCGCTCCGTGCCACCAGCGGACGCGCTCGGGGTTCATCTGCAGAGGGACGCGCCAGAATGCTCGCTGCGCGTCGTTGAGGACGCGGCTCAGTTCGTCTCCGAGAGAGTGCCAGGTCTGCTCGGGCGTGAGGCCGATGGCCTGATAGAAGCGCGACTCCTCGCGGTCGCGGTAGCGGGGTCCAAGAGTATCCATGGCGGCGAGGATGCCAACAGGTTCGGACCCCTGGTGAGTTTGCCGCCAGGGCGATGCTGGACGTGACAAACCCAACGCAGGAAGTCGGGGCTTAGTTGCCTGAGATCGCCGGACGTATAGCCTGTGCGCCGTGGGAGAGCATCGCGGGCACATGGGCGGCGCGCTGTTGACTGCCGTTTCGGTCTGTTGATTGCAGCGGCAACCGGGGCCGAGGATGACTGGAGCAAAGCGCTCACTATTGGGATGCTTGCGCTCGCTGTGATCTGCCTCCTTGGGGCGCTATGGGCGTTCGGCGGCTGGGGAGCAATAATGGGGCTATTCAGGGACTCGCCAGCGCCGGTGCTATCCCGCATCCCAAGCCCGGACAACCCCATCGGTGGCACACTCGAAAGGGAGCCTGAGCCTGCGACGCCACCAGTCGAGCGGCACCTAATCCACCGAACGCCTCAGGAGCTGTGGGAGTTGATCAGCGGCCTCACCGACATGCAAGCCACAAAGGTCGTTGAGCCCTTCATCAGGCAGTGGATGGAGATCTCGGGTCCCGTGCGGGGTGTCGGGGAGTGGAACGGAGGTTTCTCGCAACTGACGATCTATCGCGGGCGTGGGCTAACTAGCCGCCCCGTCTTCTGCATGTTTCGCGATGAGACGTGGGTACCTCGGCTCGCTACGCTGTCTTCCGGGGATCGGGTAGTCGTGACAGGAGAGATCGAGCGGATCGACCACGTGTCTATCCAGCTGACAAACTGCGAGATCGTGGACCCTTCTTAGCCACTTGGGTTGTCACGTCCGGCATCGCCGCAGCCAGCAGGTTTGCGCGGCGCCAAGAAAATGGGCGAAACTGCTCGGCGCGCAGACCGTGTGCTGATGGCGGCGGCGGCGCTGGATCTCGCGTAGCCAGGGCGGGAGTCTTGCATTGCAGCCGTAGGACTCTGTGCGCTGCATACGCCGAAGAGCCCCAGGCGATCTTGAGCCAGTGGCGCCCCTAGCTGCTTGCCTTTCGGTGTGCTGCTCGTCTAGACATCTGGACTAGCGCGATGGCGAGCACGTAGAAGACGGCTCCCAGCCCTCGAAAGCCGCCGAGAACGAAGAAAAGGCCCATCGCTGGCAATGCCGCCCAATACCATGGTGACTTCACCTGATCGCGCCAAGACGCTGTGCGCCACGTCTGGTCGTTTGCGGCTTCTTTCGCCTGGCTCGCCCATCGTTCGGTGAGCCGCTGATCCCACGGCTTCTTGGAAGCATTCGAGGTCACGGTCCGAAAAGGTATCAGCGGACCCCGAGCCTTTGCAGGCTGAGGACTCCCTGTGCGCTGCTGGCGGCGTTCATGTGCGCAATGGTTAGTTTGCCGACCAGAAAAATGGGCGAAACTGCTCGGCGCGCAAATCATGCGCTGATGGCGGCGCCGGCCGTGGGAATGGGCTAACTGGAGGGAACCGCGAAGATGGCGCGATCGGTGGGACTTGCGCCGCGAAGCGCCGGACGAGTACTGGCGCCCCCCGGGGCGGACGAACAAACTCATTGACCGATGCACGCCGGCCGGCCGGCGCTTGCGGCCCGCGGCAGCGGGACGACACCCTGCTTTTACCACGGAACAAGCAACGGCGCGAGTTGCTGATTCATGTTTTTCGCGAACGCTGACATGCCGTCTGTTTGGGTCAGGACGAGCTTGCCCTTGCGGAACACGTCCCCGAGGTTCCCCTGCACGTCGGCGAGGTCGGGGCGGCTGCCGGTGACGATACCGAGGTAGAAGCCCGGGTAGATGTCTTGCAGTATCTGGATCGCGTGGGCCTCAGCGGCCCTCCAGCCGCAGACGAGGAGGCGGCGAATCTCGGGCACCGTACTCTTGAACGCCTCCACCTGGATCTCTTCGCACTCGAACGTCGTCTTGTTCGCCAGGGGAACGGCGATGGCGGGGAACAGCACGTCGCCGTTGTCCGTTGACGTAACGCGCGTGGCGTTCACCGCTCGGAGGGGTAGATTCCCGGCGTGCGCCAGGTCGGCCGCGGCGAGCGCCCGGGCGGAGTTGGGTTCGCCGCGGGCGTCGTCGGCAGGGCTGGCCACACGCGACCAGCCGACGGAGCCGTGCAGCTTCAGCAAGCCCCAGTCGGTGCGGCTGACGTAGTCACCGAATGCGTTGATTCGCCAGTCGGGGATCACGCGCGCCGCGGCGTCCTCGAGGAGCATGTCGTAGTTGAACGTAACGAGTTGGACGCGCTCGCCGGACGTTTCCTGCCACTCCAGGAGTTGGTTCAGCAGGCTGAGATAGGTCGTCAAGCCGTGGGTTTCGCGCAGCCACTCGTCGGTGGCGTTCGTGATGAGGCGGCACAAGTAGAACCGGAACGCGACGAGGGCCTGGCGGCACGCAGAGCTGTTTTCCGCCCTCGCCGCGTACTGCGCAAGGATCATCTCCAGGCTGCTCGGCGAGTCCTCGGAGATGTTCTGCTGCACGTAGTCGATCACGGAGATGCTGGCGGGGTATTCGTCAGCAATCCTGCGGTGTCGCTCGTCAATCAGATGCTCGGTCAGGGGCGGCCGTGACGCGTTCCGAGCGCCGCTGACGGGTCGTCTCGCGTCGCTGTCGTACGACGCGCCCGCGCCGAAGATGACCATGAGCATCGCCCCAGCCTACGACGGTGGGGCGACGCGGGCACATAGATGGGTGTTCCGCTTGGACGAACTTGGCGCTTGAGTGCGCTGTGCACGTCTTGAGCGGGTGTGCCGGCACGGCACAACCCGGCGACGGCGACCCGCCCGAAGCCGCGTGTGGAGCCGCTGATCTCGACGAGTGCTGGCGCTCAAGGGATCTGCTGGGATGGACCATCAACCCGACGACGGCCGGGGCGGAAGCTACCGTCCGCGTATGGAGTACGACTACGACGAGAACTTTCGGGAGGCAATGGAGAATGGCTTGGAGCGTGCTCTCGAGGGTTTGACACCTGAGCAGTTGGACAAGCTGGAGGCCAACGTTGACACTCTCGTCCCTACGATCGTTTCGCAGGCTATAGAGGACGCGGCGAAGGGACTGGTGGAGCGCCTCAAGCAGGACGCGCCGGGGATGCTTGAGCACCGCCGTGACTGGCAGGCGGAGTTCGAGAAGCGGCTGGCTGAGCACTGGGGGCCGGCCTTTGATCTCGCGGAGATGGTGATGAAGGTCGCTTTTGAGGCCGGGGAGTTCTTCTACGAGAAGCACGTGCCTCCGGATGGCCAGCATGACTTTGTATTTGAGGCGCTATCGCGGCTGCTGGCTCGGGCCTGCCGAATAGCCGAGGAGGTGCTGGTGCTGCTAAAGGCGGGCTATGGACAGGCGGGCCTCGCGCGCTGGCGAGCTCTGGATGAGGTTGCGATCGTTGCGGACTTCATCGCGGAAAACGGCGACGACTGCGCCGAGCGTTACTTCGCCCATGAGGCGATCGAGACCTGGAGAGGGATGCAGGAGTTCCAGCAGCACGCCGAGCGCCTGGGGGAAACGCCCTACTCGGAGGTGGAAGTCGAAGCTGCGAAGCATCGTTTCGACGCGCTGATCGGGCGCTACGGATCGCGGTTTGGCGATCCCTATGGTTGGGCGCAGGCTGCCCTTGCGGCCAAGGATCCGCGCTACTCCAAGAAAAACGTGACCTTGGCTGCGATCGAGCAGAGCGTGGGGACTCAGCACATGCGCCCGTACTACCGGATGGCGAGCCACGGCATCCATGCGAACCCCAAGGGCATCACCTGGACCCCGGACCTGCTCCCAACTGACGGCCGCGGCTCACTCCTCACCGGCCCAAGTCCGGCAGGGCTTGCCGACCCCGGCCAATCCGCACTCATCTCGCTCACGCGTGTGACGGCCTCCACCCTTGCGTCCAAGAAGGGCGAGGCGACCGGACTCATCATCCTGGCGTTGCTTCAACTCACCGATGAGGCCGGCGAGGCCTACCTGCGAGCCCACCGCGACCTCGAAGCGAAAGCGGGGAAACGTCCGATGCCGGCGGCCGGGAGCAGCACCGGCGGCGCAGGCTCACTCTGGTTTCATTGGCCCTAGTGCGCGGCTGAAACTCGTGGACGTTCGTGCTGCATCCGTCTAGGAGCTGTAGCGTGACGAGCCGTGATGAACGCGGCGACGAAGCAGCGCATCAACGAGGCCCAGGTCAGGAACTTCTTTGCAGCTTGGGCTCCAGCTTGGCGCTGGGTGTTGATCGTGGGCCTCCGTGATCTACGAGCAAACCTACGTCGGCTCGGCGAGATGGCAGCTACCGAGATGGACAACGACTCCTGGAAGGCCGACGACTACGTATACGGTCCCCTCGCGCTTGGAATCACGGCGGCCGCGGTAAATGAAGCTGCTCAACATTGCGAGGACTTGTTCGCGCTCCTGACCTTCGCCAGGGACCCGATGGATTTTGTGAAACGAATGACGAGTTACGCCGCAGGCAAAGTCACAGGGCTCAGCAAGCGGCTGATGACCGAAGGCGACGACGGGCTTCGCAAGCGATTTTTGCTCCCGCCCACGGCGGTGATTGAAGATGGGCTGAGCAAGGCCGAAGATCCAGAGAAGGCAGTTGCCGCCGTCGAGGAGGCGGTGAAACGCCTCCTCGACCTCGTGCGAAAGGTCACCGACTGGTACCTCACCTACGAGTTCTTCCATCTTCAATACAAGCATGGATTCAAGCTCCCCCTGCGGCCCTTCTCAGGAACATTGCCACCGGAGACGATCGACAAGCGCAAGCAAGACGTGTCAGCGCCCTTGATCGCATTCACGAATGAGAACCTGGCACAGATGCTCGCCCGTCCCCCAGGGCAGCAGGCCCTGATGATGCTGCTGACTCCAGAGACGCAACCGCACATCAATGAGCTGATCGCTGATCGTGCATTGCTCCGCTACCAGATGTCGGGGCCAGAGGTCAATCTGGATGACGTGGTCGAGATATCTAGGAGCGTCTATCGACTGTTGCTCCTGATTCAACGAAACCGACTCTCTGTCAGCAACGGCCCAGACGAGGATGGTCAACAGGTTTTCTACCTGCCGGGTGCGGCGGCGAACGAGACGGTTGAAGCTCGCCTTGAGCCGTCTACGCCCGTCCTGCTTAAAGATTTCCGGTGAGAGTGAGGAAGCGCGACCGGCCTAACCTCCGATTAGCGAGTGGTGAGACGAGGCTCGCGTGCATCGGGTACAGCTCGAGTTCAATGACTTCCGGTCGGTACGGCCACCCATGTAGCCTGCCCGCGATGGCGAAACCTGCTGTGGGTGCGACGCTCCTCTACCCCAGGTGGGGTTCGGAACCGCAGTTCCCGCGATGGCGGTTTCTCTGGTGGCTCCTGTTCTACGTGGAGGACTCTCTCTCCCGGCTGCCAATGCTGCTACTCGGACCGACCACAGGGGCCGTAATCGGCACGGCGGTCGCTGTGTCTGAGCTGTCGACCGTCACCATCGACGGCAGGGTCGCAGCGGCTGTGCCGTCCGTTTGGGATGTGTTGCTCCCGGCGCTGCTCGGCGGCCTCGGCGGGATCGTCGCTTTGACGATCTGCTCAGGCGCATGGGGGCTGTTGCGGTACTTCGCTTTTGGCGGCGATGACATCTGGGAGGCCGTCATGCCCGGCCAGGGGGCAGCCGAAGTCCTGTGTAGGCCGGAGGTGCCGGTGGGGGTTGATCGGCTCGGCGCGGCCGAGTGCATCATCAGGAGACCATCTGGAGCCTTCGAGGTGACAGACGAACTCCACCCACGTCACCAGCCCTACGGCGCGATCGCGCACATTGCTGAGCCTCTCGAAGTAGGCACCTACGAGGCCCGCTTCTACGCTACCGAGCACAAGCGGCGCATACACGAGGTCGCACGCGTCAAGCGAACTTTTGTGCCCTAGCTGTGTACAGCCGAGGCCAATGGCGCGCGCCTTGGCGTCGGGACTGAGCGTGCTGCGGTGGCCCTCCGACGGCCCCTTGAGATCTGGCGCTGGTTCTGCTCTGCTGTCCGCGCCAATCGACAACTGAAAGCGGCCGGACGGGTGTTTGAGCCACCCGCCCGACCTTTAGCACCGAAGGGCGTGCCTTCGATGCCACGGAAACCGTAGCTGTCTGCGGCTAGCGGCTCGTGCTCGCGTGCGCGCTCCTCGGGGTACCCGAAAGGAGCCAGCGAGATGCCCAGCAGCAAAGACGAGCGACAGCAGCGAGGTAGCGTGAAGCGAGCAACGAGCACTGGATCACCGCGAGTCCGAGGTGATCGTGATGGCGAGTTGCGCCGGTTTGAGCCGGTGACCGATGACTTGGTGCTCGCGGCCGTGGAGCGCGCCGAACGCCATCGTGAGCGGGAGGACGAGGGCGTGATGATGAGCGACATCGCGGAACATCTGGGGTTCGTTCATGGCTCGTGGACGACGCGGCGGCTGCGCCCACAGATCGAAGCGTTCATCGCTGCCGGCCTGCTCGTGCGCTCGCGTCGGCACGGGGTCGTGATCTGGGGATTGACGAGCAGCGGTCGCAGGCGCGTCGAGCGCGCAAACCGATCCGGTGCCTCGAAGGGGTTGCCGGAGTCTCCGCAGCATCGTGTGTGGCGGCACGCTCAGGCGCTGGCTGCCGAGCGGATCGACGGGCTCCGGGGGCAGTTGCGCGGCGTGCTCACTGAGACGGCCGGGGCGCTCGATGCCGGTGGCGCTCGTTCGGATGCGTGGTTCGCGCTTGCTGAGCGTTTGCAGTCGGCGTGCTGGCAGCTCGGGTCAGCGATGTACTGCCTGTCGGAGTGGGTCGAGCCCGACGACGCCAGCCCGGACATTGACGACCGTAAGGAGCCGGGTGATGAGAAGCGCGACCTCGACGAGCTGGGTGGCGTGCGTTATCGGCGTGGCGGGCGTCGCAACCTGTGGAAGTGGGCCGACGCCTGACCCCACGGCGAGCCGTTGCGGTGCTCAGCGCGAGGCGTAGCGCCCTGTTGTAGCTGTGGTGTCTGCTGACACGGGGCTGACACAACATAAAAATTGGTGTCGGGCTGTACTGAAACGGCTCGAAATCGGCCTTCGTTTATTGGAGCCCTTGATCGGGCGCGGGCCGAGTGGCCTGGTGTCCCGTTGGGCTCCGGTTTGGCGGCGTGTTGCCGTCGTATGGGTCACTCACCGGCACCAGAAAATATGGACGATTACATTCGTGCCGCTCGCCCTCGCGTGCAGCGGCTCTCACGTAAGCTGGAACTCGAAGCGATCCGGCTGCTCGCCGAATTGCTCGCTGATGCCGCGAAGGAGCGCCGTGGCGTTTTGCCCGGCGCTTTCAAGCGCGAATTGCGTGCGCCTATGCCCGGCGCCACACCTATAGCTGATACGCCGGATTCCCCGCATGGGACTGCAAAACGCCACGGCTCCCAGCGCGCGACAAAGGGAGGTAAGTAGATGCCCAACGGGATGTTTACGCGATCGGCGCGTGTAGGGAGCGCGTTCGCTTGGGAGGTAGCGAAGCACACGACCGAGCGTGACCGAGAGATCGCCTGGCTTCTGTATCGGCAGAAGATCCTGACGACCGATCAGCTCCGGCTGTTGTTCTTCGGTTCGCTGCGTCGCTGCCAGGCTCGTCTGCTGTGGCTGTATCGCCATCGCGTGATCGACCGGTTCTACCCCGCAGGTCCGTTCTCGCTTGGTAAGCCACAAGCGCACTGGCTACTCGATGAGGTCGGAGCGCACCTCGTCGCTGCTCGCCTCGGACGTGACCGGCGTGGTCTTGGCTGGGATCGTCAGCAGGACTTCCACGAGCACGCGCAGCTCGCTCACCGGCTGGAGTGCAACAGGTTCGTATGCAGCGTGATCGGCTCGACGCTCGACACGCAGGACGTGTGGGTCGCTGCGTGGGAGCCGGGCTGGGGCGCGATTCGGCCGTACTGGTCGATGCCGCCGTATGAAAGCGCGCGACCGGACGCCAGCCTCACCCTGAGCACACCGTTCGGTGTCGTCGGGGTTGCGGTCGAGTGGGATCGCGCGACCGAGCCGATGGCGACGCTCGTCAGGAAGATCCGTAGCTATGGGGTGACGCTTGAGCGCTTGGAGCGCCCGCTGAACGTGTGCTTCGTCGTGCCTGGCGAGCGCCGAGCCCAGCGCTTCTACCAAGAGGGCCGGCAGGACGCTCGGCAACTGCTCACAGCGCGCTTCTGGGTCACGACCACAGCCCAGCTCGAAACGCTTGGGCCACTCGCGGAGATCTGGCGCTGTCTCGACCTTGACGGCCGGCCCTACGGCATGACGGACTACGTGACGATGACCGGCGTCGAAGTCCCGCCGCAAGAGCGCGCTCTCGGGCGGCGTTGGCAGGCGCCGATGCCCGGAGCGCTGGGCGGCACTCTCACCGCTCCGGGCACCCGGCCGGGCCCCGGACACGGCGGCTGTCTTGGCGGTAGAGGATGACGAGCTTGCCCGCGAATGGGAGCAGCGCCGCGCCCAGGAACGCACCGAAGCCGAACACGAGAGACAGCGCGTAACCGTCGGTCGGCCGTGGGACGAGAAGGCCTTGAGATCCGACGCGGGGTCTGATCTCTTCGACCCCCAGCAAGCCCACGAGCAGGAGGAGCCCTGGCGATGACACGCGTCTGCCTCTACACCCGCATCTCGACCGACGAGGAGAACCAGCCAACCTCGCTCGCCTCCCAACAGGAACGGCTGGAGGCGTTCTGCAAGGTGCAAGAGGACTGGCGGATCATCGCCCACCACGAAGACCGCGCCACAGGCACCAAGCTCGACCGGCCAGGACTCCAAGCCGCACTCGACCTCGCACGCCAAGAACGCATCGACCAGCTCCTCGTCTACCGCATCGACCGCCTATCGCGCAAGGTGCGCCAGCTCGCAAGCATCGCCGAGGAGCTAGACACCCTCAACGTCGTACTGCGCTCAGCGACCGAGCCATTCGACACCGGCTCAGCAGCCGGCAGGATGATGCTGCAGATGCTCGGCGTGTTCGCCGAGTTCGAGCACGCCACGATCGTTGACCGCGTCACATCAGGCATCGAGCGACGCGCCAGAGAAGGACGCTGGCCCAACGGACGCATCCCATTCGGCTACCCACGCAACGAGCAAAAGCAGCTCATCCCCGACGAACGCACCGCACCCGTTATCCGACGCATCTTCACCCACTACGCCGCGGGGCGACTGGGTGCCGCCGCGATCGCCCGGCGCCTCGTGGACGAACATGCGCCCGCGCCGTCGCGTGGCTGGCAGCCCAACATCGTGCTCTGGGTACTCAGTAACGAGGCGTATGTCGGAAGGGTTCACTGGCGCGATCAGACGTTCCCTGGTCTGCATGAGCCGCTGATCGACCAGGACACCTTCGACCGCGCGCAAGCACTACTGAAACAGCGCGGGGAGGATTTGGCGATGCGCGCCGCAAGCCGCGCTGAGTTCCTACTCACGGGGCTCGTGCGTTGCGGGCGCTGCCGCCGCGCATACGTCGGGATGTCCGCGAAAGGCAACGGCGGTACTTACCACTACTACGCCTGCTCCGGCAGACAGAAGCTCGGACGCAAAAGCTGTGACGGGGAGCGCATCCCCCGCGAGAAGCTAGAGGCCGCGATCCTCTCCCAGCTGACCAGCATCTACCGCGACGGCGGGCTCATCCGCGACGCCATCAAGCAGGCGGCCGCGAGTGATGACACCGACCGCGCCGCGCTCACCGAACAACGCGCCTCGCTCGCCAAGGAGATCACCCGTTCCGAACGCGCGATCGACCGCTACCAAGCCGCGTTTGAGGCCGGCGACCTGAACCCCGCGCACTTCAACGAGCGGCTGACCACCCTCAAAGGCACGACTCGACGTTCTCCCTGGCCAAGACCAAGCACTCGCCCACGAACTAGCCGCAGACACGCCGACCACGCCTGATGCGGCGGCACTCCGCACCGTCGCTGACCATCTCGATCACGTCATCGAACACAGCGAGCCGGAGCAGGCAAAGGCACTCCTCGCGATCCTCATCGCGGAGCTGCGCGTCAACAGCCGCAACGAGATCCTGCCCACTTACCGCGTTGGCGCACCCGTGGTTTGCGCGCCGAACAGTTCAGTGGAGCCAACCGAAGTCAATGCGAACCGCTCTGCGTGCCTGCCGGGCGGGCAGATATCGCTTGACGATCGGGAGTAGTGGCACTACCTCCACCTATGCTGTCGCCTATGGGAGTCTCAAGTTCGTACATCACCACAGCGGTCTTTATCAGCGGCGCATCGGAGGTTGTCCCGCCTGATGATGCGCCACTTCGCGGCACAGGGTTCGTCGCCCAGATGGATGCTCCAGATCCCGACGAGTGCTATCTGCACGTCGTCACGGCGGGACATGTCGTGCGTCCGCTTGCTTGCTCGTTCGTGAGACTGAGTCGCCGCGACGGGAGCGTGACCAGCCTAGCCATTCCACCGACAGACTGGGTGTTCCACCCAGTCGAGGATGTCGCTGCTGCCCTGATCTCGCTTGATCCGAGTGAGATCGCCCTGACCGTGATCCCGACCAGCAGCTTTGTGGGGACAGCTGAAACGCAGTTTGCTCCTGGTCCGGGAGACGAGGTGTTCTTTCCAGGTCTCCTTGGCCAAGTCCCATCGATGGGCGAGCGCAACGTTCCGATGCTGCGAGGCGGCATGATAGGCGCACTTCATCAAAGCGGAATCCCTATGCGTCTCCCGGACGACACAGTGCTGAGCGTCCATGGCCACCTCATTGATTGCCGCTCTTTTGGCGGCTTCAGCGGATCACCGTGCTTCGTAAGATTCACGAGCGGTATCAACGTCACGCCCAGGATGGGCCTAAAGACCCCGCAGGTGTCTGCTCACCTCCTGGGGATTGTCGGCGGCCACTTCGATCTGCGAGCAAGCGTCACGCTGCCTGACCAAGAGGACAAGCTGCGAGTGCCGGTTGCCGCTGGTGTTGCGGTAATACAGACTTCGCAGACGATTCTTGAGGTGCTCCGCGACGAGGACCTTGAGGCACGTCGGGGCGTCACCTAGCACGGGTCGCCGTGCTACCAGTCGGCGCTGGTGCGTCGAGCAGATCGGGCTCTTTGAGGATCAGTTCGACGACGTTTGCAATCACCCAATAAACACGGGTGAGCTTGCCCATCACGGTGTAGAGCGTGTAACGGGGCCAAGGATCGAGCCCGTCTAGCCTGCTCGCGAGTTGGCTCTTGTCGTTGGCGTAGTGTAGATACTGACCGTGGAAGTAGGCGTCTAGGATCGCTGCGGGGTCCACCCGATGTTGGTGCGTGGGGTACTCAAAGGTGATACCAAGGCCGATCCCGGCCTTCAACTCGTCCTGTTGCCATTTGCGCAAACTCGCGATCTCTTCGAGTGCATCATCGCGGCGGTCACCAGCTCGAGCACGCACAGAACGCTTAAGGATATTCAGGATCGCTGCTGCGCTTTGCGGTTCGCTTGCTTTGTAGATCGGGCGGAACGCGCCGATAGCTGCCTGCACGGCTTCGTCGTCTGGCTCCTTCATCTCGCCGCGAATGCCAGCGCCATCCCAGTGCTGGGATGCGGTAGTAGGCACCTGGTCGAAGAACCGCATCCGGCCGAGCCGGCGCACGCTCGCCACAAATCCGTTGAGCAGCGCTGACTCCTCCACGGTAAAGGGGCGGTAGACCTCCTTGGGCTGTGCTAGCGACGTGTCGCGCACGCTCCTAAAGTAGCTCAAGTCTGGCTTCATTGGGGCAGGCCGCTTGGTCTGGGTTGCTATATATCCACGGCGACCGACGCCAGAGGGAGTGCTAGGCGCGTTCGCTCCGCCTGGCGTCGACCCGAGGTGGCGTTCGCGCGGAGTTCGCGTGGGCAATTTGCGCGGATGTGTTCGTTGAAGCGGCGAATCTCGCCGTGGTAGTGGTACTGCGTGACGAAGGTCGCTACGACGTTGGCGCCGACGATCAGCCATGCCCAGTTGGGCAGCCGCCGATTCGTTCGCTGCGCCCATGCGAGCCAGAACATGAGTGGAAGGCCGACGAGCAGGTATTTGCCGCCGAAGATGCGGTGTCGTATCTGGAGGCTCTCGGTTTCCCAGCCGGTCGCGCACCATCGAGCGACGTGCTCGCAGTTGAAGCCGATGCCGTTGTAGCGGCGGGTAGGCGGGCAGGACAGGAGCCATTCAGCGCGCCGGATCGACAGCTCGGCGTCGTGGGCATCATGACGCACCACGTCAACCCTGCGGCCTGTAGTGAACCGCTCGTACGGTGCACACGCGATCCCCATAGCCGCCTTGTTCACGGTCGAGCCGCCGAACTCTATGACCTGCTCATCGTGGACCTTGATCGCGTGGTGCGTATAGGGCACCCCAAAGCGGCGTCGGTGGTCGCATAGATGGTCGCCCGCCCTGAATGGCATACGGCCAGTCCTCGCGGTCCAGCTAGCGCGTCTCGCGCGGCCCTTTCTCGGACTTCCCGACTTTCGTCATTGTGTCGGGCCGTGGGCGCGGCGGGGCTGATGGTGCCGGGTTGGGCTTCGGATCGTCGCTCATCGCTTCTTTTCTTGTGGTCCGCCCCCACCGAGTAGGGAGCGAAGTTTGTCGGAAGCTGGCCGCGGCGGCGGCGGCTTGGACACAGATTCGCCTTTAGGTGAGGACTTCGGCGGTGCTTTCGGCGTCGGTTTCTTCTCGCTCATGCAAGCACCGTGAGCTTGTCCGGCTTTGGTCGCGGCGGCGCTGGCTTCGGAGCAGATCCGGCTTTTGGCGATGCCGGCAACGACGGTTTGTGATCCTCGCTCACTTTGGCCTTTCGCTCTCTTTGAGAACCGTAAGTTTGTCCGGCTTCGGTCGTGGCGGCCTCGGTGGTTGTTTGCCGTCGGCTGTCATGACGCTACCGCCAGTGTAGCCGCCTGCACGAGCAGCCCAACGATCCCGAGCACGAGCAGTACCACCCCGATGTTCGACCATGTGGCCTTTGTGTTCCCAGCTTTGCGATCCGCGAGCGCCGTCGCCACGACAGTCTGTAGCCAGGTTTCCCGTAGCTCGGGCGGTGGCGTGATCACCTTCGGTCGATCCGCATAGGCGTCGATCGCCTCCTCATCCAGATCCTTGGTCCTAGCTGGACGTAGAACCCCTCCAATGGCAGTGACGCCTGCGGCGGCGAACATCAGAGCTGACCCGATAAAGGCGTCTCGGATCAGGCCGTGCGCCCACGGATAGGTGCTGTAGTGCTGTTCAAGGAGGGGTCGCCCGAGGGTCAGGTTGAGCGTCAACGCCGTCCCTGCGAATCCGGCGATGCTGCCAGCCTTCGTGTCCAGGTGGCGGTTCCTTTCACGCTGCTCCTCGGCGACCTCGGCCATGATTGAGAGGCACTGCTCCACCGACTCGGGCTTGCCAAAGCTCTCGCCCACAAGCTCAGGCGTCTCTGCCATCGGTGGCGCTCCGGCGGGGCGTAACGAGTAGACGATCGGCTGAGAACAGCATGTAGCACCAGACTACGTGTACGAGCGGACACGAACTGGTGTTCGCCTGCGGGCGGGCGTACCCGATGTTGGGCGGGGGCTTCTCCTGCGTGGTGGGAATGGTCTGTCCGGGGGCGTCGCTATCTCATCCGCGTCAATTGACCATTCATGCGGCCGGACGGGTCTTGTCCACCCGCCCGGCCCGAGCACCGAAGCAACCACCTTCGATGCCCAGGGCCTACCGTAGCTGTCTGCGGTGTGGTCGTCTGCTCGCTGGCGGCTTCTGTCGGTGCGCCGAAAAGGAGGCCAGATGACCGCCACGCCCACCGAGAATCACGTCCCGCCCTCGCACGCGCCTGATGCCACGGCGCGGCGTTCGCTCCTGAATGATGACCCGATTGTGCTGCTTCTCTACGGCGAGGAGCACGTGAACCTCGCGCTTGCCGACGAGTTGGCGCTGGACGGCTATGAGGTCCGTCGCGCCAGCGACACGGCGAAACTGCGCGCCGTATGCAGCGAGTGGGAGGTTGAGCTTGTGATCTTCGGGCGAGCGACGCGCCGAGGCGCGGGCCTTGACGTGCTGCGCAAGCTCCGCGCGGGCGCGTTCATGCCCGAGGCCAAGCGGGGTCTACGAACGCTCTGGATGACCCCGAACGGCGACCTCGGCGACGTGCTGCGGGGATTCGAGGCGGGAGCCGACGACGTGTTGCGCGCTCCTTTCGCGTATCCCGAGCTTCGCGCCCGCGTGCAGGCGCTCGTTCGGCGCGACCTCGCGGACGGGCCTTGCGTGATCGAGTACGGGGAGCTTCGGATCGACACCGCCGCGCACGAGGTCACGATCGGCCCGACTCCCGTGGAGTTGCGCCGTTTGGAGTACGCGCTGCTTGTGTACCTCGCCCGCGACCCCGGCCGTGTCTACACCAAGGACGAGCTGCTGCGAGAAGTGTGGGGGTTTCGCTTGCCCGGTAGTACGCGGACGCTCGACTCGCACGCCTCGCGGCTGCGGCGCAAGCTCGCTGAGGCCGGCGCAGACGGGCTGGTGTGCGCGACGCGTGGCGTCGGCTATCGCCTCGCCGCCGCTTCGTTCCGTGTCCTGCCGGCGACGCGCGTTGCTTGACCGTACCCGCTGCGTGTCAGGGTCGTGTCCCGCGCCCACAGGGTGCCGCGCTGCCCGTATAGCTGCCGTTCGTACAGGCAAATAATGGCCCCGGCGCGGGGATTGCAGCCCCGCCCGAGACCGTGACACAGGAGATAACGCTCCCATGCACGACCAAAGTAGCTCACTCGAATCTGAGGCGCACGCCTATCTCGACCAGGCGGTGCTTCAGATCATGCTCGACAACGAGCGGCAGCGACCCATCTCGGAAACCGAGCTGGCGCGCATCGTCAGCACCCCCGGCCACGTCCCGGCGAGCCTCAAACGCCTGCGCATAGGGGGCCTGATCCACCGCTGGAACGACCTGGCAACCGCATCGCACGCCGCCGTCTACTACCACGAAATCACGCAGCGCACAGACCCCGCTTCTCGGCACGAGCACGTCTGGGATAGCGCGGTCCTCGAAAGCCTGATCGTGCGGGGCAACGACGGCCAAGGACCGCTCACCGTCGAGCAGCTTTGGCACGCCTTCGGCGCGAAGAAGAAGCAGAAGGGCTCCATCATCGACGCGCTGGACCGTTTGGAGGCCGCCGGGTTGATCGAACGCCGCGCCGGGCGGTCGATCGCCTCCGAAGTCGCCAAATACCTCGACCGCATACTGACGCTCTGAAAGGGGGCCACGGATCATGCACATAACCGAGCTTGACCTGAGCCCATCCGCTCGTCTCTGCTTGGAGGTGGCCGACATTCACGAGGTTGACCGACTGCTTGAGCACGGGACGGGACGGCTGATCCAGCGCCCCGAGTTCAGCAAGGGCGCGGAGCTATACGAAATCGTCCGCGAGCTACACCTTCGCGGCCTGACGTTCTCACGCCCCGGAGGGCACATCCAAGGCGAGCGCGAGCTTGAGATGTTCCGCCTGCGCGCGGTCGTCGGGCTCTCCCTCGATGAGATTGCCGAGCGGTTCAATCTCAGTCGCGGGCGCGTCCATCAGCTCCTTCGCTTGCACTTCCGACTGGACGCAGTACCACCCGCAGCGAAAGCCCACCGGCCACGGGCGACTTGCCAGCGTCCGCACACCCTCAAGGATCGCCACCGCCTTTATCTCATGGCGCGCGTAGCGATACAGCGCCACTACCGCAGACCCCTCACGGTCACGGCGGTCGCGAGGGCGCTTGCCAGTTCGCCCAGGCAACTCCAGCGGGCATACGCTCAGTTCAGCGACAGCACATTCCATGAAGATCTCACGGCCCGACGGATGGACGCTGCCGCCGAACTGCTCTCAAAGCCCGCGATCCCGGTAGGCGATGTGGCACGCCGGGTCGGCTACTGCCACCCGTCGCACTTCGCCCGCGCGTTTCAGCGCCGCTACGGCGTTTCACCCTCAGCGTTTCGCGC